>CAVWQU010000015.1:0-10545 GCA_963757225.1 uncultured Actinomycetota bacterium
GCCGCCCTGCGGCGGCGGAGGCGTTGAGCCGTCCGGGTCCTGGCGCGAGTCCGCCGGTGCGTCGGTCATTTGCGCAACCTACCGGTCGGCACGTTTCGTCGGGGTTACCAGCGCTCCATTGGCACCGAATTGTGAAGAAGGCATGAGTCCCACCTGCTGACTTGCCGGGGATGATCTCCGCGATCGGTCGTGGTTGAGCCGGCGACCTGCGGGTAAGGGACCCGCATGACCAGTGACACGCATACGACCAACCCGGCGAGCAACCCGGCGACCGACCCGACGTCGCTCGAGACCGTCCGGTCGATCATGAAGGACGTCCGGACCTGCATGGTCGTCACCACCGCCGCGGATGGCAACCTCCACGCCGCGCCGATGACCACGCAGGAGGCGGAGTTCGACGGCGACGCATGGTTCATCGCCAACGCCCGTTCCGAGACCGTCCGCAACCTCACCGCACGGCCGCACGTGAACGTCTCCTACGCCGGCACGAGCGCGTGGCTCTCGCTCACCGGGTCCGCTCACGTGGTCGACGACGTGGAGAAGAAGAAGGAGCTCTGGAACACCTTCACCGAAGCGTGGTTCCCCGAGGGTGAGGACGACCAGTCGGTCGTCGTCGTCAAGGTGTCGGGGGAGTCCGCGCAGTACTGGGACAGTCCCGGCCGGCTGGCGATGACCCTCGACATGGTCAAGGCGCGGGTGACCGGCAACCCGCCGAAGTCCGGAGACACCGGGACCGTCGACCTGGAGGGAGCCTCATGAGCTCGTCCCCTCTGCAGGGCAAGACCATCGCCTTCGCGGTCGCGAACGAGGGGATCGAACAGGTGGAGCTCGAGAAGCCGTGGGACGCCGTCAAGTCCGCCGGCGGCACGCCCGTCCTCGTATCGCTCGAGCCCGGCAGGGCGCAGGCCTTCAACCACCTCGACAAGGGCGACACGTTCGACGTCGACACCACGTTCGCCCAGGCGTCCGTCTCGGACTTCGACGGACTCGTCCTGCCGGGCGGGGTGGCCAACCCGGACGCGTTGCGGGCGGACGCCGACGCGGTCCGGTTCGTCAAGGGGTTCGTCGACGCCGGGAAGCCGGTCGCCGCGATCTGCCACGCCCCGTGGACCCTGGTCGAGGCCGGCGTCCTGGACGGGCGACGCCTGACGTCCTGGCCGAGCCTCCAGACCGACATCCGCAACGCCGGCGGGACATGGGTCGACGAGGAGGTCGTCCGCGACGGCTGGCTGGTCACGAGCCGCAAGCCGGACGACCTGCCGGCCTTCAACCGCGAGCTGGTCGACCTCTTCTCCGGCGCCGCCGGCTAGTCACCCGTACCGCCCGCGGGCCGCGAGCGGTACAACTCTGGTATGCCCGCACCAGGGGTGGATGCGCCGTGACGGGCCTGCGGGCCCGGGCCCAGGGGCCGACACTGCCCGCCGGGCGCGGCGCATACGAGAGCTTCTTCCTCAAGGCCGCGGCTCCGGAGGGCGGGCGGGCGGTGTGGGTGCGGTACACGACGCTCCAGGACGCCGACGGTCGCCTGAGCGGCGCCCTCTGGTTCACGGCGTTCGGTCACGGACCGCCGGTCGCGCTGCGCCGGTCCGTCACCGCCGACGAGGTGGGCTACCCGGCCGGCGCGTACGTGGAGGTGGCCGGAGGGGTGCTCGCCGCCAACTCGGCGAGTGGGCATCTCACCGTGGGTGGGACGACCGTGTCCTGGGATCTGGCCTTCGACGACGGCCTCGCCGCGTTCCGGCACCTCCGGCCCGACCGGCTGTATCGCGCACCCTTGCCCCGCACCAAGCTCGAGACCCTCAACCCGGCGTCGACCTTCGGCGGCACGCTCAGCATCGACGGCACGGAGCACGACCTGGCGGGCTGGCGCGGGATGATCGGACACAACTGGGGAGCGGAGCACGCCGAGCGGTGGGTGTGGTTGCAGGGCAACGACATCGGCGTCGACGGCTGTCACCTCGACATCGGCGCCGGGCGGCTCCTGGTCCGCGGCCGGCTCACCCCCTGGGTGGCCAACGGCCTGCTCGTGCTCGACGGGGAGCGGCTGCGGCTGGGCGGGCTGACCCGGCTGCGAGGGACCTCGGTCGACGTGTCCGGGCACGAGTGCTGTTTCCGGATGACCGGTCGAGACGTGGAGGTCTCCGGTCTGTTCCGGCGTCGCGCGGGCGACTCGGTCGGATGGGACTACGGCGGTCCTTGGGGCGAAGCACACCATGTCGTCAACTCCTCCATCGCCGACCTCAGCCTCACCGTGCGACGCCATCGGGGGACCCGGCACCTCGCCCTCCTCGCCGAGGCGGTCTACGAGACCGGTTCCCGCGATCCGGCACCCGACGTCCCTGCGGGTCGCGTCGGGTAGGCCGGTTCGGCTCTCCCGTCGGCCGGCGGAGGTGGAGGATGCGGAGATCGGCCCGGCGTTCGGGGAGGTCTCGTGAGCGACGCCTACACCTTCGACGCGGTCGTCCTGGGTGACCGCGAGTGTGACGCGTGGGTGCACTACTACCGACACGAGTGGGCGGCATTCCTGCGGGACTCGATCGGACTGGTCTCGGCTGGGTTCGGGATGGGTCCGCGACGGACCCTCGTCGGCGCATGGCTCGTCCTGCGGGCCAACCAGGTCTGGGCGCCGTACCCCGACAACGACCCGGATGCCGCGCGCGACTTCATGCGGCGCTTCTATGTGATGGTCAAGGACCACGGTGACCTGGCGATCGACCCGGTCGAAGCCGCGCGTCGCGAGGTCGACTGGTGGCGGATCCACCGGGTGCACCAGCGTGAAGAAGGCGTCACCGAGAACGATCTCGTCGATGCGGTCGCCCACCTGTACTCCTACGTGTACGCCGTCCCGGAGCAGACCGTTCGGGAGGCCGCAGGGTTGCGGGTGGAGGCGATGGCTCTGTCGGACGCGTGGGTGGCCGCCGGCTGCTCCGTGACCGACCCGAACCTCGTGGTCGAGCGCCGCACCCTCATCGCGTCGTACGCGGCGCTGCGCGCCGCCATCGACGAGCAAGGAGTGTCGGCGAACCGGCGCGCGTCGTAACTCCGCCAACCGACACCGAACCTGCATCAGAGCCCGGGGTCGGTCCCTCCTCACCACATGCCAAACGACCATGCGCCCAGCGAGGCGTCGGCCCCGGAGAGGAGCCTCGACGCCCCGAAGCTCTCGCCCCTGCCGTTGGTCTACTGCCCGGAGTGCGGGATGCCGGCGTGGGTGGAGTGGCGCGACGACGGCGGGACCGGCGGGGTCGCCCACGTGAAGGTGCGCTGCTTCGCGCGGCACTGGTTCCTCATGCCCGAGGACGGGTTGACCGCGGCCTGACCCTATGAGAGGTTTCTATCGATAGAAATCTCTCAAAGGACGGTCATGGCCAATCCTTACGGCGACGTCGAGCTCGACGCGCGCGGCATGCGCGCCCTGGCCCACCCGGTGCGGCTGGCCATCCTGACCCGGCTCCAGTCGGACGGGCCGTCGACCGCGACCCGCCTGTCCGAGTCGGTCGGCGCGAGCCCGTCGGTGACCAGCTGGCACCTGCGTCAGCTCGCCCTCCACGGCCTGGTCCGTGACGCGTCCGAGGCGCAGGCCCGACGTGATCACGGTCGTGAGCGATGGTGGGAGGCCGTGTCGCGCGGGTTCCGGTTCGCGGGGGAGCCGGAGGACGACTCGCTCGAGGCGGCCCGGGCGCTCGAGCAGGTCATGGAGAGCGTGGACGGTGACATCGTCGGCCGCTGGCGCGCCGAGGACGAGCCTCGTCTGGAGCCGCAGTGGCGGCGCCTGGCCGGTCGGGCCAACACCCGGATCGTCGTCACCCCGGCCGAGCTGGACCAGGTCGAGGAGGCCATCGAGCGGCTGCTCGCGCCGTACGTGCTGCGCAAGGACGACCCGTCGGACACCCACCCGGCCGAGGCCCGTTGGGTGCGGGTGCTGCGCTACACCCTCCCCGCGGCCGATCCGGAGGCTCCCGGAGGACCGGCGTCATGACCGGCCTCAGCGATACGCAGACCCGTCCCCTCTGGCGCGACCGCCGGTTCGCGACCTACTGGTCCGGACAGACCGTCTCGCAGCTCGGCGACCGGATCTCCGAGCTGGCCCTGCCGCTCATCGCCGTCACGACACTGCACGCCAGCGCAGCCGAGGTCGGCGTCCTGACTGCGGCGATCTGGGCGCCCAACCTGCTCTCGCTCGTCGTCGGCGCGTGGGTGGACCACCAGCGTCGCAAGAAGCGCCTCCTCGTCGTCGCCAACCTGATTCAGGCGGCAGCGGTCGCCGTCCTGCCCGTCGCGCACCTGGCCGGGTTCATGTCGATGTGGCTGCTGTACGCGGTTGCGCTGGTCCTCGGCGCCGGCGGCGTGCTCTACCAGACCTCCTACCCGCCGTTCTTCGCCCGGCTGGTCCGCCGCGACCAGTACCTGCAAGCGAACTCGTTGCTGAGCGCCACGCGCTCCGGGTCGTTCATCGCAGGTCCCGCGCTGGGCGGCCTGCTCATCCAGGCGCTCACCGCACCGGTGGCGATGGTCGTCGACGCGGTGTCGTTCCTCGGATCGGCCTTGGCGATCGGCTCGGTCCAGGTCGACGAACCGCCGGTCGCGGGAGCCGGCGAGGGGCTCTGGCGGCGGTCGGTTGAGGGGCTGAGGTTCCTGCGCCGGCACCCTTACCTGCGCGCGACGCTCGGCTGTTCGACGGTGGTCAACCTCTTCTCGTTCGTGGCGTCCGCCGTCGTGATCCTCTTCGCCAGCCGCACCCTGGGGCTCGACCCGGGGCAGATCGGACTGGCCTTCGGGATCGGTGCCGTGGGCGGGCTCGTGGGCGCGGTGTTCGCGTCACGGGTCGCCCGTCGAATCGGACCGGGCTTCGCGGGCGTCGTCGGGGCCGTGCTGTTCAGCGCCCCGCTGGCGTTCATCCCACTCGCGTCCGGCCCGGACGGGGTGAAGATCGCCGTGCTGGCAGCCGTCGAGTTCGTCGGGTCGGTCGGCGTGATGCTCTACGACATCAACGTCAACTCGATCCAGACGGCCGTCACCCCGGACCGGATGCGCAGCCGCTCGGCCGGCGCGTATGCGACGGTGAACTACGGCGTCCGGCCCTTGGGCGCGCTGCTGGGCGGGTTCATGGCGGAGTGGGTAGGTGTACCGACGACGCTCGTGGTGGCCGGGGTCGGCGGCTGCCTCGGGATCCTCTGGCTGCTGTGGTCCCCGGTCGTCCGGATCCGACGGGTCGAGGACCTGGACGCGGTCGAGGCGTAGCGCACCTCACCGGAACCGCAACACCGCGGAGGGTGGTGGCCCTGATCAGGGCCACCACCCTCCGCCGTGATCAGTCGCGCACCACGTCGGCCGGGTCGTAGTCGTCGCGCAACCCCTTGAACGATGGGTGCCGCATCCGGCCGTCACGCGTCCACTCCGTGTAGTCGACCTCGGCCACCAGCTCCGGGCGCACCCACCGCGCGTCGCGGGCCTGCGCCCGCGGGACGACCTGGTCCAACGGCGACGTGTCGACGGTCAGGGGCTCCAGCAGCGCCTCCAGCTGCCCGAGCGTCGTGGCAGTGAACCCGGTCCCGACCTGACCGGCATACTCGAACCCGCCCTCACCGTGGACGCCGAGGAGCAGCGAGCCGAGATGGCCCTCGCGGTTGCCCTCACCAGGCCGCCACC
Source organism: uncultured Actinomycetota bacterium (assembly GCA_963757225.1). Lineage (GTDB taxonomy): Bacteria > Actinomycetota > Actinomycetes > Actinomycetales > Dermatophilaceae > Lapillicoccus. The sequence continues at coordinate 5,650 of CAVWQU010000015.1, forward strand.
CGACGACCACGGCCGAGGTGCGGCGGATGTTCTTGACCTTGAGCCAGGTCGTGACTCGGCGGCCGGGCAGGTACGGCGCCGACCGCAGCTTGGCCATGATCCCCTCGAGTCCCTGCTCGCGGGACGCCTCGAGGATCGTCGGGCCGTCGCCCTCGACGGCCCGCGGTGTGTCCCAGGCCGAGCCCTTGAGACGGAGGTCGAGCAACGCCGTCCGACGTTCGTCGTAGGAGCGCGGCATCAGTGACTCGCCGTCGAGGTGGAGCAGGTCGAAGACGAGGAGCTTGACGGGCGCCGAGCGGCGCAGCGCCTCGGACGGCGCGCGGACGTGCATCCTCGACTGGAGCAGCGAGAAGTCGGTCCGGCCCTTCGGGTCGAACACGACCACCTCGCCGTCGAGGATCGCCGCGTGACCGTCGAGGGCACCGGCGATGTCCGCGACCTCGGGGTAGGAGGACGTCACATCGTTGCCGTTGCGGGTGACCAGCCGGGCCTGACCCTTCTCGACGAAGGTGAGGACGCGCACGCCGTCGAACTTGATCTCGTAGGCCCAGCCCTCGTCCTTCTCCGGCAGCGTGCCCGCCGTGGCGAGCATCGGCGTGACGTCCCGGGGCAAGGCGCTGGCCATGAGCCTGAGACTAGATCGTCAGTGCAGGGGTGGGAGGCGCTGGCGGGTCGTGAGGAGCGGGGCGAAGAGGTCGCCGCGCTCGTCGAGGCGGCGCAGGACCGTCCGGATCGTGTAGCGGTCGGGCCGGAGCCTGGGATCGTCGAGCTCGTCCCACTCGATCGGCGCGGAGACCGGCGCCCCCGGAGCGGCCCGCGGGCTGTAGGGGGCCACCAGGGTCTTGTTGATCGCGTTCTGGGTGTAGTCCAGCCGGGCCAGGCCCGATCGGTCGCGGACCTGCCACTTCCAGCTCACCAGCTCGGGCATGACCGCGCCCACGGTGCGTGACACCCGCTCCACCCACTCGCGGGTCTCGTCGAACGACGGTCCGGTCGCGATGGGCACCCAGATCTGGATGCCCCGGCGACCGGTGAGCTTCGGCCACGCCTCGACGCCGAGGTGCTCGAACGCAGTCCGGTGCAGCCGCGCGAGCGTGAGCAGCTCGGCCCAGGTGGTCTTGTCCCCCGGGTCGAGGTCGACCAGGGCGTAGGTCGGCAGATGCGGGTCCTCGACGCGCGACGTCCAGGCGTGCCACTCCAGCGCGCCGTAGTTCGCCGACCACACCACGGCGGCCGGCTCGTCCGCGACGAGGTACGTCCGCGTCTCGCCGGGGTCGGCGCCCGGGTTGTCCCACCGGGTCAGCCACGACGGCGCATGGCCGGGCAGCTCCTTGTGCCAGAACCCAGCCGTGCCAACGCCGTTCGGGTAGCGGTGCATGTTCAGGGCGCGTCGCGACAGGTAGGGGACGAGGGTGGGGGCGATCTGCGCCGCATACCGGATCAGGTCCCGCTTGGTCACCGGCTTCTCGCGCCTCCGTGGCGGGAACAGCACCTTGTCGAGGTTCGTCAGGCGGACGTCGCGACCGAAGACCTCCCACCGGCCGGACGCGCCGAGCCGGTCGAGGGCCCGCAGCTCGGCCCGGGAGGCCGGCTCGAAGGTGGGCGGACGCAGGGCGATCGCGGCCTCGGTGGCGGGCAGGTCGGATCGCCACAACCGGTCCGGGTCGGCCTTGACCTCGTCGTTGGTACGGCCGGTCAGGACTGACCGCGGGTGCTCCTCCGCGTCCCACCCGGGGGACACGAACTCGTCCTTCTTGTGCAGGAGCAGCCAGCTCTCCTTGCCCGCGTCGTCCACCGAGGTCCGGACGAGGACGAACTTGCCCTTCAGCTTCTGGCCGTCCAGCTCCATGTGGAGCTCGCCGCGGGCCACCGCGTCGACCGGGTCGCGACCCTCGCGCTGGTAGTAGTGGTCCCAGGTGCCGGCGTCCCACACGATGACGTCGCCACCGCCGTACTCGCCGGCCGGGATGACGCCCTCGAAGTCGTAGTACTCGAGCGGGTGGTCCTCGACGTGGAACGCGGCGCGGCGCACCGACGGGTCGAGGGTCGGGCCCTTCGGAACCGCCCAGCTGGCCAGGACGCCGCCCATCTCCAGCCGGAAGTCGTAGTGCAGGCGGCGGGCGCGGTGCCGCTGCACGACGAACCGGCTCCCCACCGGCAGTGCCCCGACGGGCACCACCGCACCGGCCGGCTCCCCGGTGCGGGTGAAGTCCCGCATCTCCCGGTAGGTCTCGAGCCGGTCACCGGATCCAGACGTGGCGGCCGCGGATCCCGTCCGGCGTCGAGGCGAGGTCCGCGGCATACCCGAGCCTCTCGTCAGCGGGCGAGGAAGTCCACGAGCACGCGGTCGAACTCCTCGCGATGGCTGACGTTGATCCCGTGCGGACCGCCGGCGACGACGTGCAGCTCGCTCTGGGGGATCGCCTCGTGGGTCCGCCGGCCCGAGCCGTCGAACGGCACTGTCGCGTCCGCGTCGCCGTGGATCACCAGGGTCGGCACGGTCACCGCCGTGAGGTCGTCGCGGAAGTCGGTGAACCCGAACGCCGCCATCGCCTCCAGGGCGGCCACCTTGCTGGCCTGCTCGGTGAGCGCCAACGCCTCCTGGCGTTGCTCCTCGGTCACGACGAGCCGGCCGTCCGCCGAGAAGAACTGCGTGACGAAGTCGTCGAAGAACGCCTCCCGGTTGGCCGTCAGCGTGGCGGTCATCCCGGCGGCCTGGGTGTTGGACAGCGGACCCTCCGGGTTGTCGGAGGTCGTGAGAGGTACGGCGGGACCGCCGACGCGAAGACCACGCTGTGCAGCCGGTCCTGCCCGTGTCGCGATGTAGCGGGCGACCTCGCCACCGCCCATGGAGAACCCGACGAGCGTGACGTCGGTCAGCTCGAGCCGGTCGAGGAGGGTGGCGAGGTCGTCGCTGAGGCTGTCGTAGTCGTAGCCGGTCAGGGCTGGTCCGACTCCCCGAAGCCGCGCCGGTCATAGGTGACGACGCGGTAGCCGGCGGCGGCCAGGTCCGGGACGTTGTCCTCCACGCGGCTCCGCTGAGCGGCCAGCCGTGGATCAGGACGACGGGACGTCCGGTTCCGGGGGTCTCGTCGTAGTGGAGCGTGACCCCGGATCCGTCGCCAGGGCCGGTGCTGATGGTGGGCATAAGGGGTTGACCTTCCTGCGGTGTGCGGTGTGCGGGCGCTCTGCTTCACCCGGAGGGGGTTCGCGCCGGGTGTCCGGGTCGGAGGGGTCAGCCGACGGGGTTCAGTCGCAGGGTCCGGATCTCGTCGCGCCGGACCTGGACCCGGCCGTCCACGACGCGGGTCTCGAACACCGGCGCGGGACGGGTGGCCGGTCCCTGGACGACCGCGCCGTCCGCGAGCGCGAACCGGCTGGCGTGCCAGGGACACTCGACGCACCCGTCGGCGATCGTCCCTTCGTGCAGCGGGCCGCCGCGGTGGGTGCAGCGGTCGGCGAGGGCGTGGAGGCGGCCGCCGGTCCGGACAACGAGGATCGGGGTGGCCTCGACGGTGACCACGACGGGCCGGCCGTCGATGAGGTCGGCCTCCGCGACGGCGTCGGCCCACTCGGTCGGGGGACGCATGAAGGCCGTCGTGTCGACGCCGACCCCCATGGCGTGGGCGAGGTGCCCACCCAGCCATGCCGAGGCACCGACGATCCCGAAGCCGGTGAGGGTCAGCCACGGGCCGTGGGTGTCGAACCGGCCACGCCCGGGGTTCCGGGTCCGTGAGAGCCAGGACGCCGCGATGACACTCAGCCCGACCACGTTGAGGGCGAGATGGGCGAGGCCGACGCGCCGCTCGGCACCGCGGGTGTCACTCCAGTCGGTCAGCCCCGCCAGCGCCGTCGGCACGCTGCTCGCCAGCCCGAGCCCGACCAGCGTGCGGGCGGCCGACTGCTCGCGTCCGGTGAGGTCGAGGACGACGGCGCTGGTGAACGCGCCGATCGGGACCGTGACCAGGACCGGATGCAACGGGTGGCCGAAGGCGACGCCCGACAGCAGGTCCTTGACCGGCCCGGCCGGAATTCGGGAGACGAGCGAGTCGAGGGCCTCGGACGGCGCGTCGAGGACTTCAGCCCGCTCCACCGCCGTCGTCGAGCGGTCAACCAGCCGGGACAGGGTGGCGGAGAGCGACATACGAGAGACGTACCCCCGGCCGAGCGCTCCGAACCGGCATCCATCCGCCGCGAAACCCCTGTTGCCGGAGCGTTTGGGTGCGGGACAATCGGGTACCGCGCACCTCATCCGCGCGGCAGTAACCGAAGTCCGAAAGGGACCGTCAATGGCGACGCTCCTCGTTGTACGTTCCATCCCCACGCTGTCCGGGGTCCGGTCGTGACCCCTCAGAACGCCGGGTCCCGCGTCGGCTACGGCGGGCTCAGGGAGCTACCCCTCCGCGAGCTGCTCGATGAGCTCGACCGGGTCGAACGACGCCTGGCGCACCATTCCGGAGCACCGCCCGGCGGCGCCTCGAGCCGAGACCTCACCGCCGAGGCGCTCCGGAACCGCGAACGCGCCGTGGTCGCCGAGATCCGTCGTCGCCCGGGCGGTGACCGTCTTCGGTCGTCGCGGACCCTCGAGCCCGCCGCGCCGTCAGGGTGACCGTGGCGGTGGCCAGCGCCGCGACCCCGCTGACCATCGCCGGCCTTCGGCACCGTTCGCTCACGGCCGCGAGCCAGAACATCGACGCCGCGTGCGTGAGGTCGACGGCGATGTAGAGCCCCTGGCACCTGCTCGGCATCGCCACCTGGAGCAGGCCCTGCGTCAGGTGGCGGGCGCCGAGGATGCGGACCGCAGCCTCGTCGCGGGGCGTGGGCCGACGACCGTCGACGACGTACCAGACGTCCGAGCCGGCTCTGAGCAGCGCGGTGCCCCACAGCGCCGCCAGC
>CAVWQU010000016.1:0-253959 GCA_963757225.1 uncultured Actinomycetota bacterium
GGTCACTGTCGCGGGTCTCGACACCACCCCCGGGGAGCGGCGCCGTCGTCACGGCCTTGGCGCCGAGCGTTCGGTGGAGGAGCCGCCCGGTCGCGGCGTCGGCGACGTAATGGTCGGGCTCGACGAGGCCTGAGACGAGGGCCTCGCCCAACCCGAACGTCGCGTCGATGGCCATCTGCCCACGGTGGCCGGTCAGCGGGTTGGCCGTGAACAGGACGCCGGACGTCTCGGCGGTGACCATCCGTTGCACGGCGACCGCCAAGGACGCGGCCTCCTCGGGGATGCCGGCCCGGCGTCGGTACGTGATGGCCCGCGCGGTCCAGAGGCTCGACCAGCATTCGACGACGGCCGCGAGGAGGGCCGCTTCGTCGGTCACGCCGAGCAGGGTGTCCTGCTGGCCGGCGAACGAGAGGTCGGGAAGGTCCTCGGCCGTGGCCGACGACCGCACGGCGACCGCGCCGCCGCCCATCCGTCGGTATGCGTCGAGCACGGCCTGGGCGACGGGCTCGGTGAGGAGGGTGGTGACGGGCACCTCGGCGAACGCGGCGCGGATGCGAGCCGAGGCCTCGTCGACCGAGCCCGGGTCGTCGGGGTCGGCGTCGGCGAGGGCCCCGGCCACCAGGTCACGCAGCCCGTGCTCGTGGACGGCCGTGCGGAACGCCTCGGTCGTGACGGCGAAGCCAGGTGGCACCGGAAACCCTGCTCGGGTCAGCCGCGACAGGTTCACGGCCTTGCCGCCGACCTCGTCCAGCGTCGACGGTTCGTCGAAGGAGCGCACCAGCGTCATCGTCACCCTCTATTTCTCCAAGTGATGAATAAAGGTACACCTCATGAAGGCCCCGCCCCATGGTCACCCGCCGGCGGTCCTGGCTGCCGCCGGCGGCAGCGGCGGCCATAGCGGGAACGATGTCGCTGGAGCAGCCCATCTGCCGCTACGAACGGCGCTACGACCGGCGCTGCCCCGCGGGGCAGCGCTACGACCGGCGCTGCCCCGCGGGGCCGACGAGTCCGGGGCGTCCGCTGACGGGATCGCTATCCACAGGGTCTGGCCTCGTCGTCCCGACGTCCACCGGCGCGCAGCTCGCAGACCTCCGGCGGCAGCACCCGGCCGAGACTGGCGGTATGAGGGTGCCGGCCGAGCTCGCCGACCTGGTCGCGCGGCAGTCGGGCGTCGCGACCCGCAAGCAGCTGCTGGACGGCGGGGTGAGCGTCGGCCGCCTTCGGTGGGCGATGGGCCGCCACTGGCGGGTCGTGCTCCCTCGAGTGGTCCTCCTCGAGCCCGGGCTGCCGTCAGTGCACCAGCGGCTCGTCGCGGCGTTGCTGTTCGCCGGTCCCGACGCGTGGCTCGGAGGAATGACAGCGGCGGCGATCCATGGGATGCCCGGATGCACGGTGTCCCCGCCCGTGCAGGTCCTTGTGCCGCCCCATCGGACCACGCGGTCTGTCGGATGGGTCCAGGTGTCACGCAGCTATCTGCTGGACGAACGGATCGTCACGCGCGGCCCGCTCAGCGTCTCGTGCCGATCCCGGGCCGTCGTGGACGCGGCGGCCGGCTGCGCTGACCAGGCTGCCGCTCGCGCGATCATCATCGATGCCGTCCAGCAACGACTGGTCCGTCTCGACGACCTCGCGCACTGGGTGGAAGCCCGAAGCAACCACGGACGTCGACTCCTGCGGCAAGCCCTCGCGGAGGCGGCCCTCGGTGCCTGGTCGGTGCCGGAGGCCGACCTCCTGAGGTTGGTCAACGACACCAGCCGGCTGCCGCGGCCGTGGGCCAACCCTGTGCTGCACGACCCCGGCGGCCGACGTCTCACGACGCCGGACCTCTGGTTCGACGACGTCGCCCTGGCGGTGATGGTCCACTCCCGCGCCTACCACAGCGGTGTGCTCGACTGGGAGGCCACGGTCGCGGCTGACGAGGATCTTCGGGCCGCCGGGATCGAGGTCGTTGCGGTGACGCCGGTCTCGATCGCCACGGACCCGGAGCGGGTCCTCGCCCGGATCGACGCCGCATACCGACGGGCAGCCGCCCGTCCGCGACCGGTCGGCCTGATGGCGCAGCCGCGACATCCCGCCTGGACGTCCGCCGAAGCGGCTTCCGAAGCGGCCATATGGTCGTGAACACGACAGAATGGCCGCTACGACGGCCGCTTCGCGCTAGCGAGCGAGACCCCCTCCGAGGGCGGCTCCGGCGGGGTGGGGCCGATTAGGCCAGACCAGCGGCCTGCCGTAAGATTGCCTGTTGGGCGTTCTGTGCTCGAGCGCCATTTTTCCTTGTTCTGAGCACGCACACGACGGATTGACGGAGGACATGGCCAAGAAGGACGGTGTCATCGAGATCGAGGGCACGATCGTCGAGGCTCTCCCGAACGCGATGTTCCGGGTCGAGCTGAGCAACGGTCACAAGGTACTCGCCCACATCTCGGGCAAGATGCGCCAGCACTACATCCGGATCCTCCCTGAGGACCGCGTGGTGGTGGAGCTCTCGCCGTACGACCTCGACCGTGGCCGGATCGTCTTCCGGTACCGCTGAGCACGACCGCTCGACATCCCACCCAGCAGAAGACACGAGGCAGATGAAGGTCCAGCCGAGCGTCAAGAAGATCTGCGACAAGTGCAAGGTGATCCGCCGTAACGGGCGGGTCATGGTGATCTGCGAGAACCTGCGCCACAAGCAGCGCCAGGGCTGACCAGCACCGCTCCTCCCGCACGAGTCGGCGCTTCGCGACGACATACAGAAAAGACGCAGCACCCGGCCCCTGGCACCGCCAGGACGTCACCCCCGGCTCGGAGGCCGGGGACCGGAGCGCACCACGCGCCCGGAACGGTGACTGCTCCAGACCTCCGAGCAACCCGAAACGGGAGAACACCCCCATATGGCACGACTCGTCGGAGTCGACCTGCCGCGCGACAAGCGCGTCGAGGTCGCCCTCACGTACATCTTCGGAGTGGGTCGCACCCGCTCCAACCAGGCGTTGGCCGCCACCGGCGTCAACCCGGACACCCGCGTCAAGGACCTGACCGACCACGACCTCGTCGCCCTGCGCGACTACCTCGAGTCGAACGTCAAGATCGAGGGTGACCTGCGCCGCGAGATCGCGGCCGACATCCGTCGCAAGGTCGAGATCGGCTCGTACGAAGGCATCCGCCACCGCCGCGGCCTGCCCGTGCGCGGTCAGCGGACCAAGACCAACGCGCGGACCCGCAAGGGCCCGAAGCGCACGGTCGCCGGCAAGAAGAAGGTTGGTAAGTAATGCCCCCGCAGAAGCGAGCGCAGGCCGGCGCCAAGAAGGTCCGCCGCAAGGAGAAGAAGAACGTCGCTCACGGGCACGCCCACATCAAGAGCACGTTCAACAACACCATCATCTCGATCACCGACCCCACCGGCGCCGTGATCTCGTGGGCCTCGGCCGGCCAGGTCGGCTTCAAGGGCTCGCGCAAGTCCACGCCGTTCGCCGCGCAGATGGCCGCCGAGGCCGCCGCTCGCCGGGCCATGGAGCACGGCATGAAGCGCGTCGACGTGTTCGTCAAGGGTCCGGGGTCCGGTCGTGAGACCGCGATCCGCTCGCTGACCGCCACCGGCCTCGAGGTCGGAGCGATCAGCGACGTCACGCCCTCGCCGCACAACGGCGTCCGTCCGCCCAAGCGCCGTCGCGTCTGAGCCAGAAGGAGAATCGATAACCCATGGCTCGGTACACCGGCCCCATCACCAAGAAGTCCCGTCGGCTCAAGGTCGACCTCGTCGGCGGCGACAAGAACTTCGACCTCCGTCCCTTCCCGCCCGGCCAGCACGGCCGTCGCCGGATCCAGGAGAAGGAGTACCTCACCCAGCTGCAGGAGAAGCAGAAGGCCCGCTTCACCTACGGCGTCATGGAGAAGCAGTTCGTCCGCTACTACAAGGAAGCGGCGAACCGTCCCGGCAAGACCGGTGACAACCTCCTGACCATCCTCGAGTCGCGGCTCGACAACGTCGTCTACCGCGCGGGCCTGGCCCGGACGCGTCGGGCGGCCCGTCAGCTCGTGACGCACGGCCACTTCGAGGTCAACGGCAAGCGCGTCGACGTCCCGTCGTACCGCGTCGAGCAGTTCGACATCGTCACCGTGCGCAAGCAGTCGGTCGAGACGTTCCCGTTCGAGCTGGCCCGCCAGACGTTCGGCGACCGGCCGATCCCGGCGTGGATGCAGGTGGTCGAGGGCAACCTCACCATCCTCATCCACCAGCTGCCGACCCGTGCGCAGATCGACACGATCCTCACGGAGCAGCTGATCGTCGAGCTCTACTCGAAGAACTAAGTCCTCCGTATGCGGTGAGTCCCCTCGCGGTGGGCTCACCGCATACCGGATCAGCAGGAAACCCGGCCAGAGACAGAGCTGGTCGGGCGCATCACGAGGCGTCATATAGCGGTCGCCCGTGGGAAGGAAGAGAACAGTGCTCATCGCACAGCGTCCCGTGCTCAGCGAAGAGGTCGTGGCGGACAACCGCTCGCGCTTCGTCATCGAGCCCCTCGAGCCCGGCTTCGGCTACACGCTCGGCAACACCCTCCGTCGCACCCTGCTCTCGAGCATCCCGGGTGCCGCGGTCACGTCGATCCGCGTCGACGGTGTCCTCCACGAGTTCCAGACCATTCCTGGGGTCAAGGAGGACGTCACCGAGATCATCCTCAACCTCAAGTCGCTCGTCGTCTCCTCGGAGCAGGACGAGCCCGTGGTCATGTACCTGCGCAAGCAGGGTCCCGGCACGGTGACCGCCGCGGACATCGCGCCCCCGGCCGGCGTCGAGGTGCACAACCCCGACCTGCACATCGCCACCCTCAACGGCAAGGGCCGCATCGAGATGGAGCTGACCGTCGAGCGCGGTCGCGGCTACGTCTCGGCCGCCCAGAACAAGGCCGGCGACGCCGAGATCGGCCGCATCCCGGTCGACTCCATCTACAGCCCGGTCCTCGCGGTGAAGTACTCGGTCGAGGCCACCCGTGTCGAGCAGCGCACCGACTTCGACCGTCTCGTCCTCGACGTCGAGACCAAGAACTCGATGGCCCCGCGCGACGCCATGGCGTCCTCGGGCAAGACCCTGGTCGAGCTGTTCGGCCTGGTCCGCGAGCTCAACATCGAGGCCGAGGGCATCGACATGGGCCCGTCGCCGACCGACGCCGCGCTCGCGGCCGACCTGGCGCTGCCGATCGAGGACCTCGACCTCACGGTCCGGTCGTACAACTGCCTGAAGCGTGAGGGCATCCACACGGTGGGCGAGCTCGTCTCGCGCAGCGAGGCCGACCTGCTCGACATCCGCAACTTCGGGGCGAAGTCGATCGACGAGGTCAAGGCCAAGCTCTCCGGCATGGGTCTGGCGCTCAAGGACAGCCCGCCCGGGTTCGACCCGAGCGCGATCGTCGACACCTACGGCGACGACTACGACTACGACGACATGGCCGACGTGCCGGCGAGCGCCGAGGGTGGTCCGGACTTCGGCGACCTCGGGGACGACGGCCGGGCTCTCGCCGAGGACGAGCGGTACTGAAGCGGTACTGAGCGGTCGTCACCGACGACCACCAGACCGCGGACCTGACGACTGACTGGAGACAACGATGCCTACCCCCACCAAGGGTCCCCGCCTCGGCGGCGGCCCGGCGCACGAGCGGTTGATGCTGGCGAACCTCGCCACGTCGCTGTTCGAGCACGACCAGATCACGACGACCGAGGCGAAGGCCAAGCGGCTGCGCCCGCTGGCCGAGCGGCTCATCACCTTCGCCAAGCGCGGTGACCTCCACTCGCGCCGCCGGGTGCTGACCGTCGTCAGGGACAAGGGCGTCGTGCACCGCCTGTTCGCCGAGATCGCGCCGGACATGGCGCTGCGTCCCGGCGGCTACACACGGATCACCAAGATCGGGGCCCGCAAGGGCGACAACGCCCCCATGGCCGTGATCGAGCTGGTCCGCGAGCCGCTGTCGCCGAAGAAGGCCACCGTCAAGGAGGCCGAGTCGGCGACCAAGCGCGCGGCGAAGCAGGCCGAGTCGGTCAAGGCGGCCGAGGCGACCAAGAAGGCCGAGGAGGCCGAGGCCGCCGACGCCGACGCCACCGACGAGGAGCCGCAGGACGTCCGGACCCGCCCCCTCATCGACGGGTCGCGGGAGCTGGACTCCGCGGACGAGGCCGACACCACTCCGGAGGACGTGTCGACGCGGCCGCTCATCGACGGGTCGCTCACCGCGGCTCCCGAGGACGCCACCGACGGTGGCTACGGCCCGGGTTCGGCGGCGCCGAACGAGGACGGCTCGGCTCCGGCCGGGTTCGACATCAAGGGCAACGCCGACTCGATGAAGTTCCACGAGCCGGACGGCCAGTGGTACGACCAGACGGTGGCCGAGGTCTACTTCGCCACCGCCGCGGACGCCGAGAAGGCGGGCTTCACCAAGGCCGGCGGCGACGACGGCAAGTAGGCCCTCAATACTCGAGCACCCCGGGACAGCGGCGTCCCGGGGTGCTCCTGTCTCTGCGCTCAGACGTCCGTCGACCCGCCACTGCGCCAGTAGCGCCCGTCGTGCCGGTCGAGGAGCTCACTGTCGACGAGGTACCGGCGCAGCGCGGCGACGTCGGGGTGGAACCGGCGCAGGACAGCGTTGACCTCGTCCTCGGGCCAGGTCTCGCCGATGGGGAAGGCCTGCGCGACGTGGTCGAGGACCACCAGCCGCTTCGCGGCGCGGGTCGGGATCGACCGCAACGACCCGTCCGGGGCGACGAAGGCGCGGAGCACCGCGTCCCGCTGCCGAAGGGCGTCCTCGAGTGACGGCCGGTCCATCCTCCCCACGCTACCGAGGCTTCCGCGGCATACCCACGACGGCGCGGTCGGACCGCAGGCATAGGTTCGGCGTATGCCTGACACGCCAGCCACCGCATCCGCCACCGCCGTGCTCCTCGAGGGGTTCAAGCGCACACCGGGCCTCGTCGAGACCGCCCTCGACGGCCTGTCGGAGGACGACCTGACCCGACGGGTCGACCCAGACGCCAACACCATCGCGTGGCTGGTTTGGCACACCGCCCGGATGCAGGACGGGCAGGTCACCAGGGCCGAGCGGTCCCTGGGCCGCGGTGACGCGGAGCAGGTCTGGACGGCGCAGGGGTTCGCCGCCCGGTTCCGTCTGCCCGTCGGCGACCGCGAGGTCGGCTACGGGATGGACTCCGACCAGGTCGCGGAGATCGTCGCCCCGGCCGAGCTGCTGACTGCATACCACCAGGCCGTGAACGAGCACACCGTGGAGTTCCTCGGCGGCCTCGGGCCGGTGGACTACGACCGGGTGGTCGACGAGCACTGGGACCCGCCGGTCACCCTGCTCGCCCGGCTGGTCAGCATCGAGCAGGACGCGGTCCAGCATCTCGGGCAGGCGGCGTTCGTCCGCGGAGTGCTCCAGCGGACCTGACGCTCACCTGACTCGGGTGATGTGACCGGCAGCGCCTCGCCCGAGGCTGACGGCGTAGCGAGCCGTCACGACGCGAAGGGGCCCCGATGAGCGACACCGTCCAGCGATCTACGCTGCCGATCCCCGACCTGGCCTACACCGGCCTGGTCACCTACGACGCGACGGACCCGGACACGCACTACCCGCCGATCCGGCGGCTGCTGCCGCCCGACGGCGCGCCGAACGTCGTCGTCGTCCTGATCGACGACGTGGGCTTCGGCGCGTCCAGCGCCTTCGGCGGACCGGTGCGCACCCCGACCTTCGAGAGAGTGGCGGCGCAGGGCCTCAAGTACACGCGGTTCCACACCACGGCGCTCTGCTCGCCGACCCGAGCGGCGCTGCTCGCCGGCCGCAACCACCACACCGTCGGGATGGGCGGCATCACCGAGATCGCGACCAGCGCCCCGGGCTACAGCTCGGTGCGGCCCAACACCTGCGCCCCCCTGGCCGAGACGCTGCGGCTCAACGGGTACAACACGGCGCAGTTCGGGAAGTGTCACGAGGTGCCGGCGTGGGAGGCGAGCGCGGTCGGACCGTTCGACCACTGGCCGTCGCCGGGGGGTGGCTTCGAGTACTTTTACGGCTTCCTCGGCGGCGAGACCAACCAGTGGTACCCGGCGATCTACGAGAACACCATCCCCATCGAGCCGTGGGGCACGCCCGAGGAGGGCTACCACTTCATGGCCGACATGACCGACAAGGCCATCGCCTGGACCCGTCAGCAGCAGTCGCTCGTGCCGGACAAGCCGTTCTTCATGTACTTCGCGCCGGGGGCGACTCACGCCCCGCACCACGTCCCCCAGGACTGGGCCGACCAGTACGCCGGCGAGTTCGACCAGGGCTGGGACGCCGTGCGCGAGGAGACCTTCGCCCGGCAGAAGGAGCTGGGGGTCATCCCGGCTGACGCGGTGCTCACCGAGCGCAGCCCCGGCATCCCCGCCTGGGACGAGATGAGCGACACGCTGAAGCCGGCGCTGGCTCGCCAGATGGAGGTCTACGCCGGCTTCCTCGCCTACTGCGACCACCACGTCGGACGGCTGCTGGGCTCCTTCGAGGAGCTGGGGATCGCCGACGACACCCTCGTCTACGTGATCATCGGCGACAACGGTGCCAGTGCCGAGGGGTCGATGCACGGCACCACCAACGAGGGCTTCACCATCAACCACATGAACGAGATCGAGACCGAGGACTACGTCGTCGCGCACATGGCCGACATCGGCACCCCGAACTCCTACAACCACTACGCCGTCGGCTGGGCGCACGCGATGGACACGCCCTACCAGTGGACCAAGCAGGTCGCCAGCCACTGGGGCGGCACGCGCAACGGCACGATCGTCAGCTGGCCCAACGGGATCGCGGCCCGCGGCGAGATTCGCAACCAGTTCGCCCACGCCATCGACGTCGCGCCGACGGTCCTCGAGGCGGCGGGCATCCCCGAGCCGGCCACGGTCCACGGTGTCACCCAGCGCCCCTACGAGGGCACGGCGATGAACTACAGCTTCGACGACGCCGACGCGGCGGAGCGGCACGAGACCCAGTACTTCGAGATGCTCGGCAACCGAGCGATCTACCACAAGGGCTGGACGGCGGTCGCGAAGCACAAGGACCCCTGGCTGGCGTCCAACCACGGGCTCGACGACGACGTCTGGGAGCTCTACAACATCGAGGAGGACTGGACGCAGTCCCACGACCTGGCGGCCGAGGAACCGGAGCGGCTGGCCCACCTGCAACGGCTGTTCCTCATCCAGGCAGCCCGGTTCAACGTGCTGCCGATGGACATCCGCTCCGCGGAGCGGATGAACCCGTCCATCGCCGGCCGGCCGGAGCTCATCACCGGCACGACGCAGACGTTCTACCCGGGGATGCGCCGGCTCAGCGAGAACACCACCATCAACATCAAGAACCGGTCCTACACGGTCACGGCTAAGGTCGAGGTGCCCGAGAGTGGCGCGGAGGGCGTCCTCATCGCCCAGGGTGGCGCCTACGGCGGCTGGTCGGTGTACGCCACCGGCGGCAAGCTGGCCTACGCGTACAACCTCCTCGGCATCGACACGACGATCCTCCACTCGGACGACCCGGTGCCGACCGGCGAGCAGGAGCTGCGCGTCCACTTCGCCTACGACGGCGGCGGCTACGGCAAGGGTGGGACGGTGACGATGTATGCGGGTGAGGCCCAGATCGGCGAGGGCCGGGTCGAGCGGACGATCCCGTTCCAGTTCTCGTTCGACGAGACGACCGACGTCGGGGCCGACCTCGCCTCGCCGGTGTCGAGCGACTACGGCGCGACGGGCAACGAGTTCACCGGGTCTCTGTCGTGGGTTCGGATCGATCTGGGCGACGACGACCACAGCCATCTCATCGACCCGGAGCACCGCCTCGCCGTCGCGATGATGAAGCAGTAGCGCCGCGACTCGCCCGGCGACGTCCTCGTCGCCGGGCGGGCACGTTCGTCAGTCCGGCAGCCGGCGCATCTCGACGAGCGTCAGACCGAGGGTCTGGAACCGGTCCAGCAGGCCGTGCAGGTGCGGACCATCGAGGACCGCGCCGAACAGCACCGAGCCCGGCATCTCGATCGCGGCCGACTCCTGGAGCTCCGGGAACGCCTCGCGCATCGTGGGGGTGAGGCGCTCCTCGAGGATGAACTCGTAGCGCATGACGCCCTCTCGAGCCCGCACGGCGTCGCCTCCCTACTGACGTTGGACGCTGACCCCCAGCGTGACGGGTCCCACCGCCCCGCGCTTCACCCATCCGAGGTGACCGAGCCATTCGGCCGAGCCGCGACCCTTACGACTCGTGGTCGCCCGGAGCAGTCTCCCGGGAGCGAACTCGCAGGCTGCGCAACCGTTCTCCCAGATGGACATGTTCCGGTGAGACGCCGCCCGACGCGCCGTCGTCGGCCGCGCCGACGTCGCCGAGCTGCGGAAGGACGTCGTAGGTGCGGCTGTAGATCTCGACGAGCGAGAGCAGCAGAGCAGCGATCGGAACGGCGACGAACGCCCCCGCGACGCCGAACAGCGCAGCGCCGAGGATCACCGCCCCGAACGCCACCGCCGGGTGCATCTCCACCGCGTCGGCGCTGATCCTCGGCTCGATGGTGAGGTTCTCGATCTGCTGGTAGACCAGGGCGAAGATCAGGGCCAGCACCCCGTCGACCGGGTCGGCACTCGTGAGCCCGACCACGACCGGGAGCGCGATGGCGATGTAGGTGCCCACCGTCGGGACGAACTGGGAGACGACGCCGGTCCAGACGCCGAGGGCGAGCCAGTAGGGCATCCCGATGATGAGCAGGAAGATCGCCGTGATCCCGCCGCAGATGGCGGCGAGGACCACGCGCGCCGCGACGTAGCCGCCGGTCTTCTTCACGGCCAGCCCCCAGACGACGAGAAAGATCTCCTGGTGCTGCGGCGGCAGCAGCCGCGCGACCCACCGCTTCAGCCGGGGTGCGTCGGCCGAGAAGTAGAAGATGAACAGACCCAGAGTGAACAGTGAGAAGATCCCGCCGAGAACGGCCACGACGACTCCGAGCACCCCACCGGCCACGTCGACCCCGATGCTGGCGAGGTCCTGCGGGGTGATGTGCAGCTCCTCCAGGAGCTGAGTGGGGTCGAACGACGTGCCGAAGGTGGCGTTGAGCCAGGTCGTCAGGGACGCGAGAACCTCCGGGATCGCCTGCACCAGGGTCACCGCCTGCGAGACGAGCAGATTCCCGAAGGCCGCCGAGAAGCCGACGGCGAAGAGGATCACCCCGAGCATGACCAGAGCGGTGGCCAGCCCCCGGCGCATGTGGCGCGCCAGTCGGCTCACGGCCGGCTCCATGGCGATGCTGGCCAGCCACGCCATGATGACCTGGAAGACCAGCGAGCCGCCGTCGTGCAGCACGAACGACCCGAAGGAGTAGAGAAGGATCAGCACGATGACGACGCCGCCGGCGCGCCACACCGACCGCAGGTCGAGGGCGACAAGGGTGCGGAGTGAGCGGGCTGGCCCGGCGGACACGATCGGGTCCGTGGAGGGTGGCGGCGGGGCCGACTCAGTCATGAGGAGCCGGCGCGGCCTCGTCCGCATACCGGCCGGCCAGCAGCACGAACGTATCCATGACCGGCTCCTGGAGGGTGGGCTCGTCGGAAGGGTAGCGCCGGACCCGCGAGTCGCCGCGGACCCCGGACGAGACTCGCCGAACCCCGACCGGACGACGTCACCCGCGCGGGGTGAGGTTCGGCCACCCCCCGCTCGGCACGATGACACCGGGCCGCGTCAGGCCGGCGCGTTCGAAAGAGGTGAGCGTGAGCGTCCTTTTCCCGAGTCTCCGGGGCTACCGGGGCACCTGGCTGCGCAGTGACCTCGTCGCCGGGGCAACCGTCTGGGCGGTCCTCGTCCCGGAGGCCCTGGCCTACGCCACCATCGCCGGAGCCCCGCCGGTCGTCGGCCTGTATGCGGCCGCGCCGGCCCTCGTGCTCTACGCCATGTTCGGCTCGTCGAAGCACCTGGTGGTGGGCCCGATGTCGGCGACGGCGGCCCTCTCCGCGGGCACCATCGCGGCCGTGGCCGACCCGAGCGGCAGCAACTACGTGGCCCTCACGGCGGCGCTGGCCATCGTCACGGGAGCAGTCGCCATCATCGCGGGGCTGCTGCGGCTGGGCTTCCTCGCGGGATTCATCTCCGAACCCGTGCTCAAGGGGTTCATCGTGGGCCTCGCGCTGACCATCATCATGGGTCAGCTGCCCAAGCTGTTCGGCATCGACGGTGCCTCGGGCAACTTCTTCGAGAAGCTCTGGGGGCTCATCACCTCGCTCGGCGAGACGCACTGGCCCACCTTCGTCGTCGGGATCCTGTCTCTCGTGCTGGTCATGGGACTGCGGCGCTATCTGCCCCTGGTGCCCGGGTCGCTGGTCGCCGTCGCCCTGGGCGTGCTGGTCGTCACGCTGTTCGACCTCGACCAGAAGGGTGTCGAGGTCGTCGGCACCATCACTCCCGGGCTGCCCCACGTCGGACTGCCGAGCGGGTTGGGGCTGGACCAGTACCTCGGGCTGGCCGGCCCGGCCGTCGGGGTGGTCCTCGTCGGGTTCGCCGAGGGCCTCGGGGCAGCCAAGACGTATGCGGCCCGCGCGGGCTACGACGTCGACGCCAACAAGGAGCTGCTCGGACTCGGCGCCGCCAACGCCGGCTCCGGACTCGCGTCCGGCATGGTCGTCAACGGCAGCCTGTCGAAGACCGCGGTGAACGGCGGGGCCGGGGCCAAGTCCCAGGTGTCCGGCCTCTTCGTCGCCGTGCTCACCATCATCACGCTGCTCTTCCTCACCGGGCTCTTCGAGCAGCTCCCCGAGGCGACGCTCGGCGCGATCGTCGTCGCCGCGGTCATCGAGCTGGTCGACATCGCCAGCCTCCGACGGCTCTATGGCGTATGGTCCGCGCGGCTGTCGGCCATCTACGGCAAGGCGGCGCGGGCCGACTTCGCCGCCGCCATCGCCGCCATGTTCGGTGTCCTCATCTTCGACACCCTTCCGGGCCTCGTCATCGGGATCGGGATCTCGTTCGGGCTGCTGCTCTACCGGTCATCGCGTCCCAACATCGCCACGTTGGGCCGGACCGCCGAGGGGCACTGGCACGACTCGGGCCGGTTCGAAGGGTCGGTCTCGGAACCGGGGATCGTCGTGCTGCGGGTCGAGGGAGGCCTCTTCTTCGCCAACGCCGACGCCATCCGCGAGCGGGTGGTCGCCGCTGCCGCACCCCCCGACGTCCACGGCGTCGTCCTCGACTGCGAGAGCGTGCCGTTCGTCGACGTGACGGCGGCGGAGATGATCGAGCGACTGCGTACGCTTCTCGCTGGTCAGGGGAAGCAGCTGGTCCTGGCCCGCGACATCGGTCAGGTCCGCGACGTGCTCGGCCGCGCGGGCGACGACGTCGACGCCGCGACGGTGTACCCCAGCGTGTCGGCCGCGGTCGACGCCGTCCGGGCCGCTCCGCCCACCACCACGGCATAGCGGCTGCGCAACCCTTGTGGACACCGCGAGCGTGCCGTAGCGGTCGGAAATTCGACCGCTACGGCCCATCCCCGGGGGTGGACTGCGAGCAGGTTCAGCACGTCGCGCGTACGTTGCACCCTGCGCGTCGGGTGATGAACCTGCGCGCAGTCGGTCCCACCGGTGGGTCACGACGCTCATGGTGAGGCGTCCTCCACGGTCGCGCTGACCCGACCGGCGGCGGCCAGGCCCTGGAACCACGGGGTCCGCTCGGCCACCTCGGCGGCGGTGCTCGGCATCCCGGCGATGCGCAGCTCGATACCCGAGGCCGAAAGCTCGCGGTCGAGGTCGGTGAGGGTCTCGATGATCGTCACCGACATCTCCTGGATCACCGTCAGGTCGAGGACCAGGATCCGGACGCCGGGGACGTCGTCCGCGACCTCGAGGATGCGTTGCTCGGTCCCGAGGACGTTGGCGGTGTAGAGCGGCCCCAGCACCGCGACGACCGCCACGTCGTCGTGCTGCGCGGTCAGGGCCACGCGGGGACGGTTGAGGATGTTCAGGACGAGCAGCAGCGTGAAGACCACTCCGACGGCGACCGCCACGAGGAGTCCGGCGGTCAACCCGACCCCGGCGGTCACGGCGGCGATCGCGAAGTCCCGGCGACTCACGCTCCATAGCTCGCGCAGGGCTTTGACGTCGATGAGCCCGAACACCGCGACGAAGACCAGGGCGGCGAGCGTCGCCTGCGGCAGCAGGCTGAGGACCGGCCCGAGGAACAGACCCACCAGCAGGGCGAGGACCACGGTGACCAGCGCGGCCATCTGGGTACGAGCCCCGGCGCCCTTGTTCACCGCGCTCTGCGAGAACCCCCCGGCCGCCGGGAGCGCGCGGAAGAAGGCGCCGGCGACGTTGGCCGCGGCGGTGGCCAGGAGCTCACGGTTGGTGTCGATCTGGGTGTCTCCGGGGTCGCGCAAGGCCCTGGCGACCGCCGCCGACTCGAGGAAGGCCATGACGGCGATCGCGCAGGCGCCCGGCACCAGCGCTCCGACGTGGTCGAACAACGGGAGGGCCGGTGTGGGGAAGGTGCGGGGGACCGGCGGGATGGATCGGACCCCCAGACTCCCGAGCCAGCCGGGCGCCGCCAGCACGATACCCACGACGACGACGACGAGCGGGCCGGGCAGCCGGGGGAGATACCACTTGAACAGGAACAGCGCCGCGATCGACGCCGCGGACAGGACGATGGTCGCGACGTTGGCGCGGGGCAGGGCCTCCACGGCCGCGACGATCGACCGGATGAACCCGTGCCCGGTGAACTCGGAGTCCTCGCCCAGCAGCTTGGGCAGCTGACCGACCAGCACGGTGGCCCCGACCCCGACCTGGATCCCGAGCAGCGTCGGCCGGTTGATGACCTCGACCAGCGACCCGAGGCGCAGCAGGCGGGCCAGCAGGAGGATCACGCCGACCAGGAGGGTGAGGGTCAGCAGGTCGCCCGGGATGTCGGTCGAGGTGGCGACGACACCGGCGGAGACCAGTGAGGTCGCCGTCAACGTGGCGATGGTCGAGGTGGTCGACACGCTCATGGCCCGCGAACCGCCGATCGCGGCGTAGACCAGCATCGGGACCACGCAGGTGTAGAGCCCAACCTGCACCGGAAGGTTGGCGATCGTCGCGTACGCCATCGACTGCGGTATGACGACGGCACCGGCGGAGACCCCCGCGAGGACGTCCCGGGAGAGCAGCTCCCGTCGGTAGCCGGCGACCGTGGGGAACCACGCCCGCTGACGGGTGGCGGTCATGACTGGCCGCGTCGGGAAGGATCGGACATCACGGCCCACCCTGGCAACCGGATCGTGGCCCTCACCTCACCTCGCGCGGGTGAACGCGTCGTCCGACGGCCTTCATCTCACCCGATCGGGGTGAAAGGTGGCGCGACTCACGAACCGGGCGAGCCAAATGGTGGCGGCCCCCCGCCGTCGCACGCCAAACTCACCAGCAGCGGCGCGGCTCGGAGGCAGCGGTGGTTACTCAGCGCAACACGTACGTCGAGGAATCCGTCGACGACTCGACGCCCAAGCGGGACGTCCCCGCACTGCCCCGCTCGTCGGTCTACCGCGACCGGCTGCGCGTCCCGGAGCCGACCGACCTGGCCACCGAGCTCGGCAAGGGCAGCATCGTCGTCGTCACCGGCCCTGGCGGCGCCGGTAAGTCCACGCTCATGGCCGCGTGGGCGTCCGAGCTGTCGAGCCGGGGCGCCGGTATCGGGTGGGCCTCGCTGGGACCCGACGACAACGACCCCGGGACGCTCTGGACAACGGTGCTGGGGGCACTGCGCGACGCGGTCGCCCGAGGGGCCGATGCCGCCGAGGTGCGCGGCGACAGCGACGCGCAGCGCGGCTCCACGTCGACTGCGGCGACCGCTCTGGCCTCGATGCAGGCCCCCGGTCCGCCGGCGGCGTCGGGGTTCGTCGGTCGGCTCGCCCGGGTCCTGCGCGACGTCCCGTACCCGCTCTGGCTGATGCTCGACGACGTCCACCTCGTGCGGGACCCCGCGGGCCTGGACTCCCTCAACCTGCTGCTGCGATGGGCGCCCGGTGGCCTCCATATCGTGCTCGGTGCCCGCGCGGACCCCGCGATCCACCTTCCCCGCCTGCGCCTCGAGGGCCGGGTCCACGACATCCGCGACGGCGACCTGCGGTTCCGCCCCGAGGAGGCGGAGGCGATGCTCGCCGCGCACGGGGTGCGGCTCACCCATACCCAGCTGAACCGACTGCACAGCCTCACCGAGGGTTGGGCTGCCGGGCTCGGGCTGGCCGCCGCGTCGCTGCGCACCGGCCGTGACGTCGACGACTTCCTCACCTCGTTCGCCGGCGACACCGGGGCGATGGCGGGATACCTCATCGAGGAGGTGCTGGCCGGTCTCGACGCCGAGACCCTGGACTTCATGCTGCTGACCTGCGTCGCCGAGCGACTGACCCCCGAGCTGGCCAGCCGTCTGTCCGGTCGGGACGACGCCGGCGAGGTCCTCGGGAGGCTGGCCGAGGCCAACACGCTGGTCAGCGTCACCACCGGCTCCGTCACCACCTACCGCTACCACTCCCTGCTGCGCGCCTACCTCAGCGCTCGGCTGAAGCGTCTGGGTCGCACCCGGTTCGGGCAGCTGCACGCCCAGACCGCGGCGTGGTTCTCCGAGCACGGCCTCGATGCCGAGGCGTTGGAGCACGCCGTGGTCTCCCAGGACGAGCACATCACCCATGCCATGCTGCACCGCTACGGCGTCCGTCTGGTCCTGTCCGGTCGGGGCAGCACGGTCGCCCGCGCCATCGAGGGGGCGCCGCCGTCGGTGCGGGCGGAGCGCCCGATGGAGGCGCTCGCGGCCATCGTCGCGCTGGACTCGGGCGACCTCCTCGGAGGTGAGGTGCATGTCGCCGCCGCGGACGCTGCCCCGCCCGTCCAGGTGTCGGCCGCCTCGGCGGCGTCCTCGGACGGCGTCGGCTACGCCCTGCCGGCCGATCGCCTGGTCGCGTTGGCGCGGCTGTCCGCCCAGCGGATCCGCGGGGACGTGGACGCCGACGCCCTCGCCGAGGTCACCGGTGACTCGCATCCCGGGCGCGGCGCGGCGCGCAACCTTCGGGACCTCGAGCTGTTGGAGCGCATGAACGCCGGCGCCGCTCTGCTCGCCACCGGGCGCTACGAGGAGGGCGCGGTCGAGCTGGAGGAGACCCTGCGCCTCGCCCGACGGGGTGGCTTCGAGTACACGGTCATGGTCTGCCTCGCCCACCTCGCCGGCGCCGCCGCTGCGGTCGGGGACCTTGCCGGCATGGGCACCTGGAGTGACGCGGCTCTCGCCTACGCACGGCCGCGCGGCTGGGCCTCGTCGCCCCAGCTGCTGTATGCGTACGTCCTGGCCGCCGCCCACGCCTACTCCGCCTGCGACGTCGCGCTGGCCCGGCGACTGTCGAACGCGGCGGAGGCGATCCTCGATGGCGGACCGGCACCGCTCGACGGCTCGACCCTGGACCGTCAACGCATCGACGTCGACCCGCTGCTGGCCCGCGCGGCCCAGGCCGTGTCGGCCTATGTGGCCTTCGCCGAGGCGGCCGACGACCCGTCCGGCCGGAGGCTGATCGTGCGGGACCGGGAGGCGGCGATCGAGCAGCTCGACCCGCACGTACCGGTCCAGATCACCGCCTACGAGCTGGGTGAGCACCACCGGATGAGCCTGCTGAGCGGTCAGTACGACCTGGCCGACGTCGCCGTGGTGGTAGCCGCACGGATCCCCGGGATGGCGGGAGACGCCCTGACCATGGACGCGACCAAAGCCATGAGGCAACAGCACGACCGTGAAGCCCGCGCGCTGGTCGCTCCGGTGCTCAGCGGCGAGGTTCCCTGCGTGGCCGTGACGGCGACGATCATCGCGTGGCTGGTCGAGGCGACGTTGGCCATCCGCAACGACCAGCAGGCGGTCGCCCATGCCGCGCTGCTGCGCGCCTTGGACCTCGCTGCGCCGCGTGGCTGTGTCCGCTTGATGCGCGAGACGTCGCCCGAGGTCGTCGAGGCGATGATCTTCGGCCGGGGCCGGTTCGGCCACCACGAGGAGTTCGTCGAGAAGGCTCTGGCGACCGGCGCCGTTGCGGAGACCGGTGGTGGTCGAAAGGCGCACGACACCAACGGGATCGTCGCCGTGCTTACGCCCCGCGAGCTATCGCTGCTACAGGACCTGCCCTCGCTGATGACGGTCGCCGAGATCGCCCAGGCCCGTGCCGTCAGCCCCAATACCGTCAAGACCCAGCTGCGCTCGCTGTTCCACAAGCTCGGGGTCAGTACCCGCCGTGGGGCAGTCACCGCCGGTCGGCATCAGGGCCTGATCTGAGCCGACCGGCCTCCTGGTGGCGTCAGTCGCTGAAGGCCTCGCGGAGCTTGGACTCCTGCTCGTCGGAGAGGTTGGTGTGCACCAGCTCGGCGTGAAGCCCGGCCTCCTTGACCGCGGCGAGAACCTTGTCCTGGACCGCGTCACTCGTCATGA
This sequence comes from uncultured Actinomycetota bacterium, assembly GCA_963757225.1. Taxonomy (GTDB): domain Bacteria; phylum Actinomycetota; class Actinomycetes; order Actinomycetales; family Dermatophilaceae; genus Lapillicoccus. The sequence goes on from CAVWQU010000016.1 coordinate 18,444, forward strand.
CGAAGAGGGCCGATGTGCCGGGGGTGACCTGCTCGCGCACGCTCTTGATGAAGTTGTCGTCGATGCCGACGTCGCTCAGCGACCCCGTCAGGGCGCCGGTCGCGGCACCGACCGCCATGCCGAGCAGCGGGACGAAGAACAGCAACCCGAACAGCAGTCCCCAGAACGCGCCGCCCAGAGCACCCGCGCCGGTGAGGTTGTTCAGCTGCTTGGTCTTGGGCTTCTTCTTGCCCTCCTCCCACACCACGGTGGCGGCGTCGAACACCTTGATCAGCTCCTGCTGTTGCAGCTGCTGCAGGACGGCAATCGTCCGCTCCGCGCTCGAGGTGTCGTTGAACTTCCACACGCTCAAGGTCGCCACCAGGGCACCTCCATGTCGTCGACGCGGCCGACCCCACCGGTCGACCGACCATCCCATCCTGACGAGCGCGTCCGGCCGGTCGCCTCACCCGTCCCGGGTGACCCGGGTGACGGTCGGTGTGCCCGAGGCGAGTTGTCCTAGGCTCGCTGGCCATGAGCGAGGTCGTGCGCGTTCGGCTCGACCTGGCCTACGACGGGACGGACTTCTCGGGATGGGCGGCGCAGCCCGGACGCCGGACGGTCGAGGGCGTGGTCTCGGCGGCCCTGCGCACGGTGCTCCGCAGCCCCGAGGCGGTGCGGCTGACCGTGGCCGGGCGAACCGACGCCGGCGTCCATGCGCGGGGACAGGTCGCACACGCCGATGTCGACCCGCAGGCCTGGGGTCAGGTCTCGGGGCGCTCGGACCGATCACCCGAGGAGTCGATGCGGGCCCGGCTGGCCGGCGTCCTGCCGGCCGACGTGACCGTCGGCCGGGTGAGCCTGGCCCCGTCGGCGTTCGATGCGAGGTTCTCCGCCACCTCACGGCGGTACCTCTACCGGCTCGCGGACGACCTCTCGGTCCACGACCCGTTGCGACGACGGGACACCGTGTCGATGCGTGGCCATCTCGACCCGCACGCCATGAGCGAGGCCGCATACCTGCTCGTCGGCCTGCACGACTTCGCCGCGTTCTGCCGCCGGCGTGAGGGGGCGACCACAGTGCGGACGCTGCTCGCCCTCTCGTGGGAGCGGCAGCGGGACGGCGTGCTCGCCGGGACCGTCGTCGCTGACGCGTTCTGTCACTCGATGGTCCGCGCGCTGGTCGGTGCGCTCGTGCCCGTGGGGGAGGGTCGGCGTGACGTCGACTGGCCGGCGACGGTGCTGTCGACGGGTGTCCGCGACCCGGGAGTGCGGGTGATGCCGCCGCACGGCCTGAGCCTGGAGGAGGTCAGCTATCCGCCGGACGACCGGCTCGCGGCGCGGGCGCTCGAGACCCGGGCACCACGCGCAGCGGGCTAGCGTTCAGACCCAGCGTCGCGTGTGCGCGCTGAACGCCTCGTACTCCTCGCCGAACCGGTTGCGAAGGTAGGCCTCCTCGCGCCGGATCACGTTGCGGTCGACGAAGGCCACGACCCCCGGGAGGACCACCGGTGCCCACCAGGTGCCGAGCAGCAGACTGCCTCCGAGGTAGGCGACGGTCATGCCGAGGTACATCGGGTTGCGCGTGTACATGTAGGGCCCGGTCGTGACGATCGCCGAGGCGGGTCGCCCGGGAATGACTGACGTGTGGTGGCGTCGGAACGCCACAGCGCCCGATGCGGCGATCGCCTGACCGGTCACCAGCAGGGCGACGCCGACCCCCCGTCGCCACCCCGAGCCGGGCATCCGCCAGGGCAGCAGCCGGTCGACCGCCCAGGCGGCAGCCAGCGGCACGGCGTAGACCAGCGGCGGCGGTACATGGACGTCGGCGCCCTGCGGGCTCGTCGGCTCGGTCACGTCAGGTCTCCTCGGGCAGGGGCGGACCTACCACCTCCAGACCGTAGCGCGGTCCGACCTCGTTCCACCGAGGGATCTCGACCGCCATGGTGAGCCCGTCGGTGCCGGGCAGACGGCGCTCCCGGGCCGGGATGCCGACCTCGTCGTAGAGCCCGAACAACCCACCGGGGTCGGCGAACCCGACGAACCGCACCGGCGTGGTCCCAGTGACGCGGAAGGCGTGCGGGAGCCCGCGCGGCAGCCAGATGAAGTCGCCCTCGGTCAGCGCGAAGACCTCGTCGCCGGCGCGGTAGGTCATTGTCCCCTCGAGGAGGAGGAAGGCCTCGTCCTCGTTGGTGTGCCGGTGCAGCGGAGTCGCGATCCCGGGTGGCTGGGTGACGAGCGAGACGCCCAGGCCGCCGGACTCGTCGGCGGAGAGCAGGTGCTCGAAGAGCGAGCCCATCGCCCAGGTGGCAGGGCCGGTACCGGCCGGCCGATGGACGACGGTGCGTGAGGGGGCGACGGACGTGGTCATGTGGCTTCTCCTTTAATTCGTCCGAAACAGATTCGGATGAATATGGCTAGAGTAGGAGCCGTGTCCGAGGACGTCAAGCCCCGCGCCTACCGCTCGCCGCGCCGGGCCGAAGCCGCAGCCCGCACTCGAGCCCGGATCCTCTCGGCCGCTCGGAAGCTGTTGCGAGACAAGGGGTACGCGCGAACGACGGTCACCGAGGTCGCGCGCCGAGCGGGCGTGTCGGTGGACACGCTGTACGCGAGCGTGGGCCGTAAGCCGGAGCTGGTGCTCGCGGTCGTCGACGACATCCTCGGAGAGGGCCGGGGCCCGGTACCAGCCGCGCAACGCGCCTACGTCGCACAGATGGTCTCGACGACCGGGCTCCGCCCGAAGCTGCGAGGCTACGCCGACGCGATGGCCCGGCTGCAGCCCGAGATCGCCCCGCTGCTGCGCGCACTGGCCTTCGCCGGCGAGGAGGACGCCGCGTGCGCGGAGGCGTTCCGGCGCATCGACGAACGGCGGGCGGCCAACATGCGGCTGCTCGCCGCCGAACTCCGTGCGACCGGCGAGGTCCGTGCCGACCTCGACGACGACGAGGTCGCCGACCTCGTGTGGTCGACGAACTCGTGGGAGTACTTCCACCTCTTGCAGCGGCGCGGTTTCACCCCGAGCCGGTATGCGGAGCACCTCGCCGATCTCTGGTACCGCACGGTGGCGGCCCACCCGGCCCCGAAACCCGGGTGACCCGGCGGGCGGTGTTTGCCACACTGACGGACCGTGGGACACGTCGACATCGCCGGAGTGTCCTTCTCGCTGCCCGACGGGCGGCCGCTGCTCCGGGAGGTCTCGCTCCGCGTCGGCGAGGGCGCCAAGATCGCCCTGATCGGTCCGAACGGGACCGGCAAGACCACGCTGACCCGGATCATCGCCGGCGACCTGGTACCCGACGACGGCGCGGTCACCCGCAGCGGTGGTCTCGGGGTGATGCGCCAGTTCGTCGGGCAGCTGCGCGACGACTCGACCGTTCGCGACCTGCTGCTCACGGTGGCCCCGGCCAAGGTCCGCGCCGCGGCGGCGGAGGTCGACGGCACCGAGCTGCTGATGATGGAGCACGACACCGAGGCGGTCCAGCTGGCCTACGCCCAGGCGCTGGTCGACTGGGGCGATGCCGGTGGCTACGAGTACGAGACGCTCTGGGACACGTGCACCGTCGCGGCCATCGGCATCCCCTTCGAGCGGGCGCAGTACCGGAAGGTCACGACCCTGTCCGGCGGTGAGCAGAAGAGGCTCGTCCTCGAGGCGTTGCTGCGCGGGCCCGAGGACGTGCTGCTGCTCGACGAGCCGGACAACTACCTCGACGTCCCCGCCAAGCGGTGGCTCGAGGACCAGCTGGTGGCGTCGTCGAAGACCGTGCTCTTCGTCTCGCATGACCGCGAGCTGCTCAACCGCGTGGCCACCCGGATCGCGACCCTCGAGCCCGGTGCGGCCGGCGCCACCGTCTGGGTGCACCCGGGCCGGTTCTCGACCTATGCGCAGGCCCGCCGAGACCGGAACGACCGCCTCGAGGAGCTCCGCAAGCGCTGGGACGAGGAACACGCCAAGCTCAAGGCGCTGGTCGTGATGTACCGCCAGAAGGCGGCCTATAACGCCGACATGGCGTCCCGGCTCCAGGCCGCGGTGACTCGGCTGCAGCGGTTCCTCGACGCCGGCCCTCCGGAGGCCGTGCCGGTGCGCCAGAACGTCCGGATGCGGCTCGCCGGGGGGCGCACCGCGAAGCGGGCGGTCGTCTGCACGCAGCTGGAGCTGAGTGGGTTGATGCGGCCGTTCGACCTCGAGGTCTGGTACGGCGAACGCGTCGCCGTCCTCGGCTCGAACGGGTCCGGCAAGTCCCACTTCCTGCGGCTGCTGGCCGCCGGCGGGTCGGACCCCGACAAGGAGCACCAGCCGGTCGGTGACGTCGTGGCGGCACCGGTCGCGCATACCGGCGTCGCCCGCCTGGGCTCGCGGGTGCGCCCCGGCTGGTTCGCGCAGACCCACGAGCACCCTGCGTTGCTCGGGCGCACGCTGCTCGAGGTCCTGCACCGGGGCGACGAGCACCGACCGGGCAAGCCGCGCGAGGAGGCCGCCCGGGCGCTGGACCGGTACGAGCTCGCGCGGGCGTCGGAGCAGACCTTCGAGTCGCTGTCCGGAGGCCAGCAGGCCCGGTTCCAGATCCTGCTACTCGAGCTGTCCGGTGCCACGCTGCTGCTGCTCGACGAGCCGACCGACAACCTGGACCTCGACTCCGCCGAGGCCCTGGAGGAGGGCCTCGACGCGTTCGACGGGACCGTGGTCGCCGTCACCCACGACCGCTGGTTCGCCCGGGCGTTCGACCGCTACCTCGTGTTCGGCGCGGACGGGCGGGTGTACGAGTCCACGGAGCCGGTGTGGGACGAGGGCCGAGTGGCCCGAGCCCGCTGACCGTGCTCAGGACGTGAGCGCCGCCTCGGCCGGTTCGCTGGGGTGCTCCTCGACGTCGTGTGAGTCGGTCAGGGATAGGGCGCCCCACGCCACCACGACGCCGACGACGACGGCCAACACGCCGTAGATGAGCCGTTCGCCCTGGAAGAACGACGTCACGAGGGTGTCGCTCCACGTGCCGGCGGGCAGCTGGGTGGTCACGAGCAGCGCGATCAGCGTGCCGACGACGGCGGTGCCGACGCTGGTGCCGACCTCCTGCGCGGTGTCGTTCAGCGCCGTGCCGATGGAGGTGCGGTTGGCGGGCATGGCGTCGACGAGGGCGACCGCGCAGATGGTCATGACGGTGCGCAGGCCGATGGTCATGACGACCATGGACACGGCGATGGCGAGATAGCCGTGCTCGACACCCCAGGCCATCCCGCCCAAGGACGCGGCCATGAGGGCGGCCCCGACCAGGCAGGCGACGCGATGCCCGAACCGACGGCCGAGCCACTCCGAGAGCGGCGTGGCGAGCACCATCGTCACGATGATGGGCAAGTTGGCCAGGCCGGCCTGCACCGGGCTCCACCCGTAGGCGTACTGGAAGTGCAGGATCAGGCCGAACATCACGGCGGCCATGGCGATCGACGTCCCGACCTGGGCGATGGCGGCGCCGCGGACCGTGCCCACCGAGAAGAGTCGCAGGTCGAGCATCGGCGATGCGGTGCGGCGCTCGTGGCGGATGAAGGCCAGGAGGGCGACGACCGCGCCGACGACGGAGGCGATCGTCGGCCCCGAGAGCCAGCCGTGGTCGACGCCGCTGGTGAGGGAGTAGCAGGCGAGCCCGATGGCGGCGATGCTGAGGACGGCGCCGGGCAGGTCCAGCCGGTCGTCGGTCAGGTCCTCGCGCCGGTCGGCAGGCACGCCCAGCCGAACGCCGACCCACGCGATCAGGGCGATGGGCGCGTTCACGAGCAGCAGCCATTCCCAGCGGACATGGGCCAACGCGGTACCACCGAGCAACGGTCCGAGGACGAAGCCCGACATCCCGACGACGATCATGACGGTCATGGCGCGCATCCGCAGCGCCTGGTCGTCGAACAGCCGGAAGACGAGCGAGTTGGTGATCGGGGCCATGGCGGCGGCCGCCACGCCGAGCGCCGCACGCAGCGCGATGAGCTCGCCGGTGGTGGACACGGCCGCCACGCCGAGGCTGAGCACGCCGAACACCGCGAGCCCGATGAGCAGCACCCGTCGGCGACCGAAGCGGTCGGCCACGGAGCCCGCGGTCAGCAGCAGCCCCCCGAAGGTCAACGAGTAGGCCCCGGTGACCCATTGGAGAGCGGTGGTACCCCCACCGAGGTCGCGCCCGATGGTGGGTAGGGCGATGGTCAGCAGCGTGTTGTCGACCATCTCGACGAAGAAGGCGAGGCACAGGGCCGCCAGCGGGATCCAGGCGGCGCGCAGCGTCGGGTAGGTGTGCGACTCAGGCGCAGTGGTGGTGGTCATGGTCTCTCAACTCCTATCGAACGTTGTTCGGTTATCGAACGTGGTTCGACAATAGAACGATGTTCGGTAGACTGCAAGTCGACGAGAGAGAGGTGGTCCGATGAGCGGTATGCCGCCCCGTGTCCGTTCCGGCGCCGAGGGTCCTCGGCCCGATCCGCGCCGTGGGCGCCCCCGGCGTGGTCCCGAGCGCCGGCGGGCCTCGCACTCGCTCGAGTCGGTGCTGGCGGAGACCGTCGCGCTGCTCGACGAGTCCGGCGAGCAGGCCCTGACCTTCCGGGCCCTCGCCGCCCGCCTGGGCGGAGGGGTCGCGAGCATCTACTGGTACGTCGCCAGCAAGGACGAGCTGCTGGACCGGGCGTCCGACCACGTGCTCGGTGACGTCCTCCAGGCGGTCGAGCGGATCGGCATCGGCCGGAGCCGGCGGGCGGTGGGGGACCCCGTCGAGAACCTGCGCGCCATCGCCGTCACGCTGTTCGACGCCATCGTCGAGCGCCCCTGGCTCAGCGCCTACTTCATGCGCGACACCACGCTGCAGCCGAACGCGCTGCGCCTCTACGAGCTGATGGGACAGCAGGTGCTACGGCTGCCGCTCACCGCCCGCCAGGGCTTCCACGCGGTCTCGGCGGTCGTCGGCTTCGTCGTCGGTACCGCGGCCGACCTCGGGCAGGAGCCCCCCGAAGAGGTCCGGTCGGGTGAGGTGGGCCGCGAGGAGTACCTCGCCCGGTATGCCGACCAGTGGCGGGCGCTGGACCCGGGCGAGTTCCCCTTCGTGCACCACATCGTCGACGAGTTCGAGGGACACGACGACACCGAGCAGTTCCGGGCAGGACTCGACCTGCTCCTCGCGGGCCTGCGGCTCCAGGCCCAGAGGTGAGCGACCGCCTCCTGCGGCGTCGCGTTCAGCCGGTGCCGGTGACGTCGAGCCGCACGGGTCCTCGGGTGGCGAACGTCGGCCGCCACTCGACCGCTTCGGCCGCCTCGGCCAGGGCGAGGTCGGGGAACCGGTCCATCAGCGAGGTCAGCGCGATGTCGGCCTCCAGCTTGGCCAGCGGTGCGCCGATGCAGTAGTGGATGCCGTGGCCGAACGCGAGGTGCTGGTTGTCGGCCCTCGTCAGGTCGAGGTCGTCAGCGTTGGGGAAGTGGCAATCGTCGCGGTTGCACGACTCCAGGCCGACCACGACCACCTCGCCCGCGGGCACCTCGGTGCCATGGAAGTCGACCGCCTCCGTGGTCATCCTCGGCCCGGTGATCTCCACCGGCGCGTCGTAGCGGAGGAACTCGTCGATGGCCGTGGGGAGCAGGCTCCGGTTCGCGCGCAGCAGCTCCCACCGGGACCGCTCGCTGAGCAGGCGGAAGACGGCGTTGCCGATGAGGTCGACGGTGGTGACCTGTCCGGCGATGAGCAGGAGGAACATCGTCGCGGTCAGCTCGTCGTCGCTGAGCCGGTCGCCTTCGTCCCGCACCGCGATCAGTGCCGACAGCAGGGCGCCGTCGGGGTGGGCGCGCTTGTCCTCGATGAGCGCGCGGATGAACGCGGTGAACTCCCTGACGACCTCGGCCAGCTCCTCCGGCGGGATCATCCCGCTGACGGCGTCGTTGCTGAGCCGCAAGAAGGTGGCCTTGTCGGCGCCGTGGACGCCGAGCAGCTCGAAGATCACCCCGGTGGCCAACGGGAAGGCCAGCTGGTCCATGAGGTCCACGCCGGCGGTCCCGGCCATCTCGTCGAGCACGGAGTCCGTGATCTCCTGGATGCGAGGTCGCAACGTCTGGATGCGACGGTTGGTGAAGGCCGCCGCGACGAGCCGCCGGAGCCGGGTGTGGTCCGGCGGGTCGAACGAGACATGTGGTTGCACATCGGCGCCAGCAGCTCCGGCGGGAGGACCGCGAACCACGGCGGGCTGATCGTGCCCGCCTTCATCAGGCGCGGGTCGGTGAGGGCCCGGCGCGCGTCCTCATTCCGGGTGACCAGCCAGAAGGACACGTCGCCGGGGAGCGCGACCTTCTGTACGGCCCCGTCGGCGCGCAGCGACGAGTAGCCCGCATGGGGATCCATGTGGAACGCGGGTTGAGCAGTGAGGGAGGTTTGGCAGGTTCATCATGCAGCCGTCGAGGCGGATCTCGAGCCTGGGCGACCCGACACTGTCTCCAGACCCGCGTCTGGAGCTCGCGCGTCGCCGTGGAACCGGGTCACGCCGAGTGGCAGGGTGACCCGGTGACATCGGTCGTGCATGACGATCCGCGCCAGCTGCGTCGCGTCGCCTTCGGCAGCGCCATCGGCACGACGGTCGAGTGGTACGACTTCTTCATCTTCTCCACGGCGGTGCCGATCGTCTTCAACACCCAGTTCTTCTCCACCCTGTCGCCCGCCTCCGGCACCCTCGCGGGCTTCGCGACGCTCGGCGTCGGGATCCTGGCCCGCCCCGTCGGCGGCCTGATCTGGGGTCACTTCGGCGACCGGGTCGGACGCAAGACGATGCTGGTGGCGTCGCTGCTGGTGATGGGGGGCGCGACGGTCGGCGTCGGCCTGTTGCCGACCTACGCGCAGATCGGGGTCTGGGCTCCGATCCTGCTGGTGGTGCTGCGGCTCGTCCAGGGCATCTCGGCCGGCGGGGAGTGGGCCGGCGCGGCCCTGATGGCGGTGGAGCATGCCCCGCCGGGCAAGCGGGGAGCCTACGGCGCGTTCTCACAGATCGGGGTCCCGGCGGGCCTGATCCTGGCCCAGCTGATGTTCCTGCTGGTCACCGCCGTCACGACGCCGGAACAGTTCGACGCGTGGGGGTGGCGGCTCCCGTTCCTGTTCAGCATCGTGCTCGTCGTCGTCGGTCTCGTCGTGCGGCTGTCCCTTGCCGAGAGCCCGGTCTTCACGACCTTGCTTCACGAGCAGGCCCGTAGCCGGCGCCCCATCGTCGAGGCGTTCCGGGCGCGACCGCGGCAGCTGATCCTCGCCGCCCTGAGCTTCGTCGCCAACACCGCCATCGGCTACATCTTCCTGGCCTACCTGTTGGCCTACGGCACCGCCGTGCTGCAGCTGTCCCGGACCTTCGTCCTGACCGTGGTGGTCATCGGTTCGGTGGTCTGGATGGTGACCATCGTCGTCGGAGCCCGGTGGTCGGACCGGGTCGGGCGCAAGCCGGTCTATCTCGTCGGGTCCGCGCTGCTGGTCGTCTGGGCGTTCCCGTTCTTCCTGCTCATCGACACGGCCGTGCCCGCCCTCGTCGTGACCAGCGTGGTCGTCCTCACCTGCGGGCTGGGCCTGTCCTACGGTCCGCAGGCCGCGTTCTTCGCCGAGCTGTTCGAGCCGCAGTACCGCTACAGCGGGGCCTCGTTCGCCTACGCCGTCGGTGCCGTGGTCGGCGGCGGCTTCGCCCCGCTCATCGCCACCGCCCTGCAGACCTCCACCGGTGCTTCATGGCCGGTGTCCGCATACATGCTCATCGTCGGACTGGTCAGCCTCGTCGCCGTCCTGCTGCTCCCCGAGACGCGAACCACCTGACGGGCATGCCGCGCCGGCTCAGCTGCTGGTCGCCGGCGTCAGCCGGACGACGTCCATGGCGCCGTCCACGACCAGGTCGGTCTGCCCGTCGTCGCCGGCGGGGACGAGCGCGGCGGTGATCTTGCGGTCGGGCGAGAGCCAGATCTCGTACTTCACCGGCTCGGCCTCGGTCTCCTCCTCCTCGCGGATGCCTCGCTCAAACCACTGGGTCGTCGTGGGGACGATCAGCAGCGGCATCAGCAGGGGGATCAGGAGCAGCCGCACCCAGTCGAAGAGGGTGTTGTCGACGAAACCGCTCCAGCCGATCGGCAGGATGTAGGCGAAGACGACGAACACGACGAAGGCCGCGACGAGGAGAGCCAGCAGCCACCGGTGCCAGGCCTGGATGGTCCGCTCGGCGGTCCAGAACTTGACCGTCACGACGACGATGGGCAGCAACAGCACCTCGAACCAGTCCCACAGGGTGTTGCCGGCGAAACCGGTCCAGGCCCACTGCAAGTAGTAGGCCAGGAAGACGAACACCCCGAACGCCAATGTCGCGGCCATCAGCGGCGCCCGGCGGGTGCCGACCATGCGGTCGTGGGACCGCAGCCAGAGCGGCAGCGTCGCCAGCGCCAGCGGGAGCGCCAGCAGCTTCATCCAGGCCCAGAGCGTGGCGTTCTCGGTCAACCCGGTCCACGTCCAGCCACGGCCGTAGCCGCCCCAGATGACGACCGCCGCGGCGACGACGATCAGCAGGACCCCCACCCGGCGCTGCGAGCGATGAACGGCAGACTCGGGACCGTCGGAATCCATCACACTTTCTCCCCTCGATACGGACACACGGCCGAGTCTCCTCCCCGTGCACCACGACGACCATCCCCCCGATCCGGTGCGTCCGCGAGGATCACGGTGTCCCCTGATCGGCGGACGACCGGGTCCGCCGCCCGTCACGCCCGGTTGGGGGACGCCAGGCAGTCCGGCGCACGGGCAGGGTGTGTCGAGCCCCGGACCAGGGGCCTTCATCCCGGGAGATCCCGCAGGCAAGAACATGCCCCCCGGGGCAGCCTCGACGAAGACGGGCCGTCACCTCCAGTCGGAAGGGCGAACGCTGCCCGCCCGGCCAGGCCAAGCGGGCCGGCTGACCGTGACACGCAGACGTACCGAACAGAAGGAGAGAGAACAGTGACGATCCAGACCACGAGAGCAGCAGTCCTGGCCCTAGGGCTGGCCATCGCCGGAGGGGTCCTCGCCGCGGCCCCCGCGTCGGCCGACCCGTCGGGGCTGCACGGTCAGGGCGGGGCGCATACCAACCGTTACCACGCCCAGGCCTGCCATCAGGGCGGCCACGAAGCACGGGTGGAGGCCGAGACGGGAACAACCTTCACCAACGCCGGTGACTGCACCAGCCACACCGCCCTGGGCGGAACCCTGGGCGCCGCAGACGGTCAGCCCACGCTGACATCGAGCCCGCTCTATTCGTGTCCGGCACCGTCGACCGACGCCTGCTGGGGCGACGTCTCGGCATCGATCCCGAGCGGCAGCTTCCTCGTCGTGGCGGAAGCCGGTGGCGCCTGGTCGCAGAGGCTCTCCGGGGCCGGTTCCTACACCGGACCCGCGAACATCCCGTGCGCGGTGTCGGGGAAGGGCTCGCAGTTCTACGCCATCGTTCCCGGCACCGGAACCACCACCAACGTCACGCCTCCCGCCTGCAGCTAAGTGAGCTGCAAGCGGTGCGGGAAGCGGTGCACCTCCTGCGGCCAGCCGACGGCGACGGCGATCCGCCCCGCCCAGTAGCGGGCCTGCTCGTCGTCGTCGACGTCGGCGACCGCGAACCCGCCGAGATGCTCCTTGGTCTCGACGAACGGCCCGTCGGTGAACACCGGCGAGCCGTCGTTCGGGTCGACGCTGCACACCACGGTCGACGCGTCGAGGCCGCCGTCGCTGAAGACGAAGGCGCCGGCCTGCGTCATCTCGGCGATCACCGTCCGGCCGCGGACACCCCGCTCACGGAGCTCCTCCATCGTGAGGTCCGGCACCCACTCGTCGTTGAAGGCGATCAGGTACAACGCCATCTGCAGCTCCTCTGAGTCACCGGCGGCCCGAGCGGCCGCCGCTTACCTACTCCACGAACGAACGTGCGCGTATAGGACACCCTGCGTCGAGAAAATCGGGCTCGCCCGCGTACGCGAGTGCCTCCGACCCGCGGAGCCGGCGGATCTCGCAGCTCGGAACGGCTACTCCACCGTTGTCACGAGGGTGACGGGGATGTTGCCGCGAGTCGCGTTGGAGTACGGGCAGACCTGGTGTGCGGCGGAGACCAGCTTCTCCGCCGACACCTGGTCCACGCCGCTGAGCTCGACGTGAAGCGTGACCTCCAGGCCCATGCCTCCGACGCCGTTCGGGCCGATCCCCACCTCGGCCGTCACCGCGGAGTCCGCGATCTTCTCGTGGGCCTGGCTGGCCATTCGCTTGAGTGCGCTGTGGAAGCACGCCGCATACCCGGCCGCGAACAGCTGCTCCGGGTTGGCGCCGTCGCCGGAACCACCCATCTCCACCGGGACGGCGAGGTCGAGGTCGACCCGGCCGTCGGAGGATCGGGTATGCCCGTTCCGCCCCTCGCCGGTGGCGGTGGCGACGGCGGTGTAGATGGCGGTCACCCGCCGATCATGCCTCGACCGGGCGAGCGACCCTGACCCGGGGCCGTCCGCCTGACGTCTTTGCAGAAACTTTGCAAGCGGAAGGGCCACGGCCGGGTCGCGGCGTTCTACGGTGTCCCCGGCATCGGGAGCCAGGCCCGGCGCCACCGCGTCGAAGGAGCCGCCACCCGTGTCCCGTCGCCTCACCGCCGCCGCCACCGGACTCGTCCTCGCGGTGTCCGCGCTCATCCCCGTCGCGCTCGCTCCGACGGTGCACGCCGCCGAACGCTCCGCCACGCTGGTGGGCGACCTCCAGAGCGAAGCCGGGTGTCCCGGTGACTGGCAACCCGACTGCGCGGCTACCGACCTCGTCCACCAGCCCGGGACCACGACGTTCACCAAGGACCTGGCCGTTCCGCAGGGCGAGTGGGGCATCAAGGTCGCCATCAACCACGACTGGGCCGAGGCCTACGGCCAGGACGGCGGCAGCGCCAACATCACCTTCCGCCTGGCGGCGCCCGCGACGCTGCGGTTCTCCTACGACGACACCACGCACAAGGTGGGCATCGCGCCGACCGACCTGCCGGGCTCCGGAGCGACGGCCGCCGACCAGGCGATCGCCGGCGACAGCCTCCGGAACGGCCTGACCAACGAGCGCTTCTACTTCCTCATGGCCGACCGGTTCGCCAACGGCAACACCGGTAACGACCAGGGCGGCCTCACCGGCGGCCCGCTCCAGACCGGACTCGACCCGACGAAGATGGCGTTCTACCACGGCGGCGACCTCAAGGGCGTGGTCGACAAGCTGGACTACATCAAGGGCCTCGGCACCACGTCGATCTGGCTGACGCCGTCGTTCACAAACAAGCCGGTCCAGGGCACCGGCGACAACGCCGGGGCCGGCTACCACGGCTACTGGATCACCGACTTCACCCAGATCGACCCGCACCTCGGCACGAACGACGACATGAAGGGCCTCATCGCCGCGGCGCACGCCAAGGGGATGAAGGTCTTCTTCGACATCATCACCAACCACACCGCCGACGTCATCAGCTACGCGGAGAACCAGTACGGCTACATCAGCAAGGCGACGGAGCCGTACCGCGACGCCAACGGCAACGCCTTCGACGACGCCCCGATCGCCGACACCTCCGCGTTCCCGCCCCTGAACCTCCAGTCGTTCCCCTACACGCCGGTCTTCCCCACGCCCGCCGACGCCACCGCCAAGGTCCCGTCCTGGCTCAACGACCGCACGATGTACCACAACCGCGGCGACAGCACCTTCGAGGGCGAGAACAGCACGTACGGCGACTTCTTCGGGCTCGACGACCTCTTCACCGAGCGCCCTGAGGTCCTCACTGGCATGGAGGACATCTACAAGTCCTGGGTCGACTTCGGCGTCGACGGGTTCCGCATCGACACGGTCAAGCACGTGAACATGGCCTTCTGGCAAGGCTTCGGGCCGACGATCCTGAACCACGCGAAGGACGTGGGCAAGCCGAACTTCTTCATGTTCGGCGAGGTCTTCGACGGCAACCCGGCCTACATGTCGCAGTTCACGACGACCGGCAAGCTGCCCGCGACCCTGGACTTCGGGTTCCAAGGCACCGCACTGGGGTTCGCCTCGTCCAAGCCGACGACCAGCGTCCGCAACTTCTACGCCGGGGACGACTACTACACCGACACCGACTCCAACGCCTACGAGCTGCCGACGTTCCTCGGCAACCACGACATCGGCCGCATCGGCATGATGCTCACCAAGGCGGGCTACTCCGGTCAGGACCTCGAGAGCCGGGTCCGTCTCGCGAACGACCTCATGTACCTCACCCGGGGCCAGCCGATCACCTACTACGGCGACGAGCAGGGCTTCACCGGCGGCACGGTCGGCAACGAACCCACCGACCAGGCGTCGCGCCAGGACATGTTCGCCACGCAGACACCGAACTACGTCGACGACCCGCTCGTGACCGGTGGCACCATCGGCACGGCCGCTCACTACGACACGAACGCCGAGCTGTACCAACAGATCTCGGGCCTCGCCAAGCCGTGCGCGCCGCCAACCCGGCCCTCTCGAACGGCGCCCAGGTCCACCGGTATGCGTCGGACCAGGCCGGCATCTACGCGTTCAGCCGGATCGACAAGAAGGACCAGGTCGAGTACCTCGTCGTCGCGAACAACGCGCCAACGGAGCAGTCGGCCACCTTCTCCACCTACAGCGACACCATGACGTTCTCGGGCATCTACGGGACCGACACGAAGATCAAGTCCGGCAAGGACACCCGGGTCACGGTGACCGTGCCGCCGCTCTCGGTGCAGGTGTTCAAAGCCAACCGCACGCTGGCCAAGACCAAGAGTGCCCCGTCGGTCTACCTCACGACCCCCGCGCCCGGAGGAACCGTCGGCGGTCGCGCGGAGATCGGGGCGGCGACGCCGGGCGGCGGTTTCGCCCAGGTGAGCTTCGCGTACCGCCCCGTCGGCACCGCCGACTGGCAGAAGATCGGCACCGACGACAACGCTCCCTACCGGGTCTTCCACGACGTCACGGGAGTCGCCAAGGGCACCCTCGTCGAGTACCGCGCCGTCCTCAAGGACGCCAGCGGGAACCTCTCGGCGACCTCGTCCTACGCGGTGGTCGGCGACCCCGCCCCGGCGGGCGGCGGTGGCGGGGGAGTCGGCCCGGTCACCCAGCCGGACAACGTCTCCGTCCCCGGCAGCCACAACACCGAGATGGGCTGCACGGGCGACTGGCAGCCGGACTGTGCACAGGCGCAGCTGGCCCTCGACCCAAGGACGGGATCTGGAAGGGGACCTACCCCTCCATCGCCGGCCGGGAACTACGAGTACAAGGCCGCGATCAACAAGAGCTGGGACGAGAACTACGGCGCCGGCGGCGTGTCCAACGGCCCCAACATCGCCTACACCGCACCCGGCACGCCGGTCTCGTTCTACTACGACCACGGCACGCACTACGCCACCTCGAGCGCCCAGGGCCCGATCATCACGGCGCCGGGCAGCTACCAGAGCGAGCTCGGCTGCGGCAGCGACTGGGACCCGTCCTGTATGCGGCCCTGGTTGCAGGACCCCGACGGCGACGGCACCTTCACGTGGTCCGGCATCCTGGAGAAGGCGGGCGACTACGCGTTCAAGATCGCCCATGGGCTCAGCTGGGACGAGAACTACGGCGCCGGCGGCACCCCGAACGGAGGCAACATTGCGGTGTCGGTACCCAAGGACGGGACGGTCCTGACCATCAGCTACGTGCTCGCGACCCACATCGCCACGACCCGGCTCTCCGCCGCCGGGTCCGCGCCCGACCTCACCCAGCAGAAGGCCATCTGGGTCAGCCGCGACCTGCTCGCGTGGCCGGCCACGGCCATCCCGGCCGGCACCGACCCCGCGCTGCTGCGGTGGCGACTGCACTGGTCGCCCACCGCGAATCTGGCGGTCGACGCCGAGACCCTCACGGCGGCTCCTCCGCCGAGCTCACCCGTGACGCCGCCGGGCTGCCGGCCGCCGTCGTCGCCGCTCATCCCGAGCTCAAGGGCTACCTGGCTCTTCGGCTGGACTCGAAGACCGCCAAGCAGGCGGACGACATCCTGCGTGGTCAGGCCGCGGTGGCGATGTACGACACCACGGGGTCGCTCCTCGACGCGACCGGCGTACAGATCCCGCTCGTCCTCGACGACCTGTACGCCGGTCCGGCCGCGAAGGACACGTACGGGGCCCAGGCGTCGTCGAACCGGCCCACCTTCCGGGTCTGGGCTCCCACCGCGCAGCAGGTCACCCTGCTGACCTGGCCGGCCGGCGCCCCGGACTCCGACCCGTCGACGGCGAAGCGCATCGCCATGAAGCGCGACGACCGGACCGGCGCATGGGACGTGAGCACCGACGCGTCGGCTCGGGGCGCGCGGTATCTCTACGAGGTCGTCGTCTACGCGCCGACCACCCGCAAGGTCGAGACCAACCTCGTCACCGACCCCGCGTCCGTCGCGCTGACGCTGGACTCGACCCGGTCGGTGGCCATCAGCCTGGACGACGCGGCCTACATGCCGTCGATCTGGGTCACCAACCCGAGTCCGCCGCTGACGCAGAGCGTCGACTCGACGATCTACGAGCTGCATGTGCGCGACTTCTCGATGGACGACGCGACCGTCCCGGCGGCGCATCGCGGCAGCTATCTCGCGTTCGCCGATGACGGCGACGGCACCAAGCACCTCAAGGCACTGGCCGCGGCGGGCCTCAACACGGTGCACCTGCTGCCGACCTTCGACATCGCGTCGATCCCGGAGGACCGCACGAAGCAGAAGACCCCCGCGTGCGACCTCGCGTCATTCCCGCCGGACAGCGACCAGCAGCGCGCCTGCGTCCAGGCCGTCGCCGACACGGACGCGTACAACTGGGGCTACGACCCGCTGCACTGGAGCGTTCCGGAGGGCTCGTACGCCTCCTCCAACGCGGCCGCCGACGGTGGCACCCGGGTCGCGGAGTTCCGGACGATGGTCGGCGGTCTCCACCGTGACGGCCTGCGCGTCGTCCTCGACCAGGTCTTCAACCACACCCCGGCCTCGGGGCAGGCGCCGCAGTCGGTCCTCGACCGGGTGGTCCCCGGCTACTACCAACGGCTCGACGCCAAGGGCGCCGTCTACACCTCGACGTGCTGCCAGAACGTCGCCACCGAGCACGCCATGGCCCAGAAGCTCATGGTCGACTCGGTGGTGTCGTGGGCGCGGAACTACCACGTCGACGGGTTCCGCTTCGACCTGATGGGACACCACTCACGGGACACGATGCTCGCCGTGCGGTCGGCCCTCGACGCGCTGACGGTGCGACGGGACGGCGTCGACGGGAAGTCGGTCTACCTCTACGGCGAGGGCTGGAACTTCGGTGAGGTCGCCGACAACGCCCTGTTCCGGCAGGCCACCCAGGGACAGCTCGGCGGCACCGGCATCGGCACGTTCTCCGACCGGCTCCGTGATGCGGTCCGCGGTGGCGGGCCCTTCGACGACCCGCGGCGGCAGGGCTTCGGCACCGGGGAGGGCACCGACCCCAACGGCGTGACCTTCGACGGGTACGACCCGGCGGCGTCGCTGAAGGCCGACACCGACCTCCTGCAGCTGGGCCTCGCCGGCAACCTCAAGGCGTACCAGTTCCGTTCGCAGGTGACCGGCCAGCCGGTGACGGGTGCCGGCGTCGACTACAAGGGCCAGCCGGCGGGCTACGCCGACCAGCCGGACGAGGTCATCACCTACGTCGACGCCCACGACAACGAGACCCTCTTCGACGCGCTGACCTACAAGCTGCCGGTCGCGACGTCGATGGCGGACCGCGTCCGGATGAACACCCTTTCCCTGTCGACCACCGCTCTCGCTCAGACCCCGTCGTTCTGGCACGCGGGTGCCGACCTCCTGCGGAGCAAGAGCCTGGCCCGTGACTCCTACAACAGCGGCGACTGGTTCAACCGGCTCGACTGGACCGGCGTCGACAACGGGTTCGGTCACGGGCTCCCGCCGGGTGGCGACCTGGCCTACCAGAAGGACCTGCTCGGCAACGCGGCGCTGAAGCCGTCGGCGACGGACGTCGCGACGGCCTCCGCCGCTGCGCAGGACCTGTTGCGGCTGCGGTTCTCCACGCCGCTGTTCCGGTTGGGGTCGGCCGACCGCATCAACGCCAAGGTCGGCTTCCCGGTCTCGGGAACCGCGGACGCGCATCCGGGCGTCGTCGTCATGCGGATCGACGACACCGTCGGTGCCGACGTCGACCCGGCTCTCAAGGGCGTCCTCGTCGTCGTCAACGCGTCACCGTCGGCGGTCAGCCAGAAGGTCCCCGCTCTGGCCGGGACGACACTGTCGCTGTCCCCCGTGCAGGCGTCCGGCAGCGATGCCGTCGTCAAGGGCACCACGTGGGACCCGGCCACCGGTACGGCCACCGTTCCCGCTCGGACGGTGGCGGTGCTGCTCCAGCGGTGAATCCGGAAGGTATGCGAGCCGGGCGGACTCGCAGACCCCGTTGCCCTAGACGGTGAGGACCGCCTCGATCAGGTCGCCCTCGCTGATGTCCTCAGCGGACCTGACGCGGTCCTTGAGCGGGACGAGGTAGCCCCCGTCCTTGGGGAACAGCGAGGTCGACCACGTCGTCGCGCCGATACGGACCGACACGGGGACGACGCCCCAGCCGTAGCTCACGTCACGGGCCGCCACGCGCACGTCCTCGCACAGCGGCTCGGGGACGGCGAGGAAGTAGAACGGCGCCGGGCCTCGCCACTGGATGACCTCGGCGTCGAACGCCAGCTGCACGTCAGTCGCCCAGCCCGGCCAGGAAGGCCGTGATGATCGCCCCCGCGAGGCCGCCGAGGAAGATGACCAGCCCGAGGTTGGGCACGGTCGGTAGGGCGAACATGAGGACCAAGCCGACGACCGCCACGATCGCCGGCGGGATGGCCTTCTTGTAGCGCGTCGGCGAGCGCTTCGGCCAGCCGCTGTCGTCGCGTTGGGCCATGCGCGCACCCTACGCGGCCTGGGGGAAAAGGGCTCGGGTGAACGTCGGGCAACAAGTCACGCTCGAGCGCGCCTTGTCAGGACATTCCTACTAAGGTGGTTTCCGCTGGAGTCGGCCGCGTGACGGGTCGGTCGGCCGGCGATGACGACAGGGAGTCAACGATGACCACTGTGAACCGACGTGGACTGGCCCGTCGAGCCGTCCCCGCCATCACGATCCTTCTCCTCGGCACGCTGGTCGCGGCGTGCGACCGCTCCTCCGGTGGGAGCGGGGCCAACCCCACCCAGAACGCCAGCGCGACCGAGGTCGCCCTCACCGTGACGTCCAATGCCATCGCCGGCGGCAAGAACGCCGCCGAGGCCGACTGGTACGCCACCTACGTGATCCCGAAGTTCGTCGAGGCCCAGAAGGCCAAGGGGGTCAACGTCACGCTGAAGTTCCAGCCGTCCGGCGTGGACGACGAGCAGTACAAGGCCAAGATGGCGCTCGACCTCAAGAGCAAGTCCGGCGCCGACGTCATCGCCCTCGACGGGATCTGGGTGGGCGAGTTCGCCGAGGCCGGCTACATCAAGCCGCTGGCCGACGTCGTCGGGCCCACCGTCACGTCCTGGGACGGCTGGGCGCAGATCCCCAAGGCGGTCCAGGCCAACGCGTCGTACAACGACAAGATCTACGGCGTCCCGGGTGGCACCGACGGCCGGGTCCTCTACTACAACAAGAAGCTGTTCCAGCAGGCCGGCCTCCCGGCCGACTGGAAGCCGGCCAGCTGGCAGGAGATCCTCGACGCCGGGACCAAGCTCAAGGCGGTCAGCGGGGTCACGCCCATCCAGATCAACGCCGGTACCGCGATGGGCGAGGCCACGACCATGCAGGGCGCCCTCGACCTGCTGGTCGGCACCGGTGCGGAGATCTACCAGGACGGCAAGTGGCAGGGGAACACCCAGAACACCCGCGACGTGCTCACCTTCTACAAGCAGCTCCTCGACCAGGGCCTGATGGACAAGAACTTCCAGCAGGCGGCCAAGGGTCGCGACGAGTCGTTCGCCGCGTTCGCCGCGAACAAGGTCGGCATCCTCCTCGAGGGCGACTACTTCTGGCGCTCGGTCATCAACCCCGACAAGGGGTCCGCGCCGATGGCGTCCCGTGACGCCGACGTCGGCTACGCGGAGATCCCGGCCAAGGCCAAGGGTGCCGGCGTGGGCGGCCAGGACATGGTGTCGATGTCCGGTGGCGGCGGCACCTTCCTCAACCCGAACACCAAGTTCCCGCAGCAGGCCTGGGAGCTCATCCAGTTCCTGTACTCCCCCGACGCCATCAAGGCCGCGCTCGCCGGCTCGGCTCGCATCACGGCACGGCAGGACGTCAACAAAGAGGTCCTCAGCAAGGACCCGCTGCTGTCGCTGATCTCCGAGAAGGTGTTGCCGATCACCCGGTTCCGCCCGGGCCTCGCCGTCTACCCGCAGGTGTCACAGGCACTGCAGCAGGCGACCGCGGACATCGTGTCCGGCAAGTCGGTCGACGAGGCCGCCACGACCTACCAGGGCGCGGTGGAGAAGGTGGCCGGCGGAGCGGACAAGGTCCAGAAGTCGTGAGCCGCCAGTGAGCCGCCAGTGAGCGCCAACGCGGGCGCGTCCGACGCCGCCGGGCTCGGACGCGCCCGGGCGGCGGTCTTCGTCACGCCCGCGTTCCTCCTGATCGCCGCTTTCCTCGTCTTCCCGGCGGTGTGGACGATCTGGCTGGGGATGACCGACTTCCGGCTCACCGGAGCCGCGGCGGCCGACCCGCAGTTCGTGGGGTTGGACAACTACCGAGCGGCTCTGACCGACCCGGCGTTCCACAACTCGCTGTGGCTGACCATCGTCTTCGTCTTCGGGTCGGCCATCGTCGGCCAGAGCGTCCTCGGGTTCCTCATCGCGTGGACGATGCGCTCGGTCCCCAAGGCGGTCAAGGCGGTCGTCGAGACGTTGGTCCTGCTGGCGTGGATCCTGCCCAGCTCGGTCGTCGCGTTCCTCTGGGTGGCGTTCCTGAACAACAACGGCGGCACGCTGGGGACGATCCTCGGCCGGCCCGAGACGGCCTGGCTACTCGAGTACCCGATGGCCTCGATCATCATCTACAACACGTGGCGCGGCACGGCGTTCTCGATGCTGCTGTTCTCGGCGGCGCTGGGCGCCGTCCCCCCGTCACAGCTCGAGACCGCGCGGCTGGCGGGCGCGTCGACCTGGCAGCAGTTCCGCGACGTGGTGTTCCCGCACATCCGCGGGCACATCCTCACCAACACACTGCTCATCAGCCTGTGGACCTTCAACGACTTCGGCCCCTACCTGCTGACCGCGGGCGGCCCGGACCACGCCACCGAGACCCTGCCGGTGTTCATCTACCTGCGCGCGCTCTACGGCGGCGAGCTCGGCTACGGCTCCGCGATCTCGTTCATCATGTTGCTGATCAACCTGGCCATCGCGCTGTTCTACATCCGGCTGCTGCGCGAGCGGCGCGGTCCCAAGGCCACGGACGAGAGCCTCACGGTCGCCGAGGCCCGGAACGTGGGGCAGTGAGATGACGCCAGCCGCCGTCGTCCGCCGGATCCTGTTCTACGGCCTCATCACCGTGCTCGCGCTGTTCTTCGCCCTACCGCTGCTGTGGCTGGTCCTGACGCCGTTCGACAAGACGCCGACGCTCACCGTGAAGATCCCCGACTTCACGCTCGACAACTTCGCCGAGCTGGGGAAGAACCCGTATGCGCTGTCGTCGCTGAAGAACTCGATCCTCATCTCCGGTGGCGCGATGCTGCTCGTCACCGCGCTGTCCGCGCTCGCCGCATACGCGCTGTCGCGAGTGCGTGTGCCGGGCCGGGACCTCATCCTCTACGCGCTGCTCCTGCTCTCGTCGATCGTCACCGGCACCGCGGCGATGGTCCCGATCTTCCTGCTGATGTTCCAGCTCGGGCTCATCGACGACCGCAGCGGCGTGGCCCTGGTCCTCACCGGCGGGCTGCTGCCGGCGGCCATCTTCATCCTCAAGGACTTCATGGACGCGACCCCCAAGTCCTACGAGGAGAGCGCCCGTGTCTTCGGGGCCAGCCCGCTTCAGGTGCTGCGCCACGTCGTCCTGCCGATCGCGAGGCCGGGTCTGGCGACCATCGCGGTCTGGGCCCTGGTCAACGCCTGGGGCGACTTCCTCACCGCCTACATCCTGCTGCGCGACCCGGAGAAGACGCCGGCCGGTGTGCTCATGTACACCTTCTACACCGAGGGCGGACAGGCGAACCTCCCTCTCATCTCGACCTTCTCGCTGGTCTACGCGATCCCGGTGGTCGCGTTGTACCTCTTCGTCAACCGCCGCTACGGCTTCCGCTTCCACGGAGGGATCAAGAGCTGATGGCCAGCATCGACCTCGTCGGGCTCTCCAAGGTGTATGCGGGTGGCGTCGCCGCCGTCGACGACCTCACCCTGTCGATCGCCGAGGGCGAGTTCTTCGCGCTGCTCGGGCCGTCGGGGTGCGGCAAGACCACGCTCCTGCGGACCATCGCCGGCCTGGAGGAGGTCACCTCGGGGCAGCTCCTCCTCGGCGGCAAGGACGTGACCAGGCTGCCGCCTGGCAAGCGCGACGTCGCGATGGTGTTCCAGGACTACGCGCTCTTCCCGCACATGGACGTCACCGACAACATCAGCTACCCGCTGCGGATCCAGAAGGTCGCCAAGGCGGAACGTCGCGAGAAGGCGGTGACGACCGGAGCCGGGCTGGGTCTGGAGAAGCTGATGGACCGGCGCCCGGGCCAGCTGTCCGGCGGTCAGCAGCAGCGGGTGGCCCTGGCCCGCGCGATCGCCTACCAGCCTGCGGTCTTCCTCTTCGACGAGCCGCTGTCGAACCTCGACGCGCGGCTCCGGCTCGAGGCTCGCACCTTCCTCAAACGGCTCCAGCACGAGCTGAGCGTGACCACGGTGTTCGTCACGCACGACCAGGCGGAGGCCCTGGCCATGGCCGACACCATCGCCGTCATGGAAGCGGGGCACATCCGTCAGATCGGGACGCCGTCGGACGTGTTCCACCGGCCGGCCAACGTGTTCGTGGCGAACTTCATCGGCTCGACGCCCATGAACCTGGTGCCCGGCAACGCCTTCGGACGGGAGCGGGTCCCCGAGGGCGATGACGTGCTCATCGGGTTCCGGCCGGAGTACACCAAGCTGGATGACACCGGCCGGTTCGTCCTGGACGGGACCGTCACCATCGTCGAGAACCTCGGCGCCTCGATGCTCGTGTCGGTGACGTGTGGCGACCACTCGGTGCAGGCGCTGGTCCCGGAGGGCGAGGAGCCACCCGTGGACGCGAGAGTCTCGGTCAGCCCGGCGGACAAGCGGGTGCTGCGCTACCGGGCCTCCGACGGCGAGCTGCTCGAGTCCGACCGGGTGTCGACGCCCATCGACCGGTGAGGCTGCTCGACCGGCACGGCACCTGGACACCGGAGGACCGCGCCGAGAAACAGTGCGCCGCAGTGCCTTTCGAGGTCTCGCGCGAGCTCGGTGCGTTCCGGGTGGAGCTCGAGTACGACCGACGCGATGGCGCGGTGCTGGACCTCGGCTGCGAGGGGCCGGACGGCTACGTCGGGTGGTCGGGCGGGGCACGGTCCCACGTCATCGTGGGCGAGGAGTGGTCGACGCCGGGCTACCTCGCGACGCCGGTCTCGCCGGGGACGTGGCAGGTCCTCGTCGGGCTGCACCGCGTCCCCCGGCGGGGCGTCGACTACCGGCTGACCGTCCGCCCCGCCACGCCGGCCGAGGTGTCGGTCGAACGCTCCGCGCAGCCGGTGGCCCCTCCCGTGCCCGAGCGCGGGCCACGCCGGGACCTGCCCGCCGTCGACGGGATGCGGTGGCTGGCCGCCGACTTCCACGCGCACACGGTCCACTCGGACGGTTCGCTGGGGATCGAGGAGCTCGCCGCGCTCGCCCGGAGCCGGGGGCTCGACGCGCTGGCGGTGACCGACCACAACACGACGAGCCACCACGCATACCTGCCGTCGGTGAGCGAGCGGTACGGCATCCGGCTGATCCCCGGTCAGGAGGTCACCACCGACCGCGGACACGCGAACGCGTTGGGGGACATCGGTTTCGTGGATTTCCGGAAGCCGGGCGCGCAATGGCAGCGCGACGTCGAGGCGCGCGGCGGCGTGCTGTCGGTGAACCACCCGCTGGCAACGGACTGCTGTTGGCGGATGGCTCTCGACCACCCAACCGCCGTCGCCGAGATCTGGCACTCGTCGTGGCACGCCCTTCCGGTGCTGCACAACTGGGGCGGTCCACTGGCCTGGTGGCTGTCGTGGGACCCCGCGACCGTGCCGATCGGCGGAAGCGACTTCCACGCGTACGGCAGCGACGCCCTGCCGGGCGCACCGACGACATGGGTGCTGGACGACGAGGACGACGTCCTCGCCGGGGTGGCTAGTGGACGCACGGCGGTCGCCAAGGACCCGAACGGCCCGGTGCTGCTCCGACTCGGGGACGAGCTGCTCGCCCTCGGCGCGGACGGGCTGCTGCTCAGCGGTGTCGACTCGGGCCGGCGTCTCGTGGTGGGAGACACGGCGGTCTTCCGCGCCGCTCCGGGGCCGTGGTGGCTCGAGGACGACCAGATGCGGGTCGAGGCGCTCTGCCGCTGATTCCGGTCAGCCGCCGGTGGCGATCTTCGACACGTGACGAACCAGGCCGACGCCGAGGACCAGCACTGCGAGCGACGAGACCATCGTCGCGATGAGGATCTGCAGGGCGAACAGGTCGTTGAACCCGCCGAGGATCGTCATCGCCACGAACCCCACGATGAGCTGGGCCACCGCGACAGCGCCCAGCACGGTGGCGGCGCGGCTCTTCGTCGCGCCGGCGGGTGGCCGCGGTCCCCGCCACCGCGTTCCCAGCACGATGACGCCCACGAGGCACACGATGCCGACCGCCAGGGTGACGATGCTGGCGACGACCAGGCCATGCAGGTCGGTCAGCGTCGACGACACCGACGACCACAGCAGGATCAGGGTGAGGTTCACGACGACGAAGACGCCGGCGACGAGCGACCGGGCCGTCCCCCTGGCGATGGCGGCCCGGTCACCCTCGACGCCGGGGGATGTCACAGCGTCGCCACCGGCCAGGACCCGTTGGGGTAGGCGGTGTTCTCGGCCAGCTTCTGCTCGAGCAGCGTCTTGGCGCTGCGGCACTGAGCCTTGAGCAGCTCGCCCGCGCCCCAGAAGGCGGCGCCGAACCCGGCAGCCGCCGCAATGGCGATGAGGATGCCCGCCGGGATGCCGAAGATCGTCGCCGTGGCGCCGAGGGCGGTGATGATCGCCGCGATCCACGCGCCGATCGCCACGACCATGGCTCCGAAGAACACCCAGAGCGCCGTCGAGACGTCCTTGAGGGCGCTGCTGACGCCGTCGGTGAACTGTGTCTTGATGTTCTGCAGTGCGGCCTTCTGCAACGGAGCCTTCTGCTTGTACTGGTCCGCCGCCGAACCCTTCCAGCTGTCGTCGACGGCAAGCGAGCCGACATCCGCGAGGGCGACGCGCGCACTGACCGGTGCGCCGACGCTGTTGCTCCACGTGTCGGCGGTGCTCGAGAGAGTGCTCGGCTCGCCGAGGTTGCTGAGGATCTCGATGAGGGGGTCGAAGAACTCTCGGATCTTGTCCATCAGGCCGTTCCACAGGTCGCGGATCTTGTCGGCCAGCCAACCCAGTCCCCACGGGACCCAGTCCAGGACATCGTTGATGGCGTCCTGGAGATCCTGCACGAGGCCGTTGAACCGGTTGACGAGATCGCGGATGTCGTTGGCGGTGCTGGACATGTCGTCCCCTTGGGTCGAGAGAGAAGGTGGATGAGGTGGACGGCGTCAGCCGATGGGCTCCCAGGCGCCCCGGTAGTGCTGCTCGGCGTTGTCCTCGTTCTGCTCGTAGTTGCGCTTGATCGTCAGCAGGGTGCTCGAGATGTTGCCGGTCTCGGTGGAGCCCTCGCTGAGCAGACTGGCGACCTTGGACTGGATCGAGCTGTAGGTCGTGGTCAGGCCTACCGCCTCGGCGGCCCAGGACAGCTCGTACTCCCCGAGGGACAGCCCCCAGGCGGCGGTGCTCGCGGTGAGCAGCGTGCTCGAGGTCTGGTCCCAGGTGTCGGCGTCGGTCTTGAGGGCGGCGAGCTGTACTTCGTAGGTCATGTCGGCTCCTTCGTCGCCGGTCGTTCGTGCCGTCGGTGTCGTCGGTCTCGTCGGTCAGTTGCGCAGACCGATGGCCCGGGCGAGCGCGACCGGGTCCTCGGAGAGCCGCTGGATCCGGCCGAGCGGGCTTCGGGCGACGATCGTCTCGACGTCCTCGCCGCCGGCCTGCCGGTAGGCCTCGTGGAGCGCCTGCGTCGCCTCCCGGCCGATGTTGGCCGGATGGGCCGAGTCGAGCCAGCTCTGGTCGAAGACCAGGTCCAGGAGGGTCCCGTTGCCGGCGATGGTCGCCTTGGCGTGCCCCGAGGCGCTGCGCCCGGTGTACTCCCGGGTGAGGTGTTCGCGGACGTCGTTGCGCACCTCCTCGATGCTCTCGACGAGCTCGTGGAGCAGGTCCCGCATCACCTGCATCGACGAGTCCACCGATCCGGACCGGTCACGGTCGACGGCCTCGGACAACCGCTGCGACAGCTCTTCGGCGTCGAGGTGCGGCGCCACGACGTGGTCGCGGGGGCGCTCGTCGGCGTCCACGAGTGTGGTGCCCCACTGCTCGAGTCGCGCGATCCCCGCCGTGTTGGCCGCGTCGTTGATGCCGGCGGCCAGGGAGTGTGCGGTGTAGCTGTTCTTCCACGTCATCGACACGACGATCGAGGAGATCCGGCCGTCGCCGTCGATGGTCACCGTGACCGCGCCGGTGTCGTCCTTCGCCGTCACCGGTCCCAGGGTCTCCGTCGCCTCACGGAACGCACCGCAGCCGCGGCTGATGTCGTCGCGGGTGCGGCCGATGGCCTCCATCGGGTCGTACACGGGTCCCCCTGTCGTCGGTGGCGCGGGCCTCGTGCGCCCGCCCGCTGCGTGTTCCCCAACCCTCTCGGGGTGACCCGAGGGGCGCATGAGTGCGGGTGCTCAGATCGCGTGCGCACCGGTCACCACCCGCTGGGTATGCGCCGGAACCGGACCCGTTCGCCCGGCCGCAGCTGTGCGAGGACGTCGGTCCCGTCGCCCACCACGACGGCGATGACCGGGTATCCGCCGGTGGTGGGGTGGTCGGCGAGGAAGACCAGGGGACGTCCGGACGGCGGGACCTGCACGGCGCCACGGACGACGGCCTCGCTCGGCAGCTCCTGACCGGCTCTCCTCTCCGAACGATCCAACGACGCGCCGGCCAGCCGGACCCCGACCCGGTCGGAGTCCGCGGTGACCGCCCACGGTCGCGAGGTGAGGGTCTCGACGGCGGCCGGCGTGAACCAGTCGTCCCGCGGCCCGAAGACCACCCGGAGCGTGACGTCGGTGACCGGCGGTGCGTGGGTCGCGGCGACGTCCACGTCGACGGCGTCCGAGAGAGCGGCCGGCGCCGCAGCGACCGCCAACCGCCGACCCGGTGAGAGCGTCGGGGGGCCCACCCCCATGGTCGGGTCGCTGCTCGCACTCCCCAGGACCAGCGGCTCGGCGAGCCCACCGCGGACGGCGACGTAGGTGCGAAGCCCGGTGGGTGGCATACCCAGACTGAGGCGTTGTCCGTCGCGAAGGTCGAACGGGGCGCCGAGCGGGGCGGCCCGTCCGTCGACCAGCACGGGCGCGGGCGCGCCGGTGACACTGACCCGGACCGAGCCTTCGGCGCGGAGCGTGAGGCCGCCGAGCAGGACCTCCAGACCGGCCGCGCCTTCGGGATTGCCGAGGAGGCGGTTCGCGAGGCGCAACGCGCGGCGGTCCGCGGCTCCGCTTCCGGTCACCCCGACCGACGCGTGTCCCGGTCGACCAAGGTCCTGGACCAGTGCCTGCGGGCCGACCTCCTCGACCATCAGCACGCTCACGACGGCAGCCCGACGAACCGGACGCGGCGCCCCGGGGTGAGGAGGGCCGGCGGGTCCCGGTCGGCGTCCCACAGCTGGATCTCGGTGCGTCCGATGAGCTGCCACCCACCGGGCGACGGGCGCGGGTAGACCCCGGAGTACGGGCCGGCGAGGCCGACGGACCCCGACGGTATGCGGGTTCGTGGCGACTCGCGCCGGGGCACCTCGAGGTCACCCCGGGTCCCGGTCAGGTAGGCGAACCCCGGTGCGAACCCGGCGAACTCGACGCTCCACGCCTGGCCGGTATGCCGCGTGACGACGTCTGCGGGGGTGATCCCCAGGTGGCGCGCGACGTCGTCGAGGTCGGGACCGTCGTAGTGCACCTCGACGACCACCTCGGCGCTCTCGTCGGTCTCCTCCGGCACGCCGGGTGCGTCGAGGACGAGGTCGCGCAGGGCGGTGGCGATCCCGGGCAACCGGTCCGGGCCGGTGGCGACGACGAGAACGGTGCGGGCTCCGGGGACGTGCTCGACGGTGCCGGGGAGGGGGTGGCGGCGGAGCGTGGCGTCGAGGCGACGACGCTCCTGGGAGTCGGCGACCTCGACGAGGATCGCTCGGTCGCCGCAGGGCAACAACCTCATGTGGTGGGTGGGGGTGCGAACGCGCCCAACCGGATCCCCGCCTGCGACAGGGCATTCCGGACGGCGTGAGCCATGGCGGCGGCACCGGGGGAGTCGCCGTGGACGCATACGGAATCGGCCTCGAGGTCGACCTCCGCGCCGTCGGTCGCCGTCACGTGACCCTGCTGGACGAGACGGAGCACCCTGGCAGCGACCACCTCGGGGTCGTCGAGCACCGCGCCCGGCTCGGACCGGGGCACCAGCGTCCCCGCCGCCGTGTAGCCCCGGTCGGCGAAGGCCTCGCGGACGGTCCGTAGTCCGGCCGTGGTCGCCGCGGTCAGGAGGGCCGAGCCGGGAAGCCCGACGACCGCCAGGACCCGGGAGTAGTCGGCGACCGCGCGGACGACCGCGTCGGCCTGTGTCTCGTGGTGGACGACGGCGTTGTAGAGCGCCCCGTGGGGCTTCACGTAGGTCACCGCGCTGCCGACGGTGCGCGCGATCCCGTCCAGGGCGGCGAGCTGGTAGAGGACGTCGGCGTAGAGGTCGGCAGCGGAGACGTCGACGAACCGGCGGCCGAACCCGGCGAGGTCGCGGTAGCCCACCTGGGCGCCGATGGCGACCCCGCGGAGGGCCGCGGCACGGCACGTCGCGACCAGGGTGGCCGGGTCCCCGGCGTGGAAGCCACAGGCGACGTTGGCGGAGGTGACGATGTCGAGGAGGCCTTCGTCGTCGCCGAGCCGCCACCGCCCGAACGACTCGCCGACGTCGGCATTGAGGTCGATCGTCCGCGGGTCGGGCACGCTCCGAGCGTCCTGACCCGGGGCGTCGGCTGTCAAGCCTGTTCGAACGACAGCAGCACCTTGCGAAGCAGGGCGTTGAGCTGCTCGAGCTCACGTGGCGAGAGGGCGGAGAGCAGGTTCGCCTCGCGCTCCATCCCGGCGTGGAGGTGCTCCTGCCAGGTGTCCCTTCCTCGAGGGGTGGGCCGGACGATGACCCGGCGGCGGTCGAGCGGGTCGACCTCGCGGGTGACGTAGCCGCCCTCGACGAGGCGGTCGAGCCGGCTGGTCATCGCCGCGCGGGTCACGTGGCAGGTGTCCGCGAGCTGCGCCGGCGTCGCCTCGACCGGATAGGGCTGGATCATCAACGCGTGCAACGTGTTCGAGTCCTCGAGGGTGAACTCGTGGCCGGCGTGGAACGCGGCGTCGTCCTTGCGCAGCTGCCGGACGACGAACTGCATCCGCGTCGTGGCCCCCTCCACCAGCGGGTCCATGTCGGGCACCTGGGTGACCCACCGGGCGACGTGCGCGTCGACCGCGTCGGTCGGCTGGGACTTGGGCATCGTCCCAGTATGCCCTTCATCGTCGTACAGAAGTAGTGCTTGAAAGTCTGATGACAGATAGTTAGATGACGTACTAATGTGACTCACCATGAACGTTGCTGTCGATGACCGACCCGTCGGAACGTCGCGGTGGGGGTCGGCCGACTTCCGGCTTCTGGTCGGCGGGCAGGGTCTCTCGTGGTTGGGCGACGCCTTCCAGCCGATCGCGCTGTCGTTCGCGGTGATCGCCTCCGGCGGCTCGGCCACGGACCTCGGCCTGGTCCTCGCCTGCGGTGTCGTCGCTCGACTGGCTTGCACCCTGGTCGGGGGAGTCTGGGCGGACCGGCTCCGGCCGCAGACGATCATGGTGGCCGCCGACCTGGTCCGCGCCGCCGCGGCCGCCGCGCTGGCCGTGATCTACCTGGGCGACCACCATCCCTTGCCCGTCCTCTGCGCCCTCGTGGCGCTGTTCGGGGGTGCGGGCGCCTTCTTCCACCCGGCGATGTCGTCGCTGAAGCCCACGTTGGTCCCGATGGAGCAGCGCCGGTCGGCGAACGCCACGCTCAACGCCGTTCAGACCGCCGCGCTCACCGTTGGTCCGGCGGCCGCGGGCGTGCTCATCGCCGCGTTCGGCGCACCGTTCGGCTTCCTCGTCAACGCGCTGAGCTTCGTTGGCTCGGCGGTCACCGTGGCGCTGATCCGGGCGCGGGCGGTCCGGGCCGAGCGGGTCGGGTTCCTCACCGAGCTGCGTGGTGGCTTCGCCGCAGTCCGCTCGCGGGACTGGCTGCTCTGGGGCGTCGTGGCCGCGGGGGTCTACCACGTCGCCAACGGAGTCGTCCTCGTCACCGTCAACGTCGTCGCGCTGCGCGACCTCGGGGGGCCATCGGCGCTGGGCGTGATCGCCGCGGCGGAGGGGCTCGGCGGGGTCGTCGGGAGCGTGATCGCCATGCGCGTGCGTCCCAGCCGGCCGTTGGCCGTCGGGTTCGTCGCGCTCGGCCTCATGCCGGTCTGGGTCATGGCCTACGTGTGGCCGGGCACGCTCACCGGAGTGCTGCTCGGGGCGGTCATCGGCTACTCGGGCCTGATGTTCTTCGGGGTCTGCTGGGAGACGGCGATCCAGAACCACGTCCCCCATGACCTGCTGGCCCGCGTGTCGTCCTGGGACATCCTCACCTCGTTCGTCGGGATGCCCCTGGGCCAGGCGATGGCCGGCGTCCTCACCGACCGGTTCGGGACCCAGCCGGTCCTGACGGCCTGCGCCGGGGTCATCCTCGTCGCCGGGGTGGGCCCACTGGCGGTCCGCGGTACCCGCCGCCTTCGCTGGGAGCCTGAGACAGCTCAGCTCGCCGTCGACCTCACCGGCTAACGAGGCCTCCAGTCCTGCGAGTCCCTCAAGAGTTGGCCCACTCCCGCGACATTCGATGGGAGTGCGCCGACTCTCGTGGGACTCCGCCAGGCCCGAGAGGAGGGAAGTTGACGTCATGACGTCAACTTCCCTCCTCTCGACGAGCCAGGGGTGTGGCGGTGTGTGCGCGGGGCCGGTCAGCCGACGTGAACCGGCTGCGTCTCACGCCGCCGGGCGCGTTCGGCCCGGAGCGCCGGCAGGTAGCCGAACGCGCCGAGGACGCTGAACGCCCCGACGGCGACCATCGCCACCTGCGTCGACGTGCGCGCCTCCAGCTGGCCGGCGAGCGCCGCGGTCAGGCTGAACCCGAGGAACGAGACCATCGAGTTCATCGACAGGACGGTGGACCGGTTCCGGGCGGAGGCCTCACGGTGGAGCAGGGCGCCGTGGACCGGGCCGCCGGCGCCGTGCAGCGTGTAGGTGAAGGCGTAGGCAGCGATGAGGGCGACCGGTCCCGCGACGAGACCCATGACGACCGCGCCGAGCCCGTTGAGCACCCGCGCGAGGATCGCCGTTCGCGCGACGCCCAGTCGACGGCTGCCCACCGCGGCGAGGGCCGACCCGAGCGCGAACAGCCCCCACCCGGTGCTCGCGACGGGACCCATGACCGCCGCGGCGGCGTCCTCGCTGCCGAGCAGCTCGGACAGGCGGATCGGCTGGAACGTCTCGAAGACGACCATCCCCGCCGACCAGAACAGCTCCACGGCCACCAGGCCACCGAGCACCCGGTTCTGCCTCAGGAGCGACAGCCCCTCCCGCACCACCACCGGTGCCTCTCGCACGGAGGCCGCGGCCCGACGCATACCGACGCTGTCGCCGGCTCCGCGTCGGTCCGGCTCCTT
This sequence comes from uncultured Actinomycetota bacterium, assembly GCA_963757225.1. GTDB lineage: Bacteria > Actinomycetota > Actinomycetes > Actinomycetales > Dermatophilaceae > Lapillicoccus. Next base: position 50,484 of record CAVWQU010000016.1, read on the forward strand.
GAGGATGACGAGGACCGCGGTGAGGTGGACGACGCCGAGTCCCAGATAGAGCAGCCCGGGCAGCAGCAGGGCGCTCTGCGAGGCGACGGGATGCCACCAGACCAGGCCGCCGGAGATCAGGGCACCGAGAGCCATGGCCGACCCCATGACCATCCCCTGGCGAGACAGGTCGCGATCCACGTCGGCACCTGGCTCGGTCGTGTGGACCGTGTCGACGAACCACGCCTCGAGCGGCCCGGAGTCGAGCGCCCGGAAGACGCCGGTCAGCACCGCGGCCAGCGCGAACTGCCACCAGGCGGTGGCGGTGTAGAAGACGACGGCGGAGGCGATGAGGAAGACCGCGGCCGTGACGTAGACCGGCTTGCGGCCGAACGCGTCCGCGAACCCGCTGGTCGGCAGCTCGAGCAGGAACACCGTGATCCCCGTGAGCGACGTGGCGGACAGGGCCTCGGGGATGGTCAGGCCGCGCTCCAGCGGCCACAGCGTGAGGATCCCGACCACGAGCCCGACGGGGAACCAGCGCGTCACGGTGAGCGTGAGGAAGACCCGTCGGGCGGCGGCCGGGGACAGGACGGCGGTCATGAGCGGGCTCCACGGGGGCTCTGGTCGAGGTCGACCGGGTAGGCGTAGGTGTAGACCGCGACCCGCTTGGCCTGGGGGTTCCCCTGTCCGACGCGGCGGTACCTCAGCAGGACGTCCTCGATCTCGGCCCGCATGGCCCGCAGCTGGTCCAGCGTGACCAGGGCGACGTTGTCGTTGATGCCGAGATGGTCGACCCACTCCACCGGCCAGTCCTGCTGCACGTCGAGCCACTGCTCGGCCTTGGTGGCGAAGTGGCGGATGTAGTCGCGCTCCAGCCAGTTGAGGGCGGTGAGGGCGTCCTCGTCGTCGACCAGCTCGCTCTGGGTCCACGAGTGCTGCTCGACGGCGGCGCGCCAGATCCGCTCCTTGCCCTTGCCGGTGTCGGTGTCCTCGACCAGCCCGACGGTCTCCAGGCGGCGCAGGTGATAGCTCGTGGCGCCCGAGTTCGTGCCGAGCAGGCCGGCCAAGGCGGTGGCCGTGAGCGGGCCGCTGCGCCGGAGCTGGGTGACGATCCGTGAGCGGAGCGGATGGGCGAGGACCTTCACGGCGTCGGGTCCGAGGTGCAGCTCCGAGGGGGTCTCGGAGGAGCCCCAGGTGCCGGGTCCGGAGGGAGGAGTCGTGGCCATGAGTTGCACAATACTCATGCACACTACCTATGCACAAGTAGTGTGCATAGATATCTGGAGAAGGCATCGTTGCAGGTCAGAGCGGGTATGCGGCGGGCTCAGCCGCGATTTGGCCAGCCTCCGACCCGCCCCTACACTGGAGAGGTTGTGCCACCCGGGGCGTTGAGGCTCGGAACCACGCGACGCGGTCGGTCGACCGGAACCGTGGCGAGGCATACCCGAGATACCGCTGACGAAAGCTGACTCCTGTGCGCACGTACACCCCCAAGCCCGGCGAGGTCGATCGCACGTGGCACGTGATCGACGCGACCGACGTCGTGCTCGGCCGGCTGGCCAGCCAGACCGCGATCCTGCTCCGTGGCAAGCACAAGCCGACCTTCGCCCCGCACGTCGACACCGGTGACTTCGTCATCATCGTCAACGCCGACAAGATCGTGCTGACCGGCGCCAAGGCGGAGCAGAAGAAGGCCTACAGCCACTCCGGCTACCCGGGCGGCCTGAAGTCCACCTCCTACACCGAGCTCCTGCAGAAGAACCCGGCCAAGGCGGTCGAGAAGGCCGTCCGCGGGATGCTCCCGAAGAACTCGATCGCCCGCCAGCAGATGACCAAGCTCAAGGTCTACACCGGCGACACGCACCCGCACGCGGCCCAGCAGCCGGTCCCGTTCACCATCTCCCAGGTCGCGCAGTAAGGAACCACGTTGACTGACATCACTACCGACACCGTGCTGGAGTCGGACGAGCCGGAGCTGAGCACGTACACCTCCGAGTCCACCGCTCCCGTCGCCGGTGAGGACGTCCGCCGTCCGAGCGCCTCGGCGCCCGGCGCCGCGACCGGTCGCCGCAAGCAGGCCATCGCCCGCGTGCGCATCGTCCCGGGCACCGGCGAGTGGCAGATCAACGGCCGCACGCTCGAGGCGTACTTCCCCAACAAGGTGCACCAGCAGATCGTCGGCGAGCCGTTCTCGGTGCTCGACCTCACCGGTGCCTACGACGTGCTCGTCCGCGTGCACGGCGGTGGCCCCTCCGGCCAGGCCGGGGCGGTCCGCCTCGGTGTGGCCCGCGCCCTGAACGGCGTCGACGAGGAGCTGAACCGTCCCGCCCTCAAGAAGGCCGGGTTCCTCACCCGTGACGCGCGCGTCCCGGAGCGCAAGAAGGCCGGCCTCAAGAAGGCCCGCAAGGCTCCCCAGTACAGCAAGCGCTGACGCTCCTGCTCCAACGCGAGGGCGGTCCCGGTATGCCTGGGGCCGCCCTCGCGGCGTAGTAGGTTCGTCCGTCGGCCCGTCGTTCGGGCCGACAGGTGAGCACTCACCGAGAGAGGCAGACCAAGCGACGTGGCTCGACTTTTCGGGACCGACGGGGTCCGCGGACTCGCGAACCAGGACATCACCGCCGAGCTGGCCCTCGACCTCGCCGTCGCGGCCGCGCACGTGCTGGCGGAGTCCGGCGAGTTCGAGGGGCACCGCCCGACGGCCGTCGTCGGCACCGACGGACGGGCCTCGGGTGAGTTCCTCCTCGCGGCGACCGTCGCCGGCCTGGCCTCGGCCGGGGTGGACGTGCTCGACGCCGGGGTTCTGCCGACGCCCGCCATCGCGTTCCTCACCGCCGACCTGCGAGCCGACCTCGGCGTGATGATCTCGGCGTCCCACAACCCGATGCCCGACAACGGGATCAAGTTCTTCGCGCGCGGCGGTCACAAGCTGGCCGACGACGTCGAGGACGCCATCGAGGCGCGGATGCGCGAGCCGTGGCAGCGACCCACCGGCGCCGGTGTCGGACGCCTCCGCCCCCTGTCCGACGGGCTCGAGCGCTACGTGGGCCACCTCGTGGCGGCGCTGCCCAACCGTCTGGACGGACTCCACGTCGTCCTCGACACGGCGAACGGTGCCGCCTCGGTCGCCTCGCCCGAAGCCTTCCGTCGGGCCGGTGCTCGGGTCTCGGTGATCGGTGCGTCGCCCGACGGGCTCAACATCAACGACGGCTACGGGTCCACCCATCTCGACCGGCTGAGCGAGGCGGTCGTGGCCGAGGGCGCCGACTTCGGGGTCGCCCACGACGGTGATGCCGACCGCTGTCTCGCGGTCGACGGCTCGGGCACCACCATCGACGGCGACCAGATCATGTCGATCCTCGCGATCTCGTTGCGCGACAAGGGTCGTCTGGTTGCTGACACCCTCGTCGCGACGGTCATGTCCAACCTCGGGATGCTCCAGGCGATGGAGCGGTCGGCCATCACGGTGCGCCAGACGGCGGTCGGCGACCGCTACGTCCTCGAGGACATGAAGGCCGGTGGGTTCGCGCTGGGTGGTGAGCAGAGCGGCCACGTCATCCTGCTCGAGCACGGCACCACCGGAGACGGGGTGCTCACCGGGTTGATGCTCGCGGCCCGGGTGGCGGAGACCGGCCGGTCGCTCACCGAGCTCGCCTCGGTGATGACGCGCCTCCCGCAGGTCCTCGTCAACGTCCGCGGCGTCGACACGTCCCAGGTCGACTCGCACGAGGCGCTGCTCGAGGATGTCGCCAAGGCGTCCGACGAGCTCGACGGAAGCGGGCGCGTACTGCTGCGCAAGTCCGGGACCGAGCCATTGGTCCGGGTCATGGTCGAGGCGGCGGACGAGTCGCAGGCGCAGGCGGTCGCCGAGCGGCTCGCCGACTCCGTCCGGATGCACCTCGCCCTGCGGTGACGTCGGCGGTGCTGCCATGAGGTTGGCGATCCTCGGTGGCGGCGGGTTCCGCACGCCTCTCGTGTATGCGGCCCTGGCCGGCTCCGACTCCGGCGTCACCGAGGTCGCGCTCTACGACACTGACGCCGGCCGGCTCGACGTCATGGCCCACGTGCTCGCCGGCATCTCCTCGGTGGAGGGTGCTGAGAGCGCTAGGGCGCTCGGATATACCTCCACCGGGAAGTCACCGCCGCGGGTGACGGTCACGACCGAGCTGGACACCGCGCTCGAGGGCGCCGACTTCGTGTTCTCGGCCATCCGGGTCGGCGGTCTCGCGGCTCGGGTGCAGGACGAGCGGGTCGCCCTGGAGCACGGCGTCCTCGGCCAGGAGACCACCGGACCTGGGGGGATCGCCTACGGGCTGCGCACGATACCCGTGGCGCGACGGGTCGCCGAGCGGGTCCGCACGGTGGCGCCGAACGCGTGGGTCATCAACTTCACCAACCCCGCCGGCATGATCACCGAGGCCATGCGGGGCGTCCTCGGTGACCGCGTCGTCGGCATCTGCGACACCCCGATCACCATGGCGAAGCGGGCCGCTCGGCTGCTCGGCGTCGACCCGCACACCCCCGTGGATCTCGACTACGTCGGCCTGAACCACCTCGGCTGGCTGCGGGGCCTGCGGGTGGACGGTGAGGACCTGCTGCCCCGGCTGCTCGCCGACGACGCGCTGCTCGCGGCGACCGAGGAGGGCCAGCTGTTCGGGCTGGACTGGATCCGTGAGATCGGTGCGCTTCCCAACGAGTACCTGTACTACTACGACTTCACCCGCGACGCGGTCGCGTCGATCCGTGACGGCGGCCTGACCCGCGGCGAGTTCCTCGCGGGGCAGCAGGGGGACTTCTACGCCGCGGCGGCCGCCGCTCCCGACCGCGCCCACGAGCTGTGGACCGCGACCCGGGCCGAGCGGGAGGCGACCTACATGGCCGCCGAGCACGCCGGCCAGGCCCGCGGCGGCGCGGACGGCATCGCCGACGTCGGTGGATACGAGGGTGTCGCGCTCGCACTGATGCGGGCGATCGCCCATAACGAGGAGACCACGATGATCCTCGACGTCGCCAACCGGGGCACCATTACCGGCCTGCCCGACGACGCGGTCGTCGAGGTACCCGTCACCGTCGGATCCGGTGGCCCCACTCCGCTTCCGGTGTCACCGCCGACGCTCTACCAGCTCGGCCTGATGGCTCAGGTCAAGCACGTCGAGCGGCTGACCATCGAGGCGGCCCTCACGGGCTCACCGGACCTCGCGATACAGGCCTTTGCCCGGCACCCGCTGGTCGACTCCGTGACCGTCGCCCGAGGGCTGCTGCGCGCATACCGGGACCGCATCCCGGAGGTTGACGCGCTGTTCCGCCGGTGACGACCGACGGCCGCCCCGAGCGCCTTGTGCAGGGACGCGAATTCGGTCGAGCCGCTGGACGAACATGTCGATGTGGACCGTGACCACCGCGGCGAGGAGGCCGTTCGATGAGCACAACGAGCCGGCCGGGCACGGGCTCGCGCGGTCCGCGGGCGACATGGACGGTCCGCTTCGGTCTGGGCGTCGTGTGCGTGGTCTGGATGATCCCGCTCATCGGCACCCTCATCAACTCGTTCCGCCCACGCGAGGCCCAGCTGAGCACCGGCTGGTGGACGGCGATCGCCAGCCCACTCGACCGCACTCAGTGGACTCTGGACAACTACCGCGTCACCCTCTTCACCACCTCGGGGGATGGCGTCAACATGGGGCAGGCCTTCGTCAACAGCCTCATCGTGACACTGCCTGCGACCGTGATCCCCGTCCTCATCGCGGCGTTCGCGGCCTACGCCTTCACGTTCATGCAGTGGCGCGGGCGTGGCGTTCTCCTCGTGGTCTTCGTCTCTCTGCTGATAGTGCCGAGCCAGGTGGCCCTGGTGCCTCTTCTCAAGATCTACGGCGCAGTCGGGCTGACGGGGACCTTCCTCGGGGTGTGGCTGGTCCATGTCGCGTTCGGGCTGCCGCTGGCGGTCTACATCCTGCGTGCCTACATGTCGCAGCTGCCCCGAGAAGTCATCGAGTCCGCGAGGGTCGACGGAGCGAGCCACTTCACGGCGTTCTGGCGGCTCGTCATTCCCATGTCGGTGCCAGCGTTCGTGTCCTTCGCCATCCTCCAGTTCGTCGGAGTGTGGGGCGACCTGCTCATGGCGCTGCTGTTCCTCGGCCGTGGCGAGAACGCCACGGCGACGGTCGCCCTTCAGAGCCTGCACGGTCAAGACATCCACAGCACGGAACTCATTCCTTCGGCCGCGTTCGTGACGATCGTCGTTCCGGTGCTCGCAGCGCTAGCGCTGCGAAACCACGTTGTCAGGGGGTTGACGTCGGCCGCCGTCATGCCACCACCACCGACGGGCGGGTCGGCGCGATAACGCACCTACGCACCGACGTGGTCGTGATCTCGGGTGGCGCCTGGGCGTCATGCTGCCGAATCGGTCAGACGCGCCGGTCGAGCAGGCCCGTGTCGACGTCGTAGATGAAGCCGCCGACGGAGATGGTCTCGGGGATCAGCGGGTGCGAGCGCACCTTGCGCACGTCCTCGCGCAGCGCCGCCTCCTGGTTCTCGACGACGTGGAAGACCTGCCACGTCGCGTCCCGGCCGGCAGAACGACTGACGCGCTCGCGCAGCTCGGCCTCGGTGCTGGAGGCGACGGCGCAGCGGGTATGCGGGATCACCAGGACCCGGTTCACCCCGAGCAGGTGCACCCCGAGGACGATCGCCTCGAGGGCGGCCTCGGTGACCCGGCCGCCGGGGTTGCGGAAGATCTTCGCGTCGCCGGGCTCGAGGCCGATGAGACGCAGCGGGTCGATCCGGGAGTCCATGCAGGTGACCATCGCGACCCCCGCATGGGCGACTCCGTCGAACTCCTGCATGGTGAAGGTCTCCGCGTAGCCGCGGTTGGCCGCGAGCAGGTCGTCGAAGTCGTGGTCCTCGTTCACGGGGGACAGCCTGCCGCGTCCCGTCCAGCAGGCGGACAGGGGCCCCGACCTTGCGGTCCGCTCGGCCGGCCCGAACGGGGCTTCGGCCGGCTCCGAGCGTCGCCGAGGGCCCACCAGCGAGGTCGCCCCTTGCAAGCGCGCCCGGCCCGGATCCCCTTGTGCGAGCGTGGGGTCCGTCACCGTGCCCGTTTCCACCCGGTTCACCGATGACGCGTTGCAAGGGAATTACTAACGGGGTCAACGGCGCCCACGGCACCGAGGCACTGAACCGGTGCAGGTCACAACATGGGAAAGCCTGGGGTGCCTGTGGCGCAGATCACCTCCTGTGGTGTTGCATGGGCCGCAGAGCAACGAAGGAGCAGACCGAGGCGACCCAGCGCCTCGAAACCAGGGGGACCGGCGACGAAGCCGGTTCTTCTGTCGCCCGGCCTTGAGCGGCCGGCCCGCGTGGGGCCAATGGAGCCCCCAGATCACCTCCAAGGAGGAGTTCGGAAACATGATCACTCGCAGGGCAAGCGTTACCGCTCTCGTCGCCGTGGCCGTTGCTGGCCTCGCGTCGGGATGCCTGTCATCAGGTGGGTCGGGCGGCAGCAGGCGGTGACGCCACCGCCAGCGGCCCGGGTAAGTCGACGATCGAGGTCATGTACGGCCTCGGAGCCGACACCGAGCCGGGCTTCAAGGCCGACGTGCAGGCGTGGGCCGCCAAGAACGGCATCACGGTCAAGTTCACCAAGGCCGCCTCGTGGGACACCGAGATCCGCGCTCGAGTCGCCGGTGGCAACCCGCCCGACGTGGGCCTCTTCCCGCAGCCCGGCCTCATGTGCGACCTGGCCAAGCAGAAGAAGCTCATCGCCTTCGACGACGCCACCGTCAACACCGACAAGGCGACCCTGGTCCCGGGCTTCGTCGGTGCCGGAACGTGCGCCGACGGGAAGGTCTACGGCCTGCCCAACGAGGTGAGCGTCAAGAGCGTCCTCTGGACCGACACGCCCAGCTTCAAGGCAGCCGGCTTCACCGCGCCGAAGACGCTCGACGAAATGCTGACCCTGACCGACAAGATCAGGAGTCGCACGGCAAGGTACGCCGTGGTGCATCGCCGCCGAGTCCGGGCAAGGCCACCGGCTGGCCGATCACCGACTGGATCGAGGACCTGGTCCTGCGGCTGGCCGGCCCGGACAACTACGACAAGTGGGTCACCGGTGCGCTGAAGTTCAACAGCCCGGAGATCAAGCCGGCGTTCGAGTACTTCCAGAAGATCGCCTTCACCGACGGCAACGTGCGCGGCGGCACCAAGTCGATCGTCGCGACGAACTTCCAGACCGGTGGCAACGCGCTGTTCGACCACCCGCCGGGCTGCTACCTGTTCAAGCAGGCGACGTTCGTGGCCGAACAAGGGCGGGTTCCCGGACGCCGTGATCGCCAAGCTCGACACCGAGACGCGCGCCGACCCATTCCCCCCGAAGACCGAGGGCGACAACTCGGTGCTCGTCGCCGGCGACATCGTGGCGGCGTTCAACAACGATGCCAACACGATCAAGCTGCGCAACTTCATCGCCAGCAAGGAGAACGGCACCAGCAGGCCAAGCACGGCGCGTTCTCGCCGCACAAGTCCGCCGACGTCTCGCTGCTACCCGAACAAGACGCTCCAGACGATCGCCGACGGACGTGCTCTACAAGGCGAGCGCCGCGCGGTTCGACGGGTCGGACCTCATGCCCGCCAAGGTCGGCGCGGGCACGTTCTGGACCGAGCCGGTCAAGTGGATCTCGGGTGCAGCAGGACCTCGACACGACGCTGAACAACATCGACGCCAGCTTCCCGAAGGCCAGTAGCTGATGTCGTGACCCACCCCAGCCGCGGGAGGACCACCGGTCTCCCGCGGCCTGGGTGACCCCTGTTATGCCTCCACTGCTCAGACCATCGTTAGAGAGGACTGGTCCTTTGGCCATCAAGATCGCCAACGCGCTGCTCGCCATCATCGGCGGCATCGGCGGCGCGATGCTGCTGTTCTGGATTCTCAACAAGCTCGCCGAGTCGCTCAAGGGCCGGTGGGAAGACCGCGTCAAGCCGTGGATGTTCGCGGGGCCGGCGATCCTGGCCATCGGGGTCTACCTGGTCTACCCCGCCATCATCACGCTCCAGTACAGCTTCGCCAACGAGGACTCCACGCCTACGTCGGGTTCAAGAACTACACGAGCCTGCTCACGGACTCGACGTTCCTGCAGGTGCTGTTCAACAACCTGCTGTGGATCCTCATCGTGCCGGCGATCACCGTCGCGCTGGGCCTGGGGGTCGCCGTGCTCGCCGACCGGCTGCGGCCCAGCGGGGAGAAGGTGGCCAAGACGCTGATCTTCCTGCCGATGGCGATCAGCATGGTCGGCGCCGCGACGATCTGGCGTTCGATCTACGAGTTCCGGCCCGGCGGCAGCCCGCAGACCGGGTTGCTGAACGCCATCGTCGGCTTGTTCGGCAAGGGTCCGTTCTTCTGGTACTGGATCGACACGCTGCACCTCAACAGCCTGTTCCTCATGGTCATCCTCATCTGGACCCAGGTCGGGTACTCGATGGTCCTGCTGTCGGCTGCCATCAAGGGCGTGCCCGAGGACACCATCGAGGCCGGCCGGATCGACGGCGCCGGCGAGCGGCGGATCTTCTTCAGCATCATCGTCCCGCAGATCTGGCCGACGGTGATCACCGTCTTCATCACCGTGCTCATCGGGGTGATGAAGGTGTTCGACATCGTCTACGTCACCACCAACGGCGCCTTCAACACCGACGTCATCGGCCGGCGGTTCTTCGACGAGATGTTCACCCAGGGCAACAACGGCTACGCGTCGGCCATCGTCGTGATCCTCATGATCGCGATCATCCCCATCCTCATCTACCAGGTCCGTCAGTTCCGGGCCGAGGAGGCCACCCGATGAGCACCACCCTGCAGCCCGGAGTCGGCGCCCCCGAGGAGAAGCCGGCCTACGTTCTGCGCCAGTCGCAAGCCGGGCAGCGGGCCGGGCAGCGCCACCTGGCCGGTGCGCATCTTCATCGCCATCGTCTGCTCCTGTGGATGATCCCGGTCGTCGGCCTGCTCATCAACTCCTTCCGCACCCGGGACGAGCAGCTGGGCTCCGGCTGGTGGACGGCGATCGCCAACCCTCTGGACTCCACCCAGTGGACCATCAGCAACTACGCACAGGTCCTGTCGGAGAACGGCACCGGCATCAACATGGGGCAGGCGTTCATCAACAGCTTCGTCGTGACGGTGCCGGCGACGGTCATCCCCATCCTCATCGCCGCGTTCGCGGCCTACGCCTTCACGTTCATGGAGTGGAGCGGCCGCGACATCGTCTTCATCATCGTCGTCGGCCTGCTCGTCGTCCCCAACCAGGTGGCCCTGGTGCCGCTGCTCAAGCTCTACGGCGCCACCGGCCTGAACGGCACCTTCCTCGCGGTATGGCTGGCCCACATCGGGTTCGGCATGCCGCTGGCGGTCTACATCCTGCGCAACTACATGTCGACCCTGCCCAAGGCGATCATCGAGTCGGCGAAGATCGACGGGGCGAGTCACTTCACCACGTTCTGGCGGCTCATCATGCCGATGTCGGTGCCGGCGCTCGCCTCGTTCGCCATCTTCCAGTTCCTCTGGGTGTGGAACGACCTGCTCGTCGCCCTGCTGTTCCTCGGCCGCGGTGACAACACCATCCTCACCGTCGCGCTCCAGGGAATCCAGGGACAGACCGGTCAAGGCATCGAGCTGATCCCGTCGGCGGGCTTCGTGACCATCATCGTCCCGCTGATCGTCTTCCTCTCCCTGCAGCGGTTCTTCATCCGCGGCATGACGGCGGGAGCGGTCAAGGGCTGACCGGCCTCTTCACCACCGACAGGTATGCCGCGTCCCCCGGGGACGCGGCATACCTGTTGTGGCGTAGGGCTTTCAGCCGAGCTCGGCGCGACCTGGGCTGTAGGCGCCGGCCTTGGAGACGGTGATCCCGCCGGTCGTCACGGCCCGCTCGATCGCGGGCCGGACGTCGTCGAGGGTGGCCACGGCGAGCCGTTCGCGCGCCTCCAGCGACCCCAGCAGCCCGGCGTCGAGCAGGCCGGAGACCAGCCCCGCCATGAACGAGTCGCCGGCCCCGACCGTGTCGACCAGCCCCGAGCTGCGGGCCTCGCAGGTGGCGACCGAGCCGACGTGGTGCAACGCATACAGGGCGCCCTCGCCGCCGCGGGTGACGACGGTGAGGGACGCTCCGAGGGCGCCCCAGTGGCGCAGGACGTCGGGGACGAACCGGTCGGGGTAGAGCCAGGCGAGGTCCTCGTCGCTGGCCTTGACCACGTCGGCGAGCGCGATGAACGCCTCCATCCGCGGGCGTACCTCGTCGGGTGAGCCCATCAGGCTCGGCCGCGCGTTGGGGTCGTAGGAGATCGTCGCCGTCGCGCGGGCCTGCTGCACCGTGACGAGGGTCTGCGAGCCGCCCGGCTCGAGGACGGCCGCGATGCTCCCGGTGTGGACGTGCCCGAAGTTCGCGAGGTCGGCGATCGCCGGGACCTGCCACGTGATGTCGAAGTCGTAGGTCGCTGCCCCGCCGGCGTCCAGGACTGCTCGAGCGACCGAGGTGCGCGGGGCGCCGTCGCTGCCGGCGACGACCTTGGCGCCCTTCTCGGCGCAGCGGTCCGCGATGCGCCGTCCCCAGTCGTCGCGACCGAACCACGTCGCCAGCGAGACGTCGTGGTCGAGGGCGCCGAGGCCGAAGGCGACGTTGGCCGGGGATCCGCCGACGTGCAGCTCCGGCGGCTCCGAGCCGCGTTCGACGGCGTCGATGAGGGACTCGCCGACGACGAGGACCGGGGTGGAGGAGGGGTCAGTCATGGTTCACCGGTCCCAGGAGGGGTGGACGAAGGAGTGCGTACGCGTTGACTTGTACTCCCCGGGAGTGGCCCCCGCCCCCTCCTCTGTGCTCCGAACCCCCCCGTCGGCACGCGCCAACTCTAGGGGAGTAGGCGTTTGGTTCCCCGTGCCTCTCGGGAGACGATGGGCCCATGAGCTCGTCGGGCCCCGTGCCGTCGTCGAGCGTCCCTCAGGACGCGGCGCCGCTGCCGGACGTCGAGCCGGCGGAGGCGCCGCCGCCACGCAGCCGGTACTCCATGGGGACCCACGGCAACATGATTCGGTCCATGCTGGTGATCCTCGGCATGGTGGCCGTGCTCGTCGCGGTGGTGCCTCGCGTACAGAGCATCCAGCAGCCGGCCGTCGATGCGACCTCCGTCGTCGCCGACGCGGTGCGGCAGAGCGGGCTTCCCTTCGATGCTCCGGTCGGGCTGCCCGACGGCTGGTGGGCGACGAACGCCCGGTATGCGGCGAGCACCGACGGTCTGCCGACGTGGCAGGCGGGGTGGCGGACACCCAAGGGGGACTACGTCGCGATCCGCCAGACCAAGACCGCCAGCCCCGCGTGGCTCCAGGCGGCCACCAGTGGTGGACAGCAGACGGGGACGACCGACATCGCCGGACGCACCTGGACGCGGTTCTACGACTCCGAGAACAAGCGGACCAGCCTGGTCTGGGTCCCTTCGGGGGCGGAGACCGCCACCTCGCTGGCGACCGTCGTCACCGCGATCGCCGGAGACGACGAGGTCGTCACTCGCGTTGACACCAGCCCGAGCGGCTGACTCGCCGATGGGCGCGGTGCGCCCAGGTCGGATACCCGGTCGGGTCAGATCTGTGGTGATCACGACGGGCTGGGTTACCCGACCGGGTACCACCCGGCGGGCCGGCAAACGCCCTAGCCCCGATCCGGGCCGGTCTCGCTGATCTGGCGCTGCGCGCCGTCCAGCCACGCGGTGCAGTGCTCGGCGAGCGCCTCGCCGCGACGCCACAGCCGCATTCCCTCCTCCAACGGGAGCTGCCCTCCCTCGAGCTGGGCGACGATCGCCGTGAGCTCGTCCCGCGCGTCCTCGTAGGACAGCTGCGCGATATCGGCGAAGTCGTCGCCGTCCTCGGGCGGACCGGGCTCGGTGCGTGCGGCCATGGCCGCCAGCCTAGCCAGCGGCCGGGACCGGCTCCTCGTCCGGACCGGTGACGGGACGCACGCCGAAGTCGCCGTGAGCGACGCGGACGCGCAGGAGCTCGTCGCGCTGGACCTCCTCGCGCGAGACGACCACACGCCCGTCGCGGTGCTGCACGACCGCATACCCGCGTTCGAGGGTCGACTGCGGTGACAGGCTGCGGACGCGGGCACCGAGGTGGCGCACCTCGTCCTCCGCGCGAAGTACGCGCACGAGCACCCGGTCACGCGAGCGACCTCGCAGCGCGACGACGAGCTCGCGTTGGCGGGTGACGAGCGCGGTGGGGTCGACCATCACGGGCCGTGACCGCAGGGCGTGCAGGACGTGGCGCTCGTGGTCGAGGCGCCGCATGAGCGCGCGCGTCGCCCGGCCGATCGACTGCTCGGTGCTGCGGCGCTCACCCTCGGCGTCGGGGACGACCCGTCGGCCGGCGTCGGTCGGCGTCGACGCGCGCCAGTCGGCGACGAAGTCGAGCAGTGGGGTGTCGACGTCGTGCCCGATCGCACTGACCACCGGGGTCCGGGCCTCGGAGACCACCCGCAGCAACGTCTCGTTGGAGAACGGCAGCAGCTCTTCGGCGGCACCGCCCCCGCGCGCGATGACGATGACGTCGACCTCGGGGTCGGCGTCGAGCTCCTTGACCGCGGCGCTGACCTCGGCGACGGCCGTGCTGCCCTGGACCGCCACCTCCCGGATCGCGAAGCGCACCGGCGGCCAGCGGCGACGGGCGTTCTCGACGACGTCCTTCTCGGCGGCGCTGCCCCGACCGGTGACCAGGCCGACCTGCCGCGGGAGGAACGGCAGCGGTCGCTTGCGGTCGGCGTCGAAGAGGCCCTCCTGCGCGAGCCGTTGTTTGAGGATCTCGATGCGGGCCAGCAGGTCGCCGACCCCGACCGGCCGGATCTGTCGCGCGTCGAGCATCAGGGTGCCGCGCTTGGGCCAGAACACCGGCTTGGCCTGCAGGACGACGCGAGCGCCCTCGTCCAGCGGCGCCCCCATCGCGGCGATGGCGTGCACCGAGATCGACGCCGACAGCGACATGTCGACGTCGGGGTCGCGCAGGACGAGGTAGGCGGTGGTGCCGCGCCGGTTGATCTGCACCACCTGCCCCTCGACCCAGAGCGGCGACATCTTGTCGACGTAGTCGGCGATCTTCAGGCTGAGCACCCGCACGGGCCAGGGCTGTTCGGCGCTGGTCTCGGCGGCCTTCTCCGGCAGCGTCGCGCCCGAGGGAGGAGCGGTCACGGCCTCACCCTAGGTGCGCAGACCCTCACTCGGCGGTGGCCTCCGCACGCTCGGCGTCGGTGTAGGCGCGCATCACCGCGGCGGGGTTGGCCGCGCGGGCGCGGCGCAGGTCGGCGACCATCGCCGAGGTGGCGCCCATGGCCGCCTTGGCCGAGCCGCGGCTCCACGTCATGGCGTGGTCGGCGGCGATCCCGAGCCCCTTGCCGACCTCGACGGCATCCTGGTCCGCGCCCATGTAGAGGAACTGCCAGCCGTAGTGCGAGGTCTGCTGGTCGACAAGCGCCTTGATCGACGCGTGCGTCCACTCCCGGCTGGCGTTCTCGAAGCCGTCGGTCATCACCGCGACGACGACGGTCCCGGGCCGCGCGTGCTCGGGTAGCGCTGCGAGCCGGGCGCCGGCGTCGACGACCAGACGGCCCATCGAGTCGAGCAGGGCGGTGCTGCCGCGGGGCTCGAGCACCAGGGGTCCGACCTGCGCGATGGGCAGGTCGGCGAACACCTGCTCGTACTCGTTGTCGAACCGGGCCAACGTCATCCGGCACTCACCAGTCGCCGACTTCTGCTCGGCGACGAACGCGTCGAACCCGCCGACGATGTCGGCCTTGATCGACTGCATCGAGCCGCTGCGGTCGAGGAGGACGTAGAGGTGGGTCAGGTCGGCGTTGGTCATGGCGTCCTCCTCGGACGGAACCGCATGGGTGGTCGCGGCTCCTGGTCGGTGTCGTCGGGACCGGGCTCGGGAGTGCGCCCGGTCTCGTGGTCGTACCTCGCCCGCTCGACGCCCGAGGCGGTCACGCGGCCGCTCTCGTTCGCATACGGCGCGAGCATCGGGGTGCGGGCCAGCCGGGGGCCGACCGCGTTCTCCGACAGTCCGGCGCCGGCGCCGACCGAGCGAAAGCTCGTCCGGCCCGTCACGAGTGCCTTCGCCATGGTGTCGTCGATGAGGTCGGTGAGCCGGTCGGCGGCCGCCCGTAGCGGGGGCAGGGCCTCGGCCGGTTCCGAGCTCTCCTCGGCGGCCGCCAGGGCGTCGCGGATCGCGTCGTAGCGGGGATCGTCGGGTGTGGACATGACTCAGAGTCTACCGCATAAACTGCGGAACATAAAGAACTTCGGGTATGCGTGAAGTGCGGCTCCGCAGTAGTCGAGACCAGGTTCTCGGTCCCGCCCACGTAGCATGGACGCATGTCCGGCCTCCCCACGACCACCCCCAAGCGGGTCCTCCTGGCCGCGCCGCGGGGCTACTGCGCCGGCGTCGACCGAGCCGTCGTCACGGTCGAGAAGGCCCTCGAGCTCTACGGTGCGCCGGTCTACGTGCGCAAGGAGATCGTCCACAACAAGCACGTCGTCACGACCCTGCGCAAGCGCGGCGCGATCTTCGTCGACGAGACCGACGAGGTGCCCGAGGGCGCCACGGTGATCTTCAGCGCCCACGGCGTCGCACCGGTCGTCCACGACGAGGCCCGCGCCCGTAGCCTCAAGACCATCGACGCGACCTGCCCGCTGGTCACCAAGGTGCACCGCGAGGCGGTCCGGTTCGCCGACGCCGACTTCGACATCCTGCTCATCGGCCACGAGGGCCACGAGGAGGTCGTCGGCACCGCCGGCGAGGCTCCGGAGCACATCACCCTCGTCGACGGCCCTGAGGATGTCGCCAACGTCGAGGTGCGCGACCCGGAGAAGGTCGTCTGGCTGTCCCAGACCACGCTGTCGGTCGACGAGACGATGGAGACGGTCCGGCGGCTGCGCGAGCGGTTCCCGAAGCTCCAGGACCCGCCGAGCGACGACATCTGCTACGCCACCCAGAACCGGCAGGTCGCGGTCAAGCAGATGGCGCCGCAGTGCGACCTCGTCATCGTCGTCGGCTCGCGCAACTCGTCGAACTCCGTCCGCCTCGTCGAGGTCGCGCTGGACCACGGAGCGCAGGCCAGCTACCTCGTGGACTTCGCCGACGAGATCGACGAGGCGTGGCTCGACGGGGTGTCGACCATCGGGGTCACCTCGGGCGCCAGCGTGCCGGAGGTCCTGGTCCGCGACGTCCTGACCTACCTCGCCGACCATGGGTTCGGCGAGGCGGAGACCGTGGTCGCTGCGGAGGAGTCGCTGCTCTTCTCGCTGCCGACCGAGCTGCGCCGCGACCTCAAGGCCCGGTCCGGCAGCGAGCCCGACGAGGTCCGCCACGACCCGTCCAGCCTGGCCGCCAGCGCCCTGCGCTGACGTCGCGCGCTCGCTTGGACCCCGCGGCGCGCCGGGAATGTGGCACGGCGCTCGCACTGTCCCTCCCCCGAACCTAGGCTGGTCGTTGTGAGGCCGCGGACGCTGGTACGAGCCGCTCGCGAGGGAGCGCCGCGGATGCGCCTGAGGGCGTTCCGCGACGGCCGGGCCGCCTTCCGGCTGGCGGCCACCCGCGCGCTGCTGGAGAACGGGCTGCTCGACGCGCTCGATGCGTCCGGCGGCCCTGGGGACGCCCTCCAGGTCGCGCAGCGAGCCGGGCTCATCGACATCGACCTGACGAGGGCGCTCCTCGAGCTGGGCGAGGCATACGGGCTGGTCCGGCGGCGGGCCACCACCTGGGAGCTGACCCGAAAGGGTCGGTCCCTGGTCCGCGATGCCACCGGCCGAGCCATGGTGGAGGCCCTTGGCGGGTACCACGTGGACCTCTACCGCGAGCTCCCGAACCAGCTGCGTGGCGGCGCGGGGCGGGACGACCTCGAGACGCATGCCGAGCTGATCGCTCGCGTGTCGTCGGCGCTGGCACCATTCATTCGCGACACCGTCGTCGCGGCGGTCACCGACGGTCAGCCGCAGCGGGTCCTCGACATCGGGTGCGGGGATGGCGAGTACCTCGCGGCCATGCTCCAGCATTCCACCGGCTCGCACGGCGTCGGGCTCGAGACCGACGAGAGGGTGGCCGCGCTCGCTCGTGACCGGCTGGCGTCCCTCGGTGGTCGGGGCCAGGTCCTCGTGGGCTCGGCACCCGTCGACCTCGGCCGGGCGGCCGACGCCCTGGGTGGACCGGCCGACCTCGTACTGCTGGCCAATGTCATCTACTACGTCCCCCCGGCCGACCGCGCCGCATTCCTGAGCGAGGTCGCAGCCATCACCGCGCCCGGCGGCTCCGTCCTCCTCGTGACGACCGTGGCGGAGCCGACCACCGCTAGCCGCCACGTCGGCCTGCTGTTCCTGGCCCAACGCACGCCGATGCTGCTGCCGACCGCCGAAGGGGTCGTTACCGACCTGCGCCGTGCCGGACTCGGGGTCGACCGCGCTCGCCGCATCACGCCCGGCGAGCCGATTGTGGCTGCGGTGGGCCGGCGTCAGCCCGGCTGAGTCACCGCGTCACCACCAGCCCTGCCGCTTCGCCCAGCGCAGCAGCCAGATCGAGATGGTCCCCATGATGACGAGGAGGATCGTCAGGAAGATCGGGTCCGATCGGTCGTTGGCGATGACGTTCATGCCCATGACCGACGAGATCGCGGTGATGGGCAGGGTGACCGCGGCGATGACGGCGAGGCGCTCGGCCGCGATCGTCATCCGCGTGTCGGTCCGACCCCGGTAGAAGTCGGAGACGCCCGTGAGGAAGTCCAGCTGGCTGGTGGCGATCCGGTCGAGCCGGCGGTAGCGGTCGCGCAGGTCCTCGATGATCTCGAGATCGGCCTCGGGCAGGTGCTTCAGCACGCGAGTGCACCGGGTGAGGAT
Organism: uncultured Actinomycetota bacterium; assembly: GCA_963757225.1. Lineage (GTDB taxonomy): Bacteria > Actinomycetota > Actinomycetes > Actinomycetales > Dermatophilaceae > Lapillicoccus. The sequence goes on from CAVWQU010000016.1 coordinate 68,364, forward strand.
CTCGCTGCTCTGTGACGCCATCGTGCGCACGGTGATGAGGACGTGCCGGACCATGAACAGCTCGTCGAGGAAGGCCTGCGGGTTGTTGTCGTCCATGTGCGCCATGACCCGCTTCTCCAGCCCACCGACCTCCTCGGCGAGCTCGTTGACCGAGGTCTCCTCGGCGGCGGTCAGCGTGGCGATGATCCAGCCCATGAGCACGACCGGCGATGTCGCCCTGAACCGCCCGGCGCTCAGGCGCTTGGCCACCTCGGTGGTCTCGGTGAGCATCGCCGAGAGGGGCACGACGGGGTTGCGGGGGCCGTGCACCGACACGAGGTAGTTCGGGCCGACGAACAGGTCGAGCTCGAGGTAGTGGACGTGGCCGCCCTCTCCGCGCAGCGGCCGATGGAGGATCAGCATGAAGTGGTCCGGGTAGCCGTGCATCCGGGGCACGTGGGCGCGTTCCATCGCCGACTGGACGGCCCGCGGGTGGAAGCCGAAGCTCGTCGTCAGCGTGGTGGCCGTCTGTTCGGTCGGCTCGGCGACGTCGAGCCAGATCCAGCCGTCGTCGCGGCCCAGCAGCTCGTCGAGGTCGGCGTCGACGACCTCTTTGGCGAGTCCGGAGTCCCGCTCGACCCAGAACACCGTGTTCTCAGCCACGTGCTGAAGTTTACTGCCGGGGGCTGGGAAGACCCTCGGGGCAGGGCCTGGTCTCGTCAGGCGGTCCGGGCTCCGTCGTGGTCCGTCGTGCCGGTCTCCAGGTCGAGGATCGGGCGCGCGACCTCGACGTCGAGTGCGGCCAGGTCGCGGTCGGGGGTGTGCGAGGGGCGACCGTCGTCGTCGGCGGCCTCGACCAGCTCGAAGGCCGTCACGGGCCGCGTCGTGGCGTCGAGGGGCAGCAGCCGGTCGATGTCGCGTTCGACGACCCCGAGGTCCCGCATCCGGCGCGCCGTGGGGAGCACGCGGTGCTCCAGGGAGCCGACGAACCCGTTGTAGGCCTCGACCGACCGGCGGAGGGCCGCCCCCATCGTCTGCGCGTGCGCGCCGAGCGACCCCAACCGGTCGTGCAGCTCGCGACCGACGGTGAGCAGCTCGCGGGCGTTGTGCGCCAGCGCGTCCTGCTGCCAGGTAAAGGCCACCGTCCGCAGCAGGGCGAGCAGGGTGGCCGGCGAAGCGAGCACGACCCGGCGAGCCATCGCATACTCGTGCAGCTCGGGGTCATGGGCGAGGGCGGCGGTGAGGATCGCCTCTCCCGGGACGAAGCAGACCACCATCTCCGGCGTGGTCTCGAAGGCCGACCAGTAGGCCTTGCCGGCCAGACTGTCGACGTGCCCGCGCAGGGCCTTGGCGTGGGCGGTGAGCCGGCCGCTGCGCTCGGCGGCCGTGATCCCCTCGCGTTGGGCCGCGAGGAACGCGGTCATCGGCACCTTGGCGTCGACGACGAGGCACTTGTCGCCGGGCAGGCGTACGACGACGTCGGGGCGTACGCGGCGGTCGTCGGCGCCGGTGCCGCTCACCTGCTCCTCGAAGTCGCAGCGGGCCAGCATCCCCGCGTGCTCGAGGACGCGTCGCAGCTGCACCTCACCCCACACGCCGCGGACGGACGAGGCGTTGAGCGACCCCACCAGCGAGGCGGTCTGCGCACCCAGCTCGGTCGTGGTCCGCGCGACGCGGGCCATCTCCGCGGCGACCTCACTGAACTGGGCCACCCGCTCGCGCTCGAGGTCGTGCACCTGCCGCTCGACCCGGTCGAGGCTGGAGCGCAGCGGCGCGATCATCTGCGCGGTCTCGGAGTCCTCGCTCAGGGTGGCCTCGAGATCGACGACGCGTTCGCGCAGCAGGTCGCGCTCCGCGCCCGCGGTGGCGAGGCGGACCGCATACCGGGACCGCACTGCCAGCCACGTCACCAGGGCGCCGAGCAGCAGCCCGGCCAGCGCGACGAGAACGTCCATGTGCCGGAGCGTGACATCCCGGACCGACAAAGCAGTGCATCTATCGCCGGTGGTGCGACTCCTGCAATCCGTAGACCGGGGTGTCGAGGCCCTCGTAGCGCGCCCGCAGCTGCAGCGCGAGGAACTGCGAGTAGTGGCGCGACTGGTGCAGGTTGCCGCCGTGGATCCAGAGGTTGGGCACGTTGGTCGGCTTCCACATGTTGCGCAGCTCGCCCTCCCACGGGCCCGGGTCCTTGGTCGTGTCGGAGCCGTAGCCCCACACCTTGCCGACCCGGTCGGCGACCTCCGGCGAGATGAGCGTCTCGAGGAACCCGTTCATCGACTGGTACCCCGTCGCGTAGACCACGACGTCGGCAGAGAGCGACGTGCCGTCGTCGAGGACGACCGCGTCCTCGGTGAGGTGGTCGACGTGGCCGTGCACCACCGGGACCCGCCCGTCGATGACCAGCTGACCGGCACCGACGTCGATGTAGTAGCCGGAGCCGCGCCGGAGGTACTTCATGAACAGGCCGGTGTCGTCCTCGCCGAAGTCCAGGTCGAAGCCGGCCGCTCGCAAGCCGTCGTAGTACTCCTTGTCGCGCACCTGGGCCTCGTCGTAGGCCGGCTTCACCGCGCCGGGCATGATCCGGTAGGGGAGCGACGCGAAGATCAGGTCGGCGCGCTCGGTGGTCACGCCGCTCGCCACCGCCCGCTCGGAGTAGAGGTCGCCGAGGGCGAGCTCCATCAACGACTCGCTTCGGATGAGGTGGGTGCTCGACCGCTGGACCATCGTCGGGTGGCCACCCGCCTCCCACACGGCCGCACAGATGTCGAACGCCGAGTTGTTCGACCCGATGACGACGACGTTCTTGCCGGCGTAGGAGTCGCCGCCCGGGAACTCGGAGGAGTGGTGCTGCTCGCCTCGAAACACGTCCTGACCCGCATACGTCGGCCGGTTCGGGTACCCGCTGACCCCGAGGGCGATGACCAGCTGCTTCGGGCGCAGCTCCACGTCGGTCCCGTCGCGGTCGGCGGTGACCACCCACTCCTCAGCGTCCTCGTCCCACCGGGCGTTGCGGCACTCCGACCGCGTCCAGTAGTTGAGCTCCATGAGCGCGACGTAGTGCTCGAGCCAGTCGCCGAGCTTGTCCTTGGCCGCGAACACCGGCCAGTGCTCGGGGAACTTGAGGTAGGGCAGGTGGTCGTACCAGACCGGGTCGTGCAGGTGGAGCGACTTGTAGCGCTTCCGCCACGAGTCGCCGGCCCGGTCGTTCTTCTCGAGGATCACCGTCGGGATGCCGTGCCGCTTGAGCCGGGCGCCGAGGCCGATGCCGCCCTGGCCGCCGCCGACGATGACGACGTAGGGCTGCTCGCTGTCGCCCAGTGCCGCGTCCTGCTCGGTCTTGCGCTCCAGCCACGACCGGCGACCCTTGGTGACCTCGTGCTCGACGCCCTTCTCTCGACGGTCGCCGAGCGGCTCCTCGAAGCCCTTCAGCTCGACCATGGTGGTGAGCAGGGTGAACGCCTTACCGTCCTGGAGCCGCAGGTGGCCGAAGCCGCGCGCCTCGGCGGTCTCGAAGTCGATCCACGCCTCCTCGGCGCCGGCCTCGCCGGTGGCCGGTTCGGAGAGCGACCACCCCTTCGGCTGCACCCGGGAGAGGGTCGTGCGCAGCATGTCGGCGATCTGCTCGGGGCCCTCGACCGTTGTGATGTTCCAGGTGAACGCGACGAGGTCGCGCCACAGGCCGTCGTCGGTGAACAGGGCGGCGGCCGCGTCAGCGTCACCGGCGGACAGCGCCGAGTCGAAGGCGTTGAGCCAGCTCTCGACGGCCTGGCTGGTCTCGGGCATCGGTTCTCCTCACGTCGGCGTGGGTGGCTGGTCCCATTGCACTCGGGTATGCGTGCTCAGGCAACGTGCGATCGGGCAGGCGAGATGGTCTGGTAGAGATGGCGTCATGGCGAGCGGGCGGTTCGAGTTCGACGAGGAGATCACGGTCGAGCCCGTCGAGGGGCGGAACGACGCCTACGTGGGTTCGTTCAGCGAGGGCTGGCGGATCGGCAACGGGGTCAACGGTGGCGTGATTATGTCGCTGGCGACGTCCGCGTTGCAGCAGCGGCTGGACCGCGAGGGAGCGCACGGCGACCCGCTGGCGTTCAGCGGCTACTTCCTCACCCCGTCGGGACCCGGGCCCGTGGAGGCGACGACCGAGGTGCTGCGGATCGGTCGCACCATGTCGACGGGGGAGGTGTCGATCGCGCAGCCCGGCGCGGACGGTGCGCTCGTCGAGCGGATGCGCGGGCTCGCCAGCTTCGGCGACCTCGACGCGTCCGCCGAGGTGATGCGGACCGTGGCGCCGCCGGACATGCCCCCGCCGGAGCAGTGCCTCTCGGCGCAGGAGGCGCCCCCGACGTTCCTCTCCGCGGCCTCCCTCCTCGAGCGGCTCGACCTGCGCATCGACCCGGCCACCGCCGGCTGGGCCGCCGGCCAGCCGAGCGGTGCCGGCTCCATGCGCGGGTGGCTCCGGATGCGTGACGGCCGTGAGCCGGACCCCGTGATGCTGCTCTTCGCGCTCGACGCACTGCCGCCGGTGGCCTTCGACCTCGGGATCCTCGGGTGGGCGCCGACGCTGGAGTTCACTGGCCACATCCGCCGTCGCCCCGCGGCCGGCTGGCTCCGCGTCGCGCTGTCGAGCCAGAACGTCACGGCCGGGCTCATGGAGGAGGACGCCGTCGTCTGGGACAGCGAGGGACACTTCGTCGCGCAGTCCCGGCAGCTCTGCGGGATCAGAACGCCCCGTCCTTCCACCTAGACTGTCGGCCTCGTGGCTCTCACCATCGGCATCGTCGGTCTGCCCAACGTCGGCAAGTCGACCCTCTTCAACGCGCTGACCAAGAACTCGGTCCTGGCGGCGAACTACCCGTTCGCGACCATCGAGCCGAACGTCGGCGTCGTCCCGCTCCCGGACCCCCGGCTCGCCGTCCTGTCGAACCTGTTCGAGAGCGAGAAGACGGTCCCCGCGACCGTGTCGTTCGTCGACATCGCCGGGATCGTGCGCGGCGCCTCCGAGGGAGAGGGGCTGGGCAACAAGTTCCTCGCCAACATCCGCGAGGCCGACGCGATCTGCCAGGTGATCCGGGTCTTCGAGGACGACGACGTCGTCCACGTCGAGGGCAAGGTCTCGCCGGAGGGCGACATCGAGACCATCAACACCGAGCTGATCCTCGCCGACCTGCAGACCCTCGAGAAGGCGGTTCCGCGGCTGGAGAAGGAAGCGCGGATCGCCAAGGACAAGAAGGCTTCTCTCGACAACGCGGTCGCGGCGCAGGCGGTCCTTGAGGCGGGCGACACCCTGTATGCGTCAGGCGCCGCCGCGGGCGTCGACCTCGTCGAGGCGCGGAGCCTGTCCCTGCTGACCACCAAGCCGTTCATCTACGCGTTCAACCTGTCCGAGTCGCAGCTGACCGACGAGGCCCTCAAGTCCCGGCTGGCCGCGCTGGTGGCACCGGCCGACTCGGTGTTCCTCGACGCCAAGCTCGAGGCCGACCTGTCCGAGCTGGACGCCGAGGAGGCCCTCGAGCTGTTGCAGTCGGTCGGCGCGAAGGAGTCAGGCCTGGACCAGCTGGCGCGGGTCGGGTTCCACACGCTGGGGCTGCAGACCTACCTGACCGCGGGGCCCAAGGAGTCTCGGGCGTGGACCATCCACCAGGGGTGGACCGCTCCGCTGGCGGCCGGCGTGATCCACACCGACTTTCAGCGCGGGTTCATCAAGGCCGAGGTGGTCTCCTACGACGACCTGGTCGCCGCGGGGTCGATGAACGCGGCCAAGGCGGCGGGCCGGGTCCGGATCGAGGGCAAGGACTACGTCATGGCCGACGGCGACGTGGTCGAGTTCCGGTTCAACGTGTAGCGCCGCCGGCTCGTCTACGGACCGGCACAGCCCTCGCTTGTGCCTTTCCAACATGAAGCCATCGGGTCTAGTGTCTTTTTTGCTCTCACAGGGGAGGGCACGCGAACCCGGAGGTTTCCATGGTCGATCGGTCAGCACCCCACGCCCGTCACCCTCGGACCGTGCTGCGGCTGGTGGTGGCGTGTCTGTCCTTGGTGCTGGCTGCCGCGTTCATCTCGCCCGCGACGGCGGTCGCCGCCGGCGGTCCGGGGCACTCCGGCGACGCGCCGTACCGCGGCAAGGTGATCTCGCTGATGCGGCACATGACGCTGGAGCAGAAGGTCGGTCAGCTGTTCGTCATCGAGGTGGCCGGTCGCGACGCCAACGCGGTGAGCGACACGGCCAAGGCCACCAACCAAAAGCTGTTCGGCGTCGACACCCCCGCGCAGGCGATCGCGAAGTACCAGCCCGGCGGCGTCATCTACTACACGACCCGCAACAACGACGACAACATCGGTGACCCGGCGCAGGTGGCCAGGCTGTCCAACGGCCTGCAGACCGCCGCCCTCTCGCAGCCGCGCCGCATACCCCTGCAGATCTCGGTCGACCAGGAGGGGGGCTCCCTGGTGGCCCGGTTCGGCGCGCCCGCGACCCAGATGCCCGGCAACATGGCCCTCGGGGCCGGGCGCTCCGCCACCGACGCCCGTCGTTCGGCCGAGGTCATCGGCACCGAGCTGGCCGCAGTCGGCGTGACGCAGGACTACGCGCCGGTCTCCGACGTCAACATCAACCCGAACAACCCGGTGATCGGGATCCGCTCGATCGGGGGCGATCCCGGTCTGGTCTCCACCCTCGCCTCGGCCCAGGTGGCGGGGTACCACGCCGGCGGGATCTCCTCCGTCGCCAAGCACTTCCCCGGTCATGGGGACACCGGTGTGGACAGCCACTTCGGTCTGCCCGAGGTGACCCACACGCTCGAGCAGATCCACCAGATCGACCTGCCACCGTTCGAGGCGGACATCGCCGCCGGGGTCGACACCATCATGACCGCCCACGTCGTGATGCCCGCGCTCGACCCCGGGGTGCCGGCGACAATGTCGCACAAGGTCCTGACCGGGCTGCTGCGCGACGAGCTCGGGTTCGACGGGCTCATCGTCACCGACGCGCTCGACATGGCCGGCGCCACGGCCACCTATCCGCCCAACGTGGCTCCGGTGCAGGCGATCCTCGCCGGCGCCGACCAGCTGCTCGTCCCGCCGCAGATGGCCACGGCATACGGGGCGGTGCTCGCGGCGGCCCGCAGCGGCGCGATCAGCAGCCAGCGGATCGACGAGTCGGTCTACCGGATCCTGCTGCACAAGTTCCGCCGCGGGCTGTTCGGTGACCCCTTCGTCAGCCCGGTGTCGGCGCCACGGGTCATGGGAGCGCCGCAGCACCTGGCCGACGCGCAGGCCATCACCGACCGCACCACGACGTTGGTCAAGAACGACGCCGGGCTGTTGCCGCTGGCACGTGGCGCGCGCAAGGTGCTCATCGCCGGCTGGGGCGCCGGGACGACGCAGTCGATGGCGGCCGCCCTCGCCGTCCGTGGAGCCACGACGCAGGTCCTCGAGTCCGGGACCACACCGTCGTCGACGGCGATCGCGACCGCGGTGGCGTCCGCGCAGAATGCGGACCTCGTGGTGGTGTCGACCAACAACGCCTATGCCGTCGATGCGGCCACTGGACAACCGACCGCGGCCGCGGCGGCGCAGACCACACTGGTGCGCGCTCTGTTGGCGACGGGCAAACCAGTCGTCGTCGCAGCGATGCGCAACCCGTACGACGTCGCCTCGTTCCCCGAGGCGTCCACCGTGCTCGACACCTACGGCTACACCGGCCACCAGGTCGAGTCCCTGGTACGGGTGCTCTTCGGCGAGGTGAACCCGGTCGGCCGGCTCCCGGTTTCGATCCCGCGTGCGGATGGCACGGGCGAGCTGTACCCGTTCGGGCACGGGTTGGGCTACTGACCCCTCGCCCCGAGCCACCGGGACGCGGACTCGGCTACGGCTTGCGCGCCCAGCACTGGAACAGCCGAGGCGAGCTCACCGCCGAGGTGGTGTCGTTCGCCAGTGCGGCCAGCTGGGTCAGGGCGTGGTCGACCTCGGGCTCGGTGGCCACCCCGCTGGCGACGATCCTCGACCTCGTCCGCTCGATGGTCAGGTAGGGCATCAGCTTGCCCTCCCCGCTCAGATAGACGTGCTGGACGACGTCGAGCCGGGGGTCAGGGATGCCCACCTCCCGGAACCGGGAGTGCAGTCGGCGGCCGCTCAGCGGGTCGCCGCCATGGCGACGCAGGGTCTCCTGGTAGGCGTACTGCCAGAAGTCGAACCCCGGATGCGGCGGCTCGCAGAAGTCGGCCAGGAAGTCGCCGTCCTCGGCGATGAGGAGGCCGCCCGGCCGCACCGCGAGCCACATCCGCCGGAGCGCCTCGAGCGGGTCGGGCAGGTGCTCGAGCACGAAGCGGGAGTACACCACGTCGTAGGCGTCGTGCACCTCCAGCCGCATCACGTCCTGTAGCACGAGCTCCATGTTGGTGACACCCAGCCGGTGACACTCCGCGCGGACCAGGTCCAGCTGGACGCCGTCGGAGTCGATGCCCACGACCGCTCCCGAGGGCCCGACCAGCGAGGCCAGGAACAGGCTGACGTCGCCCGCACCGCACCCGACGTCCAGACACCGCATACCGGGGCCGACTCCCACCGAGCGCAGGAGTGACTCGGTCGTGTCGCCCCACACGCGGGACAACACCCGAAGCCGCTCGAACCCCAACCGGCCACCAGAGATCACATAGTCGTTGGACACCCGCACTCCTCGAACGGGGCGCGCGGACCGGACCCGGACCGCGCGGCCGCAACCGTCCGGCAAGTGTGGCGGTTCGTTCAGAGGTCCACCAGCCCGCGAAGCGGGCGTCAGCGGTCGGAAACCCGACCGCTGACGCCCACTCCGGTCAGCGGGTGATGGTGAACGTCTGCTCCGGCGTCGTCGTCGTGCCCCGGATGGAGTACACGTACGGCGTGTTGGGGAGCAGGCCGATATCGACGAAGGAGGTGCCGGTGACGGTCGCGATCCGGACGCCGGACCGCAGCACGTCGTAGCTCGCGCTCGTCGCGCCGTCCCAGGCGAGGGTGAGGCTGGAGGCGGTACTGCCGGCCAACCTGAGGTTGGACGGCGAACCGAAACCGGTCGGCGCCGGACTCGTCGTCGTCCCGGAGGTCGGCGGCGAGGTCGGCGCCGGCGGGCAGTCGGTGGCGGAGACCGTCACCGTGGACGTCACCGTCGCCGTCACGGTGACGGTCGGTGTCGCTCCCGGTGGAACGGTCGCCGTTCCGGTCGCCGTCGTCGAGGTGGGTGTCGGCGTACCGCTCCCGGGCTTCGAGGAGACGGAGAAGTAGTCCACTAGCAACGGCACGCCGCTCTTGGTCGCCGCGGTCGGGCCGCCGCCGGTCTTGTCGGCCAGACCGCCGCCCATGGCGATGTCCATGACCAGGAAGTAGCCGTGGTTCGTGGCGTTGGTCCACACGTCGGCGGGCATGTCCGTCGCCCGCACCGTGTGGTAGAGCACTCCGTCGATGTACCAGCGCATCTCCTGGGGCGACGTGCTCTCGTCCCACTCGATGGCATACCGGTGGAAGGAGGTCTTGAAGCTGGACAGCCCGAGGCTCGCTGCCGTGCGCTCTCCGCTGCTGCGGCCGTCCGGCTCGTTGCAGACGCCGCCCCAGGTGCCGCAGTGGAAGGTGCCCCAGTTCGAGTCGCGCCCGTTGGCGGTCTCCAGCAGGTCCGCCTCGCCGATCGACGGCCAGTTGGTGGCGCCCACGCCGCGGGCCGGCGCGCCGAGCATCCACAGCGCGGGCCAGATGCCCCCGGCCTCGGCGCCGCTCACGTCCGGCTGCTTGGCCGATGCCTCGAACTTCAGGACCCCACCCGGAGGTGGCCGGAAGTCGGTGCGGACCGTCTCCACCCGGGCCGACGTCCAGTGGCCGTCGGCCTCGCGGATGGCCCGGATCGCCGCGTGTCCGGCGCCGTCGGTCGAGGCGTTGGCGGGGCTGTCGGTAGCGGTCTCCACCTCGCCGGTGCCCCAGTTCGGGGCGCCACCGGGGTAGCTGGTGCCGACCTGGGGAGTCCAGTTCGCCGGGTCCAGGCGCTGACCGGCCGGGCCGTTGAACTGGTCGCTCCACACCTCGGTCCAGTCGGTGGTGGCCGCCTGGCTGGCGGGCATGGCGTGCCACACGAGAGCGGCCGCCACCAGAACGATGGGGCTGGCCGCGAGCAGGCGCAGGGGACGGGTCATCGCAATCCTCGATTCATGGCCTTGTCGACGCTGACAGGTCATGGCGCATGACAGACCAGCCGGATGCGGTGAGTCCGATGCCCCAGGCAGTGCTCGACGCGGCGCTGAGCACCAGGAGTCCGGGTCAGTGCGCGCGGTGATCGGCGACGCCCAGGGACCTGGGATGACCACGCCCCCGAGCTAGGGCGATGCTGTCGCGTCACCGTCCGGTTTGTCAACCATTGATGATGTTTGGCGCGATTTGGTGCCGAGGTCAGTCGCCCCTCGCCATGACGACCTGCCAGGGGCGGACCTGGACCTGCAGCACGCCGTTCACGACGGCCTGGTCGTCCTCGGTCGCCAGGCGGGTGGCCGTGTCGAGGTCGGGCAGCGCGAGCACCGTCATCCCGTTCCCGGGCTCGTCCGGCAGCGGCCCGGCGGCCACCAGCTCGCCGGCCGCCATGCGGCGCTGCAGGAACGCGTAGTGCTCCCCGATGCCGGGGTGCTCGAACACCGACTGGCCGTCGGCGACCGCCGGACCGCGGGTATGCAGCAGGACGAACCAGATACGGGGCGACGGCACGTCGGACATGACCGCCAGGGTGCCACGCATACTGAGCCCATGGCCGAGATCGACACCGACGTCGACGCTCCCCGCGTCACCACCGCCAGCAAGGAGATCGCGGCCGGCGCCGCCGAGATCTTCGAGCTCATCGCCGACCCCGCGCAGCAACCACGGTGGGACGGCAACGACAACCTCGCGCGCGCCGCCGAGGGGCAACGAGTGCGGGCGGTGGGCGACGTGTTCGTCATGACGACGACCAAGGGAGCGACCCGGGAGAACCGGGTCGTCGAGTTCGAGGAGGGCCGGCTGGTCGCCTGGCTGCCGTCCGAGCCGGGGGAGCCGCCGCCCGGCCACCTCTGGCGGTGGCAGCTGGACCCCCTGGACGATACGCATACGCGCGTCACCCACACCTACGACTGGTCCGGGCTCACTGACGAGAAGCGGTTCGAGCGGGCCCGCTGGACGACCGCGGAACGGCTCACGGCCTCGATGGACCGGCTGGCGGCGGTCGCCGAGAGACACCTGAGGACACCTGAGGACACCTGAGGACACCGAAAAGCCCGGTCCCACCGGGACCGGGCGTAGGCGACGGTTCACGTACCACAACGGGCCAACCGTCAAAGTTTTCGGATGTTGCGCTCCCGCGAACGCATATTCAGAAGGAGTACGACGAGTCTGAGGTGATACGTCGCCGCGGCGGGAAAGGTTTGCCCAGACACGCCGTCTCGCCACCGAATCGTGACCGAACGGCCGACGGAGCATCGGGGGCAGGTGCTAGAACGGCGCCACCCGCCTAGTTCGAAGGAGCCCCCTGATGGCCGAGCTCACCCCCCAGATGGTCCAGACCCCGCGGCTGGCCATGAACGTCTGGACCAGCGGCCCCGAGGACGGGCGCCCGGTCCTGCTCATCCACGGCAACATCACCACCGGCGGGTACTGGCGCTACGTCGCCGACCTGCTGCCCGACGACGTGCGCGTCGTCGCCCCGGACATGCGCGCGTTCGGGCGCACGGAGGCCAAGCCGGTCGACGCCACGCGCGGCCTCGGCGACATGGTCGACGACGTCCACGGGCTCCTGGAGACGCTCGGCCTTACCGGTCGCGGCGACCTGGTCGCCGCCGGATGGTCGATGGGCGGCGGGATCCTGCAGCAGTACATCATCGACCACCCCGGGGACCTCGGGGCCGTGGTGCTCGTCGCCCCGATCAGCCCCTACGGGTTCGGCGGCACCATGACCCGTGACGGCCACATGGCCAGCCCCGACGGCGCGGGAAGCGGCGGTGGCACGACGGCGCCCGACTTCGTCCAGCGGATGAAGGACGGCGATCGCACCGACACCGACGGCAGCCCCCGTGTCGTCCTGCGGGAGTTCTTCGGCCCGCGAGGGAACGCCGCGAACGTCGACGAGGACTTCCTGCTGGACGAGTCGCTGCGCACCGCGGTCGGCGACGACCACTACCCGGGGAACACGACCACTACGGACGCGTGGCCGGGCATGGCACCCGGCGACCGCGGCGTCCTCAATGCGATGGCTCCGGGGCACTTCGACGCCTCTGGCCTCGCCGACGTCGAGGACCAGCCGGCCATCACCTGGGTCCGGGCGATGGAGGACCAGGTCATCTCCGACACCTCGGCATTCGACCTCGCCTTCCTCGGCCAGCTCGGCGCCGTCCCCGGCTGGCCCGGAGCTGACGTCATGCCGCCACAGCCGATGCACCAGCAGATGCTGGCGGTCCTCGACCGGTATGCGGCGAATGGCGGGGAGGTCCGCGTCGTGGTCCTGGAGAACTGTGCCCACGCCGCGCTGCTCGAGGACCCGCAGGCGGTGGCGGACGCGATCACCGCGCACCTCTGAGGTGGACGGCCTCCTACCATGAGGCGGTGTCCCACACCAGCACGACCACGTTGACCGGTCGGTCGTTCCTCCGTGAGCTCGACTTCACCCCGGCCGAGTGGTGGTCGCTCGTCGGGCTCACCCGGACCCTCAAGACCGAGCGCGCTGAGGGCCGCGAGGTGCAGCGCCTCGTCGGGCGCACCATCGCGCTGGTCTTCGAGAAGACCTCGACGCGCACTCGATGCGCGTTCGAGGTCGCGGCGTACCACCAGGGCGCGCACGTCACCGTCCTCGACCCGTCGTCCAGCCAGATCGGGCACAAGGAGTCGGTCGCCGACACCGCGCGGGTACTCGGCCGGTTCTTCGACGGGATCGAGTACCGGGGGGCCGCCCAGGAGACCGTCGACACCCTGGCCCGGTATGCGGGAGTGCCGGTCTGGAACGGTCTCACCGACGAGTGGCACCCGACCCAGGCCCTGTGCGACGGGGTGACGATGCTCGAGCACGCCGGCAAGCCGGCCGAGGAGATCGCCTTTGCCTACGTCGGTGACGCCCGGTTCAACATGGGCAACTCGCTGCTGGTCCTGGGCGCCCTGATGGGGATGGACGTGCGCATCGTCGCTCCCGCAACGCTCCAGCCCGCGGTCGAGGTCGTCGAGGCGGCTCGAGCCGTGGCCGCCGACACCGGCGCCCGCGTCACGGTCACCGACGACCCGGCGGCGGGGGTGCACGGCGTCGACTTCGTCCACACCGACGTCTGGGTGTCGATGGGCGAACCCAAGGACGTGTGGGCCGAGCGGATCGAGCGGCTCACGCCCTACCAGGTCAACGCCCAGCTCATGGAGCGGACCGGTAACCCGGCGGCGCGGTTCATGCACTGCCTGCCCGCCTACCACGACCTCGGGACGGCCATCGGACGGGAGATCCACGCGGAGTTCGGCCTGACCGCGCTCGAGGTGACCGACGACGTCTTCGAGGGCCCGGCCTCGGTCGTCTTCGACCAGGCCGAGAACCGGATGCACAGCATCAAGGCGATCCTCGTCGCGACGCTCGGCGGCTGAGCCGCATACCGGTCAGAGGTGCGGGCCGACCAGCACGCCGATGCCGTAGGTGACCGCCATGGCGAGCAAGCCGCCGGCGACGTTGCGGGCCACCTGACGGGTCGCGGACATCCGGCCGAGCCGGGCGCTGACCACGCCGGTGATGACCAGCGCGACGACGACGGCGGCGACGAGGACGGCCGCCCAGACCGCGTGCGGGGCGATGACGACCGCCAGCAGCGGGAGCAGCGCGCCGACCACGAACGAGCCCATCGACGCGAAGGCGGCGTGCCACGGGCTGGTGAGGTCGTCGGGGTCGATCTGCAGCTCGACCTCCGCGTGCGCCGCGAGGGCGTCGCGGGCGGTGAGCTGCTCCGCGACCTGATGGGCGAGCTGCGGGTCGAGGCCCTTGTCCTCGTAGAAGTGGGCCAGCTCCGCGAGCTCGGCCTCGGGCTCGTCGCGCAGCTCCCGACTCTCCTTGGCGAGCATCGCGCTCTCGGTGTCGCGCTGGGTGCTCACCGACACGTACTCGCCGACGCCCATGCTCAGCGCCCCGGCAACGAGGGCCGCGACGCCGGCGGTGAGCACCGGCCCCGGCTCGGCGGTCGCGCCCGCGACGCCCGCGATGACGCCGGCCGTGGACACGATGCCGTCGTTGGCGCCGAGAACGCCCGCCCGCAGCCAGTTCAGCCGCGCTCCGGTGGACCCCTGCTCCCCGTGCGGCTCCTCGTGCTCGGCGAGCAGCGCGTCGGGGTCGGTCGTGTCCACGACTCCATCGTTCCCGCCCGGTGACCCGTTGTCATCCAAGGGGAGGCTCACCAAACGTGCCGGCGATCAGCGCATTTGCGGCAGGCATCCCTGTCCGACCGGACTCAGATGTTTGTCGGTTCTGGGCGTCGGACCGCGGATTCCGGGGCAACATCTGAGTTCGGTGGGCCGAGAGGGGTGCGGTCGCGCGGGCATACCGTGGCGGCGTGGAACCGCTGGAGGTCGTCGCGGCGGCGATCGTCGACGACCTCGACCACCCGACCCGGCTCCTGGCGGCCCGGCGCACCGAGCCGCCGGCGCTCGCCGGTGGCTGGGAGTTCCCCGGCGGGAAGGTCGACCCGGGGGAGTCGCCGGCCGAGGCGCTGCACCGGGAGATCCGCGAGGAGCTCGGCGTGAGCATCCGCACCGGCCTCCGGATCGCCTCGCCGGACGACGACGGCCGGTGGCCGCTCGGCGACCGCTACCGGATGCACGTCTGGCTCGCCGTCGTCGCCGAGGGCGACCCGCAGCCCATCGAGGACCACGACGCGCTCCAGTGGCTCGACGGCCGGAACCTGTATGCGGTCGGCTGGCTCCCGGCCGACCTGCCCATCGTGCGGGCCCTGGAACGGCTGATGGTCGGGAGCACTCCCAACCCCTGAGACAATTGGGGCATGGCTCCCCGCACCCGCGACGACATCAGGAACGTGGCCATCGTCGCGCACGTCGACCACGGCAAGACCACGCTGGTCGACAAGATGCTCTGGCAGTCGGGCGCTTTCGGTGAGCACCAGCACGTCGACGAGCGCGCGATGGACTCCGGCGACCTCGAGCGCGAGAAGGGCATCACCATCCTCGCCAAGAACACCGCGGTCCACTATCGCGGCAAGTCGGCGGCCGAGGCGGGCCTTCCCGGCGGGGTGACGATCAACATCATCGACACCCCCGGGCACGCCGACTTCGGCGGCGAGGTCGAGCGCGGCCTGAGCATGGTCGACGGCGTCGTCCTGCTCGTCGACGCCTCGGAGGGACCGCTGCCGCAGACCCGGTTCGTCCTGCGCAAGGCGCTGACGGCGCGGCTACCCGTCATCCTCTGTGTCAACAAGGTGGACCGCCCGGACTCGCGGATCGCCGAGGTCGTCGAGGAGACCTCCGAGCTGTTCCTCGACCTGCTCGAGGACGACACCGCCGACGCGGCCGACCTGCTGGACTTCCCGGTCGTCTACGCGTCGGCGAGGACCGGTCGCGCGTCGCTCACCCAGCCCGAGAACGGCACCCAGCCGGACGGGACCGACCTCGAGGCCCTCTTCGCGACCATCCTGTCGACCGTCCCCGCGCCGGTCTACGACGACGAGGCGCCGCTCCAGGCGCACGTGACGAACCTGGACTCGTCGAACTTCCTCGGCCGACTCGCCCTGCTCCGGGTCTACAACGGCACCATCGCCAAGGGCCAGACGGTGATGTGGTGTCGTCACGACGGCACCCAGCAGCGGGTCAAGATCACCGAGCTGCTCATGACCGAGGCGCTGGAGCGCAAGCCCGCCGACAGCGCCGGGCCCGGCGACATCATCGCCGTGGCGGGCATACCGGAGATCACCATCGGCGAGACGCTCGCCGACCCGGACGACCCGATCCCGCTGCCGCTCATCACCGTCGACGAGCCGGCCATCTCGATGACCATCGGCACCAACACCAGCCCGATGGTGGGCCGGGTCCGAGGCATCCAAGGTCACCGCCCGGATGGTGCTCGACCGGCTGGACCGCGAGATGGTCGGCAACGTCTCGCTGCGGATCCTCCCGACCGAGCGCCCGGACACCTGGGAGGTCCAGGGCCGAGGTGAGCTCGCGCTCGCGATCCTCGTCGAGCAGATGCGGCGCGAGGGCTACGAGCTGACGGTGGGCAAGCCGCAGGTGGTCACCCGCGAGGTCGACGGCAAGCTGCACGAGCCCGTCGAGCGGCTGACCATCGACACGCCCGAGGAGTTCCTCGGGACGATCACCCAGCTGCTCGCGGCCCGGAAGGGCCGGATGGAGCAGATGACCAACCACGGCACCGGGTGGGTCCGGATGGAGTTCCTCGTCCCGTCCCGGGGGCTGATCGGGTTCCGCACCGAGTTCCTCACCGAGACGCGCGGCACCGGCATCGCCCACCACGTGTTCGAGGGCTATGAGCCCTGGTTCGGCGCGATCACCACGCGGACCAGCGGGTCCCTCGTGTCCGACCGCGCGGGCGTGGTCACCGCCTACGCCATGGTCAACCTCCAGGAGCGCGGCAGCCTGTTCACCGAGCCGACCACCGAGGTCTACGAGGGCATGATCGTCGGCGAGAACTCGCGCGCCGACGACATGGACGTCAACATCACCAAGGAGAAGAAGCTGACCAACGTGCGGGCGGCCTCCTCGGACAACTTCGAGAAGATCGTCCCGCCCCGCGCGCTCAGCCTGGAGCAGTCGCTGGAGTTCTGCCGGGAGGACGAGTGCGTGGAGGTGACCCCCGAGGCCATCCGGATCCGCAAGGTCGTCCTCGACCAGACGGAACGCGCGCGAACCGCCTCCCGGGCCCGGTCGGCCTTGAAGACCGAGGCCGCCGCGAGAGCATGAGCCGGTGACGGCACGGGCAGCGCGTCGGGGACTTGCGGCCACCCTTGTGGTGGGCTGCGCGCTGCTCGGTGCCTGCACGACCAAGCAGGCCGACGCCAACACCGTCGCGACCGAGCGGGGCGGGACGCTGCACGTGCTGCTCGACTCCCGCGTGGAGGCCTGGGACCCCCAGCGCATCGGCACCCAGGAGGAGTCGGCCTTCGCCGTCCGGACGTTCGTGCGCACCCTGACCGCGCAGGCCCCTTCCGGTACCGGGTTCCTCCCGGGACTGGTCGGTGACCTGTCGACGACGACGGGGGTCGCCCAGGACGGCGGCCGGCTGTGGATCTTCTCCCTGGTCAGCGACGCGCCCTGGCAGGACGGCCGGTTCGTCAGCTGCGCCGACGTGAAGTACGGCGTGTCCCGCAGCTTCGCGACGGACCGGATCACCGGCGGGTCGCAGTACGCCCTCGAGCTGCTCGACATCCCGTCGGTCACCGACGCGCAGGGCCGCGTGGTGTCCGCATACCAGGGCCCCTACTCCGGCGTCGGCCAGAACCTCTACGACCAGGCGGTCACCTGCAACGGGTCGGAGATCACCTTCCACCTCAAGGCGCCCCGCTTCGACTTCGACCAGATCGTCTCCCTGCCGGCGTTCGCGCCGGCCCGGCAGGACCAGGACACCGACCGCACCAACCGCGACCCGTTGTCGGTCTTCGGCTCCGGTCCCTACATGCTCGAAGGCGTCTGGAAGCCCGGCGAGGGCGGCCGGTTCGTCCGGAACCGCAAGTGGCTCGAACGCGACGACCCGATCCGGGACGCCTGGCCCGACGTCATCGAGGTCGAGGAGGGGCTGCCCACCACGACGGTCGCCCAGCGGCTCCTCGACAGCACCGGCGACGACGCGACGGCCATCACCTTCGCGAACGCGCCGGCCGCCATGGACGCGCAGCTCCAGGCGCCCGCGGCCGCCGCCCGGACCAGCCGGCCGGACAGCGGCGTCGTCGACGTCCTGCTGCCCGACGTCCGGACGCCGGCGATGAGCAACCCGGCGGTCCGTCGCGCCCTCGCCGTGGCCACGAACCGGCAGGCGTATGCGTCGGCCGAGGGGTCGCCCATGTCCCCGACCACGTCGGTCCTCGCGCGGAGCATCCCCGGCCGTCTGGCGGCCGACCCGATCGGCATCACGACCGCCGGCGACCCGGCGGCGGCGCGGTCCGCGCTCACCGCGTCGGGAGTCAGCGCCCCGGTGCGGCTGCGGCTCGGGTATGCGCCGTCGGAGGCCGCGACCCGGGCCCTGTCCGCCTTGCTGCCCGGCTGGGAGCAGGCGGGCTTCGCGGTGACGCTCGTCCCGCGGACGACGGGACCGGCGGCCGTCGACATCTCTCTCGAGCAGGTGTCCGCCGCCTATCCCAGCGGCGGAGCCGTCCTCCCCGAGCTGGTGGACGCGCTCGGAGACCCGGCCCTGTCGGCCGCGGTAACGGCCGCGGAGGAGACGTCCGACGCGACGGCTCGCAACCGGGCCTGGGGCGACCTCGACGCCACCCTGACGGCGGCCGGCGACGTGATCCCGTTGGCCGAACGGCAGCGGGTGCTGCTGCGCGGAACCGGCGTCCAGGCCTACCAGGTGAGCGCGCTCCTCGGCGGCCTCCCGGACCTCGCCAGCATCACCGTCACCCACTGACGACGGGCTTCCCACCGGCCCCCGGAGTCACCCTGGTTCGGTCTCCTCCCAGGGAGGTCTCAGGGACGGCATGGTTCGGTCACGATCCGGCGACGTATTGCGTTCTCGTTTCAGTAGGTGGACGTGCTGGTCTATGGTTTCGACGTTCGGGAGGTGATCTCCAGGCGGCTGCGGGACCGCCGGAGCTGCGCCCCAGCCCCCACCAGTGAGGACGACGGATGACGATTGCCCCGGGTACGGGTCAAGAAGACACCGGCGCGATCCTGGAAGCGGCCGAGACCGCCGCCATCGACGGCGCCGTCGCCATCAAGGGGCGTTCCCCGTGGCAGATCGTCTGGAGTCGGCTCAAGCGCGACAAGGTCACCATGGTGGCCCTGTTCGCCTCGGCGCTGTGCATCATCCTCGCCATCGCCTCGCCGCTCCTGGCCCACTTCGGGATCATCGACCCCGACCTCAACCACCCTGACCTCGTGACCGGCCTCGGGTCGCTGCCCGAGGGCTTCGGCGGCGGCATGAGCTGGGACCACCCGCTCGGCGTCGAGCCCGGCACCGGCCGCGACATCTTCGCCCGCATCCTCACCGGACTGACCACCTCACTCACGGTGGCGATCCTCGCGACGATCATCTCGCTGCTCATCGGTGTCATCCTCGGGATCATCGCCGGCTTCGCCCGCGGCCGCACCGACTGGTGGATCAGCCGGTTCATGGACCTCGTGCTCAGCTTCCCGAGCACCCTGATGCTGCTCTCCCTCCAGCTGATCCTGGTCCAGCTGATCGCCGACGCCATGGGCCAGTCGGTGAGCGCGGCGCCACCCAAGATCGTCTTCATGGTCGTCGTGCTCGGCTTCTTCGGCTTCCCGCAGATCGCCCGCATCATCCGCGGTCAGGTCCTGTCCCTGCGCGAGCGCGAGTTCATCGAGGCGGCGCAGTCCCTGGGCGCCAAGCGTGGGCGGCTCTACTTCAAGGAGCTGCTCCCGCACCTCTGGGCGCCGATCCTCGTCTTCACGACGCTCATCATGCCGGCCAACATCGCCGCCGAGGCGACGCTCGGCTTCCTCGGTGTCGGCCTGAACCCGCCGGCCGCATCGCTGGGCTCGATGCTCAACGCCTCCGTGAACTACGCGCTGCCGGACCCCGCATACTTCCTCTTCCCCGGTCTGGCCGTGTTCTTCGTCGTGCTGGCGTTCAACCTGCTCGGTGACGGCCTGCGCGACGCGCTCGACCCCAAGTCGGGACGCTCGTGACAGTGTCCTTCCACGTCGGTGACGCTGCGGTGTCACCGTCCACAGTCCGCATGGTGACCGACCCGGGTCACGATGTTCAGCCCGTGGCAATCGTCTCGGGAAGGTCCATCACGCCGTTCGTGGTGGAAAGTGCACACAAGGAGAACACATGATGCGCACCAGGAAGGGCGCGACCGGTCTCGCCCTTGGCGCGGTCGTTGCCCTCGCTGCGGCGGCGTGCAGTAGCTCAGGAGGTGGCGGTGGGTCCGCCACGTCGAGCGCTGCGGCCGCACCTCAGAAGGGCGGGACGCTTTACACCCTGAACCTCGGGCCGCACAACGGCCTGGACCCCCAGCAGAGCTACGTCGGCGCGGACCTCGAGTTCGCGGCCCGTGCGTACGCTCGGAGCCTCGACCACGTACTCGGTCGGCGCGGACAGCAAGCTGGTTCCCGACCTCGCGACCGACACCGGGACGATGTCCGACGGTGGCAAGACGTGGACGTTCACGCTGGTCGACACGGCGAAGTGGCAGGACGGCCAGAAGGTCACCTGTGACGACGTCAAGTACGGCATCTCGCGGACCTTCGCGACCGATGTGATCTCCAACGGCCCGACCTACATCCTCCAGTACCTCGACGTGCCGAAGGACGCCGATGGCTCGTCGGCGTACAAGGGCCCGTACAAGGGCACCGGCCAGGCGCTTTACGACAAGGCGGTGACGTGTGAGGGTCAGAAGCTGACCCTGCACTTCGGCACCCCGTGGGCGGACTTCAACGTCGCCGCGGCGTCGCTGGCCGCGTACTCGCCGGTCCGCAAGGACAAGGACAAGGGCGACAAGTCCCTGTTCGACGTCTTCAGCAACGGCCCGTACATGCTCGAGGGCACGTTCGACCCGAACAAGGGTGGCACGTGGGTCCGTAACCCGAACTGGGACGAGAGCACCGACAAGGTCCGCAAGGCGTACCCCGACAAGATCGTCGACGTCGAGGGCATCCAGAGCGAGCAGGTCTACCAGCGGCTGATCGCCGATGGTGGCGAGGACAAGACGGCCATCACGTGGACCACCGGCCCCGCCGGCGGCGCTGCCGCAGATCGCGTCGAACCCGTCCGCGGCCGGCCGCACGATCAACACCGACGCGCCCTACGTCGACTACGTGCAGCCGAACGTCACCAGCGAGGTCATGAAGGACCCCAAGGTCCGGCAGGCCTTCGCCATGGCGACGAACCGTGACGCCTACGTCACGGCCAACGGTGGCAAGCAGGTCATGACCCCGTCGTACACCATGTGCAACCCGGTGATGAAGTGCTACAACAAGGACACCAACCCGTTCGGTGCGCCCACTGCGGGTGACCCGGTCGCGGCGAAGAAGGTCCTGCAGGACGCCGGCAAGACGCTCCCGATCAACATCACGGTGGCCTACCGCAAGACGGCCACCCGTGACGCCTCGTTCGCGGCGCTGAAGCAGACGTGGGACCAGGGCGGCTTCAACGTGACGCTCGAGGGCGTCGCCAGCACCGGCTACTACCGCCAGATCTCGAACGTGTCGTTCAAGAACCGCGATGCGTTCTACGCTTCGCTGGGGTGCTGACTGGCCGTCCGGCTCAACGGTGCTCCCGCCGCTGTTCGACGGCCGGGTCAACCTGACGCCGACCAGCTCGAACCAGGACTACGGCTGGTACAACAGCGACGCCGTCAACAAGGCGATCGACCGGCCTACCTGATCGCAGACGCCGACGCCCGCGAGAAGGCCTGGGGCGACATCGACAAGCAGATCAGCGTCGACGGCGGAGTCATCCCGCTGGTCAGCCAGAAGTTCACCTTCGTGAACGGCTCCGGCGTGAAGGGTGCCGCAGGTGAACGCGCAGTTCGGTGGGTACATCGACCTCGCCACCGTCTCGGTCAAGTGACGTGAGGTCCGTCCGGGTCGGGCTCCGGCTCACCCGGACGGACACCCCGGCGCGACACCACTGACACCACACGGTCGTGCCGGGCGGGAGACGAGGCTCCCGCCCGGCACGGCCGTGAAACCGGAACGTCCTGAGAGGCAGGTGAGTGGCCCGATCGGGTCTGCGCCATGTTCTTCTACATCGTGCGGCGGCTCGTCTCCGTCGTGGTCATGCTCCTCGTCATCAGTGCGACGACGTTCCTCATCTTCTTCGCCTCACCCATCGATCCCGCGTCGCTGACGTGCGGCAAGAGCTGCACTCCCGCGGTGATCGAGGGCAACCGGATCAAGATGGGCTACGACAAGCCCGTCCCCGTGCAGTGGTTCAACTTCCTCAAGGGCCTCTTCGTCGGGGCTGACTACCCCTCCGACCCGGAGGTCAAGGCGAAGACCCCGCAGCTCGTCACGCACTGTGACGCCCCCTCCCTCGGGTATTCCACCGTCAAGACGAAGTGCGTCACCGACATCGTCAAGGAGGCGCTGCCCATCACCGCCTCGATCGCCATCGGCGCCTTCGTCATGTGGATTGTCACCGGCGTGCTCTTCGGCATCATCGCCGCCCTCAACCGAGGACGATGGCCGGACCGACTGCTCGTCGGTCTGGCGCTGGTCGGCTACTCGGTGCCCAGCTTCTTCATCGGCGTCCTACTGCTGACCTTCGTGTCGATCAAGTGGCAGCTGTGGCCGCTACCCGTCTACACGTCCTTCTCCGACAACCCGCTGCTGTGGGCGCAGGGCATCTTCCTGCCCTCGCTCGCCCTCGCCGCTGTGTTCGCCGCCAGCTACGTTCGGCTGACCCGCGCCTACATGCTCGAGACGATGTCCGAGGACTACATCCGTACTGCTCGCGCCAAGGGTGTCAAGGAGACGACGGTCATCCGTCGCCACGGCCTGCGCGCCGCCCTCACGCCGATCGTCACCGCCGCGGGTCTCGATCTCGGTGGCCTCCTCGGCGGTGCGATCATCAGCGAGCAGGTCTTCAACTTCACCGGACTGGGCTGGAACTCCATCCAGGCGATCAACAACAGCGATCTGCCGATCATCGTCGCCGTCGTCGTCGTGGCGTCGTTCTTCATCGTCATCGCGAACCTCGTGGTCGACGTGCTCTACGGTGTGATCGACCCCCGGGTAAGACTGTCCTGACGGACCGCAACCCAGCGGACCCCCAGAACCTGACCGCCGGCCGACACCCAGGGTCGAAGGAGAGCACCACCATGGCACTGCGTGACGCGACCACCACCGCACAGGCTCCCGCAGCCGGCTCCGCCGCCACCGCTGCTGGCTACCTCGAGCTGCGGGACGTCAAGGTCCACTTCCCGACCGACGACGGCCTGGTCAAGGCGGTCGACGGCCTGAGCTTCACGCTCGACCGAGGGCAGACCATCGGGATCGTCGGCGAGTCCGGTTCGGGCAAGTCGGTGACCAGCCAGGCCATCCTCGGCCTGCACCGCCGCAGCCGGGCCCAGACCTCGGGGTCGATCTTCCTCGACGGCGAGGACCTCATGACGGTCAGCACCGAGCGGCTGCGCAAACTGCGCGGCAACAAGATGGCGATGATCTTCCAGGACCCGCTGTCGGCGCTGCACCCCTATTACACGGTGGGCACGCAGATCGTCGAGGGCATCCGGGTGCACCACTCGGACATGTCCAAGGCCGCGGCCAAGAACCGCACCATCGACCTGCTCGGCCGCGTCGGCATCCCGAACCCCAAGAAGCGCTACGACCAGTACCCGCACGAGTTCTCCGGCGGTATGCGCCAACGCGCGATGATCGCCATGGCCCTGGCCAACGACCCGTCGCTGCTCATCGCCGACGAGCCGACGACCGCCCTGGACGTGACCGTCCAGGCGCAGATCCTCGACCTCATGCGCGACCTGCAGCAGGAGTTCGGCTCGGCGATCATCATGATCACGCACGACCTCGGCGTCGTCGCGGAGATGGCCGACGAGATCCTCGTCATGTACGGCGGCAAGGCCGTCGAGCACGGCACGGTCGACCAGGTCTTCTACACCCCCGAGCACCCGTATGCGTGGGGCCTGCTGACGTCCATGCCGCGCCTCGACCGGGTGCGCAAGGAGCGTCTCGACCCGATCCCGGGCAACCCGCCTTCACTGATCAACGTGCCGTCCGGCTGTGCGTTCCACCCGCGCTGCGGGTACCGCTCGGAGGTGCCTGACGACGACTGCAAGACCAAGGTCCCTGGGCTGGACGATGCCGGCGGCGAGCACCTGGTGCGGTGCCACATCCCCCCGCCGCGACGGCGCGAGCTCTACGAGACCGACGTCAAGCCGCGGCTCTGAGGAGGACCCCATGAGCACCCACGACAACGAGGCCGACAACCCGGAGCAGCGCGAGGACCGCCGCGAGGGCAACATCCTCGGCGCGACCCCCGGACCCTACGACGACACGGAGCAGGCTGAGAAAGACAGCCGCTTCGCCCCCCGCCCGACCCCGGAGGGCGCGGACGACAACGAGCTGACCCCCGAGCAGGCGGCGGAGGAGCGGGCTCGGCTCGCCGAGCACCCCGACGAGCGGGTGGCGCCGAGCGCCGAGCTCGAGGCCGCGCGGGTGTCGCAGGAGGTCGCGGAGGACGCTCCGCACAGCCTTCCGGCCGATGCCACCACCGAGGAGTTCACCGAGGCGACGACGCCCGACGACTCCCAGGGCACGGCTCCGGTCGACGTCGACGAGGTGGTCATCGTCCGCGACGCCGACACCGGCCGGATCGTCGAGAGCTCGGCCTTCACCGGTCCGCCGCTGCTCGAAGATCACCGGGCTGCAGAAGCACTTCCCGCAGTACCGCCAGACGCTCATCAAGCATGTGGACGCCCCGGTCAAGGCGGTCGACGGGATCGACCTCAGCCTGTGGCCGGGGGAGACCGTCGGTCTGGTGGGTGAGTCCGGCTGTGGCAAGTCGACCGCGGGCCGCACGCTGTTGCGGCTGCTCGAGCCGACCGGCGGCACCATCGAGTTCGCCGGCAAGGACATCACGAACATCAGCGGCAACGACCTGCGCAAGCTGCGCCGCGAGATGCAGATGGTGTTCCAGGACCCCTACGGCTCCCTGAACCCCCGGCAGACGATCGGGTCGATCATCGCCGCTCCCTTCGACATCCAGGGCATCAAGCCAGAGGGCGGAACCCGGAAGACCGTCCAGGGACTCATGGAGCGCGTCGGGCTCAACCCGGAGCACTACAACCGCTACCCCCACGAGTTCTCCGGTGGCCAGCGCCAGCGCATCGGCGTCGCACGGGCCATCGCCCTGAAGCCGCAGCTCATCGTCTGCGACGAGCCGGTGTCGGCCCTCGACGTGTCGATCCAGGCGCAGGTCATCAACCTGCTCGAGGAGATCCAGAACGAGCAGAACCTCGCCTACGTGTTCATCGCCCACGACCTGTCCGTCGTCCGGCACATCTCCGACCGCGTCGTCGTGATGTACCTCGGCAAGGTGATGGAGGAGGCGCCGCGCGACACGCTCTACGAGCACCCGCTGCACCCCTACACCCACGCCCTCCTCTCCGCGGTCCCGACCCCGGACCCGAACAAGGAGGCCATGAAGGACCGCATCCTCCTCAAGGGCGACCTGCCGTCACCGCAGAACCCGCCGAGCGGCTGCGTGTTCCGGACCCGGTGCCCCAAGGCGCAGCAGAAGTGCGCCGACGAGGTGCCGCTGCCGGTCGAGAAGGCGCCGGGCCACCGGGTGGCCTGCCACTTCCCCGAGGAACGCAAGATCATCTGATCGTCATCCCACGACGTTCTTCGCTTCGCTCCGCGCATGATGAGCCGGCTGCTGTTCGTCCACGCCCACCCGGACGACGAGACCCTCACCTGCGGGATCACCATGGCGCATCACGTCGCCCTCGGCGACGAGGTGCACGTGCTCACCTGCACGCTCGGTGAGGAGGGTGAGGTCGTCCCGCCTGAGCTGGCTCACCTCCAGGGCGCCGAGGGCGACCCGCTGGCTCCGTTCCGGCTCGGCGAGGTGCGTGAGGCGCTACGCCGCCTCGGTGTGCACCACGCGGTCCTCGGTGCCGACGCGGCCACCGGCCGGCTCTCCCTGTTCCGCGACACCGGCATGGCCGGGATGCCGTCGGCCGAGCACCCCCGCGCGTTCGGGGCGGCGGACGTCGAGGAGGTCGGTGCGTTGGTCGCGGACCACATCCGCGCGCTGCGTCCCGACGTCGTCGTCACCTACGACCCGACCGGAGGGTACGAGCACCCGGA
Organism: uncultured Actinomycetota bacterium; assembly: GCA_963757225.1. Taxonomy (GTDB): domain Bacteria; phylum Actinomycetota; class Actinomycetes; order Actinomycetales; family Dermatophilaceae; genus Lapillicoccus. The sequence continues at coordinate 94,317 of CAVWQU010000016.1, forward strand.
CCACGTGCAGACCCACCGGGTCACCATGGCGGCGCTACGGCAGCTGGCCGCCGGCGAGCGACCCGCATACGCGTTCCACATCCACAGCCCACGGTCCTGGGTGGTCCCCGACCGGCGCTGGCTGCGGGAGCACGTCCCGCCGGACCTGGGCCTCGCCTATCCCGCCGACGACGACCCGATGATCTCCTCGACCGTGGCGGACGACCTCGTCACTCACGTCGTGGTCGACCCGGTGCACCTGCCCGCGCAGATCGAGGCCCTCGACGCGCACCGGACCCAGCTGCGGGTCTGGCCCGGCGGGTACTACGCCTTGACCAACGACGTGGCCGCGCGGTTGGCCGGCCGCGAGGCGTTCATCCGGGTCGACCCGGCGACGGGCGAGCGGATCGCGACCGGGGTCGTCGAGAGCGGCCTGCTGGGCGCTGACTAGCACGGGTTAGGCTCGTCGGTCGTGCGTGACTTCGCCTGCCCTCACTGCGGCCAGCGGCTGGCGTTCGAGAACTCGGTCTGCCTCGCCTGCTCCAACGGTGTCGGGTTCGACCTCGACCTGCTCGACTTCGTCGTGGTCGACCGCGAGGGCACGGTCGCCGGCGAGTCGTCGGGCAGCATGTGCGCCAACCTCGACACCGCCGGCTGCAACTGGGTCGTCGCCACCGGTGGCACGCTCTGTCGGTCCTGCTCGCTGACCCGGACCCGCCCGGCCGACGGCGACCCGGAGATGCCGGCGTTCGTGGCAGCGGAGCGGGCCAAACGGCGCCTGGTGGTCGAGCTGGTCGAGCTGGGCCTGCCCATCACCGACCGGCGCGCGGACCCCCAGAAGGGCCTCGCGTTCGACCTGCTGTCCAGCCACCAGGTCGCCGTGACCACTGGCCACGACTCGGGGGTCATCACGCTCGACCTCGCCGAGGGTGACGACGTGCACCGGGAGCAGCTGCGGATCTCGATGGACGAGCCGTACCGCACGCTCCTCGGCCATTTCCGGCACGAGATCGGGCACTACTACTTCGCCGTCCTCGTCGGGGACGTCGCTGCCCGACAGGAGTTCCGGATCCTGTTCGGCGACCCGGGAGCGAGCTACCAGGCGGCCCTGGATCGGCACTACTCGCAAGGGGTTCCGGGCGGATGGGAGTCGGACTACGTCTCGTCCTACGCCACGATGCACCCCGCCGAGGACTGGGCTGAGACCTTCGCCCACTACCTGCACATCCGCGACACCGTCGACACCGCCGCGGCCTTCGGCTTCGCACCCGCCGGGTCGACGGCGGCCAGTCCGATGAACGGCCCCGGCGGCTTCACCCGGCTCGTCGAGCTCTGGATCCCGTTGGCGTGGGCCCTGAACATGGTGAATCGCTCGATGGGGCACCGCGACCTGTACCCCTTCGCGCTGTCCCCGCGGGTGCTGGACAAGATGGCCTTCGTGCACCGCCTGGTCACCCAGATCCGCGACGAGGTCGCGGTGGCCTCGTGAGCGCCGCGCATCTCGAGCCCTACCGGGAGCCCTCATCCGACGTCTACCGGCTGGCGGTCGGGCGGCTCGCGACCGGGGTCACCATCGTCACCAGCCGCCTCGGCGTCGTCGACCACGCGATGACCGCCAACGCGCTCGCGTCGGTCTCGCTGGAGCCGCTGCTCGTCCTGGTCTGCGTCGAGCGCGAGGCGCGGTTCCACGACGCCATCGTGGAGAGCGGCGTCTGGGGGGTCAGCATCCTCCCGTCCACCGCGCGGGCCACCGCCGACTGGCTGGCCACGCGCGGTCGCCCGTTGCACGGCCAGCTCGAGCGCGTCGCCATCCACCGGGGAGTCACCGGGGTGGCCTTGCTCGACGAGTCGCTCTCCACGTTGGAGTGCGAGACGACGGACGCCTACCCCGGCGGCGACCACACCATCGTCGTCGGGCGGGTGCGCGCGGTGGAGATCAGCGACCGGGCGGGCGACGCATTGGTCTACTACCGCGGTCGCTACGACACGCTGGCCTGACGTGACCGGGGTCGGCCTGGCACTCCCCGCGCCCTACGACCGGCCGTGGATGACGTGGTACCTCTCGGCGCACTCGGTGACCGGAGCCGAGAGGTATGCGGACGGCCGGTATGCGTGTGCCGTCCGCACCCTCGACGGGCCCGACGTCCTGTCGCTGGACTTCGCTGCTCATCCCGGTGCGGTCACGGTGTCGTCGGCGCGCCTCGGCCGGCCCGCGCCAGAGCTGCTGACCCGCATACGGTCGCTCCTCGACCTCGACACCGATGTCGCGGCCGTGGCCGAGCACCTCGGCCGGGACCCGGCGCTGGCGCCCGCGGTGGCGGCCGCCCCCGGCGTTCGCGTACCCGGAGCCCTCGATGGCTGGGAGGTGCTGCTGCGGACCATGGTGGGCCAGCAGATCTCCCTGGCCGCCGCCCGGACCCACCTGTCGCGGCTGGTGGCCGCCCTGGGCGAGCCGGTCGAGGGGATGGACGACTGGCGGCTGATGCCCTCGGCGGCGGTCGTCGCCGAACGGGGTCGGGAGGTCCTGACCGGTCCGCGCAACCGGGTGGAGGCGGTCGTGGCGGCCGCTGCCGATGTCGCCGGCGGATCACTCGACCTGTCGACCGGCCGCGACCGTCGAACCCTGCGGGCCGATCTCCTCGCGCTGCGCGGGGTGGGCCCGTGGACCGCGGACTACGTCGCAATGCGGATCGCCCATGACGCGGACGTCCTGCTCACGACGGACCTCGTCGTCCGGCAGGGCGCCGAGGTGCTCGGCGCCGACCTGTCGCAGTCCGAACGGTGGTCGCCCTTCCGCTCCTACGCCACGATGCACCTCTGGCGGGCCGCGCTCGCGGCTCGGCCCGGGCCGACCTCGGCGTTCGGCGACGCGGGCCCGTAGAGTCCTGACGACATGGGCCGGCGCTTGGGGGGCCAAGCTCGGAGGGCGGAAGGGAGCGACGAGACCGTGCCGAAGGGCCGTGCCGGGGCAGCGCTGTGGGCCGGAGCGGGGCTTGCGGTGCTCGCCATCGCGTACCTGATCCTGGCCTTCGTGGTCGGCCGTCAGGTGCCGACCACCGCGTCGGTGGAGGGCGTGGACGTCGGCGGGCTGTCCCGCGAGGAAGCGGTGACGCGCCTCGAGCAGCAGCTCGCGGGCGTGGCCACCGCCGAGATGGTCGTGACGGTGGGCAGCACCGGGCGGACCTTCTCGGTGGAGCCGGCCGAGGCCGGGCTCTCCCTGGACATCGCCGACACGTTGGACGGCGTCTCGGGGTTCACGCTCGACCCGGTCCGGATCTGGCAGCAGCTCAGCGGGAGCGCCGACCGCCCCGTGCTCACCACCGTCGACGAGGCCCGGCTCACCGCGGCCGTGAGCGCCAAGGCCGAGGCGGCGCAGGTCGCCCCGAAGGACGGCGCTGTGTCGTTCGCGAACGGTACGGCGACCGGTGTGCCGGCCGTCACCGGCGTGACGGTCCCGGTCGACCCGCTGGTGAGGCAGCTGGCCGCGGCCTACCCGCGGACCACTGCCGTCACCGCATCCGCCACGACGACGCCGCCCGGCGTCACCCAGGAGGAGGTCGAGGCGGCGCTGAGCTCGTTCGCGCGGCCGGCCATGTCGGGTCCGGTGACTCTCGTCGCCGGGACCGCCACGGCGACCCTGGCACCGGACCGGTTCGGCGCGGCGCTGTCGATGGCACCGTCCGCCGAGGGCGGGCTCAGTCCGGTCGTCGACAAGGCCAAGCTGGGCGCGCTCGTCAACGAGGCTCTGGGCGCGGTCCTGCCCAAGGAGCAGGACGCCCGGATCGTCATCGAGAACGACGCACCGAAGGTCCTGCCGTCGGTCGACGGCGTTGGCGTCGACCCCGCCGCCGCGGCCGACGTGGTCGCCGCGGCGCTGACCGCGCCGGACCGGGCCGCCCGGTTGAGCACGACCACGTCCACGCCGTCCCTCACGACGGCAGCCGCGCAGGCCCTCGGCGTGAAGGAGCTGGTGGCCTCGTTCGACTCGCGGTTCCCCTACAACCCGTCGCGCACCGCCAACCTCGTCACGGCGTCCAACACCATCAACGGCACCCTGCTCACACCGGGAGCGACGTTCAGCCTGAACGGGATCCTCGGCGAGCGGACGGAGGCCAAGGGCTACCGCGAGGGCTACGTCATCGAGGGCGGCCGCCTGGTCAAGGGTGTCGGTGGCGGGATCTCCCAGGTCTCGACGGTGGTCTACAACCTCGCGTGGTTCTCCGGCGCCACGCTCGTCGAGCACACGCCGCATACCTTCTACATCTCGCGCTACCCCGAGGGGCGCGAGGCGACCGTGTACTGGCCCAGCGTCGACAACACGTTCACCAACAGCACCCCGCACGCGATGCTCATCCAGATGTGGGTGGCCGACAGCCAGGTGCACGGCCGGGTGTGGAGCACCAAGGTCTACGACGTCGAGGCGGTCAAGGGCCCGCGGACCAACGTGAAGCCCGGGAAGACCATCACCGACAACAAGGCCACCTGCGTACCCCAGCCGGACATGGTGCCGGGATTCGACGTCACGGTGACGCGGGTGGTCAAGCAGGGTGGCGCCGAGGTGCGGCGCGAGAGCTACTCCACGCACTACCAGCCCGAGGATCGGGTCGTCTGCACGAACCCGAACCACCAGAACTGAGCCCCGTCCTCCGTCGCTCAGCCGTCCCGGCGCAGGTAGGCGTACCGGTGGTGCGGCCGGAAGCCCTCGGACTCGTAGAGCCCGATCCCGACCTCGTTCTCGGCCTCCACCTGCAGGTACATGGACGGCATCCGCCGCTGCCGGGCCAGCAGTCCCGCGGCGTGGACGACGGTCCTGCCCAGCCCGCGCCCCCGCAGCGCCGGGTCCACCCAGAGGGCCTGGAGGCCCGCCCATCCGGGGTGGACCGACATCCGGGCGACCGCGGTGAGCGCCCCGGACCGGTCGGCCGTCGAGAGGAACAGCTGTCCCGGCGAGCCCGTCAGCAGCTGTTCGGTGACGCCCGGCAGGGTGCTTCGTTGCTTCTCGTAGGTCGCCAGCCACTCGGGCTCGAGGGACGCCGAGACGTGCACGGGTGCGGCGCCGTCCCGTAGGAGGTCGATGTCGGAGGACGCCCCCGTCATGACGACCGTCGGCGTGACGACGCGGTACCCGCGCTCGAGCAGGAGCATCCCGAGCGGGTCGTCGGCCGCGTCGCGAGTCGACGGGAGGTCGAGGTGCACCTGCGACGGCAGTCCGCGCGCGGCATACCACTCCTCGACGTGCTCAACGGAGCTCTCCATCGATGATCCCGAGTCCCCAAGCGGCAGAACGGAGTTGCCCCGACCGGTGAACCCGGAGGACGCGCGCAGCATCCAGTCGCCCAGCCACTCCTCCTCCACGGCGCGCCAGCCGTCGGCCATGAGGCGTTCGAGGTCGAGGGTCGAGATCGCCGTGTGCGGGCGGCCCCGTCGGACGGGAGCGGGCGGCACCGCCTTGACGACGACGACATCGGCCCGTCGGACGTGCACCGGACCGGCCGTCGCCTCGACCGTCAGCCCGTGTTCGTCGACCGCCGTGACCACCCCGATGACGTCGGTGAGGGGCGGGTGCGAGCCCGCGGGCCGCCGGTACCGCACGACGACGCGCCGGCCCACCTGCTCCGGACGGTCGGGCACGGTCATCGAAAGGTCCCCTGGTCGATGTGGCGATGAGATGCGGCGGGCAGATGTGGCGATCAGCACGGCCGCGCTCGCGACCCCGACACCGCGAGAAGGGCGGCGACTCGGCATACTAGGCACTGAACATCCGCCGCGCAGGAGGACTGCAGTTCCATGACCTACGTCATCGCCCAACCGTGTGTCGACCTGAAGGACAAGGCCTGTATCGAAGAGTGCCCGGTCGACTGCATCTACGAGGGCGAGCGGTCGCTGTACATCCACCCGGACGAGTGCGTCGACTGCGGCGCGTGTGAGCCGGTGTGCCCGGTCGAGGCGATCTACTACGAGGACGACGTGCCGGAGCAGTGGGCCGAGTACTACAAGGCCAACGTCGAGTTCTTCGACGACCTCGGCAGCCCGGGCGGCGCGGCCAAGATGGGGATCATCGCCAAGGACCACCCGATCATCGAGGCGCTGCCGCCGCAAGAACACGACGAGTGAGCCGCCAGCTCGGCGCGGAGCTCCCCGACTTCCCCTGGGACACGCTCGAGCCGTACAAGAAGGTCGCGCAGGCGCATCCTGAGGGGATCGTCGACCTGTCCGTGGGCACGCCGGTGGACCCGACGCCCACCTTGGTGCGCGAGGCGTTGGCCGCGGCAGCGGATGCGCCCGGCTACCCGCAGACGTGGGGGACGCCGGACCTGCGCGAGGCGGTTGCCGGCTGGTTCGCCCGCCGGCGGGGGGTCCCCGGCGTCGACCCGGACGGCGTGCTGCCCACCATGGGCAGCAAGGAGCTGGTCGCCTGGCTGCCGACGCTGCTCGGCCTCGGCGCGGACGACGTCGTCGGCATCCCCGCGGTCGCCTACCCCACCTACGACGTCGGTGCCCGGCTCGCTCGTGCGACCCCGGTGGTCGTCGACGGGCTCGCGGCCTACGGTCCACAGACCACCGCGACGCGGCCGAAGCTGCTCTGGCTCAACAGCCCGAGCAACCCCACCGGCGCGGTCCTCGGCGCGGCGCACCTGGCCAAGGTCGTGGCGTGGGCCCGCGCCAACGGCGTCGTGGTGGCGTCCGACGAGTGCTACGCCGAGCTCGGCTGGTCGGACGCCCCGGTGCCGAGCATCCTCGACCCCGCGGTATGCGACGGGAGCCACGAGGGGCTGCTCGCGGTGTACTCGCTGTCCAAGCAGTCCAACCTCGCCGGCTACCGAGCCGCGTTCGTGGCCGGCGACGTCGCCCTGGTGCGACAGCTGCTCGAGGTGCGCAAGCACGCCGGGATGATCGTCCCGTGGCCCGTCCAGCGCGCCATGGTCGCCGCTCTCGGCGACGACGCGCACGTCGCCGAGCAGAAGCAGCGGTATGCGTCCCGGCGGCTCTCCCTGCGAACGACGCTGGAGCGGGCCGGCTTCCGAATCGACGCGTCCGAGGCGGGGCTCTACCTCTGGTCCACGCGGGGCGAAGACGCCTGGACCAGTGTCGGGTGGCTGGCCGACCGCGGCGTTCTCGTCGCGCCGGGGACGTTCTACGGCGCGGCCGGGGCCCAGCACGTGCGGGTGGCCCTGACGGCCACGGACGAGCGCATCGGGGCAGCGGCCTCCCGCTGGTGAGGTCTACCGGAGGCCCCGGCGGGACGATGGACAGGAACGATCCCGGTTTTCGGCCCGCTTCGGCTCGTTTTCGGGGTTCGTTCCTGTCCATCGTCCCGCGGCCGAGGGGATCAGCACCGGGGGACTCCGCATACAGGCCGTCGGCTACTGCGCGGTAGCGTGGGCGCAACGTCGAACCAGCGGCGACCGCGAAGCGGAGGTATGCCACCAGTGACCAGCCATGTAGCCGAGGCCAAGCTCACCGTCGAGGACAAGAGCCTGACCCTGCCCGGTGTCCAAGCCACCGACGGTGCCGACGCGTTGGGGATCTCGAGTCTGCTCAAGGACACCGGCACGGTCACCTACGACGCCGGCTTCGTCAACACCGCGTCGTGCAAGAGCGCCATCACCTACATCGACGGTGACGCGGGCATCCTGCGCTACCGCGGCTACCCGATCGAGCAGCTCGCGCAGAAGTCCTCGTTCGTCGAGGTGTCCTACCTGCTCATCTACGGCGAGCTGCCGAGCCAGAACCAGCTGGCGGAGTTCGAGGACCGGATCCGCCGGCACACGATGCTGCACGAGGACCTCAAGGCGTTCTTCTCCGGGTTCCCCCGCGACGCGCACCCGATGCCGGTGCTGTCGTCGGCGGTCTCGGCGCTGTCGACCTTCTACCAGGACAGCCTCGACCCCTTCAACAAGGAGCAGGTCGAGCTCTCCACGGTCCGGCTGCTCGCGAAGCTGCCGACCATCGCCGCCTACGCGCACAAGAAGTCGGTCGGGCAGCCGTTCCTCTACCCCGACAACTCGCTGTCGCTGACCGAGAACTTCCTGCGGATGACCTTCGGGTTCCCGGCCGAGCCCTACGAGATCGACCCGACCATCGTCAAGGCGCTCGACCTCCTGCTCATCCTGCACGCCGACCACGAGCAGAACTGCTCGACGTCGACGGTGCGGCTCGTCGGCTCCGCTCAGGCCAACATGTTCGCCAGCGTCTCCGCGGGGATCAACGCGCTGTTCGGCCCACTGCACGGCGGCGCCAACCAGGCCGTGCTGGAGATGCTCGAGAAGATCCAGAGCGCCGACTACGACGTCGACACCTTCATGAAGAAGGTGAAGAACAAGGAGGACGGCGTCCGGCTGATGGGCTTCGGGCACCGGGTCTACAAGAACTACGACCCGCGCGCGGCGATCATCAAGGAGACCGCCGACGAGATCATCAGCAAGCTGGGCGGCGACGACGAGATGCTCGACATCGCCAAGCAGCTCGAGGGCATCGCCCTCTCCGACGACTACTTCATCGAGCGCAAGCTCTACCCCAACGTGGACTTCTACACCGGGCTCATCTACAAGGCCATGGGCTTCCCGAACAAGATGTTCACGGTGCTCTTCGCGATCGGCCGGCTGCCCGGCTGGATCGCCCAGTGGCGCGAGATGATCGAGGACCCGGAGACCAAGATCGGCCGGCCGCGCCAGGTCTACATCGGCGCGACCGAGCGCGACTACGTGGAGCTCAACAACCGCTGAGCGCGGTCAGAACGCGGATCAGAAGCCCGGGAACGCCTTACGCAGGTCGGCGAGGCGCCCCGTGTCGCCGGTGACGGACGACGGGGTATGCGCGGGGTCGAGCCGGCCGTAGACCAGCCGGATGAAGGCCTCGGCCGGGAGGGTCAGGTCCGCGGCGGCGACGCCGTCGACGAGCTGGACGGACAGGTCCGGCTCGAACGTGATGCGGTAGGTGCGGGCCGGGTCCGTCGTGGTGACGACGAGGGGCGCGGCGCCGGGCACGGACTTGCCGCGGCTCGCGGTCCCCGGGAGCTGGTCAACCAGCAGTCCCACGGCCTCCGGCGCGACGGTGGCCTCCGGGTCGAGCGCGACGGCGATGTCCCACGTGTGGACGGCGTGCTCACTGAGTCGCATGGCGGTCAGGGCGCCGAGGTCGCGGGTCCCACCGAACATCTCCACGGCGAACGCGCCGCGGTCGTCGGCCGGGATGTCCTCGATCCGGGCGACGAGGCTCTCGTTGGCCGCGACGCTGTCGGCGACCTGGTCGGCCGGCGGCTTGGCGTTCCAGCGGTCCCAGATGGTGAGGAACGCGTCGTGGCTCGGGGGCTCGGCACCCTCGAGGCCGGCATCGAGGAAGAGGTTGAAGATCTCGGCCTGGCTGCCCAGATGGGAGGCGACGTCGGCGATGCTCCACTCGTCGTCGTAGGAGGGAGCGGAGACCTGGTCCGCCGGGAGGGTGCCGAGGATCGACGCGAACCGGTCCTGCGAACGCCGGACCACGTCGATGCTGTCGAGGGAGGAGATCGTCATGACTGCGTCAAGTCGTTGGGCGGGCAGACCATTCCCGCCGTGTCCTCAGGGGGAGGGGGTGGCCAGGCGGATCGTCACGGTCGTCGGCGAGGGTGCGCTCTCTCCGGTCGACCACGCGTCGGCCGAGCCGCCGGTTCCCCTGACCCACGCGCGGTCGCCGACCTGCACGCGGTCGACCCCGTAGGCCTCGGCCCGCGCCACGCCCCACTGGCCGGCCGCCCAGGCGAGCTGGTCCGACGGCGCCGAGATCGTCAGGGTGGAGCCGTCGACCGCGGCCTTGACCCCGAGCTGGGCATCGAGGTCGGCGGCGACCGTCGCGGCGGGGGAGACCGTCGTGGCCGGCCGCAGCTGGCATACGAAACCCGCGGGGGTCTGGCCCCGCAGCGTCGAGGCGAGGGACCGGCCCTCCTGCTCGTGGTCGGCGTAGGCGTCGGGGTAGGCGCTCTTCTGGACCTTCTGGGCGACCTCGGTGATGACCATCGACTCGTAGCCGTCGACCTTGACCAGCGCGTCGTAGAAGACGTTGGTCGAGTGCACCGGGTCGAGGATCTGCTCGCGGGTGCCCCAGACCTTCATGCTCGGTCGCTGCTGGAACAGGCCCACGGAGTCGCGGTCGCCATAGTTGAGGTTGCGCAGCTTCGACTCCTGGATCGACGTCGTGATGGCGATCGATGCGGCCCGCGGTGGCAGTCCGCGCTTGTCAGAGATGGCCGCGATGAGGGCGGCGTTGGCGACCTGCTCCGGGCTGAACGTGGCCGGCCCGGCGGAGGTGGTCGCGGTGCAGCTCGGGGAGAACAGCTCGTTCTGCAGCTTGGTCCAGACGGCGTAGAACGACCCCGCGACGATCCCGAGGACGACGAGGATGGTGACCGGCGCGACCCATCGACGGCGCCGGCCGTCGCGGCGGCGGGTGCGCTGGTCGACGTCGCGGGACCGTCGGTCAGACGTTGGCGTGAAGGACATCGTTCAGCCGGATGCCCGTGCCGGACCGGTCGCGCGCCTCGACGGTGCCGGTGACCGAGTTGCGGAGGAACAGCAGGCTGTCGCGGCCGGAGAGCTCGCGCGCCTTGACGACGGCGCCGTCCGGGAGCGTGACCTTGGTGCCGGCCGTGACGTAGAGGCCGGCCTCGACCACGCAGTCGTCACCCAGGGAGATCCCCAGGCCGGACTGGGCCCCGAGCAGGCAGCGTTTGCCGACCCGGACCCGGTCGGTGCCGCCCCCGGAGAGGGTGCCCATGATGGAGGCGCCGCCGCCGACGTCGGACCCGTCGTCGACGACGACGCCCTGGACGATGCGGCCTTCGACCATCGAGACGCCGAGGGTGCCCGCGTTGTAGTTGCAAAAACCCTCGTGCATGACCGTGGTGCCCTCGGCGAGGTGGGCGCCGAGGCGTACGCGGTCGGCGTCGGCGATGCGAACGCCGGTCGGCAGCACATAGTCGGTCATCCTCGGGAACTTGTCGACGGAGCGGACCTCGACCGGCCCGTCGGCGAGCAACGACAGGCGCACGGCCTCGAAGCCCTCGGGGAGGCAGGGTCCGCGGTTCGTCCACACAACGTTCGCGAGCTGCCCGAAGATCCCGTCGAGGTTGATCGTGTTCGGCTGCACCAGGCGGTGCGACAGCAGGTGCAGGCGCAGGTAGGCGTCGGCGGCGCCGTCCGGGGGAGCGTCGAGGTCGACGACGGTCCGGACCACCTCACGGCGGGTATGCCGCATCGTGTCCTCGTCGACGAGCGCGCGCAGGGCGCGGGGCGGCTCGCCGTCCGCGTCGGTGGGGTCGCCGAGGGCCGGAGCGGGGTACCAGGTGTCGAGGACGACGCCGGGCCGCGGGGAGGAGTCCGTCGTCACCGTGGCGACGCCGTCACCCCAGGCCTGGCGGAGTCCGGGTCTGGTCATGGCGGCAGCCTAGCCAGGCGCCCCCACACCGCCCGCCCCCAAGCGGCCGAGCGGCCAGCTTCGGCCGCTTTGAGCCGGGTCAGAGCGGCCGAAACTGGCCTCTCGGCGGCCTGAAAACGGGTGGGCGCTAGCCTGCGGGCATGCCCGAGCTGGACCTCGACGCCGACGTCGTCACCCTCACCGCGGCCCTCTGCGACATCGCGTCGGTGAGTTTGGACGAGGATGCCGTCGCGACCGCGATCGAGGCGGCGCTGCGCCCGCTGGACCACCTCACCGTCACCCGCCACGGCAACACGGTGGTGGCGCGGACCGAGCTGGGTCGCGAGGAACGCGTCGTGCTCGCCGGCCACATCGACACCGTCCCCCTCACCGACCCGCCGAACCTGCCCACGCAGCGGCTCGGCGACGAGCTGGTCGGCCGGGGCACGGTCGACATGAAGGGCGGCGTCGCCGTGCAGCTCCGGCTCGCCCAGCAGGTCCGCGAGCCGTCCCGCGACGTCACCTTCGTCTTCTACGAGGGCGAGGAGATCGACGGCGAGTTCAACGGGCTGGCCCACCTGGTCCGCGACCGGCCGGAGACCCTGGACGCCGACTTCGCCGTCCTGCTCGAACCCACCAACGGCGCGGTCGAGGGAGGCTGCAAGGGCACGCTGCGCGCCGAGATCGTCACCAAGGGGGTCGCCGCCCACTCCGCCCGCCCCTGGAACGGGCACAACGCGATCCACGACGCGGAGCAGGTGCTGCACCGGCTGACGTCCTACGAGGCCCGTACCGTCACCGTCGACGGTCTCGACTACCACGAGGCCTTCCAGGCGGTCGGCATCCAGGGGGGCATCGCCGGCAACGTCATCCCCGACCGCTGCGTCGTCACGGTCAACTACCGGTACGCGCCGGACAAGTCGGGCGCCGACGCCGAGGCCCATGTCCGCGAGGTGTTCGACGGCTTCGAGGTGGTCGTCGCCGACAACGCTCCGGGCGCCCGTCCCGGGCTCACGCTCCCCGCGGCGCAGGCCTTCGTCGACGCCCTCGGTGTGCCGGTCGGCCCCAAGGAGGGGTGGACCGACGTCGCCCGGTTCTCCGCCCTGGGGGTGGCCGCCGTCAACTTCGGCCCGGGCGACCCGAACCTCGCGCACACCGACGACGAGCGCGCTCCGGTCCAGCAGTACGTCGACGCGGAGCGGGCCATGCTCCGGTGGCTGGCGTGATCGAGCGGCGCCACGGATCGGGCGACGACGAGAGCGCCGCGTCGGAGCAGAGCCGGCAGGTAGGTCCGGTGACGGTCCGCGGCGACCAGGTCCCGCGAACGACCACGGACCAGCGGCTGCTCGACGCTCCGCCGCCCGGACAACGGGCCGACTGGCTCCACAACGACCCGTGGCGGGTGCTGCGCATCCAGAGCGAGTTCGTCGAGGGGTTCGGGACGCTGGCCGAGCTCGGGCCGGCCGTCAGCGTGTTCGGCTCGGCCCGGACCACGCCCGACCACCCGACCTACGAGCTCGGCGTCCGCGTCGGCCGGGCCCTCGTCGAGGCCGGGTTCGCCGTCATCACCGGTGGCGGTCCCGGGGCCATGGAGGCGGCGAACAAGGGGGCGTGGGAGGCCGGTGGGGTCTCGGTCGGGCTCGGTATCGAGCTGCCGTTCGAGTCCGGTCTCAACCCCTACGTCGACCTCGGCGTGAACTTCCGCTACTTCTTCGCCCGCAAGACCATGTTCGTCAAGTACGCCCAGGGCTTCATCGTGCTGCCCGGGGGGTTCGGCACGCTGGACGAGCTGTTCGAGGCGCTCACCCTGGTCCAGACCCGGAAGGTCACCTCGTTCCCGATCGTGCTGATGGGCACCGACTACTGGGGTGGGTTGCTCGACTGGCTCCGCTCGACGGCCCTCGACCGCGGGACGGTCAACGCGGCGGACCTGGACCTGTTCTGCCTCACCGACGACGTCGACGAGGCGGTTCGCCACGTCATCCAGTGGGACACCCACGTCGACAGCCACCGGGCCGAGTAACCGCGTCGGTCCGTCCTGTGCGGTCGTGGACGACGCGACGTGGCACCATCGTCCGGTGATCTGGTTGGCCCTCTTCGTTGCCGTGGTCGTCGCGGTCGTCACCGCCGCCGCCGTCCTCGGCCGGGTCGACGGCTCGCTCGCCGACCCGACGACGACCATGAGCCACGTCCCGCTGCCCGACGACCAGCTGACGCCCGACGACATCGACGCGCTTCGGTTCGACACGGCGATGCGCGGCTACCGGATGAGCCAGGTGGACGCCGTGATCGACCGGCTGCGGCGCGAGATCGGGGACCTCGACGACGAGCTGACCCGGACCCGACAGGCTCACAGCGCCCTCGCCGCGACGCCCACGTCGTCGGTCGAGCCGGACGCAACGGGACCGGTCGGGCCCGAGACGGACAGGGCCTGAGTGGCGCCCGTCGAGGTCCGTCGCACCGTCGTGACCCCGCTCGGCGCGGTGTGGGACACGCTGACCGACTTCGGCGCATACGGACAGTGGATCCCGCTGACCTCCATGCGCACCGACCCCTCACCGGTCCGGCTCGGCTGGGCGTTCGGCGGGTTCACCGGTCTCGGGCCGGTCGGCTTCCTCGACTCGATGCTCGTCATGACATGGGAACCCCCGCACGACGGGGAGGCGCGCTTCAGGGTTAGGAAGACAGGGCGAGTGCTCCGGGGCTGGGCCGACGTCCGCCTGGAGACCACCGCGTCCGGCGGCACCGATGTGGTCTGGCGGGAGGAGATCGTGCCCCGTCCGGAGGCCCTCGGCCGACTCGCCGCGCGAGCCACCGACCGGGTCACCTCCCGACTGTTCGCCGACGCTCTCGACGGGATGCTGGCCGCCGCTGCGACACGGACGACGGCCTCATGACCGACGCGGTGGCGACTGGGCTCCTCGTCGGCCCTGACGGCATACAGCGATGCTCCTGGGCCGGTTCGGCGCCCGAGTACCTCGCCTACCACGATGAGGAGTGGGGCGTCCCGGTCCACGGCGAGACCGCGCTCTTCGAACGGTTCACCCTGGAGGCCTTCCAGTCCGGACTCTCCTGGATCACCATCCTGCGCAAGCGGCCCGCCTTCCGCGCGGCCTTCGCCGGGTTCGACGCCGAGCGGGTGGCGACGTTCGACGACACGGACCGTGCGCGGTTGATGGCCGACGCCGGCATCGTCCGCAACGGCCGCAAGGTCGAGGCCGCGATCGCCAACGCGCGCGCCGTCCTCGACCTGCGCGACGACGTCGGCCTCGACGCCTACGTCTGGTCGTTCGCCCCCGAGCACCACCAGCCACCGCGCACGACCGCAGACTTCCGCGCCACCAGCCCAGAGTCGGTCGCTCTCGCCAAGGGGCTCAAGCAGCACGGCTTCGTCTTCGTGGGACCGACGACGGCGTACGCGGCGATGCAGGCCTGCGGCCTCGTCGACGACCACGTCGCGGGCTGTTTCCGCACCGCCGCGACGTGACGCTGACGCAGCCGGCGACCCGCGCAGGGACGGCACGATTCCTCACCTACGTGCTCCTCGCGTATGCGGCGTGTCGCCTGGTCAGCGGCGTCCTGCTCGCCATCGTGGCCATGCGTCAGGTCCCGACCGGCTGGACCGGCCCGGACGTCAACTACCTGACGTTCACGGCCCAGTGGGACGGCCAGTGGTACCTGCACATCGCGGAACAGGGCTATCCGAAACGGCTGCCCACCGATGCGAGCGGACTGGTGCAGCAGAACGCGTGGGCGTTCTACCCGCTGTTCCCGTTCGTCAGCCGGCTGTTCATGGACCTCACCCACCTCGACTTCTACTGGGTGGGCTCGACGCTGTCGCTGCTGCTCGGGTTCGTCGCGGCGGCCGCGATCGCCCTGCTGCTGCGCGACCGGATCGGAGAGAGGTTCACCCTCGCCTCGGTGGTGCTCTGGGCGAGCATGCCGGCCGCTGTGGTGATGCAGGTCGGCTACACGGAGGCCATGGCGATGGCCCTGCTCACCCTGTTCCTCCTCGCCCTCAGCAAGGAACGCTGGCTGTGGGCGATGTCGCTGGCGCTGCTCCTGGGGCTGACCCGGCCCATCGCCGTCCCCATCGCCGCGGTCACGGTCGTGGCCCTCTGGTGTCGATGGCGGGCGAGAAACGAGAGGCCACTGGTCCCCACCGAGATCGCGGCCGGCCTCGCGGCACTGGCGGGGTGCGGCGTGTCCGGGCTGTTGTGGCCGGCCATCGCGGGGGCGGTGACCGGCCAGGCCGACGCCTACACGGTGACGATGTCGACCTGGCGCGGCAGCCGCGAGATCGTCCCGGTCAAGCCGTGGCTCGACATGTCGCGGTACTACTTCGGCCAGACCTGGGGGCCGGTGTGGCTCACCGTGCTCTTCGTCGTCATCGCCGTGATGGTGCTCGGGCCATGGGCGTCCCGGCTCGGTCCGCAGCTGCGAATGTGGTGCTTGGCCTACCCCGCGTACCTGCTGGTCGTCCTCGACCCGTTCACGTCGATCTTCCGCTACGTCATTCCGCTGTTCCCGCTGGCGGCGGTGCTCATCGGGGCGGCCGGCTACCCGCGCTGGCGCAGCTGGCGACGGTGGGCATGGGTCCGGTTCGTGCTGCTGCTTGTCGCGTTCGTCGTCGGCCAGTGGTACTGGATCGACATCCTGTGGCGCTTCATCCCGCCGACCGACTACCCACCGTGACGGGCCGTCCGTTCGGGCTCAGCGGCCCTCGAAGACCGGCTTCTCCTTGGCGAGGAACGCGTCGACGGCGGCCCGGTGGTCGGCGCTGGCGCCGGTGAGGGTCATGAGCTCGGCCTCGTAGGCCAGGGCCGTCTCGAGATCCGTTCCGGCGCTCGTGGCCACCGCCCGGCGGATTGACCCGTACGCCAGGGTCGGGCCTGCGGCCAGGGTCCGCGCCAGCTCGCCGACCGTCTGCTCGAACCGGTCGGCCGGGACGACCTGGGTCACCAGGCCGAGGCGGAGGCACTCGTCGCTCGGGACGGTGCGCGGGAGCAGGAGCAGCTCCTTGGCCTTGGCGGTGCCGACCAGCCGGGGGAGCCACCAGGAGGATCCGGTGTCGCAGGAGAGGGCGATCCCGGCGAAGGCGAGGTTGATGCCGGCCCCCTCGACGAGGACCCGGAAGTCGCAGGCGAAGGCCATCGAGGCTCCCGCTCCGGCGGTCACCCCGTTGAGCGCGGCGACCACCGGCTTGTTCATCGTCGCGAGCAGCGTGGCGACCTTGTTGTAGTGGTCGACGACGGTGCTCCCCAGCGCCTCGTCGCCGCGGATCAGCGAGCCGATGTGCTCCTTGAGGTCCTGGCCGACACAGAACGCGCGGCCGCGGCCGGTGAGGACGACGCAGCGCACGGCGGGGTCGTCGGCGACCTGCTGGAGGACCTCGAGCAGCCGAACCTTGAGGGCGAGGTCGACGGCGTTCATCGCGTCCGGCCGGTTGAGCACCACCGTCGCCACGCCGCCGTCGATGCGCAGCTCGACCACGTCGACCGTGCTCTCCGGGGACGGAACCTGTTTGTCCGACGTCGTCGTCATCGGTCCTCCACTCCTTCGTCGGGGCGCTCGCGGCAACCCTGCTCGCCAGTTTCTGCCGCCGTGACCATCGTGCCCGACGACCGATTTCGTCTCGCTACAACGGGCAGGTGATAATGGTCTCCAGCAGTTCTCAGGTGCATCTGCTCGACCTCTCGGACCATTCTGAAGGAAGGCCAAACATGGCGGCGATGAAGCCCAGGACGGGCGACGGACCTCTCGAGGTGACGAAGGAGGGTCGCGGGATCGTCCTGCGCATGCCGCTCGAGGGTGGTGGCCGGCTGGTGGTCGAGATGACGCCCGACGAGGCCGCGAACCTGCGCGACGCCATCCAGGGTTGCGACGGCGTCTCCTGACGTCACCGTCTCCACGACGACGCCCCCGGCCGACAACGGTCCGGGGGCGTTCCTCTGCCCGAACCGGCGTCGGTCACCGGTCAGCGCTTGACCGCGACGAGCAGCCCGTCGCCGGCGGGCAGCAACGTGGTGAAGAACCGGTCGTCCGCGCGGATCGCCTTGCCCAGGTCGCGCAGCACCTTGGTCGTGTCGTCGCGCGCGGCGGGGTCGGCCACCTTGTCGTGCCAGAGCATGTTGTCGATGACCATGACCCCGCCGGGCCGCAGCAACCGGGCCGCCTCCTCGACGTAGCCGGGGTAGCCCTCCTTGTCGGCGTCGATGAGCACGATGTCGTAGGCGCCGTCGGTCATCCGCTGGAGCACGTCGAGGGCCCGACCCGTGATCACCCGCGTGCGCTGGTGCGCGACCCCAGCCGACGCATACGCCTCCTTGGCCGCGCGCTGGTTCTCCGCCTCGATGTCGATGGTGGTGAGGATCCCGTCGGACGGCATGCCCTCCAGCAGCCAGAGCCCGGAGACCCCGGCTCCCGTGCCGACCTCGACGACCGCCTTCGCACCCACCGCCGCCGCGATCATCCGCAGCGCCGCCCCGCCGCCGGGGCCGATCGGCGTGCAGCCCAGCTCCTCGCCGCGGTGGCGGGCCGTCTCGGCGATCTCGCTCTCGGCGACGAAGTCCTCGGCGTACCCCCAGCTGGCCGCCTTCTGTGCGCTCATGGCCCGACCCTACCGAGATCAGGGTCGAGTCAGGGTCGGCCCGGATGGTTGGCTGGCACCTAGGGGAGGCACAGTAAACTCATCAACTCCTCGGGAACTCTGAGGCATACCGGTTCGTCAGATGACCGGATACCTCTCGAAAGGCGTATCACGTGACCGACACCCTGACCGCACACGCGGGCCTCAAGGATGCGGCCTCTTCCTCCGACGAATCGACCGTCGACTCGACCCTCGACGTCGCCGCCTGGACCCCTCCCACCTGGGAGGAGATCGTCCAGCAGCATTCGGCGCGGGTCTACCGGCTGGCCTACCGGTTGACCGGCAACCCGCACGACGCCGAGGACCTCACCCACGACGTGTTCATCCGCGTGTTCCGGTCGCTGAACTCCTACACCCCCGGCACGTTCGAGGGCTGGCTGCACCGGATCACGACCAACGTCTTCCTCGACAAGATGCGCCGCAAGCAGCGCATTCGGTTCGACGCCCTGCCCGAGGACGCGGCCAGCCGGATGGCCAGCCGCGAGCCCGGCCCGGCGCAGACCTTCGACGACACCCACTTCGACGACGACGTCCAGAAGGCGCTCGACGCGCTCCCGCCGGACTTCCGTGCGGCCGTCGTCCTCTGCGACATCGAGGGGCTCTCCTACGAGGAGATCGCCGCGACGCTCAACGTCAAGCTCGGTACCGTCCGCTCCCGCATCCACCGAGGCCGCGCGCAGCTGCGTGAGGCGCTCGCGCACCGCGCTCCGCAGCGTGAGGTCGTCGACGCCGGCTCCACCTCCCGTCCCGCCATTCGGCCCTCCAGTGTGCTGTCGGGGGCGCGCTGACCGGATGTCACGTCACCTCGGTATGCAGGTCAGCGCGTACGTCGACCATCGTCTCGACGCGCGGGCCGAGCATGCCTTCGACCAGCACCTGGCGGTGTGCCTGGTATGCCGGCACGCCGCCGACGAGGAGCGGCGCCTCCTGACGTCGCTGCGCTCGGGTCACACCCCGGGCTTCTCGGCCGACCTGCAGTCGATGCTCCTGGCGATGGCCCAGCCGGCGAGCGCTGCTCCCCCTTCCTCCGTGGTCTTCGGCTCCGCCGACGACCAGGTCGTCGCGGCCGCCACCCCGTCGGGCTGGCTGCGCGCACGCACGCGGCCCAGCGGCCCGCCGCCCATCCCGCGGGCTCCTGAGTCGGTCCGCCAGCTGCGAGTGCCCACCGTCGCGCCCGCCGCGCCGGCCCTGCACCGGTCCCCGCGACGTGCGGCCGCGATCGCGGGGCTCGCCGCCGGGGCCTCGGCCGCGGCCGCGATCGGGCTGGCCGTCGTCGGTCCGGGTCCGGGTGCGTCGGCCTCCGTGCGCTCGCCGGTGCCGCGCACCTCCGGAGCCACCGTGACGGTCGTCCCGGCCACCTTCGCCGGTTCCGGACTCTCCTCGTCACCATTGCGACAGGCGCTCCAGCGCCCGGGTCGGTGAAGATAGACCCATGACCGACCCGCGCCCCGACCAGAGCGGCGACCGGCGGGCGGAGCACGACGCGCCGGCCTGGCACAGCTTCGGCGTCCCTCACGGAGGCGCGCCCGAGCCGCCGCCCTACACGCCCGCGATGCGCGAGCGACCGCGCGGCGAGCTCACCCAGCCGATCGACACCTCGGCGACCCAGCAGGTCGAACCGGAGATGCGGCACGAGGAGTCCGGGCCGGAGTCACCGTCCGAGGCGCGGCCCACGGAGTCGCGGCCCTGGTGGACCACACCCGGCGAGGTCGGCTCGGAGTCGTCCGAGACGACCATTCTCAATGACCCGCGGCCGCTGCTCCCGGCTCCGACCGGCGACCCGTACGCGTCGCCCTGGGCGCCGTACCCGTCGGGCACACCCTCCGAGTCCGGGATCGTGCCGCCCTCGGGACCGGTCGGCCCGCCTACCGCTGTCCTCCCCGCGGGTGCGCCGCCCGCCGCCCGCCGGGGTCGCGGCTGGCTGTCGATGGGGGCCGTCGCCCTCGTCGCCGCGCTGATCGGCGGAGCCGTCGTGCTGGGCGGTCAGCAGCTGTTGAACCGCACGGGCACTCTCGGGTCCGCGGTCCCCGCCCCGGGGCCCGGCTCGACGGCTCGTCCGGACGGCAGCATCGCCAAGATCGCGGCCGACGCCCTGCCGAGCGTGGTGACCATCCGGATCAAGACGACCGACGGCAACGGGACCGGGTCCGGGTTCGTCATCGACAACCAGGGCCACATCCTCACGAACAACCACGTGGCCACCGCCGGTGGCGGGTCCGGCACCCTCACCGTGGAGCTCAACAACGGCAAGACGCTGCCGGCGACCGTCGTCGGGGCGGACGCCTCCTACGACCTGGCGGTGCTCAAGATCGACGCGTCCGACATCCCCGCTCTGCAGTTCGGCGCGTCCAAGGACGTCGTCGTGGGCGACGGGGTCATCGCTGTGGGGGCCCCGCTGGGCCTGGACGCCACCGTGACCAGTGGCATCGTCTCGGCCCTGAACCGGCCGGTCACGCCGGGCGACGGCAACGACCAGAGCTTCATCAACGCCATCCAGACCGATGCGGCGATCAACCCCGGCAACTCCGGCGGCCCGCTGCTCGACATGAACGGCCGGGTGATCGGCGTGAACTCGGCCATCGCCCGCATACCGGGCTCCACCTCCGACTCGGGCGGCAACATCGGCGTCGGGTTCGCGATCCCGAGCGACCAGGCGTCCAAGACGGCGCAGCAGCTCATCACGACCGGCAAGGCCGACCACCCCGCCCTCGGCGTCCGGGTCGACCAGAGCTTCACCGGCGACGGCGCCAAGCTGGCGTCCGGCGGGGTGCAGGCGGGCAGCGCGGCCGACAAGGCCGGGCTCAAGGACGGCGACGTCATCACCGAGTTCGAAGGCAAGAAGGTGCCCGACGCCAACTCGCTGATCGTGGCGATCCGGGCCCACAACGTCGGCGATACCGTCACCATGAAGGTTCTGCGCGGCAACCAGACCCTGGATGTCACGATCACCCTGCAGTCGGCGTCGAGCTGACCCATGACGAGTCGGAGGTGACGAGATGCTGGACGTGAACGGGTGGGAGCTCATCGTGCTCGTCGTCGTGGGCATCCTCGTCCTCGGCCCGGAGCGGCTGCCGGAGTATGCGGGCAAGCTCGCGGGCATGGTACGTCAGGTTCGCAACCTCGCGACCAACGCCCGGACGCAGCTCAAGGACCAGATGGGTCCCGAGTTCGAGGACGTCGACTGGCGCCAGTTCGACCCGCGCCAGTACGACCCGCGCCGGATCGTGCGCGAGGCCCTGATGGAGGACCCGACGCCGGACCCGGCCGACGAGCCGGAGAAGCCCCAGTCCGGGGTGATGGCTCCGGTGCCCCAGCCGTTCCACGACCCGGCCAAGCCGACCCCCTGGGACGCCGACGCCACCTGACGGTCGTGCTCGGGGAGCGAATGTGGTGTGGGGGCGCTGACTTTGCTCCCCGTGGAGGTCGGTCGGCGGGATCGTGGTCGGTTGTCGACCAGGGGGTCGGCGATCGCCCACGATCAGAGTGCGGTGAGGTCTGAGCGGCTCAGCGGGTGGCGGGGGTCAGGCCCAGCGAGCGGCCGGCGAGGCCGCGGGCCCGCGTCGAGAGCCCGCGCGCTATCGCGCGGAGCGCCACAGCGGCGGCCGAGTCGGGGTCGCCGAGCACCACGGGCATACCCGAGTCGCCGCCCTCGCGCAGCCGCGTGTCGAGGGGGATCTGACCGAGGAGCGGGACCGGGGCACCGACCAGCCGGGTCAGCGAGTCGGCCACGATCTGGCCGCCGCCGGACCCGAAGATCTCCTGGCGCGAGCCGTCCGGCAGCTCCAGCCACGACATGTTCTCGACGACGCCGACCAGCCGCTGGTGCGTTTGCAGGGCGATCGCGCCGGCCCGCTCGGCGACCTCGGCCGCCGCCTGCTGTGGCGTCGTCACGACAAGGATCTCGGCGTTGGGGATCAGCTGGGCCACCGAGATCGCGATGTCGCCGGTCCCGGGCGGCAGGTCGAGCAGCAGGACGTCGAGGTCGCCCCAGAACACGTCGCCGAGGAACTGCTGCAGGGCCCGGTGCAGCATTGGCCCGCGCCACACCACCGGCTGGTTGCCCGGAACGAACATCCCGATCGAGATGACCTTCACGTCGTGGGCGAGTGGCGGCAGGATCATGTCGTCGACCTGGGTCGGCCGCCCGGACACCCCCAGCATCCGGGGAACCGAGAACCCGTAGACGTCGGCGTCGACGACGCCCACCCGCAACCCCGACGCGGCCATGGACGCCGCCAGGTTGACGGTCACCGACGACTTGCCGACACCACCCTTGCCGGAGGCGACCGCGTACACGCGGGTCAGCGAGCCGGGTCGGGCGAAGGGGATCTCCTTGTCGGCCTGGCCGCCGCGCAGCTGGGTGCGCAGGGCGCCGCGCTGCTCCTCGCTCATGACGTCGAGCGTCACATCGACCGAGGAGACTCCGGGAATCGCGGCCAGCGCGGTCGTGACGTCGCGGGTCAACGTCTCCTTCATCGGGCAGCCCGCCACCGTGAGGAAGATCGCTGCGGCCACCCGGCCGGCCTCGTCGACGTCGACGGACTTGACCATCCCGAGCTCGGTGATGGGTTTGCGGATCTCGGGGTCGTTGACCTTCGAGAGCGCGGTCAGCAGCTCGTCCCTGGACGGCAGCACGGTGGTCGGCACATCGACCATCGTATGTCGGCCCCGGCGGCCCCCCGGACGACGGCCTACGACCTCAGTGGGGCGCGACAACCATGTCGTCGTCCATGTCCTCGAGCTCCTTGCCCTTGGTCTCCCGCACCCACTTGATGACGAAGAACAGGGACAGCAGCGCACACGCCGCATAGAAGCCGTAGGAGAAGGCGAGCGAGATGTCCTTCATCTTCGGGAAGCTGACGGTGATCAGCCAGTTCGCGACCCATTGGGCCATGGCTGCGACGGACAGCGCGGCGGCGCGGATCTTGTTCGGGAACGACTCCCCGAGCAGCACCCAGACCACCGGCCCCCACGACATCCCGAACGCGATGACGTAGACGTTGGCGGCGACGAGGGCGGCGGGGCCCTGCCACCCTTCGAGCACCGGGGTGACCGCGCCACTCGCGTCGGTCGTCGTCCTGGCGATGCCGAACACGAACGCCATGATCCCCAGCGTGATCGTCATGCCGATCGAGCCGATGATCAGCAGCGGCTTGCGACCGACCCGGTCGATCGTGGCGATAGCGATGAGCGTCGTGACGATGTTGACGATCGCGGTGATGACGGTGATCTTGAACGAGTCGGCCTCGCTGAACCCGACCGCCTCCCAGAGGACGTTCGAGTAGTAGAAGATCACGTTGATCCCGACGAACTGCTGGAACACCGACAGCAGGATGCCGATCCAGACGATCGGCAGCAGCCCGCCCTTGGGCGCTCTCAGGTCCTTGAACGAGGGTTTGTGGTCGGACTTGAGCGAGGCCTGGATCCGCTCGATCCGCACCTCGGTGCCCGCCGTACCGAGCATCGTGGTCAGGACCTTGCGGGCCTCGGGGATGCGCAGGTTGGCGATGAGGTAGCGCGGCGACTCGGGGATCGTCAGCGACAGCACGCCGTAGACGATGGCGGGGATGGCCATGGCGAGGAACATCCAGCGCCAGGCCGGCAGTCCCCACACGACCTCGGTCGAACCACCCGCGACCGTGGCGAAGATGTAGTCGACGAGCAGCGAGATGAAGATGCCGGTGACGATGGCGAGCTGCTGCAGTGAGCCGAGCCGGCCGCGCAGGCTGGCCGGGGCGATCTCGGCGATGTAGGCCGGGGCGATCACCGAGGCGATGCCGACCCCGAGGCCGCCGATGATGCGGAAGACGATGAGCATGCCGACGTTCACCGAGAACCCGGCGCCCAGCGCGCTGATCAGGAACAGCACCGCGGCGATCTGCATGACCCGCAGCCGCCCGATGCGGTCGGCGATGCGGCCCGCCAACATGGCTCCGGCGGCGGCACCGAGCAGGGCCGAGGCGACCGCGAACCCGAGGGTGGTGGACTCGACGTTGAAGACCTCACCGATGGCGCTGACGGCGCCGTTGATGACGGCGCTGTCGTAGCCGAAGAGGAACCCACCGAGCGCGGCGACCGTGGCCACCTTGATCGACGCTCCGGTGTGGAACTGTTCCTCCGGGGTCACTTCGCCGCCGCCGGATGCCGCACTCGCCTCAGACATTGAGCCCCGTCCTCACGCCATCGTTGGAGTCGGAAACTAACGCGGCCATTGTGTACCCGAGTTCCGGAAAATGAACGTAGCCCGAGGTAAAAGTTCGCCCTCGGGGATCAGTGACGGCCGTCCTCGTCTGCGGTCGCCCGCGCGGCGGTCATGCCGCGCTCCTCCATCTCGTCGAGCAGCTGTCGCAGCTCGGAGCGCACGAAATCGCGAGTCGCCATGTCGCGCAGGGCGATTCGCAGGGCAGCGACCTCGCGGGTGAGGAACTCCGTGTCGGCGAGGTTGCGCTCGTCGCGGGCGCGGTCCTGCTCCAACGCGACGCGGTCGCGGTCGGCCTGGCGGTTCTGCGCGAGCAGGATGAGCGGGGCGGCGTAGGACGCCTGCAGCGACAGGATCAGGGTGAGCAGGGTGAAGTTCGTCTCGCGGGGGTCGAACTGCACCGACGGGTTGGCGAAGGTGTTCCACGCCAGCCAGATCGCGACGAACACGGTCATGCCGAAGAGGAACTGCGCCGTCCCCATCCACCGCGCGAAGCCTTCGCTCAGCGCGCCGAACGTCTCCTGCGAGAACGACGGAGTCGGCACGAACCGGCGGCGGAACTCCTGCGGCTGGTCCAGACGCGGAACGTCCGACGACCGCCGGCGTGGGCCGAGGCGGTCGGGACGGTCAGCCACGAGTCACCTCGGAGGGGATCGCGGACGGAGGTACGGACGGCCGGGTATGCGGGTGGTCCTCGTGGCGGTCCTCGCGCCAGTCCTCGGGGAGGATGTGGTCGAGGACGTCGTCGACGGTGACCGCTCCGAGGAACCGGCCTTCGCGGTCGACGACGGGCACGGCGACGAGGTTGTAGGTCGCGAGCATCCGGGTGACCTGCTCCAGCGGGGCGTCCACCGGCATCGGCTCGATGCCGCGGTCCACCACCGAGCCGACCGACGAGTGTGGCGGCTCGCGCAGCAGCCGCTGGATGTGGACGACCCCGATGAACCGGCCGGTCGGGGTCTCGAGCGGCGGGCGGCAGACGAACACCGTCGACGCGAGGGCCGGCGCGAGCTCCTCGCGACGGACCACCGCGAGCGCCTCGGCGATCGTCGCTTCTGGCCCGAGGATCACCGGCTCGGTGGTCATCAGGCCGCCGGCGGTCTTCTCGTCGTAGGCCAGCAGCCGTCGCAGGGGTGCGGCCTCGTCCGGCTCCATCAGCTGGAGCAGCTGCTCCTGCCGGTCCGTGGACAGCTCGGCCAGCAGGTCGGCCGCGTCGTCGGGCTGCATCGCTTCGAGCACGTCGGCCGCGCGCTCGGTGTCGAGGCCGGCGAGGATCTCGACCTGGTCGTCCTCGGGCAGCTCCTCGAGGATGTCGGCCAGCTTGTCGTCGTCGAGGGCCGCGGCCACCTCGGCACGGCGCTGCGGTGACAGGTCGTGGATCACCTCCGCGAGGTCGGCCACCCGCAGGTCGTCATAGTTCTCGAGCAGCTTCGCCACGCTCTGCGCACCGGTGTGGACCTGCAGCCCGGCGACGTCCTCGATGTCGACGAGGACCGTCTCACCCCGACGCCGCAGGTGCAGGCCGCGCCCGCTGGCCACGGAGTCCTTGCGGCAGAAGACCTTGGTGACGCTCCAGTTCCGTCCGCGCGGCTCCATAGCGATGTCCTCGACGGTGCCGGGGAACGACCCATCGGTCGTGTGCACCGTGACGCTGCGCTCCAGCAGCTCGGCCAGCACCAGCGTCTCGTTCGCGCGCTGCTCGAACCGGCGCATGTTCACCAGTCCGGTGGTGATCACCTGACCGGCGTCGAGCGACGTGACGCGGGTCATCGGCACGAACACCCGGCGCCGGCCCGGGACCTCGGCGACGAGGCCGATGACCCGCGGCCGTGACGTCGTCGTGCTGAACGTCACGACGACGTCGCGCACCCGGCCGACGGGGTCCCCCAGGGGGTCGAAGACGCGCAGTCCCGCCAGACGCGCGCAGAAGACACGAGGACCGGGAGCCACGGCCCAAGGCTAGATCACCCCACGACGCTCACCGGTTTGCTCCGGTACCCCGCGAGCCCCGACGCAGGGGCCTCGCCACACCCGACCCGCGCGCCTCAGCGGGTCCCGCGCCGCCGTTTCGGACGACCGCCGAGGTGCCACGGCCGCCAGCGCACGGTCGTGGCGCGCGAGGGCGGCGGAGGCGCGGCGCCGGAGCCGTCCGCATACGTGCCCGGGCCCTCGACCGGGTTGCCGAACGGGGTCAGCGCGGTGACCGCGCACTCGGCACGCCACCGCTCGACGACGTCGTCGACGGCGTTGAGCCGGCCGGCCTGGAGCGCGGCCACCGCCGTCTGCCACTCGGGCGCGGCGTCGGTAAGGACCCGAGCCCGAGCCTTCACGCGCAGCAGCCGGCCGCCGGTGTCCTGGCTGCGCAGGACGACGACGACCTCCTCGGGAAGCCAGGGCAGGTGCTGCTCACCGGGTCCGTTGACGACGTAGGCGGTCGGGGCGACCCATGCGTGCCAGACGGGCCAGGCCCGGTCGCCCGGGACCTCGATCCAGATGACCCCGGACTTGGTCATCGCCTCGCCGACCAGCGCGGTCACGTTGGTCGCCGGCGGCGCGGACGCGGCCGCCGGGGCCGGGTCGGTGCGCGGGGCCTCGGTCACGGTCCGAGCGTAGGCGACGACCACGATGTCGGTCGCGCACGCCCGCCCCACCCGGCCGCGTCAGGTGATCGGCGTCATAACCCCGCCCGTCACCGCGCTGCTACCTTCGCCCCGTGCGCAGCCCCAAGGACTTCTTCGCACCGCTGGCGGTCGGAGCCCCGACACCGCTGCGCGAGGTCCCGGCCGCGCCGTCGCGGGTCATCCACTTCGTCGACCCCGGCAACGAGAAGATGACGGCCAAGGTCCCGTCGATGGTGGGCACCGTCGACGTCCTGCTC
The DNA here is from genome assembly GCA_963757225.1 of uncultured Actinomycetota bacterium. Classification (GTDB taxonomy): domain Bacteria; phylum Actinomycetota; class Actinomycetes; order Actinomycetales; family Dermatophilaceae; genus Lapillicoccus. The sequence continues at coordinate 121,413 of CAVWQU010000016.1, forward strand.
GGCAACCTCGAGGATGGGGTCAAGGCGGACCGCAAGGTCGCGTCGCGGGAAGGGCTGGTCCGGCTCGGCCAGAGCGTCGACTTCGGCCCGACGCAGCTCTGGACGCGGCTGAACTCGCTCGACTCGCCGTGGTTCCTCGACGACGTCACGACTCTGGTCCCGGCGATCGGCACGAAGCTCGACGTCGTCATGGTCCCCAAGGTGGAGGGCGCCGAGGACATCCACTACGTCGACCGGCTGCTCGCCCAGCTGGAGGCGAAGGCGGGGCTGACCCGGCCGATCCTCGTCCACGCCATCCTCGAGACCGCCCGCGGTGTCGCGAACGTCGAGGAGATCGCCACGGCGTCGCCGCGGATGCAGGGACTGTCCCTCGGGCCGGCCGACCTCGCCGCCTCACGGCGGATGAAGACGACGCGCGTCGGCGGCGGCCACCCGGGCTACGTCGTCCGAGCCGACCCGACGCCGGGCGAGCCCGACGCGCCGCGCGCTGCCGTGCAGCAGGACCTCTGGCACTACACCGTCGCGCGGATGGTCGACGCATGCGCCATGGCCGGGATCTACCCGTACTACGGGCCGTTCGGCGACATCGGCGACCCGGTGGGCTGTGAGGACCAGTTCCGGGCCGCCTTCGTCCTCGGCTGCGTGGGCGCCTGGTCGCTGCATCCCAGCCAGATCGCCATCGCCAAGCGGGTCTTCAGCCCGTCGGCGGAGGACGTCGCGCACGCTCGCCGGGTCGTGGCCGCCATGGGCGACGGGACCGGTGCGGTGATGCTCGACGGCCGGATGGAGGACGACGCCAGCCTCAAGCAGTGCCGGGTGCTCCTCGACCTGGCCGAGGGGCTCGCCCGGCTCGACCCCGACCTCGCCGAGGCGTACGCGTCGGAGCCGGTTCGTGACTGACGTCCGTCCTCGGCGGTCGGTCCTCTACCTCCCGGCCTCCAACGAGCGCGCCCTCGAGAAGGCCAAGACGCTGCCCGTCGACGCGTTGATCCTGGACCTCGAGGACGCCGTCGCGCCGGACGCGAAGGGCACTGCCCGCGAACTTGCTTGCACCGCAGCCGCTTCCGGCGCATATGGTATGCGTGAGCTCACCATCCGCGTGAACGGGCTGGGCTCGCCGTGGATCGAGGACGACCTGGCCGCCGTCTGTGCGGCCGGCCCCGACGCGATCGTCGTGCCCAAGGTGAGCTCCGCCGACGAGGTGCGCTCGCTGGTGTCCGCGATGGAGGCGAAGGGCGCGCCGCCGCACACCGCGCTGTGGGCCATGGTCGAGACGCCCCAGGCCGTGCTGGACTGCGCCGCCATCGGGTCGGCATCGTCCCGGCTGACCGTCCTGGTGCTCGGGACGAACGACCTGATCAAGGAGCTGGGGGCGCAGGTCGTCCCCGGCCGAACCCCTCTCGTCACCGCCCTGAGCCTCGCCGTCCTGGGAGCGCGAGCCGCCGGGGTGGCCGTCCTCGACGGCGTCTACAACGACGTGCGTGACCTTGAGGGCTTCGCGGCCGAGTGCCGGCAGGGCCGCGACCTGGGCTTCGACGGGAAGACGCTGATCCATCCCGGCCAGGTCGAGGTGGCGAACCGGACGTTCGCCCCGAGCGACGACGAGGTCGACACGGCCCGGCGGACCATCGAGGCGTTCGAGGCGGCACAGGCCGAAGGCCGTGCCGTGGCGACTCTCGACGGACGTCTCGTCGAGAGCCTCCACGTCGACACGGCTCACCGCGTGCTGGCCATGCACGCCGCGGTCACGTCCCGCTGAGGGCTCAGGCGGCAGCCAGCCCTGCGGTACCGAAGGCGGGGGCGCCCTGGGTGGTGCCGAGGTCCGTCAGCGAGCCGTCCCGCCCGACCGACCACGACGACACGAGTCCGCCACCCATGCGCACGTACAGGAAGTGCTGGTCGGCCGACACCGCGGCGTCCGTCCCGCCGGCACCGGTGTTGGCGGCGACCGCCTCCTTGAGGGTGAGCGTCCCGTTCTTGGCGACGGTGTAGCTCGACACGGTGCCGCTGGCGGCGTTCACGGCGTAGGCGTAGCCGCGGGCCGTCACCAGCCAGCAGGCGGCGGCCTGGGTGTCGCTCACCGCGGAGGACAGGGTCCTGACGCCGCGACGGCTGACGTCGTACGAGGACGCCGATCCGCTGGCCGCCTCGGAGACGATGGCGTGGCCTCGGGGGTCGAACGCGAAGCCGTAGGGCGTGGTGCCGGCCGAGGCGTGCGGCACGGCCGCGCCCGCGTAGCCGCCGCGAACGGCGAAGGTGTCCAGGGTGTTGCTGGCCTTCTCGGTGACGAGGAGGGTGGATCCGTCGGGGGTGAACTCGACCTGCGCGGCGTCGGTGATCCCGCCGGCGGCGTTCGGCGTGAGCGCCCGGGTCGACCCGGGCAACGGGGTGAGGTCTCCGTCCTTGGCGTACCGGAACCCCGAGATCGTGTCGCTGCCCTGGTTCACGACGTAGCCGACGCCACCGTGAGCGGTCACGCTGACGGGCATCGTGCCGTTCGTCGGGATGGTGTCGCGCAGGACCAGTCCCTGCCGGGTGATCTGGAGCGCCGAGACCGTCGCCGACCCGGCGTTGACGGCGAAGAGCAGGTCGCCCTCACGGACCACGCCGCCCTGCGAGTGCAGGGACGCACCCGTTCCGGCGCCGCCGGTCGCGACGAGTCCGGCCGCTATGAGCCGGCCGTCCGCCCACCGGTCGAACACCTGGATCGCGTTGCCGTTGCTGGCGTTGGTGGCTTCGTAGACGTGCCCGGCCGGCGTCGGCGAGTGGTGACCCTGGGCGGAGGCGGTCGCAGCGAACGCGGTGCCGAGTCCGAGGGTGAGCGCGGCGACGGAGATCGTGCGACGGGCGAGATGGCGGTGCATGGTCTGGCCTTTCGTGATGGCGAGGCGCCGGCCCGTGCCGGCGACCTCCCCATCAAGGCCCATTCGCGGGCACCGCAGTCCCTCCGGATGACCGCCGTAACCGCCGCGTTAGCGGATTTCGGACGGTCGTCATCGCGGCGTAAGGATCACCACCGGGACGTCGCGGCGGCGACGAGGTCGCCGAGCAGCTCTCCGGCGTCGACCTCCAAGCCTCGCCGGACGAACCAGTCGCAGATGTTGCGCACGTCCCGCTCGAGGAACTCGAAGCCGTGCGGGTTGCCGATGATGTCGACGATCTGCGGCCAGTCGATGACGACGATGCGGTCCTCATGGAGCAGCACGTTGTAGGGCGAGAGGTCACCATGGGCCCAGCCGTGCAGAGCGAGACGGCTCATCGTCTCCCGCAGCTGCTCGAACAGCTCGGGAAGCAGGGCCGGTTCGGGCCGGGTCTGCGCCAGCCGAGGCGCGGCCTGACCGGCGGACCCGACGAACTCCATGATGATCTCCGTCTCGGCGAGCTGGACCGGGTAGGGGACCGGGAGGTCCATCGCCCAGAGCTTGCCGAGGACGTCGAACTCGGTCATCGCCCACTGGCCGGCGATGACCGACTTGCCGAACTCCGTGCGTCGGCCCATTGCCCGGGTCTCCCGGCTACGCCGGACGCGCCGGCCTTCGAGATAGCCGGCGTCCCGGTGGAACAGCCGCCGGTCGTGCCCGCGGTACCGCTTGGCGGCCATGACCACGTTCTGGCTCTGGTCGCCGGGGACCCACCGTTGGACCAGGTGGACGTCGGCCTCCTTGCCGGTCTTGAGTACGCCCAGGTCGGCGTCGACGGCGCCGAGCGCCGTGATGACCCAGTCGGGTCGAGGTTTCGGGCCGTGCATGGACCCGTCCCACGAGGACCAGCGGTCGCCTTCCGGCGGTCCGTCGGGGTTGGTGTCAACGGCGAAGCGTTCGGGCTCCCAGCCGTCGGCGAGATGGTTCGTCACTGCGGTTCTCCAAAGGTGTGAGGGGTAGGGCGCGCTGAGCACCCAGGACAGTCGTGGACATGTCGGCCCTCCTCGGAGTCGTGACGGTTCGGGTACGCCGCAGATGCGGCGACCCATGGATCCCCGCCAGGATGACGCAGCCACTGCCGGCGCGGCAACCGGATTTCCCGTCGGCCCCGTTCGCCGGATGAGACGCACGTATCGGAATGCTGGGATCGGGCTCCACGTACCCAGCAGATATGTCCGAATTCCCCACCCGATGGGGAAGCCGGGGTGCACCCTTGGAGTCCTGGTGTCCTTGGGGGGCTTCCACCTGCGTCGGAGGAGGCGAGTGTGGCGACGACGTCGTTCGTCGGCGGCCGGCTTCGGGTCACGCATTCCGCTGACTACCGCGCATCCAGCTCGCGCACCCGGTCGATCGACCCGTCAACCTCGGGCGATGTCGATGCTCTGATGGTGGATGCGTTGCGGCGCAACGGCTTCGACGCTGCCCATCGCGTCGTCGTGGGACCGGGCCGGTCCAGCAGCCGTGACACCGGGCTGAGCCAAGGGACCTCGGTGTCGCTCGCCCTCGACGTCGCTGCGGAGGAGGATGCGGTCGTCCTGCTGGAGCGCGAGGGCTGCTACACCTGGCTGCGGCCACGGCACGAGTCCTCGCGCGACCCGCAGCTGACCGGTCGGGTCGCCGTCTTCGAGTTCGACGTCCCCCCGCCGGGGTCCGACAGCCGCGACCTCGGTGGCGTTCCCGCGGGAGCCGCCCGGGCGACCGTTCTGTCGTATGCGTCGCCCCTGCTGTCCCGTGCCGCCATCCGGGCCCTCGAGCTGTTCGTCGACCCGGGTCTGGTCCACCTCACCGGGCTGGACCCCGCCGAGTGGCGTCACGTCGGGTCGTTGGCGGAGGCCGGGCTCTCGGCGGACCGGAACAGCCGGGTCCTCCTGCTCGTGCACGGGACCTTCGACTCGACCGTCGGGGCCTTCGGTGGGCTCGCGGCCACCGCGCCGGGGCGGGAGCTCCTGACCCAGGCCCTCGCGGCGTACGACGCCGTCCTCGGGTTCGACCACCGGACCTTGAGCGTCGACCCGCTGGAGAACGCCACGGAGCTGGCCGCGCTGCTGACACCGTTCCGCGGCCGGCAGGTGACGCTCGATGTCGTCGGCCACAGCCGGGGCGGCCTCACGGCACGGAGCTTCGTCGAGTCGGTGCTGCCCGGTCTCGCCTGGCGCGGCAAGGTCGACCGGGCGGTCTTCGTCGGCGCGACCAACGCCGGGACCCACTTCGCGGACGAGACCCGGTGGGCCGACCTGGCCGACCTCTACACCAACCTCGTGGCCGCGAACGCCAGGGCGATCGCAGCGCTCCCGGGCGGGGCACCGATCGCGGCGGCGGTCGTCGGTGCGGTGCGGGGCATCGGCGCCCTCGTGCGCTGGCTGGCCTCGTACGCCACGGACCCGGACAGCGTCCCGGGCATCGCCGCGATGGTCCCGGACGGCCCCTTCGTCACCAGCCTCAACGAGGACCAGCCCGGCCAACCACGCGCGGGGACACCGTGGTTCGTCGTCTCCTCGGACTTCGAGGTGACCGTCGACGACCACCCGCCAGAGATCCCGGCCGCGGTCGTGGCGCGGCTCGTCGACGGCGTCGTCGACCATGTCATCACCGGACCGAACGACCTCGTGGTGGACGTCGAGTCGATGTCGGCCATCGACCTGTCGCACGGCGGCGGCTACGTTCACGGTCAGCTGGCCCTGCCGGCGAACTCGGTGGTCTACCACACCAACTACTTCGTCCAGGAGTCCGTCTGCCGGGCTCTCCATGCATGGCTCGTCCAGCGGGTCGACCACCTCCCCGGCGAGGAGCGGGCCGCTCCGGTGCCGGACACCGATCCCGACGGGGGAGGGACCGGATGGCGCGGCCCCTCGCGCGGCCCGCGGCCGATTCCCCCACCCCCGAGCGTGGCACCACCACCGTTACCGGCCGAGCCGCCGCCGACGATGGCCGAGCCGACGCCGACGGGCGCCGACGCCGATGAACCGCCGCCGACGATGGCCGAGCCACCGCCCGCGACGGGGGCCGAGCCCGACGAGCCGCCACCGGAGATCGTCCCGACGCCGGCCTCGATCCAGGCCACCTTCGTCGCCGAGCTGCCGCAGAACCCGGCGGTCGGGGTGTCGACCACCCTGCGCGTCCGGGTGTCGCGGACCTCGCTGGTCGCGGCCGACGGGACCGCGTCGGCGCGAACCGTGCTCGCCGTGCGGCCGGACAGCCCGGTCGACGTCCAGGTCATCCCGAGCAGGAACGTCGCGCTGGACGGCCCGGACCTGGACCGGTTGTTGCTGCCGCCGGGGGGCGGGTGGTCGGAGCTGCAGTTCGCGGTGCACGCGGTGGCGCCGGGGCCCGTCCGGCTGAAAGTACTGGCCCGACAAGGGCGCGAGCTGCTCGGCAGCGTCACCCTGGAGGCCGAGGCCGTCGGCCCAGACGAGGTCGCCGGTGGTGCACAGGCGTTGACCAGGGCCCAGGTCGAGGTCGCGTCGGCGTCGTCCCCGGTCCTCGCCGACGTGGCGTGGCTGGAGATCGCCCAGGTCGAGGCGGCCGACGAGACGCGGTTCCGCTACGAGCTGCGGTTGCCCGGTAGCGACCAGCGGATCACGGGCGTCTCCCCGCCGATCCGCGACGCGGACTCGTTCGTCGCGGACCTCTTCCACGAGGTCCAGCAGCTGTGGTTCGACAACTCCGACAAGCCGGCAAAGTACCTCGCCGATCTACAGGACCTCGGCTCGTCGCTGTTCGAGCAGCTGTTCCCGCAGGACCTCCAGGCGGTGCTGTGGAAGAACCGCGACAACCTCGACAACCTCTTCCTCATCGCCGACGAGCCGTTCATCCCCTGGGAGCTGGTGCATCTCAAGCCGCCGGTCGGTCCGCGACAGCAGGCTCCCCGGTTCCTCGGCCAGCTCGGGCTGGTGCGCTGGCAGTTCACGCCGTTCCCGCCCCAGCCGCAGCTGCAGGCCCGGGCCGGCAAGGTGTTCGCCGTCTGCCCCGAGTACGAGGACCCGTCATTGGACCTCGCCGAGGTCCAGGCCGAGGCCCAGTTCCTCACCACGACGTTCGGGGCGACCGCGGTCCACGCCACGGAGCAGAAGGTCCGGCAGCTGCTGCGCCGTCGCGGCGGGTTCGACCTGCTGCACTTCAGCGGCCACGGGCTCGCCGACCAGGGCAACATCGGCGAGGCGAAGATCGTCCTCGCGGGCCGGACGGTCGGCGGGGCGCTGGTCTCGGACTACCTGTCGTCGACCACGGTCGCGGAGAACGCGAAGTTCGGGAACCGTTCCGGCGCAGGCCCGCTCGTCGTCCTCAACGCGTGTCAGGTCGGACGCTCGGGAGAGCAGCTCAGCAGTCTCGGGGGCTTTGCCCGGGCGTTCCTCGAGGCCGGGGCCTCGGCGTTCGTGTCCTGTCTGTGGTCGGTGAACCAGACGCCGGCCCGGATCTTCGTCGAGACGTTCTACGAGCGCCTGCTCGACGGCGACACCGTCGCAGCCGCCGCTCTCGCCGCCCGCGAGGCGGCCCGAGCGTCCGGCGACGCCACCTGGCTGGCCTACGTCATCTACGCCCGGCCGGACGCCGTCCTCGTCCGCCGCTGACCGGCACACCCGCATACCTCCGTCGTTTACCCATCCTGCGGTACCCACCACCACGAAAGGTCCGAATCCCATGGCAGCACAGGCTTTGTGCGTCGGTATCAACGAGTTCGCCCACCTGCCGAACGCCAACTGGCTGAACGGCTGCGTCAACGACGCCAACGACATGGCGGCGATGCTGCGGACCCAGCCCGGGTTCTCACGCCGCAACATCACCGTGCTCACCGACGCGGACGCGACCAAGGCCAACGTCATGGCCAAGCTGACCGACATCATCGGGAAGGCCAAGGCCGGCAAGCTCGACCACGTCGTGTTCTCGTTCTCCAGCCACGGAACCCAGGTGCCGGACCAGAACGGCGACGAGACGGTCGACCACGTCGACGAGGCCTTCGCGTGCCACGACATCGCACAGAAGGGCGCCGACTGGGACCGCGACACCGTCATCGTCGACGACGAGCTCCACGCGCTGCTCTCGGACCTCCCGAAGGAGGTCCTCGTCGAGGTGTTCCTCGACACCTGCCACAGCGGCACCGGCCTGAAGGACCTGCTGCCGGGTCAGAAGGCGCGGTTCCTGCCGCCGCCGACCCGACGCGGGGTCCAGCGGCTCGCCGCGAAGTCGGACCCGAAGGGCTACCAGGAGCTGGTGAAGACCACGCCGGCCGCCACCCGGGCCGTCCTCTTCGCCGGCTGCAAGGCGGACCAGACGTCGGCGGACGCCTACTTCGACGGCCGCTACAGCGGCGCGTTCACCTACTACTTCCTCAAGTCCCTGGCGGCGGACGGTACGGCCAGCCGGACCGCGCTGCTCAACGCGACCAGCCAGAGCCTGCGCGCCGGCGACTTCACCCAGCGCGCCCAGCTGGAAGCCTCGCCAAAGGCCAAGAAGGCCGCGCTCGGGTTGCTGGCGTAGGGGATCGGGATGGCCGAGTTCTGCCCGGGCTACCCGGCGCCGTTCGACGCGCTGGTGAGCGACTACCCGGGCGAGGAGATCTACCCGAGCGCCGACTTCCGGGTCGAGTGGGGGCCGGTGTTCCATCGCGGCCGCCTCGACGGTTCGGCGCGTGTCGTCGTCCTCGGGCAGGACCCGGCGACGCACGAGGCGATCAGCCGCCGGATCCTCGTGGGCGAGGCCGGCCAACGGGTCCAGGGCCTGCTCGCCAAGCTCGGGGTCCACCGCAGCTACGTCATGGTCAACACGTTCCTCTACAGCGTGTACGGCCAGGGCGGCGGCAACCGTCACGACGACGACGAGAAGATCGCCGCATACCGGAACGCGTGGCTCGACGCGCTGCTCGTCGGTACCGGTGTGACGGCGGTGATCTCGCTGGGCCAGCTGGCGGACACCGCGTACCAGGCCTGGGCGAAGACCCAGCCGGCCACGGCGGCTGGGCTGCACCACGCGCCGCTGCGGCATCCCACCTATCCCGAGAGCGCCTCCCGGGCGGGCAACAAGACGCTCGCCGAGACAACGGCGATCCTGCTGGCCGACTGGAACGCGCACCTGGATGGCCTGCGGGCGCACATCGTCCCCGACGAGCCCACGCCCGCCACGGTCTACGGAACAGGCTGGCAGGACGGCGATCTCGTGCGGATCCCCACCGCCGACCTGCCGCCGGGTTCGCCGGACTGGTGGTTCGACCTGGCGGCCTGGGCCACGCGGACCGGGGCCGACGTGCAGACGAAGCGCGCGACGATCAGCGTGGTCGTGCCGAGGCGGGCTCGGATCTGGCCGGTCCTGCCGACTCCCACCCCCGCCCACCCGGAAGGCTGAGCCATGGCAACGGGACCGTTCGAGCGCGCATACAACAAGGGCGTCACGGAGAAGGTCGGGCCGCCGCCGAGCCGCCCGCGGGCGCTGCCGCCGGCGCCGTTCGCCCTGCACGGGGCGGTGGTCACGCCGGAGGAGGCCTGGTCGAGCGGTTACGTCACCGTCGCGGCCGGCTCGATCTCGGCGGTCTCCAAGCGCAAGCCCGCCGATGTGCCGGTCGTCGAGACCGACGGGGTGATCCTGCCGGGGCTCATCGACCTGCACGGCCACCCGGACTTCAACGTGTTCGCCGCGTGGGAGCCGCCGAAGCTCTACGCGAACCGGTACCGGTGGCGAGCCAGCGCGCCCTACAAGGCCCTGGTCCGCGACCCGCAGAACACCATCCTCAGCACCCTGCCGCCGCAGACGCAGAGCCGGTATGCGGAGGTGCGTGCCCTCGCGGGCGGCGTGACGGCGATCCAGGGCTCGTCGGCGGCGAGTACCAGCACCAACGCGGAACCGTTGGTGCGCAACGTGGATCTGTGGATCTTCGGCGACCACAAGGCGCGCGCGATGATCGACCTGCCGTCGAGCTCGTCCCGGGACGTGCCACGGCTGAAGAAGATCGTCGCGGACATCGGGACGGGCGACGTCAACGCGTTCTACCTGCACCTCTGCGAGGGCCTGCGCGGTGACGAGCGGAGCGCGAAGGAGTTCCAGGCGTTCCTCGACTCGGGGGCGGCGACGGGCGCGACCAACGTGATCCACGGCACGGCCCTGTCGGAGGCCGACCTGCATACGCTGTCCGACGCCGGCTGCCGGCTGGTGTGGTCGCCGCAGTCCAACCTGCGGCTCTACGGGTCGACGACGCTGGCGGGGGCGGCTCGGGCCTCCGGTATGCCCGTAGCGCTCGGAGCGGACTGGCTGCCGTCGGGATCCACGAGCCTCCTCGGGGAGATGAAGGTGGCGCGTCGCCAGCTGGCGCTCGAGGGCCACCCGATCTCGGCGGCCGATCTCGTGGCCATGGTGACCTCGGTGGCGGCCGGCGTGGCGGGGCTCTCGGAGCATCTGGGATCGGTCGCGGTCGGGCGGCCGGCCGACCTGCTCGTGCTGGAGCGGCACCACACGGACCCGTACGAGAGCGTCTGCCTCGCCGACCCGTCGTGGGTCGAGCTGGTGTCGATCGGCGGGGACATCACGTATGCGCGGGAGGACTGGTTCGGGCAGCTGTCCGGCAACGCGGCGTCCCCGACCATCGAGAGCCTGGTGGCGTGGGGCAAGCCGATGCGCCTCGACAACGGGTTCCAGTCGTCGGCGACCTCCCCGACACCGTCACTCTCGACGATCCGGGGACTGCTCACCGCGGCCTACCCGCCGGTGGGGCCGATCTACGCCTGACTCTCGACCACGATCACCTATCCGGACCTGGGTGGAGAGGTGGGAGAGCGCTAGAGCGCTCGGATATACCTCCAACCGAGGGTTGGGGGTGAGAGGCGCGCGTCACGTTTGGGGGCGCGGAAGCGGGCGCTCGCGCATACTCGCGTGTCATGGCACGGTTGCAGCAGACCGAGGGGCTGAGCGACGAGCAGCAGGAGCTGCTGAGCCTGGTCCGGGAGTTCGTCGACGAGCAGATCATCCCCGTGGCCATGGCCCTCGAGCACGCCGACGAGTACCCGACCAAGATCGTCGAGCAGATGCAGGAGATGGGGATCTTCGGGCTGATGATCCCCGAGGAGTACGGCGGTCTCGGCGAGTCGCTGCTGACCTACGCGCTGACCGTCGAGGAGCTCTCCCGCGGCTGGATGTCGGTCAGCGGCATCATCAACACCCACTTCATCGTCGCGTACCTCCTGCTCCAACACGGGACCGAGGAGCAGAAGCAGCGCTACCTGCCCCGCATGGCCACGGGCGAGGTCCGCGGCGCGTTCTCGATGAGCGAGCCCGGCTGTGGCAGCGACGTCGCCGCCATTCGGACGAAAGCCGTTCCCACACAAGGCGACCAGTGGTCGATCACCGGCCAGAAGATGTGGCTCACCAACGGTGGGTCGTCCAACCTCGTCGCCGTCCTCGTCAAGACCGACACCGGCGCGAGCAGCGTCTACAAGAACATGACGACGTTCCTCGTCGACAAGGAGCCCGGCTTCGGCGAGGTCGCGCCCGGCCTCACCGTGCCCGGCAAGATCGAGAAGATGGGCTACAAGGGCGTCGACACCACCGAGCTCGTCCTCGACGGCTACGCCACCACGACGGGCCAGATCCTCGGCGGGGAACCGGGCCGCGGTTTCTACCAGATGATGGACGGCGTCGAGGTCGGCCGGGTCAACGTCGCCGCGCGGGCCTGTGGCGTCTCCCTCCGGGCGTTCGAGCTGGGCATCGCCTACGCGCAGCAGCGTGAGACGTTCGGCAAGAAGATCGCCGAGCACCAGGCCGTGCTGTTCCGGCTCGCCGAGATGGCGACCAAGGTCGAGGCGTCACACCAGATGATGGTCAAGGCGGCCCGGCTCAAGGACTCCGGCGAGCGGGGCGACCTCGAGGCCGGCATGGCGAAGTACCTCGCGTCGGAGTTCTGCGCCGAGGTGGTGGAGGACTCCTTCCGGATCCACGGGGGGTACGGGTACTCGAAGGAGTACGAGATCGAGCGGCTCTACCGCGAGGCCCCCATGCTCCTCATCGGCGAGGGAACCGCCGACATCCAGCGGATGATCATCGGCCGGCGGCTCCTGGAGGACTACGCCGCGCGGGGATGACCACGTCCCGGGCGCTCTGGCCGGGTTTGCGATAATCACTGGCATGAGCACGCAGCCCCGGGGCCTGAGCCAGGTCCGCGCCCGACTGTCTCTCGAGTACCCGATGTCGCTGGGAACCTTCGACAAGTACGAAGAGGCCCAGAAGCTGGTGGACACCTTGTCCGACAAGGAGTTCCCGGTCCAGAACTGCCTCATCGTCGGCACCGACCTCAAGCAGCTGGAGCGGATCACCGGGCGCCTCACGTGGGGACGCGTGCTCCTCGGCGGAGCCCTGTCCGGCATCTGGCTCGGGCTCTTCGTCGGCCTGATCTTCGCGCTGTTCGCGCCGCAGGGCGGCAGTGTCATCCAGATCGTGCTCTCGACGGTGCTGTTCGGTGCGCTCTTCGGGCTGGCGTGGGCGGCGGGCACGTATGCGCTCACCGGCGGACAGCGTGACTTCAGCTCGGTCAGCCTCATCGTGCCGAGCAAGTACGAGGTGCTCGTCGAGCACAAGTTCGCCCAGCAGGCGCGCGACATCCTCGGCGGCGCCGGGCTGGGCGGGGCGAGCCACGGCTACGTGCCCACCCCCGGGTATGCCTCGGACGGCCAGACCGACGGTCAGCCGCCGACCACCCCCCTCTGACCGTGCCCTCCGGCTTCCAACCAGGCGTAGTGCCAAGTTTCGCGGGTCGCGTGGCCCGGAAACTCGGCACAACTCCGGGTTGGAAGCGATAAGCGGTCAGCGGGAGGTCTGGACCCGCGTGATCCACGCCTCGACGTCGTCCGCGGTCCGGGGCATCGCGGCCGAGAGGTTCTCATAGCCGTCCTCCGTGACGACGACGTCGTCCTCGATGCGGACGCCGATCCCGCGGAACTCCTCCGGCAACAGCTCGTCGTCGGCCTTGAAGTACAGACCCGGCTCGACCGTGAGGACCATGCCCGGTCGCAGCTCGGCCTCCTTGTAGTCCGCGCGCCTCGCCTGTGCACAGTCGTGGACGTCGATGCCGAGGTGGTGGCTGGTCCCGTGGACCATCCAGCGGCGGTGGTACTGGCCGTGCTCCTTGTCGAGGGTGTCCTCGACGCTGACGCCCTCCGGCAGCAGCCCCCACTCGTGGAGGTACTCGGCAATGACCCGGATCGCGGTGTCGTGGATCTCGCTGAACTTCACGCCCGGCTTGATGGCCTCCATGGCCGCCTGCTGCGCCGCATACACCGCGTCGTAGATCCGGCGCTGGGTCGGCGTGAAGGTCCCGTCGACGGGCAGCGTCCGGGTGATGTCGGCGGTGAACAGCGAGTCGACCTCGACCCCGGCGTCGAGGAGCAGGAGCTCGCCGTCTTCCACGTCCCCGGTGTTCTTGGTCCAGTGCAGCGTCGTGGCGTGGTCACCGCTGGCGCAGATCGAGTCGTACCCGACGCCGTTGCCCTGGTGGCGCGCGTGGAGGCCGAAGACGCCTTCGACCCAGCGCTCGCCGCGACCCCTGGCGACCGCGTCGCGCAGCTGCGCGATGACCGCCTCGAAACCCTCCTGGGTCGCCGCGATCGCGAGCCGCATCTGCTCGATCTCCCACTCGTCCTTGACCAGCCGCAGCGTGGAGAGGAACCGCGACAGCTCGTCGTCGCCCTCGACGGCACTCTGGACGGCCGCGGCGTCCGCCGCCTCTTCCGACGACGCGGCGCGGGCCTGCTCGACCTGCTCCGTCACGTCGCGGTCGGCGTCGCGCACGACGCGCAGGGTGACCTCGCCGGCGTCCTTGGCCACGGCGTCGGCGAACTCGTCGATGCTGCGTGCGGTCAGCCCGAACTCGGCCTCGATGTCCTCCAGCGTCGGCCGGCCACCGACCCAGAACTCGCCGTAGCGGGTGTCACCGAAGAACTCGTCCGAGTCGCGTCCGCCCCACGGCTTGACGTAGATCACGGCGTCGTGGCCGCCATCGGGCAGCGGTTCGAGGACGAGCACGGCGTCCGGCTCCTGGTCGCTGCCGAACCCGGTCAGATGCGCGAACGCCGAATGCGGCCGGAACACGTAGTCGGTGTCGTTGCTGCGGACCTTGAGGCCGCCGGCGGGGATCACCAGCCGCTCGCCCGGAAACGCGGCGCTGACCGCCTCGCGGCGCGTGGCCGCATACGACGCGACGTCGGCCCGCTCGGGACTCTCCGTGGGCCGCGGCGCCCAGCCGGACCTCACGAACGCCCGGAACTCGTCGGTCGTCGGGTTGCTGCGGTTCTCGCTCTTCTTCTGCTCTTCGCTCACGGGGCCATCGTCGCACTCACCCACCCCACGAAGTTCTCCCCACGACGATCTCGGCTTCGCCTCGATGCGTCGCGAGGACCCCACGCTTCGCTCCGATACTTCGCGGGGACCCCGGGTCTACGGGGTGGCGGTGAGCACGAAGGCCTGACGGACCGTTCGACCACCCGCACCGGGACCGGCCAGGTCGGTGACCCGGCCGGAGGCGAGGTCGTAGGCGACCAGCCGGTCGCCGTCGGCAGCGCACCGTGTCCCTCCCAGGTAGAGCGTGCCGCCGACAGCGACGTTGGGCACCAGCCCGGACGCGGCCTTCGGCAGGGCGATCGGCGTGAGGTGACCGTCGGCCGCGAGGGTCGCCAGCGACCCGGAACAGAGGTTGTCCATCTGGACGACGGGTGACCCGGTGGTCGCCCACACCACGGCCGCGCGACTGGGCGTCGCCCCGGCGGGCGTGACGAGCAGGGGCCGGCCGACGAGGTCGTCGTACGTGTTGACCTGCACCGACGAGCCGCAGCCGACCACTGCCTCGGTGCGCGACCACCGGGCCAGCGGCTCGCAGGACGGCGGCTGGACGAACGGTCCGGGGCCGGCAATGGTGTCGGTGGCGAGCTCCAACGTCTGGAGCGGCCCGTCCCGCGACGACAGCAGGGCGCTGGAGCCGTCACGGCTCACGAGGACGCCGGGATGCCGCGGGCCACCGGACGTGCTGGTCAGCGCCGTGTCGTACTCGGTGCGGACGTTGCCGTCCGCCGTCCACCGCTCGAGCCGGACCGTGGAGGACGCGTCGGTCCACAGGGCCAGGTACCCATAGCTGGGGTCGGGCCCCGCGTACTGCAGCGCCTTCCACCCGTACGGCGTCACCAGTGGACGGGCGGTGGCGGACTGGAGGTCCCACTCCTGCGCGCTGGAGCCGACCGCAACCATGGCGTGGCGCCCGTCGGCGCTGACGTCCTGGACGACGATCCCGTCGGGGGAGCTGCCAAGGGGGTACCGCGTGCCGTCGGGGCCGACCAGCAGCAGGGTGGTCGTCACCGCGGTCGCTGGGGTGGCGGTTGTGACGAGGGCCCATCCGACCCCGACCTCGGACCAGGGCACGGACCCGCGGGGCCGCTCGCCGGGCGCGAGCGCCGGTGAGGAGAGGGGACTCGCACCGACCGAGGTCGACGGCGACGCTGACGGCGCGGGCGTCGGCGCCGGGGGCGGGCCGCTGTAGCGCTGGACCACGAGGGCCACCGCGACGGCGAGGGCGAGGACGACCAGCACGGCGACCGCCAGCAGCCACCACCGGCGGTGACGTGCGGTCCGCCGCGTGTCCTCGTCGAGGACCTCCACGAGCCGGTGCCGCAGGTCGTCGGCCCCGACGGCGTCGGCGCGACGCTCCAGCGCCTCGGCGAGCCGCTCGACCGTCGCGATCCCGTCCTCGGGTTCGCCGGGCCGCTGGAGGGAGAGCAGGGCCGACCGCCTCGTCGCGCCGACCGACCGTTCGCTCATCCGCAGGGTGGCCGCCACCTGAGAGCGGCTGAGCCGGCCCCAGACCTCGAGAACGGTGACCTCTCGCTGCCGGGCGGAGAGGTCCATGAGGTCGTCGACGGTGTCGGGTACGCCGGAACCCGGCCGCTGGATGGGCGGCTGCCCACGACGGACCGTGCGGCACTCGGCCACCACCTGCGTGCGCAGGTCGGCGACGAGGACGCCGGGGTCGGGATGCCGGTCGTGGCGGCGCAGCAGGACGAGGAAGGCCCGTTGCACCACCGCCTCCGCGGGGGCGCGCTCGCCCAGGAGCAGGAAGGCCAGCCGCACCATCGTCAGTCGCTGGGCCGCATAGAGACCGTCGAGGTCGCTCGTCAGGGCGGACCGAGCTCGCACGGCAGGCCTCCCGCCCAGGCTGGCGCGACCCGGGCCGCGCGTTCAGGTGTTCATCGTCGCATTCGGACCTGGTCAGCGACCTGGATCGATGACGACCACCGGCCCGACGGTGCCACCGTTCGCGCTCGGGCCCAGGAGCACCCCGGAGCGGCCGGTGACGACGTTGTAGGCGACCAGGGCTCGCGTCTGCGCACCACCGCACTCCGCCGACCCGACCACGAGGTATGCGACGTCACCGACCACCGCGATCGGGTCGGGGACGGGGTGCGTGGAGGCGGGAAACCCGGGGAAGGTGAAGGCGATCCGCTGTGACGTCCCCGGCGAGGTCAGCATGGCCAGCGGTCCGACGCCGCAGCCGACGGCCTCTTGGACGAGGGTCCCGGTGCTGACCGGCCAGGCGGCTCGGTAGCCGAGCGGGGTCGCCGACCCGGCGGCCGCGGCAGTGAGCGCCGCGGGAGCGCTGCCGTCAAGGCGGTAGAGCCAGAGGTTGGCGACGCCGTTGCCGCCCAGGGCGCAGAGCGTGAGCGCTCGCCCGTCCGGCCACCACGACACGACCTGGCAGGAGCCGTAGCCCGATGGCGCCGGCAGGGTCCGAATGAGCGTGCCGGTGGCGTTGCCGTAGACCGCCAGCCCGGTCGTCGTGCCGGCGACGAGGTCGAGCCCGTCCGGGCTCATGCTGGCCAGACCGGTGCCGGCCGGGTACGTGACCTGGACCGACCCGTCCAGCCCCCGTCGCTGCACCCGCATGGAGCCGCCGCTCGTGTCGGTGGTGAGCAGCGCCTTGCCGTCCGGCTTCGTGTAGGTCGCGCCCTGCTGGCCCAGCGTGATCGCGCGGGACGTCCCGGCGGCGACGTCCCACTCGAGGATCGCGCCCGGGTCGCTCGACCCGGTGAGGACCCGTCGGCCGTCGGAGGAGATGTCGTCGACCCCGACCGTCGGGGGGAGGGTGCCGACGGCGTAGCGCGTCCCGGACGGGCTGACGAGGTAGAGGGTCGACGTGGTGGCCTGTGCCGACGTGGCCCAGCTGGCCGCGCTCCAGCCCGGGCCGACCCGACCCCAGGGGATCGCGCTGCGGGGCTCCTCGGTCGGGCCGGTGACGTCTCCTGGGCCGGCGCTCACGCCGGACGGAGGGCTGACCCCGGGAGTAGCGGTGACGGTCACGTGGGCGACCGGGTCAGTGCTCGCCCCGGCGTCCCGGGTGAGCACCACGATGCCCGTGGCGCCGGCCGCAACCAGCACGGCCGCGGCCAGAGGCGCCGGCCAGGACCGACGGCGCCGCCCGCTCGGGTCGGCCGGATCGTCGGGCACGACGGACGCTCCTCTCCAACGGTCAACCCCTGCACGGTGCCCGATCTACCCGTGAACCGGCCGAGAGGTGACCGGGAGTGGCTCGGGGTCAGCCGCTTCCTGGTCCGCTGATCCCTCGGAGCGCAGGGACGTCGACCACGGTGACCTGCCCGCGCTGCAGTCGGATCAGGCCTCGCTGCTCCAGCCGGCGCAGGTACCGGTTCGCGGTGGGTCGAGAGGCGCCGGACAGCTCGGCGACCTCGACCTGCGTGAGCGGAAGGTGGACCTCGACGGACTTCCCCCTGTCGGCGGGCTGTGCCACGGTTTGCCGATCGGCCGACCGGGCACGCAGTCCGGGAGATCTCCGAGAGGCAGCATGGAAGCTCCTCGCCTACGGTCGGAGGATGGCGATCAGCAAGGGCACCAAGGTCTCCTGGAACACCTCCCAGGGCCGGACGCACGGCAAGGCCCTGGAGAAGCGCACCTCGGAGTTCACCTTCGCCGGGCAGACGTTCACCGCCAGCGACGACGATCCCTACTGGATCGTGGAGTCCGACAAGACCGGGGCCACCGCGGCCCACAAGGAGTCGAGCCTGACGACCGGTTGAGGGCGTCGTACAGTGGCGGGCATGCCATCGGGGGACGAGAACCGGACGGGCGCGTGGCTGCCGCGCGGGTCGGAGACCGGCGTCGCGAGGCCGGAACGGCCCGCACTGTCCGACCGCACGCCGGCGCCGGTCACCGGCAAGGCGGCGGTGCCGCCGGCCCTGCGTCGTGCGCAGGCCATGTGGTACGTCTCGGTCGCCATGCTGTTCTTCTCGGTCGTCATGATCGTCATGACGAGGGCCAGCATCGTCGCCAGCCTGAGCAAGCAGCTGCACGATGAGGATGGCACGGTGTCCGACACCCAGCTGGCCGACGTCGCCCCGCTGATCGTCTACGTGGCCATCGCCGGGCTGCTCGTCGTGGCCATCCCGGAGTGGCTGTTCGCGACGCTCCTGTCGCGTCGGCGTGCGTGGCCGCGGATCGTCATGGTTCCGCTGGCCATCCTCCACGTGGTCGCGGCGTGCCTCTGCACCCTGCTCATCCCGTTGTCGGCCTGGCAGGGCTGGCTGCTGGTCGTCGCGCTGGTCTTCGGTGGGCTGCTGGCGCTGGTCGCGTCAGTGCGCGCGTTCGCGCCGTCGGTCTCCGAGTGGCTGCGCGCCCGCCACGACCAGGCCGAGAGCTTCGCCTCGGACTGACCTCGGTCAGGCGGCCGGCTGCCCCGACGCGTCGATACCGGCCACCACGCCCTCGAGGCTGCGGATGACGACACGACAGAGGTTGCGCGCGCCTTCGCCGTTGGCGAGGTCACTCTGCACGCGGCGCCACTGCTGGATCGCCGTGATGGCGTGCTCACGAAGGGACTCGCGGTTCTCGGCGGGGCTGCGCCGCAACCGGGCCGCGGGGGAGATGCCCGCACCGCCGAGGATGGCCTCGGCCTCCTCCAGGAGCTCCGGCGCCAGCTCCGTCGGCGGGGCGCTGTGCAGGGCGGTGATGAGGCTGAGCTCCTCCACGTCGTGACGCGCCCGCAACGCCGTGTCGACGCGGTCGGCCAGGTCCTCGGCTCCAGGCGTTCGGACGGCCGCGGGCGACCGCAGCTCGCGCTGGAGCATCAGCAGCGCCGAACGAGCCTTCAGCGCGTCGGCCCGCGCCGCGAACTGGGTGGTGAGGATGCGGGTGACCTCGTCCAGACCGCTCCGGCGGACCAGCTCGTCGGCCAGTGCCGACCCGGTGAGGAACCCGTCGCGGACGAGGACCGTGGCCAGTCGGATGCCGAACACGCCGAACCGCTGGATCAGCGCCGCGCGCACCGGAGGCGTCGCGGCCGGCGAGTCGGGCAGCGGCGTGGACACGAACCGGTCGCTGGAGAGGAGCAGCCGGTCCCGGTCGTCCCGCCCGAGTGCCGACAGCTCGCGAAGGGCCTCGAACTCGACCTGGCGCAGGGTACGGCCGCTCTCCGCGAGCAGCCCGGCGACCGGCACGACGTCGAGGCAGAGCGCCCGCACCGAGGGGTCGGTGCGGTAGCGCTGGGCGACCCGCGCGGCCGACAGGAGTGCGTCGATCCGCCCGGACCCGATCTCGTCGGCCCGGGACAGCACCACCAGGGTCATCGCCGACAGGTTCGGGACGGACTGCTGGTCACGGAACGCCTCGAGGAACTGGGCGTCCGTCGCGTGCAGATGGCGCATGAGGTAGATGACGGCGTCGACGAGCGACACGGAGTCGTCCGGGGTGAGGGCCGCCGCGGACTGCATGCTCAGCTCCTCAGACAGCGAGGCCAAGCCCGGAGTGTCGACGAGGGTGAGGTCCTTGAGGGCCGGCGACGGCCAGTGGACGTCGATCCGCTCGACCTCCTCGATCGCCAGGCCGCCGGTCGTGAGGACCAGCCGGCCGTCGACCCGCCGGACCGGCTGCGGCCGAGGCTTCCCGGTGCGCGGGATGACGGTGACCCGGGGGACCGTGCCGTGCCGGTACCAGGTGACCACCCGGGTGCACTCCCCGGTGTCCGTCGGTGCGACCCGTTCGCCGATGAAGGCGTTGAGGAGGGTGGACTTGCCGGCCTTGATCTTCCCGGCGAGGGCGACGCGAAGCGGCTCGTCGAGGCGCGCCTCGGCGGCCGCGAGGCGGTCCCGGGCCGAGGCGTCTCCGGCCAACAGCTCCCGGGCCTCACGGAGCAGCCCGCGGGCCGACGTGTCCTCGGTGCCCCCCATGTCACGTGCGCTCACGCGGTCGGCCTCATGGGTGTCCCCGAGGCGGTCCTCACGGATGAGCCGGCTGGGCGGGTCGACCGTCCAGCCGGGGTGCCGCTGCCCGGCATACCAGCGCGTTGCGGTGTCGTCTCCGCGGTGAGCCGCTTCGCGGCGGTGGACAGCTCGTCGAGCTGGGTCAGCGACTTCTGAACCTCGGCCAGCCGGGCCACCCGCTCGGCGGTGCTGGCCTGGGCGGCCTTCTGGGCGTTCGTCACGGACGCCTGCAGCGACGTCGACAGCTCCTCCGCGACGTCGTTGTAGTGGTCGCGCACGGCCCGCTGGACGATGCGCAGCCGGTCCTTCAGCTGCTTGGCGACGTAGAAGATCACCTCGTCGGAGTACTTGCGCACCAGGATCTTGGCCTCGGCGCGGCGTCGTTTCAGTCGCTGCTCGGCGTCGTCGCGGTAGGCCTTGGTGCCGAGGACGATCCCGGCGCCCACCGAGATCGGGTTCACCAGGGGTATGCCGGCCAGCCCGGTCAGCAGGCCGAACATGAGGATGCCGCCGTAGGAGCCGCGCAGCCCGACCAGGACCTTCTGCATCGTGTTGAGCCGGCCGGTGTCGAGTTCCCCGAGCTCGCTCACCGGGTCGACGACTCCCGTCGTGTCGTCGAGATGGAAGTCGGGGGACAGCGTCTTGGAGTCCTGGGAGAAGTGTTGGCCGACCTCCTCGACCAGCCAGCCGGCGTTCCCCTCGGCCCACAGGAAGGTGTCGGCGATCGCCGCCGAGATGCGCTGCTCGTACCAGAGGACGAACTCGTCCCACGCGTCACCAGGGTCGCCGGCGTCGATGGACGTCTCGGCCTCGCGGGCGATGACGCGGACGCGGTCACGCAGGTCGTGGTCGAGGTCGGCGTTGAGGTCGGCCACGCCGTCGGAGAGCGTCGACTGCCAGCGTGACGACCGCCGCTTCAGCTCCTCGGCCTGGGTGCGGGCCTTGTTGAGGGCGGCGACCATCTCGGGGATGGCGGCCGGGTCCTGCAGCGCGTCGCGCTCGCTGGTCAGGGCGAGGCGCAGGTTGTCGACCACCCCCGTGACGTCGTGGGCCGTGGACCGCAGCTGCAGCTGGTCCCGCCGGCCCAGGACGTCGGCGCGCAGGTAGCGGATGAGCTCGGTGAACCCGGACTCCTCGTTGAGGCTGGCGTCGCCGCGGGCGGCGGCGGCGAGCCGCAGGGTCGAGGACAGGGGGAAGGTCGGCATCCGGAGGCCGAGCCGGTCGAGGTGGCCGGCGTCCAGGTCACGCACGCGGCGCCAGTCGGGGAAGAGGTCGGTCTTGGACAAGACGCAGACGACGGTCGGGCAGGCGGCGAGGGCCTGCCGCAGGAACGTGATCTCCGGTGCGGTGAACTCGCTCGAGGCGTCGGACACGAGGATGACGGCATCCGCGGTAGGCAGCGCCGCCAGGGTGCTCGCCGCGTGGCTCGAGGCCAGGCCGCCGACCCCGGGGGTGTCGACGAAGACGAGACCGTCCTTGAGGATCTGCCGTGGCAGCAGGGCCTTGGCGCCCACGACAGCGCGGGTGTCCCTGCGGTCGACGCGGCCGACGATCGAGGCCGCCAGCGAGTCGATGGGCACGGTCACCTCTTCCGGCTCGGCGAACCCGCCGTCGGCCGACATCGCGGTGGAGGCGACGAGCACGGCCGCGGACGGGGTGGCCCCGTAGCGAACCTCCATCGGCACCGAGGTCGCGAGGTCGTCGTCCACCGGGCATACCGGCGCGTTGACCAGCGCGTTGATGAGCTGGCTCTTGCCCTGCTTGAACTCCCCGACGACGAGGATGCGGACCGATGGGTCCGCCAGACGGCGCGTCGTATGCCCCAGGCGGGCCACGAGGTCGGCACGGCCCTGCTGCTCGCACAGCGCGCGAGTACGACGGATGAGATCTGGTGCAGCCACGGTCACGGACATCACTCCTGGTGTGGTGGCACCCCGGCGGCCACCAGCGTCGATGGTAGAGGTTCGTGGTCACCCCGCCCATCGGATCGGTGGCCGGCCCGGCCCGGTCGCACTGGACAGCAGAAGACCCGGCAGGTGTCCCTGCCGGGTCCTCTGTGTCTCAGACGAGAGACGGTGGTCGGTACCTCAGTTGCCGGCGTCCGCGTCGAGGCCCACGGCGACGGCGACGTCGTTGTGGTCGACGTTGACCGGGTCGGTCTGGAACGAGTGGTCCACGTCGTTGTCGTTCAGCGAGTCGTTGATCGAGTCGTTCACCGAGTTGTCCTCGTTGCCCGACAGGTTGCCGTTGAGCGAGTCGTTGACCTGGTCGGAGTTGTCGGTGTTGCCCGACAGGTTCCCGTTGAGCGAGTCGTTGACCTGGTCGGAGTTGTCGGTGTTGCCCGACAGGTTCCCGTTGAGCGAGTCGTTGACCTGGTTGGAGTTGTCGGTGTTGCCCGAGTCGTTCACCGAGTTGTCGGAGTTGTCGGAGTTGTCGGAGTTATCCGAGTTATCGGAGAAGTCGTTGCCCGAGTCGTTGATCGAGTTGTCGGAGTTATCGGAGTTGTCCGAGTTATCGGAGTTGTCCGAGTTATCCGAGTTGTCGGTCACCGAGTTGTCGGTCGTCGAGTTGTCGGTCGTGGAGTTATCCGAGTTGTCGGAGTTATCCGAGTTGTCGGAGCTGTCGTTGCCCGAGTTGTCGATGTCGATGCCGTCGTTGTCGCCACCGTCGTTGTCGATGCCGTCGTTGTCGTTGAACGAGTCGTTCGTCGAGTTGTCGGTCACCGAGTTATCCGAGTTGTCGGTCGTGGAGTTATCCGAGTTATCCGAGTTGTCGTTGAACGAGTCGCTGATGTTGGTGGAGTTGTCGGAGTTATCCGAGTTATCCGAGTTATCCGAGTTATCGGAGTTGTCGGTCACCGAGTTGTCGGAGTTGTCCGAGTTATCGGAGTTATCGGAGTTATCCGAGTTGTCGTTGAACGAGTCGGCGATGCTGACCGCCACGTTCGTCGAGTTGTCGGAGTTGTCGGAGTTATCCGAGTTATCGGAGTTGTCGGAGTTATCCGAGTTGTCCGAGTTGTCGTTGCTCGAGTCGTTGATCGAGTTGTCGGAGTTGTCGGAGTTATCCGAGTTGTCCTGGAACGAGTCGCTGATCGCGTGTTCACCGAGTGTGGGTCGTCGTTGAACGAGTCGCTGATGTCGACGTTGGTGGAGTGGTCGTCCTCGTTGTAGGAGCCCACTGCCACCGAGCCGCCGGCGGCGGTGGCGCCGTCGCCCGAGGCGATGATCGCGTCGTTGTCGAAGATCTGCGCGACGTCACCGTCGGCCCAGATGTTCTGGTTGACCGACTGGTCCGTGACGGTGTCGCGGTCGTCGATGGCCGACGAGTACGTGTAGTTGTTGACGATCGACGTCAGCTGGGCCACCGCGTGCGAGTGGTCGTCGCCGCCGGCCGGGGGGCCACTGTGTCCGCCGCTGTGCCCGCCCGACGAGGGGGCAGCGTGTCCGCCGCTGTGGCCGCCCATGGGCGCGGGGGCAGCGTGCCCGCCGCCGACCGCCGCCACCACCGCTGCTGTAGCCCCACGAGGAGCCGCCGTCCGCGGAGGTGTTGCCGCCGGTGTTGTACTCACGGTCCATGCTGACCGACGCGTAGTCGAGCACGACGGGACGAACCGCGTCGAGGTCGCTGCAGCTGAGGTCGCCGTGCCCGGCGTCCGCGAGAGCGGCCTGCGGGTTCGCGCTGTAGGCCGCCGCGGCCTGCGGGTCGCGAAGGAGGTTGAGAATGAAGTCCAGAAGATTCTGGCTGATGGCCATGCGAGTGGTCCTTCCCCTGCGGGTGGAAGCCGGGAGTCGTTCCCTGCCCTGCCGACGACGGTAGGAACCTGGGGGTCCGGCACGCATCGGGGCCACGTCCCCCACCTGCAGCACCCGCCGGGGGACGCCGGCTACGCTCCTCGCTGCGGGACTAGGGGATGACTAGGGGGTCATGCCCTAGTGGCCCCCCGTGTCCGTACGGGTGATGCCCTCGGTAGCGCGTGAGTGTTTATGGTGGTTATCGCACAGCGGACTGACGGGGGAAGCATGCGCAATGGGGCAATCGCTGACGTAGTCACCGAAGGGGCCAGGGGTATAGTCCCTGGTCAGGTCGAGACGGGTTCGTCATGGACGCCGTCCGATGGCTGGGGACCGACGACGCGCGGAGATTGGGCGGTGAGGGTGGCCGGCGAGGTCGCGACCATGGTCTCGTGCGAGATGGTCGTGGAGCTGGGTGAGACCAACCTCTGGGTCTCGCTCGACCAGGACGGCGCGACGTCGCGGCCGGACCTGGTGGAGGGAGCGCAGCCGGGTCAGTTCCCGGCGGACCTGCGGGTCAGCGCAGCGGGTCGGTGGTACTGGGACACTGGTCATCCGTTGCGCGACGGTGACCTGCTGGTCTCCAACGTTCTGGCGCGGGTGGATGACCCGGTGCCGGTCATCATCGGCCGCGAGTCAGTGTCCGGTGCGGAGCTGGTGGCCTGGCAGGTGGCTACCGTGGTGCGGCTGACGAACGCCGACGGCCCGGCGCGGTTGACGGTGGTGCACCCTGTGGACCTCTCCCGGCGCGGACGAGCGGCGGTCGAACGGCACCTGTCCCGTCAGCTTCCGGTGGGCACGCAGGTCGTCTGGGTGTCGCGGGCTGCGGCGGCCGTGGCGGCGACGCCCGAGTGCGTGGACCTCGCGCCGCGCGACCGCGTCGGGATCCTGCACGTCGGCGGCTCCAGCGTCGAGGCGGCGGTCTGGCGTCGGACCGAGACTGCCGGTGACGTCGTCGCGGTCCGGGCCGATCGCGGCGGCGCGGGCCATGCGGTCGACGACGCCCTGCTCAGTGCCATGAGCCGGGGCACCGGCTTCGGCCGGCCGGCCGGTTGGTCGCCGGTGGATCTGCCAGGCCTGCGGAGCGAGTGCGAACGCGCGAAGGTCGCCCTGTCGGCCGAGACGGCCGTCGACGTCGACGTCGAGGGTGTGCCGGTCCGCATGGTCCGAGGCGACGTGGAGGAGCTCAGCGCCCCCCTCGTGATGCGACAGCTCGACACCCTCGGCGCGGTGCTGGCCCGCTCGGACGATGACGGCTCGCCGCTGCGGATGATCCTGCTCGTGGGTGGGGCGGCAGCCGCTCCCTCGCTGGTCGAGGCGGCCGGAGCCCGGTTCGACGTCCCCGTGGTCGCGGTGCCGCGGCTCGGCGACGTCTTCGCGAGCCGGGCGGCCACGGCCATCCCGGACCTCGCCGGCATCGGCTCCCCGGCAGCGGACCAGCAGGCTGCGCGGGGAACGGCGCCCGCGCCGATCCCCACGCCGGATGACACGTCGTCGGCGGCGGTCCTGGCCCGCGCACGGCATCGGTGGACCCCCATGGTGCCGCTGACCGCGGCCACGACGGTCGCTGGGTCCGCACCCCGCCCGGCCCCCCAGGTGTCCAGGAAGTCGATGGCCACGCCGAGCTCAGACCGTGGTTCCCACCCGTCGCCGATCGCGGCTGCCGCTTCCGCGCGCCCCGGGACCCGTCTCGCGCGGATCCCCGTTCCCCGGCCGACCCACCTCGCCGTCGCGGCCGCGGTGCTCATCGCCATCGCCGCCGTGCCCGCCATCGGCGGGGCGATGAAGGACGCCGGCGACCCGACCACACTCGCAACACCCCGTTCCGGCAACGCCACCGTCGCCGGCGCCGCGAGCGGGATCTTCGGAGGAGGGGGGCTGGCCTTCACTCCCGGAGCCGGCTCGGCCGGCCCGTCGGTGAGCCAGTGGCTGTCCAACCCCACCGGAACGCTGGGTCCGAACCAGCTCCTCTCCATGGTCCGCCCGGCCGCCGCCGAGGCGTCGCCGAGCTCGACGTCCTCCACTGCGGGTGCTGACCCCGCGGCGGTCGCGGCCGGCACCGCACCGGCCGCCGCGCCCGCCGGTGGCTCCACTCCCGCCGCGGGAACCCAGCCGGCCGGAACCGGCTCGACTCCGGCGTCGACCACGCCGCCGGCATCCACCCCACCCGCGTCCAACCCCCCGGCCTCGAACCCCCCCGCGTCGGACCCTCCCGCTACCAACCCGCCGGCGAGCGACCCGCCCGCGAGCGACCCGCCCGCCTCCGACCCGCCCGCCTCCGACCCGCCCGCGTCGGACCCGCCGGCCACTGACCCGCCCGCGCCGGAACCCACTAACGACCCTGGCCCGCAGTCCACCCCCGACCCCGAGCCGAGCAACCCGGAGCCGGTCATCGAGGCGACACTGGCCGGCGACGGCTCCGGCGGCGGCGGTGGCACCGAGGTCGGGGACGGTTCCGACGGCAGTACCGCGCCGTAGGGGCCCTGGTGACCCGACCCGTCCCCACGCGTGACGCAGAGGTCGTGACCGAGGCCGCGGTGTCCGCGTTGCGGGTGCTGGCCGAGGGCCGCGGTCACCTGCTGCTCGTCGCCCCCACCGGTTTCGGCAAGACGACCACCCTGCGCCATCTCGAGCGCAGCAGCCACACCCTCGGCCTGACCACCGAGCGGTACCCGGTCGCGGCGGGCGCCGACCTGCCCGACCTCGTCCTGGTCGACGACGCGCACCTGCTGCCGGCGCGCGAGCTGGGCGCCCTCGGTAACGGGGTGGCGTCCGGGTCGCGGGTGGTCGCGACCGTCGAGCCCCCACCCGGGGACGGCTCGTTCGGGGAGGTCCTCGACCGCATCGCCGCTGCGGGAACCGTGGTCACCCTCGAGCCGTGGACCACCGACGAGGTGGCCTCCCTGCTCGACCAGGCCGACGACGGTGACCCGGTGCTCGAGGCGGAGGACGTCGTCTCGGCCACCGGAGGCCTCCCGTGGCTCGTGACCGAGCTGCTCGACGAGGGGGAGCTCGCGGCCCACGGGCGTGCGGGACAGCCGACCCGCCCCGAACGCGAGGTGCTGCGGACGCTCGCCCGGCTCCCACGGCCGGTGAACGAGGTGGTCATGGCCCTCTGCGCGGGGTACGCGGTCGACCGCGGCCCGCTGCCTCCGCCGCTGGCGGCCCTCGACGAGGTGGCGCTGGGTCGGCTCCTCGACCGCGTCTACGACGCCGGCATCCTCAGCCGCGACGGCCAGGTGCCCCCCGTCGTCCGCCGCGCCGTGCTCTTCCACGTCCCACGGCACCGGATCCGTCCTTACCTCGCCTCGGCCGTCGACGACCTCGAGGCGGCGGGGGTCGATCTCGGACCACTCGCCGCCGACCTGGTCGGCGCCGGCGTCCATGACCCCCGCTTGGTCACCGTTCTGGTCGACCGGGCTGACGCGCTGCTGTCGGAGCAGCCGGCCGCGAGCGCCCGCCTGTACGCGACGGCCGTCGACGGCGGGGGTGAACCCACTCTGCTCTCCGTCCGGACGGCGGAGGCGTTGGCGCTCGACGGCGACCTCGACGCCGCCCGGGCGGCGCTGGGCGAGGTCTCGGCCCGGCACGGGACCCCCGATCCGGCGGGTATCCGAGTGGCGGCCACGGTGGCCGTCCTGAGCGGTGAGCTGCACCAGGCCGCGGCGCTGTGTCGATGGGCAGCCGAGGGCGACCGGCTCGAGGGAGACCCGGACGCCGCGGCCGTCGCGGCCTACGTCCTCTACGCCTGCGGGGACGCCGACCTCGCCGGCGGTCTGCTCGACCGGGCGGGTCGCAGCACGCCGGCCCTGACCCAGTCGCGGGTGTGGTCACTGGCCGGCGCCGTCCGTACCTCGCTGGGCAGCGACCCGGCCGCCGCGCTGTCCCCCCTCATCCAGCAGGCCCTCGCCTCCGGGACCGGTCGCCGCGAGCTGGCCCCCGACCGGGCGAGCACCATCGCCGCCCTGGTCGCGCTGCACGCCGGCGACCTGGCGATGGCCGACTCGGTCCTCGCCCGGCATACCGAGTCGGTGGATGCGGCCGCCCGATCCCGCTACGCCGCGCTGCGGGCCTGGACCGCCATGCAGGCCGGCCAGTATGCGGATGCGCACGCGTTCCTCGAGGAGATCGACCCGGCCTCGCGACGCGAGCAGCCGTGGGCCTGGGGGTTGCGGGTCGGACTCGCCCGCCGCCAGGACGACGTCCGTGCCCTCGCCCGCCTATGGGTCGACGCGCGCGGG
Organism: uncultured Actinomycetota bacterium; assembly: GCA_963757225.1. Taxonomy (GTDB): domain Bacteria; phylum Actinomycetota; class Actinomycetes; order Actinomycetales; family Dermatophilaceae; genus Lapillicoccus. Next base: position 149,591 of record CAVWQU010000016.1, read on the forward strand.
GTGCTCGTCGGCCACCCGGTCGACCTCTTCAGCCTGCTGCCGCTCGGCGAGATCGGGCTGGCCGCGGCCCGGATGCACGAACCCGAGCTGGCGGCGCCCGTCTGGGACCGGGCGATGCTCCTGCTCGACCGTCTGGGCCACCCGCCCCTCTGGGCACCGGCCTTCCACTGGTACGGCATCCAGGCGGCCATCCTCACGAACCGACCGCACGCCATGGCGCCCCACGCGACCGCCCTGCTGACGGCAGCGCGGACCAGCCCGTTCGCGGCCGCCCTGGCGCGCGCCGGCCGGACCTGGGTCGCCGTGCTGGCCGGCGACGTCGACCCCCCCGCCGTGGAAAGTGCCGCTCGAGGGCTCGGCGCCGTGGGGCAGCGCTGGGAGGGCGCCCGGTTGGCAGGCCACGCTGCGGCCCGGGCGAGTGACCGCCGGGACACGTCGGCCTTGATGGAGTGCGCCCGTGACCTGCTCGCGGCGTCGTCGAGCAACAGCTCGCGACCGACCGGTTCGTCACCCGCCTCATCGAAGTCCGGCGCGGTCCCCCTCAGCCCGCGTGAGCGCGAGGTGGCCGAGCTGGTCCTGGCCGGTCTGACCTACCGCCAGATCGGCGAGTCGCTCTACCTGTCGGCCAAGACCGTCGAGCACCACATGGCGCGCATCAAGCGGCGGAGCGGGGCGACGACGAGGTCCGAGCTGCTGGAGCGGATCTCCCTGAGTCTGGCGTAGCCCCGAGCGGCTCAGCCGTTGATGTCGGGCGCGCGCAGCCGGGCCTCGTCCGCCGACTCGTCGTCCGGCATCGTCTGCGACGTGCGTTCCGCCTCCACCCGCTGGCGGTAGTGCTCGACCTCGCTGTCGACGGTGTCGGCGTCCCAGCCGAGGATCGGGGCCACGATCTCGGCCGCCGGCCGCGACGCGCCGACGGCACGGTCCCAGGTCTCGATGGACAGCCTGGTCCGGCGGGCCAGGACGTCATCGAGGTGCAGGGCGCCCTCGTGCGAGGCGGCATAGGCGATCTCGGCGCGCAGGTAGTCCTCGCCGCCGGGGAGCGGGTCGCCGAGCGAGCGGTCCCCCTCGATGAGGTCGAGGATCTCGGTGGTGAGGATGCCGTGGCGCATCAGCATCTTCTCGATCCGCTCGACGTGCAGGCCGGACTCCTCGGCCAGCGCGGCGCGCCGGTTCCACAGGGCGTGGTAGCCGACGGCGCCGACCAGGGGGATGTCCTGGGTGGTCGACTCCGGCACCGACCCGCCGAGCGTGCGCGCGGCCTCGTCGATGGCGTCACGGGCCATGATCCGGTAGGTCGTGTACTTGCCGCCGGCGACGACGATGAGCCCCGGTGTCGGGTGCGCGACGACATGCTCGCGGGAGAGCTTGGAGGTCTGCTCGCTCTCGCCGGCGAGCAGCGGCCGTAGGCCGGCATACACGCCCTCCACGTCGGCCTGCGTGAGGCGGGTGGTGAGGAACCGGTTCACGTGGTCGAGGAGGTACTCGATGTCGGCCGACGTGGCGGCCGGGTGGGCCTTGTCGAGGTCCCACTGGGTGTCGGTCGTGCCGATGATCCAGTGGCGTCCCCAGGGGATCACGAACAGGACCGACTTCTCGGTACGCAAGATGATGCCCGAGGTCGAGTGGATCCGGTCGCGCGGTACGACGAGGTGGATCCCCTTCGACGCCCGCACGTGGAACTGGCCGCGCTCGCCGACCATCGCCTGGGTGTCGTCGGTCCAGACGCCGGTGGCGTTGACGACCTGACGCGCGTGGACGTCGAACTCGCGGCCGGTCATCTTGTCCAGCGCCCGGATCCCGGTCACGCGTTCACCCTGACGGAGGAACCCGACCGCCGCGACCCGCGAGGCGACGTGCGCGCCGTAGGTCATCGCCGTGCGCGCGAGCTCCATGGTGTGCCGGGCGTCGTCGACCTTCGCGTCGTAGTACTGGACCGCGCCGGTCAGCTCGGACTTCTTCAACGCCGGGGCGATTCGCAGCGTGGCCCGCCGGCTCAGGTGCTTGTGCCACGGCAGGCCGCCGTCGTTGCCGGTGCTCCGCGCCAGGCTGTCGTAGAGCGACAGGCCGGCCTCGACGTAGCCGCGCTCCCAGCCGAGGTGGGTCAGCGGGTAGAGGAACGCCACCGGCCGGACGAGGTGCGGCGCCAGCCGGGTCAGCAGGAGACCGCGCTCGGTGAGGGCCTCGTGGACGAGACGGAAGTCGAGCATCTCGAGGTAGCGCAGGCCGCCGTGGACCAGCTTGCTCGACCGGCTGGAGGTCCCCGACGCGAAGTCGCGGGCCTCGACGAGTCCGGTCGTGAGGCCGCGGGTCACCGCGTCCAGCGCGCAGCCGGCGCCGACCACGCCGCCGCCGACGACGAGGACGTCGAGCTCCTCGCCGGAGGCGAGCCGCTCGATCGCGGCGGCGCGCGACGCTGAGGACAGGGGACGCGGGTTCACGAGATCTCCACCCAGTCGAGGGTCCGTTCGACGGCCTTGCGCCAGCCCGCATACCCGGCCTCGCGCTGGTCGTCACTCCAGTGCGGCGTCCAGCGCCGGGACTCGTGCCAGTTGGCGGCGAGCTCGTCGGTGTCGCGCCAGAACCCGGTCGCCAGACCCGCAGCGTATGCGGCGCCGAGGGCGGTCGTCTCGGCCACCACCGGGCGGCTCACCTCGACCCCGAGGACGTCGGCCTGGATCTGCATGCACAGGTCGTTCGCCGTCACCCCGCCGTCGACCTTGAGGACGCCGAGGTCCAAGGGCCGGCCCGCGTCGGCGCTGTCCTCGCACATCGCGTCGGCGACGTCGCGGGTCTGGTAGCAGATCGCCTCGAGCGTCGCTCGGGCGAGGTGCGCAGCCGTGTTGAACCGCGACAGCCCGACGATCGCGCCACGGGCGTCGGACCGCCAGTAGGGCGCGAACAGGCCGGAGAACGCCGGCACGAAGTAGACGCCGCCGTTGTCCTCGGCCTGGCGGGCGAACGTCTCGACGTCCTCGGACGACCGGATCAGCCCGAGCTGGTCGCGCAGCCACTGGACCGCGGACCCCGTGACGGCGATCGAGCCCTCCAACGCGTACACCGGCTTGGCGTCCCCGAGCTGGTAGGCGACCGTCGTCAGGAGGCCGTGTTGCGACCGGACCAGCTCCTCGCCGGTGTTGAGGACCATGAAGTTGCCGGTGCCGTAGGTGTTCTTGGCGTCGCCCGGGGCGAAGCAGACCTGGCCCACCGTCGCGGCGTGCTGGTCGCCGAGCGCTCCGCCGATGGGGATCTCGCCGTTCCACGGGCCCCGGGGCGCGGTATGCCCGTAGAGCCGTGGGTCGCTGGACGGGCGGATCTCGGGGAGCATCGAGCGAGGAACCCCGAAGAAGCCGAGCAGCTCGTCGTCCCACTGCAGCGTCTCGAGGTCCATGAGCATCGTCCGGCTGGCGTTGGTGACGTCCGTGACGTGCTGACCGCCGTTCGGGCCGCCGGTGAGGTTCCAGACGATCCACGAGTCGACGGTCCCGAAGAGGGCGTCGCCGCGGTCGGCGGCCTCGCGCACGTCATCGACGTTCTCGAGCATCCACTGGAGCTTGCCGCCGGAGAAGTACGGCGCGGGGACCAGTCCGGCCCGCCGGCGGATGACATCGCCTCGCCCGTCGGCGTCGAGCGCCTTGACGATCGAGTCGGTCCGGGTGTCCTGCCAGACGATCGCGTTGGAGTACGGCCGACCCGTGTCCTTGTCCCAGACGACCGTCGTCTCGCGCTGGTTCGTGATGCCGATGCTGTCGATGTCGGTGGCACGGAGATGCAGGCTGGTCAGGCAGGACCCGATGGCGGTCTTGGTCCGCTCCCAGATCTCCAGGGGGTCGTGTTCCACCCAGCCGGCCCGCGGCAGGATCTGTTCGTGTTCGAGCTGGTGGCGGCCGACCTCGTTGCCGTCGTGGTCGAACACCATGAACCGCGTACTCGTCGTACCCTGGTCGACCGCACCGACGAAGTCCGCCATGCCGTCAGGCTTTCACATCCGGGGCCGTCGCTCGCGTCTGGTTGGGTAGTCCCGTGCCCGACGTCGTCCCGCCCCGGCGCTCCCGGCCGTCCCCCCGAGGCCGCGTCGCAGGGACCGCGCTGCGCCGGCGCACGCGGCAGGTGGTGCGCGCGACCGAGCCACCGACCGACGCGATCCCGGTCTGGACGCAGCCGGACGGGGTCGACGTGGCGGTCGGACGCGCGGTCGTCGAGCTGGCGGTCCGCGCGGGGATCGCGTTGATGGCCACCGGAGCCGCAGCCTCCGACGTCGTCGTCAGCGTGCTGCGGCTCACCGCTGCGTACGGGCTGCGGTCCGTGCATGTCGACGTGACGTTCAGCGCGCTGACGGTGTCCTACAACCGTGGCCCCCACGCCGACCCGCTCACCATGACCCGCGTGGTCCGGACTCGCTACCAGGACTTCACCCGTCTCTCCCGCCTCCACGACGTCGTCGACCAGGTCGACGCCGACCCGATGCCGGTCGAGGACGCCCGGGAGCGGTTCGACGCCGTCATCCACGCGCCGCACCCCTACCGGCGGTGGGTCACCACGGTGGCCACGGCGGCGATGGGGGCCGGGACGTCCCTGCTCGCCGGGGGAGGGTGGGTCGTCGTGCTGACGAGCATCATCAGTGCCGCCGTCATCTCCCGGGTCCTTACGACGATCGGACGCCGCGGGGTGCCCGGGTTCTTCGCGCAGGCGATCGGCGCCGCGGTCCCCACCGTGTTCGCCATCGGTCTGGCCGTGGTCCAGGAGTCCGGCGCCTGGCTCGACGGTGTGCTCCCCTCGCTCGTCGTCGCCTCCGGGATCGTGGTCCTGCTCGCCGGGCTGTCCCTCGTCGGCGCGGCCCAGGACGCCATCGAGGGGTTCTACGTCACGGCGGCTGCCCGGGTCTTCCAGGTGCTCGTCCTCACCCTGGGCATCGTCGTCGGGATCGTCGTCGTGCTCGGCGTGGCCAGCCGGCTCGGCGTCGTCCTCGCCATCTCGCCGGACTCGGAGATCCTCGCGGGGCCGGTGCTGCAGCTGGTCGCCGCCGCGATCATCGCCGCCGGCTGGGCCATCTCGTCCTACACCGGGGTCCGGAGCGCGCTGCTGACGGCGCTCGCCGGGGCGGTCGGCTGGCTGGTCAGCGTGCTCGTCACCGACGGCGGGACCAGCGCCGCCTTCGCCGCAGCCTTCGCCGCATCGGTGATCGGCTTCGGGACCCAGCTGGCCCGGCAGCGGTTCCGGTTCTCCGCGCTCGCAGTCACGACGGCGGCCATCGTGCCGCTCCTCCCGGGGCGAGCGGTCTACCGAGGGCTGTTCGAGATCGTCAACGGCGAGGCCGGCTCGGGGCTCTACCAGGGGCTCGGGACACTCCTCGGTGCGGTCGGCGTCGGGATGGGGCTCGCCGCCGGCGTCTCGCTCGGCACCTACGGGGCCAAGCTCGCCACCGGGACGGCCCGCACGCTGGCCGACCGGCTCACCCGCTCCTGAGTTTCGGCGACCGTGCACCGGCGTGAGCAACGGCACGCGTCGGCGAGGTACGCGCGTACGGGATGCTCGGGCAGGATGCGGGCATGCAGTTCGGGCGGGTCTACGAGGAGTTCGAGGTCGGCGCGGTCTTTCGGCACTGGCCGGGCAAGACGGTCACCGAGTACGACGACCACCTGTTCTGCCTGCTGACGATGAACCACCATCCGCTGCACCTGGACGCGCACTACGCGGAGGGCTCGACCCAGTTCGGGAAGAACGTCGTCGTCGGGAACTACGTGTACTCCCTGCTCATCGGGATGTCGGTGCCGGACGTCTCGGGCAAGGCGATCGCCAACCTCGAGATCGAGTCGCTGCGGCATGTTGCGCCGACGTTCCACGGCGACACGATCTACGGCGAGACCACGGTGCTGGCGAAGTGGGAGTCGACCAGCAAGGACGACCGCGGGATCGTCCACGTCGAGACCCGCGGGGTCAACCAGGACGGCACGCTGGTCTGTGTGTTCCGGCGCAAGGTCCTCGTACCGAAGCAGTCGTACCTGGACGAACGCGGCGGCGACCAGCCCGGCCGCCCGTCCCTGGGCGAGTAGCCCGCGCCTCACCGGGGAGCGACATCGGCGTGGGCGCACCGGCTTTGCTCCCCGACCATCGACCACGATCAGAATCCGGTCGGCCGTCGCTACGCTGGCCGGCGTGAGCGGGGACATGCCGGCGGAGGCGCCGTCGGCCCAGGAGGGGTACCTCTCGACGACGGCCGAGGCCGCCAAGACGGCGATCGACCGGCTCACGTTCTTCAGCGACGCGGTCGTCGCCATCGCGATGACCCTGCTCGCGCTCGAGCTGCCGGTGCCGGAGGCCGACTCGGCGGGGGGGCTGCTCGACTTCCTCGGCGAGCACTACGGCGAGTTCCTCGCGTTCTTCATCAGCTTCTTCGTCATCGCGCAGTACTGGCGGGGCCACCACCGCCTCTACCGGTACGTGACCGACGCCCCACCGCGGCTGGTCATGCTCAACATCCTCTGGCTGCTGACGGTCATCCTCACGCCGTACGCGACCCGGAACCTCTACGGCGGCCAGGACGTCCAGCACAGCGACTTCCCTTGGCGGTTCTCGTTCTACGCCGTGGTGCAGGCCTGCGCGGCGATCTCGTTCATCGCCGCCGAGCGGGTGATCCAGCGGCAGGGACTGTTCGCCGCCGAGACCCCCACGGCACTGCTGGACCGCGGCTATGCCGTGAACATGGCGCTGGTCTTCACCTTCCTCGTCTCCATCCCGGTGGCCTTCGTCGTCTACGCCTGGGCGTTCGCCATCTGGAGTCTCATCCCGCTCTGGATCGCCCTGGCCCGGATCGTCCAGCATCGGCTCGGCGCCCGAGCGGAGAGCAGCCCGTGAGCGGCATCGACCTGCATACCCACTCGACCGCGAGCGACGGCACCGAGGCACCGGCCGTCGTCGTGACCTCCGCGCGCCAGGCGGGCCTGGACGTCATCGCCCTCACCGACCACGACACCGCACACGGCTGGGACGAGGCCGCAGCCGCCGCCGAGCGGCACGGCGTCGGGCTGGTCCGGGGGATGGAGATCTCCTGCTCAAGGCACGGGCGTTCCATCCACCTCCTCGGGTATCTCGTCGACCCCGACCACCCCGGTCTGGCCGCCGAGATCGGCCACGCCCGCGAGGCGCGGGTGAGCCGGCTGCGCCGGATGGTCGAAAAGATGGCGGCCGACGGCATCCCCATCACCTACGAGCAGGTCGTCGCCCAGGTGCCGCCGGGCGCCACGGAGGGCCGGCCGCACATCGCCGACGCGCTCGTCGCCAACGGAACCGTGCCGACCCGCGACGAGGCGTTCGTCCGCTGGCTCGGCAACGACAGTCCCTACTACGTCCGCCACTACGCCCCCGACCCCGTCGACGCGGTGCGGCTGGTGGTCGAGGCCGGCGGCGTCGCGGTGCACGCCCATCCCTTCGGGCGCGGTCGGGGAGCCGGTGCGGCGGACTCGCTGGTCGAGGAGATGGCCGCGGCCGGTCTGGCCGGCCTCGAGGTCGACCACCGCGACCACGACGAGGCCGCGCGCGAGCGGGGTCGGGCGCTGGCCGACGCCCTCGGACTCCTCGTCACCGGCTCCAGCGACTACCACGGAACGGGCAAGCAGAACCGCCTGGGCGAGAACACCACGGCCCCGGAGGTCCTCGCCGAGATCGAGGCACGGGCCAGCGGCGTGGTCCCGGTGCTGCGATGACCGACACCTTCTCGGCGGCGCTCACCATCTTCGTCTCGTCCCTGATCACGCTCATCGTCATCATGGACCCGCCCGGTGCGGTACCGATCTTCCTGGCCCTCACCGCCCGGATGACGCCTCGCGAGCGGGCCGGGGCGGCGCGGCGGGCCTCGCTGGTGGCGTTCGGGGTGATCGCCCTCTTCGCGGTGTTCGGGCAGCGCATCCTCGACTACCTGCACGTCTCGATCGCCGCGCTCCAGGGCGCCGGCGGTCTGCTGCTGCTGCTGGTGGCTCTCCAGCTGCTGACCGGACAGGAGTCGGAGGCGATGGCCGACGCCGGCGTCAACGTCGCCATGGTGCCGCTCGGGACGCCCCTGTTGGCCGGCCCCGGCGCGATCGTGGCGATGATGCTCGCCGTGCAGCAGGCCGGCACGACCGCGGGGGTGGCGGGCGAGGTCGCCGTCGGGCTCGCGCTGCTCGGGACGATGGGCGTGGTCTACCTCTTCCTCCGGTTCGCCACGGTGGTTCGGCGGGTGCTGGGTGAGTCCGGGACGGTGCTGGCCACCCGCATCGCGGGGCTGCTGCTCTCGGCGATCGCCGTCCAGATGGTCGCCAACGCGGTCCAGTCCTTCGTCACCAACGCCGTCTGACACCTGTGGACGAGTCCCCGGCCCGGTCGGTGCGGCTCGGTACCGTTCGAGCGTGACGACACCGACGGCGGCGCAGGGCGTGTTCGAGGGCATGCCCACGCCTCTGTACGCGGCGTCGCCCAGCCGTCTCCTCGCCTACCTCGAGTGCCCCCGCCGCTACCGGTTCCAGTACCTCGACCGACCGCGACCGACCTCCCGGCCGCAGCGGGCGCATACCTCTGTCGGCCTGGCGACGCACAACGCGCTGCGCGACTGGTGGGACCTGCCGCGCGGCGAGCGGACAGCGTCCGGGGGCGCGGCCCTGCTGCGCAAGGCGTGGATCGAGACCGGCTTCCGCGACGACGACCAGAGCGGCCGGTGGCGCTCCCGGGTCGGCGGCGAGGTGGAGGCCTACCTCGGCGACGTCGACCCCGACGACCAGCCGCGCGGGATCGAGCGCACCGTCGCGATGCGCACCGACAGCCTGGTGCTCAACGGCCGCGTCGACCGGATCGACGAGCGGCCGGGCGTCGACGGCCCCGAGCTGGTCATCGTCGACTACAAGACCAGCCGGCGCACCTGCACCGAGGAGGACGCGCGCACGTCGCTGCCGTTGGCCCTGTATGCGGCCGCGGCCTGGCGGATGTTCCGGCGGCGCACGCTGCGGGTCGAGCTCCACCACGTACCCACCGGCACGGTCGCGGCCCACACGCATACTGCCGAGTCGTTGCGCCGCAAGCTCGACGAGGCCGACTCCCTGGCGCGAGACGCTCGGAAGGCCGACGAGTCCTACCGCGAGCTCGGCGTCGAGTCGCCGTCGTTCCCACCCCTGCCGTCGGCGCTGTGCACCTGGTGCGACTACCGTGCTGCCTGTCCGGAGGGGCAGCGGATGGGGCCGGAGAAGTCCTCGTGGGCGGCCCTCGAGCCGGGTGACGAGAGGCGCACTGATGGCGAGAGGTACCCCGAGGAAGAGCTCCTCCAGGGCTCCGGGGGCAGGGTCCGGCTGGGTGGTGGCACTGGCCAACCAGAAGGGCGGAGTCGCGAAGACGACGTCGGTGGCGAGCCTGGGAGCGGCGTTCGCCGAGCGGGGTGAACGCGTCCTGCTCGTCGACCTCGACGCGCAGGCCTGCCTGACCTTCTCCCTCGGCGTCGACCCCGACTCCGTCGAGACGTCGGTCAACGAGGTGCTCATCGGCAAGGCGTCGGTCGCCGACGCGGTCGTCACCTGCGAGGAGGGCCTCGACCTCGTCCCGTCGGTCATCGAGCTCGCCGGCGCGGAGGCCCAGCTGCTGTCTCGGCCCGGACGGGAGTACGTCCTGCGCACCGCCCTCGAGGCGGTGGCCGACGACTATGACGTCGTCCTGCTCGACTGCTCGCCGTCCCTCGGGGTGCTGACGCTCAACGCGCTGACCGCCGCGAACGGCCTGGTCATCCCCATGCCCTGCGAGATGCTCAGCCATCGCGGCGTCGGGCAGCTGCTCGACACCGTCGCCGACGTGCAGCGCATCCTCAACCCGGACCTGCAGATCCTCGGCATCCTGCCGACGATGTTCGACGGGCGCAGCAACCACGCACAGGCCGTCCTGGCCGACGTGGGGGAGCGCTACGACCTGCCGGTGCTCTCGCCGCCGATCCCCAAGACCGTGCGCTTCGCCGAGGCACCTGCGGTCGGTCGCTCGATCCTGTCGACCTCGAAGTCCTCGAAGGGCGCCGCGGCCTACCGCGAGGTCGCCGCCGCACTCCTGGCGGCCCGCTGACCCGCCGGCCCGACGCCCTCACCCGCCCCGCCCCGACCCGCCCGACTCGAGCCGCCCGACTCGAGCCGCCGAGAGGCCAAGTTCGGCCGCTTTGGGTGGTGTCAGAGCGGCCGAAGCTGGCCTCTCGGCGGCTGGGGACGGGACGGGACGGGACGGTGCAGCGCTCAGTGCTCAGCGCTCAGTTCTCAGCGCTCAGTTCTCAGCTCTCGGTCGAGGCCGGCGCCTTGTCGGAGCCGGCCGTCTCGCCGTTTCCACCGCGACGACGGCGGCGGCGCGGGCGACGCGCCTCGCCCGAGGCCGACTCACCCGAACCGGCCGAGTCGGAACCGCCAGCGGCGGAGGCCTCGGCGGCTGCCGGCGAACCGGACCCTTCGCCGTCGTGGGTCTTCACGGTGCGACGGCGGTTCCGGTTGCGGCGCGGCCGCTCCTCGGACCCGTTCTCGTCCCGCTTCTCGTTCCGGCCGTCGCCGCGTCCGTGGTCGCGCCGACCACCATCGCGACCACCATCACGGCGGTCGTCGGCGGGCTTGGCGTTGCGGCGTCCGGAGGCCTTCCCGGTCTCGCCGAGATCCTCCAGCTCCTCCGCGTCGAGACCGGCGCGGGTCTGCTCCGACTTGCGGAGGCGACCGGTGACGTTGGTCGGGATGTCGAGCTCGGCGTAGAGGTGGTCGGACGAGGAGTAGGTCTCCTCGGGGTCCGGGATGCCGAGGTCGAGCTGGCGGTTGATGAGACCCCAGCGCGGGATGTCGTCCCAGTCGACGAAGGTCACCGCGATGCCGGTGTTGCCGGCCCGGGCGGTGCGGCCGATCCGGTGGACGTAGGTCTTCTCGTCCTCGGGGCACTGGAAGTTGATGACGTGGGTGACATTCTCGACATCGATGCCGCGGGCCGCGACGTCGGTCGCGACGAGGACGTCGACGTTGCCGTGACGGAACGCACGCAGCGCCTGCTCGCGGGCGCCCTGGCCGAGGTCGCCGTGGATCGCCGCCGCGGCGAACCCGCGCTCAGAGAGGTCCTCGGCCACCTTGGCGGCGGTGCGCTTGGTCCGGCTGAACACCAGCGTGAGCCCACGGTCGCGGGCCTGGAGGATCCGCGCCAGCATCTCGACCTTGTCGAGGGCGTGCGCGCGGTAGACGAACTGCTCGATCGCCTTGACGGTGTGGGCGTTCTCGTCGGGGTCGCCCATCGCGCGGATGTGGGTCGGCTGCCGCATGTAGCGGCGGGCCAGGGCGACGATGGCCCCCGGCATGGTCGCGGAGAACAGCATCGTCTGGCGGGTCGGTGACGTCTGCGCCATCAGTGTCTCGACGTCGGGGAGGAAGCCCAGGTCGAGCATCTCGTCGGCCTCGTCGAGGACGACCGTGCGCGCCTGCGACAGGTCGAGGTGGCCCTGCTTGGCGAGGTCGATGAGCCGGCCCGGAGTGCCGACCACGATCTCGACCCCCTTGCGCAGCGTGTCGATCTGCGGCTCGTAGGCCCGGCCGCCGTAGACGGTGATGACGCGGGCGCCGCGGTCGACGCCGGCCCGCTCCAGGTCGCCCGCCACCTGCACGGCCAGCTCACGGGTCGGGCAGACGACCAGGGCCTGCGGCTTGCCCGGCTTGGCCAGCGACTCGAACCCGTCGTCGGTGGGGGTGACCACGCGCTGGAGGATCGGGACGCCGAACCCCAGCGTCTTGCCGGTGCCGGTCTTGGCCTGGCCGATGATGTCGTGGCCGCCGAGGGCCACCGGCAGGGTCATCGCCTGGATGGGGAACGGGGTGACGATGTTGACGGCGGCGAGCGCGGCGACGATGTCGGGGTGGACGTCGAAGTCGGCGAACGTCGGCAGCGGTGCGTCGGGGAGGGCCGGTGTGGACGGTTCGGGCTCGGCGGCGTCGGGCGCGCCGGCCTCGATGGAGGTGTCGGTCATGAGGTTCTCTCGATCGAGCCGCGCGAACCGGGATGGCGTCGCTGCGGCGGTGTAGCGGGCCGATCGGAGGTCTGTCGTCGCCCTGAGGGGCGGACCGAGTCACTCGGTAGGTGTTCGATTCGTGCCGACCGGGCACCGAAGGTATGCGTGAGTCTACCGGTTCAGGGGGTGGGAGCCCGTTCCGCCGTCACCACGACGGTCGTGTACCGCATCGTGAAGGCTCCACCGGCCGCGTCGACGGCGTCGCCGATGCCCTTGACGACGGCCCGCGCACGGTCCGGCGGGATCTGGGCGAAGAACCCGCTCGTGGGCAGCTGGTCGACCCAGTCGTCCCGGGTGTAGGTCTGCTCCCACGGGTACCGCCGCCGCTCCGGCTCGCCCAGGCCGGCGGTCTGCCGGATGGCCTCCTCGGCCGCGTCGAGGAAGCCCCGGTAGCCGTCGACCGCCGCACGGACGGTGAACAGCATCGGCAGCTCGGGCAGCAGGCGCCGGTAGACGCCGGCGAACGCCTCGGCCAGCTCGGGAGGCGCGTCGCCGCCGTTCCAGAACACCGCGAGCCGCCCGTGCGGGCGCAGCACCTTCGCGGCCTTCACGGTGCCCACGACCGGGTCCACCCAGTGCCACGTCTGCCCGGCGACGACCGCGTCGAACGTACGACCGGCGGGGTCCCAGGTCTCGAACGACGCGACCTCGACCTCGACACCGCGTCGCCCCGCCGCCTCGGCCATCCGCTCGTCCACGTCCACCCCAAGTACGCGGCACCCGGCGGTCTGGAGCTGGCCCGCGACGATCCCCGTGCCGACGCCGACGTCGAGGATGTCTCGTCCCGGTAGCGCGTCGACCAGGTCGCGGACGAACGCGGCCGGGTAGCGCGGCCGGGTCCGGTGGTAACGCTCCGGGTCGGTGCCGAACGACTCCGCCCACTCGCGCTGACGGTGCGGTTCCACCGTCCCAATGTAGGTCGGTGGCTCCTCGACCCGCATACCTCCGCCGCTACGGTGTGCGCATGACGGACCCCAGCGCTGACGCCGCCGTGCCCGCCGCCTCCGACGCGTGGACCGAGGACTTCCGCGCCGCCGTCGTCGACCTGCTCGGGGCGCTGGCGTACGGCGAGCTGATGGCCTTCAGCCAGCTGGCCGCCGACGCCGAGTCGGCGCCGAGCCCGCGCGACAAGGCCGAGGTCGCCCGGCTCGCCGTCACGGAGTTCCTCCACTACGAGCAGATCGTGGCGCGCCTCGAGGAGCTGGGGACCGACCCGCAGGCCGCCATCGCACCGTTCGTCAGCGCCGTCGACGCGTTCCACGAGCGGACCGCCCCGAACGACTGGCTCGAGGGCCTGGTCAAGGCCTACGTGGGCGACGGGATCGCGCAGGACTTCTACCGGGAGATCTCGGCCTACGTCGACGCCGACACCCGGGCTCTGGTGGAGTCGGTCATCGAGGACATGGGCCGCGACGAGTACGTCGTCCGCGCGGTCCGTGAGGCGATCGCCGACGACCCGCGCATCGGCGGCCGGCTGGCGCTCTGGGGCCGCCGCCTCGTCGGCGAGGCGCTGACGCAGGCCCAGCGGGTCGGCGTCGAACGTGACGCGCTGGCCTCGCTCCTGGTCGGGGCGCCGGGACGTCCGGGTGCCGACCTGGCCGAGCTGGGCCGGATGTTCGCGCGGCTCACCGACGAGCACACCCGCCGGATGGCCCGTCTCGGGCTCGCCTCCTGAGGGCATCCACCAGACGGTTGATGCCCGGCCTCCACCGAGGTGGGCGACGAGGCAGCCGACCGGGGTATGCCGGTCGCCGCGCCCTCGAGGGACCGTTGGTCACATGGCGATCCTCGAGGTCACGAACCTCCGCAAGAGCTATGGCTCCACCGTCGCGGTCGACGACGTCTCGTTCTCGGTCGAGGAGGGCGAGGTCTTCGGGATCCTCGGCCCGAACGGCGCCGGCAAGACGACGACGGTCGAGTGCATCGAGGGACTGCGTCGTCGTGACGGCGGCGAGATCCGGGTCCTCGGACACGACCCCGACCGGGACCACGCCGCCCTGACCCGGGTGGTCGGCGTGCAGCTCCAGGAGTCCGGGCTGCAGGACCGGATCCGCGTCCGGGAGGCGCTCGACCTCTTCGGCACCTTCTACGACGACCCCGTGCCGCCGGCCGAGCTGCTCGACGAGCTGCAGCTCGCGGACGTGGCCGGCACCGCATACGCGAAGCTGTCCGGCGGTCAGAAGCAGCGCCTGTCGATCGCCCTCGCCCTGATCGGCCGCCCTCGCGTGGCGGTGCTGGACGAGCTGACGACCGGTCTGGACCCGGTCGGGCGCCGGGACACCTGGGCGCTGGTCGAGCGCATCCGCGAGCGCGGCGTGACGGTACTCCTGGTCACCCACTTCATGGAGGAGGCCGAGCGGCTCTGCGACCGGGTGGCGGTCATCGACCACGGCCGGGTCGTCGCGCTCGACAGTCCCAGCGGGCTCACCGGACGGGTAGGCGGCGAACAGGTGCTGCGCTTCCGGGTCGCCGAGCCCCTCGACGGCCGGCTGCTGACCAGCCTGCCGGAGGTGCGGGACGTGCGCTCCGGCGAGTCCGGCTATGTCGTCACGGGCACCAACGAGGTCGCGCAGTCCGTTCTGTCCACCCTGACCCGGGCCGGGCTCGTGGCCCTGGACCTGAGGCTCGACCGCGCCTCGCTCGACGACGCCTTCGTCGCCCTCGTCCGCGAGGACGAGTCCCCCACTCACGAGGAGGTCTACTCATGACCGCTCTGGTCGCCCTGACCCGCAACGAGTTCCGGCTGCTGCGGCGCGAGCCGCTCTACCTCTTCTGGGGCCTCGTGTTCCCGGTCGTCCTGCTCGTCGTCCTGGGTTCGATCCCCGCCTTCCGCGAGGTCAGCGCGGACCTCGGCGGCGTCACCCTCATCGCCACCTACACCCCGGTGATCATCGTCCTGTCGATGGCGTTCACCAGTGTTGCGGGCCTACCGACGGTCGTCGGGACCTACCGCGAGCGGCTCATCCTCAAACGCCTGGGGACGACGCCGGTGGGAAGCGCTCGCCTGCTGACGGCGCTGATGGCGCAGAACCTCGTGACCACCCTGGGGATGACCGCACTCGTGCTGCTGGTGGCCCGGCTGGCCTTCGGAGTGACGCTTCCCGGCGCGCCACTGGCCTGGGTGCTGACCCTGGTCCTCGTCGCCGCGGCGCTGCTGGCCGTGGGGCTGGCGGTCGCGGCGGTCTCGCCGACCGGGAAGGTCGCGGGAGCGGTCGGCAACATCCTGTTCTTCCCGCTGATGTTCTTCGCGGGGCTGTGGATCCCGCTGCCGGTCATGCCGGAGCTGCTGCGCCGCATCGGGGAGCTCACCCCGCTCGGCGCAGGCGTGGAAGCATTGCAGGAGGCCGCTGCCGGGCAGTGGCCGGCCGCCGGACACCTGGCCGTCCTCGTCGCATACATCGTGGTCCTGTCCGTCGGCGCCGTGCGCGTGTTCCGGTGGACCTGAGGAGATGGGTGTGAGCGAGGGCAGCGAGCTCGACCAACGCCTGGCCACGTGGCGCCGTTACGAGCCCGCCGCCATGCGGGCGCTGCCGTTCCTCATGCTCGCCTTCTCCACCGTGGTGGCCCTGGTCGTCCCGGCCGATCCCGGCCAGAGCGACCCGCTGCTCGTCGGCGTCGTTGCCCTGACGGCCTGCTGGCTCGCCTGGTTCCTGCTCGTGCGCCCGGTCACGGCGAGAACCGGTCTGTTGTATGCGGCCGGGCTCGCGGTGCTCGCGGCGGCACTGGTGACGCTGTCTCCGTGGTTCGGCTTCTTCGCGTTCATCGGCTACGTGAACGCACTGACCCTGTTGACCGGAGCCGCTCGCTACGCCCTCGTGCTGGTCACGGCGGCGACCGCCGCCGCGTCACAGATCGGCGGAGTGTGGAACATCCAGGGCATCGGCCTCGCCATCTACCTGGTCGTCTTCGCCATCAACGCCGCCCTGTTCCTCGTCTTCGGGCAGTACGGCGACCTCGTCGAGCGGCAGAACGAGCAGCGCAAGGAGACCATCGACGAGCTCGGTCTGGCCAACGAGCGGCTGGAGCAGGCGATGGCCGAGAACGCCGACCTGCACGACCAGCTCGTGGTCCAGGCGCGCGAGGCGGGGGTGAGCGAGGAGCGCCAGCGGCTGGCCCGGGAGATCCACGACACCATCGCGCAGGGCTTGGCGGGGGTCGTCGCTCAGCTCGAGGCCGCCACGCAGGGACCGCCGGCCGAGCGTGAGCGTCATCTCGACCTGGCGAGGTCCCTGGCCCGCGAGAGTCTGGGCGAGGCGCGGCGCTCCGTGGAGGCGCTGCAGCCGGGAGCCCTGGAGGGCGCCCGCCTGCCGGACGCCCTGGCCGCCTACGTCAAGCGGTGGTCCGAGCTGCATGGCGTGGCCGCGCGGGTGGAGACCGTCGGCCGGGCCGTCCCGCTCGCCACCGAGACCGAGGTGACGCTCTACCGGGTCGCGCAGGAGGCGCTGACCAACGTCGGCCGCCACGCCGGAGCGACGACCGCGCTCGTGACGGTGTCCTACGGCGACGACGGTGTTGCGCTCGACGTCGGCGACGACGGGCACGGGTTCGCGGCGGAGGAGGCGTTGGCGGTCCGGGCCGGCGACGGACCCGCGGGGCGGTCGGGGTCCGGCGGGTACGGGCTCACGACGATGCGGCAGCGCACCGCGGCGGTGGGCGGGGTGATCCAGGTCGACTCGTCGGGGGAGGGCACCGTGGTCCACGTCGAGGTGCCGCGGGTCGCCTGGGCCGGGGCGAGGGGGGCCTGATGCCGATCCGCCTCATGCTCGTCGACGACCACCCCGTGGTGCGCGACGGGCTGCACGGGGTCTTCGCCGCGGACGAGGACTTCGAGGTCGTCGCCGAGGCGGGGGACGGTCAGGAGGCGCTCGCGCGGGCGGCCCGGGTCGAGGTGGACGTGGTCCTCCTGGACCTGCGGATGCCGCGGATGGGTGGGGTGGAGACGATCCGGGCGCTCGCGACGCAGGCGCCGTCGGTGCGCGTGCTGGTGCTGACCACGTTCGACACCGACCGCGACGTGCTGCCGGCAATCGAGGCCGGCGCCACCGGCTACCTGCTCAAGGACGCGTCGGCCGCGGAGCTCAAGGCGGCGGTCCGCGCCGCCCACGCCGGCCAGCCGGTACTCGCTCCGAGC
Organism: uncultured Actinomycetota bacterium; assembly: GCA_963757225.1. GTDB lineage: Bacteria > Actinomycetota > Actinomycetes > Actinomycetales > Dermatophilaceae > Lapillicoccus. The sequence goes on from CAVWQU010000016.1 coordinate 166,744, forward strand.
GTCGCGGGCCGGCTCATCGGGCAGGTGCGGCGCGGCCCGGACTCGGCGCTGAGTCCTCGCGAGGTCGAGGTGCTCCGCCTGGTGGCGGCCGGCACGACGAACCGCGAGACCGCCCGCCGGCTGCTCATCAGCGAGGCGACCGTCAAGACCCACCTGCTGCACCTGTACGAGAAGCTCGGCGTCAACGACCGGGCGGCCGCCGTGAGCGAGGCGTACCAGCGGGGCCTGTTGTCCTGAATGGGTCGGACGCGAAGGAGCCCGGCCGCACGTGGCGACCGGGCCCCTTCGTGGGTGGGACGGTTCAGACGTTGGAGCGGCCTGCCGTCATCCGTCCGTAGATGACGATGCCGATCGCGGCGAGGATGGCGCCGACGATCCAGAACCACCACGAGATGCCTCCGCCACCGCTGTAGCCGAAGATCGCGCCGAGGATGAGGTTCGCCACGAGCGACGCGACGATGCCGATGATGATCGTGACCAGCAGGGAGATGTTCTGCTTGCCGGGAAGGATCAGGCGCCCAAGGGCGCCGATGATGATTCCGGTCACGATGGCCCCGATGATTGTGCCGATCATGTCCCGCACTCCTTCTGTCGCCACAGGGGCGACGGTGTGGCCCGGGCCGAGGTCCGGGCGGAAAACCAACGTTGACGCACACCCAACGTCTCATCTGAGGGGCGGCGGATGGGCTAACTGACGCGACCGAGTTGGTTGCGATGTGGTGACGATCGCCTCCCGGCGATCACCTCCGCAGGAGTAGGTATTCCCTGGTCACGAGGTACCGAAACCGACCCGGCTCTTCTCCGTCTCGCCGATGTGGACGAAGCCCAGCGCCGAGACCGGGACGACGTACTTGCGGCCCTTCTCGTCGCTGAGGTCGAGCGTGCCGCCCTTCTTCAGCGCCTCGTTGACCGCCGCGGTGACCTCCTCGACGCTCTGGCTGGACTCGAACGCCAGCTCGCGAGCGACGTTCTGGACGCCGATCCTGACCTCCACTGTGGTGCCTTTCGTTGGGGGAGCCGACGGCGTGGGTGACGCCGTCGACGGGCGTGGGCACCCGCATACCGGCGCCCGTTGTGCTACCGCACAGTCAACTGCGGCTGAGGGCCGCGTGTTCCACCTGTTCGCTCTTGGGGAAACCGCCGATGCCGCGCCACGCCAGCTGCCCGACGATCCGGGCCGCCTCCTCGCGCGGGACCTCACCCGCCTGGCCGGGGCCCCAGTCGCCTCGGGAGAGCCAGTAGCGCGCCGACACCTGGGCCATCCCCGTGAGCGCCATGCCGAGCAGGTGCGCGTCGGCGTCGGAGAGGTCGGTGTCGCCGGCGATGACCTCGGCCAGTGCCTCGCCGCAGGTGAGAGCGACCCCCTCGACGCGCTCGGCCACGGCCGGTTCGTTGGTGAGGTCGGACTCGAAGATCAGCCGGAAGGGTGCGCCCTGACGGGCGACGAACTCGAAGTACGCGCCGACGCAGGCGATGACCCGCTGCTTGTTGTCGGTGGTGCTGGCCAGGGCGTCCCGGACGGCCTGCTCGAGCAGCCCGCGATGGTGGTCGATGAGCGCGAGGTAGAGGTCGAGCTTGCCCGGGAAGTGCTGGTACAGCACGGGTTTGCTCACCCCGGCGCGCTCGGCGATCTCGTCCATCGCGGCCGAGTGGTAGCCGTACTCGACGAAGGTGGCCTGGGCGGCCTCGAGCAGCTGCGCCCGGCGCGCCGACTTCGGTAGCCGCTGGCCCCGCGCAGGGCCGTTCGCCGCGGCCGTCATCGGTCGTCCTCCATTCTCGTCATCCTACGCATCAGTAGCTAACGCGCTCGGGGACGTGCTCGGGTCCCGGGAGCGGCGGGTAACGTCGTGCTGTGCCGCTGCCGCCGATCGCGTCGCCGGGCCGCCCGCTGGACCGCGCCGCGGTGGAGCGGTATGCGCGCCACGTGCTGCTCCCGCAGGTCGGCCGGACCGGCCAGGAGCGGCTGTCGTCCTCGAAGGTCCTCGTCGTCGGCGCCGGCGGTCTGGGGTCCCCGGCCCTGCTCTACCTGGCGGCCGCCGGGGTCGGGACGCTCGGGGTCGTCGACGACGACGTCGTCGAGACGAGCAACCTGCAGCGGCAGGTGATCCACTCCGACGCCGACGTCGGACGGTTAAAGACCCAGTCGGCGGTGGACGCGGTGGCGCGGGTCAACCCGTACGTCGAGGTCGTCCGGCACGACCTGCGCCTCGACTCCTCGAACGCGCTCGAGGTGCTGCGCAACTACGACGTCGTGCTCGACGGGACCGACAACTTCCCGACCCGCTACCTGCTCAACGACGCCTGCGTGCTGCTGGGGAAGCCGCACGTGTGGGGGTCGATCTACCGGTTCGACGGGCAGGTGTCGGTGTGGTGGGCCGAGCACGGCCCGTGCTACCGGTGTGTGTTCCCGTCGCCGCCGCCTCCCGGCGCGGTGCCGTCCTGCGCCGAGGGCGGGGTCCTCGGGGTGCTGTGCGCGGCGATCGGGTCGGTCCAGGCCACCGAGACGGTGAAGCTCCTGCTCGGGGTGGGCGAGCCGTTGGTGGGGCGGCTGCTGCTGCACGACGCCCTGGCGATGACATGGGATGCCCTGCCGGTGCGCAAGGACCCCGCCTGTCCCGTATGCGGCGAGTCGCCGACCGTCACGTCGCTGGTGGACTACGAGGCGTTCTGCGGGATGCCGGCCTCGGGCGAGGCAACGGTGCCTACCGTCTCGGCCCCGGAGCTGGCGGTCGAGCTCGGCTCGGACGCGCCACCGCTGCTCGTCGACGTGCGTGGCCCCGACGAGCGCGCGATCGCCTCGATCCCGGGTGCGGTGGCGATCCACCTGGACGAGTTCCGGGACGGGTCGGCGTTCGAGCGGGACGAGCTGGCCGCGCGGGGGAGACGGATCGTCCTGATGTGCAAGGTCGGTGGCCGCTCGGCTGAGGCGACCCGACTCGCGCAGGCCGCCGGCTACACCCAGGTGCTCAACCTCGACGGCGGGGTCCTGGCGTGGGTCCACGAGGTGGACCCGACCCAACCGGTCTACTGAGCGAGTCCAGCAGCGCGATGGTCCCCGATCGGGGGACGGCGGCGTCGTCGGCGACGTCGCCCGATCGGACGACCGGTCGGGTGCGACGTCGCGGCACAGTGGTGGCGGCCTTGGGCCACCGACGGTGACAGGGTGGTGACCCGGCGATACGGGCAACCACGTGAGGATCAAGGGAGATGGCATGGGAGCGACGCTGACGCTGGGTCGAGCAGCTGCGGTCGGCGCGAGTCTGCTCGTGGCCACGCTGCTCACGGGAACGGTGGGGACGGGAGTGGCCGACGCGGCCGTTCCGCCCAACCAGGGGGTGCTGGCCTGGGGTGACGACTCCTCCATGGCGGCGGATGTCCCGGAGGAGGCACAGTCCGGGGTGATGGCGATCGGTGCCGGCTTCGACCACACCTTGGCGGTGAAGACGTCGGGCTACGTCGTCGGCTGGGGCGACAACGGCTCCGGGCAGGCCGACCCCCCGCCGGCGGCGACGTCAGGGGTCACCGCGGTGGCCGGTGGAGAGCTGTTCTCCCTGGCCCTGAAGGGGGACTCCGTCCTCGCCTGGGGCGACGACTCCGTGGGCGCGACGTCGGTCCCGGCGGCGGCGACGTCCGGGGTCACGGCGATCGCCGCGGGCACCAACTGGGCGTTGGCTCTGAAGGGAGACTCCGTCATCGGCTGGGGCAACCGGGGGCTGGGCGTGGCCGTCCCGCCGTCGGCAGCCCAGTCCGGCGTCAAAGCGATCGCCGCGGGATGGGGTCACGCCCTGGCTCTGAAGACGGACGGGACGGTCGTCGCCTGGGGCGGCGACAGCGCGGGTGAGACGGACGTCCCCGCCGGCCTGACGAACGTGACCGCCGTCGCCGGAGGACGCGACTTCTCGCTGGCGATCCGGAACACCGGCTCGGTGGTCGGCCAGGTGGTCGGCTGGGGCAGCAACCAGTACGGGCTGACCACCATTCCGGCCGGCGCGCAGTCGGGCGTGGTGGCGATCGCCGCCGGCGGTCGGTTCGCGCTGGCCCTCAAGCAGGACGGGACCGTCATCGGCTGGGGTGACAACCAGTTCTCGTCGACCAACATCCCCGCCGCCGCGTCGGCGCCCGGGTCGGGGATCACCGCCATCGCCGCGAAGGGCACGGTCGGCGTGGCCCTGAAGACGCTGTCGCCGTCGGCGTTGGGCAGCGTCTGCAGCCAGGCGCTCGCCCAGGCCGGCACCGGTGAGGGCCGCTACGGCCACTACCGACTGGTCCAGGCGCCGGCGGTCGGCGGTTCCGGCTCCGACGTGGTCGTCGGCACGCTCGGAGACGACCGCCTCGTCGGCGGGTCCGGGAACGACGTCCTGTGCGGTCGTGGCGGTGACGACGTCCTCGAGGGCGGTAGCGGCGGCGACCACCTCGACGGCGGCCCTGGCGTAGACCTACTCTCCGGCGGCACCGGACACGACACGTTCGTCAACGGCGAGGTCGGCGACACGGGCCAGGGCTGAGGCCCGACCCGCCCGGCTGCGGCCTGGATGGAGCCGGCGCCGTTCGCGCATACCGGAGCCCGGTAGCCGTCCTGACGCGGCGTGTCGGCCCCCGCGTCTAGCGTCGCGGCATGGTGGACGGCCGGCCCGAGGTCGTGGTGATCACGACGACGAGTGTCGACGGCCGCACCAGTCTGGGCGCGCACCAACGCCTGATCGACCCGGCGGTCCACGACCGCTGGGCATCGATGCGCAGCGGTGACGCCTTCGCCGGGCGACCGGCCGACCTCGGAAGCACGGTGGTCCTGGAGGGCAGCGGGTCCTTCGTCGACGTGGACGCGGAGGCGCCGGCGTGGCCGGCGCCCACGACGACCGAGCAGGAGCTGTGGCAGGACCACCTGCCCCGCAGGGCCCCGCAGTGGTTCGTGGTCGCCGACAGTCGAGGGCGGGTCGACTGGACGTTCACCGGTGACGGCACGACCATCCTGCACGTCCTGGTGTGCCGAGCCACTCCGGGGGGTTACCTGCAGCGCCTGCGGGATCTCGGTGTCGGCTATTTCGTCACGGGCGAGGACCAGGTCGACCTGCGGCTGGCGCTCGCGCGGATCCAGGAGGTCCTCGGAGCCGACCGGGTTGTCGTCGACGCCGGTGGCACTCTCAATGCTGCGGCCCTCCGAGAGGGTCTCGTCGACGTCGTCGATGTCGTCACTCTTCCCGGTCTGGTCGGCGGCTCGGGCGCACCGACGATGATGGACGGGCCGCCGCTGGACGAGCACGCGCAGCCGATTCGGCTGCAGCTGTTGGACGTTCGCGTGGATGGCGGCGCCGTGCGGACCCGCTACCGGGTCCTCAGCTCCTCACCGGCACCGTTCGGGTCGGTGTGAGCCGACCCCCTGCGCCACCAGGCACGTGACGCCAACGCGGCCAGGCCGGCCCCCGCGGTGTTGAGGAGGACGTCGTCCACGGAGGACACCCGGTCCAGCTGGAGCACGTACTGGGCGACCTCGATCGAGGCCGAAGCCGCCGCCGCGAGCGCGAGGATTCGCGGTAGCGACGCCAGCCCCGAGAACCGCATCGGGGCGAGGAACCCCAGGGCCGCGAACACCAGGAGGTTGCCGATGACCTGGCCTGCCGGCATCGTGACCAGATCGCGCAGGGGTACCAGGCTCACCCGGCCGGGGACGCGACCGGCGAAAGCGCCCGGCAGCATGGTCAGCCAGACGAACGGGAGGGTGCCGTAGACGATGCCGACCTCCGCCAGGGACCGGCGCCACGCCCACTGCGTCGACGAACCGGTCGCCATTCGCCAGCGAGCGAGGGCCGACGCCGTCAGGAGAGCGACCGGCAGGGCCGCGGCGGTGACGAGGGCGATGCCGGTGAACGTGTCGAGCCAGAAACGCCATCCGCCGATGGTCATGCGCCCTCCCCATCCGCGCCGGTCACGGTTGCATCCTCGGGTCCTGCGTGGGGTCGGCATACATCGGGGGGCATCCTCGACCGACCGCTGCCGGGCGCAGCTCGACGTGCCACGGCTCGTTCCGGTAGATCTGGCACAGGCCCTCCTCGGCGCCGTGATGTGACAGCCACGCCGTGGCGTCGGCGTTCCCGACGTCGACCGCCTCCCCGCTGACGTGGGGCGACGTGTCCGGGGTGGCGACCCAGCGGGCCGCCTCCGCCTCGGACCCGTAGGTCGAGACCGCCTCGTGGAGCAGCTGCTCCTGGTAGGGCCGGGAGCGCCAGCCGCTGTTGACGTAGAGCGTGACGCCGTCGTCGGCGGCCTTGGTGGCCGCGTCGCGCAGGGCATGGAGCAGGTCGGAGTCGAGGTTCGTCACGCCGGGATACCGCTCGTCGAACACGGTCACCCGGTCGGGAAGGACGCCGTCGGCCTCGGTGACCGCGGACGCGGACGCCGTCGCCGCCTGGTGGGCGAGCGTTCCGAGGATCCCCGCGACCACGACGAGCAGGCCGACGGTGAGGGGTCCCGGGGTCCTTCGGGACCTCGTTCGGGCAGCGGCCGGGTGGGTCATGAGGCCAGTGAAGGCCGTGAGGTGTTGCCGGCCCGTATGTGGTTTTTGCTACGCCGGCGATATGGGGCGGCTCGTAGCATCGCGCGTATGCGTGTGCTGGTGGTCGAGGACGAGCCCTACCTGGCCGAGGCCATCCGCGACGGGCTGCGGCTCGAGGCCATCGCGGCCGACATCGCCGGGGACGGCGACACGGCCCTGGAGCTGCTGCACGTCAACGACTACGACATCGCCGTGCTCGACCGTGACATCCCGGGGCCGTCGGGGGACGAGGTCGCCCAGAGCATCGTCGCCTCGGGGAGCGGGATGCCGATCCTCATGCTCACCGCCGCCGACCGGCTGGACGAGAAGGCCTCGGGGTTCGAGCTCGGCGCCGACGACTACCTCACCAAGCCGTTCGAGCTGCAGGAGCTCGTGCTCCGGCTTCGGGCGCTCGACCGCCGGCGGGCGAACAGCCGGCCCCCGATCCGAGAGCTGGCCGGCCTGCGGCTGGACCCGTTCCGCCGCGAGGTCTACCGCGACGGTCGCTACGTCCCGCTGACCCGGAAGCAGTTCGCCGTCCTCGAGGTCCTCGTCACCGCCGACGGCGGGGTCATCAGTGCGGAGGAGCTGCTGGAACGCGCCTGGGACCAGAACGCGGACCCGTTCACCAACGCGGTGCGCATCACCGTCTCGGCGCTGCGCAAGCGTCTCGGCACGCCGTGGCTGATCGCCACGGTGCCGGGCGTCGGATACCGCATCGACGCCCCAGCCGGCGTGGAGCCGAGGGTGGAGAGCCGTGGATAGGCAGCCGGGCCTCAGCGTCCGGATGAAGCTGACGCTCAGCTACGCGGGCTTCCTCCTGGTCGCGGAGGTCGTCCTGCTCGCGGCGGTGTGGGTCTTCCTGCTGCGCTACGTGCCCAATGTGTCGCAGTTCCTCGACCGTCCGGGCACCGGACCGTTCCTCACGAGTCCCAGCCGCGACGACCTCGTCCGCGCGTTCGTCCCGCGGGCGGCCTGGGCGCTGCTGTTCCTCCTCGTCTTCGGGCTCCTCGGCGGGTGGGTCCTCGCGGGGCGCATGCTGGCCCCGCTCTCGAGGATCACGAACGCCACCCGCCGGGCCGCGAACGGCTCGTTGTCGCACCGGATCGAGCTGGAGGGGAGCAAGGACGAGTTCCGCGAGCTGGCCGACAGCTTCGACGTCATGCTGGCGCGGCTCGAGGCGCAGGTCGCCGAACAGCAGCGCTTCGCCGCCAACGCGTCCCACGAGCTGCGGACCCCACTGGCGATCACGCAGACCTTGCTCGACGTCGCCCGCAACGATCCTGGGGGTAACACCCGCGAGCTCCACGACCGCCTGCGATCCGTCAACACCCGGGCTATCGACCTGACCGAGGCCCTGCTCCTCCTCAGCCGCACCGAGCAGCGGTCCTTCGTCCGCACCCCCGTCGACCTGTCGCTCCTGGCGGAGGAGGCCACCGAGACCCTGCTCCCCTTCGCGGAGCGGCACGGCGTCACCATCACGACCTCAGGGGAGGTCACGCCGACCGTCGGCTCGGCCGCCCTGCTGCTGCAGATGACGACGAACCTCGTTCACAACGCGGTCGTCCACAACCTCGCGGAAGAGGGCTCGGTGCAGGTCAGCACCGCTGTCCAGCAGGAGTGCGTCGTCCTCACCGTGGAGAACACCGGCGAGGAGCTCAGTCCCCGGGTGGTCGCCACGCTCGCCGAGCCGTTCCGGCGAGGCAGCGAACGCATCCGGACCGACGACGCCGGCGTCGGGCTCGGCCTCGCGATCGTCAAGAGCATCGTGCAGGCCCACCACGGGATCCTGACGCTCAGCCCCCGGACCGCCGGCGGCCTCCTGGTCCAGGTGCGGCTTCCCGCCACCGCACCGCATACCGCTGGGTGACCCGAAACCCGCTCGGCATCGGATCGGCGCCCGTCTACGGTGGGGCGATGCCGGCGGTCAAACAGTTCCAGGTCACCTTCGACTGCGCCGAACCCGAGCGGGTGGCTCGGTTCTGGTGCGAGATCCTCGGGTACGTCGTGCCCCCGCCCCCGGAGGGCGTCGCCTCGTGGGAGGAGTTCGACCGCGCGCTGCCGCCGGAGCAGCAGGGCTCGGCGTTCGCCTGCGTGGATCCCACAGGGGCAGGTCCGCGGCTGTTCTTCCAGCGCGTTCCCGAGGGGAAAGTCGTCAAGAACCGGGTGCACCTCGACGTCCGGGTCGGGACCGGAATGGTGGGGGCCGAGCGCCTGGCGGCCATCGAGGCCGAGGGGACTCGGCTGGAGGCGCTCGGGGCGACCCGCGTCCTGCTCCAGCTGGCCGACGAGTACAACGAGTCCTGCCTGACGATGCAGGACATCGAGGGCAACGAGTTCTGCCTGGACTGACCGGTCTGCGGCTACCCGGTCAGGTCCACGCGTAGGTCGCGACCCAGGATGCCGGCCAGCCGGGCGGCCTCCTCCACGAGCTGCGCGTCGGGTCGTCGCTGTCCGTCGAGCCAGGTGACGGCGAGGTTGTCGCCGCGGTGCGCCCAGGTGCCGCAGACGACCCCGCCCGCGACCACCGGGTTGGCCTTGCGGGTCATGAGGGTCCGCCGCGCCGAAGGCGTGACGTGAATGTCCTTGGTACCGGGCCCGATCACCCACTGGTCGTGCCCGGGGAGGAACCGCACCGCCTCCGACGGCACCGCCGCTTCGAGGGCATCCAGGTCCTCACGAGCAACGTACGCCGCGGTGCCGTCGACGTCGACGGGGACCAGCCGGTCGCCGAGGCCCGCGAACCAGCGGTCGAGTTGCTTCCGCCCGGCGCTCAGGCCGTTACCGAGCCAGTAGTGGACGTGCTCGAGGGTCGTCGGTCCGTAGGTGCGCACGTACGCCTCGATCGCTCGCGGACCCGCGTCGTCAACGCTCGGGATGCCCTGCCACCGCGGGTTGGTGTCGAGGCGCTGGAACGTGGGCCGGCCGTCGCGGGGCGGACCGAAGCTCATGTCCCCCTGCCACGTCAGCGGCTTGACCAGCGTGCCGGCGCCGTCGTCGAAGACCGCTCTCAGGTGACGGTATGCGCGCCGCCGTGTGACAGCTTGTCCGAGCTCGTCGAGGGTCATCGGCCCGTCGGAGAGCGCCTCGCGGACCGCCGCACGGAACTCCGGCCAGTCCGACGCCGCGAGCCCGTAGTACTCCACCCAGCTCGGCAGCTCCCACTGGCGGCCATTTGCGCGCAGGGCCAGGTAGATCCCGCCCTCCTTCGGCGACAGGTAGTGCATCGACCCACGGAACGCGAACACCTTGATGACGTGACCCTCGGTGAGCGCCTTGGCGAGCTCACCGGGTCTCGACGACGTTCGTCGGGTCCGGACCGCCAGCTCCGCCAGCGACTCGTCCATCGAGAGCACGGCGCCGAGCCGGCGAACCACGCCCGCGACCGACTCGGAGCCGACTGGGTCGAGCAGCTGGCGCTGCATCCGCCAGGTCAGCGCCTGGGGCCAGGTGACCGACGCCTCCGCCGAGGTGTCCATGCCCGCAGCCTCACACACCCCGCGGACACGGCGGCCGTAGCCTGCGGTGATGTCGAGGGTGCTGCTGACCGGGATGTCGGGCGCCGGCAAGAGCACGGTCCTCGCGGCAGTGGCCGACCGTGGCTTTCGTACGGTGGACACCGATTACGACGGATGGCAGCAACCGGGTTCGCGATGGGACGAGCCGCGGATGACCCGGCTGCTCGCCGAGCACCAGACCATCGCGGTGGCCGGGACCGCCGAGAACCAGGGCCTGTTCTCCGACCGGTTCGAGCACGTCGTCTACCTGCTCGCACCCCTTCCGGTCCTGCTGGATCGGGTCACGGTACGGACCGGCAACCCCTACGGCAAGGCGCCCGAGCAACGGGCCGAGATCGCGGTGTACGTCGCCGAGGTCGAGCCGCTGATCCGGCGGACCGCGACCGCGGAGCTGGACGCGACCCTGTCCGTCACCGTATTGGCCGACATGGTCGAGCAGCTCCTCCGGTCGGACCGGCCGCCCGGCGGGTATGACACGGTGGGGACGTGACCATCCGGGCGCTGACCTTCGGATCGGTGGCGCCGCTCTACGAACGGTTCCGCCTGGGCTACCCCGAGGAGCTGGTCGACGAGGTGCTGGCCTTCGCGGACGGACCCGTCCGAACCGCCCTGGAGATTGGTGCCGGTACCGGCAAGGCCACCCGAGCGTTCGCCGCCCGCGGCATCACCGTGACGGCCACCGATCCCGATGCGGCCATGCTGGCGGAGCTGCGGACCCACGTCCCGTCGTCGGTGGTCATGCTCCGGGGCTCGCTCGAGGAGCTGCCGCTGACGACCGCATACGACCTCGTCTTCGTCGCGGCCGCGCTGCACTGGACCGAACCGGCGAGCCGCTGGACGCGGATCGCGGCGCTGGTCAGGCCGGGCGGAGCGTTCGCCTCGTTCGGAGGACAGGTGCACCTGGCCGACCCCGCCGTCCGCGAGCGCGTCCACGCCGAGCGGTCCGCGTTCATGGCCGACGACGGCGTGCCGTCACCGGACGGGACACCGCCCGACAGCGCCATGCAGTGGCCGGGCGCTGAGCTGATCGAGTCCGCGGACTTCAACGACGTCCGCCAGCGCACCATCGAGCGCCGGCTGTCGATGTCCGCCGGCGATTACGTCGGACACCTCTCGACCGTCTCGGCCTACCTCCAGCTGCCCGCTCCGGCGCGGTCGGAGGTCCTCGCCCGGATCGAGCGCGTCCTTCCGGACGAGGTGGCGCTGATCACCGACATCGACCTGCACCTGGCGCGTCGCGCCGTCGCGGGGCCGGTTCGCTAGAGGAGCCCGTCCTCGGGCATACGGAACCAGTGCCGTCCGAAGGGGCAGCGCAGCTGGAGGTGGATCACCGGCCCACTCGTGCCGGCGACCATGTCGCGCGACTCGACCGTGGCCGGCCGGCCACAGGCCGGGCAGCTCACCGTGCTTTTCGCCTCGAGTCGCGACGGAAGGGGTGCAGTGGTTGAGGTGATGTGCGTACTCGGGTGGCCCGAGCGGGTGTGGGCCCGCGGGTCGGCCGTGGCGACGGTCGTCATTGCGTGTGTTCCTGTCTCTGATGTGGCGTGTGCCAGCCAGAGAAGGATGGCCCCGAGACGTCGGCACCTCCATCGGCCGCCTGGAGGACGGGCCGGACGACGTGCCCGTCCGCCAATGGGGGGAGGTCGAGGACCGACCGCGACGAGCTAGCCCGTCCCGGCACCGGCTCCGAAGTAGAAGGCCGCGGTCAGGCCGCCGTCCATGAGCACGTCACTGCCGGTGATGAACGCGCCGTCCGGGCCGAGGAGCAGCGCCGCCATCGTGGCGACCTCGTCCGGGGTCCCGGCGCGACCGGCGGGACTCGCGTCGATCATCGCGCGAAACTCCGTGCCCCCTGGGCTGTTCAGCTCGTCGCGCGACATCGGGGTGACGATCACGCCCGGACTGATCGCGTTGACCCGTGCCCCGCGCTCGGCCCACATGACTGCCGCCGCTCGTACGCGAAGGGCGTTGCCCCGCTTGGACAGCTGGTAGGCGAACAGCGAGTCCCGGACCTCGTCGGGCTGCAGCATCGGCAGCGACAGCAGGTCGTCGGCGGGGGTCGTGGCCAGCTGCCGCTCCTGGTCGGCGGCCAATGCGGGCAGGACGTGCCCGGACTGTGAGGCGACCACCACACCCGAGCCGCCGACCGCGATGACCCGGCCGAACTCCTCCAGCACCAACGCCGTGCCGTACAGGTCCACCTGGAGGATCACCGATGGCGACGCCTGCGAGGGAGACACCCCGGCGGCGTGGACCATCCGCGTCACCGTCCCCAGGTCCGCGGCGTGGCGGGCCAGGGCTCCCACCGAGGCGCGCTGGGTCACGTCGACTGCCGCCGCGCTGGCTTCGAAGCCGGCGTCCCGGAACACCTCGGCGGTCGCCTCGGCGCTCGCCTCCCGTCGGTCGGCCAGCAGAACGTGACGACCCACCCCGACCCGGCGAGCGATCGCCTGGCCCATCGCCCCCGCTCATCACCACCACGACTTCGGTCGTCATCGACGTCCCCTCACCGCCCCCCTCCCCCCCCCCCCCACCTTCAACTTCTTCCTTCTCTCCTTATCCGCCGAGGGTAGCCGCGCGTTGCCGTCCGCGGTGGGCGGCGGATCAGAGGTAGAGGCAGAACGGATGTCCGGCCGGGTCGAGCAGGACCCGGACGTCCGCCTGCGGCTGGAGCTCGGCCACCGTCGCGCCCAACGCGACCGCGTCGTCGACCGCCCCCTCGAGGTCGGTGACCTGGACGTCGAGGTGCAGCTGCATCTGCTGGTCCCCGGGCGCCCGGCCAGACGGGCCGCACGTGGTCGGCCTCGGTCTGGAAGCCGAGGTTGACGGGCGCGTCCGGCATGCCGATCGTGCACCAGTCGGGCTCGTCGGTCGCCAGCTCCCAGCCCAGCAGGTCGCGGTAGAAGTACGCCAGCTCGCGCGCGTCGGGAGCGCCCAGCACCACGCCGAGCCAGCCGCGCCGTTCCCGTCCCCGGATCGCCATGTCGGCACCCTGCCATCGGGGAACGACACCGGGCCGGCGGCGCCACGCCGCGCGGCCCGCTGGCAGGATCGAGCCGTGCCCGACGCATACCCCGCCTTCGAGCTGCCGGAGCTCCCGGAGCTACCGGAGCTGCGGGGGCTGCCGGAGCTGCCGGAGAAGGCCGAGGAGGTCCTCGAGGTCGTCGACCAGATCCCGGAGGGCAAGGTCCTGACCTACGGCGACGTCGCCGAGCTGGTCGGCAGCCGGGGAGCACGGTTCGTCGGCAACGTCATGAGCCGCTACGGCAGCGACGTCCCCTGGTGGCGGGTGGTGCGCGCCGGCGGCTGGCCGCCCCGCGGCCTGGAACGCCGCGCCCGGGACCACTACCGCGAGGAGGGCACCCCGATGGTGCGCGGCACGCTGGAGGGCCTGCGGGTGGACCTGGCCAGGGCGCGGTGGGACGGACCCGGTAGCTGACCGGGAGGTGTCGCCCGCGCATGGTGGGATGACGTCGTGGTCCTCCTGCGACGAGCTCCGGCCCTCGTCGACGCCCCTCGCCTCGACGACGCGCAGCAGGCCGTGCTCGATGGGAGGGGGCCTCTCCTGCGGGTCCTCGGCGCGCCGGGCACGGGCAAGACGACGACCGCCGTCGAGCTGGTCGTCGACCGGGTGCTGTTCGGCGGCCTGACCCCCGACGAGTGCCTGCTGCTCACCTCGACGCGCGTGGCGGCTGCGCGCCTGCGGGAGCGGGTGACGGCCCGGCTGGCCCGCACGTCCACCGAGCCCCTCGCGCGGACCCACCAGGCGTTCGGGTTCGGGATCCTGCGCCGGGAGGCGGCGCTGAGGGGCGACAACGCCCCCCGGCTGATCAGCGGACCCGAGCAGGACGTCATCCTCCGCGAGCTGCTCGCCGGGCACGCCAAGGGCGACGCCACCGCCCCGCCGTGGCCCGACCACGTGCTCGTCGCGCTCGACAAGCGCGGGTTCCGCGCCGAGCTGCGCGACCTGCTCATGCGGGCCGTCGAGCACGGCGTCGAGGCCGACCGGCTCGCGGCGCTCGGCGCGGAGCACGACCGTCCGGAGTGGGTCGCCGCCGCGCAGGTGCTGCGCGAGTACGACCAGGTCACCGCCTTCTCCCGGCCCGGCGCCTACGACCCCGCGTGGATCCTCACCGCCGCGGCCGACCTGCTCGAGGACGACCCCGAGGCGCTGGCGCGGGTCTGCGCCGACGTGCGGCTCGTCGTCGTCGACGACGCCCAGGAGCTCACCGTGGCCGCCGCCCGGCTGCTCCGCGTGCTCGCCGCCGCCGGTCCGGACCTCGTCCTCCTCGGCGACCCCGACACGGCCGTCCAGACCTTCCGGGGCGCCGACCCGCGCATCCTCGCCACCGGGTGGACCGATCTCGGCCGACCCGACCCCACGGGGGGCGCACCGCCCACCTGCTCCTGCGGACCGCATACCGGCAGCCGACCGCACTGCGCGGGAGTCAGCCGCACGATCGCGACCCGGATCGGGGCGCTCGGCGGCGGCGGCAGCGGGCCCCCGAACCGGTCCGCCGAGGGGGGAGTGTCGAGGTCGCGCTCCTGCGTTCGCCGGCCCAGGAGGCGGCGCACATCGCGGCGCGGCTGCGCGCGGCCCACCTCCTCGACGGTGTCGCCTGGGGCGAGATGGCGGTCATCGTCCGCAGCGAGGGCCGCGACGAGGCGCTGCGGCGGATCCTCATGGCGCACGGCGTGCCCATGCTGCCGTCGGCGAGCGAGAGCCCGGTCCGTGACGAGGTGGCCGTGCGCCCGCTGCTCGCTCTCGTCGACACCGTGCTCGAGGTCGCGCTGGATCCCCACCACCGGGTCGAGCCCGAGCGGGCGATCGACCTGGTGCTGTCTCCGTTGGGGGAGTGCGACGCGGTCGGGCTGCGCCGGCTGCGCCGGCTGCTGCGGCGGGAGGAGCTGGACGATGGCGGCGGGCGGTCCAGTGACGAGCTGCTGGCCGCGGTGCGGCTAACCCGGTCAGCGCCTCCCTCGGCCACGACGGCGCCCCGGGCGCCGGGTCGGCGCGTGCTGTCGGCGCGGGGCTCGACGCGGCCCGCACGCAGACGGCGGCGGGGCCCGCACTGGGCCCCCGGTGTCACCGCCGAGACGGTGCTGTGGGCGATGTGGTAGGCCCGCGGGCTGGCCGGCCCTGGACCGGCCGGCTCTGGCCGGCGGTCAGCGCGGCGCCCGCGCGGACCGCGACCTCGACGCCGTGGTGGGGCTGTTCGACGCGGCGCAGCGTTCGTCGACCGGCTGCCGGCCGCCGGGCCGGACGCCTTCCTCGAGCACATACGCGGCCAGGACGTCCCGGGCGACACGCTCGTCGCGCGGGCTCGGCGGGTGACGGCGTCGAGGTGGTCACTCCTGCCGGGGCCGCCGGTCGCGAGTGGCGCTACGTCGTCGTCGCCGGCGTCCAGGAGGGGGTCTGGCCGGACCTGCGGCTGCGCGGTTCGCTGCTGGGGTCGGAGGAGCTGGTCGACGTCGTGACCGGTCGCGACGGGACGTTCCGGGCGGCGCAGGCGGCGGTGCGTTACGACGAGACGCGGATGTTCCTCGTCGCCGTGTCCCGGGCGAGCGAGCGGCTGCTCGTCACCGCGGTGCGCAGCGACGACGAGCAGCCGTCGGCCTACCTCGACGTCGTCGACCCGCTGGTCGCGCCGACGACGCGGCCGGGTCGAGCCGGGCCCTCGGAGCGCGCGGGTTCACCGAGCTCGGCCGCACTGACCCTGCCGGCCTCGTGGCCGACCTGCGCCGGCGGGTGGTGCCCGACGACCCCGACCGGGCGCGCCGGGGCGGCCACCGCCTGAGCCGGCTGGCCGCCGGGCGGGTGCCGGCGCCGACCCCGGCAGTGGTGGGTCCAGCGGGTTCAGCGACGAGCGCCCGCTGCGGCGCCCGACCAGCAGGTGCGCGTCTCGCCGTCCAAGGTGGAGAGCTTCGGCGAGTGCGGCTGCGCTGGCTGCTCACCAGTGAGGCGGCGACGGCCAGCCAGGGCTCGGCCAACCTCGGCACGCTCGTCCACGACATCGCCGCCGAGCTCGGCGACAACGCGGACGCCGAGACCCTCGTCGCCGAGGTCGAGCCCGGTGGGGCCGGCTCGGTCTGCCGCCCGGCTGGACACCGACCGGCAGCGCGAGAAGGCGCACCTCATGGTCGACCGGCTGGCCGCCTACTTCGCCGACCCCGGCCGCCCGGAGCGGGTCGACTCCGAGATCCCGATGCGGGTGACGTCGGCCGCGCCACGTCACCGGGCGGGTCGACCGGATCGAGCGGGACGCCGACGGCGGCCTGCGGGTCGTCGACTACAAGACCGGCAGCAGCAAGCCCAGGGCCGACGACGTGGCGACCACCCGCAGCTCGGCGCCTACCAGCTGGCGGTCGAGCACGGGGCGTTCGGCAGCCAGGGCCGACCTCCGCCGGGGCCGCCCTGCTCCAGCTCGGCAAGGCCGCCGGCGCCACGCAAGCCGGTCCTCCAGCAGCAGCCGCCGCTGGAGACCCAGGACGACCCGGGGTGGGCCGGCCGAGCTGGTCGCGGAGACCGCCGAGGGGATGGGCGGGCCGAGTTCGCGGCGACGGCGGGCACTGGTGCACGTTCTGCCCGGTCAGACCTCGTGCCCCGCCAGCCCGAGGGGCGCGTGCTGCGACGACCGGCCACACCGCCGTCGAGCTCGCCGAGGCGCTCGGGCTACCCCCGCCGACCGACGAGCAGCGCGCCGTGATCGAGGCGCCCGCTGCGGCCGGTGCTGGTCGTGGCCGGGGCCGGCTCGGGCAAGACCGAGACGATGGCGTCGCGGGTCGTCTGGCTGGTCGCGAACGGCCACGTCGAGCCCGACCAGGTGCTCGGCCTCACCTTCACCCGCAAGGCGGCGACCGAGCTCGCCGAGCGGATCGGCGGCCGGCTGCGCCGCCTCAGCAACGCGGCTGTGGACCCCCGCCGCTCGACGAGGACGGCGCCGAGGTGCTGGGCGGCACCCCGTCGTCTCCACCTACCACTCGTATGCCGGGCGCCTGGTGCGGGAGCACGCGCTGCGGCTCGGCTACGAGCCCGAGTCGCGGCTGCTCTCCGAGGCGGCGGCCTGGCAGTACGCCTCCGAGGTGGTAGCCGCTACGACGGCGACTGGAGGAGCTGCCGCTTCGCCGAGTCGACGGTCACCGCGACGGTCGTGTCGCCTGGCCGGCGAGATGGCCGAGCACCTGCTCGACTCGGATGAGGTCGCCGCTACTCGACGAGTTCGAGGTGGCGATGCTGGCGGCGCACAAGGGGGTGACCAAGAAGCGGCTGCACCCGATGGAGACCGAGAAGATGCGCCGGCGCTGCGCGACCGGCGGGCGATGCTGCCGATGGTCGAGCGCTACCTCGCCCTCAAGCGCTCCCGCGACGCGATGGACTTCGCCGACCAGATGGCGCTGGCCGCGCGGCTGGCCCGGCGGTTCCCCGACATCGGCGCGATCGAGCGGCCCGGTTCGGGGCGGTGCTGCTCGACGAGTTCCAGGACACCTCCGCGGCCCAGCTGGAGCTGCTGCGTTCGCTGTTCGGGCCGGGCGCCGGTGGCGGCCGTCCGCGTCACCGCGGTCGGTGACCCGAACCAGTCGATCTACGGCTGGCGCGGAGCGAGCGCGACGACCCTGGCGGTTTCCGCAGGCGTTCGGCGGAGCCCGGCGAGGCCCAGGTGCTGCCGCTGCCGACCAGCTGGCGCAACGACGGGGCGATCCTCGACGTCGCCAACCGACGCCGCGCCGTTGCGGCGGCGCGTCGCGCCGCTGCGAGCTCGGCCCGGCGCCGGGCGCCGGCCGGGTCGAGGCGGCGCGTCTGGAGACGGCGGCCGAGGAGGCGGCCCTCGTCGCCGACTGGCTCGCCGAGCGGTGGCGACGCCGAGCGGGCGCCGAAACGTCGGCTGCGGTGCTGTGCCGCAAGCGGTCGCAGTTCGCACCCGTCATCGACGCCCTCGAGGCGCGTGGCGTCCCCTACGAGGTCGTCGGCCTCGGTGGGCTGCTGCTCACCCCCGAGGTCGAGGACCTGGTCAGCCTGCTCTGCGTGGTCCACGACCCCGACCCGGGGCGACCAGCTGATGCGGCTGCTCACCGGCCCGCTGTGCCGGCTCGGGGCGGCCGACCTCGACGGGCTGGTGGCCTGGGCCCGGGCGCAGCAGCAGGCACGTGCGCCTGCCGGGTCGGCGCAGGTCCCGCTGCCCGGCTGGAGGGCGCCCGACGAGGACTCCGAGGGCCGGGGAGTCCAGACCGGTCGGGGGCGCGACGGTCGGGCTGCTGCGGCCGCCGGCGCGAGCGAGGTCCGCGACCAGGCGCCCGAGAGCGCCGACCGCGCCAGCATCGTCGAGGCGGTCGACGACCTGCCGCCGCGGGTGGCGCGGTGCGGACGACCAGCGCGTCTCCGACGCGGGGCTGACCGGCTCCGCGCGCTCGGCCGGGTGGTCAGGACTGCGCCGGCTGCCGGCGCTGCCGCTGGCCGACCTGGTCGGTGAGGCCGAGCGTGCCCTCGGCCTCGACATCGAGGTGCTGGCCCGCCCGGAGCACACCCTCGCGACGGCGCGCGCCCACCTCGACGCCTTCGCCGAGGTGGCCGCGACGTTCGCGGTCTGGGCCGACCGGCCCAACCTCGGCGGGTTCCTGGCCTGGCTCGATGCGGCGCTCGAGGAGGAGCGCGGTCTCGACGGCCTACCATCGAGGCCTCCCTCGACGCGGTCCAGGTCCTGACGGTCCACGCCGCCAAGGGCCTGGAGTGGGACTGCGTGGCGGTGCCCGGGCTGGTCGAGGCGTCGTTCCCGGCCCGCGAGGGCGGCGCCGCCAGCTCGTGGAGGGCGACCAGTGGGAGGTCTCCGAGCTCAAGGACAAGGGCTGGTGCGTCGGGGCGGACGGCGTGCCCTACGAGCTGCGCGGTGACGCCGACGGCCTGCCGCGGCTGCACTGGCGCGACGCCCGCGACTGGAGGCCATGTCCAAGGCTTCGCCGGGTCGCCCTCGAGGGCGGCCGGCACGCGACCGCCGAGGAGCGCCGGCTGGCCTACGTCGCGCTCACCCGGGCCCGGTCCGAGCTGCTGCTGACGGCGCCGGTGTGGGCCGACGCGGCGACCCCGAAGGTCACCTCAGTGTTCCTCGAGGTGCTCGCCGACGCGCGCCAGCCTGGTGCGGGTCCGTGGGCGGACATGCCGGTGACCGACGAGGCCGGGCCGCAGTCAACCCGCGGCTGGTCGAACCCGTGCGCCACCCGTGGCCGGACGACCCGCTGGTCGACGCGCCGCGAACAGCTCGCCGGGGGAGTGGCGCGGGTCGCGGGCCGCCCTGCGGCGCCGGTCCGCCCGCGGCTCCCCTGGACGAGGCGACGGCCAGCGGAGCTCGACCTGCTCCTCGCCGAACGCGCCGAGGCGGCCGCCCGCCACGAGGTGGTCGTCGTGGTGCCGCGGCACCTCTCCGCGTCCGCCGTCGTGCAGCTGGCGAGCGACCAGACGCGGTTCGCGCTGTCGCTGCGGCGGCCGATGCCGGCCGCGCCGGCGCTGGCGGCCCGGCGCGGGACCGCCTTCCACGCCTGGGTCGAGCAGCACTACCCCCGCGCCGCGATGGTCGACGTGCTCGACCTGCCCGGCAGCGCCGACGAGACCGCGCCTGACGAGTACCGGCGACGAGCTGCCGCGGATGAGGGAGCTGTTCCTCGCCAGCGAGTGGGCCGACCGGGTCCCGGAGGCGATCGAGATCGCGGTCGAGACGGTCCTCGACGGCTTCGCGGTCCGCGGCCGGATCGACGCGGTCTTCCCCCGCGACGGCGGCGGCTTCACCATCGTCGACTGGAAGACCGGCATCGAGCCGGACGCCGTCCGCCCGGCACCGCACGCTGCAGCTCGCCGCCTACGCGCTCGCGTTTGCCCGGCTGCGCGGAACCTCCCGCCGAGCGACGTCGACGCCGCGTTCTACTACGCGGCCACCGGGACGACGGTGCGGCCGCCGCTGCCGCGCGAGAAGGCGCTGCGCTCCCTGCTGGCGACCGTCCCCGACTAAGCGCAAGACTCGTCCGATGGGGAAGGTCCTGCTCGACATGGCGGTGTCGCTCGACGGCTAGATCGACGGTCTCGATGGGGCCGACGTTGGGCTGTACGACTGGTATGCGGCGACGTCCGGTCCGAACGCCGACGTCGCCGCGGAGACGGTCGCGACCACCGGTGCGATCGTCGTCGGGCGCGGCGTCTTCGGTCGGGGCGACGACGCGACCGGATGGGACGAGACGCCGTACGAGGTGCCGCACTTCGTCGTGACGCACCGGCCCCGCGCACGCGGGTGGTCCGGTGGACTTCCGGTTCGTCGAGGGGGTTCGAGAGGCGGTCGCGGCTGCGCAGGAGGCGGCGGGGGACCGGTACGCGACGATCGGCGGCGGCGCCGACGTCGCGCGGCAGGCGTCGACCTCGGGCTGGTCGACGAGGTCCAGCTTCACCTGGTGCCGGTGATCGTCGGGGCGGGACGCCGCTGTTCACGTCGGGCTCGGCCGGGTGGCGGCTGGCCCCCATCCGGGTGGTCGAGGCGTCGGGCGTGACGCACCTGCGCTACCGCGTCGAGGGCCGCGGGTCGCGGCCGAGGGCTGACGCCCGGAGGCCTCAGTGGCGGCGGTTGGCCCGGGGACGGGCCTGCTTAAAAAAAAAAAAAAAAAAAAAAAAAAACGGCTCCGTCTCCGTCTCGGTCTGCGGCTCCGGCGGCTCCGGCGCCTCGGCGGTGGGCGCGGCATCGAGCGCCTGGAACCACGCCGCCGGAATCGGAGTCAGTCGTCGCCGGGCACAACGGTTCGGGCGCGCGTCGGCGCCGGGCGCGTCCCGCAGCCGGTCCAGCTCCTGCGGCCGGGGTCCCCGTCGTCGCGTCGGCGGCGGGGCCGGTCTTGAGCAGCTGGGTGTCGTGGTCGCGGGCCACGGTCGGCGTCGGCGCCCACCGCGCTGTGCTCGGTCGCCGACCGCGGTCGCCCCGGGCGGCCGCGGGTGAGGGGCGTCGGTGCCTCCGTTTCGTTGACGACGAGGTCCGGTTCCTCGGCGGTCCGTTCGTCCAGCGCCCGGAGCTCGGCCGCCCCTCAGGAGATCGCGGGGGCTGGGCCGCGTGCGCGGCGGCCAGTAGCCGGGTCAGCAGACGCAGCTCCGCGGCGAGCCGGGCGCGGTGACCAGGTGGCGGTGGGGCCGGTCGATCCGGTCCGTGGGCGTAGGCCTCGAGGATGGTCTCGAGCGTCTCGGGGGCGCAGTCCGCGACGAGCGCCGCGAAGTCGTCCGCCGGGTCGCCGACCCGGCGTGCTCCCACCCGGTGACCCCCCGGACCGAGGCCGTCTCCGTGTCCTCCTCGTCGATGAACGTCACGAGGAACCGGCCACC
This sequence comes from uncultured Actinomycetota bacterium, assembly GCA_963757225.1. Lineage (GTDB taxonomy): Bacteria > Actinomycetota > Actinomycetes > Actinomycetales > Dermatophilaceae > Lapillicoccus. Next base: position 188,129 of record CAVWQU010000016.1, read on the forward strand.
GCTGAGGTCGCCGTGGACCGGGGTGGGGGCGAACCGCCACGCCGACACGTCCTCCAGTGCCCGCTCCCACCGCGACAGCAGCGCGGTGGGGACGTGGCCGGTCGCCGCCCCCCGGTCGAGGTCGGCGAGGTGCCGGGTGCGGCACGTCTCGGCGTCGTAGACCGGGGGTCCGGCCTCGTCGAACACCGCCCGCTCGACGTTGTGCAGCGCGGCGATCGCGCGGCCGATCTCGGCGGCGACCCCGGACCGGGCCGACCTCGCCGAGCACCACGGAACGTCCGTGGAGGTAGGGGTAGACGACCGCGCGGCCCTCCGGGACGGCCAGGAAGCCGCGCGGCATCGGGACGCTGAAGGGGACTCGGCGGTGCAGCAGCGGCAGCAGGTCCGCCGCGGCGTCGAGCTGGGCGCCACGGCGGCCGAGGTGGGCACGCGCACAACCCAGGCCCGGCGCTGGGTGTCGGTGACGAACCCGACCTCGCACCGGTCCCCGGCGCTCCGCGGGCCGCCCGCACCGCGACCGCGTCGAGCCCGGGCACGGCCGAGCTCGCCACCGCGGCCAGGTAGGCGGGCGTTCGCGTCACGGCCCCACGGTATTCGGTCGGTCCGCTCACCGCGGACCTGCGCACCCGTCGGCGGGTATGCGTCGGGCGCGCCCACCGGGACCGGCCCGGCGCCGCCTCTAGGGTGGCGAGGTGGCGGCGAACGACGTGCTCACCGAAAAAAAAAAAAAAAAAAAATAAGCGACCGGGGCACCCGGGCAGCGGGGCCCGGGAGGGCGCAGGAGGGCGGGGGGAGGGCGGCCGAGGCCCCGCGTAGGGTGACCACCGTGTCCCAGGTGACCGTCGCGTCGATGCCGCTGGGCGACCTCCCCCTCTCGCGCGGCAGCCTCGACCGGGCGGCCCACCGCCGGAGCGAACCGGACCTCGTCTCGACGCTCCTCGCCGACCCCGCCACCCGGGTCGCCGTCCTCGTCGCCGAGAGCATGGAGGTCCTCCCGGACGGGGCCCTCGCGCTCCGAGCGCCGTCCCCGGACGACCGCCACCGGCTGGCGTTCTTCCTCGGCGAGGAGGTCCAGGCGGCTGGAACCGCTCGCGTCGCGCACCTCGCCGTCGTCGGCGACCCGACCGAGGCCGGCCACGGCGACTCGGAGACCCTCCGCACCGCGGGGGAGGAGCTGGGCGACCGCGACGCCGGCGTCTTCACGACGGCGCAGGCGCTGGCCAACTGGCACGCCGCCCACCAGTTCTGCCCGCGGTGCGGCGCGCCGACGACCCCCGAGCAGGCGGGCTGGGTCCGCCGCTGCAGCCGCGACGGCACCGAGCACTACCCGCGTACCGATCCCGCGGTCATCATGGCCGTCGTCGACGACGACGACCGGCTGCTGCTCGGGCGCGCGCGCACTGGCCGGAGGGCCGCTTCTCCGTGCTGGCCGGGTTCGTCGAGCCGGGGAGTCGTTCGAGGCGGCGGTCGCCCGCGAGGTCGAGGAGGAGGTCGGCATCACGGTGACCGACGTCACCTACCTCGGCAACCAGCCGTGGCCGTTCCCCTCGTCGGTGATGATCGGCTTCCGCGCCCGCGCCACGACCGAGCTCACCATCCGGACCCCGTCGAGATGGCCGAGGCCCGCTGGTTCACCCGGGAGGAGTACCGGGACGCGCTCCCGCCAGGAGTCCGCACGCCGGGCGGCATCTCCATCGCGCAGCGGCTCATCGAGCACTGGCTGGGCCGCGCATCGCCGACGTCCTCAACGCCTGGCCTGGCGTAGCCGCTCTGACAGACTGCCGGGCATGACCGAGAAGACCGCGTCGCGACTCCCGAAGCTCTCGAAGAAGGTGTCTACGAGCACGAGCTCTTCAAGCTGCAGGCCGAGCTGGTCGCCCTCCAGGAGTGGGTGGGCTGACGGGCAAGCGGGTCGTCGTCGTCTTCGAGGGACGCGACGCCGCGGGCAAGGGATCGGCGATCAAGAGGATCACCGAGGTACCTCAACCCCGCGCAGGACGCGGATCGTCGGCGCTGCCGGCGCCGAGCGACCGCGAGAGGACCCAGTGGTACTTCCAGCAGCTACATCGCCCACCTGCCGGCGGCCGGCGAGATCGTCCTCTTCGACCGGTGCTGGTACAACCGGGCCGGCGTCGAGCGGGTCATGGGCTTCTGCACCGACGAGGAGTACGACCGCTTCCTCCGGCAGGCCCCGCTCTTCGAGCAGATGCTCGTCGAGGACGGCATCGTCCTGCGCAAGTACTGGTTCACGGTCTCCGACAACGAGCAGGAGCGCGCGGTTCCGCTCCCGCGCCAAGGACCCCATGAGGCGGTGGAAGCTCTCGCCCGATGGACCTCGAGTCGCTCACCGCGGTGGGAGGACTACTCCCGCGCCAAGGACGAGATGATGGCCCACACCGACATCCACGATGTCGCCGTGGTGGGTTGTCGAGACCGAGGACAAGAAGACGGGCGCGCCTCAACATGATCGCGCACCTGCTCTGACTCGATCTCCTACCGCGAGGTCAACCAGCCGACGGTCACCCTCCCGCAGCCGCCCGAGGAGTACGAAGGGGGCCGACCGGCCGCCGCGGGACACCCAGACGGTACGTGCCGGACGTCGCCGCCGCGCTGACCGGTGTAGCTCAGGCGCCCAGGCGCTTCTTGACCTCGGCGACGCTCGGGTTGGTGGCCGCGGAGCCGTCCGGGAAGAGCACCGTCGGCACGGTCTGGTTGCCGCGGTTGACGTCCTCGACGAACTGCGCGGCCTCCGGGTCCCGCTCGATGTCGACCTCGGTGAACGGGATTCCCTCGCGGTCGAGCTGCGTCTTCAGGCGGCGGCAGTAGCCGCACCACGACGTGCTGAACATGGTGACGGTGCCGGCCTCGGGGTTCGCGATGGTCATGGAACGCGTCAACCTCCCAGGAGCGTCACTTCTTCCCCGATGGTGTGATGCCGGTATGCCCGTGGTCCCCGACGACATCGCCCGCCTGCTCGCCACCCGCCAGAACGGCACCCTCGCCGCCCTCCGCGGCGACGGTCGCCCGCAGCTGTCGATGGTCAACTACGCCTTCGTACCCGGCCGCCGACGGGCGGCCGCATCATCCGGGTCTCCATCGTCGACGGCCGGGCGAAGGTCGCGAACCTCCGCCGCGACCCGCGGGCCTGCTTGCTGGTCACGACGAGTCCGGCTGGTCCTATGCCGTCCTCGAGGGCGACGCGTCGAGCTCTCACCGGTGGCCGCCGCCGCCGACGACGAGACCGTGGAGGAGCTGGTCCGGGTCTACCGGCACCATCCGCGGTGAGCACCCGGACTGGGCCGACTACCGCCCGGCCATGGTGGCCGACCGCCGCCTGGTCGCCCGGCTGGTGGTCGACCACGCCTACGGGCACGGTCCGTTCCTGACGGCGGCCGCGGCCGCCTGGGGACGGCCGCCGCGGCGTCGGCGGCACCGACCTAGACTCGCTCGGGTCATGACCGAGGCCACCGCGCTCGCCCCGCACCGCTCCCCCGTCCCCATCGCCGGACGAGGTCCTCGCGGCGCTCGACCCCGAGCAGCGCGAGGTCGCGAGCCAGCCCGCTCGGCCCGATGTGCGTCCTGGCCGGCGCCGGCACGGGCAAGACCCGCGCCATCACCCACCGCATCGCCTACGGCGTCCACTCCGGCGCCTACCAGCCCCAGCGGGTGCTCGCGGTGACCTTCACCGCCCGGGCGGCCGGCGAGATGCGCACCCGGCTGCGCGAGCTCGGCGTCGGCGGGGTCCAGGCGCGCACCTTCCACGCCGCGGCGCTGCGCCAGCTGCACTACTTCTGGCCGCAGGCCATCGGCGGCGCGGCGCCCGAGGTCATGCCCCACAAGGCCGCCGGCCGTCGCCGAGGCGGCCGCCCGGCTGCGGCTGCAGTTCGACCGGACCGCCGATCCGCGACCTCGCCGCCGAGATCGAGTGGGCGAAGGTCACCCTGCTCACCCCGGAGACGTATGCCGCCGCGCGCCCGCGCCGGGCGGCCGCGACCCGCCGGCCTCGACCTGCGCGGCGATGGCGCGGCTCTTCGAGGCCTACGAGGAGCGTCAAGACCCAGCGCGGGGTCATCGACTTCGAGGACGTGCTGCTGCTCACCGTCGGCATCCTCGCCGAGCGCGAGGACGATCGCCCGGACGGTGCGCGGCGCAGTACCGCCACTTCGTCGTCGACGAGTACCAGGACGTCAACGCGCTCCAGCAGCGGCTGCTCGACCTGTGGCTGGGCGAGCGCGAGGACCTGTGCGTCGTCGGCGACCCGGCCCAGACCATCTACTCGTTCACCGGCGCCAGCCCCCGCCACCTGCTCGGGTTCCCGCGCCGGTACCCGGAGGCCCCGGTGGTCCGCCTGGTCCGCAACTACCGCTCGACGCCGCAGATCGTCGGTCTGGCCAACCTCGTCGCTCGAGCGCGCCGGTCGCGGCGCCCTCGACGCGCGGGTCGCCGCGCCGCGGCCAGGTCGAGCCGTGGCCGAGCGCCGGCCCCGAACCCGACGCTGACGCCAGCACCCCGACGACCCGGCCGAGGCTGCTGCCGTCGCCGCGCGAGATCGCCGAGCTGGTGCCGGAAGGGCATCCCGCCGGCCGAGATCGCGATCCTGTTCCGCACCAACGCCCAGTCCGAGGCGTTCGAGTCGGCGCTCGCCGACGCGGGCGTGCCCTACCTCGTGCGCGGCGGCGAGCGGTTCTTCGCGCGCAAGGAGGTGCGCGAGGCGCGTGCTGCTGCTGCGCGGTGCCGCGCGCGGCGACGACGGCTCGACGCCGCTGCCCGAGCTCGTCCGCGACGTCCTGGTCGGCGCCGGCTGGACCCGCGAGGCCGCCGAACGCCGGCGGTGCGGCCCGGGAGCGCTGGGAGTCGCTCGACCGCCCTCGCCGCCCTCGCCGACGACCTCGTGGCCGCGCGCCCGGAGGCGCGGCTGCCCGACCTCGTCCGCGAGCTCGACGAGCGGGCCGCCGCGCAGCACGCGCCCGCGGTCCAGGGCGTCACGCTCGCCTCGCTGCACGCAGCCAAGGGGCTGGAGTGGGACGCCGTCTTCCTCGCGGCTGCTCCGACGGGTTCATGCCGATCGCCATGGCCGAGGGCCCGGCGGCGATCGAGGAGGAGCGCCGGCTGCTCTACGTCGGCGTCACCCGCGCCCGCCGGGAGCTGCGCCTGTCGTGGTCCGGCGCCCGCACCCCCGGCGCCCGGGCCAGCCGCCGCCCCTCCCGCTTCCTCGACGCTGCGGCCGGCATCCTCGGGGAGGGCGCCCGGGCGCAGCGAGAGCGCGTCCCGGCGGCGTCCGGGGGCACGGCGCGCAAGCGGCGCTGCCCGTGCACTGCCGCAGCTGCGGCACCGAGCTGACCACGGCCGCCCAGCGCAAGACCGGGCGCTGCGACGACTGCCCGCCCACCTACGACGAGGCGACCTTCGAGGCGCTGCGCGCGTGGCGGCTGGCCGTCGCGCGGGCGACCGGCGTGCCCGCATACGTCGTCTTCACCGACGCGACGCTCACCGCGATCGCGGAGACGCGAACCGACCTCGGAGGGCGAGCTGTCGCAGATCTCCGGGGTCGGGGCGCGCAAGCTCGGGACTCTACGGCGGCGAGGTGCTCGCCGTCCTCGGCGGGGCCGACCCTGACGAGGTGCCGAAAGCGTTCTGCTGCAACGGAATCGACGACTGAGCCCGCCGGTCGACAATATGTCCCGAAACCTCGTTAAATAGTTGGTGATCGCGCGAGCGCTCAGTACCCTTGACGACGTACCGGCGTGGCGTGGCACCCACGCACGAGCCCGAGCAACGAAGGAGGGGTGGCCCTGATGGAGAACCAACACGATGACGATCGACGCGACGCACCTGCGCCCGCGCACGCGTCTGGCGTGACCGTCTGCGGCCGGGCACCCGCCTCCTCGCAGACCTCGTCATCCCGGTCCAGGGGACGACTGTGCCCATCGCCGGCTCCGCGCCGGCTCCGATGTCCAGGCCCCGGTCGGGCGATCGCCTCGGCGTTCGCCGTCCCGCCGACCTACAACTCCATCGATGTCACCGTTCCGCTCCGGAGACCACCCGTCTGAGCAACAGCCACCGGTCTCCCTCCAGGCCGCGGAACCCGACATCCGGGATCCGCGGCCTTTTGTTTGTCCGGCCGCCACCACGGCACCACGCACGAACCAGCCGCAGCACCAGAAGCAGCAGAGGGCCGACATGATCAGCACGGCACGGCGCACCCACCACCACCAGGGCCGCGCGCCGCACCGTGAGGACCACCGACGCCACGACACCAGGTGACGAGGACCAGAGGGAGCCACCGTGGCGGGAGACGAGAGGGAGGTGACACCAGATGACAGATGACCACGCTCAGCCTGACCGAGCTGATCGACCTGCGCTCCGACCGCAGGCCGACGGCGAGGCGTCCCTGCCGTGAGAACGACGCCGAGCTCTGGTTCGCCGAGAGCCCGGCGGACGTCGAGTTCGCGAAGTCGCTGTGCGGGACCTGCCCGGCACTCCAGGAGTGCCTCGCAGGGGCGCTCGAGCGGCGCGAGCCGTGGGGCGTCTGGGGCGGGCAGCTCCTCGTGCAGGGGGCCGTCGTGCCCGCAAGCGCCCCCGTGGCCGTCCGCGCAAGAACCAGATCGCCGCATGACCATCAGCGAGACCACCACCCACCACACCACACTTGACACGACAGGAGAAGCGGATATGAACACGTACCAGACGTATCCCGACCTGGCCGGCCGCGATCGAGGAACGACGGCGTCGCCTCCGCAGACCGGCGTCCGCCGCGCCGCCCGACTGCTCGCTGGAGATCCATCGCTCGCGCCAGGCGGACCACGGTCGGCCGAGCGGTGACCCGCGCCGTCACGGGACGGCCGACGCAGACCGAACCACCCACCCGGAAGGGCGCGGAGCGCAGGGGGCTCCCCGCCCTTCGTCTTGCCCGGCCTGTCCGGCGCCGCGATCAGCGTAGCGTCCGGCCATGACCCAGCCGCTGACCCGCGAGCAGACCCGAGCCCGCGCGTCGACGCCCTGACCGCCGACGACCTCGCCGACATCGTCGACCTCGTGGTGTGGGTGGAGGACGTCGCGGCGAGCGGGTCGCCCACGCCGCGAACCACCTCGGCACGGTGCGCCTGCACCCCGACGGGACGCACGAGGTGGTCGACGGGACGACCCGATCCCGTCCGAGGCCCGATGGCCTTCCTGCCCTACGAGCGCGAGATCGCCGCCGCGGGACCGCTGGTGTCCACCGACAACGCCTACCCGTATGCGGCGCGAGCGGATCCTCTCGTTGTTCGCCGATGCCGACCGGAGCCCGGACCTGGCCGTGGTCCACACGCCGCGCCACTACTTCCCCGACGAGGGTGGCCACACCGGCGAGCACGGGTCGCTCGACGTCATCCAGTCGCGGGCGCCGCTGGTCCTGGCCGGTGCCGGGGTCGCGCGGCTCGGCCTCGTCGACGACCACGCCCGGCTCGTCGACGTCGGACCGACCCTGGCCGTCCTGGCCGGCGTCCCGCGCGAGGACCTGCGCGACGCCGCAGGTGCGCCGCTCGACGGGCGGGTGCTCGACGCATACCTCGACCCCGCGGTCGACCCCGACGGCCGTGGTCGGCGTCCTCTGGGACGGCGCCCACTGCGGCGACCTGCTCGCACCTGGCCGAGGCCGGTGAGCTCCCCGGCGGTCGCGCGGCTGATCGAGCGGGGCGTCGCCCTGCGCGGTGGCGCGGTGGCGGAGTTCCCGAGCGTCACGCTGACCAACCACACCTCGATCCTCACCGGGATGGGCCCGGGCGGCACGGGGTGCTCGGCAACGTCTTCTACGACCGCGAGACCGGCGAGCGGGTCGTGCCGAACGACGCGACGACCTGGCACCGGTGCGCCGAGTGGCTGCGGCCCTCGGTGCGCACGGTCTTCGAGATGGTGGCGGACCATGTTGACTTCCAAGGGTTTCCGCGCACGGCCAGCATCGACGAGGCCATCGACCGCGGGTCCGACTACTGGACGATGGCGGTGATCCGGGAGAGCGGAGCGGGACCGGTGCGGCGGGCTGGGTGACCGGCTGCCGCCGGCCGACCAGTCGCCGTTCCTGGGCGACCGGGCGCTCCTCGACGACGGCTACTTCCGGTGGGGCGTGCAGCGTCGACGACCTCGGTCTCGCGCAGGTGCGCGAGCTGTTCGCCGACGCCTCCCGGATGCCGCGGCTGACCTGGTGGGCCAACGTCGTCACCGACGCCGGTCACCACGGGGGCGGCCCGCGCTCGGAGATGGCCCGCGACTCGCTGCGCCAGCGCGACGCCCGGCTGGTGGTGTTCCTCGACCACCTCGACGGCCTCGGCGTGCTCGACGACGTGGCGTTCCTGCTGACCGCCGACCACGGTTTCGAGGGCGGCCGACCCGAGCGTCACCGGTTCGTGGCGCCCGGCCCTGGAGTCCCTCGGCGTCCCCTTCCGCGACGAGGGCCCGGGCTTCGTCTACTTCCTCTGAGCGCCGGCTGTGTCGGCGTCGACACCCGCGCCAACAACTCCGCACGTGAAGCCGCAATCCGACATTTCGGATTCGGGCGTCAACAGGTCATCACGTGCGGAGAAATCGGCGGGGGCGGACCGACGGTCGTAGGGTGGCCGTCATGAAGGCGTCCCTGCACATCGCCCAGGACCCGGCGGCCGACGAGGTGCTCTCGACCGACGCGTTCGCGCTGCTCGTCGGGATGCTGCTCGACCAGCAGTTCCCGATGGAGCGCGCGTTCGCCGGGCCGGCCAAGATCCTCGAGCGGTTCGGGACGCTGGACCCGGCGACGATCGCCGCGGCCGACCCCGAGGAGTTCGCCACCCTGTGCGCCACGCCACCGGCGATCCACCGCTACGGCCGGTCGATGGCCGGCCGGGTGCAGGAGGTCGCCAAGGCGGTCGTCGAGGACTACGACGGCGACGCCGAGCAGCTCTGGACCGAGCGCGACCTCCGGTGCCGACCTGCTCGCCCGGATCCGCCGGCTGCCGGGGTTCGGCGAGCAGAAGGCCAAGATCTTCACCGCCCTGGTCGCCAAGCAGCTCGGCGTCCGGCCGGACGGCTGGGAGCAGGCGGCCGGCGCCTACGCCGAACCCGGCTCGCACCGGAGCGTCGCCGACGTGGTGGACCAGGACTCGCTCGACCAGGTGCGGGCGTTCAAGAAGGAGCAGAAGGCGGCCGCCGCCCGCTGATGCCTGACACCCCCGAGCAGCTGGTCTGCGCGACGTGCGGTCGGACCGCCCCCGCGGAGGGCGAGGCCCTGCTCACCTGGGCCCGTGGCGTGGAACACGGCCGGGACGTCTGGACCTGCGACGTCTGCAGCCGCCAGTACCTGCGCAGCATCGAGGGCAAGCTCGACTCCGGCTGGTGGTGAGGCGCTAACCCACCGGGTCGCCCAGCGGCGGGAGGTCCACCCCAGGCAGGTATGCGGCGACGAGCTCGCGGCCGTGCACCTCGCCGCCGATCTGGCAGAGGACCCCGATGCCGCCGAGCCAGACCCGGTGGATCAGGAGGTACTCGGCGGGCAGGTTGAGCCGCATACCGACCGCGTAGTTGGGGCGACGGGGGTCGTTGATGTGCTGGAACACGTCCCGCAGCCAGGGCCGGGAGAACCGGAACGTGTCGCTGCGCAGCGGGACGATGAACGGCTCGAGGTACTCCAGCAGCCGCTCCGCGTCGACCTCCATCCCGGGCCGGACGAACCCGGTCTCGCGTAGCCCCGCGAGCGTGCCCGCGGCGTCGCCGTCGACCGCGAGCGTGAGGAACCGGCCCATCTCGTCGGGCAGGCCGTGCGGAAGCCGTTTGACGGCACCGAAGTCCATCACCCCGAGCCGGCCGTCCGGCATGAGCCGGAAGTTGCCCGGATGGGGGTCGGCGTGCAGGAGGCCGACGCGGTCCGGCCCGACGAGGAGGAACTCCATGTAGCGCTGCGAGGCGAGGTCACGTTGTTCCTCGGTGCCCTCGCTGATGATCCGGGACAGCGGCTCGCCGTCGATCCACTCGCTGACGATGACGCGCTCGCCGAACTTCACGACGTGGGGGACGAGAAAGTGCGGGTCGTCGTCGAACCCCTTGGCGAACTTCTCCTGCGAGCGCGCCTCGAGGCGGTAGTCCAGCTCTTCGGCCATCCGGCCCTTGAGCTCGGCGAGGATCGGGCCGATCTCGATGCCGGGCACCCAGGCGGTGGCGAGCCGAGCGACGCGCGACACCTGGGCGAGATCACTGAGCAGGGCCGGTCCGGCGCCCGGGTACTGGACCTTGACCGCCACCGTGCGCCCGTCGCGCCAGATGCCCCGGTGGACCTGGCCGATGGACGCCGCCGCGACCGGGACGTCGTCGAACTCGACGAAGCTGCGCCGCCACCGCGGACCGAGCTGTTCGGCCAGCACCTTGTGCACCGTCTCCGCCGGGAGCGGGGGAGCGCTGTCCTGCAGCTTGGTCAGCATCGCGCGGTAGGGCGCCGCCATCTCCTCGGGGAACGCCGACTCGAAGATCGACAACGCCTGGCCGAACTTCATCGCGCCGCCCTTGAGCTGGCCGAGGACGCTGAACAGCTGCTCGGCGGTCCGGGCCTGGAGCTCCGCGGCGACGAGCTCGGCCGGCTTGCCGCCGACCCGCTTCCCGAGCCCCCACGCCGCACGACCGGCCATGCCCACGGGCAGGCTGGCGAGCCGGGCCGCGCGGACCACGGCACTGCGGGGGAGGTCGGTCACGTGGTCATTGTCACCCGCGGCGCCCACGGTTTCCGCCACCCCCTCGGGTAGGTGGCGCCACGGCCTGGCGCTCAGGCCAGAATCTGGTCGGCGACGGTGTCGACCCACCAGCGCTCGAGGCGGTCGGCGTCCCAGCCCCGCTCCTGGATCGCGATGTCGTACACCGGCAGCGAGACGGTGATCGCGTAGGCGTCGAGGGCCCGCTGGAGGGTGACCCCCTTGCGCCGGACCGACGCGGGCCACGTCGAGAACACGTCCCGCCGGGACTGGTCGCCGCGGCCTCGGCCCTCGTCGTAGGCGGCGGCCAGGGCGGGTTCGTTGCGCATCCCCTCGACCATCACCCGGAGCGCGTCCCCGCCGTGCTCGAACAGCCGCCGGTCGAAGCCCACGAAGGCGGCCAGCTGGGCGCGCGGGTCACCGGTCGCCCGGTCGAGCTCGCGCTGGACGCGGTCGACGTCGGCGTCGGCGTCGGCGCTGTCGACGAGGGAGACGGCGAGTCCGGCCTTGGTGCCGTAGACCGCATACACCGTGGCCTCCGACACGCCGGCCGCCGTGGCGACCGACCGGACGCTCGTCCCGGCCCAGCCGGTGTCGACGAAGCGTTCGCGGGCCGCCTGGGCGATCAGCAGCTTTGTGCGGTGGGCCTGCTCCTCGCGCAGGGCCGACCGGTAGGGACGGGCAGCGGTGTCGAGGTCGTTCACGAAAACCATGGTACCAGTCCGTTGAGTGTGTATATATTAACTGAGCGATACTCAATCAAAGAAGCAAGACTCAGTCAAAGGAGCACGTCATGAGCACGGAACAGATCGCCCGCGACATCCTGGCCCGCCTGGAGAACGCCTGGAACGTGGGTGACGGGGGCGCCTTCGGGGAGCCGTACTGCGACGACGCGTCGTTCGTGACGATCCGGGGCGAGCTGGCCCACGGCGCGGAGATCGGCGCCGGTCACGCGCAGATCCTCACCACGATCTACGCGGGCAGCACGAACCAGATGGAGCTGATCGAGGCCCACCGGGTCAGCGACGACGTCATCGTCGCCACGTCCCGCAACACCTTGGACGCCCCGCACGGGCCGCTCACCGGGGTTCACGCGGCGATGTCCACCTCGGTGCTGGTCCGCTCCGATGGCGAATGGCGCATCGCCTCCACCCAGAACACCCTGGTCGGCGCGCGATGAGCGACGCCCAGGACCCCGCCGCCACGGCGCTGCGCCTGCTCCTGGCTCACCGCGCCGCGGGAACCGCCTGACCCGGCTCGCCGCGGTCGTGGCTCGGGCAGTCGATGTGCCGGTCCCAGCGGCGGTGCTCGACATGGGGCCACGGCCCGCCGACCTCGACCGACACCCCAGCCGGGATCGCGCCGTTCCTGAGCCCGGCCATCGCGACCATGGCGGCCAGCCCGGAGCCCATCGCCACCAGCGGCCCGTCCACCGTCGGGGGCACCGGCGGGGCGCGGGTCACGGCGAGCCACGCGGGGTCGCGACCGGTGCGGGTCAGGTGGAGGCAGTCCAGGCAGGGCTGGGCCGGGTCGCCCCCCACCCACGGCCCGACGACCACGCGGCCGGCGTCGACGACGACCGGCAGGTGCGGGACGCCGCGGCGTCGCCAGGGTTCCCCACGTCGGGGCACGACAGACCGGAAGGCGACGAGCACCACGAGATCGGGCCGGTCGAACGCGCCGAGCCCGTCCAGCTCGCCCAACCGCAGCTCGGCGTCGGCCGTGTCCGCCGCCCAGGCCCCGGCCTGGACGCGGCCGGCGCCGGTCGCTCGCAGCAAGGCCGCCACCGAGGCCGCCAGCGGACCGGACCCGTCGATGACGACGAACCCCTCGACTGTGCCGGGCGCCACCCGCAGCGGCCGCATCGGCGCCGTCCAGGAAGGCCGGGGAGGGCGCGGCAAGCCGGGGGCGTGCGTCCATCGGGGCGAGGCCTCCTGCGCGGGCACGGGGATCGGGTCGGCCCCGGAAATCTCGCACAGCCGTGACCGCCGGCCCGCACGTCGTCCACAGGCACGCTGAAGGGGCGGGACCCGAGTGGTCCCGCCCCTTCCGGACGTGGTGCTGGCGAGCGCGACCGCCGGTCGCGCTCGGGTCGATCAGGCCTTGCCGAGGATCCGGTTGAGGTTGGTGCCGCACACGGGGCACACGGCCTTGGCCATCCGTCGGCCGTTCTCGCTGACGACGACCTTGCCCTCCGCCTCGCGCTTCTCCTTGCACTTGACGCAGTAGAACTCGCCTGCGTAGGTCTCGTTGCTCGTCATAGGGGTATGTCTCCTTGTCTGCCGCGCCACAGGTGGTGGTGCTGGACCACGTTCACCCTAGTCCCACCTGAGCACGAAACGACGAATCCTGAGCACGGGGCCACCCTCGCGCGGCGGCTCGGAGAGCGCTCTCTGGCGGCCGTTTCTGGTCGCGGGTCCGAGTCCGGTTCCGGCGGTCCGGACCACCCGTTTCGGCATACTCTCGGTTCATGGCCGTGGCGCGATCCGGGAACGGGGCGGGACCCGCGCCGGAGACCGTTCCCGAAGCCCGCCCCGGGACCGACCCCTCTGTGGAGGTCCGCCGCAGCGGCCGCCGCCGCCGCACCGTCAGCGCCTACCGCGAGGGCGGCCGGACGATCGTCCTCATCCCGGCCCGGTTCACCAAGGCCGAGGAGCGCCACTGGGTCGACACGATGCTCGGGCGTCTCGCCGCGGGGGACCGCCGCCGTCGGCCCGACGACGCCGAGCTGTCGGCGCGGGCGCGGGCGCTCTCCGCGCGCTACCTCGCCGACGCCGCTCGGCCCAGCTCGGTGCGCTGGGTCGGCAACCAGATGAGCCGCTGGGGCTCGTGCACCCCGGCCGACGGGACGATCCGGGTCTCGGAACGCCTCAAGGGGATGCCGGGCTACGTCCTGGACTACGTCCTGCTCCACGAGCTGGCCCACCTGCTGCGGCCGGCCCACGACCGCGAGTTCTGGCGGCTGCTGGCGGCCTACCCGCGCGTCGAGCGCGCCCGCGGCTACCTCGAGGGAGTCGCGGCGGCCGCCGGGCTCGGTGCGGCGTGGCAGGACGACGAGAACGAGGTCGACTGGGAGCCCGTGACGGTGGTGTCGGAGCCGACGACCCTGTTCTGAGCTGCGTCAGCCCAGGAAACGAAGGGCCGCCGCCACGAGGCCACCCAGCTCGTCGACGTGGCCCGGGGGCAGGCCGTCCACCGGCCACCACCGCACGTCGAGCGACTCGGCGCTGACCCGCGGCTCGGCGCCCGCCGGCGCGATCGCCGCATACCGGATGTCGAGGTGCTCGCGACATCGCCCGAAGTCCCCGCTGAGCACGTGCCGGTCGAGGTGGACCGGCACCGGCGTCACGCGCAGCCCGGCGATCCCGGACTCCTCCGTCGCCTCACGCTCCGCCGCTGCGCGCACCGACCGGTCCTCGGGCTCGAGGTGGCCACCGAGCTGGAACCACATCCGCGCCCGGCGGTGATGCGTCAGCAGGACGCGGCTCAGGGCTTCGTCGAGCACGAGGCAGCTGGCGGTGAGGTGCGCCGGCGGCCCCGCCTTCCAGACGCCGTCCGGGTGGTCGGCGAGGAAGGCGAGGTAGTCCAGGCGCAGCGCCTCCTGCTGCCGGTCCGCCGGCGCGTATGCGTGCAGGACGCGGGTCGCGTCCGCGTGCAGGGGGATGGTGGTCGTCTCCGAGACGGGTCAGGCCTCTCGCGTGGGGCCGGACGCCGCGTCGTCGCCGTCGTCACCGTCGTCGTCCCGCAGCAGCGCGTCGAGGGCGGAGTCCACGTCGTCGCTGCCGCCGGCCGCGCGTCGCTTCTCGACGTAGCCCAGCGGGTCGTCGAGGTCGGCGCCGGTCGGCGCGATGTCGGGGTGCTCCCATGGCGCGTCCCGGAACTCGGCGCCGCCGGCGTTCTCCAGAGCCGCCCAGAGGTTCTTGGCGTCCTTGAGGCGACGCGGCCGCAGCTCGAGCCCGACCAGCCCGCTGAACGTCTTCTGCGCCGGACCGCTGACTCGGCGGCGGCGCAGGGCCTCGCCGAGCGCGTCCGCGTGCGGAAGATGCCCGGAGGTGGCCTGCTCGGTGACGAGGTCGACCCAGCCCTCGACGAGGGCGAGGGACGTCTCGAGGCGGCCAAGGGCGGCCCGTTGTGCCGCGGTCGGCGTCGGCGAGAACAGCTTGTCGCGCAGTGACTCCTGGATCTGGGCGGGGTTCTGCAGGTCCATGTTGCGGACCTGCTCCTCGATGGCGTCGGTGTCGATGGTGATGTTCTGCGCGTAGTCGCGAACCGCCGCCTCGAGCTGCGGGCCGAGCCACGGCACCTGGGCGAACAGCCGCGCCCGGGCGGCCTCCCGGACGGCGAGGTACAGGCGTACCTCGGACGCCTCGACGCCGAGACCCTCGGTGAAGTCGGCGACGTTGGCCGGCAGCAGGGCGACGTCCTCGCTGTCGAGCAGCGGCAGACCGACCTCGGTGGCGCTGAGCAGGTCGGCGGCCAGCGCCCCGACGCCGGCGCCCAGCTGCGCCGAGAACATGCTCCCGGCCATCTGGCGCAGCGCCGGCTGGAGCTGGCCGATCAGACCGCTGAGGTCGAGCCCCTCGAGGCCGGGGATCTGCGGGAACCCCTCCGGCAGCCCGGCCCCCTCGCCGAGCCCACCGAGGCCCTCGGACTTCAGCCGCTCGAACTGCTCGTCCATGGCCTTGGTCATGGCGACGGTCACGCCCTCGGAGACCGGCTCGACCAGCCGGTGCCAGGTCGGCATCGTCGCCTCGACCCACTCGGCGCGGCTCCAGGCGAGCCCCTTGCCGTTCGGGGCGGGCAGGGTGGTCACCGGGTCGATCCACACGTTGGCCACGTGGACGGCGTCGTCGACCTCGCGCTGCTGCGCCGCGGTCACGGTGGGGTCGGTCTCGGACGCCACGGTCTTGCGGGCGACGTCGGTCGACATCTCCATCCGCGCCTCGGGCGTCTGCGCTCCGAACATCTGCTTCATCTGGTTCTGCATCATGGCCATGACGCCCGAGTCGGTGGGGTCGATGCCCATCTGCTTCCAGAGGTTCTGGATCGCCTCGCCGGCCCCGGCCATGCCGCGGTCCCCGCCCAGCTGGCGCATCAGCGCGTCGAGGTCGGGGAGCTGGCCGCCCTGGCCGCCCACCCCGCCGAGCTGGCGGACGAGCTCACCGAGGTCGGGCATCCCCTGCCCGCCGCCACCGAGCAACTGCTGGAACATCGCGCCGAGCTCGCCGAAGTCACCGTCGTCGTCGTCATCGTCATCGTCGTCGCTGTCCCACGGGTCGCGTCGGGACGGCGGCTGCGAGCCGGACGAGCCACTGGAGAAGCCCATCCGCGGGCGGTCGGACGGTGGTTCGAACGGGTCGGCCGGAGAGTCCTGAGGGCCGTCCAGAGGCCCGTCCTGCGGCTGGTCGACGGCCTCGCTCCACGCGTCCGCGCTGGGGGTCTCGGGCTCGCTGTCGGGGCGTTCCGGTTCGGAGGCCTCGTCGCGATCGGGTCGCTCGGCCATGGTGTCTCCTGGTGCTCTGGGAGGATGTACCACTAGACAACCACGAGGAGTACCCGCTGAGTTCCCCCGTACGTTCCTCCCAGGGCGAACCCGTGGCCTCGCGTCCGCCCGTGGTGGCCGTTGCCGGACCCGGTGCGGTCGTCGGCGTGCCGGCGCTGCGGATCGCGCGGCTCCTCGCCGCGGCCCGCGGTCAGGAACAGGGGGTCGCGGAGGTACGCGTGCTCTCACCGGTTCGTGGCGGCCTCGAGGGGGTGCGCTGGCGGACGGTCGACACCGACGGGCCGGGGGTGTCGGCCGAGCTGTCCGGGGTGGACGTCCTCGTCTGGGTCGCGACGTGCACCGACCTCGCGGCGGCGCTGACCCGTCGGCCGCAGGAGCGCCGCGCGGCACTCCTGCGGACCGGTCGCGCCCTTACCCTGGCTGCGTCGGCCGCCGGGGTCGGGCACGTGCTGGTCGTGACATCGGCGGAGGTCTTCGGCGCCTTCCCCGACAACGAGGTGCCGCTGCCGGACCACGCGCCGGTGCGGGCCGTCCTCGACGACGGCTTCGTCGGCGACCTTCTCGCCATCGAGGGCCTGGTCGAGGACAGTCGCGACCACCACCCGGACGTGCGCTTCACGATGGTCCGCCCCGCCGCCCTGGTGGGCGACGGCGTCGACACCGCCCTGACCCGCTACTTCGAGGCGCCGCGGCTGCTGTCGATCAAGACCGGGACGCCCGCCTGGCAGCTCTGCCACGTCGACGACCTGGCCTCCGGTGTCCTGCGCGCGGTGACGCACGACCTCGGAACGGCGACCGCGGTCACGCTGGGCAGCGACGGGGCGCTCACCCTCGCCGAGGTCGAGCGGATCACCGCCATGCGGCGGATCGAGGTCGGCGAGGCGACGGCGACCGGGCTCGCCACGCAGCTCCATCGGGTCGGGGTCCTGCCGGTCCCGGCCAGCGAGCTGGCCTATGTGACCCATCCCTGGGTGGTCGGGTCGGCTACCCTCCGTGCGCGAGGGTGGCACCCGGCATACGACAATGGGACCTGCCTCGGTGTGCTTCTCGACGCGATCGCGGGGCGGCACGCCGTCGCCGGGCGCAGGGTCGACCGACGGGACGCCGCGTTCGGAGCGGCCAGCGCCGCCGTGGCCCTCGGGGCGACTGCCGCGCTGCTACGCCGGGCCAGACGCCACTGAGCAGACAGCGACAGCGACAG
Organism: uncultured Actinomycetota bacterium; assembly: GCA_963757225.1. GTDB lineage: Bacteria > Actinomycetota > Actinomycetes > Actinomycetales > Dermatophilaceae > Lapillicoccus. Next base: position 205,521 of record CAVWQU010000016.1, read on the forward strand.
CGACAAGACGGAAGCGGGAACCGGATGACCACTGGGGCGGACGCGCCGGGAGTCGTGCTGGCCGAGATCCGCGACACGCCGCTGTCGGTGGACGAGCTCGTCGAGGCCGTCCGGCATCGCCGGGCCGGCGCGGTGGTGACCTTCATCGGCTACGTCCGGGAGCGCGACCACGGTGAGTCGGTCGAGGTCCTCGACTACACCAGCCACCCCTCGGCAGCGGAGGTGGCATCCGACCTGGCCGCTCGGCTGGCCGCCGAGGGACGCGTCGTCCGGCTCGGGGTCGTCCATCGGACCGGGCACCTGACGGTCGGCGACATCGCCGTCGTCGCGGCGGTGAGCGCCGAGCACCGTCGGGAGGCCTTCGAGGTGTGCCACGCGCTGATCGACGAGTTCAAGGCCACGGTGCCGATCTGGAAGCATCAGACCTTCACCGACGGCTCCGACGAGTGGGTGGGGCTGCCGTGAGCTGGACCGGGTCGACCCCGCCGACCGTCCTCGACCAGCCGCCCTCACCCGACGACCCGAAGAAGGTCTCGCGCGGATCGGCGACCGCGCTGGTCGTCGTCTTCCTGGCGCTTCTCCTCGGTGCGCTCGGCACCCTCATCCGGCTGCCCTACGCGGTGATGAGCCCCGGCCCGATCTCCAACGTCCTCGGCACGACCACCCACAGCGACGGCACGACCAGTGACCTCATCGTCATCAGCGGCCACGAGAGCTACCCGACGACCGGCTCGCTCGACTTCACGACGGTCCGGATCAACGGCGGTCCCGGGTACCCCGTCAACGTCTGGGCGGTCATCGGCGCGTGGATCGACCCGCGCCAGGACGTCTATCCCGTCGACGTGATCTTCCCGCCGCAGCAGACCGCCGAGCAGGTCCAGCAGGAGAACCAGGCCGAGATGGTCGACTCCCAGCAGGAGGCCACGGCGGTGGCGCTGCGGGCGGCCGGCATCCCGGTCGGCGAGAAGGTGAGCATCGCGGCGGTCGCGGCGGACGCCCCGTCCGGCACGGTGTTCCAGCCGGGCGACGTCCTCGTCTCCATCGGCGGCACCGAGGTGACCAGCGCCGACGTCGCCCGCCAGGCCATCCAGAAGGCGCCCCCCGGCAGCACCGTCGACGTCGTCGTCCTACGCGGTGGCACCCAGGTCGCGCTCAAGGCGAAGACCGGTGCCTCCGGCGGCCGGACCGTGCTCGGCGTCGTCCTCAAGATCGACTTCACCTTCCCGTTCTCCGTCACCATCGACGCGGGCAACGTCGGCGGTCCGTCGGCCGGCCTGATGTTCTCGCTGGGGATCTACGACAAGGTCACCAACGGCGCGCTGACCGGCGGCCAGAACATCGCCGGCACCGGCACCATCGACAGCACCGGCAAGGTCGGGCCGATCGGCGGCATCCGTCAGAAGGTGGTGGGAGCCCGACAGGGCGGTGCGAGCTACTTCCTCGTACCCGCCGACAACTGCACCGAGGTCCGCGGCGCCGTACCGGACGGGCTCCAGGCCATCAGGGTCGCCACCTTCGACGAGGCGAAGGCGTCCGTCGAGAAGATCGCCGCCGGCGACCCCAAGGGCCTCCCCGCCTGCTGACCCGCATACCGAGCGTCGACAGCGGACTGCGCCTGCCAGCCGTCGACAACTGCGCACGTGCGGAGAAATAATCCGACATCTCGGACATCGACCGCCGATTTCTCATCACGTGGGGAGTTGTCTGCAGGGGGGCCGGCCGCGCGAGACCCGGCCGCAGGACGTCGACCGATCAGCCGGACCGCGCGGGGCGCTCAGTCGTCGAAGGTCGCCTGCAGGGCGGCGACCAGTCCAGGAGCGAGGTCTGGACCGGTCGCGACCGCGTCGTCGGCGTCGTGCGACCGCTGGCGGATGAGGCATACCGAGGTGCCGTCCCGCAGCACCGCTGCCAACAGCCGGACGTCCTCCCGGTCCGGGTGCCGGGCCAGCGCCTCGACCGCTGCGTCCGGGTCGCTCGGCAGGTCGCGCTCGGCGTCCGGCGGCACGACGACCCGCTCCACGACGAACGCGCACCCGTCGACGTCCGGCGGCCACGCGACGCGCCCGAGGACCGACTCGAGGTTCGACGACTGGTGCAGCCCCTCCTGCTCGATGGCCGTGAGCGCGTCCGGCGCCTGGTCGGCGACCGAGAGCTGGTTGAGCAGCTGTGGCTCCCGCTCGACCAGGGTCGCCGTCCGCACCAGCGCGAACAGTCGGGCCGGCTGGTCCCAGCCCGCACCGGCGACGTAGCGCTCGGTGTCGAGCGCCGCGATCGACAAGGGGTCCAGCACCGGCCGCCGAGGAGAGGTCACCCGCGGCATCCTCGCACCCGGTCCGTACCTCACCGCTACCTGTGAACGCGGCAACGATTCGGCAACCAGACCCTGTGGATCGGGAACGTGGGCGTCGGCCGCTCGTTGGGGGATACGTATGCTGGCCGAACCCCGGTCAGCGTGCTGCGGGTAGGCATGCTGGACGACTGCAGACAGATCGGGCTCGACTGGTGAGTGAACGCGACTGGTTCGGTGAGGACCCTGAGGCCGCTGGCCACGGCAATGGGGCCGGGGGAGGACAGCGCACCGCGACACGCGACCGCCGGCGCAGCCCCCTGGTCACGACGCTGCTCATCCTCGTCGTCGTCGGCATCGCCGCGTCGCTGATCGCGCAGTTCTGGACCGAGGTGCTGTGGTTCGACTCGGTCGGCTTCCGCCGCGTCTTCCTCACCGAGCTGGGCGCCAAGGTCCTCCTCGGCGTCGTCGGCGGCCTGGTCACGGCCGCCATCGTCGGCTCCAGCCTCTACATCGCCTACCGCACCCGCCCGATCTACGCCCCGACCTCGACGAACCAGGACGCCCTGGAGCGCTACCGCGCCGCCGTGGAGCCGCTGCGGCGGATCGCCATGATCGGGATCCCGCTCATCATCGGCCTGCTCTCCGGCCTCGGCGCCGCGGGGCAGTGGGAGACGTTCCTGCTGTGGCGCAACGCTCAGCCGTTCGGGAAGACCGACCCGCAGTTCGGCATGGACGTCGGCTTCTACGTCTTCACCCTGCCCTGGCTGACCTCCGTCGTCGCGTTCCTCAGCACGGTCCTGATCATCGGCGTCATCGTGGCCGCGTTCACGCACTACATCTTCGGTGGCCTGCAGTTCCAGGCCCGCACCCGTCGGACCACATCTGCGGCTCGCCTGCACCTGTCGATCCTCCTTGCGGCGATCGTCCTGGTCCGGGCGGCCAGCTACTGGCTGGAGCGTTACTCGCTCACCACGAAGTCGACCGACCTGATGACCGGCATCCAGTACACGGACGCCAACGCGGTGCTGCCGACCAAGGCGATCCTCGCCATCGCGTCGATCATGTGCGCGCTGATGTTCCTCTCGGTCATCTGGACCAAGTCCTGGCGGCTGCCCATCGTCGGCGTCGTCCTGCTGCTGGTCGTCTCGGTCGTGGTGGGCGGCATCTTCCCGGCGCTCATCCAGTCCCTGCGCGTCCGCCCCAGCGAGAAGTCCTTCGAGGCTCCGTACATCCAGAACAACATCAACGCCACCCGGGACGCGTTCGGGCTGTCCAACGTCGACACCAAGCTCTACAACGCCGCCACGACCGCTACGCAGGGCCAGCTTCGCAACGACACGACGACGGTGCCGGGCATCCGCATCCTCGACCCCAACGTCGTCTCGGCCACCTACAAACAGCTGCAGGCGGGCAAGAGCTACTACCAGTTCCCCGACACCCTCGACGTCGACCGCTACAACGTCGACGGGCTGACGCGCGACACCGTCATCGCGGTGCGAGAGCTGGATCTCGACGGTGTGCCCGATGGTCAACGCAACTGGCTGAACGACCACACGGTCTACACGCACGGGTACGGCATCGTCGCGGCCTACGGCAACCGCAAGGACGCCGACGGCAAGCCGGTCTTCTTCGAGCAGAACATCCCGTCGACCGGCACCCTCGGCGACTTCGAGCCGCGAATCTACTTCGGCGAGCAGTCGCCGGACTACTCCATCGTCGGCGCGACCGCGGGCTCCTCGCCGCGCGAGTTCGACTTCCCCGACAGCTCGCCGGCCGGCCAGGCCAACACGACGTATGCGGGCCAGGGCGGGGTCCCGATCGGGAACCTCCCGGTCAAGATCGCCTACGCCATCAAGTACCGCGAGATGAACTTCCTGCTCTCCGACGCGGTCAACTCCGACTCGCGGCTGCTCGACCATCGCACCCCGCGTGACCGCGTCCAGCGGGTCGCCCCGTGGCTGACGCTGGACGGCAACGCCTACCCCGCGGTCGTCGACGGTCGGGTGCAGTGGATCGTCGACGGCTACACGACGACGGCCGACTACCCCAACTCGCACCTCACCTCGATCGACCAGGCGACCTCCGACTCGATCACCACGACGCGCACCTCGGTGCAGGCGGTCGCCGCCGGCCAGGTCAACTACATCCGCAACTCGGTCAAGGCCACGGTCGACGCCTTCGACGGCACCGTGCACCTCTACGCCTGGGACGAGTCCGATCCGATGCTCAAGGCGTGGATGGGCGCCTTCCCGGGCACCGTCCAGCCGATGTCGGACATCAGCGCCGGCCTGATGGCCCACCTGCGCTACCCCGAGGACCTCTTCAAGGTGCAGCGCGAGATCCTCGCCCGCTACCACGTCACCGACCCGGGCACCTTCTACGGCAGCAACGACCTCTGGAAGGTGCCGTCCGACCCCACGAAGGACCAGCGCATCCAGGTCGACCAGCCGCCCTACTACCTGTCGATCGCGATGCCCGGTCAGGACGAGCCGCAGTTCTCGTTGACCACGACGTTCATGCCGTTCGGTACGCGTGAGGTGCTCTCCGGCTTCCTCGCGGTGGACTCCAACGCCGGGACGACCGCGGGGCAGAGACGGGCGGGGTACGGCCAGCTGCGGCTGCTCGAGCTGCCCAAGGACAGCAACGTCAGAGGTCCCGGCCAGGTGCAGAACGACATCTCGTCGTCGAGCGTGCAACCTCCTGAGGGTGGCCTCGGCCTGTCCCAGTTCCTCAACATCCAGAAACAACAGGGATCCAGCGTCGTGCTGGGCAACCTGCTGACCCTGCCGGTGGGCGGCGGTCTGCTCTACGTCGAGCCGATCTACGTCCAGGCCAACACGCAGTCGGCCTATCCGCTGAACCGGGCCATCATCACGGCGTTCGGCGACAAGCTGGCGTGGTCCTCGACCCTGGACGGAGCCCTCGACGCGCTCTTCGGAGGCAACTCGGGAGCGAAGTCCGGGGACAACACACCCACGACCGGTACGCCGACGACTCCACCGGCGACGGGGACCGGGCAACCGGCGGACAACCCTGCCCTGACCAAGGCCCTGGCCGACGCCCAGCAGGCCGTCAACGACGCCGACGCGGCGCTCAAGGCCGGCGACTTCACCAAGTACGGCGAGGCGCAGACCCGGCTCAAGGCGGCCATCGCGGCGGCCGCGGCGGCGGCACCGTCGGGCAGCGTGACGCTGACCCCCGGCGCGACGCCGACGAACACCGCGACGCCCACCCCGAGCACGAGCCCGACGGGCTGACTGCTCGCCGATTTGGTTCCGGTGCACGCGATCCGTAGACTTGGGGCATACCGACGCGGGGTGGAGCAGCTCGGTAGCTCGCCGGGCTCATAACCCGGAGGTCGCAGGTTCAAATCCTGCCCCCGCTACCACACCGAGAGGGCCCGGACGACAGTCCGGGCCCTCTCGCTGTCCGGGTATGCGAGGACCGGTTGCCGGCGAGGGCGGCGGCCGAGCGGAGATCGACCGTTCGGCTGGTTTGCGCACGGGATAGGCCGGTATGCGACCCGCCTGCGGACGGGAGCGGGCAGGCTCCTGCGCACGACGGGACCGTGGCAGGACGGATCCGGCGGCCTGCGCGGTCTGCGCCACGAAGGGGACCCGATGACCTCGCTCAACCTCGCCCGGTGGGCACCGCTGTCAGCCGGCGTGCTGCTCATGGCGGCGTGCGGAGCCCCGGCGCTCGCGGAGACGGCCGCGCCGCCGGCCGCGGTTCCGACGACCACGACGGTGACGACGTCAGCGGCGACCACCACCACGACCTCGCCGGCCACGACGACCTCGTCCACGACGACCTCGCCCACCACGCCGGCCGAGACCACGACCACCGTCACCGAGGTCGTCGCCATCCCGTTCGCCGCGCGGACCGTCGAGGACGCCCTGCTGGACACCGGGAGAAAGGTGGTCCGGACGGCCGGCCGAGCGGGCAGCAAGACCGTCACCTGGACGGTCCGGACCCGAGGAGGCGTCGAGGTCGGCCGGGCGGTCTCGGGGGAGCAGGTCACCGTGGAGCCGGTCGACGAGGTCACCGTGGTCGGGACGAAGGCGCCCGCTCCACCACCGGCTCCCAGAGCAACCACGACGCCCACCCCGAAGGCGCCCAGCCCGACCGCGACGAAGCCTGCGTCGAACAGCGGGTGCGACCCGAACTACTCCGGCGGCTGCGTCCCGATCGCCAGCGACGTCGACTGCGCGGGCGGCAAGGGGAACGGGCCGGCATACGTGCAGGGACCGGTGCAGGTGGTCGGCACGGACATCTACGGACTGGACGCCGACCACGACGGCATCGGCTGCGAGTAGCCCGCCGCGAGTCTTCACCGAACCGAGGCCCCCTCGCTGTTGCCAGAGGTTGCCGACGCGCCTAGCGTCCAGAAGATGCAACGGGGCCCGTCGATCTACGACGTCGCGAAGGCGGCGGGGGTGGCTCCCTCCACCGTCTCCCGGGCGTTCTCCCGTCCGGGACGGGTCAACTCGCGGACCGCGGAACGCGTCTTCGCCGCCGCGCGCGAGGTCGGCTACCGCTCCGAGGCCCTCCCGGGGCTCACCGGTCAGCGCACCCGCAGCCTCGCCGTCGTCGTCACCGACATCACGAACCCGTTCTACTCGGAGATCATCCGCGGCGCCCACGAGGCGGCGGGGGAGTCCGGCTACACGATCCTGCTCTCGCACACCCAGGAGGACGCACAGCTCGAGCGCGACTGGACCGAGCGCGAGCTGGGCGCGGTCGAGGGCGTGCTGCTGACCAGCTCTCGCATGTCCGACAGCGCGATCCGGATGCTGGCCAAGCAGAAGCCGCTGGTCATGCTCAACCGGCGCGTACCCGAGGTCCCGTGCGTCATCACCGACAACGCCCGGGGTATGCGGCGAGCCGTCGAGCACCTCGCCGAGCTCGGCCACGACTCGGTCACCTACGTGGCGGGCCCGGAGGCCAGCTGGGCCGACGGGATGCGCTGGGTCGCCATCATGGAGGCGGGGCACGAGCTCGAGCTGAAGGTGCGCCGAGTCGGGCCGTGCAACGTGCCGACGGTGCACGCGGGGTTCGACACCGCGGCCGAAGTCCTCTCGCACAAGCCGACGGCGGTCATCGCCTACAACGACGTCATGGCCATCGGCGTCATCAAGGGGATGCGCCGCGCCGGCGTCCGGGTGCCCGACGACGTCAGCGTGATCGGGGTCGACAACGTCGTCCTCTCGGAGATCGTCGATCCCGAGCTGACCACCGTGGCGGCCCCGCTGCGCGCGATGGGGATCACCGGCGTGAAGAACCTCATCGCCGCCATCGGTGGCGCGACGCCGAGCCGCGAGCCGATCGTGCTGCCGGTCAAGCTCCTCGTCCGCGGCTCGACCGCTCAGCGGAGGCGGAAGAGGACCTCGCCGGCGTTGGGCACCACCAACGTCGTGGAGTCGGCCTCGAAGGTGGCGACGTCGACGGTGGCCGGGTCGAGGTAACCAAGGTTCGCCTCGCGGCATACCTGCTCCGGTATGCCGGTGGCCAGCGTGACCTGTACCCGCAGCCGCTCCTCGCCGGAGTCCGCGTCGTAAGTGCCGGCACCGCGCAGATGCGTGGAGTGCGCGAGGACGCCCCAGTGCACGTGCGAGAACCGGTCCCACTGCTTCACGAAGTAGTCGCGGCAGTGATAGCCGATCTCGGCGATCTCCGGGTGCATCTGCGAGATCTCGGTGATGTGCGGCGCGTAGAGGATGACCTCTCCGCCGTCCGCGACGACCGGCTCCAGCTTGTAGAAGCCCTTGGCACCGGTCCAGATGTCGGCGTACATGGCCGGCACGATCGACAGGACCCGGTCGACCGGTGCGTCGAGGTAGGTCACGTGGCTGGCGGCGCAGACCTGCGCCGCCGCGGCCCACGACGAGATGGTGTCGCCGAACGAGACCGAGTGCAGGGCGGGGGAGCCGTGGTCGCTCTCGGCCGCGCCGACGACGCAGAAGGCCAGCCGGTCGGCCGGAATGAGCGCGGCGCCCTCGTCGATGAGCGCGCGCACCGGCGTCTGGGCCGTGGTCCCGATGATCTCGGCCGAGGTGATCAGCGCCCCCAACCAGTGCGAGATGTCGATGATGTCCTGGCCCGCGACGCCCGGGAAGAAGTACTTGTTGCCGCCGGAGATGCCGACGACCTCGTGCGGCAGCACCGGGCCGACGACCAGCGCGATGTCGTGCTCCACGACGGCGCGGTTGAGCAGGACCGGGACGTCGACGTCGAGCCGTCCCTCGGACAGCTCGCGCATCCGTGCGGCCGGGATGGTCCCGAGGTCGGCGAACGTCGCCGGGTCCCACCACTCGTGGTTGAGGACCGTCATACCGGGATAGGTGGCGTCCAGACCGTCCTCGGCGTAGCCGAGGTGGACCGCCAGTGCCTCGTCGGACATGGCCGCGTGGGTGCCCAGCGCGACGAGCACGGTCATCCGCGTCGCACGTCCGGACAATGAGGCGTGAACCGCCTTGAGCAGCAATGGAAGTGGGCAGGTCCGGGTGCCGTCGGGAACAAGGATGCAAACACTGCGCCCGTCGACGGGGTATGCGTCGAGCTGCTCCCGCACGAAGGCGGTCACCTCGTCGGGAGTCAGGACCCCTGTCGCGTCGCCGATGGTCGAGGCCGGCAGCGTCACGGCGTCGGGCAGGGTCGCGGTCGAGGACACGCTCGTACTGCTCACCCCATCACTGTGGCGGCGAGTCTCCCCCACCGGCAAGGGTTCACGGCAACTAGTGGCAACTTGTGGCGACCCGAATCGGCGGGGCCCGAGCATGACTGCCATGCCCGAGCTCCCCGGTCTGCGCCCTCACGACGACCGGCTCCTTCCTGCCGACCCTGCGGTGCGCGACCTGGCGAGACGCCTGTACCAGCAGGTTCGCGACCTGCCGATCATCTCGCCGCACGGACACGTACCCGTCGAGTGGCTGGCCGGCAACATCCCGTTCACCGACCCGACCGCGCTGCTCCTCTCGCCGGACCACTACATCTTCCGGCTGCTCCACGCGGCCGGGGTGCCACTCAACTCGCTCGGGGTCGGGGACCAGTCGCTGACCGAGGCCGAGAGCCGGGCGGCCTGGCGGACGTTCTGCGAGCATTGGCCGCTCTTCCGGGGGACGCCCAGCCGGTTCTGGATGGAGAGCGTCCTCAGCGGCATCTTCGGCGTGACCCAGCGACCCGGTGCGGAGTCCGCCGACGCGATCTACGACCGGGTGGCGGAGCGGCTCACGTCCGACGAGTTCCGGCCGCGGCAGCTGTTCAAGAGCTTCGGTATCGACGTGCTCGCGACCACCGACGACCCGTGCGCCGACCTCGCCGACCACGCGGCGCTCGCCGGCGACCCGTCCTTCGACGGCCGGGTCGTCCCGACCTTCCGGCCCGACCGCTATCTCGAACCGGGCCGCCCCGGCTTCGCTGCCCTGATGGACCGCCTCGCCGAGGCGTCCGGGGAGGACACCGGCGACTTCCGGGGGTACCTGCGGGCGCTCGCCCAGAGACGTCGTCACTTCAAGGAGCACGGGGCCGTCTCCGCCGACCACAGCCACGCCGATGTCGTGACGCTCGAGCTGGCCCCGTCGGAAGCGGCGCGGATCTACGCCGCCGCGCTGCACGGCGAGACGTCGACCGAGGAGTCGACCGCGCTGCGGCGCCACATGATGATCGAGATGGCCCAGATGTCTGTCGACGACGGGCTGGTCATGACCCTGCACCCCGGCGTGCACCGGAACCACCACTCCCCGACGCTCAAGGAGTTCGGGCCCGACACCGGTCACGACATCCCCGTCGCCGTCGAGTTCACCCGGTCCCTCCAGCCGCTGCTCGACCGTTTCGGCACCGCGCCCGAACTGCACCTCGTCCTCTTCACCGTGGACGAGACGGTGTTCTCGCGCGAGATCGCGCCGCTGGCCGGCTTTTACCCCGCGGTGTATGCGGGGGTGCCCTGGTGGTTCCTCGACGCGCCGGAGGCGATCCGCCGCTACCGCGGGGCAGTCACGGAGACGCTGGGCTTCTACCGGACCTCCGGCTTCATCGACGACACCCGCGCGTTCTGCTCGATCCCCGCCCGGCACGACATGTCGCGCCGCCTCGACAGCGCCTACCTCGCCGAGCTCGTCGTCGAGCACCGCCTCGACGAGGACGAGGCGTTCGAGACCGGCGTCGACCTTGTCACGACGATCCCGCGTCGGGTGTTCAAGCTGTGAGCAACGCCGTCGCCCCCACCCGCCACCTGAGCCGGGACACCGACGGGCGTCCCGCCGCCCCGGTCCGGGTCGTCCATCTGGGGGTCGGCAACTTCTTCCGGGCCCACCAGGCCTGGTACACCGAGCATTCCGACGACGCCGACCAGTGGGGGATCGCCGCCTTCACCGGCCATTCGCGACGCACCGCCGACGAGCTCGCCGCCCAGGACTGCCTCTACACCCTGCTGGTCCGCCACGAGTCGGAGAGCCGTCCCGAGGTGATCGGCTCGGTCAGCGCCGCGCACGCCGGTGGCGACCTGGCCGGGCTGCTCGGTTACCTCGCGTCGCCGGACGTCGCCGTGGTCACTCTCACCGTCACCGAGGCGGGGTACTGCCGGAACGAGAACGGTGGTCTGGACCTCGAGTCCGGTGCGGTGCAGGCCGACATCGCCGCTCTCCGGGGCGGCGACCCTCATGCGCTCGACACCGTCCCGGGGCGACTCGTCGCCGGGCTGGCAGCGCGACGCTTGGCCGACGCCGGCGGGCTGGCCGTGGTCTCGTGTGACAACGTGCCGCACAACGGCGCCATGGCCCGGCGGGTCGTCACCGAGCTGGCGCAGCAGGTGGACGGCGAGCTGGCCGACTGGATCGGGGCGAACGTCTCCTTCGTCACCACGATGGTGGACCGGATCACCCCTCGCGCCACCGCTCAGGACGTCGCCGACGCCCTCGCTCTGACCGGACGGGAGGACGCCGCCCTGGTCGTCACCGAGCCGTTCACCGAGTGGGTGCTGGCCGGCGACTTCCCCAGCGGGCGGCCGTCGTGGGAGTCCGCCGGAGCGCGGTTCGTCGACGACGTCAAGCCGTTCGAGACGCGAAAACTGTGGCTGCTGAACGGTGCTCACTCGATCATGGCGTACGGGGCGTCGATCGTCGGGCACGAGACCGTGGCCGACGCGATCATGGATCCCGAGGTTTTCGGCTGGGTCGAGGACTGGTGGGACTGTGCCGCGCAGTACCTCACCCTTCCCGAGGAGGAGGTCGCCGCATACCGGCAGGCGTTGTTCGACCGGTTCGCCAACCCCAACATCCGGCACCTGCTTGCGCAGATCGCGGCGGACGGCTCCCAGAAGGTGCCGATCCGGGCGCTGCCGGTGCTGCGGGCCGCCCGGGCCGATGGCGAGCTGCCCAGCGGCGCGACGCGTTTCCTGGCCGCGTGGATCGCCCACCTGCGGGGCCACGGCGCGCCGGTCAACGACGTCGAGGGCCCGGCCCTGACGGAACTGGCACGGGGACCGGTGCGCGAGGGCGTGGCGGCCGTGCTCGAGTGGCTCGCTGTCGACGACCTCGAGGTGACGGCCCTGGTGGAGCAGCAGGTCGCCGACCTCGAGGCGCGGAGCCAGAACCGGTGACCGGTCCGGTCCGCGCGGCCGTCGTCGGCTGCGGCGACATCTCGGCCGTGCACCTGGCCGCCCTCCACGACCTCGACGGGGTCGAGCTCGTCGCCGTCTGTGACGTCGACGAGGCGCGCGCCTCCGCGGCGGCCTCGGCTCACGGGGCGCCGGCCTTCGGTGACTACCGCCAGATGCTCGATGCGGTACGGCCTGACGTCGTCCATGTCTGCACGCCGCACGACCAGCATGTGCCGGTGGCGGTGGAGTGCATCGGGCGGAGCGTCCACGTCGTGCTGGAGAAGCCGGTGGCGCATACGCTCTCGGCGGCTCAGCCGCTGGTCGACGCCAGCCGAGCGAACCCGGCCGTCAAGGTCGCGGTCTGCTTCCAGAACCGGTACAACCGGGCGTCTCAGGAGGCGCACCGGCTGATCCACGAGGGGTCTCTCGGCGCCGTCCGGGGCGCCTCGGCGACGGTCGCCTGGCACCGGACTCCGGAGTACTACGCCCGTGGGCCGTGGCGTGGCCAGCGCCGGCGCAGCGGCGGTGGAGTGCTGATGAACCAGGCGATCCACACCTTGGACCTCGTCCAGTGGTTCCTCGGCCCGGTGACCCACGTCGGCAGTCGGATCGGCACCCTTGCACTCGGCGATTACGTCGACGTCGAGGACACCGCACAGCTGGTGATGGACCACGAGTCCGGTTCGCGCAGTGTGCTGTTCGCGACCGTGGCCAACGCGGTCGACTCGCCGGTGACCATCGAGATCGACACCGAGCACGCGCGGCTCCTGATCCGCGGCGATCTCACCGTCGTCCACGCGGACGGCCGCGCCGAGGTCGTCGAGGAGCGACGCGCCACGTCGACCGGCCGGGCCTACTGGGGCGTCTCCCACGAGCTGCTGGTCGCGGACTTCTACCGACGCCTCGACGAGCCCGAGCCGTTCTGGATCGGGCCGACCGAAGGCGTGGCCGCCCTGGCCGTCCTCGACCAGGTCTACCGGGACGCCGGGGTCGCCGTTTAGCCGAGGCAGGTGCCTGGCTACCCTGACGCGTGGATGCCTATGACGGCATCCTCCTGGCCATCGAGGGAGCCGACATGCCCAAGCCCACCATCGTCCTCGTCCATGGAGCCTGGGCGGACGGCTCGAGCTGGAACGCCGTCGCCGCACCGCTTCGGGAGGACGGCTACACCGTCTTCGCACCGCCGAACCTCCTGCGCGGCGTCACGGCCGACAGCGCCTACATCGCCTCGTTCCTCGCCCAGCGCACCACGGGGCCGGTCGTGCTGGTGGGCCACTCGTACGGCGGCTTCGTCATCACCAACGCGGGCACCGGCGGCGGTGACGTGAAGGCACTGGTCTACGTGGACGCGTTCGTGCCCGACGAGGGCGAGACCGTCTTCCAGATCCTGGGTGGGTCCGGGTCGGCCCTCGACGTCCCCGACCCGACAACCGTGCTCGATCTGGCCGCCTATCCCGGCAGCCCGGAGGGCGACCTCGAGGCGTTCCTGAAGCCTGACACGGTGCACACGTCGTTCGCCCAGGACCTGCCGGAGCGCGACCGTTGGCTCATCGTCGCCAGCCAGCGGCCGATCACGCTCAGTGCCAACACCACGCCCTCGGCGACGGCCGCGTGGAAGACCATTCCGAGCTGGGCGGTCGTCGGCACCGACGATCTGGTCATCCCACCCCAGACCCAGCAGCGAATGGCCGAGCGGGCCGGCGCCACGATCACGACCGTGGCCGGCTCGCACGTGTCGATGGTCTCCCACCCCCAGGTGACGATCGATGCCATCGTCGCGGCCGCCGACAGCCTCGGCGGCTAGGGCGGGGGCCGCTGCGAAAGCGAGTCAGGGCCGGTTCAACCCCTGCTGCGGATGGCATCGGGTCCGGTGATCGTGGGACACGTCTGTCCCCGTAGCACTGCCCGATCGTGGGACCGGTAGGGCGGGTGGGTTCCGGCACAGTTGCGGCGACGAGCAGATGAGCACCAGATCGCGCCGCGGCCAGCACTCCGTTCCCGGAATGTGGTGTCGTGGACCGTCTGAGCTCTGAAGCGTCGTCATCAATCTCGGCCGACTTCGACAGACCCTCGAACTCACGGCCTAGGTCGACGGTGGCGCTTGCGGAGAAAGTCAGGACTCTGGCGTCGACCGCACCGTGACGCCGTGCCAGAAGGCGATCCGGTCGCGGACCATCTGGGCGGCCGACTTGGGCTCCGGGTAGTACCAGGCGGCGTCCGGGTTCGTTGCGCCGTCAACGGCGAGCGTGTGGTACGACGCCGTGCCCTTCCAGGGACACACGGTCTGGGTGTCGCTGCCAGTGAGAACCTCGGCAGCCACGGAGCTTCGGGGGAAGTAGTGGTTTCCCTCGACGATCACCGTCTCGTCGGACTCGGCGATCACGCGTCCGTTCCAGATTGCTTGCATCGTTGCCGTCATGCCGTCGCCAACGCCATCGCTTGCCGGACTGTTCCCCGCCCCCGTATGCACAAGTTCCGCTGCGCAGGTTGACCAGGACGCGGCCGCTGTCGAGGCGGTGGGCCACCGTGGCATTGAGCAGGACCGAGCCCAACCGCCCCTGCACTGAGACCCGTGCGTGGGAGCAGCATGAGACCTCCCGTCCGGATGCCTCGAGCCAGCCACCCCGGTGGCCGCTCCTCCGACGGTGGCATCCCGCGGGGGCGGCGACCATAGACCTCAGTCCATGGCCGCCCGCCCCGCATCCACCGGACGTCGACGAGTGTCGGTACTGCCGATGGTGTCCCGGAAGTTCTCGGACCTGTGGCGACTCCGCGACGGCGCCACCACCGCCTACACAGTCCAATGGCCCGACCGCCCCTCCATCGCCCACTGACTGCGCGAGCACCGAGCCCGGAACAATGCCGTCATCGTCCCGTCCGACGTCGTGGACGACGGCAGCGACCTCGGCACAGAGGTCTTGGCGGACCGCTACGGGACGAAGGCCTCCACGACGGACCACGGACTGTCGGTGTCGAGCGTTCGAGCGTGCTGAAGTCCCGAACGCTCGAGCAGCCGGATGAACTGGTCCTCGGACCGCTCCCGCCCGCCAGTCATGACGAACATGTTGAGGTCGGAGAATTTGGTGTCCGCGCCCTCGTTCGGGCCGGCCAAGAGCCGCTCGACGATGAGAAGCGCCGACGACGGAGACATTGCGGCTCGGCATACCCGCAGGATGGATTCGCAGTCCTCGTCGGGCCAGTCGTGCAGGACCGACTTGAGCAGGTAGACGTCGCCACCGGACGGGACCGACTCGAACATGTCACCGGCCACCGGCTGAATCCGTTGCCGAGCCGGCGAGCCCGCCAATGCCTGATCCGCTCCCGCAACGACGTGCGGCAGGTCGAACACTGTGCCGGACAGCGACGGGTACGCGGCCAGTATCCCTGCGAGGAGAGCCCCATGCCCGCCTCCGATGTCGACCACCAGGCCGTGCTCCGGGAAGGCGTAGGCGTCAGCGACCGCGGCCGCCATCCTGGTCGCGAGATCGGTCATGGCCGCGTCGAATACCGCGGTCCTCGTCACGTCATCGGCCCGGTAGGCCCATACGTCCTTCCCGTACAGCGTCGTGAAGGCGGTCGCTCCGCTCCGAGTGCTGCTCAACAGGTTGCCCCAGGCGTTCCAGAAGTACGGCTCCCCGATGAGGGTGGCCCAGCCCTTCACCGACCCCGGCGCAGCGGTACGCAGTGCCTCGCTCAGCTCGCTGTTGGCGTAGCCACCGTCGTCCGTCTCCACGTAGACGCCGACCGCAGCCAGCGCACGGAGTAGTCGCCGGAGGGCCTCCGGCTCGGCGTCGACCGCGCGGGCAAGGGACTCGAGGTCGAGCGCGCCGTCGGCCAGCAGGTCCGAGACGCCCAGCACGGCCGCGACGTGCAGTGCCTGCGAGATCCGAAAGCCGTTGACCATGTAGCGGAGCTGCTCGGATGCTGTCATCTCGTGAGCCTCCTCCCGCGACCCGTCTAGCGCCATCACCCATCCGAGACCACCGCCGCCTGCCCGGTCTGGGCAGGACGATTCTTGCGGCCTTGCGTCGGTCATGAGCACATCGCCGAATCGGTCGCGCGCGCGGTCTGCCTTCTGGTTCGGACGGTGTTGAGCAAGGGTTTAGCAGGTGGGATCGGGCGCCGATGAGAACTGGCGCCGAGAGTGGTCTGAGTACGGTCCGGTGAAAACGACGCTGCGCGCAGCAAGGGAGAGCAACGAGTTGAGACCACTTCGATACTCGATCAACGTCACACTCGACGGGTGCTGCCATCACGAGGCAGGGCTCCCCCCCGACGAGGAGTCGATGCGTTACTGGACCGCTGAGATGGGACGCGCCGATGCCCTGCTGTTCGGCCGGGTGACCTACGGGATGATGGAGTCGGCGTGGCGGCGGCCGGCCACAGGCATGTGGCCTGACTGGATGGGTGAGTGGGAGATCCCGTTCGCCGAGACCATCGACCGGACGAAGAAGTACGTCGTGTCGAGCACGCTGAGCGGGGTCGACTGGAATGCCGAGCTGGTGCGAGGCGACGTGGGGCTAGCGGTTCAGCGGCTCAAGCAGGAGCCAGGCGAGGGTTTGTTCGTGGGTGGCGTGACGCTCCCCCTGGCGTTGGCAGATCTGGGACTGATCGACGAGTACGCGTTCCTGGTGCAGCCGGTCCTCGCCGGACACGGCCCGACGTTGCTCGCCGGTCTGCGCGAGCGCATCCAGCTCGAGCTCGTGGATCGCCATGAGTTCCGGTCGGGGGCGGTCGCCATGCGATACCAGCCCACGCAGGTGTCGGCTTGACGTGAGCCGTCCCGGCACGTTGGCCGGTGCCTAGCGGCGGAACGACGGTTCGCCTGATGCGAGGCTTCGGCCCGTCCCAAACGTCGGACAGAGGCCATGGACCAGAGCGCGTCAATTGAACCCGAGAGGGGCGCGCTCCGTCTTCCTGGGTGTACGTGCAGACACTCACACGGCGGGTGGCCCGTCCGGTTGACCACGGGCCTCCCTTACTGGAAGGGAGCGCATGATGCGCCGCCTTGGCCTCCTGTTCGCGATGATGATCCTGGGGGCGTCGTGTGTCGCGTTCCCGAGCCCTGCGGCGGCCGCTGGCAGCATTGGGGCGCTGTCCATCAACCCTGACTCGGTGCGGGCGGGCGCGTCGACGACCGGCACGGTGGACCTCGGGTTCCCCGACCCTGGCTCCACCGTGGTCCGGCTGTTCTCCAGCGACCCGTCGGCCGCTCAGGTACCGGTGTCCATCACCATCCCGGCCGGCCAGACGACCGGCAGCTTCACCATCACCTCGAACGCCGCGGCGGCACCGGAGATCGTGCAGATCATGGGCGCGACACCGGACAACATCTCGCGCACCCACCTTCTCTCGGTCAACCCCGCGACCCCGGCCGGCCCGTCACTGTCGTCAGTCTCCTTCGTCCCGACGTCGGTCGTCGGCGGCCAGAACGCCACGGGGACAGTCCGCTTCACGGCGCCGATGACGCAGGGCGCCGTCGTCCAGCTGTCCAGCAGCCAGCCTTCGATCGCCCGGGTGCCGCAGGAGGTCGTGGTGAGCGCCAACACCTCGTCGAGCACCTTCAACCTGGCAACCTCCACGGTCACCGGACCGAGCAGCGTCACCATCACCGCCAGCTGGTTCGGCGTCACCCGGACAGCGACCATCACCGTGACGCCGGGGGCGCCACCGGTCGCGGACGTCGTGCGGATCACGAAGGCCACGTGGAAGAGGGGCCTGCTCACGATCGAGGCGTCCAGCACCAACCCGAACGCCATCCTCAGCGTGTACTCCGCTTCCGGAAGCTTCCTGTTCGACCTGACGAACAAGGGCGGTGGCCGCTTCGCCGACCAGCGCGGCTTCGTCACCAACCCCGTGCAGATCAGCGTTCGCAGCAACTTCGGCGGTGCTGCCTCGGCCGTACTCAAGAGCTGAGGCGGCAACCCGCACCAGCGGGGCACCGTCCGTCGCTCCTCATCGGCAACCGAGTCCGGAGACTCCACCGCGTCCATGGCCGAGGGCCCAGCCTGACGGTCATCGCCGAAGCCGCCTCACGTCGGACTCGGCGTGCGACCATGACACGGGTGAGGGTCCTCGGCAACGTCATCTGGTTCGTGCTCGCCGGATTCTGGCTCTGGCTCGTCTATGTCCTGGCCGGCATCCTGGCGTGCATCTTGATCATCACCATCCCGTTCGGGATCGCCGCGTTCCGGATCGCGGGATTCGTGGTCTGGCCCTTCGGCCGGACCACCATCACCAAGCCCACTGCCGGTGTGGGCTCGTTCATCGGGAACATCGTCTGGCTCATCCTGCTCGGCTGGGAGCTGGCCCTTGCCCACCTTGCTACCGCGCTGCTGCTCGCCATCACCATCATCGGCATCCCGTTGGCCGTCGCGAACGTCAAGCTGATTCCCATCTCTCTGTGGCCCCTCGGACGCGAGGTCGTTCCCGTCGAGGTTGCTCGAATGCGGGGATTCGCCGTGACGACCCCCCAATCTCTGGGAGGGACCTGAAGCCACCTCGAGGGAAACTTCGCCGGCAGACGGCCACACAAGCGGCGTGACGCTGCTCCCTTGAGTGGTGTGTCGTGGTCCTCGCTGTGGTCCGCGGGCGGTCGTTGCGTCGCGCTCGGGTTCGACGCCCTACTCGCGGTGATCACGGACGCCCAACGCCGGCAGGTGGAAGAGGCCAACAGCCAGCCTGCACGCTGAAACCCGCCGATTCAGGGCCATTCACAGCAAGAGCGTCGACGGTGATCACCTTGTTCCGCTCAAGACTGTCGACGCTGGAGTAGATCTGGAGGAGTCGTGATGGAGTCGCTACCGGTCATCGCCCTCGCGGTGACCAACCTAGCCTTGGTCATTGGTTGGTTCGTGTCAGGAACCCAGCGGGTCACGGAGACGGTGACCGTCGAGCGAAGAAAGGTGTACTCGGACTTCATCGTTTGTGCCCGAGAAGTCCGGAAAGGTGGTCACCCTGAACCCGGAATCGAAGAGCTGGCACAGCGAGCCGAGGTCGTTGCCTCTGACGAGATGCTCGAATCGAAACTCATCCGGAGGCTCGAGAAGAGCGCGCTCAGCGGAGACGACTGGGAGCGTATTCGCGAGCGCTTTCTCACGGCGGCTCGACTTGAGTCGCTTCAGAACTCCTCCCGCAAGAGGCGCCTCCTACGGTCGGCCGTCTACCGCCAAAACTGACCCTGGTAATGAGCACTGTGGGACGCCGCCGCTCGCAGGGCCCAAGGACGATCAGAAACTGAATCCGAACCCGTTGTTGCGTTCACCGGTCCGCATTCTTCATCCGTGACTCCATGAGCACGCCCGGTCAGGCCGCAGGTCCGGCGTTCAGGCGAGGGTTGAGGCAAGGTCGACGAGGTACCGGCTGAGCCGCAGCCGGTTCACCATCGTGGTTTCGCGGACCGGCTGCTGCGCCGGGGTGGTGAAAGGTATGGCGGAGAGGGCTGAGCGGCAGATCAGGCTGCCGACGAAGCCCTCTCGGACGGTCGCCTGGTCGACCCGGCACCCTTCCTCCTCGAGGCCTCGGTGGTATGCGGGGACGATGGCTTGCTCGACGGCGGGAAGAGTCTGCGGGGGCAGCTCGTCGGCGTGAACGAGTCCGATGAGCAGCTGCCCGAGGTCGAAGCCGATCGGCAGCAGCTTCTCCAGTCCCCAGTCGATGACGACTCGGGTGGTTCGGTCACCGCTGGGAATCAACAGGTTCTGTGGGCTGGCGTCACCGTGGGCGTACGTCTGCGGAAGCTCATCGAGTCGGTCGAGGAGCGATGGAACCCGGTCAGCCAGGTGTGAGAGGTCGTCGGGCAGGTCGGGATCCCCGACCGCCTGCAGTGCGGTGGCCACGGGTGCGTCCTGCCAGCTGGCGGGAGTCCTCAGTCTCGGGACGTCTACGGCCAGCACCCGGTACAGCACGAACTCGCGCAGTCCGGGGTGGACCGATGGCCGGTGGCAGATGGGCGGCAGCGAGTGGTTGGCCGGGTTGCCTTCGGCTCGTCGGGCGGCGAGCCGGCCGAGGAGGTAGGCCGTGTGGGCGAAGTCGTCGACGCTCCACGGTGCCGGGTCGACGTCGATGAACTCCCACCACAAGCCGAGATGGTGCTCGCTGGTTCGGCGCACGTGGTGCAACACGGGCGTCCGCATTCCTGACGGGAGGACCGCGCCGATGCCGGCCTCATACATGTCCAGCTCGATCCGCCAGTTCTGTCGCTGTGCGAACACCGACCGCGATGGCTCGGGCAGCGTGTGCAGGAGTGGCCATTGGCTGAGATGCCGAAGCAGCTTCACGAAGTAGCGCGCGGAGAGCACCTGGTCGGGGTCATGGCCGGTCACGTCGACCCGCCAGAGGCCGGCGGTGGCCGGCGAGCCCCAGGCATAGCGCATCGGCTCCACCAGGACCTCGTCGACGACCGTGCCAGGGTTCGGCGACAGCATCGCCGTGAGGGTGTCGCGCGGGAGTGCGGCCAGCGCGAACGGCGGAGTGTCCCTGTCCCGGTGGACCGGCATGACGTTGACTTCCGTTCCGAAGGTTACCTGACAGAAATGCTAAGGTAACCTGATGGAAGAGCGCAAGGTATCGGCGGACGAGGCTCCGCATCACCTGATGCACCTCGTCGACCTCGTGCGCCGCCGCTTCGGCGAGGCCATCCGCGCGGAGCTGGCCGACCACCCCTACACCGACGTCCGCCGGTCCGAGCTGCGCCTGCTCCTCCTCGTGACGCCGGCCGGCACCAGTCTCACCGAACTGGCTGATCTGACCGGGATCACCAGACAGTCCCTCAGTGAGTTCGTTGAACGGCTCCAGCAGGCGGGCTACCTTACGACGGAGACAAACCCCGCCGATCGACGAGCGAAGCTGATCCGGGCGACCGAACGGGGCGAGGCGACACGCCGACGGATTCTCGCGGCGGGTCAGGCCGTCGAAGACGCCTGGAGATCGTCGGTCGGCCCTCATCGGTTCGACACGATGCGCGACGTCCTCGCCGACATCGCGTCCCCCCGAGCGCGCTAGCGCCTAGCGGCCGTCAGTCTCCACCCGACAGCAACGAGGCGAGCTGGCGCTCGAGGTCGGAGTCGGAGACGTCTCTGACGTGTTGGTCGAACGCCCACCGGTGGCCCCAGGGGTCGAGCACCTGCGCCGTTCGGTCTCCCCAGAAGGCATCGTTCAGCGGCTCGAACACCGTGGCGCCCGCCTCCTCAGCGCGACGAAAAGCCGTCGCTGCATCCTCGACCGTCAGGTGATACGCCGCGGCCGTTGTCCCGGACGTCGCCGGTGTTGCCAGGGGGCCTCCGGGGAACGGGGCGGCCACGGCGACCAGGGTTCCCGAGATGTCCAGGTCGGCCAGGGCGGGGCTGCCATCCGGTAGGTGCAGGATGCGGCGCACCGTGGCACCGAGAGCCTTCGGGTACCAGTCCACGGCCTCGGCCACGTCCTCGACCACGAGATGGATGCTGACTCCGTTCATCGGCCCACCATAGGAGGCGAGTCCCAGCCACCGCGGGACAGTGCAGCCCGTGATGCGTCGGTTCGCCGCTGCTCTGAGGTGATGAAGAACGGACTAGGCCGACGTCTCCCGTGACCCACCCCCGAGCGAGCGGTCGTGTCGATGAGCATTCGTCGCTGCGGCGTTGTCGACGAGCAGGGCGGTCAGGGAACTGGCTTCCTCGTCGCAGGCGGCGCAGCCTCGCAGGTGGTGTTCCATGGCGGCGTCGCGGTGGCTCGGGTCAGCGAGCAGTGCTTCGACGTAGGCGTCGACCTGTGCGAAGCAGTCGTCACAGGAGAGCCAGGGGGTGGTGTCGAGAAGGAGTGCGTCGACGGCGTCGTCATTCAGGGGTCGGGGAGCGGGCGTGGTGCTCATGGTGTACCTGCCGGGGTGCTGGTGGGGGTCGACGGGGTAGACCGCGTGTGCAGGTACCCCATGGCGGTGAGCTCGGCGCGCAGGCGCATACGCACGTCGTGCACCGTCTTGTAGAGAGCCCCGCGGTTGGTGGCGAGCCGCTGCGCGAGAACGTCGACGGGCACACCGTCGACGAGGAGGGCGATGGCGATGCGGCGTTGGTGAGGGGTCAGGACGTTGTGCATGGCCACGGCGACCGCGCCGGCGATATCCGTCCCCTCGGCCTGGTGCTCGGGATCGAGGTGCTCGGCCGCGGGCAGGTGAGCGACGTCGAGGTCGCGCAGCTCGACGTCGCGGTGCTGCCACTGCAGGCGACGAACGTCGCTGGAGGCTTGGAGGATCGCGAACTTGAAGGCCCAGGTCGTGAACCGGCTGCGGCCTTCGAACGTGCCCAGCTTGCCGAGCAGTGCGGTCATCGCCTCGTCCGCGGCCTGGTTGACGATGACGTCGACGACACCCGGTGACGCATCCGGGAGCGCACCGCGCATCCGCCAGACCTGGTACGCGGCGGCCCGCAGCATCAGCTGGTGCAGCTGGCGCATCGCGATGACTTGATCGGGACCGGCACTGGACAGCGCCGCGACCCAGTCGTCCGGTTCGTTCGCC
Source organism: uncultured Actinomycetota bacterium (assembly GCA_963757225.1). GTDB lineage: Bacteria > Actinomycetota > Actinomycetes > Actinomycetales > Dermatophilaceae > Lapillicoccus. Next base: position 227,901 of record CAVWQU010000016.1, read on the forward strand.
GGGGGCGCGCTGGTCGAGCGGTCCCTGGCGATCCCGCTCGTTCCCGTGGCTCCGTCGGTGGGTCCGTGCGGCCGCGGCTCGTCCTTCACCGCGGTCACCGCGGCACCCCGGTGTCGTCCACCGCGGACAGGATGCGGGCGGCCAGGTCCGGTCGGCAGCCCGCGTCGACCAGCTGCAGGAGCTCGTGAAGGTCGACGCGCTGGGCGGCCAGGGCCTGCGCCAGGTCCGGGTCGAAACCGCCGTCACGCAGGCGGCGCGCGCGCCAGGCGACGATGTCGGCGGGTTCCGATGGGCGCCAGGATCTTGTCGGCGGCTTCGGCTGGATGGTCATGCCCTGTTTGCTGCGCGACGCGAGCACGGTCTTACCCCTCGCCTCAGACGAACGTTGCCACGAGGCCGGTAAGACCGCGCGACAGGACGCCACTAACACCTCGTCAGCATCCCACCGGCTCCCCACCCTCAGCGGGAACACCGGTCAACCGCAACCGTTCGAGGAGTTGATCCCCATGGCCACCAGCGTGACTCGGCTGGACCAGCACGCAGGGTCGCAGCGACACCGTGACGTGACATACCAGGCGTACACGCTCCTGCGGGCCGCATTCGTCGTCGCACCGATCCTGTTCGGGTTGGACAAGTTCCCGAACCTGATGGTCCAGTGGGACCAGTACCTCGCTCCGCGCCTAGCCGGGCTGTTGCCGATGTCGGCCCATGAGGCCATGTACGTGGTCGGGGTCGTCGAGGTCCTGGCCGGAATCCTCGTGCTCGTCCACCCGAAGCTCGGGGCAGCGGTCGTCGCCGTCTGGCTCGGCGGCATCATCGGCAACCTGCTGCTGATCCCCGGCTTCTACGACGTGGCCCTTCGCGACGTCGGCCTCCTGCTGGCCGCCGTGGCCCTGCAACGGCTGGCCACACGCTTCGACCTCCGGCCGGCACTCTGGCCGTTTCGCACGGTCTGAGCCGTGAACCACGGACGCGTTGCCTTCGTCATGACCGGCGGTGGCAGCCTCGGGGCCGTCCAGGTCGGCATGGCGACCGCCCTGCTCCAGCACGGGATCGAGCCGGACGTCCTGGTCGGCACCTCGGTCGGCGCGGTTAACGCCGCCTACCTCGCCGGCCCCGGTACGACCGGCGAACGGGTGGCATCGCTGGCTGCCCTCTGGTCGGGGATGCGCCGGCGTGACCTGTTCAGCCTGCGGCCACGGCGGTGGGTGCAGGCCACGCTCGGGACGGCTCCCTCGATGTTCTCCGGCGACCCGCTGCGGCTGCTCCTGGCCCGCCATCTGAGCTACCACGCGTTCGAGGACGGCCGGCTGCCGTTGCACGTCACGGCCACCGACGTCGTCACCGGTGCCGGCGTCATCCTCAGCAGCGGACCGGTGCTCGACGCGGTGCGGGCCAGCGCCGCCGTGCCCGGACTGCTCCCGCCCATCGACCTCGGTGGGCGAACGCTGGTCGACGGCGCCATCGGGCACCCCGCCGCGCTCGCCCACGCGGACGGCTGCGGCGTGGACGACATCTACCTGCTCCCCGCCGGCTACCCGTGCGCTGGAACCCCACCGCGGACCGCCTTGGCGACCGCGCTCACCGCCGTGAGCGTCCTCCTTCACCGACAGCTGGTCGACGAGGTCCGCGCGTACGCGGGTCACGCCCGGCTGCACGTCGTCCCGCCACTGTGTCCGCTGGCGATCTCACCCGCCGACTTCACTCGCGTCGACTCCCTGATCGACCGCGCGCGAGCCAGCACCGACGACTGGCTGAGCCACGGCACGGAGCACGCACCTCCAGCCGCCGGCGACGGCGTCCTGGCGTTCCACGGACCACACGACGACGCACGCCAAGCAGCCCCGCACCGTCCATCGACCACGCTCGGCCCGAGGAAAGGCAGCCATTGATGAGCGTCCACCTTCCGACAGCGCACCTCGCCGACGGCTCAGGGCGACGTGATGACGACTCCCACGTCGCCAGGCGGCAGTGGGCGAGCGCGACGAGTGTCGCCACACCGGATCTTCCGGGTGCCGCCGCGCACGCCGCCGCGATGCTCGCCTGCCTCGGCGTCGACCTGACGGGTGAGTCGACAGCCAGGACGCCGGAGCGCATGGTCAGCGCCCTCGCCGAGCTGCTGACCCCACGCCCGTTCCACCTGACCACGTTCCCGAACGAAGGCGGCTACGACGAGCTCATCGTCGCCCGGAGCATTCCGGTCCGGTCACTGTGCGAACACCACATGCTGCCCTTCATCGGCACCGCCCACATCGGCTACCTTCCCGGCGAGCGGATCGTGGGCCTGTCCAAGCTCGCTCGCGTCCTCGAGCACTTCTCTCACCGGCCGCAGGTCCAGGAACGCCTCACCACCCAGGTCTCGCACTGGCTGCGCGACCAGCTCGGCGCCAACGGAGTCGGTGTCGTCATCGACGCCGAGCACCTGTGCATGACCGTGCGAGGCGTGCAGACCCCGGGGACGACAACCGTCACCTCGAGTCTGCTCGGTTCGATGCGCGACGACCCACGCACCCGTGCCGAGTTCCTCGCCCTGACCCGTCCCAACGGTTGACTCAGCGCAGCAGAGCTGCGCATTCACCTTTGCGGTGTCCGGCTGCGCGTCCTTTCCCTCAGGGAACGGCATCGAGAAGTCCGGCGTCCGGATAGCCTTGTGGGGGACCAGCGGGCGCGCGGGATGGTGGCGGGCCAAGAGGACCGGAGGCCTCGTGCGGGAGCAGCGACTCATCGGTCACGGGCAGTTCGGCGTCCTGGGGCTTGTCCTGGTCGCGGCTCTCACAGCGTGCACTGATGCCCGCAGCGGTGGGTCAGCGGGCGGTGCGACCACGGCCGCGGGAGGGTCCGATCCACGCAGCGTCATTGCGAGCGGGGAGTTCGCCGGGCCGGTCGAGGTCGGCGGCGGTCGCACGATCTACCTGGAATGTCATGGCGCTGGGACGCCGACGGTCGTCCTGCTGTCCGGGGGCGGCAACGCCGGCGACATCTGGCAGGTCACCGGCGCTTCTCCGCCGCCGGTCGCCGACGGGGTCGCCGCCTTCACCCACGTGTGTCTCTACGACCGGCCGGGGACCTACGTCACCACGGTCGAGAAGAACGGCACCCGCGCGGCGGCTGACCCGCCGACGGCGGCCCGCGGCACCGCGGTCGCGTCGGCGCCCCGCACCGGCGGCGATGTCGTCGCCGAGCTGCACCAGCTGCTCGCCGCCGCGAACGTCCCTGCGCCGTACGTCCTCGTCGGTCACTCCGTCGGAGGCCTGTTCTCGCTTCTCTATGCCCGGACCTATCCCGAACAGGTCAGCGGAATGGTGTTGGTGGACCCAACGACACCCAACACGAGGGAACTGGTCAGCCCGGCGCAGTGGGCGCTCTTCGAGCGCAGCGGCCTGGACCCCGGCCCGTCATCGATTCCCGGGTACGTCAGCGAGACCTACCGCATCGGCGCCACCCTCGACCAGCTCGACGCGGCCGGCCCATTGCCGCGAATCCCCGTCACCGACCTCACCTCGACCCTTCCCGCGCCGTACCGAGGGCAGCTGCCCTACCCCGGGACCGCCGCGGACTACGAAGCGTTCCTCAAGGCCGCACCGGCCGCGCACGCGGCCCTCGTCCAGAGCATCCCCGGCTCGAGACTCGTCCCCGTGCCTCACACCACGCACGACATCCAGGTCGAACGACCCGATGTGGTCATCTCCGCCATCCGAGCGACCACCGTCGGCACGACGATGACCTCGACCCCGACGCCCTGACCTGCGCAGGCACGCGAAAACCATTCCACGGCGTACCAGCTGGTCGCCGGCGCTGCTCCCGGCAGCGCTGCTCTGAGCAGCGAGCTCTTCCTCCTCGTGGCGCGAGGACCGAGGGTGGAGACATGAGCGACGACCCCGGGCAACGATTGGACCAGGAGCTCTACCGGAGCCTCTATGAGAGTCGGACCATCCTGCTGGGTGAACCCCTGGAGGACCGCAACAGCAACCGGCTGTGCAACGCCCTCCTCCTGCTCGCCGCCGAGGACCCGCGCGCCGACATCCGACTGCTCATCAACTCGCCTGGCGGCTCGGTGCCGGGGATGCTGGCGATCCGCGACTGTATGCGCGCCATCCCCAACGACGTACGCACCGTGAATCTCGGGATGGCTTACAGCGCAGGCCAGTTCCTGCTCTCGTCGGGCACCACGGGCAAGCGGTCCGCGATGCCGCACTCGAAGGTCCTGCTGCACCAGGGGTCGGCCGGCATCGGGGGCACCGCGATGGACATCGCCATCCAGGCCGACGACCTACGCCACACCCGAGACACGGTGCTGGCGTGCATCGCCGAGGACACCGGGCAGTCCGTCGAGCAGGTGGAGGAGGACTCTCGACGCGACCGGTGGTTCACCGCGCAGGAGGCGCTGGACTACGGGTTCATCGACACCATCGTGAGCTCTCTCGACGACGTCATGCCGCACCGACGCACGTCGATCGGTCTCGGAGCGGTGGGCGCCGGACGCAACGAAGGGCGCTCCGCGTGATGAGCAGCTACACCATCCCCTACGTCACGACTCGCAGCAGCACCGGCGAGCGGACCGTCGACATCTACAGCCGGCTGCTCGCCGACCGGATCATCTACCTCGGTACCGGCATCGACGACGGGGTCGCCAACGCCGTCATCGCCCAGCTGCTCCACCTGGAGAACGACAATCCCGACACACCGATCTCGTTGTACATCAACTCGGTTGGCGGGTCCATCCCCGCAACCCTCGCGATCTACGACGCCATGCAGTTCGTCCGGCCGGCCGTGGAGACCACCTGCGTCGGGCAGGCCGCGGCGACCGCCGCCGTACTCCTCGCCGGTGGTGCATGCCGGGCACCGGAGCATCCTCCCGCACGGTCGCGTCGTCATCCACGCCCCGGCGGCGGAGGGTCGCGGAGCGATCCCCGACCTCATCCTCGAGGCCGAAGAGGTCGAGCGGGTCAGGCTGATGCAGGAGCTGATCCTCGCCGCACACACCGGGCGCCCGACCGAGCAGGTCCGCCGGGACACCGAACGAGAGCTCATCCTCACCGCCGAGGCGGCGGTGGCCTACGGCGTCGTCGACTCCGTCATCACCAGCCGACCCGGCTGAGTCAGGCGGCCAGGCACACGGGTCCGGAGCCTCGGTCGGACGCCGCCCGGGTGGCCGCCAGCCGCTGACCGGCCGACAGCATCAGCTCGGCCACCGTCAGATCGAGGGCTCCGGCAACGGCCGACAGGATCTCCGACGACGGGTCCTTCTTGCCCCGCTCCAGCTCGGACAGGTACTGAGGCGACACGCCGGCACGATCCGCGACATCGGCGATCCGCTCACCGCGTCCCACGCGATCGGCTCGCAGCTGGTCGCCAAGACCCTGGCGCCACAGCGGCTCCACCTCGTCACGCCGTGCGTCACCCGGACGCGGCAGCCGAACGACCTCACCCACCTGAACGACGGTAGCCGTCCGCGGACCTCGCGGCGAGGCGTCGCGCCACCCGTTCGCTACGAGCGAAGTGGCCATCCGACCAACGGGCTCGGCCGAGAGGCACCCCGCGTCCTAGGCATACCGATGGCTCTTGGCCGCGTGCCCCTTGTCGCGAGTGCACGTGCGGCCGCTGATGGCCCGATGTCCGCATACCCCGGCGTCGACGGGTGTCGGTGCCGGAACGACCTCGGCCTTCTCGACTCGGTGGGGGACGTGCGGCGGCGTCTCCAGCGGTGCTGCGGGCTGTGCCGCGCGCGCTCTGAACGCCTCGTACCGAGCCTCGCGCATCGCCCGCGTGTCGTCCGACTTGCTCATCGTCTGGTCACCTCGCGACTCTAGTGCGGGCGTCGCAAACGGCTCGCGGCCACGCGCCGGGCCCTGCCACCCTGGCGGAATGCGATACGCCACGCTCGCCGAGCGGCCCGACCTGGTCAGCGCGATGTGGCGCATGGGCAACGACTGGCCGGAGTTCATGCAGCACGACCCGTTCGGCGACGTGTTCTTCGGGCGGCTGCCCGACGTGTTCCCGGAGTGGCAACAGCTGCTGCTGGACGACGACGACCGCGTCGTCGGCAAGGTCAACGCCATCCCGTTCCCCTGGGACGGCACCGATGAGGACCTGCCCGACCGCGGCTGGGACGCGATCATGGAACGCGGCTTCGCGGCCCGGCGCCGCGGCATACCGGCCACGGCTGTCTCCCTCCTGGAGGCCCGGCTTGCTCCGGACCTGCTCGGCGGCGGCCGCTCGCGGGTGATGCTCGAGGCGATGGGGGCCCGGGCCATCGACGGCGGGCTGCACGACCTCTTCGGCCCAGTCCGACCGAGCCGAAAGCACGAGGACCCGCACGCGGCGATGGCCGACTACGTCCGGGCGACCCGCAGCGACGGGCTACCGGCGGACCCGTGGCTGCGGGTCCACGTGAGGATGGGCGGGCGAGTCGTCAAGGTGGCGTCGGCGTCGATGGTGATCCCGGGGACCCTGCGGGAGTGGCGAGAGTGGACCGGTATGCCGTTCGACGAGTCCGGCGAGCTGGTGGTGCCGTTCGCCTGCAACCCGGTTCATGTCGACCTCGCGCAGGACCACGCCGTCTACGTGGAGCCCAACGTCTGGGTCCACCACGACCTTCGATCCTCGGCGACGTGATGTGGTGGGGCCGACCGCCGAGTGCGGGATCCTCGTCGGTGGACGTGCACCCTTAAGACACCGGATCGGCCCAGACACCAGGAGAGGACGCGTCGAGTGAGCAGGAGTCCAGTGCCGGACGACCGGACGATCTTCTCCTCCGCCCGACGGGATGGTGTCGACGCCTTGGCGTGGCCGGTGTTCAGCGAGCAGGCCTGGCAGCTGCTGCGGGCGGCCGGTGAGGTGCTGCATCCCGACGCCGGTGAGGTGCTGTGGGAGGCCGGCGACCTCTACGACCTGAACCTCGTCCTGGCCGGCGGCGTCCAGCTCATCGACCGTCGCGACGACCGCGTCGTCTTCGTCGTCGAGGCGGGGGACTTCGTGGGCGAGCTGGGCATGTTGATGGGTCAGCGGGCCTTCCTCCCCGGTGTCGCCATGGCGGGAACCGAGCTGCTCCGCGTGCGGGTGGCGGAGCTCCGCACGCTGGTGGAGATCTCGGGCGAGCTGAGCGACCTTCTTCTGACCGCGCTCGACGCCCGTCGGAGCCTGCTGAAGCGCACCGGCGAGGGCGGGCTGGTGCTGGCTGGGGGATGACGACGGTGACCTGCACCGGCTCCAGGACTTCGCCGAGCGCAACCAGCTCCCCTACCGGACGGTGCTGCGCTCCGACCCGTCGGCGTGGCGAGACCTCCAGGAGACCTGCGACCTGCCGGACGCAGGCACCGCCGTGGTGACCGGCCAGCGTCGGGTGATGACGGCGCCGACCACTCGCGACCTGGCGACCGCGCTCGGGATCGACCTGTGGAGCATCTCCGACGGCTCCCGGTGTGACCTGCTCGTCGTGGGCGCCGGGCCGGCGGGGCTGGCCGCGGCCGTCTACGGGTCCTCGGAGGGGCTCGACGTGGTCGTGGTCGAGGACGTGGCCATCGGGGGCCAGGCCGGCAGCTCGTCACGGATCGAGAACTACCTCGGCTTCTACCGCGGAGTGTCCGGTGTCGAGCTGGCCCGGGCCGGGATGCTTCAGGCGGTCAAGTTCGGGACGAGGCTGGTGTCACCCCGTTCGGTCACCGGGCTGTCGCGGGACGATGTCAGTTTCCGCGTCCGGCTCGACGACGAGCAGGACGTCGTCGCGGCTGCCGTGATCGTCGCCAGCGGTGTGCAGTACCGGCGCCTGGACGTACCCGGCCTCGCCGAGCTGGAAGGGCGCGGCGTCTACTACGCCGCGAGCCAGCTCGAGGCCAAGGAGGTGTCGGGCCGCCGTGCCGTCGTCATCGGCGGCGCCAACTCGGCGGGTCAGGCGGCGCTGTTCCTGGCCCGGCACGCCGACGAGGTCCACGTCCTGATCCGCCGTGACGACCTGCGCGACACGATGTCGAACTACCTGGCCCAACGTCTGCTCCACCACGAGCGGGTCACCGTTCACCCGCGCTCCGAGCTGCGCGATGTCCACGGCACCACTCGGCTCGACGCGGTGACCTGGCGCGACCACGCGGCCGGCGACGACGTGCAGCTGGACGCAGCCGCCGTCTTCCTCATGATCGGGGCGGAGCCCCACACCGGCTGGCTGCACGACGTCGGCGTCGAGCTCGACGACAAGGGCTTCGTCGTCACCCCGGACGGCTTCTCCTCCACCGTGCCAGGGGTGTTCGCGGTCGGGGACGTGCGTGCCGGGTCGGTCAAGCGGGTGGCGTCGGCGGTCGGGGAGGGGTCCGTGGTCATCTCGTCGGTGCACTCCTACCTCGCCGGTATGCGACGTGCTGAGTGACCAGATTCGCCGGGCGGCATGGGTTCAGCGCCGGTGGACGAAGTCGGTCACGTCGGGCACGCGGCGGTAGCCGGCCGATGCGTAGGTCGCGACGGCAGCCTGGTTCGAGCTCGGGGTCGCAACCAGTGCGCTGGAGGCGCCCAGGTCCTGCAGGGTCTTCGCTGCGGCCAGACTGATGTCGGTGCCGTAGCCGTGACCGCGATGGTCACGGTGGACGCCCACCGGCTCCAACAAGCCCGGACGGCCGGGCCCAGCGGCCCACACCGTGGCCGCCGCCACCGCGTTGTTCTGGCCGTCGTAGCCCACCAGGCAGCGCGCCATCCGGTATGCCGACGACGCCGACATCGCCTCCCACCGCTGGGCGGTGAACACTGATCCGTCGAAGGCGCCGCGTTGGACCGCGACACGGTCGTCGATGCGTCCGGGACCGGCGATCTCCACTCGGAGGTCGGGACCTTCGACCGGGTCACCAAGGTCACGGACCAGCGGGGCCCACGGGTCGCCAGCGACCCAGCCGCGGGCCTGCAGCAGCGAGCGGAACGCCGCGCCGAAACGGGCTTCGACGACGACCTCGTCGCCGGTGATGTTGCCCCGAGTGGGGTCTTCGAGATCGCGGACCAGAGCCTGCGCGACCTCTTCGTCGTGGTCGGCCGTCGGGGCTATCGCCATGCGGATCAGCGAGTCTCCGTCGCCGAACCCGATCGCCACCGTCCTGTCGTCCGCGGTCCAGACCCGCAACGCGTCGGCGAGCGCGACAGGTCCGAAGCGCCACGCCCATCCCAGGTCACCCGGGTGCAGCTGGACGGGCAGACCGTCCTGCTGCCACGACGCCAGGTCGTCCACCAGCGTGTCGAGCTGGTCCACCGTCGGCGTCGACACCTCAACCCGCATCACGCCATCCAACCCGAAATCGACGGCGTCGGACCGGTGAGTTTCCGCGGAACGGATGGTCGCTCCCCCATGAAGGTTCTGTTCCCGGCATTGCGAGTACGCCACCTCGACGTATCCCTGGCGTTCTACACGTCGGTGGGGTTCGACGTCGTCGGTCAGGTGGAGGGGAGCGGCGGCACTCGGATGGCGATGCTGGCGTTGCCGGACGAAACCGACGTGTCACTGGAGCTGGTGCACTCGGAGGGCCTCGGACCGTTAGGTCCCGGCGGGCTGGACCACCTCGCTGTCCAGGTCGACGACCTCGAGGCCACCCGCGCGGACCTCGCGGCGGCCGGGCTCCAGGTCGGCCCAGTGGAGACCCCTGGGGGGCCTGACGGCCCGCATACCGCATCCCTGTTGGACCCCGACGGCTACCACCTCGAACTCGTCCAATGGCCTCCCGGTCACCCGACCGGGATGGCCCGGGCCGACGTCGAGCCCACGCCGCATACCCAGCCCCCGAACGGCAGGAAGGACAGCTGATGAGCGCGATCCGCCTCGACATGAGCATGTCACTGGACGGTTTCGTCGCCGGCCCGGACGACCGGCCCGGGCAGGAGATGGGACGCGGGGGATTCCGGCTCTTCAACTGGCTCGACGACCGCGACGCCCCGGGCCCCGACGGCGACGTGTACGCGGAGAGCATGGCCACCGGCGCGATCATCTCCGGCCGGCGGACGTTCGAGCTGGCGGGTCGCTGGAACGGCGACCACCACGACGGTGTCCCGATCCTCGTGCTCACCCACGACGTTGCCGAGGGCGACGTGCCACCGGGGTCGGCCCGCTTCTACACCGACGTGCACGAATGTGCCGCCGCGGCCCGGAAGGGCGCCGGCGACAAGGACGTGATGGTCCACGGCGCCGGAGCCGCCCGGGCGCTCATCCAGGCCGGCGAGCTCGACGAGATCGAGGTGCACGTCGTGCCGGTGCTGCTCGGCGCTGGGCGCCGCCTCTTCGACGGCCTCGAGGACCTCGCCGGGCCGGTCGAGCTGGAGGCGGTACGCGCGGTGCCGGGCCGCGAGGTCACCCACCTGCGCTACCGCGTGGTGCGCCCTTCCTGACCCACCCACACCGCCCACGTCACCCGCCCGGCTGCGGTCGGCTCCACGCCATCGAGGCGGCACATCCTTGACAGGATGAGACGCGACACGGGAGATGAACGTGGTGGCCGCTCTGCTGGACAGCAAGTACCGAGTGCCGCTTCGACGACCCGGTGCGGTGGCCCGACCACGACTGTCCTCCGCCCTCGACCGCGCACGGGGGTCCTCGGTGACCCTGTTGTCCGCGCCGGCAGGGTTCGGGAAGACCACGCTGCTGGCGGAGTGGCTGGGCACCGTGCCGCGCGACGAGACGCGCGTGGCGTGGGTTTCTCTGGACCGCGGGGACAACGACCCGATCCGGTTCTGGTCCTACGTCATCAGCGCGATCTCGGACGCCATGGACGGGGTGGGTGCGGAGGCGCTGGCGCTGCTGACGGCGTCCTCCACGTCCATCGATGCGGCGCTCTCCGCGCTGCTCAACGACCTCGGCGGACGGTCCACCGACCTGGTGCTGGTCGTCGACGACTACCACCTCGTCGAGGCGACGGAGGTCCACGAGGGGATGCAGTTCCTGCTCGAGCACCAGCCGCCGACCCTTCACGTGGTCCTGGCGACTCGAGCCGACCCACCGCTGCCGCTCGCGAAGCTACGCGCGGACGGTCGCCTGGCCGAGGTGCGGGCCGCCGACCTGCGGTTCACGACGGCGGAGACCGAGGCATACCTGAACGGCCCGATGGGACTCCACCTGACCGGCACCGACATCGCCACGCTGGACGGGCGCACCGAGGGCTGGATCGCGGCACTGCAGCTGGCCGCGCTGTCGATGCAGGGCCGGGATGACGCGACCGGGTTCATCGAGGGGTTCGCCGGCGACGACCGCCACATCGTGGACTACCTCGCCGAAGAGGTCCTGGCGCGGCAGTCTCCCGACGTCCGCGAGTTCCTGCTCCGGACCTCGGTCCTCGAACGGCTGACTGGACCGCTGTGCGACGCCGTCACGGGACGGGACGACGGTCGGAGCACGCTGGTGGCGCTCGAGCGAGCCAACCTGTTCCTCGTCCCCCTGGACGACCGCCGCCGGTGGTACCGCTACCACCATCTGTTCGCCGATGTCCTCCAGGGCCATCTCCACGACGAGCTGCCGGGGGAGGCGCCGACGTTGCACCGGCGGGCCTCCGCCTGGTTCGCCGACCACGGCGAGATCTCCCGGGCCGTCGCGCACGCCGTGGCCGGCGGTGATATCGACCGGGCCGCCGGCCTGATGGAGTCCGCGATTCCGATCCTCACGCGGGAGCGGCGAGAGTCCGAGCTCGCGAGCTGGGTCCGCTCCCTGCCCGACGAGGTCGTCCGTGTCCGTCCGGTGCTCGGGGTCGCCTTCGTCGGAGTGCTGGCCCAGGTGTCGGACTTCGCTGCGGTGGGGGCACGACTGGAGGACATCGAGCGCGCTCTGCGACCCCATGGTGGACCGTGGCCGACGACACCCCCGACCGGGGTCGTCGTGGTCGACGACGTGGCGTACCGGTCGCTCCCGGCCCGCGTCGAGATGTACCGGGCTGCACTGTCGTTGGCCGAGGCAGACCTGGCCGGCACCATCGCCCACGCGACCGCGGCCCTGACCCTGGCGCCGGCGGACGACGGGCTGACCCGCGCGGCCGCCGGGGCGCTCGCCGGGCTGGCGTCATGGGCCGGCGGAGACCTGTCGGGTGCCCACGCCGCCTACACCGAGAGCATCGCCGGGCTGCGGACCGCCGGTTTCGACGCCGATGTCCTCGGCTGCAGCATCACGCTGGGCGACATTCGTTGCACGCAAGGCCGGCTGGAGGACGCCCTGGGCACGTACCGGTGGGCGCTCGACCTCGCCGCCTCCGGCTCGGCCGCCACACCGTTGCGGGGGAGCGCCGACATGCACGTCGGGTGGGCAGGGGTCCTGGTGGAGCGCGACGACCTGGACGCCGCCGCCGAGGAGCTGGCGACCAGCTCGGCCCTCGGCGAGGCCAACGGACTTCCTCAGAACCCCTACCGCTGGCGAGTCGTCATGGCCCGCCTGCACGAAGCCCGGGGCGACCTCGACCAGGCCCTTGACCTGCTGGACGACGCGGTTCGGGTGTATGCGGGTGACTACTCCCCGGACGTCCGGCCGGTCCCGGCGGTGCGGGCCCGCCTGCGCCTGCGTCGCGGCGAACGGCATCACGCCGAGGCCTGGGTCCGTGAGCGGGACCTCTCCGCCGACGACGAGCCGGTGTACCTGACGGAGTACGAACACCTGACCCTCGCGCGCGTGCTGCTGGCCCGGCACCGGGCCGAACGCGACGACGCCGCGCTGGCCGATGCGCTGTCCCTGCTCGGGCGGCTACGGACCGCCGCGGAGGAAGGTGGCCGCGGCGGCAGCCTGATCGAGGTGCTCATCCTCACGGCCCTGGGGTGCCAGGCGAGCGGCGATGCTCCCGCCGCGCAGGAGGCGTTGCGCCGTGCCGTGACGCTGGCCGAGCCCGAAGGCTACGTGCGGCTCTTCGCCGACGAGGGACGGCCGATGGCGGTGCTGCTCCGGGCGCTCGCCCAGTCGGATCCCGCCCGGACCTACCCACAGCGCCTTCTCGCGGCCACCACGACCGGCCAGCCGCGCGCCTCCGCCCCAGAGCTGGTCGATCCCCTCAGTGACCGGGAGCTCGACGTGCTGCGACTGCTGGACACCGACCTCAACGGCCCCGACATCGCGAGGGAGCTGTTCGTCTCGCTGAACACCCTCCGCACGCATACGAAGAACATCTACGCGAAGCTCGGCGTCACCAGCCGGCGGGCGGCCGTCACCCGGGCCCACGACCTCGGACTCGTTCCCGGGGCACGCCGCCGCTGACCGCACGGATCGCCGGAGCATTCACCACATGTGGTGATGACCGGTCACCACGTCGACCGCCACAGTCGCATCAGTCCCACGGACCGCCCAGCCCGGGCCGCCCGGGCCGAGCGAAGGAGGCGAGGCGCATGACCAAGGTCCCGGCCAGCCGCACCGGCTCGATCTCCGAGGCGGAGCACTACGAGATCCGGGTCAGGGGACACCTCGCACCGCGCTGGGCGGACTGGTTCGACGGCATGACCCTCACGTCCCGGCAGGACGGCACGACGGTCCTCGAGGGACCGGTCACCGACCAGGCCGAGCTGCACGGCCTGCTGCGCCGGCTCGGCGACCTCGGGCTCCCGCTCGTCTCGCTCAGCTCCAGCGGACCCAGCCCATCGCGCACCACCGACCCCGCCTGACCCGCCCACCCTCGAAGGAGATCGACATGACCACCCACATCCACGCCGCCACTTCCAGCCCCGCCAAGGCGCGGCCTCGCATGGACCCGATGAGGCGAACCGCCCTCACCGCCGGGGTCCTCTACCTGGTCACCTTCGTGTCGATCCCCACGCTCTTCCTGTACCTACCCGTCAAGGACACCGTCGGTACCTTCATCCTCGGGGCCGGCAGTGACACCGGCGTGCTGTGGGGCGCCCTCTCCGAGATCGTCGTCGGGATCGCCGGCATCGCCACCGCGGTGGTGCTCTACCCGGTCATGAAGCGGGTCAGCCAGACCGCCGCCCTCGGACTGGTCAGCGCCCGCCTCCTCGAGACCAGCCTCATCTTCGTCGGCGTCATCCACCTGCTGTCGATCCTCACGCTGCGCAACGGTGTCGCCGGCACGCCGACCGCGGACGCGGGTGCTCTCGTGACCGTGGGCCAGAGCCTGGTCGCCGGGTACAACTCGACGTTCCTGGTCTCAGGGAGCCTGATGCCCGTCGCCTGCGACCTGCTTCTGGGCTACCTGCTCTACCGGTCCGGCCTCGTGCCGCGGGTCCTGCCGATCATCGCCTTCATCGGCGCGCCCCTGCTGCTCGCCTCGGACATCGCCGTGTTCTTCGGCCTCTACCCGCAGGTGTCCCCGCTGGCGGGGCTCGCCGCGCTGCCGGTGGCCGCGTTCGAGTTCTCCCTCGGCGTGTGGTTGATCGTCAAGGGCTTCAACCGCAGTGCGCTGGCCGCCCTCGACGCCTCGGCCTGACCGCCCGGACTGACCCCCCGGGGCCGACCGGCCCCGGCCGCAGAACGGTCGGACCCCCATCGCCGCTCGACGCGATGGGGGTCCGCTGTCCGACGGCAGCGCCGGAGGTGAGTCGCGAACGGGGTTCGGCGACCTAGGAGGCGACGACCGTGGGCCGGTCCTGGATGTGGCTCGGCGTCGGGTATGCCCGGGGCGCCTCCGGAGTCGCTTCGGCGGTGCGCGACCGCTGCCACGCGGCGTTGGCCTCCCTGGCCAGCACGGCGCACGAGGTCCGCGCGTCCTTGACGTCGGCCCAGGCGTCCTGAGCCGCCTTGACCACGGCCGGGTCGGTGCGGACGTAGTTCGCCCGCGACGCGACGCCGCCGGCCTGTGCGCTGAACTCGTTGATGTTGATCCGAGCCATCGGTGCTCCCACCGTCGGTAGGGGTGCCGGTCACCCCCATCAGGGAGCGACGTTACGTCGACTTAGTGAGTTAGTCAATAAGTCGAGGCTAACTGAGTCCTTAGGCTCGGCCGCTGCTAGATTGCGTCGTCATGGAGTACTCGCCAGAGGCACTGGGTCAGGTGATCCGGGAGCTCCGTGAGGCGCGGGCGCCGAAGCTCAGCCAGGAGGAGCTGGGCCGGAAGGCCGGGTACCGGACCGGTGCCGGCGTGTCGATGTCCCGCATCGAGAACGGCATGACTCGTCCCGGGCCCCGGCGTCTCGAGGGCATCGCCCGCACCCTTGGTCTGACGGTGAAGGAGCTGGAGACTCGAGGCGCGCAACGCTCGGGCGAGCCCGACCGGCAGCACCGGACGAGGGCCGGACGTCAGAGTCCGGGTCGCTCGGGAAGCCCGGTCTCCCAGCAGGACGGCGAGTCCAGCAAGGACCGGATGCGACGCATCCAAGGCGACGTCGACCGGCGCAACACCCGGGCCGTCACCGGGGGCGTCGCGTTCAATGCCGCCCACGACAGAGCGCGGGACGACTTCTTCATGGAGCTGGTCAGGAGCGCCACGTCGATCGCGGGGCTGCCGCTACCGACGGCCCCGACCGCCACGGTCCCCAGCGCCGTGGGTCTCAGCCCCACCACCGAGGCCGCGCTGAGACGTCAGGTCGCCGCCCACGGCATCGCTGTCACGCTCGCCTCCGGCGCTGGTGTGGCCGCCGCGGAGAGTGAGACGGACCCGGAGTCCGCCTACAGCGCCGTGGTCGCGGCCGCCATGCTCGCTCCCGTCCCCGCAGCAGACCAGGACCAGCCGGCCGGCGCGACAGCCCGGGCGACCCGGGCGCTGCTGGGTGGTGGCACCCACTCGGGCCGCTCCGGCATCGCCGCCGGGACGATGCTGTTGACCGGGTTCGTCGCCTCGGCCGCGTCTCCCCTCTTCGCCGCCGGCACTCTCGCCTGGCTGGCCCGCCGCAGCCGCCGACAGAACGACCAGCTGCGGATCGAGCTGGACCAGGCCGAGGCGAACCTCGCCGCCACCCGGCTCGGCTTCGAGGCGGTCATGGACATCCTGTCCCGGGCGACCCACCTCATGGACTACGTCGCCGTTCACGCCGCTCACGCACGGCGCCGGTGGCAGGCCCAGCTCCCGCACGGCGCGACCCATTGGTCGGACCTCGGGCCGGACCAGCAGCGCCAGTACCAC
The DNA here is from genome assembly GCA_963757225.1 of uncultured Actinomycetota bacterium. Classification (GTDB taxonomy): domain Bacteria; phylum Actinomycetota; class Actinomycetes; order Actinomycetales; family Dermatophilaceae; genus Lapillicoccus. The sequence goes on from CAVWQU010000016.1 coordinate 243,896, forward strand.
GGCTTCGTCGAGGTCGCCGCCTGTCAGGTATGCGTCGACAGCATCAACATGACCGAGCTCCTCGCCGCGTCGGCCGCGGAACAGGCCACCTTGATCCAGCTGGCCGACGACATCCTCACGCTCGCTCAGCAGCAGGTCGAGATCCTCATCTGAACGGCCGACGCACGCCTTCCTCCTGCGGCGTGAGGATCAGCGACCCACCGTGTCGAGGGACGGCCGAAGCGACGAGTGCGCGCGCGCTGCGCTACTTCACCAAGGTGATTCCGTGCCCGAGCGTGGTCTACGTCGCGGCGCGCGGATCGGGACAGAACGGCATCTTCACGGAACCCTTCGCCCAAGGCTCGGTGACCGGGGCCGTCGCGTCATGGAGGGCCTGCGCACGGCCCTCGGCAAGGACCGGCACGCGCTTCCGGCCATCGCCGTCGACTATCCCGCGGTCGCGGTCGCCTTCAACCCGTCCGGACAGATCCAGCCCGGCTCCTACCCCGCCATCTACGACGACAGCGTCCGCTTGGGCGTGGAGCACGCCCAGTCCGTCGTCACCCGCCTCGCCGACGCCGCGTATGCGCCGGGAGACGGCCAGCTCCGCTACCGACCATGGGCCGCCCCCGGCCACGGGATCAAGGGTCAGCGCGAGGCGTTCCCGCCGTCGACGCATACCGTCATCGAGTCCTGGTGCTGGGATGAGGACGTGGTCGGCCAGAGCCCGCCGAGACGCCAGTTCCTCGGCGACATCGACGACGACTACGAGAAGCGGGCGATCGACGCGGCCGCCAAGGATCTGGGCCGAACCTGACCCCCCGCTCCCGCCCGTCAGACGGTGGGTCGGGCACCGATGGCGTGGATGCTGTCGTGGACGAGCAGGAAGGAACCCTGGATGACGATGGCGACCCCGGCACCGGCGACGCGGGGTCGAGGGTCTCTGGCCAGTCCGACTCCCAACGCGACGTAGCCGATGTCCGCGGCCGCGTTGACCAGCAGCACGCGCCGCAACGTGACTCGCTCCGCCTCCTGAGCCGCGGGCGCATACGCGTCGGACAGCCGGCGCATCCGCCGATCCTGCAACCGCGTCCCCAGCGCGGCGACTCCGAGGTCGACCGCTCCCCACCCCGCGGTCTGGTGCGCGAACGAACGCCACCTCGGGTCCTGAGTCCTGGCCGCCGTCACGAGTCCGGCGCCGACGCTGGCGAGTCCCCAGGCCACCGTCGTGCGCGCGAGCGCGCTTTCGCGGTGCCAGATGTCCACCGCGCAGTCAGTGCACGCGTTGCTGGATCGGTGAGCCGCAACGGGCCTTGGCCAGGGCCCGCGCGGCGTCGTTCCAACCGGTCATGTATGCCGCGCTGCTCCAGCTGGGGGCCCGCATCGGATTGCCTTCGGCGATCCAGTCGACCCCGTCGTCCCACCCGCGAAGGTAGGCCGCGTCGTCACGTCCGCCGAGGTAGGCCGGGCCGGTCAGCGGTCGGGGCACCGTGTCGAGGAAGGTCGATCGCGAGGGCGCGGCCGGCTCGGCCCGATCCGCTCGATCCGGTCTCCCTGAGCGGCGGTCACGGACCACGATGACCACCGACATCCGCCGGCCCCCCGTGAGCTCGGTCAGCACCGCGTCCGCGCGTCCGCTCCGGACGACGGCGACCGCGGACGCCCATCGAGCCAACACCCGCTCTCCGGTCGCCGGGTCCGGCTCTGCGTCGATCGTCGGACCGGGCGCGTCCTGCGGGCCACGCGGCGCATCCTGTGGCCCCCGCACGGGGTCCCACAGGCCCGGTCGGGGAGCGTCCTGAGGTTCGTGACCGTCGACGGCAGCCTGGTCACCGTCCAGCATCACCCGGACCGCCAGGACGGCGGCGATGCAGGCGCTGATCAGTCTCATGGCCAGGAAGACCAGCGCGACGACGGTGACGAGGATGATCATGGCCAGCCCACCCAACCTGCTTGTCCTGGTACGGGATCGGCGGCCGCGCGTGTCGAGGCGAACCGAACCCTGCGTTCACCGACGATACGCCAGGTCCCCCGAACGCGGAGGGCGTGCGGCCTTCTCGGGCGAACCGTCACGATGAGCAGCACCGTGGGATAGGTTCGACTACCGGCTCGAGCCATCCGTCCGCCGTCGACGAAGGGGCAGATCCATGAGCAGCAAGAAGCAGAAGCGCGTCGTCGACAAGCCCGCCCCGAAGCAGAAGGAGCGGGACAAGAGCCTGGCTGCCCTGCGGGCCGAGCTGGCCACGACCAAGAAGGCATTGAAGAAGGCGAGGGATCGCCGGGATCGCTGGCGCCGGCAGGCCGAGGAGCAGAAGCGGGCGACCAAGCAGGCCCGGGCGAGGGTCGAGAAGCTTCGGCAGAAGCTGGCCGCGGCGGCGACCGCACCGGGGGCGGTGGCGCCGACGGAGGCGAAGGTCTCGGTCGCTCCCGGCGAGCCGACGACCGTCGAGGCGGTCACGGTGCCCGACGAGACGTGGACCGTCGTCCAGCTCCGCACCGAAGCCCGCACGCGAGGCCTGACCGGCATGTCGAACAAGAGCAAGGCGCAACTGCTCGCCGCCCTGTCCTGAGCTGGCCGTTCCTCAGACGGTGGCGACCGTGAACCCGGCCTGCGCCGGCGTGGGTCGGTCCATGGCCGTCAGTGCGGCTCCGGCCTGGTCCAGCGGGATGACCGACCCCAGCAAGCGCCTCGGCTGAAGCCGGCCGCTCGCGATCAGGTCGAGCATCGGTGGGTAGTCACGGGCGGCCATGCCGTGGGCCCCGAGGATGCGCAGCTCGTGGGCGACGACGAGGTCCCAGGGCAGCGGTGTATGCCGGTGCTCGCCGAACATCAGGCCGACCTGGACGTGCCGGCCCCGCCGGCGCAGGCTCCGCACCGCCGCACCGGCCGTAGGCCCCGACCCGAACGCGTCCATCGCGCAGTGCGCGCCGCCGGCGGTGATGGCGCGGACCGCCGGCACCGGGTCCGGGTCGCCGACCACGGCCTCGGCGCCGAGGTCCGAGGCTCGAGCCAGCGCCGCCGGAGAAGGGTCCACTGCGACGACCCGAGCCCCGAGCGCGGTGGCGATCAGCACCGCCGAAAGGCCGACTCCGCCGCAGCCGTACACCGCGACCCACTCCCCGGGCCGAACCTGGGCCTGCTCGGTGAGCGCGTGGTACGCGGTGGCGAACCGGCAGCCGAGCATCGCCGCGGTGACGAAGTCCAGCTCGTCGGGCAGCCGGACGACGTTGAAGTCGGCGGCCCCGATCGCGACCTGCTCCGCGAACGAGCCGGCCTGGGTGAAACCCGGCTGGGTCTGGTCCGGACACACCTGCGCCTGCCCGGACCGGCACCATTCGCAGCGCCCGCAGCCCACCACGAACGGCACCGTGACCCGGTCACCGACGGTGACCCGTGAGACGCGCGGGCCCGCTTCGGCGACCACGCCGGCGAGCTCGTGGCCCGGGACGTGCGGCAGGGACACGGGATCGTGCCCTCGCCAGGCATGCCAGTCGGAGCGGCATACCCCCGTCGCTCGCACGTCGATGACCACACCGTCGAGAGCGCAGTCCGGCCGAGGGACGTCGACGACGCGCAACGGCCCGCCGAACGAGTCGAACCTCACCGCGCGCACGGTCGCCTATCCGCCGGGCTCGACGACGGCGGCGGGGTTCTCCGCCTTGGTGGTGGTGGTGGTGGTGGCGGCGAAGGTGATCCCGTTGCGGCGCCGGTAGTCCGCGAGCACGGTGTCGACGACGCGGGCCGTCCGCAGCGCGCTGTGCCCGTCGCTGGGCGACAGGCCACGCCCGGTCAGGGCGTCGACGACCGACTGGATCAGCGGGAGCTGGACGATGTCGGGGTACGGCGCCTCGAGGTCGTCGGTGCCGTCGGCGGTGACCAGTCGCAGGGGTTCGCCCGCGAAGCAGGAGAAGCTCAGCGACCCCTGCGTTCCGACGACCTCGACCCGATCCGTCCGCTGGAACGAGTCGTCGTTCCAGAGACCGACGCCCTCGACTCCCGAGCCGAAACCGAAGGCCGCGGTGACCAGGTCCTCGGCGAGGTAGCGGCCACCGCGGTTGGCGGCGACTCCGGACACATGCGTGACCGGACCCAGTAGCCAGTCGAGCAGGTCGAACGTGTGGGAGGCCAGGTCGACGAAGTGGCCCCCGCCGGAAATGAGGGGATCCACCCGCCATCCCTCATCCGTCGCGCCGGGCCGCTCGTGACGGACGGTGACCGAGCGCAGCTCGCCGATCCGGCCGCTGGTCACGAGCTGCTTGACCGTGGCGAACCGCGGCATCGCGCGCCGGTAGTAGGCCACGAACAGACCGACCCCAGCGTCCTCGCAGGCCGAGATCATCTCCTCGCACTCGGCCGCGGTGCGCGCCATCGGCTTCTCGACGTAGACCGGCTTCCCGGCCTGCGCGACGCGGACGGCGTAGTCCCGATGGGAGTCGGGTGGGGTGGCCACGTAGACGGCGTCGACCTCGGGATCGTTGATCAGCTCGTCGGCATCGTCGTACCACCGCGGAACCCCGTGTCGCCGGGCGTAGTCCGCGGCGCGGTCGGCGTTCCGGCGCATCACCGCGACCAGCTCGGAGCGCTCGGCCCGTTGGAGGCCCGGCCCGCTCTTGCTCTCCGTCACGTCACCGACGCCGATGACGCCCCACCGCACCCGCTCCACGGTCGTCAGGCTAGTCGCGCCATGCCACCGCGCTACTGTCGCCGACCATGGACCAGCCCGGCGTGAGCTCGCACTCCGGCGCCCAGCTCGACGCGATCGGCAGCGTCGCGCAGCTGTTCCGTGAGCGCAGCGTCGACCACTGGCTCTTCGGGGGATGGGCGGTCGACTTCTGGGTCGGACAGGTGACTCGCGAGCATGGTGACGTCGACCTGGCGGTACGGCTGAGTGACCGCGCGGCGATCGATGACCTCCTGGTCGGCGACGGCTGGCACACGGCCCCCGTCGACGACGACGCCATCGGAGCGGGCTACCGCCGCGACGACGTCCTGCTCGAGCTGACCTTTGTCGAGACCGACGACGAAGGCCGAGTGCTGATCCCCTTCGCCGCCCGCCCGGCGGTCTGGTCGACGGTCCCGGTTCGGCAACGAGACGCGTCGGCTCCTCGGGGTGCGCTGCCGGACGGTCCCGTTGCCGGTGCTGCGAGCCGAGAAGGCCACGGCACGCGGGGACGACGACGCCCTCAAGGACGCCGCGGACCACGCGTGGCTGTCACGGCTGTGACGAGCGGGTGGGGGCCAACGGCCGACGGGCGTCAATGGGGGCGGCGAACACGGTCCGGACACCTCGGGAGAACAACACGGAGTCCGGCGGTCGCGCGCTCACGCCGGGCAGGCCGCATACGTCGACCAGCACATCGTCGAGGTGCACCAGCTCGGCTCGCTGGAGTGGCCAGATCTCGTGCCGGTTGGGGACGTACAGCGTGCGGCCGAAGGCCTGCGTGTGCAGTCCCCACCGAGCGGTGAGGAAGTCGGCCAGCGGGTCACCGGACGGAATCGGTTGCCCCGGACGGATGACGACGTGGGTGGCGGCCGCGCGCGGGCCGGGCCACCGTCGCCGTGAGGAGTAGGCCAGCACGCCGTCCGTCTCGGTGACGCGCATCCTGGCCCAGGTGTACGGCAGGCCGAACGCCGCGCGGGCGCCGAGCACCACGGCCAGCCGAGACGCTTCGAGGGTGCGGAACACGATCCCCCGGCGGCCCTGCTCGTCGACCGAGTAGAGACGGACGTTGGTCTCGGCGAACGACCCCAACCACGGCACGGCCGGCCCCCTGCCGACGCCGGCACCCACCATCCGGAAGGGAATCAGCCCTACCCAGCTGGACCCGTCGTGGACGTCCGGTCGCGTATGCGGCGGCAGCAGTGGGGCGACGGCCTCCGGCGAGACCCGCCAGTGCAGGAAGCTCAGGTCCCGCCAGGCCTGGGTGAAGATCAGGGTCCCGCTCAGGACGGGAGCCTCGGCGGTCACCGGCTGCACGACCATGGCGCCAGTGTGCGCCACCGCCACGCTGAGCCGGGCGGGCGAGACCGCTCAGGCGTCTCCAGGCCCGGGGTCGGGCAGGACGTCGCGCCACGAGTGATGTGGCGCGTAGCCCAGGAGGTCGCGCGCCTTGTCGATCGAGTAGAAGGTCTCGTCGCGGCCCATCTCCCTGCGCACCTCCACGCCGTCGTAGAAGCGCTCCCGGATCTGCTGGGACGTCGCCGCGACGGACATGTCGGCGTCGGCGACGTTGAAGACCTGGTAGCCCAGGCCGTCGGTCTCCAGGCAGCGCTGCACCATCTGGCCCAGGTCGCGAGTGTCGATGTAGGCGAACACGTTGCGCCGCCGGCGAGCCGGGTCGGCGAGGAACGGCGGGAACTTCTCCGCGTACTCGTGCGGCTCGATGACGTTGTTGATCCGCAGGCCGTAGATGTCGGCCCCGGTGCGAGCGTGGAAGGACCGCGCCGTCACCTCGCCGGCGACCTTCGACATCGCGTAGGCGTCCTCGGGCACCGTCGGGTGGTCCTCGTCGACGGGCACGTAGAGCGGGCGTCGCTCGCCCTGCGCGAAACAGATCCCGTAGGTCGTCTCCGACGAGGCGAACACGATCTTGCGCACCCCCAGCCGGGTCGCGGCCTCGAGCACGTTGTAGGTGCTGAGGACGTTCGCCGCATACGTCGCCGCGTCTGAGGTCAGCAGGATCCGCGGTACCGCGGCGAAGTGGACGACGGCGTCGTAGGTGGGCTGCTCGGGCAGGTCCAGCTCCGCGAACGTCGCCAGCCCGGCCAGGGCCGAGTAGGTCTCACCGACGTCGGTCAGGTCGACGCGAAGGTCGGCGATCGACGGGTGGCCCAGCGGGACGAGATCGGCGTTGGTGACGTCGTGGCCCTGATCGGCCAGGTAGGGCGCGACGTGCCGCCCGGCCTTGCCGCTGCCGCCGGTGAAGAAGATGCGCATCTACCGTCCCTACCCCGAGATCGTCGTCCCTACCCCTGCCGGACCCGCGCGGCGGTGCCGCTCATCTCACCCGCCGGCCACGAGGGGTCCGCTCGCGCCGGGTCGTCGGGGGGCAGCCAGGGCGGCGCCAGCGGCCGGTCGGCGCGGTGCACGTCGAGCCAGCCGCGCTCCCGGGCCAGCCCGGCGGCCACCTCGAGCAGGTTCCGCGTGGTGACCGACGCATCGTCGTCCCGCCACGCCAGGGACCAGGGGTAGTAGGGCTGGACCTCCTCGGGCCAGTGCATCGGTAGACCGGCCTCGACGTACATCTCGGCGTAGCTGAGGAACTCGAGGTGGCGGTTGCGGGTCGAGGCCCGGTTGACCAGAGCGAGGCAGTGACTGAACGCCCCTGGGGTGCCGAGCCAGCTCATCGTGAGCCCGAGGTCGTGCTCGAAGGCGGTGAGGTACTGCCCGTAGGCGTTGTATGCGCCGGACTGCGGAGGGTCGGCGAGGACGTCGACGGGGCGCTCATGGAACGAGACCGTGGTCACCGGCGGGTCGCCGCGTGGCCCGACCAGCACCATGGGTTCCAGACGCAGCAGCCGGTGCCGCCAGCCGGCCGGATGGGCCACGCGCATCCGGGGGGTGACGCGCAGGATCGCCACGTCGATGCGGCGCTCCAGGAGGGCGTTGAGCTGGGTGACGCTGTCCATCGCATGCTCGAGCAGCGGCACGTCCGGGTGGGCCTGCGCGAAGGCGTCGGCCACGGCGCGGCTGGTCGACAGCTCGTGGATGTGCGCGATCCGCAGACCGTCGGGGCGGGACGGCTGCTGCATCGTGTCGGCGATGGCCAGCAGACGCTGGGCGTCGTCGTAGAACTGACGACCGCGGGCCGTGAGGGTGACGTGGCGGCTGTCGCGTTCGAACAGCGGCTCGCCGATCTGGTCCTCGAGCTTGCGGATCTGCTTCGACACCGCCGGCTGGCTGACGTACAGCCGGGCCGCGGCCCGACCGAAGTGCAGCTCGGTCGCGACGGCCACGAAGGAGCGCACCAGGCGCAGGTCCAGCTCCACAGTCGCCTCCGACAGGGCGCCGTTCGGACGGGGTCGGCGGTCTCCCTCTGCCGCTACAGGTTACGGCACGGGCGCCCGCACCAGTTCTCACGGTTATCGATCGGCACCCAACCGGTCTTGGACCCGGGCCGCCTGACTGGTGGACCCTGCCTCAACCGATCTTTGAGCGCACCACGAGAGGCAGCACCATGAGTGCATCACCGCGTCCGGTCGTCTTCATCCACGGTCTGTGGCTACACGCCACCAGCTGGGACCCGTGGCTCTCGGTGTTCCGCGAGGCCGGCTACGAGCCGATCGCTCCCGGCTGGCCGGGCGAACCGCCGACCGTCGCGGCTGCCCGGAACGACCCGGAGGGCGTCGCCGACGTCGGGATCGACGACGCCACAGGCCACTTCGCGTCCATCATCGACGGCCTCGACCAGCCGCCGGTCATCGTCGGCCACTCCTTCGGCGGGCTCATCGCCGAGAAGCTGCTCGGCGAGGGCCGCGGAGCGGCGGCCGTCGCCATCGACCCCGCTCAGATCAAGGGCGTGCTGCCCCTGCCACTCGCGCAGCTGCGCGCCGGCTTCCCGGCTCTCGGTAACCCGACCAACCTGCACAAGGCGGTCTCGTTGACCGCCAAGGAGTTTCGCTTCGGCTTCGGCAACGCGCTGACCCCGGAGGCCTCCGACGAGCTGTACGAGCGGTGGACCATCCCGTCACCCGCCCGGCCGCTGTTCCAGGCGGCGGCCGCGAACTTCTCGATGCACTCCGAGGCGAAGGTCGACACCGACAACAGCACCCGCGGGCCGCTGCTGCTCATCTCGGGGCTGGAGGACCACACGGTGCCCGACGTCGTGACTCGCTCGACCCTGAAGCAGTACCGCAGCTCGACGGCGGTCACCGAGCTCAAGCAGTTCGAGGGGCGCGGACACTCCCTGACCATCGACGCGGGATGGCGGGACGTCGCCGACGCGGTACTCGCGTGGCTGTCCGACAAGGGGCTCTGAGCCCGTGGACCTCGGCCTCGCCGGGCAGGTCGCCATCGTCACCGGCGCGAGCAAGGGTATCGGCCTGGCGGTCACCGAGGCCCTCGTCGAGGAAGGGGTGGCGGTCGTCGCCGGTGCCCGGCGCGCCACACCCGAGCTGATGCGGTTGGCGCGCACCGGGCACGTCGACTTCGTTGTCGCCGACCTGTCCACCGCCGACGGACCGGCCCACCTCATCGACGCGGCGGCGGGCCGCGGGCGGCTCGACATCCTGGTCAACAACGTCGGCGCCGTCACCCCACGGCCCGGCGGCTTCCTGTCGGTGACCGACGACGAGTGGCTCGCCGCGTTCATGCTCAACGTCATGGCGGCCGTCCGCACCACGCGGGCGGCCCTGCCGATGATGCTCGCGGCCGGCCACGGCTCGATCGTCACGGTCAGCTCGGTCAACGCGTTCCTGCCCGACCCGCTCGTGATCGACTACGGGGCCGCCAAGGCCGCGCTGACGAACGTCGGCAAGGCCCTGTCCGCGGAGTTCGGCGGCCAGGGCATCCGGGTCAACACGGTCAGTCCCGGCCCCGTCGCCACGGACCTCTGGCTGGGACCTGGCGGGGTCGCCGACACCCTCGCCGCGGAGAACGGTACCGATCCCTCAGCGGTCGCGGCCGGTGCGGCCGCTGCCAGCGTGAGCGGACGGTTCACCCAACCGGGCGAGATCGGCCGGCTCGTGGCCTACCTCGCCAGTGACGCCTCCGGCAACGTCACCGGGACCGACGTCACGATCGACGGCGGGCTCACCACCACCACATGACCGTCCGAACATTCATCCAAGGAGACACGATGCCCCACAACCCTGCTCGCGCCCCGTCCCTCAACCTCCCGAGTCCGCGTCGGCTCCTCATCCTCGCCATGGCTGTCGTCGTCGCGTTGGTGTCCGTCGTGTTCACCACCGCCGCGCCATCGGCGCAGGCCAGCACGCCCCGGCCCACCATCGTCCTCGTCCACGGCGCCTTCTCCGGGTCGTCGGCGTGGAACGAGGTCACCGCCGGTCTGCGGAAGGACGGCTACACCACGGTTGCCCCAGCCCTCACCCTCTCGGGCCTCGCCGCCGACGTGGCCACGGTGAG
>CAVWQU010000017.1:0-74410 GCA_963757225.1 uncultured Actinomycetota bacterium
GAGGATGAGCCGACCCCGATCCCCCGGATGGAGGTCGAGTAGCGCCCAACCGTCATCGGCGACGCAGACGCACCTACGAGATGTCTGCCTCAGCTGTCCGTCCGAAGCAGCATGTCCAGGCTGCGGCGCACACAGCCTGGGTCCTCAAGCCACGGAAAGTGGCCGTTGCCCGGGAGTACGTCGACCGGCGCGCCCATGAGCGCGGCGGCGTCCGTGCTCGCTGACACCGGAAGGGGGTCCAGCTCACCGTGCACGAACCGGGTCGGCACGGTGCAGCCTCGCAGCAGCTGCGCGAGGATCGGCTGCTGCTCGCGGATCGAGGCCCAGCTCTGGTCGCTCGGGGCGTGACCGGTCTGCGGAATGGGGTGCGCCGCCTCCAAACTCGAGAAGTAGCCCGGCCACGCAAGGTCCATCGCCTCGAGCACCTCGGCCGTTGTCAACGGACCCTTCTCCTCCAGCACCTCGAGCTCCGTCAACCGAACCACGGTCGACCCCGGGAGCCGCCTGTACAGCTCAGCCTCGAAAGCGGCGTACCCCCCGTCACCGACCACGCCCAGCGGATCCACCACCAGCGCCGCCCCCACGCGGCTGGGCGTCACCGCCAGCACGTGCAGCAATAGGTGTCCGCCCCAGGAGTGGCCGATCACCGCCGGCGCCCCCCAGCCGAGCGTGTCGAGGACGTCAATGACATCGTCGCGCAGAGTAGGCACGTCGAAGGGACCGTTCAGCGTCGACGGTGCGACGCCCCGCTGCTGGAACGACGCGACCCGGTAGCCCCCCAGCTCGGGTAGCAGGCTGGCCATGTAGTCGGTCATGCCCGGACCACCGTGCAGCAGCAGCACCTCGCGACCGCGCCCCGTGACCCAGCCCGCGAGCCCGCTCGGAGTCATGAACGTCTGCTCCACCGCTTAAGGCTAGGCGCGCCCCTGAGTCACCTCCCCCTTGAGGCAGCGCAAGGCGTTCAGAACCCTTGAGTATCGACCTCCTAGCTGACTCAGGGCGGTCGTCGGAAGTCGGCGAAGGTGACCGAGGCGTCGTCAACGGGGGGACCGACGGTGCGGCCCTCCTCGTGTTGGCGAAGCAGCCGCAGGAGCGCGTGCGGACCCGTCGAGTGCAGCAGCTGCATGAGGGCTCGCCAGTCCAGGAGACCGTACGGGTCCACGACCCGGCTGGCCCCGTTGCTGAGGAGAGCGAGACTGTCGACGTCGTCGAGCGGGACGCTGCCAGTGACCGCCTCGGCGGCCGCCGCCGGATCGTCCTTGGCGATCCAGTACCCGCTCGCCTGGTTACGCCGGGCGCGCAGCTCCTCGATGACCGTCGCCCGCACCCGTTGGTACTCCTGGGTGCCGGCCGCCAGGCCGTTCAACGGCGCCAGACACTCGCGCCTCACCTGGACCTCGCGCCCGTCCGTGACGACAACGGGTCCTGTCCCTGTCGCTCCCAGAACGACGAAGGCGTCCGCCAGAACCAGGTAGTGCAACGTCTGGTCCTGCATCGCCACCATGGCGACCGTTGCCTGCGGACTGCTGGGGTTGGCGAGGTCGCAGGTGTTCCGGTGCCGTTGTGCGACCTCGTCGATGGCCATGGCCAGAACAGCCTTGAGATCGAGAGCTTCTCGCCGGGCCCAGCACGCCAGCATGGCTGACCCGAGCGTCGACGCATACCACGCGACCCCGTGAACACAGATGGCCTCGGTGTTCGGTATGCCGGCACCGTCGAGCAGCACAGCCAGCCCCGTGGTTGCACCGATGAAGTCCTCGTTGGTGCGCAAGGCATGCCCCGCACGACTGGCCATCTCGACCCTCACCGCAGCAACCCTATGGTTCCGTGGCGCAGGGGGAGCGACACCTTAACCGGCGTCGTGAGCGGTGTGCCGGATCCAGTGGCGAACCAGGTCGACATTGCCGTCGATCGTGACGGCGCCGCCCTGTCCGTACGTCGGGCTAACGCGGCGTGTCAGGATCAGCAGCAGTGATCTGGCGGGACCGGAGATGGTCGCGTCCGCTGTGTCGTCCCGGTGTTGCCACTGCACACCGTCGGGCCGGCGCTCGATGAACCACGCGGTGGACTCGTCGAGACTCGACTCGTCGGTGGCGCGCCACAGCAGAGTCTCTCCGCGGCCTCGCAGCGCGTCGGCCGACTCCGAGCGCTGTGCGGACCACGTCGGCGAGGTGAGCATCGCCAGGTGGTTGGTGACCAGTTCGACGGCGACATCGGCGTCGACGTCATAGGAGTCAGCCGCGGCTGCGGCACTTCCCGCGGCGGCAGCCGCCGCGTCGAAACCGTGCACTACTGCCTCGTTGAGGAGGCTGTCCAGCCAGAACTCTCCTCCAGTGCGCTCGTCGCCTGCCGCGTTCCATACCGGTGCCACAAGGGCAGCGTCAGAAGCGGCCGCGGCCGCGCGGCCAGCGCTCTCGTCGAGCCAGTCCGACCAGGACCGTGAATCGGCCGGCATCGCGTCCATCTCAGTAGGCAGCTGCGTCGGGTCAGTGACGCGGCGCTCGAGGAGCTCTGACACCCAATGCTGGGTCTGGCCCAGGTGTTCAACCAGGGCAGCCACGGTCCAACCCGGCGCCGTTGGCACCGGCGCATCTGGACCGGCCGCGCGAGCAGATGTCGCCAACCGCGCCGTGTGGTCCTTCAACGCCGCCCGGGAGCGCTCGGCGCTCAGCTCGTAGCCCACTGATGTTCCTTTCGATGCGAAACTCGCTTACCCCGGTTGACTTCAGATCGGAGTGAATCTCATCGGTCGGAGGTGATCGCCAGCGCCCATCGCAACCGGAGGGCCCACGAGCTCATCGCCCACCCGCCGACACCAACCCCAAAACGCGAAACAGGGCGCACCCTGAGGGTTCACCCTGTCGCCGATGTCCTGAGACATCACCTGGGTCGGGGTGACAGGATTTGAACCTGCGGCCTCTTCGTCCCGAACGAAGCGCGCTACCAAGCTGCGCCACACCCCGTGGCTCACCACCCCGTTCCGACCTGGTGAACCGGCGCGAGGCAGCGAAGAGTGAGGATAGCCGAGCGGAGCCGACCGGCTGAAATCGGGCGCTGCTCAGGCGCGGGCGACCAGAGTCAGGAGCGTGGCCTCGGGCCGGCACGCGAACCGCACCGGCGCATACGGGGAGGTCCCGAGCCCGGCCGAGACCTCGAGCCAGGCGGCGTCCGGGGGAGCGGGGGAACCGAGGGCGCGGCCGGCACCGGGCCACCATCGCGACAGGCCCTTGGCGCGGCCGCGGTCGAGGTCGCAGTTGGTCACCAGCGCCCCGACGCCGGGCAGGCAGAGCTGTCCGCCGTGGGTGTGACCGGCGATGATGACCTCTGCGCCGTCACGGGCCATCGCGTCGAGGGTCCGTTGGTACGGCGCATGGGTGACGCCCATCGCCAGGGCGGCGTCGGGGGAGAACGGGCCCTCGACCAGCCCGTAGCGGTCGTACTTGAGGTGCGGGTCGTCGACGCCCACGAGCTCGACCGGTGACCCGGCCACGTCGAGCGTCACGCGGGCGTTGGTCAGGTCGGTCCAGCCGAGGTCGAGCATGCCCTTGACCAGGTCCTCGGTCGGCAGCCGGGGCGACGGCGTTGGCGGCTTGGGGCTCCGCGCGGGGAAGAGGTAGCGGAGGGGGTTCTTCGGCTGCGGCACGAAGTAGTCGTTCGACCCCAGGACGAAGACCCCGGGGATCCCCTCGAACGCCGAGAACGCCTCCAGCGCGAAGGGGATCGCCTCAGCCTGGGAGATGTTGTCGCCCGTGTTGACCACGAGGTCGGGCCGCAGATCGGCCAGACCGGCCACCCAAGCAGCCTTGCGGCGCTGAGCGGGCATCAGGTGCAGGTCGCTCAGATGAACGACGCGCATCGCCCGGTGACCGGGGGGCAGGACAGGCAGCGTAAAGCGGCGCAGCACATACGCGTTGCGCTCGACCAGCGACGCATACCCGAGTCCCAGCGCACCCGCGGCACCGACCACCGACGCGGCGCGGACGACGGGATGCATGTCTCGATCCTCGCATGATCCCGTCCGCGGCCCGTCCGGACGCCGCCTGAGAGACTCACCGCATGAGCCGCCTCAAGGACACCCTGCGCTCCGACCTCACCGACGCGATCCGCAGCCGCGACGCGGTGCGCGCGGGCACCCTCCGGATGGTCCTCACCTCGGTGACGACCGAGGAGGTCGCCGGGACCGAGGCCCGCGAGCTGAGCGACGACGACGTGCTCAAGGTCATCGCCAAGGAGGCCAAGAAGCGCCGCGAGGCGTCCACCGCCTACACCGGCGCCGGTCGGGCCGAGCTGGCCGCCAAGGAGGATGCCGAGCTCGCCATCATCGAGACCTACCTGCCCGCCCAGCTCGGGGACGCGGAGATCGAGGCGCTCGTCGCCGAGGCCGTCGCCGAGACCGGAGCGACGGGTATGCCGCAGATGGGCCTGGTCATGAAGGCCGTCCAGCCGCGCGTGGCCGGACGCGCCGACGGCGGCCGGGTGGCCGCCGTCGTCCGGAAGGTGCTGGCCGGCTAGCGAACGGGTCGCCGGTCCGGCCGGGACTAGCCGGGACCGGGGCCGCCCCCGCCGTTTCCATTGCCGTTTCCATTGCCATTTCCGTTGTTCCCATTGCCGGCCCCCGCGGGTGGCGGGGTGGCCGGTGGAGCCGGTTGCTGCGGCTGTTGCTGCGGTTGCTGCGGTTGCGGCTGCGCCGGACCCGCGGAGATGTACAGCGTGATCTGACTACCGCGGTTCGCCGTGCCCTGTGGGCTGGTGGCCGCCACGAGGCCGGGCCGGTAGTTCGAGTTGACACGACGTCCCACCGTCACGGTGAAGCCTTGCGCCTGGAGGGCGGCCGTGGCGTTGGCGACGGTCTGCCCGGCGATGGAGCCGAGATCGACCTTGTCGCCGTTGGCGACCTTGTCGGTCGGAGCCGGGAAGCCGACGTTGGGCTGCCCCGCGAGGGCGTAGTCCATGATCCCCTTCCACGTCGGGGCGGCGATGCTCGCGCCGAACACGGTCTTGTAGGGACCGCCGGGGAGGGCGATGTTGTCCAGGGCCTGGCTGTTGCCGAGCGGCGTACCGACCCACACCGCGGTGGTCAGCTGCGGGGTGTAGCCGACGAACCAGGTCTCGTTGTTCTTGTCGGTCGTTCCCGTCTTGCCGGCCGCGATCCGGCCGCCGGCCAGCGCGCTCTTGGCTCCGGTGCCGTTGCCGGTGAGGACCGAGGTCATGATGTTGGCCACGCCGTGCGAGACCTCGGCGTTGACGACCTGGCTGCAGTTCTTGGTGCCTGGCTTGTCGAACGCCAGCTCCTTGCCGTCCGGACCCGTGATGCTCTGGACCGGCATGGGCGTGCAGTGCATGCCGTTGTTGGCCAGCGAGCCGTAGGCGCTCGCCACGGTCATCGGCGAGACCTCCTGCGTCCCGAGGATGATCCCCGACGGGCCGACCTTGGAGATCGGGTTGCCGTCGGCCCGGTGCAGCCCCATCCGGGTCTCGGTCTCCTGCACCTTGCAGACCCCGACCTGTGCGGCGAGGGCGATGAACGCCGTGTTGATCGACCGGGCCGTGGCCTGGGTGATCGTCATCTGGCCGCCGGCGGTCTCGTCGTTGCGGACGCTCCAGGCCGGAGCGCGCTTCGGGACACCGCAGGCGTCGGGGAGGTCGGCATTGGTGTAGCTCGCCGCCTGGCTCGGCCCCGCCTGCTTGGCGTTGACCGTCGTGTTGATCGGGAGGCCCTGCTCCAGGGCGGTGACCAGGGTGAACGCCTTCTCCGTCGAGCCGAACTGGAACCCGCCCGAGCCGCCGTACTTGGTGTCGACACCCCAGTTGACGACGGTCTCGCCGAAGTTCTTGGAGTTGAGGATGTACTTGGTGTTCTGAGCCATGCTGCGGACGGCGCCGGTAGTCGGGTCGATGCTGACCGCAGCCGCGCCGATCGTGTAGGAGTTCCCCTGCGGCACCCGGCTGAGCACCTCGTCGCGGGCGTGCTTGGCGACGTCCGGGTCGAGCGTCGTCTGGATGGTCAGGCCGCCACCGAAGATCTTGGCCTTGCGCTCGTCGACCGTCTTGCCGAGCGTCTGCTCCAGGGACGGGTCGAGCTCGAGCCACTTGATGACGTAGTCGCAGAAGTATGCGTAGACGTCACCGGCGGCCTGGCAGGCGGTGGGCGCGGCCGTGACATGGAGCATGTCGGTGAGCTTGACCGCCTTGGCGTCGGTCATCTCCTTGTCGGTGATGAGCCCGAGCTCGTGCATCCGGTCGAGGACCACGTTGCGGCGGGCGATCGCCCGTTCCGGGTTGTTCACCGGGTCGGTGGTGCCGGGGTTCTGCGCGAGGCCGGCGATGAGAGCCGCCTCGGTGAGGCTGAGGTCCTTGGCGTCCTTGTTGAAGTAGTGCTTCGCGGCCGCCTGAACGCCATAGGCCTGGTCGCCGTAGTAGACGATGTTGAGGTAGCCCTGGAGGATTTGGTCCTTCGACTGCTCTTTCTCGAGCTGGATCGAGTACTTCAGCTCCTGGAGCTTGCGGGTGACGCCGGCGAGGCCGCGCTGGGTGACCGCGGCCTGGGCGGCCTGCGTGTCCCCGGCCTTGAGGGCCGTATCGAGCAGGGTCAGCTTGACGTACTGCTGCGTCAGCGTGGACCCACCGGAGGTGTTGACCGAGCCCGATGCGTTGGAGACCAGCGCGCGGACGACACCGCGCACGTCGACGCCGCCGTGCTCGTAGAAGCGGCTGTCCTCGATGGCGATCTGGGCCTTCTGCATGACCGGAGCGACCTGGTCGAGCGGCACGATGATGCGGTTCTCGTCGTGGGGCGTCGCGATGACGTTGCCCTTGGCGTCGAGGATCTTGGACTGCTGGGACAGGGTGGCAGCGGTGAACTCGCTCGGCAGCGCGTCGAACATGTCGACCCCGGTCCGCGTGATCGCCCCGGCGGCTCCGACGGTGGGCATGACGAGGCCGGCCCCGAGAAGTCCCATGACCAGGGCAGCACCGAGGAACGCCCCAAGAAGCGGGATGATGCTTGCGATATTGGTCGTCCGGCCGGCCTTCACGCGACCAAGGCTAACCTGACAGGCTCGTCGGCCCGGACAACCGCGAGGGGCCGAGACGCAACCGGTATGCGTCGCGCTCTACCGCGCCCGTCGTCCCCCAGTCGTCCGTACAGGGTAGTCCGATCGGACTACCCCCCGTCCACCGGACAATCATCCGTGTGGACGATGGTTCCATACCGCCGCTCTTCCTAGTGTCGTTTTCGACACATTCGGTGGGCCTGAACCCGATTCGCCGCATCGTGTCCCAGTTCGTACCACGGGAGAAGCGGAAGCGGGAAACATCGTGACCATTGTCGAGAGCAGGCCGAGCGGGGTTACCACCTCGGGCCGTACGCGTGCAGCCGGGGGGCTGCAGGCGGACTGGGCGAGCCAAGGACGTTGCCTCAGCAACGACCCTGACGCCCTCTTTGTGCGCGGAGCCGCGCAGCAGAACGCCAAGATCGTCTGTCAGAAGTGCCCGGTCATCGCCGAGTGCCTGGCCGACGCCCTCGACAACCGGACCGAGTTCGGCGTGTGGGGCGGGATGACCGAGCGCGAGCGCCGCGCCATGCTGCGCCGCCACCCGAATGTGACGTCGTGGTGGAGCCTGTTCCAGACGGCTCGCCTCGACCAGACGCAGGTCCCCACCGCGTCCTAGCGGTGTCTTAGCGCTTCGCGCTTACCCGGCGGCGAGCGCCTCGCCGACCCGCCGCAGGCCCTCGACGTCGTGGACGTCCTCGGCGAGGGCCGGAACCTCCGCCACCGGCGTACCCGGATGTCCGACCGAGAACCGTCGGGCGAGCTTGCGCTGCCGGTCGGCGGCCCCCGCGACGTCCGCGTGCAGGGCCAGCAGTCCGGCGGTGAGATGGTCGCCGTCGTCGGCCCGGTCCTCCGCTGCCGCCCGCGCCCGCGCTGCGCTCAGCCCGGGAGCCTGCACCTGCTGGACGCGGTTGAGGACGAGCCCGGTCAGCGGCATCCGCTCGGTCTCCAGCCGGGCGATGAAGTACGACGCCTCGCGCAGGGCGTCCCGCTCGGGGGCGGCGACGACGAGGAACGCCGTCGAACCCTGGGCCAGCAACGCATACGTCTGGTCCGCCCGCTGGCGG
This sequence comes from uncultured Actinomycetota bacterium, assembly GCA_963757225.1. Lineage (GTDB taxonomy): Bacteria > Actinomycetota > Actinomycetes > Actinomycetales > Dermatophilaceae > Lapillicoccus. The sequence goes on from CAVWQU010000017.1 coordinate 8,120, forward strand.
AACCCGCCGAACATCGTGTCGAGCGCCCCGACGAACGTCTGGACGTCGCGGAGCATCTCACCGCCGAGCACTCGCGACAGGGTCGACGAGACGAGCCCGATCCCGACGTTGAAGACGCGGAGCCCGGCCCGGCCGCCGGCCTTGGCGGGGGCCGAGATGAGCCGGATGAACCGGCCGTCGAGAAACGAGCCGAGCCGCTTCGGTGCGTCGAGGAAGTCGAGCGCCGACCGTGACGGGGGTGTGTCCACGACGATGAGGTCCCACCGCGGTCCGCCGTTGCCGCCGTTGGCGCGGACCTCCTGGTGCAGCTGGCCCAGCTTCTCCATGGCCATGTACTCCTGCGTGCCCGCGAAGGAGCTGGAGACGGCCTGGTAGAAGGGGTTCGCGAGGATCTGGTCGGCCTTCTCCGGTGTGGAGTGGGCCACGACGACCTCGTCGAAGGTCCGCTTCATGTCGAGCATCATCGCGTCGAGCGAGCCGCCGGCCGCCTCGTCGATGTGCTCGACCGGGCGGGGCGTGTTGTCGAGCTCGGTGAGCCCCATCGACTGGGCCAGCCGGCGCGCCGGGTCGATGGTGAGGACGACCACCTTGCGACCTTGCTCGGCCGCCCGCAGGCCGAGCGCCGCGGCCGTCGTCGTCTTGCCGACCCCGCCGGACCCGCAGCACACGACGATGTCGGTACGCCGGTCGGCCAGCAGGGCGTCCACGTCCAGACGCGGCGAACGTGGGGTGGCCCGCGTGCTCATGGCTGAACCTGGTCCGCGAGCCAGCCGTGGTCGGCCAGCAGGTCGGCGAACTCCCGGACGGTGGACGCGTCGACGCCGTCAGGGTTGATCGGCAGCCGGAACATCGGCCGCTCGAGGTGCTCGAGCAGGGCGAGCTGCTCGGTCTCCTGGGCCACCCGCAGCGCATGGTCGCGCGCCTCGGCGATGAGCCCCTCGACGAGAGGATCGGTGACCGTGAGCCCGGCGGCGTCGAGCCCGGCTCGGACCTTGGGTCGGCTGATGGTGCCCCGGGCAGCCGCGGCCAGCTCGCGCGGCCGCAGCAGCGGCGCGCGGACCTGGTTGATGACGACGTCCCCGATGGGCAGGCGGGCGGCGCGGAGCTCGGTGACGGCGTCGACGGTCTCCTGGACCGGCATCTCCTCCAGCAGCGTGACCACGTGCACCGCGGTCTGCGGGGACGTCAGCATCGTCGTGATCGAGTCGGCCTGGGACCGGATCGGCCCGACCTTGGCCAGGTCGGCGACCTCCTCGTTCACCGAGAGGAACCGCACCACACGGCCGGTCGGCGGTGCGTCGAGGACGATCGCGTCGTAGGCCGGCGTCGTGTCGTGACGCGAGTGGTGGCCGGCGGCGCGCCGGCGGTTCGCTTCGTAGACCTTGCCGATGAGCAGCACGTCCCGCACACCGGGAGCGATTGTCGTCGCGAAGTCGACCGCACCGAACCGTTCCAGCACCCCACCGGCCCGGCCGAGCTTGTAGAAGATCTGCAGGTACTCGATGAGGGCCGCCTTGGCGTCGACCGACAGGCCCCAGACCTCCCCGCCGCCCGCGGCGCCCGCGATCCGGACCTCCTCGGTGGCCAGCGGCGGCACGTCGAAGGTCTGGCTGATGCCCTGCCGGCCCTCGACCTCGACCAACAGGACGCGGTGACCGCCGGAGGCCAGAGCCATGGCCATCGCCGCGGCCACCGTGGTCTTCCCGGTGCCGCCCTTGCCGGTCACGATGTGCAGCCGCACGCCGGACGTGGTGCGCGCGGACATGCGGGTGACCCTACGACCCGGCCAACCGGGCCACCGCATCGAGGACCACCCGGAAGGCGGGCACGGCCGGCTCGATGAGCTCGTCGTGGCCGACACCGGGCAGCCGGAGCAGCTCGGGCCGATTCTCCAGGGCCTGCCGCTTGTCGTAGCTCACCGACACCGTCAAGCGGGACGGTGTCGTCGGCGTCGCCGTGGACCAGGACGACCGGCGCGAGAGGGACGTGGGCGGCGGGGTCGGCCGCCGTCCAGGACGCCGAGTCGGCGTCGCCCATGAACCGGGCCGCCGCTCCGTCGCCCAGCCCGAGCTCGTGCGTCAGCGCGAGGTCGACGCAGCCGGCGAGCGCGACGACTCCCGCCAGCGACCGCGCCTCGGGTCGGGTCGCCGCGAGCGTGACGAGGTGGCCGCCGGCCGAGTGACCCACGAGGACGAGGCGGTCCGGCAGGGCCGGGTCGGCCAGGACCGCGTCGACCGCCGCCGAGATGTCGGCGAACGTCCCGGGCCAGCCGCCCCCCCGCATACCGGTCCGTCGGTACTCGACCACGGCGACGTGGTGCCCGGCACCGGCGAAGGCCTGCGCCTGGGGCGCCGCGTGGGTGCGGTCCCACTCGGGCTTCCAGAAGCCGCCGTGGACGACGACGACGGTCGTGCCGGTGGGATCGGTGGTGGGCATCCGGACGTCGTAGACCTGGTCGGGGTCGATCCCGTATGCGGTCGTATGGCTCGGGGGTGCGACGTCGGGCATGAGGGGACCCTGCCATGGGTAGCGTGCCTTCGTGGCGGTCACCTGGCTGACGGCGTTCCTCGACACGGCGGCTCCGGAGGCGGTGGCGACCGAGGCGTACTGGGTCGCCGTCACCGGCTGGCCCCTGTCGGCGCGGCGGGGCGTGGACGGGGAGTTCGCCAGCCTGGAGCCGCCGGACGGGGACGGTCCGGTGCGGGTCCAGGTCGTCGGGGCGCAGCCTCCGGGCGGGATGCACCTCGACGTGCACACCGACGACGTGGACGGGCTGGTCGCGGCGGCGAGGGGGCTCGGGGCCGAGCTGCACGACACCGGGCAGGGCTACGTGGTGGGCCGCTCGCCCGGCGGGCTGGTCTTCTGCATCGTCCCGCACCGCAGCGGGCAGCGCCCCGGACCGGTGGGCTGGCCGGGTGGGGCGAGCCTCGTGGACCAGGTGTGCCTCGACATCCCGCCGGCCGTCTTCGACGCCGAGGCCGGGTTCTGGTCGCAGCTGACGTCGTGGCCGCACGTGGAGGGCGGCTCGCCGCAGTTCGACCGCATCCTGCCGCCGCCGGGCCAGCCGCTGCGGGTGTTGCTGCAGCGCACCGACGACGAGGCCGCACCGGTGCGGATGCACCTCGACCTCGCCAGCGAGGACCGCGACGCCGAGGTCGCTCGGCACGTGGAGCTGGGTGGCCGGGTGGTCCGCCGCACCGACAACTGGACCACCCTGCTCGACCCCAGCGGTCGGGCCTACTGCGTCACCCGGCGCAGCCCGGTCTCCGGCACGCTGCCCTGAGGTTCACGCCGGCTGGGCCGACGCGGCGTCGAGCTCCTTGCCCACGCTGCGAGCCATGAGGGCGGCGATGACGAGCACGATGCCCCAGATGATCGCGAGGATGGCGATCCAGATGACGATGGACAGGACGCCGACGCCCGGACGGGCCACGAACAGGATCCCGATGAGCAGGGACAGCGCCGCGGCCACGAGCAGCATCCACCGCGGGCGGGTACGGGTGCTGGAGAAGGCGCCGAACGCCTGGAAGATCGCCCCGATGATGAACCAGATCCCGAGGATCCAGGTGAGCACGACCGCCACGTCGAACGGGTGGATCACCGCGAGCAGGCCGGCGAGGATCGAGACGGCGCCGAAGAGGATGAGCCAGCCCCTGCCGGTGGCGTCCCTGGTGAACGCGCCGACGATGTAGACGAGTCCGGCGAGGAGCGCCCAGCAGCCCCACAGCACTGTGAACGCGACGGCCGTGACGTCCGGCCAGACGATCGCCATGATGCCGAAGACGATGGCGACGATCCCCAGGACGAGGAGCATCACCCAGTTGCGGTCGAGCCAGTTCTTCTCCATGGAAGGAGCGTGACAGCACCAGGGGCCTCAGCACTCACACATCGGGGTGAAACACCGCGTGTCGCGGTGTCCGAGCGACCCCTACAGTGACGCCATGACGAAGTGGGAGTACGCCACGGTTCCGCTGATGATCCACGCCACCAAGCAGATCCTCGACAACTGGGGCGAGGACGGGTGGGAGCTGGTCCAGGTGGTGACCGGCCCGGACGGCAACGGTCTCGTGGCCTACCTGAAGCGACCGAAGGGCTGAGGCGCGCGATGAGTGCTGTCGAAGACCGGCTGGCCGAGCTCGGGCTCAGCGTCCCGGACGTGGCGACCCCCGCCGGCGCCTACGTCCCCGCCCTGCGCGAGGGCAACCTCGTCTTCACCTCCGGTCAGCTGCCGATGGTGTCCGGCGACCTCCCCCAGACCGGCAAGGTCGGCGACGGGCATGGACTGGTCCCCGCGGACGACGCCAAGGCCCTCGCCCAGATCTGCGCGCTCAATGCGATCGCGGCGGTCAAGTCGGTCGTCGGTGACCTCGACTCGGTGACCCGCGTGGTCAAGGTGGTCGGGTTCGTCGCGTCGGACCCGTCGTTCACCGGCCAGCCCGGTGTCATCAACGGCGCCAGCGAGCTGCTCGGCCGGGCCTTCGGCGACGCCGGCGTCCACGCGCGGTCGGCGGTCGGTGTGGCGTCGCTGCCGCTCGACTCGCCGGTCGAGGTGGAGATCGTCGTCGCGGTCGCCGACTGACGCGGTCGCCGTGACGGTTCGTGACTTCGCGCCCGGAGTCCTCGGGCCGCAGGCCGCCGCCTGGCTCGCCGGGCAGCGCAGCGACGCCGCCCGGCCCCGGTATGCGTCGACGGTGATGCTCGTCCGCGACGCCGCCGACGCGCGGGTCGAGGTGTTCATGCTGCGCCGGGTGGCCACCATGGCGTTCGCGCCACGGACGTGGGTGTTCCCGGGCGGCGGCGTCGATCCGCGCGACGACGCCGCCGACCTGCCGTGGGCCGGGCCGCAGCCGCGCGAGTGGGCCGCCCTGTTGGGGTGTGAGGAAGGTCTTGCTCGGGCGCTGGTCTGCGCCGCCGTGCGTGAGGTGTTCGAGGAGTGCGGGGTCCTGCTCGCCGGACCCTCGACCGACACCGTGGTCGCCGACCTGCGGGACCCGGAGTGGGACGCCGAACGGGCTGCGCTGCTGTCCAAGGAGCAGTCCTTCGCCGAGCTGCTCCTGCGGCGCGGACTGGTGCTGCGCTCCGACCTGCTCTCGGTGCAGGCTCGTTGGGTGACGCCGGAGTTCGAGCCGAGGCGCTACGACACGTTCATCTTCGCCGCCCTCCTGCCCGACGGCCAGATTCCCGACGACGACACCTCCGAGGCCGACCACGCAGACTGGACCGACCCAGCAGAGCTGCTTGCCGCATACGGGATGGGCGAGGCGATCCTGCTGCCGCCGACCGTCGTTGCGGTCGAATGGGTCCGCGACGCCACCGCCGCCGCGGACCTCGTCACCACCTCCCGGCCGACCCGCGCGGTCATGCCGCAGCTGGTCGAGGTGGCCGGCCAGCCGATGATCCGGGCGGATCTGCCGTAGGCCTCAACCGCCGCTCGGCTCGGCTGTGAGCCGAGCGGCTCGGCTACCGGAATGTGGTGAGCCAAGGTGCTGGGCTGCGAGCCGAGCCGAACGGCAGGCACTAGCGTCACGTCCGTGGAGGCGGACGGCTGGCAGTCCGGAGCAGTGAGCGAGCGGGCCTACTGCCTGCTCGCCCCCAACCCCGGCCCGATGACCCTCGAGGGCACGAACACGTGGGTCCTGCTCGAACCCGGCTCGACCGAGGCCGTCGTCGTCGACCCCGGCCCGCTGGACCTGGAGCACCTCGAACGTGTGCTGCGGTTCGTCGAGGATCGGGGCGCCCGAGTGGCTTTGACCCTCCTGACCCATCACCACCTCGACCACGCGGAGGCGGCAGAGCACTTCGCGGCCCAGACCGCGGCGCCGGTCCGCGCCATCGGAACCGGGCACGACGACCTGGCCGACGGGGAGACGGTGCGGGTCGGCGGGCTGGAGGTCACCGTCGTCACCACCCCCGGGCATACCGGTGACTCGGTCTCGTTCCTGCTGCCGGCCGAGTCGGCGCTGCTGACCGGCGACACCGTCCTCGGCCGGGGGACGACGGTGGTGGCGTGGCCGGACGGTGAGCTCGCCGCATACCTCGCGTCGTTGAATCGGATCGAACGCCTCGCGGCGTCCGGGGAGGCGGCGCGGATCCTGCCCGGCCACGGTCCCCTGGTGCCCGACGCGGCGGCCACCGTCCGGTTCTACCTCGACCACCGGGCCGAGCGGCTCGACGAGGTCCGGGCGGCTCTGGCGGCCGGCGACACGGAGCCCCGACAGGTCGTCGCGCGGGTCTACGCGGACGTGCCGAAGGAGGTCTGGCCCTACGCCGAGCTGAGCGTCAGAGCCCAGCTGGACTACCTGCGGTACCGGTCCGCAGACGGCGGACGTAACGTGAATGAGTGACCCACCACCCTGAGCCCGCCACCATCGGGCAGCTGCGCGCCTCCGGACACGAGCCGCGCACCGTCAAGGCCGAGATCCGCGCGAACCTCGTCCGTCTCCTCCGAGCGGGGGAGAACCCCTTCCCCGGGATCGTCGGGTTCGACGACAGCGTCCTGCCCGACGTCCAGCGGGCCCTGCTCGCGGGACACGACATGGTCCTGCTCGGCGAGCGCGGCCAGGGCAAGACCCGGCTGATGCGGACCATCGGCGGCCTCCTCGACGAGTGGTCGCCCTACATCGCCGGCTGCGAGATCCACGACGAGCCTCTGGCGCCCATCTGCCAGCGCTGCCGCACGCTGGTCGCCGCCTCGGAGAACGACGGTGACGACGTGCCGATCGAGTGGCGGCATCGCGACGACCGCTACACCGAGAAGCTCGCGACTCCCGACACCAGCGTCGGCGACCTCGTCGGCGACGTCGACCCGACCAAGGTCGCCGAGGGCCGCACGCTCGGCGACCCCGAGACGATCCACTACGGGCTGCTGCCCCGGGCGCACCGTGGCGTCTTCGCCATCAACGAGCTGCCCGACCTCGCCGAACGCATCCAGGTCGCGCTGTTCAACGTGCTGGAGGAGCGCGACATCCAGGTCCGCGGGTATGCGGTCCGGCTCCCGCTGGACGTCCTGGTGGTCGCCTCGGCGAACCCCGAGGACTACACCAACCGCGGCCGGATCATCACCCCGCTCAAGGACCGGTTCGGCTCCGAGGTCCGCACCCACTACCTCGACGACGTGGACGAGGAGGTCGCGCTGATCACGCCAGGAGGCCGGACTCGTGGCGGCGGTGCCCGCCCACCTGCTCGAGGTCATCGCCCGGCTGGTCATGGAGCTGCGGACGTCGTCCTCGGTCGACCAGCGCTCCGGCGTCTCGGCGCGGTTCGCCATCGCGGCGGCCGAGGCGACGTCGGCGTCCGCGCTGCGGCGGGCGGCGCTGACCGGCGAGGAGGACGCGGTGGCGCGCATCGGCGACCTCGCCGACGTGCTGCCGACGCTGCGCGGCAAGGTCGAGTTCGAGATGGGCGAGGAGGGCCGCGAGCTCGAGGTCATCGGCCACCTGCTGCGCCTCTCGACGGCGGCGACCTTCCGGGAGCGGGTTGCTGGCACGGACCTGTCCGGCGTGACGGCGCACTTCGAGGACGGCTCGGTCGTGGAGACCGGTGACCTCGTCCCGGCGACGACGCTGCTGTCGCAGCTGGGTACGACGCCCGGGTTGGCGGCGATCCTGGCCCGGCTCGGCGTCGGCGAGGACTCGGTGTCGCCGGGTCAGGTGGCGGCGGCGGTCGAGTTCGTCCTCGAGGGCCTGCACCTGACGAGGCGGCTGTCCAAGGTCCAGGCCGACGGCCAGACGATCTACGGGAGCTGACGTGCCCTCCGGGAGGCATCGCGCCGGGCGCTACCGCTACGGCTCCTGGGACGGCGGCGCCGACCCGCTGGCGCCACCGTTCGACGTCCGGGCGGCGGTGGACGAGATCGGGCACGACGTCATGGAGGGCTCCTCGCTGCGCGAGGCCATGGAGCGCCTCATGCGGCGCGGTCTCGGCGACCGGGCCGGGCTCGACGAGCTGCGCCGCGAGCTGGCCCGCCGGCGGCGTGAGGTGGAGCGGCGCGGCAACCTGGCCGGAACCCTCGACCAGGTCCGCGAGGAGCTCGACCAGGCACTGTCCGCTGAGCGGGAGTTCCTGGCCGGCCGCGACGGCGACGACGCCCGGCTCGCCGAGATGTCGCTCGACACGTTGCCGGAGGACACCGCCGGCCAGGTCCGGGAGCTGAACGACTACCAGTGGCGCAGCGCCGAGGGGCAGCAGCACTGGCAGAACGTGCTCGACCTGCTGCGCAAGGAGGTTCTCGACGCGCAGTTCGCCGGGATGAAGGAGGCCCTCTCGGGTCAGAACCCGGCCGCCATGGAGGCGGTCCGGGAGATGATGGCCGACCTCAACGCGTTGCTGGCCAAGCACGCTCGCGGGGAGGACACGACCGAGGACTTCGACCAGTTCATGGAGAAGCACGGTGAGTTCTTCCCCGAGAACCCGAAGGACGTCGACGAGCTCATCGACGCGCTCGCCCGGCGTCAGGCCGCCGCCGAGCGGATGATGCGCTCGCTCTCTCGCGAACAGCGCGAGGAGCTCGCTGGCCTCATGCAGCAGGCCATGCAGGACATGGGCCTCGAGATGGAGATGACCCAGCTGGCCGACTCGCTCCGGTCGCTGCGACCCGGGATGTTCCGCGGCCGCCAGCCGGCCGACATCGACGGCAACGAGTCCCTCGGCATGGGCGACGCGGTCGGCGCCGTGGCCGACCTCGCCGACCTCGAGGCGCTGGAGAACCAGCTGTCCCAGGCGTCGGCGCTCGGCAGCGGCCTCGACGACGTCGACGTCGACACCCTGGAGCGGCAGTTGCCCGGGTCGTCGGTCCGCGACTTCGAGGCGCTGCGCGAGCTCGAGCGCGAGCTGGAGCGACAGGGCTACCTCCGGTCCGACTCCGACGGACTGTCGTTGACCCCCAAGGCGTTGCGGCGGTTGGGCGAGACGGCGCTGCGCCGGATCTTCCAGCACCTCGACGCCGACGCGTCCGGCTCGCACGTCGACCCGCGGTCGGGCGGCGCCGACGAGCGCACCGGCGCATACCTGCCGTGGGAGTTCGGCGACGAGCGGCCGCTCGACGCGGTACGGACGGTCCAGAACGCCGTGCTGCGCCGCGCGGGTTTAGGTATGCCTCGCGACGGTGAGGATCGCGGCATACGGCTCGAGGTCGAGGACTTCGCCGTAGCCGAGACCACGCGCCGCACGGGCGCGGCGGTCGCACTCCTCGTGGACCTGTCGTTCTCGATGATCCAGGAGGGCCGCTGGGGCCCCATGAAGCAGACGGCGCTCGCGCTGTCGCACCTCATCCAGAGCCGGTTCCGCCAGGACGCACTGCAGATCATCGGGTTCGACCGGACCGCGCGACCGCTCACCCCGATGCAGCTGGCCGAGGTCGAGCCGCAGTGGATCCAGGGCACCAACCTCCACCACGCCCTGCTCCTCGCGGGTCGTCACGTGCGCCGCCACCCCGAGGCCGAGCCCGTCGTCCTCATCGTCACCGACGGTGAGCCGACTGCCCACCTCGAGGCGGACGGCCTGCCGGTGTTCCAGTGGCCCACGACCCCAGAGACGGTCCGCGCCACTGTCGGCGAGGTCGACGCGCTGACCCGCTACGGGGTCGCGCTGAACTTCTTCCTTCTCGGCGACGACCCGGGCCTGGCCCGGTTCGTCGACTCGGTCGCGCGGCGCAACGGCGGACGGGTCTTCACCCCCGACGTCGGCCGGCTCGGTGAGTACGTCGTCGCCGACTACCTTCGCGCCCGTGCGGGACGGCGCCGTTCGGCCTGACGGGCGTCCCCCAAGCCGCACCTGGGCCGTGGGATGTGTGACGCTGCAGGTGCGACCACACCGGTCGTACGCGCGTACGACACCGTGACCTGAATGTGACTTTTGCGGCTGACTGTGGTTCGGTGGTCAGCAATGTCTGCGACTCCACCACCCCCGTCGACGGGCCGCGAGGCCTCCGGCCGCCACCGCGGCAGCGCTCTCCCGGTGACCCTCCCGAAGACCGACCGCTGGCGCTCCCTGCCCTGGCGCACGGTCGGCCTGCGTTCGGCTGCGGGCCTTGCCCTGGTCGTCGGCGCGGGTGTCGTGACGCTGGGTCCGGCTCGCGTCCCCGAAGGGGCGGCCACGCCGGCTGCCGCACAGATCGGCACCGCCGACGCCGCCCAGCTGGACGCTGCCGCCATGTCGCTGCGGCTGTCGGAGCGGTCCAGCCGGTCCGGTCGGTCGGAGCTGCTCCTCACCGAGGCGCTCGGCCCGGAGGAGGCGGCCCACCCCCAGGCCCGCGTGAACCCGGCGGCCCCGATCCCCACCTCCGGCCCCACCGCCCGCTCCGGCCCCGACGCCCACGCCGACCCCGGCGCCAACGCCCACGGCGAAGACCACGCCGAAGCCGACCGCCACCCCGTCGCCCCCGTCGCCCAAGGCCTCGGCCGCTCCGGCGACGCCGACCGGCATCTCACAGGCCGCCTGTGCGTCCGGGTCCGCCGTCGAGTCCGGCCTGACCAAGGACGCCATCCGGGTGCACCGCGCCGTCTGCGCGCTGTTCTCGGGTGTCACCGGGTGGGGCGGCCGTACCGGCAGTGGTGGCGAGCACAGCAGCGGCCAGGCGCTGGACATCATGATTCCCAACAGCTCGGTCGGCCAGGCCATCGCCAACTACGTCCGCGCGAACTACAAGGCCCTCGGTGTCAGCGAGGTCATCTGGTCGCAGCACATCTGGACCGTCCAGCGCTCGGGCGAGGGCTGGCGAGCCATGCCGGACCGTGGGTCGACGACGGCCAACCACTACGACCACGTCCACGTGACGGTCTACGGGAGCTCGGGCACCGTCTGAGCGACGGGCCAGCAGCTAGCGAGCTCTGCGCCGCAGCCGGTCGACGTCGAGCAGCAGCACCGCTCGCGCCTCGAGCTTGAGCCAGCCCCGGCCGGCGAAGTCGGCGAGCGCCTTGTTGACCGTCTCGCGGGACGCGCCGACCAGCTGGGCCAGCTCCTCCTGCGTGAGGTCGTGGCTGACCATGACCCCCTCCTCCACCGGCCGCCCGAACCGCTCGGCGAGGTCCAGCAGCGCCTTGGCCACCCGGCCGGGCACGTCGGTGAAGACGAGGTCCGCGAGGTGCTCGTTGGTTCGGCGCAGCCGCTGGGCCAGGGCCGCGAGCAACGCCTTGGCGACCTCGGGCCGCCCGGTCAGCAGGCCGGTGAGGGAGTCGTTGCCCAGCCCGAGGAGCTGCGTCTCGGCCACCGCGGTGGCGGTCATCGTGCGGGGGCCGGGGTCGAACAGGCTCAGCTCGCCGAACATCTCGCCGGGCCCGAGGATCGCCACGAGGTTCTCGCGGCCGTCGGAGCTGGACCGGCCGAGCTTGATCTTGCCCTCGCCGATGACGTAGAGCGAGTCACCGGTCTCGCCCTCCCGGAAGAGGATGTCGCCGCGTTCCATGCGGGCCGGCGTCATCTGGGCCAGCAGCGCCTCGGCGTCCTCGCTGTCCAGGGCCGCGAAGAGCGGTGCCCTGCGCACAACCTCGTGGTCCACGCGCACAGTGTGCCAGAACGGTCGGTTTGCGCCCCTCGACCACCGCGGCGCCCGGGGCCGGGACTGACAGCCGCGGGATCTACTCTGCTCGGGTGTCTTCCGCCCCCGAGACGCTCGTCGCGTCGGCCGTCCCGGACGAGAGCCCGGTCGCGCGGACGCGGCGCGCCCGGCGGATGTACCGCGCGCTGCACGAGCGGTACCCCTACGCCCACTGCGAGCTGGACTTCACCAACCCGCTCGAGCTGCTCGTCGCGACCATCCTCTCGGCCCAGACGACCGACCAGCGGGTGAACCTCGTGACCCCGCACGTCTTCGCTCGATACCCGGACGCCGCCGCATACGCCGGAGCCGACCGCACCGAGCTGGAGACGATGATCCAGTCGACCGGCTTCTTCCGGAACAAGTCCGACGCCCTGATCAAGCTCGGCGGCGCCCTGGTCGAGCGGTTCGACGGAGAGGTCCCCGGCCGCCTCGCGGACCTCGTGACGCTCCCGGGGGTCGGCCGCAAAACCGCGAACGTGGTGCTGGGCAACGCGTTCGGGGTGCCGGGGATCACCGTCGACACGCACTTCGGCCGGTTGGTCCGCCGGTTCGGCTGGACCGACGAGACCGACCCCGTCAAGGTCGAGCACCTGGTCGGGGGGATCTTCCCTCGGCGCGACTGGACGATGCTCAGCCACGTCCTCATCTTCCACGGCCGCCGCACCTGCCACGCCAAGAAGCCCGCCTGCGGCGCCTGCCCGGTCGCCGCCTGGTGCCCGAGCTACGGCATCGGGCCGACCGACCGCGACGAGGCCCTGAGCCTGCTGGCCTACGAGCTCAAGCCCGGGGCGCGGCTGCCCGAGCCGCCGCCCGGACCGCTTCCCGCCCCGCTCGCGAAGCCCCGCCGCCGGCCCGTCGCGGCCTCGGCTGTCGCGCAGGATCACTGACCGCATGTCGCGTAGGCCATCCCTCGCCGGCCCGGGGGAGACGCTCCGTCCGCTGGCGCCACCCGCCGGGAGCGCCGCGACGCGGCCGCCGGAGTGGCTGACCCGCATGCTGCGGAACGCGGAATCCACCGACCCGAGCTGGTTCAGCCGGTTCGTCCCGCCCGACGACGGGGGCCGCGAGTCGGCGGTGTTGTTGCTGTTCGGTCCCGATCTCGACGGCGCGGAGTCGTTGCTGCTCATCGAACGTTCCCACGACATGCGTTCCCATCCAGGCCAGGTCGCGCTGCCCGGTGGCGCCACCGAACCCGGCGACGCCGACGCGGTGGCCACCGCGCTGCGCGAGGCGACCGAGGAGGTGAACCTCGATGCCGCCGGCGTCGAGGTGGTCGGCGTCCTGCCGCCGCTGTACCTGCCACCGAGCGGGTTCGTCGTGACGACCGTCGTGGGCTGGTGGGGGACACCGGGGCCGGTATCGGTCGGCGACCCGCACGAGGTCGCCCAGGTGCTGCAGGCGCCCCTGGCCTTCCTCACCGACCCAGCAGTGCGGCATACCGTCACCCACCCGTCGGGGTACCGGGGGCCGGCGTTCCAGCTCGGCGACGACCTGCTCCTCTGGGGCTTCACCGCCGGGGTGGTGACCAAGGCGCTGGAGCTGGCGGACCTGGACCGGTCGTGGGACGAGGCCCGCGAGGTGCCGCTGCCCGAGCGCTTCCTGCGAGGCCGTTCGTGAGCGGGACCGTCCTGGACGTCCTCCTCGTCCTCATGCTGGTGCTGTACGCCGTGACCGGGTACCGCCAGGGGATCGTCGTGAGCACGGTCTCCCTGGTCGGGTTCCTCGGGGGTGGAGCCCTGGGTATGTGGCTGCTGCCGTCGATCCTCGCCAACGTCGAGTGGGTCACCAGCAACGAGGTGATCCGCGTCCTCGTGCTGGTGTTCCTCGTCTTCCTCTGCGCGACCGTGGGCCAGGCCATTGCCGTCCCGGTCGGGAACCGGTTACGCGCCCAGGTCCGGGGCCGGTCGGGCCAGACCGTGGACGCGGTCCTCGGCGGGGTCGCCACGGTCATCGCCGTGTCCCTGCTCGTGTGGTTCGTGGCCGGCGCGGTGCGCGGGGCCGCGCCGACGCCCCTGGCCAAGGCGATCGGCGAGTCCCGGGTGCTCGCGACCATCGACCGCGTCATGCCGCCGGCCACGGGCCAGCTGTTCGCCGGGTTCCGGTCGATGCTGGACCAGAGCGGGATCCCGAAGGTCTTCGGCGGCCTCTCCCCGGAGCCGATCCAGCCGGTGGCACCGCCGGAGTCCGGGGTCGCCGCGACCGCCGGCGTGCAGCAGGCTTCCCAGTCCGTGGTGCGGGTCACCGGCGTCGCGGTCCCCTGTCGCCGCGGCCAGGAGGGAAGCGGCTGGGTCGTCGCCCCCGGCAAGGTCGTCACCAACGCGCACGTCGTCGCGGGGATGCGCGAGGCGTCCGTTCAGGTCGGCGGGGTCGGCCGCGAGTACCCCGCGCAGATCGTCGTCTTCGACCCCGAGCGCGACCTCGCGGTGCTCGACGTCGACGGGCTCACCGCGGCGCCGCTGCGGCTCGGCGGTGGGCTATCGGGCGGCGACGAGTCGGTGGTCGCCGGGTTCCCGCTCGACGGGCCCTACCGCCTGGACCCGGCCCGCGTCCGGCGCACGTTGACGGCGACCGGTTCGGACATCTACGGCCAGCCGGGCGTGACCCGGGAGATCTACTCGCTCTACGCCCGGGTCGAGCCCGGCAACAGCGGCGGCCCGCTCCTCACCTCGACCGGTGAGGTCGTCGGCGTGGTGTTCGCCAAGTCGCTCGACGACCCGACGACGGGGTATGCGTTGACCCTCAACGAGGCTCGGCCGGTCCTCGACGCGGCAGCGGGCGCGAGTCAGCCGGTCTCGACCGGCGGCTGCTCGACCGGCTAGCCCCGGTTCGTGCTCACCGCAGGGAGTTCCGGCGGCATCCACCACGAACCGATCTGAGCGATCGCGGGCCCGGTCAGTCGACGGTGTCGAGCCAGTCGACGATCGCCGAGCTGACCCGGTCGGGCGCCTCCTCGGTGAGGAAGTGGCCGGCACCGTCGACGAGCTGGAACGAGTACGGCCCGCTCACGTAGTCCGCGGAACCGTGCGTGCACTCCGCCAGGACGCACCCGTCCTCGGTGCCCTGCAGCTGGAGCACCGGTCGGTCGACCGGCCCGCGGATGCGCCGGTTGAACAGGGGGCCGTCCTGGCGTACCTGCGACCGGCCGAACCAGCGGTAGTGCTCCGCGGCGGAGTGGGCCACGAAGGGCAGCGCCATGGCGTTGCCGTAGCGCTCCACGTCCTCCGGGGTCGGGTAGTCGCCGAACGGCGAGGCCCAGGCCCGCAGGACCTCCTCGACGTAGGCGTGGTCCTTGGTCATCTCTCGCTCCGGGACGAACGGGCGCTGCAGCTCGACGAGGTACCGGCTGGCCTGCCGCTGCCGCCGGTCGCGTACCGACGCGCGCCGCATGACCCGCGGGTGCGGCATCGAGAGCGACCCGACGGCGCGGACCACGTCCGGCTGGAGGTACGGCATGGACCATGCGATGAACCCGCCGAGGCCTTGGCCCACCACGATGGCGTCGTCCTCGCCGAGCGACCGGATGAGGGACGCCGCATCCTCCGCGCCGGTGTAGGTGCTGTAGCCGCGCGGCGGCTTGTCGCTGGCGCCGTAGCCGCGCAGGTCCATCGCGACCGCCCGCCAGCCGGCGTCGGCGATCGCCGCCATCTGGTGGCGCCACGTGTACCAGAACTGCGGAAACCCGTGCATCAACAGGACCATCGGCCCGTCGCCGACCTCCGCGACGTGGAACCGGGCACCGTTCGCCGAGACGAGGCGGTGGCTCCAGGGACCGTCGAGGAGGACCGATGCGGCGTCGAGGGTCACGCTGGTCACGCGAGCGCCGGTGGCGCGACGGTCCGGGCTCGCAGGAGCGGCGGGGCGGGCGGAGCCGACCCGGCCGGCGTCACCGAGCCGTCGGTCGCTGGTCGAGCGCGACCTGGGCGTTGGGAGCCGGGACCGCCTTGGCGTGCTCCGCGCCGGCGGACGCCGACCCCAGCACCGCGTCCATCGTCTCCTGGGCCTGGGCGATCGCGCGGTCCGGGCGCGGGTTGACCTGGTTCAGGGCGTTGCGACCGAGCAGGGCCAGGATCGCGGTGACGATGAACAGGACCACGGCCATGATGAGGAACCCCGCCCACACCGGCAGCCAGATGGCGATGACCATCGACAGCGCGATGAACAGCAGCCCGAGCCCGTAGAGCGCCAGCACGCCCGCTGTCGCGAGCATCCCGGCGCCCTTCCCGGCGATCCCGAGCTGAGCGGTGATCTCGGTCTTGGCCAGCTGGATCTCGGTGCGGACGATGACGCGCAGGTCCTCGACCACCTGGGCGACCAGCTGGCCGATCGTGCGTTCCTGCGAGTGCCGCAGGTCGTTCGGCACGGGTCGCGTCGCGTCGTGGTCGGTGGTCATCGAGCCTCCGGGGGCGTGGGCAGGTCGTCCGTATGCGGGTCGTCCCGAGACGCGCCCGGGGCTGAACGCGGGTTCTTGCTCTCAGGAGCCTATCGCCGGGTCGGGTCTGATGTAGACGTCAGGAACGCCGTCCGCATCGTCGTCCCGGGTCTCCTCGGCCTCGATCCGCCGGTAGTGCCGGTTCCGGAGCCGGAGCACCACCGCTGCGAGGAGGGCCGAGAGGACCGAACCGACGAGGATGCCGAGCCGCACGTGGTCGTCGCGCTCCGACCCCAGACCGAACGCCAGCTCGCCGATCAGCAACGACACGGTGAAACCCACGCCGCCCAGCAGTGAGAGGCCGAGCACGTCGGCCCAGGCGAGGTCGTCGTCGAGGGACGCCTTGGTGAACCGGGCGAAGAGGTAGGTCCCCCCGAACACCCCGACACACTTGCCGACGACGAGCCCGACGACGACGCCCAGGGCCGCCGGGTCCGAGAACGTGGCGCCGAGGCCGCCGGGACCGATGGTCACCCCGGCCGCGAAGAACGCGAAGACCGGGACGGCGAAACCGGCGGACCACGGTCGCAGCCCGTGCTCGATCCGCTCGGCCAGGCTGTGCTGGTCCGGCGCGTGCTCCTGCCGCTTCGACACGGGCACCAGGAGGCCCAGGAGGACTCCGGCGACGGTCGCGTGGACGCCGCTCGCGTGGACGAGGCCCCAGGCCACGAGGGCGGGCACCGCCAGCAGGCCCGGGTTGGTCCACCCGCGGCGCAGGAACCACCACCAGAGGCCGAGGGGCAGGACCGCGAGCAGCAGGAACAGGATCTGGACGCCGCTGGTGTAGAAGATCGCGATGATGGTGATCGCGATGAGGTCGTCGACGACGGCCAGGGTCAGCAGGAACGACCGCAGCGCGGACGGCAGATGGGTGGCGATGACCGCCAGCACGGCGAGGGCGAACGCGATGTCGGTCGCCGTCGGGATCGCCCACCCCCGGAACACGTCCCCCTCGCCGCCGGCCAGCATCGCCGTGCCGACGAACAGGAGGGCGGGGACCGCCACGCCGCAGGCCGCCGCGGCGATCGGCAGGGCCGCCTTGCGGCGGTCGGAGAGGTCGCCGGCGACGAACTCCCGCTTCAGCTCGATGCCCGCCACGAGAAAGAACAGTGCGAGCAGGCCGTCGGCGGCCCACGTGCCCAGGCTGAGGTCGAGATGCAGCGCGTGGGGACCGATGACGAAGTCCCGCAACGCGATGTACGCGTCCTGCCACGGGGTGTTCGCCCAGACGATGGCGATGACGGCGGCGCCGAGGAGCAGCGCGCCCCCGACCGTCTCGGTGCGGAGAGCGTCCGCGACGTAGCGCGCCTCCGGCCAGGTCCCCCGCGACAGCAACCGCTGGGGCGGAGGGTCCGACGGCCCCTCGGATGACGTCACTCCACGAAGGCTAGCGACGGGGGCTGCCCGCGGCCCCGCCCGGGGCGGTTCAATACCCTGCATGAGCAATTCCGTCGCGGACCTGTACGCCCGCTGCACGGACGACCCGGAAGGTCACGGCCGCGAGACGACGGTCTACGACGCGATCCACGCGAAGATCAGCCCGCGCAGCGAGGTGCTGCGGCTGCTCCCGCACCGTGAGCGCCGCATGGTGGGCGCCTGGTGCTTCGTCGACCTCTACGGTCCGCGGGCGGTCCCGGCCGGGGAGGGGGACGCGATGCACGTGGCGCCGCACCCGCATACCGGCCTGCAGACCGTGTCCTGGCTCGTCGCCGGCGAGGTGACCCACCGCGACTCCCTGGGGACCACCGCGCAGGTCGTCCCCGGGCGGGCGGCGGTCATGACCGCGGGCGAGGGCATCGCCCACGGCGAGGACGTCGTGCCGCCGGTGTCCGGCTCGGCGGACGGCCTCCTCCAGGGCGCGCAGCTGTGGGTCGCGCTCCCGGATACCGAACGGCACCGCGTCCGCGGGTTCGTCCTGCACGAGCCGGCGCCGTACCTCGAGGCCGACGGGGTGCTCGCCCGGGTCTTCGTGGGCACGCTGGGCGGGGTGACGGCCGACGCCGAGGCCTTCACGCCGTTGGTCGGTGCCGAGCTGACCCCGCGCGGCGAGGGTCCGGCGAGGCTGCCGCTCGACCCCGCATACGAGCACGTCCTCGTCCCGCTGTCCGGGTCGGCGACGGTCGAGGGGACCGCGGTGGCGCACGGGCAGGCGATGTACCTCGGGCTCGACCGCTCCGCGCTCGACCTGGAGCTCTCGGCCGATGCGCGGGTGCTCCTTCTCGGGGGTGAGCCGTTCGCCGAGGAGATCGTCATGTGGTGGAACTTCGTCGCCCGCACCCACGAGGAGATCGAGCGGGCGCGGGCGCAGTGGAACGCGGGGTCCGACGACCGCTTCGGCGAGGTGACGCAGTACCCGACCGACGAACGGCTCGCCGCGCCACCGTTGCCCAACGTCCGGCTGCAGCCTCGCGGCCGGGTGCGATCCGTGGAGTCTCCACCGGGGAGCTCGTCCTGAAGCGCGTACCCGCCGCCGCCTGGCGACGCGCGGTCCGGGTCACGCTGACCGCCATCGTGGCGTTCTACGGCTGCCGTTACGGCCTCGGCGACCCGACCATGGCCCTCTACGCGGTCTTCGCGGTCCTCGCGTTCTCGCTCCTGTCGCAGACGTCCGGCCCTCCCGCGGTTCGCACACGAACGCTGTTGGCCTGCTTGGCGTTCGGCCTCGTCGACGTGACGATCGCGACCTACGCCGCGGTCAACACCGGAGTCGCCGTCGCGGCGATGTTCGTCTTCGGTTTCCTCGTCTCGTTCGCCGGCGTCTGTGGCGTCCGGGTCAGCGAGGTCTCCACCGGGTTGCAGCTGCTCTTCATCCTGCCGTCGCTGCCTCCGTTCGACCCCGGGTCGCTCGGCTCGCGGCTGGTCGGGCTGACCCTCGGCATGGCCCTGCTCATCGTCACCGACCGGTTCCTGCTGGCCGACCCGGGACCGCCCGGCTTCGCCGAACGACTGGCCGACGCGACCGGCAAGGCCTCGGCGCTGGCCGCGGGCATCGTCGGCGCGTGCGAGCTCGGAGGGTCGGTCAAGGCTCCCGAGCTGGACCGTCTGGTCGCGGAGGCCAAGGCGGCGTCGTCGGGCTTGCGCCTGTTCGAGGTCCCCCTGGTCGAACGACCGTCGGCACCGAGCCGGCTGGACCGCGGCCTGACCGACGCCGCCGGCGCGCTGCGGGCCACGACGTACCGCCTGATGGTCCTGCGCACCGAGGTCGACGCGGATCCAGAGGGCCTGCCGGTCCCCGTCGTCGCGGCGATCGCGTCGACGCTCGCCGATGCGCGCGCGGCGCTGGTCGGACAGGGGCCGGCGCCGTCCACCGACGGGCTCACCGCCGCGCTCGAGACCGAACGGGACCTGTGGCGGCGGGTGCTCGCCGACGCAGCCCGAGTCGGCCGAGGCGCGCGAAGTGCGCTCACTCAGCGGGGCGACGACGCTGGTCGCCGCCATCCAGGCGGCCAACGGCGCCCGCGCGATGGTGCTCGCGCTCCGGGCCGGGTACGGCGCGTCGGTGTCCGCCGAGGACTCCGGGCCCAACGACCCGTTCTGGTATGCGCGTGGCTCGGCCCTGTCGCTGGTGTGGCACCGGGTCCGCCGGAACCTCACGGTGCGCTCGGTGGAGCTCCAGAACGCGTTGCGGCTCGCCGCCGGCCTGGCGCTGGCCCGGTTCATCGCGGGCGAGTTCTCCCTGTCCCACGGCCTCTGGGTCCTGCTCGCCACCTTGACCCTGACCCGGACGTCGGTCCGCGCCACCCGGGGTGCCCTCAAACCGGCGCTGATCGGGACCCTGGTGGGGGTCATCCTGGCGGGACTGCTGCTGTTCCTGGCCGGGGAGAACGCAGCTCCCTACGTCGTGATGATGCCGATCGCGCTGTTCGCCGCCGTGCTGGCCGGCCCGACGGTGGGCCCGATCGGGACGCAGGCGACGTTCACCCTGGTCGTGGCCTGCCTGTTCAGCCAGGTGGCGCCGCCAACGCTGGAGCTGGCCAAGGACCGGCTCGTCGACGTCCTCATCGGCGCCTGCGTCGGCGTGGCCGTCGGCGTCCTTGCATGGCCCCGCGGCGGCCGGGCCGAGCTGCAGCGGGCGGGTTCGCGCTGTCTCTCGGCGGCGGCTGACTGCGTCGACACGACCGCCGACTGGATCGTCGCGGTGTGCCCGCCGGACGCCTTGGGGACGCGGCTCGACACGGTGCGACGGGCGCTCGCCCTCTACGAGTCGACCTACGCCCAGTACCGCAGCGAACCGGCCGACAACCGCGACACCACCGACTGGCTCATCCTCGAGGTGGTCACCGCGCGGGCCGCCAACGGGGCCGAGGCGGCGGCCCGCTGGGCGGAGCAGCGCGGAGCCCTGCCCTGGGAGGACGTCCGCGCCGACCTCGAGACCGCCGCACGCCGGATCGCCGACGAGCTCCGGTCCTGCGCCTACCGGATCACGAACCCGACCGACGCCGGGTCCACCGGAAGCCGGGCCACCCTGCGCGAGGCGGACCGAGCGGCGGTCCGGGCGGGCCTGGCCGAGACCGCACGAGAACCAGGCCGCGACCAGCACCCCAACGCCACCCTCCGGGCCGTCGAGGCCTGGGGCTGGCTCTGGTGGCTGGCCGACGACCTGTCCCGCCTGGAGGGCGAGACGGTGCCGACGGCGGCCCGAGCGCCCGCTCGCTGACCGGTCGGGCCCCGGCGACGTCGGTTGGTGGCAATTTCGCCACGAACCGACCCACAAGAGCAGCCCGGCACGTCCGTATGTGGCGTTTCGGCCACAAACGGACGTGCCGGTCAGTCGCGGCTCAGTCCTCGGACTTGCCGGTGCTGAGGCCCTCCTTGATGAGGTCCATGACCGACGAGTCGGCGAGGGTGGTGACGTCACCCACCTCACGGTTCTCGGCGACATCGCGCAGCAGCCGGCGCATGATCTTGCCGGAGCGGGTCTTCGGCAGCTCCTTGACGATCATGATCTGCCGGGGCTTGGCGATGGGGCCGATCTCCTGGGCCACGTGGTTGCGCAGCTCCTTGACCAGGTCCACGCCCTCGCCCGGCTCGTCGGCCTCCTCCACCGCCTCGCTGCGCAGGATGACGAACGCGCAGACCGCCTGGCCGGTCGTCGCGTCGTTCGCGCCGACCACCGCGGCCTCGGCGACCTTCGGGTGCGACACCAGCGCCGACTCGATCTCGGTCGTGGACAGCCGGTGCCCCGAGACGTTCATGACGTCGTCGACCCGGCCGAGCAGCCAGATGTTGCCCTCGTCGTCCTTCTTCGCTCCGTCGCCGGCGAAGTAGAGCCCGTCGAACCGCGACCAGTAGGTCTCCTGGTAGCGCTCCGGGTCGCCCCAGATGCCGCGCAGCATCGACGGCCACGGCTTGTCGATGACGAGGTACCCGCCGCCGCCGTCCGGCACCGACTTCGCCTCGTCGTCGACGACGTCGACCGAGATCCCGGGGATCGCCCTCTGGGCCGACCCGGGCTTCAGGGCCGTCACGCCCGGGAGCGGGCTGATCATGATCGCGCCGGTCTCGGTCTGCCACCACGTGTCGACGATGGGCGCCCGGTCGCCGCCGATGACGCGGCGGTACCAGATCCACGCCTCGGGGTTGATCGGCTCGCCGACGCTCCCGAGGACCCGCAGCGACGACAGGTCGAACTTGCCGGGGATCGCCTCGCCCCACTTCATGAACGTCCGGATCGCGGTCGGCGCGGTGTAGAGGATCGTCACCTTGTACTTCTCGACGATCTCCCACCAGCGGCCCTGGTGCGGGGTGTCCGGCGTTCCCTCGTACATGACCTGCGTCGCGCCGTTGGCCATCGGCCCGTAGACGATGTAGGAGTGGCCGGTCACCCAGCCGATGTCGGCGGTGCACCAGTAGACGTCGGTCTCGGGGTGGACGTCGTGCACGACGGAGTTCGTGTAGGCGGCCTGGGTCAGGTATCCGCCGGTGGTGTGGAAGATGCCCTTCGGCTTCCCGGTCGTGCCGGACGTGTAGAGGATGAACAGCGGGTGCTCCGCCTCCATACCCTGCGCCTCGTGGGTGTCGGCGGCCTTCTCGAGCGCGTCGTGCCACCAGACGTCGCGGTCGTTCCACTCGGTGTCCTGACCCGTCCGCTGCACGACGAGGACGTGCTCGACCGTCGTCTCGCCCTTGGCCAGGGCCGCGTCGACCGCGGGCTTGAGCGCGGCGGGGGCGCCGCGGCGGTAGCCGCCGTCGGAGGTGATGACCAGCTTGCACTTGGCGTCGTTGATGCGCGTGTAGAGCGCCTCGGCCGAGAACCCACCGAAGACCACGGAGTGCGGCGCCCCGATCCGGGCGCAGGCCAGCATCGCCACGGCGGCCTCGGGGATCATCGGCAGGTAGATGGCCACGGTGTCGCCCTTGCCGACCCCCAGGTCCAGCAGGGCGTTCGCAGCCTTCTGCACCTGCTGGTGCAGCTCGGCATACGTGATGTCGCGGGTGTCACCGTCCGGCTCGCCGACGAAGTGGATCGCCACCTTGTCGCCGTGGCCGGCCTCGACGTGGCGGTCGACGCAGTTGTAGGCGACGTTGAGCTCGCCGTCCGCGAACCAGGTGGCGAACGGCGCCTTGCTCCAGTCGAGGACCTCGGTGAAGTCCTTGCTCCACGCCAGCCGGCTGCGGGCCTGGTCGGCCCAGAACGCCTCGTAGTCCTCGTCGGCCTTCGCGTAGAGGTCCTCGGTGCCGTTCGCCTGGGCCGCGAACTCCGGCTCCGGGGGAAACGAGCGGTCCTCGTGTCCGAGGTTCTCGAGGGTCTGCTGGGACGTCTCGTTCGACACTGGGCATCCTCCTGCGACGGTGCTGGGGCTGACGCTGGTATGCGGGTGAGCGGGTGGAAGGCGCGGGCACCTCACTGCCAACCTACTCAACGGGTATGCGGGTGGCGCGGGCAAGTGAGTGGCTTCACGGACCGGTCGGGCGGCCGATCCGTGAGGGCGAGCGGCCTCGAACTCCTCACCGTGGGTGACCTGGTCTACCGCGGGGTGATCGCGGTCTCGCGTGCCGCGTTCCGCGGTCTCGGCGTGCGCATCGAGCTGCGGGGGGAGGAGCACCTGCCCGCCACGGGCGGCGCCGTCCTGGCCAGCAACCACGTCAGCTTCCTGGACTTCCTGTTCGTCGGCCTCGTCGGGGTGCAGCAGGGCCGTCTGGTGCGGTTCCTGGCGAAGGAGAGCCTCTTCCGACCGCCCGTCCTCGGCTGGTCGATGGGCCGGATGCGGCACATCAGCGTCGACCGCGCCCACGGCACGGCCGCTCTCCGCGAGGCGGTCCGGGTCGCCGCGTCCGGCGAGGTGGTCGGCATCTTCCCGGAGGGCACGTTCTCCCGGAACGGGGCCCTCCTCCCGTTCCGGCCCGGAGCCGCCGCCGTCGCGGTCTGGGACCAGGTGCCGCTCCTCCCGGTCGTGGTCTGGGGCGGCCAGGACGTCCTGTCCGTGCGCCCCTGGCGGTTCCGGCTGCGCCGGGGCGTGACCGTGACGGTCGTCGTCGGCGAGCCGCTGCGCCCCGGGCCGCACGCCGACCCCCATACCGTCACCCACGTGCTTCGGGCCCGGGTCGGCGACCTCCTGAGCGGCACGCCGCAGACCCTGGATCGGGAGCCTTCGCCGGCCAGATGAACACTGGTTGAACTCCGCCGCCGAACGCTGTCTGCGCGTGGTGCGCGGGCCCCAGACTCGGCCTCATGACCACAGCAACGCTGGTGCTCGTCCTGGTGGTGGTGGTGGCTCTCGCGTTCGACTTCACGAACGGCTTCCACGACACGGGCAACGCGATGGCCACGTCCATCGCGACGGGCGCCCTTCGCCCCAAGATCGCGGTCGGCCTCGCGGCGATCCTCAACCTCGTGGGCGCGTTCCTGTCCGTCGAGGTCGCCCTGACGGTCACCAACGCCGTCATCAACATCCAGGACGGCAAGGGCGCCCCCCAGGCCGCCCTCCTCGCCGACGGCGGCTACGCGCTGCTCCTCATCATCCTGGCCGGCCTCGTCGGCGGGATCGTCTGGAATGTCCTGACGTGGCTGCTCGGCCTGCCGTCGTCGTCCTCGCACGCCCTGTTCGGCGGGCTCATCGGCTCGGCCATCGCGGCGCTCGGAATGAGCGGTGTGAAGTGGACCGGTGACGGCACCAAGCTGGACGGGGTCATCGGCAAGGTGATCCTGCCCGCGGTGGCCTCGCCGGTCATCGCCGGCGTCGTGGCGGCGCTCGGGACCTGGCTGATCTTCCGGGTCGTGGGCCACATCGCCAAGGAGTTCGCCGACCAGGGCTTCCGCTGGGGCCAGATCGGCAGCGCGTCGCTCGTCTCGCTGGCCCACGGCACCAACGACGCCCAGAAGACGATGGGCGTCATCACCCTCGCGTTGATCGCCGCCGGTCAGTGGACCGACACCACAGCGGTGCCGCTCTGGGTCAAGTTCACCTGCGCGGTCGCCATCGCCGCCGGCACCTACGCCGGTGGGTGGCGGGTGATCCGCACGCTCGGTAAGGGCCTGATCGACATCTCCCCACCACAGGGGATGGCGGCGGAGGCCGCGTCCGCCGCCGTGATCCTGTCCTCGAGCCACCTCGGCTTCGCGCTGTCGACCACCCAGGTGGCGACCGGCTCGATCCTCGGCTCGGGGGTCGGCAAACCCGGCGCCCCCGTCCGGTGGGGCATCGCCGGCCGGATGGCGGTCGCCTGGCTCATCACGCTGCCCGCCGCCGGTCTGGTCGGTGCCGTCATGTGGTATGTCGGCAACGCGCTCGGTGGAGCGCTCGGACCGGTCGTCGTCGTCCTCATCCTTATCGCGCTGACCGGGTACATGTGGATGCGCTCGCGGCGTCAGCCGATTACCGCCGCCAACGTCAACGACGAGTGGGAAGCGATGCCCGAGACCAGGAAGCTGGAGCGTGTCTCATGAACAACCTCGCCCTGGCCGCGGACGGCGCCTGGAAGGTGCTCGTCGCCAGCCTCATCCTCGGCGCCGGCCTGCCGTTCGTCTTCGCCTTGGGTGTGCGCGCCCGGGCCGCCGCGGCCGGTGCTCGGGCCGACGGCGAGCAGGCGGAGCGGCGCCCGTTCGGCAACGTGCTGTTCGTGCTCTGCCTGCTCGTCGTCCTCTTCGGTGTCGCCCTCGGGATCACCATCGTGGTGGCCTCGGGCTTCGGCAAGTCCGTGTCGTTCCAGCACATCTACCCGACCATCGTCGGCAAGTGAGGACGGTTCCGTGGCTCTGAACGCGCGCCTTCGTGGCGTCATGGACTGGCTGCTCGAGGGCTACCCCGCGGGCGTGCCCCCGAAGGACTACATCCCGCTCGTGGCGCTGCTCCGTCGCCGGCTGAGCGACGACGAGATCCGGGAGATCGCCGACGAGATCGTCGCCCTGGGCTTCGCGCCGGGCGAGACCACCAGCGACATCGGGGTCTCCATCACCCAGCTCACCGACGCGCTGCCCAGCCCGGAGGACGTCACTCGGGTCGAGGAGCACCTCAACCGCTACCACGACTGGCCGCTCGAAGCCTCCTGACGCGGGCGCCGACAGCGGTATGCCCGGTGCCCCTGCGTGGGGCACCGGGCATACCGGTCTATCGAGGGATTCTCGGTCAGCTCACGGCGTCGAGGGCGTCGACGAGGCCCTCACCGAAGTGGCTGTTGTTGGCGGCCGGACCCACGCAGACCGGGCCGGCGGTGGCCGGCACGCACGCGTGGTCGTCGGCCTGTGCGCGCAGCTTCGCGACCATCTGGGCCGGGGTCCACGAGGGGTGCGCCGACTTCATCAGGGCCAGCACGCCGGCGACGTGCGGGGACGCCATCGACGTGCCGCTCTTGGTGCCGTAGCCGTTGTTGGCCACGACCGTCGACAGGATGGTCGAGCCGGGAGCCGCGACGTCGATGACGCCGAGACCGCGGTTGCTGAAGCTCGACAGCCGGAAGTCCAGGGTGGTGCCCAGGCGCTGCACCGACGAGACCGTCGCGACACCGTCGAGCTCGGTGGGGATGTCGTCGCAGCCGTTGTTGAGGTCACGGATGACGGCGGTGCCGTCATCCGGGCTGCCCGGGTCCTTGAACTTCGTCTTGTCGGACAGGTCGTAGCCGGAGTTGCCGGCCGCGGCGGCGTGGACGACGCCCTGGTCGGTCGACCAGGCGACCGCACGACGCACGGCCTCCTTGGCCGCGAGCTGGTCCGGCTGGTCCTCGCAGTAGAACTCGAACGGGTCCACGAAGTAGCTGTTGTTCGTGACGTCCATGTGCTTCATGCCGGCCCAGACGAAGCCGCAGACCGCGTACTCCGGGTAGATGAACCCGTCGTCGTTGACCACCTTGACGGACGCGAGACGCACGTTCGGAGCGACGCCGACGATGCCGACGTTGTTGCGGGCGGCGGCGATGGTGCCGGCCACGTGGGTGCCGTGGTCACTGGTCGTCGGGTTCCAGCCGGTGGCCGACAGGTCGGGACGGCCGGCGTCGGTGCAGTTCACCGAGTCGGCGACGTCGATGTTGGCGGCGAGGTCCGGGTGGTCCGGGTCGATGCCGCTGTCGAGGACACCGACGAGGACGTTGCGGTTGCCGTCGGTGATCTGGTGGGCCTGGTCGGCCTTGATCATCTGCATGTCCCACTGCTCGACCTCGCGCGGGTCCGGCGTGCCGGTGAACGGGGTGGGAGCGCTCGCGATGTCACCGTTGGCCTTGACCTTGGCGTCCGGCTGGTAGCCCTTGACCGGGTCGGTCGACAGGTCCGTTGGGGTGCCCTCCGACACGGCGACGGTGCGGGAGGCGCCCACCGACTCGAGCTGGTTGCCACCGGCGGCCACGACGTCGGCCCGGAACGTGGCTTTGGTGCTGTGTGCGACGACGACGCCGATCTGGGGCCACGACTGGACGACGACGCCGCCGGCGTCGACGACCGCCTTCTCCAGGAGCCGGGTGTTGCCGGCGTTCTGGTGGCGGGCGTTGAGGACGTAGCTGAAGACCGTGCCCTCGGGGGTGACGATCGGCACGGGGGTGGAGACCGGCTCTGCACTGGAGGCCGCGGTAGCGGTCCCGGTGAACAACGTGGCGCCGATGACGGCGGCGGCGGACGCGACAGCGATGGCTGTCCGGCGCCTGGTGAGGCGTGGTGACATGGGTGGGGGTACTCCTTCGATGGCCCGGCCACCTGCGGCCGGGCAATGGGTGCCCCCACCTTCGCGGGAAATTCTCAGGAATTACCTCCGGCCTGGGTAAAACCTGTGTCAAGAATTTCTCCACGCCACTGAACCTGGGTCACCAGCGGTGGGCGACGTCGATCACCAGACGGGATCCATCGCCGGGTCCGGCGATGACGAACGCGCGGAACGGCAGCCGGGCCCGAACGCCCAGACCCACTGTCGTCTGCCCCTCGAAGCTGCCCGCGAAGGCCACCTGGCGGAACGTGGTGTATCCCGAAACGTCGGCCATCTCGGTCGGGTTGGACGGGGTGCCGAGGCTCGGCGCGTGGACGACGACACCTGAGGCGGGCGCCGCCGCGCAGGGCCACTGGCGTGCCGATCGGGTCGTTGAGGACCGCCTCGACGTAGTCCACCCGGAATGCCGCGGAAGCCCCATGACCCAGATCGAGGACCAGCCGGTCGTAGCAGTCGTGCCGGCCGGCCCGCACTGCGGTGAGGGCCGAGGCGGACGCGACGCCTCCCGACTTCACCAGTGACCCCCAGGTGATGCCGCAGTACGGCGCCGCCGATGCGGAGGCGGCGGTGGTCAGCCCGAGGGACCCGACCAGGGCGAGGAACGCGAGGACCACCGTGGTGTAGGCGAGCACGTGGCGGTGGGAGTGGGGCTGACGAGGTGTCATGGTGTCCTCCTTTCGGACACACAGATAACGCACAGCCCCCCGTTCCGGTTGACACGGCGAACGCCCCGGACCCTCGAGGTCCGGGGCGTCGGCCCCATGCCGCAATGCGGACTAGTGGTGCAGGACCTCCTTCTCGGCACCGGCCCCGGTGAGGGAGCGGACCTCCATCTCGACGTACTTCGCCTCGTTGTGCTCCTTCGAGGTGACCGTGCCGAGCCAGCCGAGGAAGAACCCGAGCGGGATGGAGATGAGGCCAGGGTTGGCCAGCGGGAACCAGTGGAAGTCGATGGACGGGTCCGTGATCATCGAGGCGGCCTTGCCCGCCGTCACCTTGCCGCCCGACACGGTCGGGCTGAAGATGATGAGGACGATGGAGCTGATGAGCCCGCCGTAGATGCTCCACAGCGCACCACGGGTGTTGAACCGCTTCCAGAACAGGGAGTAGAGGATCGTCGGCAGGTTCGCGCTCGCGGCGATGGCGAACGCCAGGGCCACGAGGAACGCGATGTTCTGCCCGTTGGCGAAGATGCCGCCGATGATCGCGACGATGCCGATGACGACGGCCGCGATGCGGGCCACCCGGACCTCGGCGTCGGCTCCACCCTCGCCGCGCTTGATGACCTGGCCGTAGATGTCGTGGGCGAAGCTGGCGCTGGCCGTGATGGTCAGGCCCGCCACGACGGCGAGGATCGTCGCGAAGGCGACGGCGGCGATGATGCCGAGCAGCACGGTGCCACCGAGCTCGTACGCCAGGAGCGGCGCCGCCGAGTTCGCTCCGCCGGGTGCGGCACTGATGGCCGCCGGACCGACGAGGGCCGCGGCGCCGTAGCCGAGGACCAGGGTGAACAGGTAGAAGATGCCGATCAGCCAGATGGCCCACTCGACGGACTTCCGAGCCTGCTTCGACGAGGGCACCGTGTAGAAGCGCATCAGCACGTGCGGCAGCCCCGCGGTCCCGAGGACCAGGGCGAGGCCGAGCGAGATGAAGTCGATCTTGCTCGTGGTGGTCGCGCCGTACTGCAGGCCCGGGCCGAGGATGGCCTCGCCCTTGCTCGACGCCGCGACAGCGGACCCGAGCAGGGTGGACAGGCTGAAGCCGTTGAGCGCGAGCACCCAGACGGTCATGACGAACGCCCCGATGATGAGCAGCGTCGCCTTGACGATCTGCACCCAGGTGGTTCCCTTCATCCCGCCGATGAGGACGTAGCCGACCATGATGATGCCGACGACGGCGATGACCACGCTCTGGCCGACGCGAGCGTCGATCCCGAGCAGCAGCGCCACGAGGCCACCGGCACCGGCCATCTGCGCCAGCAGGTAGAAGAAGCTGACCACCAGGGTCGAGATCGCCGCGGCCACCCGGACCGGACGCTGCCGGAGCCGGAAGGACAGGACGTCGGCCATAGTGAACCGGCCGGTGTTGCGGAGCAGCTCGGCGACGAGGAGCAGCGCGACGAGCCAGGCGACGAGGAAGCCGATGGAGTAGAGGAACCCGTCGTAGCCGTTGATGGCGATCGCCCCCGCGATGCCGAGGAACGAGGCGGCCGACAGGTAGTCGCCCGAGATGGCGATGCCGTTCTGGCGACCGCTGAACGCCCGGCCCCCCGCGTAGTAGTCCGCCGCCGTCCGGTTGTTGCGAGAGGCCCGGATGACGATGCCCAGCGTGATGAGGACGAAGAGCGCGAAGATCGCGATGTTGAGGCCCGGGCTGCCGACGTTGGTGGCGGCGGGCAACACGGCGGGGATGACGGCGCTCATGCCTGGTTCCCTTCCACGCGCTCACGGAGCGCCTCGGCGGCGGGGTCGAAGTGACGGTCGGCCCAGCGCACGTAGGCGATGGTGATGGCGAACGTCGAGACGAACTGGAGCAGGCCGAAGATCAGGCCGACGTTGATCTCGCCGAACACCTTGGTCGACATGAAGCCGACCGCGAAGGACGAGAGCAGGACGTAGAGGAAGTACCACGCGAGGAACAGCGCGGTCAGCGGGAAGACGAAGCGGCGGAACTTCCGCTTCAGCTCTTGGAACTCGTCGGACTGTTGGACCTCCGCGTAGCGGGATCCGGAGTCCGATGCGGCGACCTCACGGTCGAGAGCGTCGTTGCTCACGGCGGACACCTCCGGTGATGGGGCAGGGCACACGGGCGCGGGGCGCCACCCGTG
This sequence comes from uncultured Actinomycetota bacterium, assembly GCA_963757225.1. Classification (GTDB taxonomy): domain Bacteria; phylum Actinomycetota; class Actinomycetes; order Actinomycetales; family Dermatophilaceae; genus Lapillicoccus. Next base: position 38,038 of record CAVWQU010000017.1, read on the forward strand.
GCTCGGCCAGCGTCGACCCTGTGGTGTCCGGGCGGAAGACGACGCGCGCCGGATGGGGAGAGCGGTCGCCCAGCGGGGTTGGCGGCCGCGCCGAACGGCGTTCTGCGTGCGCCGAGCGGTCGTGGGGGCGCTCAGTCGGAGCGCGCCGGCGGGTCCGCGGCCCGGAGGTCCTCGGGGGCGTGCAGCCGGACCATGGTCCGCGAGGTGCCGACGGGCACCGAGCCCGGAGTCGCATACGAGACCAGGACCGCCACGAGGAACGCGGTCGGGACGGTCCACGCGGCGGGCTGGGCGAGCAGCGCCCCGAGCCAGCCGCCGCCGACCGACCCCGGCCCGCCCAGGACGGTGATCGTCGTCGCGGTGAGGGCGAGCACACCGCCGGTCACCAGGCCGGCGGTGGCGCCCGCCACCGAGAGCCGTCGCCACCAGACGCCGAGGACCAGCAGCGGGCAGAACGTCGACGCCGCCACCGCGAAGGCGAGGCCCACCGTGTCGGCGAGGCTGGTGTTGACCGCGAGCCAGCTCGCCGCATACGGGATGACGACGGCGATGACGGCCGCGATCCGGAAAGTCCGGATCCGCGGGATGTCGCCGCCCGCGCGGCGGCCGACGGTGCGGGCCAGGAAGTCCTGGTCGATGACGCCGGCGACCGAGATGGTCAGGCCGGAGGCGGTGGAGAGGAAGGCGGCGAACGCGCCGCCCGCGAGGACGGCGGAGAGGACCGTCCCGAGCATGCCCGGTGCGATGACGGCGGGCAGCAGCAGGGTCACCGAGTCGGCCCGGGCGCCGTCGGGCAGGGTCGGGAGGTAGACGCGGCCGAGCACGCCGTAGACGGGGGTGAAGAGGTAGAACAGACCGAGCAGCCCGACCACGACGAGCGTCGTGCGCCGGGCCGCGCGGCCGTCGGGGTTGGTGTAGAACCGGACCAGCACGTGCGGTAGTCCCATCGTGCCGAAGCAGAGCGCCAGGATGGTCGAATACGTTGCGTAGACCGGGTGTTCGCGCCCGCCGAACCCGCTGAGCGCCTGCGCCCAGTCCGCGCCGCCCGACGACGTGACGTTCGGGGCCGGCGCGCCGCTCTGCCACCACAGCGCGAGCAGGACGAAGGCCGGGATCGAGATCGCGGTGAGCTTGAGCCAGTACTGGATGGCCTGTACGAGGGTGATCGACCGCATGCCGCCGGCGGTCACGTTGGCGAGGACGACCACGGCGACGATGAGGCTGCCCAACGCGGGGGGTGCGCCGGTGACGGTGCTGAGGGCGATTCCGGCGCCCTGGAACTGCGGAAGCAGGTAGAGCCATCCGATGCCGATGACCAGCAGCGACGCCAGGGCGCGCACGCGGCGCGACTCCAGGCGGGCCTCGGCGAAGTCGGGGAGGGTGTAGGCGCCGGACCGCCGCAGCGGGGCAGCGACGAGGACCAGGAGCACGACGTAGCCGACGGTGTAGCCGACGGGGAACCAGAGCATGTCGGCGCCGAGCGCGTAGACCAGCCCGGCGATGCCGAGGAACGAGGCGGCGGAGAGGTACTCGCCGCCGATGGCCGACGCGTTCCAGCCCGCGCTGACGCTGCGTCCGGCGACGTAGAAGTCGCTTGTCGTGCGTGACAGCCGCAGCCCCAGAGCCCCCGCGACGAGGGTGACGCCACACACGACCGCGATGGCCAGGACGCCGGCCTGGGCGATGCTCACCGCTGCCTCACTGGTGTCTCATGAGGTCGGAGAACTCGCGCTCGATCCGCTCCGACTGGTGGACGTAGATGCGAGCGGCCACGAAGACGACGGGATAGATCAGGACCCCGATCGCCAACCAGGGCAACGGGATCGGCCCGACCATGATGTCGCGCGTGGCGGGCACGAGGACGAAGAGCGTCGGCAGGCCGAGGACGACCACCGCGATGCCCAGCAGGATCGCCAGCGACAGCCGGAGCTGGGCCCGGAGCAGCGCGGACAGGTAGACCTCGCCCAGTCCGGTCTGTTCCTCGAGCTCCTGCGCCGGTGGGCGGCGCTCGCCGGGGCGACGGGCCTCGCGTCGCGGGGAGGTGATCCGCACGCGCCGCGGCGGCGGCCCGGGCGGTTGGGGGCTGCTCATCGGGCTGCGGGTCGCAGGAGGCGGTCGCGCAGGTCCCGGGTATGCCGGCGGCTCACCTGGAGCTCGACATCACCCACGCGCACCACGGCCCGTCCCGAGTCGCTCGACACCTCCGTCACGTGGGCGAGCGAGACCAGGGTCGAGCGGTGGATGCGGACGAAACCCTTGTCGCCCCAACGTTCCTCGAGAGCGTTGAGCGAGACGCGAACGAGATGCGAGCCGGTAGCCGTGTGCATCCGCGCGTAGTCGCCGTGAGCACTGGCGTAGAGAATCTGGCTGCGCAGGATGAACCGGGTGACCCCGCCCAGCTCGACGGGGATGGTCTCGTCCTCGAGCGGCGCGGACGCGGTGGTGGCCTCGGAGCGTTTCGCCACCACCCGGCGGACCGCTTCGCCGAGCCGCTCGGAGCGGATCGGCTTCATGACGTAGTCGGTCGCCTGGAGCTCGAACGCGTCGACGGCGTGCTCCTCGTAGGCGGTGACGAAGACGACCTGGGGGCGCTCGGCGAACCGAGCGAGCACCTTGGCGAGGTCCAGGCCGTCCAGCCCGGGCATCGAGATGTCGCAGAAGACGACGTCGACGGGGTGCTCCTCGAGCGCCCGCAGGGCCTCGGTGCCGGAGGACGCGGTGTGGAGCTCGCCGACCCGGTTGTCCCGCTGGAGCAGGAAGGTCAGCTCGGCCAGGGTCGGCGCCTCGTCGTCGACGACCAGCGCGCGCAGCGGCGCGTCGGCGGACGGCGACGTCACGGGCATACCGCTGAGGATAGGTCGTGGGTGCGCCAGGGTCAGGGTTCGGCGCGGACGCCCGGTGCGTACTTGGGTACGCGGAAGGTGACCTTGGTCCCGGCCCCGGGCGCGGTCTCGACGACGAGCCCGTGCCGGTCGCCGAACGCCTGGCGCAGCCGCGCGTCGACGTTGCCGAGGCCCAGGCTGTCGGCCTCGCTCTCGCCGGCGAGGACGGCGCGGATGGTCTCCGGGTCGCCGCCGACACCGTCGTCCTCGATGGAGATCTCGGCCTCGGCCCCGTGGTCCGCGGCGGTGATGGTGATGTGCCCGACGCCGGTCTTGCGTTCGAGACCATGCCGAACCGCGTTCTCCACCAAGGGTTGTACCGCGAGGAACGGTACGGCGACGGGGAGCACCTCGGGGGCGATGGTGAGGGACACGACGAGCCGGTCGCCGAACCGGGCCTTCTCGAGGACGAGGTAGCGCTCGATGTTGCGCAGCTCGTCGCGCAGCGTGGTGTAGGCACCGCCCCGACGGAACGCATACCGGGTGAAGTCGGCGAACTCGAGCAGGAGCTCCCGGGCGCGGTCGGGGTCGGTCCGGGTGAACGACGCGATGGCGCCGAGGCAGTTGTAGATGAAGTGCGGGGAGATCTGCGCGCGCAGGGCGCGCAGCTCGGCCTCCATGAGGCGGGTGCGCTGACGCTCGAGCTCGGCGAGCTCGACCTGCGTGGAGATCCAGCGGGCCAGCTCCTCGGTGGCGCGGACCAGCCCGGTCGAGACGCTGGGCCCGTAGGCGGCGAGGGCGGCGACGACCTGCTCGTCGGCGACGATCGGGGCCAGGACGCCGGAACGGATCGGGCAGTCGGGGTCGTCGCAGGTCACGCTGCGCTCGTCGAGGACGACTGTCTGTCCCGAGGCGAGGACCGGCTGGGCCTGGGCGTGGACCGCCTCGCGGTGGTGCGACCCCACGCCGTCCCAGGCGAGCACTGCGTGCGGGTCGGTGAGGGCGACGGCCCGGCTGCCGAGCATCGACCGCAGCTGACGGGTGGCCTTCTGGGCGCCCTCCGGGGTGAGACCGTCGCGCAGGAAGCGGGTCGCCAGGGCCGCGCGGTGCAGCGTCTCGTAGGTCGCCCGGTCGACCTGGCTGACGAACCGGCGTCGACGCAGGAGCCAGACCAGCAGCACGACGGCGGCGGTGAGGACCAGCCCGGCCAGGAACGCCGCGACATGGTTCCGGTCCACGGGGGCAGCGTAGGCGGGCGGAGTCGGGCGTGCGGCAGGTCCGGCGTCCGCCGCATACCGTGGTCCCGTGCCCGACCTCGCCGCCCGGCTTCGCGCGCTCGGCGACCTGCCGGGGGTCGCCGAGGGCCGTGACGCGGCCCGCGAGGCGTGCACCCGGCTGCGGTTCGACGAGGCGCTGCGGCGGCGGATGCCGGAGGCGGCCGCGGAGTCCCGGGTCAGGGGGGCGCGGGCGAGTGCGGCGCTGGACGGGGCCGAGCTGCCGGTGGACCGGGTACGGGCGCTCATGGTGGGAGCCGCGTCGTCCCCGGTGGACGCGGTCGACGTCGCCGTCCGAGGTGCGGTGCAGGCGACGGCTGAGTCGGAGCACGTGGTGCGCCTCGTCCTCACCACACCGTGGCAGGCCCTGGCGCGGCTGCACGTGGCGGCGATGGCCGGGGTGCTGCCGCCGGACCAGGTCGGGCGGCCGCGGCGGCCCGGCGAGCCGGCCCGGGAGCTCGTGGACGTGGGACCGCCGCCCTCCGCCGCAGAGGTAGCGGCTCGACTGGACGGGGTCTCGGACCTCGTGCGGGCGGTGGGCTCACCCGGTGTCTCGGCGCTGGTGGTGGCGTCGCTGGTGCACGCCGAGGTCGCGGCCGTGCGGCCGTTCGTTCAGGGCAACGGGGTGGTGGCGCGCGCGGTGGAGCGGGCGGTCGTCCGGGCGACCGGCCTGGACCCGACCGGGGTCGCGGTCGTCGAGGTCGGACACCTCCGCGGTGGTCTGGCGCCCTACGTCGGCGCCCTCGCCGCCTACGCGACCGGGACACCCGACGGGGTCGCCCTCTGGTTGCGGCACTGCGCGGAGGCGGTGGTGGCCGGGGCCGACGAGGGTATGCGCGTCTGCGCCGCCGTGCGGTCCGGCCGGCTGCCGTGACCCGTGCGCTGAGCGGTCTGGCGGGTCGCAGCGTGGGCGAGTACAACAGAGGGACAACTCCAGACCACCGTCCGACGACCGGGCACCCACGCGCGGCAGTCCACTGAATGGGCAGCTCGTCATTGGGTTCATCCCTCGGCGACAACCACTGAATGCACGCTCTGGTCACCCCGCCGCCTGACGGTCGTGATGGCACCTCACCTCTCCTGAGCTGAGGTGCCATCACTTTTCGTGCGGAGGTTGTGCACACGGCCTGGACGTTCCGTCCCACCGTCCACAGCCTCGTCCTGCGGTCTTCCGACGACGGTGCGCTCGGTCGAGGCTGGTGCCCGGGCTCGAGGGGCGGGCTGGTCGGGGGTCGGTCGTGACGGGTGGCGGACACGCTCTACTGGTGGTGATGGGGGCGTCCGGCGGCGTGGGCGCATCGGCGCTCGCGACCGCGGTGGCGGTGCGAGCCGCGCGAGCCGGCACCGACGTCGTGCTCGTGGACGGCTGCCCGCTGGGCGGCGGCCTCGACGTGGTCCTGGGTGCCGAGCAGGAGGGTGGGATCCGGTGGCCGGAGCTGTATCGGCTGGTCGGGTCGGCCGACGGCCGCGCTCTGCTCGCGCGGTTGCCGTCGACGGAGGGCGTGCGGGTGCTGTCGTTCGGGCGTGACGGTTCCGAGCCGCCCGCAGACGTCGCGGGCGCCGTGGTGTCCGCGTTGGTCGCGGAGAGTGCCCTGGTCGTCGTGGACGCGAGCGCCGCCGGCGGCACCGCGGCGGTGGCCGCACTGACGGCCGCTCACCGGGTGCTCGTCGTCGCGGGCGACGGGATGAGCCAGCTCGCCGCACTGTCCGTGGTGTCGGGGCTGCTGGCATCGGGCAGCGGGCGGGTCGGAGTCGAGATGGCGGTGTGTCTGCGCGGGCCGTCGGCGAGCGCCGGGCCGGTCGCCCGCCTCGTCGAGTCGGAGCTGCGGTGGCCGGTGATCAGCGCACTGGAGGACGACCGCCGTATGGCGACTGACCTCGTCCACGGGGTGGCGCCCGGGTCCCGGGAGAGCGGGCCCACGGTGCGCGTCGCCGACGAGATCCTCGGGTGGGTGCTGCTCGATCGCCGGGGTGCGGCATGAGCACGATCGACTCGTGGAGTACGGCGGCCCACGCCTCCGGGCTGCCGGCGCCGGCGTGGGAGCAGATCCGGGGTGGTCGCCGGCCCGAGCCGCTCAGTCTCGCCGCGGTCGCCGCGGTGGACGTGGCCGTCGACGGGCTCGGCGGGGCGGCCGCGCTGCGCGGCTCCCTGCACGCCCAGCTCCTAGGAGCCGGACCCCTCGAGCCCCTGCTGGAGCGGACGGCGGTGACCGACGTGGCGGTCAACGGGGACGGCTCGGTCTGGGTCGACGCCGGCGCGGGACTGGTTCGCGCGGACGTCGACGTGGGCGGTCCCGACGCGGTTCGGCGGCTGGCGGTCCGGCTGGCCGGCCTCGCCGGGCGACGGCTCGACGAGACGTCGCCCTACGTCGACGGGGTGCTGCCCTCCGGCGTCCGGCTCCACGCGATCCTGCCGCCGCTCGTGGCCGGGGGTCCGCACCTCACGTTGCGGGTTCCGGCCCGGACCGCGATGACCTTGGCGGAGCTCGACTCGCGGTCGATGTTCCCGGCCGGCTGGGCCGAACTGCTCCGGCGACTGGTTCGACGACGGGTGGCCTTCGTCGTCTCCGGCGGGACGGGCGTGGGCAAGACCACGCTGCTCGGGGCGCTGCTCGGCGAGGCCCCGCCCGCCGAGCGGGTGATCGTCGTGGAGGACGTCCGCGAGCTGCGCGTCGACCAGCCGCAGGTCGTCCGGTTGGAGGCGCGACCGCCGAACGTCGAGGGGGCCGGTGAGGTGACCCTGACCACGCTGGTCCGGCAGGCCCTGCGGATGCGTCCCGACCGCCTGGTCCTCGGAGAGGCCCGGGGCGCCGAGGTGCGCGAGCTGCTGGCCGCCCTCAACACCGGTCACGAGGGCGGCTGCGGCACGCTGCACGCCAACAGCGCCGGCGACGTGGTGGCGCGGTTCGAGGCGCTCGGCGGACTGGCGGGGATGTCGCCGGAAGCCGTCCACGCGCAGCTCGTCAGTGCCGTGGACGTCGTCGTGCACGTGGGGCGCCGACCGGTCGACGGGGTGGTCCGTCGCCGGGTCGAGACCGTCGGCGTCCTGGTCCGGGGGAGCGTCGGGGCCCCGGAGGTGGTGGATGCGCTGTCGACGGATCGGCCAGGGTCCGACCACGGACCGGGGTGGCCCCGGCTCGCCGGTCTCCTCCACCTGCCGGTCACCGGGCCACAGCGTGGCGGGCGGTGACCGCGGTCGTCGTGGCGCTGTTGCTCGCAGCGGCCACGTGGCTCGTGGGGTGGGGTGCGCAGCAGGGGACCGGCACTGGGCTAGGTGGTGAACCTCCGACCGCGACGTCCGGCTCCCGTTCGCGAGCACCCTCCCGTGCGCGTTCTTCCCGTCGTGTGGTGCCACGGCGGCGGGGTGCCGGGCTCCGTTCCGCTCGCGCCGAGGCCGAGGCTCTCGACCTTCTCGACGCGCTCGCTCCCGCCCTGCGTTCCGGGCTCCCGCCGGTGGCCGCCGTTCGCCTCATCGGCCCGAGTCCCGGTTCGTCATACGCCTGGGATGCGGCGAGCGACGTGCCGTGGGCGTCCGGACCGCCCGCGGGACGCGAGGTCCTGCCCGGCTTCGAGGCGGCGGCGGCGCGCGGCGAGGCACTCGCCCCGCGGTGGTTCGCCTACGCCCGGACGTTGGGGTCCGACGACCTGCACCTGGTGGCGGCCGCGTGGTCGCTCTGCGACACGCTGGGATCACCCCTGGCACCGACGGTGTCGACCGTGTCCGAGGTCATCCGCCGACGTCGCTCGATGCGGCAGCGGATCGCCGCCGCCGTCGCCGGACCCCGGGCCACGATGCGGGTCCTCACGGCGCTCCCGCTGGCGGGACCGTTCGTGGCCCTCGCCGTCGGCGTGTCGCCGGGTGCCCTCTACTCCGAGCCGGCCGGGGCCCTCTCGCTTGCCGTCGGTCTGACCCTGCTCGGGCTCGGGCGGCTGTGGGCGGGGCGGATGATTCGCGGTGCCACGGTCGAGTCGCCTCGCTCCCGACGGCGAGGCTGAGCGTGCCGCGCCTCGGACTGGTTCTGGCCCTGGCGATGCTCGGGGTGGCCGCTGTCCTGGTCCTCGGCTCCCGACCCCACCGCGAGCGTGCTGCGGCCGCCGCGCTCGCGCCGACTCCGCCCCGCCGCCGGCTGGGCCCGGACGGCGGTCAGCGCGGTTCCCGGACGAGGTGGCGCGGGCCGTGGCCCTTCGGAGCGCGACGGCCGCGGGCTCGAGCCCCGACCTCGGACGAGGTGGCGGCATCGATGGTCCTGCTGGCCGTGGCGCTCCAGTCGGGATGTGGCGTCGTCGAGGCGATCGAGCAGGTGGCCGTCGTCGCCGCACCGCGACCCGCGGGCGAGCTGGCCGTCGTGGCCGCCGCGCTCCGGTGGGGTTTGGACGAGGAGCACGCCTGGGCGGAGGCAGACGCGCTGTGGTCGCGCACGGCACTCGCCCTCCGGTTGGCCCGTGAGGCCGGCGTGGCGCCGTCGTCCCTGCTGCTGTCCGGCGCCGACGACCTGCGGTCGAACCGGCTCGCCGCGATCGACGTGGCCGCGTCACGGCTCGGCGTCCGACTGGTGGTCCCGCTGGGCGTGGCGTTCCTGCCCGCGTTCGTCCTGACCACGATCGTGCCGGTGGTCCTCGCCCTGGCCCGCCAGGTTCTTGCGTCGTGAGCCGATGGCGTCCCGGCACTCGCGGGGACTCGCGGGGACTCGCGGGGACCCGCGGGGACCCGCGGGACCCGCAGGGACTCGGCGTGAGATCGTCGGCGGGTGGCTGACTCCGATGTCGTCTCCGCCCTGCGAACCGCCGCCGCTGACCGCGACCCGAGCGTCCGCCGAGGACTCTGGTTGAGCTTCGTGTCCGCCTACTCCCTCGAGGCCGCCCTCGGCGGGCCGGCCACCAACCGCCCCGCGGACGGCGATCGCGCCGGCGGCATCCAGTGGCTCGGCCTGGACCTCCAGCACGGCGACCTGAGCCTCCACGACGTCGTGCCGTTGGTCCGGGTGGCCGAACGGGCTGGAGTGCCGGTGTTCCCGCGGATGGCCTCGCACGCAGCGGACGCGATCGGCCGGGTCGTCGACGCCGGCGTGCAGGGGGTCATCGTGCCCGGGGTCGAGTCCGCCGGGGAGGCGGCCGCCCTGGTCCGGGCGATCCGGCTCCCGCCGAACGGCGCCCGCAGCACCGGAGCGGGCCGGACGTCGCTCGGCGTGACCGACCAGGTCGAGCCGCTCCTGCTGCCCATGGTCGAGACGGCCGCCGGCCTCGACAACGCGGCCGCCATCGTGGCCGTCGACGGGGTCGACGGGGTGTTCATCGGTCCCTACGACCTGTCGATGTCGTTGGGGTGCCATCCCGGCGAGGAGCCGGTCATGACGGCCATCGCGTCGATCGTGGACACCGTCCGCGCGGCCGGCAAGGTGGTCGGCATGTTCATGGGCCGTCCCGACCTGCTCGCCGTCGCACCGACCCTCGACCTGGTGGCCGTCGACACCGACGTCTCGGCGCTGCGCCGCGGCATCGCCGAGCTCTTCTCCTGACCCAGGTTCCGCCGCCGGGCCCTTGAGGGCGGCGGGCGAGTCGGACCCGATTTCGCAGCGCCGCGTCCTATCCTGCGGCGCATGGCGCAGCGAGTGCGAACGATCCTCATCTCCGATCTCTCGGGGGACGAGGTGGAGGCAGGAGGGGAGTCGGTCGCCTTCAGCTACAAGGGCGTCGACTACACGATCGACCTGACGGCCAAAGAGGCCGCGGGGTTCGACAAGGCCATCGCGATGTACGTCGAGCACGCGACGAAGGCCGGGCGAGCCCGACCTGCTCGTTCGGGTTCCGGCTCGTCGCAGCATCACGCCGAGCGGATCGGCAACATGAAGCGATGGGCGGCGGAGCAGGGCCTCGACTACCCGAAGCGGGGCCGGCTCCCGAAGAGCCTGGTCGACGCGTACGACGCCGTCCACTGACCCCGGCTGAGGCCGTCGGTCAGGACAGTCCGACCCACGGCGCCGACGCCTGCATCGCCAGCCGGACCGGGGTGTTCGCCGCCCCGAACCCGGCGTAGCCACCGCGCCGCTCCAGCACTTCCACGTAGAACCGCCCCGCGACCAGCGGCGTGTAGACGTGGAACAGCTCGCCGTCGCCGTCACGGTCGTACAGCACCCCGAGCCGACGCAGCCGGTCGAGCAGGACGGGGTCGAGGCCCAGCCGCGCCTGGAGGTCGTCGTAGTAACCGTCCGGGAACGTCAGCAGCGGCGCGCCGGCCGCACGCATACCCTCCACCCGGTCCACCAGGTCGGTGCACGCGAACGCCACCTGGTTGACCCCGGTCGGGGCGCGGCCGGCCCGCACGACGATGTTGTGCACGACCCGCACGCCGTCTTCGCGAGGCAGCAGCACCCGGCTGCGCAACCGCCCCGCCGGGTCGAAGAACTCCGAGACCGGACCCGGGCGCAGCCCGAAGAGGGTCCGGTAGAAGGAGACCTCGGCGTCGGAGCGGTCCACGTCCACGGCCGCGCCGACGTGGTCGATCCCCAGCCAGCCGTCGGCTCCCGCCGCGCGATCCTGGTCTGCGGGGACGACCTGCACCGTGACCCCCGTCGGGCTGGTCACCGTGAACTCCGGCGCACCGCCGTGGCGGGCGGCCGGCTCCCAGTTCAGCGCCTCCGCCCGCGCCATCAACCGCGTCGGGTCGTCGACCGCGATTCCCAGAGCGGTCACCGACGGGCGGGGAAGCGCTGTCGCCCGACGCACCTGGAGGTCCGAACGGCCGTCGAGGACCACGCGCGCCCCGCCATTGCGGAACGTCCGCAGCGCGTCATCCGCACCGTTCATCGGCTGAAAGCCCAGCGATACCAACAGGTCCGGTACCGCGCTCGACCTCGGGTCCGCGGCGATCTCGACGAACGCAGCCGTCGGGCACGACGGCTCGACGGGTGGGTCGAACAGCTCCACCAGCGGCCGGGTTCGCGGACCGGGTGACGAGGCCGAGTCGCCCGTACGGTCGCGGTCCCAGTGCCGGCGCAGCTGCTCCTCGAGGAACAGCAGCGAGCGCATCGCGTCGCGCGCGGTCTCGTGCGGCTCGGCCTCCCGGACGATGTCGTTGAACACCTCCAGGGACAACGGCCCGCGGTATCCCGCCTCGACCACCGCCGCGACGATCCCCACCACGTCGAGCGACCCCTGGCCGGGGAAGCACCGGTGGTGCCGGCTCCACTCGAGCACGTCCATCGCCTTGTACGGCGCGTCGGCGACCTGGAGGTACTCCATCCGGTCCCCGGGGATGCCGGCCAGCGCGGTCGCGTCGTCGCCTCGGGCGAGCAGGTGGAAGGTGTCCACCGCCAACCCGACCTCCGGCATACCGGCCTGCTCGACGACCTGCCACGCCTGGCCGACCCGGTCGATGCAGGTCCCCCACGCGAGCGCCTCGAAGGCCAGCGTGAAGCCGTGGTCGGCGGCGCGCCGGCCCACCGTCGCGAGCTGCTCGGCGGCCAGGTCGAGGTCCGGGCTCGCTTCAGGATGGACGGCCGAGCAGAGCAGCGTCCGGGTGGCGCCGAGCCGCTCCATCACCTCGAACTTCGCCTCGGCGAACCGCAGCCGGTCGGGGAACAACGCCGGCGAGATGCCCACGACGTCACGTAGCGGCTGGAAGAGGTCGATGGCCAGCCCGAGGTCCCTGGAGCGCGCAGCGACGTCCTCGGCTCGCACGGCCGACGCGGTGAGATCGGCGTCGAACAGCTCGATCCCCGCGAAGTGGGCGGCCGCGATGGCCTCGAGCTTGTCCTCGAGCGTTCCCGACACCGAGACGGTCGCGATGCTCTTGCGCACGGCGTCCCTAGCCCGTGCGGTGGCTGAGGGCCACGTGCTGTCCGGTGAGGGACTCGAAGTGCTCCTGCATCCGCCGGATGTCGGCGTCCCGCCCGGTGAGGAGCCGGAAGGCGGCCGCGTGCTGGTGGACCGCCATGGCCCCACCGGTCATCACCCGACAGCCGGCGGCGCGGGCGCGGTGCACCAGCCCGGTCTCGAGCGGGAAGTAGATGATGTCGGCCACCCACTGGTCCGGTCGCAGCAGGGTGGGGTCGAGAGGTAGCCCGGGATGCGCGTCCATCCCGACGGGCGTCGCCTGGATGAGCCCGCCGGCGTCGCGGAGCGCGGCGGCCAGGTCGGTGGTCGACGACACCCGGTCGGCCCCGACCAGCGCGCCCAGCCGGGCGGCCACCGCGGCGGCCCGGTCGCCGTCCTGGTCGACGATGTCGAGGTGCGCGGCGCCGTAGCGCAGCGCGCCGTACCCGACCGCCACCCCTGCGCCACCAGCGCCGAGGAGGACCATCCGGTCGCCGAGCGCCTCGGGCAGCGTGGCCCGCAGCGCCTCCGCGAAGCCGACCCAGTCGGTGTTGTGGCCGACACTCCGACCGTCACGGATGACGACGAGGTTCGTCGCGCCCAAGGCCCGCGCTTCTGGGCTGGCCTCGTCGACGTGGCCCATCATCGCGTTCTTGAACGGGTGCGTGACCGCCAACCCGTCGAACCCCAGCCGCACCGCCCACCGCAGCACGTCGGCAGTGTCTGGCAGGCCGAGGCCGGTATGCGTCGCGTCCACGAGGCGGTAGGCGAGGGAGAGGCCCTGGGCCTCTCCCTCGCTCTCCTGCAAGGGCTTCGCCAGTGAGCCGCCGATGTTGTCACCGAGGAGGCCGACCACGAAGGACGTGGTGGTCATCGCGAGGACCCCTCTCGGATCGGTATGCGGCGGACGCTGGGCTCAGCTGGTGCGCAGTGCGCCGGTGGTGCCGACGGTACGCGTCGAGTCTTGCGGCTGGCCGAGTTCCGTCGTGGGGACGAGGTGCGTCTTCTTCGGGCCGGTGGCCACCGCGATCGCGGAGATCGCGCAGGCGATGGCGGCGAAGATCGCCACCCGGCTCCACCCGTCGCTACCGGTGCCGGCGAGGGCGGCAGCGATGGTGGGCGTGAAGCCGGCCAGACCGAAACCGAACTGGGTGCCGATCGCCATGCCGGACAGCCGCACATTGGTCGGGAAGTACTCCGCGTACGTCGCCGGCCACACCGCGTTGGTCATGCTGTAGACGACCCCGGCGAGGAGCAGGCCGACGGTCCAGACGAGGACCCCGTTCTTCGAGGCGATCGCGGCCATGTACGCCACCGCCAGGATGCCCGACCCGATGGCGCCCGTGACGAAGATCGGCTTGCGGCCGACCTTGTCGGAAAGGGTCGCCCAGACCGGGATGATCGCGATGGCGATGAGGTTCGCCACGATGGCGATCCACAGCATGAACGTCGAGGAGAAGCCGTTGCCGTACGTCGCCGAGGTGGCGAAGGTCAGCGCGAAAACGGTGTAAAGCGTGTTGATCATCGCGATGAACGCCGCGAACATCACCCGGAGCACGCCCCGCCAGTGGTACTTGAACAGGAAGGCCAGCGGGGTCTTCGGGACGTCGCCGTGGGCGACCTCCTCGGAGAAGGCGGGGGTCTCCTCGAGCCGGCGCCGGATGATGTAGCCGGCCGCGACGACCACGGCGCTGAGCAGGAACGGGATCCGCCAGCCCCAGGTCAACAGCTGCTCCTCTGAGAGGAGTGCCGCCAAGGGGAGGAACACGGCGGGGGCCAGCACCTGGCCGCCCTGGGTCCCGCTGAGGGTCCAGCTGGTGAAGAAACCGCGCCGGTTGTCGGGCGCGTGCTCGAAGGACATCGAGTTGGCACCCGCCTGCTCACCCGAAGCCGAGAGGCCCTGCAGGAGACGCAGGACGACGAGGAGGATCGGCGCCAGGATGCCGATGTGGTCGTAGGTCGGCAGGCAGCCCACGAGGAACGTCGAGAGTCCCATGAGCAGCAGCGTGCCGATGAGCACCGGCTTGCGGCCCAGCTTGTCGCCGAGGTGACCCATGAAGAACGACCCGATCGGCCGAGCCACGTAGCCCACACCGAACGTCGCGAGCGAGGCGACGGTCGCGGCTGCGGCATTACCGGTGGGGAAGAAGATCTTCGGGAACACCAGCGCAGCGGCGGACCCGTAGATGACGAAGTCGTAGTACTCCAGCGCGCTGCCGACCCACGCGGCGATGGCGGCCTTCTTCGGCGTCCGGGCGGGAAGCCCGTCGGCGGGGACCGCAGCGGCGGCCGAGTTCGTGTCTGGCATCGTTGCCAACCCTTCGCGAGGATCGCCGGGACGGTGTGTCCAGCGATGGACGTGGGGGGAACCGTAGGACCGGCGCAGACATGATGGCAAACGTTTGCCATAATTTGCCACATGCCTCCGCTGCGCCGTCCGCGAGCCGTGACGATCACCGACGTGGCGCGGGCCGCCGGCGTGGCGCCGTCCACCGTGTCACGGGCGGTCACGCGCCCGGACCGGGTCAACGCGGTGACCCGTGAGCACGTCCTCCAGGTGGCGAACCGCCTTGGCTACCGGCCCAGCCCGGTCGCGAGGGCGCTCGGCAGCGGCCGCACCCGGACCCTGGCCCTGATCCTTCCCGACATCACCAACCCCTACTTCGCCGGTGTCATCCGCGGCGCCGAGCGCCAGGCGGCGGCAACCGGCCACGTCCTCGTCATCGGGAGCTCGGAGGAGTCGGGCCGGGCCGAGTGGCGGATCGTGGAGAAGCTGGCCGGATCGGTGGACGGGTTTCTCGTCGTGTCGAGCCGGATGAGCGACCAGCGGATCCTCCAGACCGCCGGCCTGCGCCCGGTCGTCCTGGTCAACCGACAGACTCCCGGCGTCACCAGCGTCAGCCCCGACCAGGAGTCGGGGACGCGGCAGATCATCGAGCACCTCTGGTCGCTGGGCCACCGCGAGCTGCTCTTCCTGGCCGGTCCACCGGAGTCGTGGCTGGGGGCCCGGCGCTGGGCCGGAATCAGTGCGGCGGCCAAGCGGCGGCGGATGACGGCGCGCCGGGTCGGCCCGTTCCCGCCGTCGATCGAGGGCGGCTACGTCGCGGGGGAGGCGGCCCTGTCCGACGCGGCCACCGCGGTCATCGCCCACAACGACCTGCTGGCCATCGGCGTCCTGTTGCGGCTGGCCTCCCGCGGCGTTCGGGTCCCCGACGAGGTCAGCGTCGTGGGCTTCGACAACATCTTCGGGTCCGACTGGTGCGACCCGCCGCTCACGACGCTCAGCGACCGCACCGACCAGGCCGGCCGCTCCGCCGTCGACCTGCTCGTGTCACTCGTGGAGGAGCAGCCCGACGACGCGGAGCCGCCGGCGCAGATCGTCGCGCCGACCGAGCTGGTGATCCGCCGGTCCACCGGCCGCGCCCGGGTCGGGCGACTCGAGCCGGCATAGATCTCCAGCCCCGTCAGGCCGGACGGCCCATGCTCCGTTCGATGCCGCTCGCGGCGACCTGCAGCGCCGACACCAGGCGAGGGCGGTCGCGCCGCAGGCTGGGCACGACGATGCCCACGGACGCGACGACCTCGGTGCCCTGGCGGATCGGCACCGCCACGGAACAGGCGCCCAGGGTCATCTCCTCGACCGTCGTCGCATACCCCTCGGCCCGGACCCGACGCAGCTGCTCGGCGAGGAGACCGGGCGCGGTGACGGTATGCCGGGTCACCCGCCGCAGCCTCGAGCGCAGCACTTCTCGCTGGACCGGCTCCGGAGCGAACGCCAGGAGCACCTTGCCGACTCCGGTGCAGTGCAACGGGAGCCGGGAGCCGACCGTGCTGACGATGGGCACGGAGGCGCGTCCGGACAGCCGTTCCACGTAGAGGACCTGGTGGCGGTCGCGCACGGCCAGGTGCACGGTGGCGAGGGTCGCCGCATACACGTCGTGGAGGAACGGGGACGCGGCCTGCCGCAGCCCGGTCTGGACCGGGGCCAGCAGGCCGACGTCCCAGATCCGCCGTCCGACGGCGTAGCGGCCGTCCGCCAGACGGGTCAGCGCGCCCCAGTCGACGAGCTCGCCGACCAGCCGATGGGCCGTCGGTATCGGCATCCCGGCCCGGGCGGCCAGCTCGGTCAGGCTGAGCATCCGGTGCCGCTGGTCGAACGCGCCGAGCAGCGACAGGGCGCGGGACGTGACGGTGGTCCCCGGCGTGGAGGTGTTGCCGGCCATCCGACCCCTTCCACTCAGCGGAACCTCATTCTGACGCACACCCGTCCCCGGGGCCTACCGTGACGGGCATGACGACGACCGTCTCCTCCGACTCGGCCGCATCGACCCAGGCCGAGGTGAGCCGGGAGATCGCCGACATCGCCACCGCGTACCAGGCCTCCGGCGCCGAGGAGACGCAGCCGCGGCTGGACTACGCGCCGTACCGGAGCAGCCTGCTGCGGCACCCGACCAAGGACCTGCACCACGCCGACCCGGAGACCATCGAGCTCTGGGCACCGTGCTTCGGGCAGCGCGACGTGGCCCCCCTCGAGGCGGACCTCACCATCCAGGACGGCGGCGAGCCGCTGGGGGAGCGCATCGTGGTCACCGGGCGCGTGCTCGACGGTCAGGGCCGACCGGTCGCCGGCCAGCTGGTCGAGATCTGGCAGGCCAATGCCGGCGGTCGCTACATCCACAAGCGTGACCAGCACCCGGCCCCGCTCGACCCGCACTTCACCGGTGTCGGGCGCTGCCTGACCGCGCCGGACGGCACCTACCGGTTCCAGACGATCAAGCCGGGGCCGTACCCGTGGAAGAACCACCACAACGCCTGGCGCCCCGCGCACATCCACTTCTCGCTCTTCGGGACCGACTTCACGCAGCGCATGGTCACCCAGATGTACTTCCCCGGTGATCCGCTCTTCGCCCTGGACCCGATCTACCAGGCCATCACCGACCAGCGGGCGCGCGACCGGCTCATCGCGACCTACGACCACGACGTCACCCAGCACGAGTGGTCGACCGGCTATCGATGGGACATCGTTCTCACTGGGAGCCAGAAGACCCTGATGGAGGAGTCGTGACCGCGCTCGTGCCCACGCCCGGACAGACCGTCGGGCCGTTCTTCGGGTATGCCTTGCCGTTCGACCGCGACAACGAGCTGGTGCCGCTGTCGCACCCGTCCGCCGTTCGGTTGCACGGCCGGGTGACCGACGGACACGGCGTCGGGGTGCCCGACGCGCTGCTCGAGCTGTGGCAGGCCGCACCCGACGGTTCCGTGGTGCAGCAGGACGGTTCGTTGCACCGGGACGGCTGGACGTTCACCGGGTGGGGTCGCGCGTCCACCGACGCCGACGGGCACTACGTCTTCACGACCCTGCGCCCGGGCGCGACCGAGGCGGGCCGGGCGCCGTTCTTCGCCGTGACCGTGTTCGCCCGGGGGCTGCTGAACCGGCTCTTCACCCGCGCCTACCTCCCCGACGACGCGGAGGCCCTGGCCGGCGACCCTCTGCTCGGGTCGCTCGACGCCGACCGCCGGGCGACGCTGGTCAGTCGCGCGGACGAGCACGGGTACGCCTTCGACGTGGCGCTCCAGGGCGACGGCGAGACGGTGTTCCTGCGGTACCCGGGCCAATGACCGACCTCTTCTGGCCCGGTGACGAGCGCGCCGGCGACACGATGTCCGAGTGGGCCTTCCTGGAGGCCATGGTCCGCGTCGAGGAGAGCTGGCTCGCCGGTCTGGTCTCCTTCGGGATCGCCCCGTACGCGGCCAAGGCGGACCTCGCCGGGCTCGTCGGACCGGCGGACGTCGAGGATCTTGCGACCGCTGCCGAGGCGGGCGCGAACCCGGTGATCCCCCTGGTGTCGTTGCTGCGCGGGCGGGTTCGCGAGGCCAACGAGGAGGCGGCGACCTGGCTGCACCGCGGGCTCACCAGCCAGGACGTGGTCGACACGGCGATGGTGCTCTGCTGTGACGAGGCGCTCGGCCGGGTGGAGTCTGACCTTCGTGACCAGGTCGCCGCGCTGGTTCGGCTCGCCGACGAGCACCGGACGACGGTGATGGCCGGCCGAACCCTGACGCAGCACGCGGTCCCGATCTCCTTCGGGCTGAAGGCATCCGGCTGGCTGGTCGGCGTCCTCGACGCCGCCGACGCGGTCGGGAGCGCGCGAGCCGCGCTCGCGGTCCAGGTTGGCGGAGCCGCGGGAAGCTTGGCCGCGACGACCGAGCTCGCCCGCGCGGCCGGCCTGGCCGACCCGCCGGCGGTCGCCATGGCCATGGCGGAGGGTCTGGCGGCGGCTCTCGGACTCCGGACGCGGCCGCCGTGGCACACGTCGCGACGCCCGATGACGCGGGTCGGTGATGCTCTGGTAGCCGCAACGGACTCCTGGGGCCGGATCGCGTCGGACGTGGCGACCCTCGGGCGGCCCGAGATCGGTGAGCTGTCCGAGCCGGCGGTGGCCGGTCGCGGCGGCTCCTCGACCATGCCGCAGAAGCAGAACCCCGTGCTGTCCGTGCTGGTCCGCCGGGCCGCGATCACCGCCCCCGGCCTGGCGGCCACCCTGCATACGGCAGCGGCGCTGGCCGTCGACGAGCGACCGGACGGGTCGTGGCACGCCGAGTGGGCGACGCTGCGGACCCTCGCCCGCCACGCCGTCGTGGCGGCGTCGCAGACCACCGAGCTGCTCGCCGGCCTCCGGGTCAATGCGGATCGGATGACGGAAACCGTTGTGCGTGCACGCGGCTCGCTGCTCGCCGAGCGCACGTCGATCACCGGGGACGACACCGGCGAGCCCGGCGACTACCTCGGCGCAGCCGACGCGGTCATCGACGCGGTGGTGCGGCGTGCTCGCGGCCGTCTGGAGGAGCCCGCATGAGCCTTCGCCTCGTCGGGACGCAGCTGAGTGACCCCGGACCGGTGGGCGCCCGCAAGCCCCTGCTCGTTCTCGGCCCGTCGCTGGGGACCTCGGTCCACGCGCTGTGGGCCCCCTGCATCGGCGGGCTCGCCGACCGGTTCCACCTGGTCGGCTGGGATCTGCCCGGCCACGGTGCGAGTCCGGCGGCGAACGGGTCGACGATGGACTTCGCCGACTTGGCTGGCGCGGTCGTCGACCTCGTCGACGCGGTCCAGGAGGAACGGGGAGAGCCGACCGGACCGTTCACCTACGCCGGTGACTCGGCCAGCGGAGCAGTCGGCCTCCAGCTGTTCCTCGACGCCCCGGACCGGGTGCGCGCCGCCGTGATCCTCTGCAGCAGCGCGGCGTTCGGGGTGATGCCCGGCTGGCTGGACCGAGCGGCCGCCGCCCGCGCCAGCGGGACCGCGTCCCTGGTGCCGCTGTCCCTGCAACGGTGGTTCACCGACGGGTTCGCCGACCGCGAACCGGAGCGGGTGTCGGCGCTCCTGCACTCGCTGCGCGAGGTGGACGACGAGAGCTACGCCCAGGTCTGCGAGGCCCTGTCCCGGTTCGACGTCCGGAACCGTCTCGGAGAGATCATCGTCCCGGTCCTCGCGGTCGCCGGCTCCGAGGACGTGGCCACGCCGCCCGCCCTGCTGGAGGAGATCGCCGCCGGCATCCCCGGTACGCGGCTCATGGTCCTCGACGGCGTCGCGCACCTGCCGCCGGCCGAGGCGCCGTCGGTGGTCGTCAAGCTGCTCGCGCAGCACCTGGAGCCGCGGGAGGACGCGACCACCCGCATACCCTCCGTCCCCGAGCCCGTGGCGGACCCCCTCTACGAACAGGGAATGGCCGTCCGCCGCGCGGTCCTGGGCGACGCCCACGTCGACCGGGCGAACGCCGCGCTCACCGACCTGACCGGCGACTTCCAGGAGCTCATCACGCGCTACGCCTGGGGGTCGATCTGGACCCGGCCGGGCCTCGACCGGCGCAGCCGCTCGATGATCACCCTCACCGCCCTCATCGCTCGCGGTCACCACGAGGAGCTGGCCATGCACCTGCGGGCCGCCCGCACCAACGGCCTGACCGACGACGAGATCAAGGAGGTCATCCTCCAGAGCGCGATCTACTGCGGCGTCCCGGACGCCAACACCGCCTTCCGCGTGGCCCAGACCGTGCTGTCGGAGGCCCCGCAACCCGTACCGACCGAGGAGCAGCCCTGATGACGCACCACACCGGTGAGTCCGCCTACGTCTACGCGGCGGTGCGGACGCCGTTCGGCAAGTTCAACGGAGGTCTGGCCGGGGTCCGCCCCGACGACCTGGCCGCCACGGCGATGCGCGGGGTGCTGGCGCGGGTACCGGACCTGGACCCCCAGGACATCGGCGACGTCGTCTGGGGCAACGCCAACGGTGCCGGCGAGGACAACCGCAACGTCGGCCGGATGGCCGTGCTGCTGTCCGGGCTCCCAGTCACGCTGCCCGCGACGACGGTCAACCGTTTGTGCGGATCGAGCCTCGACGCGGCCATGATCGGGTCGCGGACGGTCGAGTCCGGCGACACCGACGTCGTCCTGGTCGGTGGGGTGGAGTCGATGACCCGCGCGCCGTGGGTGCTGCCCAAGCCCGCTCGCCCGTTCCCCGCCGGCGACATGACGGCGGTGTCGACGACGCTCGGGTGGCGTCTCGTCAACCCGAGGATGCCGGCCGAGTGGACGGCGTCCCTGGGGGAGTGCAACGAGCAGCTGCAGGAGAAGTTCGCGATCTCTCGGGAGCGGCAGGACGCGTTCGCGACGCGTTCGCACCAGCTGGCCGACGCGGCGTGGAGCGAGGGGTTCTACGACGACCTCACGGTCGCCGTGCCGGGCACGGAGGTCACGCGCGACGAGTCGATCCGGCCGGGCACGTCGATGGAGAAGCTGGCCACCCTGACGCCGTCGTTTCGCGTGGAGGGCACCATCACGGCCGGTAACGCGTCGCCCCTCAACGACGGTGCCTCGGCCG
Organism: uncultured Actinomycetota bacterium; assembly: GCA_963757225.1. Taxonomy (GTDB): domain Bacteria; phylum Actinomycetota; class Actinomycetes; order Actinomycetales; family Dermatophilaceae; genus Lapillicoccus. The sequence continues at coordinate 58,824 of CAVWQU010000017.1, forward strand.
TGGTCCTCGGTTCTCGAGCCGCGTCGTCGCGGATCGGCAGCGCGCCTCTTGCTCGGGTCGCCGGCCGGGCGGCGGCCGCGCTCGAGCCGCAGATGTTCGGCTACGCGCCGGTCGAGGCGGCCGAGAAGGCCTTGCAGCGAGCGGGGATCGGGTGGTCGGACATCGGAGCCGTCGAGCTGAACGAGGCGTTCGCCGTGCAGTCCCTGGCCTGTGTCGACGCCTGGGGCGTGGATCCCGACATCGTCAACGCGAAGGGCGGCGCCATCGCCATCGGCCATCCACTCGGGGCCTCCGGTGGTCGCATCCTCGGGACGCTGGTCAAGCGGATGCGCGACGGCGGTCACCGGTGGGGTGTCGCCGCGATCTGCATCGGCGTCGGCCAGGGTCTGGCGGTCGTGCTCGAGAACGAGGACGCGTGATGTCGCGGGTCTCGGTCGTGGTCGACCCGGACGAGGCGGTGGCGGGCATCGCCGACGGTTCCACGGTTCTGGTCGGTGGCTTCGGCATGGCCGGTATGCCGGTCGACCTCATCGACGCCCTCATCCGACAGGGCGCGTCGGACCTCACGGTCGTGTCCAACAACGCCGGCAACGGCGACACCGGTCTGGCCGCCCTGCTGGCGGCCGGCCGGGTGCGGAAGATGGTCTGCTCGTTCCCGCGTCAGTCCGACTCGTGGGTGTTCGACGGGCTGTACCGGGCGGGCAAGGTGCAGCTCGAGGTGGTCCCGCAGGGAAACCTGGCCGAGCGGATGCGGGCCGCCGGAGCGGGGATCGGGGCGTTCTTCTCGCCGACCAGCGTCGGCACCCCGCTCGCTGAGGGCAAGGAGACACGGACCATCGACGGCCGCGACTACGTGCTGGAGCTCCCGATCCGCGGTGACGTCGCCCTGATCCATGCCCACGTGTCCGACGCGATGGGAAACCTCGTCTACCGCAAGACCGCCCGCAACTTCGGGCCGGTGATGGCGGCCGCGGCGGCGTTGACCATCGCCGAGGTGTCGCGGGTCGTGCCCGTCGGCGGCCTGGACCCGGAGAACGTCGTCACGCCGTCGATCTTCGTCAACCGGGTCCTGGACCTCTCGGGAGTCGGGGCCGGCAGGGGGTCGGCTCGAGAGCCGGCCCGAACGGAGGCGTCATGACCGTCGAGCACACCGAGCGCGGGCCGCTCGACCGCAAGGAGGTCGCCGCGCTGGTCGCGCGCGACATCCCGCCGGGATCCTTCGTCAACCTGGGGATCGGCCAGCCGACGATGGTCGCCGACTTCCTCGACCCCGCTTCCGGGGTCATCCTGCACACCGAGAACGGGATGCTCGGGATGGGACCGGCCGCGGTGGGCGACCAGATCGACCCCGACCTGACCAACGCGGGCAAGATCCCCGTCACCGAGCTGCCGGGCGCCTCGTACTTCCACCACGCCGACTCGTTCGCGATGATGCGCGGCGGGCACCTCGACGTCTGTGTCCTGGGTGCGTTCCAGGTCTCGGAGCGCGGCGACCTGGCCAACTGGCATACCGGCGCACCGGACGCGATCCCGGCCGTCGGCGGGGCGATGGACCTGGCGATCGGGGCCAAGCAGACCTTCGTGGTGATGACCCTGTTCGCCAAGGACGGCACGGCGAAGCTCGTGCCCGAGTGCACCTACCCATTGACCGGAGTGCACTGTGTCACCCGCGTCTTCACCGACTACGGCGTCTTTCAGATCACGCCCGACGGGGTGCTGGTCTCGCAGACCTACGGGATCTCGTTTGCCGAACTGGCAACACGAGTTGACGTGCCCTTGTCGATGGGTGAGACGCTGCCCGGGTGAGCCACCACGACCACGATCCCGACCCCACCACCCTGCACACCCCTGAGTTCTGGGACGACCGCTACGGGTCGACCGAGGCCCTGTGGAGTGGTCGGCCGAACCAGCGGCTCGTGGAGAACGTGGCGGGTCTGAGCCCCGGTGTCGCGCTCGAGATCGGGTGCGGCGAAGGTGCGGACGCGATCTGGCTCGCGCAGCAGGGGTGGACCGTCACGGCGGTCGACGTGTCGAGGGTCGCGCTGGAGCGGGCAGCGAGCCACGCCGCCGAGACCGACCTCGCCGCGGCCGATCGGATCACCTGGAGCCAGCGAGACCTGCGCGAATGGGCGCCCGAGCCGGAGTCCTACGACCTGGTGAGCGAGCACTTCCTGCACCTGCCGAGTGCGGTGCGGGTGCCTCAGCACGCGCGGCTGGCGGCGGCGGTCAAGCCCGGCGGGACCCTCCTCATCGTCGGGCACCACCCGGGCGACAACGCGATGATGCAGCGGCCCCACTCGGACGACCTCTTCTTCACCCCGGAGGAGGAGGCGAGCCGGCTTCCCGCCGAGGAGTGGGACGTCGTCGCGACCTCACCGACGCGGCCGGCCCGCGACCCGGACGGCCACGAGATGGATCTGACCGACGCGGTCGTGCGGGCGGTCCGGAGGAGCTGACCCGCCGCGTCGCGACGGGAACGTTGACGCCACGGCCACGCAGGCGACCGAAATCCCCGAGTTCCGTCGCCCGCGTGGACGTTCCGTGGCTGTCGGTGAGGAGGACGCTCGGCGGGTTCCTGATACGCACCCCGGAGGGCGGGCGGTCAGTCGTCGGCGGCGTCAGGGTCCTCTTCGGGCTCGAAGGTGTTCGGCTCGCCGGTGGTCCGCTCGATGCCGTCACCGCTACCGCCCTCGATCGGTCCGTCGGTGTCGGTCTCGGTCGCGGGGGTGGTCTCGTCGTGGCTCATCGTGGACCCCTTCTCGTCTGATGTATGCCGTTCTCCTACCCGCGTCGTCGAGCCGGCAACCGTTCCGCGCTGGCCGCGTGCACATGGTCTGCGCAGGTCGTCCCACGATCCACAGGTGGCGCGGCCGCTCTGGTCGGCGCTCCCTCGCGCCGCGAGCATCGTCCCGACCAGGCCGGACCGTCCGGCTGACGCCGAGCGGCGTGATGGCGAGAGGGGATGTCGATGCGGGTTTCGATGCGTGCCCGAGTGCGGGCGAGGGGGCGGGCGAGACTGCGGGCGAGGGGGCGGCAGGTCGGCCGGCTTCGGTCGGCCGGCATGACGACGGCGGAGTATGCGGTGGGCACCTTGGCGGCGGTCGCCTTCGCCGCCGTGCTGCTGGCGGTCGTCAAGTCGGGCGCGGTCATGTCCGCGCTGACGGGCATCATCACGACGGCGCTGGGTTCGGCCGGCTGACCATGCGCGGTGGCCGGCGGGACCCTGGCATGGTGACGGCCGAGCTCGCGCTCGCGCTGCCGGTCGTCGTCCTCGTCCTCGTGCTCGGCCTCGGGGCCATCCGCGTGGGGATCGACCAGGTCCGGTGCGTCGACGCCGCCCGGCTCGCGGCTCGCGCCCTGGCGCGAGGCGACGCGGAGGCGGCCGCTCGCGCGGTGGCGGTCTCCACCGGCCCGCCCGGTGCGGTGGTCGTCCTCGGTACCGGCGGCTCGGAGGTCTCGGCCACCGTCTCGGCCGACCGAGACCTGGCCGGCGGGCGCGTCCTCACGGTTCGGGGTTCGGCGACCGCCGCCCGCGAGGAGAAGGAGCCGTGAGCCAGGGGGTCCGCGGGCTCGCGGGCGCCCGCGGGCCGGCCCGGTCGCGGCACCGCGGCTCGGGGACGGTGCTGCTCGTGGGGGTCGTCGGGGCGCTGGTCGCCCTGACCGTGGGCGCCCTCTGGGTCGTGAGCGCCGTGGTGGCCTCCCACCGTGCTCAGTCGGCGGCCGACCTCGCGGCGCTGGCCGCGGCGGCCGTGCTCGTCCGGGGCGACTCGTCCGCTCGCGCCTGCGAGCGGGGGACGGCGATCGCCGCCCTCAACGGTGCACGCCTCGCGTCGTGCCGAGCCGGTCCGGACCTCACGGTCGAGCTGGTCGTCGACGTCCCGTCGACGGTGTCACGCGTGGGGACCGCGACGGCGCGGGCTCGAGCCGGGCCGGCGACCTCGGGCGCCGGGCCATGAGGCGCGGGTCGAGAGTGGGGGGCGAGAGTGGGGGGGTCGAGAGCGGCAGCGCCCGGGTCACTCACGGTGGCTGGCGCCGTCCAGGGTGAGGTCGAGGAGGGTCACGGCCCGGGCCTTGTCCAGCGGCTCGTTGCCGTTGCCGCACTTGGGGGACTGCACGCACGACGGACATCCCGCCACGCAGCCACATCCGGCGACGGCGGCACGCGTACCGGACAGCCAGGCCTCCATCGCGTCGTACCCGCGTTCGGCGAAGCCCGCACCCCCCGGATAGCCGTCGTAGACGAGGATCGTCGGCGCCCCGGTGTCCGGATGCAGGGCGGTCGAGACGCCACCGATGTCCCACCGGTCGGAGGTGGCGACGAGCGGGAGCATCCCGATAGCGGCGTGCTCGGCGGCATGGGTCGCGCCGGGGATCGCCGCCTCGGGGACACCCCAGGTGCCCAGCAGCTCGGCGGGGACGGTCCACCAGACCGCCTTGGTCGGCAGGGTGCGCACCGGCAGCTCCAGGGGATGCTCGCCGATCACCTCGCCGGTCGGGAGCCGGCGGAGGAACGAGGTGACCTGGGTGCGGACCTCGACGTCCCCGAAGGAGCACCCGACCGGTCCCCACGAGCGGGTGCGGTCGACCGCCACGATGTTGAAGGCCGACACCGAGCGGGCCTGCGTCGACCACCCAGGGTCACCGACCCGGACCAGGGCGCACCCCTCGTCGAGGTCGAGGCTGACGACGACGAAGGTGTCGCCCTGGTGGACGTAGACCGCGCCGGCGTGGACGGCGGTGTGCGATCGGGCGTCGTCGATCGTGCCGAGGACGCGTCCGGTCCGATGGTCCGCGATCCGCAGCGTGGTGCCGGACCCGCGCAGCGAGACCCGGTCCGTGGGCCGGTCGCCCTCGGCCCAGAACCAGCCGGTCGGCCGCCGGCGCAGGACGCCCGAGGCGGCCAGGCGGTCGAGCAGCGGCACCATCGAGGTCCCGAAGTACGCCTCGTCGGCCTCGGTGAGGGGCAGCTCGGCCGCGGCCGCGGCGAGATGCGGCCCGAGCACGTAGGGGTTCTCCGGGTCGAGGACCGCGGCCTCGACCGACGCCCCGAAGACGGCGTCGGGGTGATTGACGAGGTAGGTGTCCAGCGGGTCGTCGGCGGCGACGAGCACGGCCAGCGACTCGGCTCCCGCGCGTCCCGCGCGTCCGGCCTGCTGCCACATCGAGGCACGGGTGCCGGGCCACCCGGCCAGCAGGACGGCGTCCAGGCCGGAGACGTCGATGCCGAGCTCGAGGGCGGTCGTCGCCGCCAGACCCAGCAGGCCGCCCGCCCGCAGCGCGGCCTCGAGCTCGCGGCGCTCCTCCGGCAGGTACCCACCGCGGTAGGCGGCGACCGTGTCGCCCAACGTGACGTCGAGCTCCCGCAGGTGGCTGCGGGCGGCGGCGGAGATGACCTCCACGCCGGCTCGCGAGCGGGCGAAGGCGACGGTCTGGACCCCCTGGGCCACGAGGTCGGACAGCAGGTCGGCCGACTCGGCGACGGCGCTGCGCCGTCGCGACGGCGCTCCCCGGCCGGACCCGGGGCCGTCCTGGGCGCCCTGCGGGACCTCAGCGGTGGCCGGTTCGACCGGGAGGTCGGGCGAGCCGGGCTCGGCTCGCCAGGCATACCCCGTCTCTCCGGGCTGCCACAGGCCGAAGGTGAGCGCCGCCCGCGGCGAGCCGTCCTCGGTGACCGCCTGCACGGGCATACCGACGAGGCGAGCGGCGTGGACGGAGGGGTCGGCGACCGTCGCGGAGGCCAGCACGAACGTCGGCGACGACCGGTACCGCGCGCAGACCCGACGCAGCCGGCGCAGCACCATCGCGAGGTGCGACCCGAAGACGCCGCGGTAGACGTGGCACTCGTCGACGACGACGTAGCGCAGGGCCCGCAGGAAGGGCGCCCAGTGCTCGTGGCCCGGCAGCAGCGAGTGATGGAGCAGGTCGGGGTTGGTCAGGACGTAGTTGGCGTGCTCGCGGACCCAGCGCCGGTCGTCCGGGGAGGTGTCCCCGTCGTAGGCGGCGGCCCGCAGCCCGGGCAGGGCCAGCCGGTCCAGCCGGTCGAGCTGGTCGTGGGCCAGCGCCTTGGTCGGGGCGAGGTAGAGCGCGGTCGCGCCCCGCCCGTTCGGGGCCAGCGAACCGTCGACGACGTCGGAGAGGGCGGGCAGCAGGTAGCCCAGCGACTTGCCCGACGCCGTGCCCGTCGACAGCACCACGTGGGACCCGGCGTGGGCGGCCTCGGCCGCCTCCAGCTGGTGGCTCCACAGGGTCGACAGACCGGCCTGGGTGAGCGCCGCGTAGAGGGTGGGCGTCACCCAGTCCGGCCACGGGGCCGGCGAGGCCTCCCGGGCCGGCACGCGGTGGACGTGGGTCAGGCGCTCGCTGCGCGCACCCTGCGCCAGATGGCTCAGCAGCGCCTCCGGGGAGGGTCGACCGGCCGTCCGGGCAGGCCCGATCGGCGGGGTCGCGGGCGATCCCGGGAGAACGGGTGGAACGGCGGTGGACATCGCCGATACGGTACGTCCGCCCGACCCCACAGAGTAGGGTGCGGGCGTCGGTTGGGGCGGCATGTCGCGCGCCCGACATGAGGATCGCGCTCCCGGAGGGACGCACGGTCGGGCAGAACAGGGAGGACTTTGGACCTCGAGATCCGGAGCTCGGTGGTCGACGGCCGCACGGTGGTGCATGTCGTCGGCGAGATCGACGTCTATACGGCGCCCCAGCTCCGAGAGCGGCTGGACCAGGAGATCGAGGCGGGGCACCACGACCTGATCGTGGACCTGTCGGGCGTCTCCTTCATGGACTCCACCGGCCTCGGCGTCCTCGTCGGCCGGCTGAAGCAGATCCGCCTCAACGACGGGTCGATGCGCCTGGTGTGCGCCCACGACCGGGTGCTCAAGGTCTTCCTCATCACCGGTCTCGACAAGGTCTTCGCGATCTACCCGACGGTCGGCGAAGCCGTCGCCGCCGAATAGGTGTGGCGGACCTCTCAACGGTTCGCCCAGGGGGGCCGAGGTGCGGGCCGCACCCACTCTGCTTTGATTAGGGCCAGCACCTGCCTACAGGTAGGGTTTCCCGGCGAATCACCCGCGCGTTCCTGCTGTGCTCACTTCTGGGGGCCAAAGACGGGTTCGTCCACTCGAGGGTGAGTGAGCGTCCTCAAGGAGGAAGTGCAGTATGCCCAACCTTGCCCCGGCAGCGGCCACCCCGCTGGAGCTGGCAGGCAGCAACCTGGTCCTTGTCTACGCGGTGCTCGCCATCGCAGTCATCGCCCTGGTGTTCGGCCTGTTCTTCCGTCGTCAGGTGCTTGCCACCGACCCCGGCACCGAGAACATGCAGACCATCGGCGCTGCGGTGGAGGAGGGCGCACAGGCCTACCTCAACCGCCAGTTCCGCACTCTCAGCATCTTCGTCGTCCTCGTCTTCGGGCTGTTGTTCCTGCTCCCGGCCGACACGTTCACCATCAAGCTGGGCCGGTCACTGTTCTTCGTCGTCGGCGCGCTGTTCTCGGCGCTCATCGGCTACCTGGGCATGTCGCTCGCCGTGAAGGCCAACGTCCGGGTCGCCTCGGCCGCCCGGGACGGCAACCGCGACCTCGGTATGCGCATCGCGTTCCGCACCGGTGGCACGGTCGGCATGGCCACGGTGGGCCTCGGCCTGCTCGGTGCCGCGGTCGTCGTGCTCGTCTACAAGGGCGATGCACCCAAGGTCCTCGAGGGCTTCGGCTTCGGCGCCGCACTGCTCGCCATGTTCATGCGCGTCGGCGGCGGCATCTTCACCAAGGCCGCCGACGTCGGCGCCGACCTCGTCGGCAAGGTCGAGGCGGGCATCCCGGAGGACGACCCGCGCAACGCGGCCACCATTGCCGACAACGTGGGCGACAACGTCGGCGACTGCGCCGGCATGGCCGCCGACCTGTTCGAGTCGTACGCGGTCACGCTGGTCGCCGCGCTCATCCTCGGCTCGGTCGCGCTCGGAACCCAGGGTCTCGTCTTCCCGCTCATCATCCCGGCCATCGGCGCGGTCACCGCGATCATCGGCGTGTTCATCACGCGGGTGAAGCCGGGTCAGAACGCCCTCTCGGCGATCAACCAGGGCTTCTACATCTCCGCGGTCATCTCGGCGGTGCTGTCGGTCGTCGCGGTCTTCCTCTACCTGCCGACCGCGTCCCCCGAGACCGTGGACGCCGCCACCGGGGCCGCTGTCGCCGGCGTGGACGGGCTGCGGATCCGGGCGGCCGTCGCCGTCATCCTCGGCATCGTCCTCGCCGCGATCATCCTCTGGCTGACCGGGCACTTCACCGGCACCGACAAGCGCCCGACGCGCGACGTCGCCCGGACCTCGCGCACCGGCGCGGCCACCGTCATCCTCGCCGGCATCGGTGTCGGGTTCGAGTCGGCGGTCTACACCGCGGTCATCATCGGGGCGGCGGTCTACGGCGCGTTCCTGCTCGGTGGCGGCTCTGTCTCGCTGGCGTTGTTCTTCGTGGCCGTCGCCGGTACCGGCCTGCTCACCACGGTCGGCGTCATCGTCGCCATGGACACCTTCGGTCCGGTCTCCGACAACGCCCAGGGCATCGCCGAGATGTCCGGCGACATCGACGCCGAGGGCGCACGGATCCTCACCGACCTCGACGCCGTCGGCAACACCACCAAGGCGATCACCAAGGGCATCGCCATCGCCACCGCGGTGCTGGCCGCCACGGCCCTGTTCGGCTCGTTCACCGACGCGTGGAGCTCCACCGTCCAGAACCTGCTCAACACGAACCAGATCACCGAGGCCCCGAGCCAGTTCGTGCAGGACATGTTCAACACCCAGATCGTCACGCCGACCACGCTCGTCGGCCTGCTCCTGGGTGCCGCGGTCGTGTTCCTCTTCTCCGGTCTGGCGATCAACGCGGTCACCCGTGCCGCCGGTGCCATCGTCTTCGAGGTGCGGCGCCAGTTCCGCGAGCACCCCGGGATCATGGACTACACCGAGAAGCCCGAGTACGGCCGCGTCGTCGACATCTGCACGCGTGACTCGCTGCGCGAGCTCGCCACCCCGGGCCTCCTCGCGGCCCTCGCGCCGGTCACGGTCGGCTTCGGCCTCGGCATCGGTGCCCTGGCCGGCTTCCTCGCCGGCGCCATCGGCACCGGGTGCCTCATGGCCGTGTTCCTGGCCAACTCCGGCGGGTCGTGGGACAACGCGAAGAAGATCGTCGAGGACGGCCACTACGGCGGCAAGGGCTCCGCCGCCCACGAGGCCACCGTCATCGGTGACACCGTCGGCGACCCGTTCAAGGACACCGCCGGCCCGGCCATCAACCCGCTGCTCAAGGTCATGAACCTCGTGTCGGTGCTCATCGCGCCGGCCATCGTGATCCTGACCGTCGGCAACGCCGCGAACCCGCTGGTCCGCTACGGCATCGCCGTCATCGCGCTGATCATCATCGTGGCCGCAGTGGCCGTCTCCCGGTCGCGCGACATCTCGTTCGGCGGGGACGACGACGACGTCGACGAGGAGCCGCTCGACGACGACGAGCTCGCGGCGAGTCCCGAGGCCGACGAGTACGTCACCGGTGCGGACGAGACCGAGGCCGCCCGCGCTCGCGCCGAGGCGGACGAGGAGCAGTCCCGGGTCTGACCCGGACCGAACCGAACGCAGGGCCCACCCGAGACCGGGTGGGCCCTGTGTCGTCTCCACCGGCATACGGTGGGGCGTGCCGCCGTCCGAGTCGCCTCCGCCGCCCCGTGTCGACCTCACCAGCGTGGCGATTCTGCGGGCCGACCTCGTCCGGGCCGCCTACACGGTCGACGGAGTTCGCGCGGTCCTCGGCCCGGTCGCGGAAGCGGCACTCCACCGCGAGCAGCCGCTGCCCGCCGACCTCGTCACGCGCGGGGCCAGGGACCCGGCCGCCGTCCTGGCGCGATGCTTCGCGCTCGGTCTGCCCGTCGGCGTCGACGACCTCGACCGCTCACTGCCCAGCCTGACGACGGCGGGGGCTGACGCGCTCGGCCTGGTCGAGGTGAGCGCCGGCGAAGCCCGCGCTCGCTGTGACCTGCGCCCGTACGGCGATGAGGCCCACGACTGGTGGGTCGTCTCCGACCAGTCCGAGATCGCCCGCGGTGGTGCCCTGCCGCCGGACCACGTCCTCGGGGCCGGACCGGCCTCGATGACGGTGGCTCAGTGGACCCCGCGTCGCCGCGTGCGGCGCGCGCTCGACCTCGGCACCGGCTGCGGGGTCCAGACGCTGCACCTGACCACCCATGCCGACGAGGTCGTGGCCACCGACCTCTCGCGGCGCGCTCTGGCCTTCGCGCGGTTCACGACGGAGCTCGCGCGGACGCCGGTCGAGCTGAGGTCGGGGAACCTGCTGGAGCCTGTCGCCGGCGAACGGTTCGACCTCGTCGTCAGCAACCCGCCGTTTGTCATCACGCCCCGCCGCCCCGGTGTCGAGACCTACGAGTACCGCGACGCCGGCCTGGTCGGCGACGCCGTCGTCGGGCGGCTCGTCGGCACCGTCGGGGACCACCTCGAACCCGACGGCGTGGCCCTGTTCATCGGCAACTGGGAGACCCGCTCGGGGCAGACCTGGCGGGACGCGTGGACCACCTGGCTGGACGGGACCGGACTCGACGCGTGGGTCGTGCAGCGCGACGAGCAGGACCCGGCCGAGTACGCCGAGCTGTGGGCCGGCGACGCCGGTGCACGCAGCGGGACGACCGGGTACGAAGCGTTGTATGCCGCGTGGCTCGCCGACTTCGCCGATCGGGGCATCGAGCGCATCGGCTTCGGCGTGGTCGCGTTACACCGTCCGACCGGCGGGCGGCGGCCCTGGACCGACCTCATCGACCACCGCGGCCCCGTGGCCCCCGCGATGGGACCGACGGTGGACGCCGCCCTTCGGGCGCGGACGTGGCTGGCCGAACACGACGACCACGCCCTGCTCGACGTCGCGTGGTCGTGCGCCCCTGACGTGACCGAGGAACGGTTCGGGCGGCCGGGGGCCGACGACCCGCAGGTCATCCAGCTCCGCCAGGGCGGCGGTCTCGGCCGGACCGTCCGCCTGGACACCGTGGGGGCAGCCCTGGTCGGCGTCTGCGACGGCACCCTCACCGCTCGGCAGGCGCTCGGAGCGATCGCGTCGCTCCTGGAGCAGCCCGAGGGGGCCGTGACGGCCGCCGCCGTTCCGCTCCTCCGGGAGCTGGTGGCCCACGGCTTGCTCGTTTGAGCATGAACCGGGCCGGAAGAAGTCCGTTACCGCCACGTAACCGCTGATGGGTCCGACAGGGACATGATGGCCGTGATCGACACCACAGTTTCGGGGTAGCACGAGCGCTGAGGACGGTTACATGACCACCACGGAAACCAGTCACGCCGACTCGCTGCACGCGGAGCAAGCGGGCTACAAGCAGTCCCTCGGCAGCCGGCACGTCCAGATGATCGCCATCGGCGGCGCCATCGGCACCGGCCTCTTCCTCGGCTCGGCGTCGCGGCTCGCCAGTACCGGACCGGCGCTGCTGTTCAGCTACGCGTTCGTCGGTGTCATCGCCTACCTCCTCATGCGGGCCCTCGGCGAGCTGGTCCTGCACCGCGCCACGTCCGGCGCGTTCGTGTCGTACATGCGGGAGTTCTACGGCGAGAAGGCCGCCTTCGTCACGGGCTGGATGTACTGGCTGAACTGGGCGCTGACCGGCATCGCCGAGCTCTCGGCGGTCGGCCTCTACGTCCAGTTCTGGTTCCCGACCATGCCGACCTGGGCGACCGTGCTGATCGCGCTCGCCGTCGTCCTGTTCATCAACCTGCTCTCGGCGCGGGCCTTCGGCGAGTTCGAGTTCTGGGCGTCGATCCTCAAGGTCGCCGCGATCGTCGTCTTCCTCGTCGTCGGCGTCATCGTCGTGCTCTTCAAGCTCGACATCGGCGGCCACCAGGCCGGCATCCAGAACCTCTGGAGCAACCCCGGCGGGTTCTGGCCGAGCGAGGACCCCTTCCACTGGTACGGCCCGATCCTCGTCATGTCCGGAGTCGTCTTCGCGTACGCCGCCATCGAGATGGTCGCGATCGCCGCCGGTGAGATGGAGAACTCCGACAAGGAGGTCCCCAAGGCGATCAACGCCGTGATCTTCCGGATCGCCGTCTTCTACTGCGGCTCGATCCTGCTCATCGTCTGCATGCTCCCGACGAGCGAGTTCAAGTCGGGCATCAGCCCCTTCGTGACCATCTTCGACCGGATGGGCCTCGACTGGATGGCCGCCGCGATCCAGGCGATCCTCATCGTCGCGGCGATGTCGAGCCTCAACTCCGGGCTGTACTCGACCGGCCGGGTCCTGCGCAGCCTCGGCATGTCGAAGCAGGCTCCGAGGTTCACGCTAAAGATGAGCAGCTCGGGGGTGCCGTGGGCCGGCATCGTCATGACCTCGGTCGTCTTCGTCTTCGGGGCGGTCCTCAACGCGGTCACCCCCGACGCCTTCGAGATCGCCCTGGAGGCGGCGGCGCTCGGCGTCCTCTTCACGTGGGCAACGATCTTCATCTGCCAGCTGAGACTGAGAAAGCTGGTCAACCTCGGCATCATCCCCAAGAGTCCCTTCCAGGCGCCCGGGTATCCCTGGACGAGCTATGTCGGCCTCGCCTTCCTCGTCCTGGTCGTCATCGGTCTCGCCGTCCAGGGCTGGCAGCACTCGCCCTACTTCTGGAAGAAGACCGACTTCCTCGTCGTGGTCCTCGGGATCCCCCTCATCGCGGTGGTCCTCCAGCTCGGCTGGATGGTCGTGCGCCCCAAGGTCGTGGCCAACACCGGTGACCGGCTCAAGGCGGTGTGGTCCGACACCGGTCCCACCTACGGCACCAGGCTCATCGACCTGGAGGACGAGCCGATCGACCCGCTGCTCCTGCCACCGATCGACCCTGACCTGCTCGAGCCGCCGCACGACAACCAGCCGCACGACAAGGACGACTCGTGACCAGGCGGTTCCGGCGGCTGTGGCCCGCTGCCGTCGTCGCGACCCTGTCCGCCGTGCTAGCCGGCTGCTCGTCCGGCGGTGCCATCCCGACGCCCCAGGCCACCGGCACCGGGAAGATGACGATCGGCATCTCCTTCGACCAGCCCGGGATCGGGCTCAAGAGCGGGAACACCTACAGCGGGTTCGACGTCGAGACGGCCAAGTACGTCGCCGCGGCCATGGGTGTCCCGCCGGAGAACATCACCTGGAAAGAGGCCAACCCAAGCCAGCGCGAGAACCTCCTGATCGACAAGTCGGTCGACATGGTCTTCTCCTCGTACTCGATCACCGACGCGCGCAAGCAGAAGGTCGACTTCGCCGGGCCGTACTTCGTGGCGCACCAGGACCTGCTGATCCGGCGCAACGACGCCGAGATCACCGGCCCGGAGAGCCTCGACGGCAAGAACCTCTGTTCCGTGGCCAACACGACGTCCGCCGCCTACGTCAAGGAGCACTACATCGGCCGGATCCAGCTCCAGGAGTACCAGACCTTCTCCGAGTGCGTCGACGCCCTCGCCAAGGGGCAGATCGACGCGGTGACGACCGACGACGTGATCCTCGCCGGCTTCGCCGCCCTGCCCGAGTACAAGGGCCTGCTCAAGGTGGTCGGCAAGGGGTTCACCGACGAGCGCTACGGGGTCGGCCTGCCCAAGGGCGACAGCGCGACGGTGGCCAAGGTCAACGACGCCCTGAAGAAGTACATCGCCGACGGCACCTGGAAGACCGTGCTGGACAACACGGTCGGGCCGTCCGGCTACGTCATCCCGAGCCCGCCGACGCCGGGGAGCTAGCACGGCCCCGCCCGGGGCGGACCTCGGGAGGCTCCTCGCCGCATACCCGCCGTTCGACCGTCTCGACGAGGAGACCCGCGCCGCGCTCGCCGGTGCAGCGCGGGTCGACGAGTATGCGTCGGGCGAGCTGGTGCTCGACGCGTTCGCCACGGCGAGTGTCGAGGTCTACGTCGTCGTCAGCGGGCGCGTAGAGCTGTGGAACGACCCGGCGCGGCTCGGCGGGCCCCCAGACGAGGTGCTCGGTCCGGGTGGCCTCTTCGGCTTCTCGGCGATGCTCACCGAACGCTCCATCGGCCCGCGGGCGGTGGCGGCAGTGCCGTCGACGGTCGCCCGCATCCCGGAGGCGGCTGCACTGCCGGTCTTCACGTCGCGCCCCGGGGCCCGGTTCCTGGCGGGGCGGCTGGCGGCCATCCCGGTGCGACCGGAGGTGGGGCCGACTTACAGCACGGTCGACGAGCTGGTCCGGACCGCTCCTCTGGTGGTGCCGCCGGACACGACGGTCGGCGAGGTGGCCCGGTCGATGACCGCCGACGGCGCCCCCTACGCGGTCGTGGACCTGGGCGCACAGACCTACGGCCTGGTCACCGATGCCGGCCTGCGCCGGCACGTCCTCGTCGACGGCGTACCCGGGTCGGCCACGGTTCGTGAGGTGATGACGTCGTCGCCGCCGACCGTCATGGGCGGGTCGTCGGCCGCGGAGGCGCTGATCCACCTGTTCGACCGCGACGGCGAGTTCCTCCTGGTGACGGACCCGGGAGGTGCGCTGCGTGGGGTCGTGGCACCGCGGGACTTCGCCGTCTCCCCGACCACGGCCGGGGTGTCCCTGCACGAGCAGCTCCGCCGGGCCGGCACCACGCACGAGCTGGTCGACCGCGCGCAGCGCACGCCCGGTGTGCTCGAGGACCTGCTCGCCCGCGGCCTCGCCACCGGCCGGGTCATCGCCGTCTACTCCTCGATCCTCGACACCTTGGTCCGACGCGCGATCGGGCTGATCTTCGCGGAGCATCCCGAGCTGGACGTCGACGCCTTCACCTGGCTGTCCCTCGGGAGCAACGGCCGCCGGGAAGCGGTGCTGAGCTCCGACGTCGACTGCGCGGTCGCCTTCGACGACGGCGTGGCCGAGGCGACAATTCCTGCGTACCGAGCCGTCTTCGCGGAGGTCGAGGACGTCCTCGCGCGGGCCGGCGTCCGCGGTGACGGCCACGGGGCCACCGCGTCGCACCCGATGTTCTCGCGGACGAACGCGCAGTGGCGCGCGGCCGCCGAGGAGTGGCTGGCCGCACCGGTCGCCAACAATGGCGCCATGATGACCTCCCTCCTCGTCGACGGCCGGCCGATCCACGGGGATCCCGGGCTGCCGGCGGTCACCACGGTGTTCGGCGACCTGCGACGCCATCCGGGCACGATGCGGTTGCTGCTCGAGGAGTCGCTCGCCGCGCGAGCCCGGATGCGATCGTGGCGTGACGTGCTGTCCCGTCGGCCCGAGACCTTCTACATCAAGGCCCACGCGGTCCTGCCGGTCGTCAACCTGGCGCGGTGGGCCGCGCTCGCCGTCGGCTCCCCAGCGCTGCCGACGGTGGAGCGGCTGCGAGCCGCGTCGGGGTCGCAGATGCTGCCGAGCGACCGCGCCGAGACCCTGGTCGAGGTGTTCGGGCTGCTTCAGCGGCTGCGACTGCGCTACCAGCTGCTCCAGCGGCACAACGGCGACCGGCCGTCCGACCTGCTGACCCTCGACCGGCTGTCCTCGATCGACCGGAGCCTGGTCGCCGAGGCCGTGCGCGAGATCGCCGCGATCCAGCGCCGGATGACCAACGTCGCGCACTTCCTGCCGGCCGAG
>CAVWQU010000018.1:0-342975 GCA_963757225.1 uncultured Actinomycetota bacterium
GCGTCCTGCGGGGTTGGCGGTGGCGCGGTGGGGGCCATGTGGGGGTGCCCATACCGCAGCAGGAGAGAGGGGAGGACGAACAGGTTGAGCAGGGTCGAGGTTGCGAGGCCGCCGAGGATGACGACGGCGAGGGGGTATTCGATCTCGTGGCCTGGCCTGTCGCCTAACGCGACGAGCGGGACGAGGGCTAGGCCGGTGGCCAGGGAGGTCATGAGGATCGGTGAGAGGCGTTCCTTGGCACCGCGTAGGACGAGGCCGGGGCCGAAGGGGACGCCCTCTTCCCGTTCCAGGTGCTGGCAGTGGTTGACCATGAGGATCCCGTTGCGGGCGGCGATCCCGAAGACGGTGAAGAAGCCGACGAGTGAGCCTAGGGACACGACGCCTTTGTCTATCCAGACGGCGAGCAGCCCGCCGACGAGGGCCACGGGGAGGGTGAGGAACACGATGGTGGCGAGCCGCCAGCTGCCGAAGGAGAGCTGCAGGAGCAGGAAGATGGTTGCCGCGGCGACGATGGCGGCGGTGAACATGCGGGTCTGCGCGGCCTGCCGTTCCTGGTACTCGCCGATGACTTCGGCGTGGTAGCCCTGCGGGAACGACACGTGCGCGAGCTGCTCGTTGATGCCGGCGACGACGGTGCCGAGATCTACGCCGCTAACGTCGGCGCTGACGTCGATCTTGCGTGAGTCGTTCTCGCGGTCGATGACGTTCGGGGTGGGCTTGATGCTGATGTCGGCGACGTCACCGAGCCGGACGTGGCCGCCGGAGGGCGTGTCGATGGGCAGGTTCGCCAGGGCTGTCGGGTCGCTGCGGGTGGCCGGGGTGCTCCAGACGACGACGTTGTAGGTCTTGCCCTTGGTGAAGACGTTGCCGACCTCCTCGCTGGCGACCAGGGCCGCGGCTGCCCGGCGGACGTCGCCGGGTTTGAGGCCCTTGGCCTGGGCCTTGGCGAGGTCCACGGTGATTTCGAGCTGTGGCACGAGCCCGACGAGGTCGACGTGTGGGTCGACGACTCCGTGGATGCCGCGGAGCAGCTTCTCGATCTCGTCGGCTTTGGCCTTCATGACGTTTTGGTCGTCGCCGAACACTCGGATGATGATGGGCGCTTTGCCGCCGGTTAGGACCTCGTCGACGCGCTCGTCGAGGTAGGTCTGGACGTCCCGGTAGAAGCCGGGGTGGTTGCGGGCGACCTGCTGAACCTTGGCGACCGTGTCGGTGTAGTCGACGTTCGGGTCGAGGCTGATCCAGTTCTCGCCGAGGTTGACGCCGGCCACCTCCTCGCCGAGGCGGGCCTGGCCGATGTGCGAGCCGACACTGCGCACGCCGGGGATCGCCTGGAGCTCGCGGTCGACCTGCGCGGTGGTGCGTTCCATGTCCGCGATCGAGGTGCCCGGGGCGGAGACCCAGTGCATCAGCAGGTCGCGTTCCTTGAACGCCGGGAACAGGGACTGCCCCAGCTGGGGGGCCACGACGATGCCCGCCAGCAGGAGGACCGCTGCCGCGGCGTACGCCTGGCTGGGGTGGACGACGATCCGGGACAGGGCGGCCTGGTAGCCGCGCTGCAGCCAGGTGACGACCGGGGAGACGTGCTTCTCGATCGGGGCCCTGGCCAGCATGATCAGCGCCAGCGCCGGTGTCACGGTGACGGCAACCGCCATCGACGCCAGGATGGCCAGCACGTAGGACGTTGCGAGCGGTTGGAAGAAGGCACCGGTCAGGCCCTGGAGCATGAAGACGGGGATGGCGGCGGCCCCGATGATGAGGGTTGCGTAGACGATGGGGCTGCGGACCTCGAGCGAGGCTTCGAGGATGATCGACGTGGTGGACCGGTCGCTGCCGGCCAGGCGGTGCTGTCGCAGCCGCCGGACGACGTTCTCGACGTCGATGATCGCGTCGTCGACGACGGCGCCGAGGGCGATGACCAGCCCCGCCAGGGTCATCGTGTTGATGGTCGCGCCACGCAGGTACAGGACGAGCATGGTGGCCACCAGCGACAGCGGGATGGTCACCATGCTGATGAGGGCGACCCGCCATTCGAAGAGGAACAGCCCGAGAATGACGACGACGAGGAGGAAGCCGAGGACCAGTGCCTGCGAGAGGTTGTCGATGGCCATCTCGATGAAGTCGGCCTGGCGGAAGATGCTGGTGTTGAAGGTGACGCCGGGCATCCCCGGCTTCAGCGAGCTGATCGCCTCGTCGACGCCCTTGGTCATCTCCAGGGTGTTGGCCCACGGCAGCTTCTCGACGACGAACAGCAGGCCGGGGTTGCCGTCGATGACCGCCGAACCGATGAGCGGCTGGTTGTCCCATTTGACGGTGGCGACGTCGCCGAGCGTCGCGTAACCGCCGGGTTGGGCGGTGGGGACCGGGATCTTGGCCAGGTCGTCCGGGGTGACGATGCCGAGGGTGTTGCGGACCCCGATCCGCTGGGTCGGGCTCTGGACGGCGCCGCCGGTGCCGATGACGCTGCCGCTGGAGAACTTCAGCAGCCCGGAGTCGACCGCGTCCGACGTGGTGGTCATGACGTCGTTGAGGGCCACCTGCCTGGTGGCCATCGTCGCCGGCTGGACCTCGACGGACAGCTGTTGGAAGCGCTCGTTCCAGATCGCGACGTTGGCGACGCCGGGCACGAGCAGCAGCCGCGCGCGGATCGTCCAGTAGGCCATCATCGACATCTCGATGATGGAGTGGTTGTCCGAGGTCATCCCGATCTGCATCGCGCGCCCGGTGGCGGACACCGGCGCGAGCATCTGCGGCAGGCCCGCCCAGGTGGGCAGGTTGGGCACCACGGTGGCGAGCCGCTCCTGGACGTCCTGGCGGGCTCGCAGCACGTCGGTGTCGGGGGTAAAGAGCAGCTCGATGTAGGACAGCTGCGGGACGGACTTTGACCGCATGGTGTTCAGGCCCTGGATGCCGTTGAGGGCCTGTTCCAGGGGCACCGTCACCAGCTGTTCGACGTCGGAGGTCGACAGCCCGAGGCATCCGGTCTGGATGACGACGCGAGGCGGGGCGAACTCCGGGAACACGTCGACGCGCATGTTCGGCACCTGGGCGATCCCGAACACCATGATGCCGAGGGCCGCCGCCACGACGAGGAACCTGAAGCGCAGGCTCCCGGCGATGACCGAGCGCATCAGGGTGCGGCCGCCGCGCACGGTCAGCCCTCGCCGCTGATGTCGTACTCGGCGCCGAGCAGCTCCTGCGACCCTTCGGTGACGACGAGGGCGCCGACGGCGGGGCCGGCGGACAGCACGGCGACGTCGCCGGCGATGTGGTCGACCGCGACCGGCTCACGGACGTAGGTGCGTGGTGTGGTGGGGACGAACGTCCAGGTGGCGCCCTGCTCGTCGTAGACGATCGCCGAGTAGGGCACCTGCCGTAGGCCGGCCGCCGCTGCGGCGGCCGGTGTCACCGGTGCCGTGCGGATGCCCAACCGAGCCGACGACTGCTCGCTCAGGGCAACGGACTTCAGGTCCGAGCCGGGAACCGGGCTGAGCTGCACCGGGCTGTCGGCGGGCCGCGCGTCGAGGGTGGCCTGCCCGCAGGCGGACAGGAGCAGGGTCGACGCGACCAGCATGGCCGCGCAGCGGCCGCGAGAACGGTGGGACATCAGGATCGCCTCCAACGAAGAGGATTCACAGCTGCGGAGGGTCGCCCGGCTGCGGACGAGCCGAGGCTGGAGTCGTCGAGGGGTCCGATGCCGGCCGCCAGGCTGAGGGCCGGGACGAGCAGGAGGACGGCGACGACGGTGGCGACGAGCGACCCGAGGGCCGAGGCGGCGAACGGGCGCAGCAGCTCGAGCCCGGCCCGGTCACCGAGGGCGAGCGCGGGAAGCAAGGCTGCGGCGACGGTCGTGCAGGTGCTCAGGACCGGGCCAGCCCGACGCACCGACTCCTTGGCGACCCGTGTCGTGGCGTCGCTCGCCACATTGCCGGCCTGGATGTCCCGGACGAGCACGACCGACTGCCGTGCGGTGACGGCAAGGCCGACGAGCAGCCCGGCGAGCACGCCGACAACGGTGGACGCCCCGACGAGGGCGGCTCCGGCGAGCCCGCCGGCGGCCACGAGAGCCAGGGCCATGGTCAGGCCGGCCCCGATGCGCCAACTGCGGCTGGCGGCCTGCAGGAGCAGGAGGACCCCCAGCGCTGCGGCGAGGGCGGCGGCCTGCCAGCCGCGGTCGGGCGCGATGGACGAGCCCGCCGGCACGATGACCTCGCCGTGGAACTCCGCCGGCATCGGCACGCTCTGGACGGCCGCGTCGATCGCTGCCCGGACGTCGCCCGCGCTGGCACCGGCGACCGTCACCGCGACGTCGGTGGCGCGCGAGACGCCCTCGTGCCGGATTACCGTCGGCTCGGGGCCTAGGTGGACGGCGGCCACGTCGCGGAGCCGGACCGGCGGGCCGCCGGGGACGTCGATCGGCAGGTCCCCGAGCGAGGTGAGGCTGTGCGTCGTGCCGGTAGGCCCCTGGACGACGACGTCGAAGACCGCCTGGTTCTCGTACAGGTTCCCGACGAGCAGGCCGGACATCATTGTCGTCGCCTGGCGGCGAACATCCCCGGGTCGTAGGCCGTATTTCGCGGCGGCCTGGAGATCCACGACGACCTGGGCGGCTGGCTGTTGCTGTTGCGGTGCCACGGTCGCCGCCCCGACGCCGGCGACCGCGAGGACGGCGCTCTGGACGCGGTGGGCGGTGGTCTGCAGGATTGCGAGGTCGTTGCCGAAGACCCGGACGACGACGTCCGCGCGGTTCTGTTGGCGGGCGCCTGCGAGCTGGTCGTCCGGGTAGCTGGTCACGCTGGCCGCGAGGCCCGGGTAGCCCCTGACGACGGTCTCGACGCTGGTCCGGGCGCTGCGGTAGTCGGCGGAGGGGTCCAGGCTGACCCACAGCTCGCTCGAGTTGACGTCGACGGGCTGGTCGGACATCACGGCGCGGCCGACGTGTGTGCCGATGTCGACGACGCCATCGACGCCGCGCAGCTCGTGACTGACGGCGGTGGTGATGCGGTCCATCTCCGGCAGCGAGGTGCCCGGCATCGACCGGAGATGGACGAGCAGGTTCGGGTCCTGCAGAACGGGAAGCGCCGAGGCGGCGCCCAGCGCCGGGACGAAGCATGCGCCCGCGACGGCGAGTGCCGCCACCGCGGCGAGTGTCGTCCTGGGCATCGCGAGCGCCGGGCCCAGCAGCCGTCGGTACGCCCGCACGACCGGCTCCAGGAGGGGTGAGCGGCCGGTGGGCCGACCGCGGAGCACGAGCAGGCACACCGTCGGAGTGACCAGCAGGGCCACCAGCGCGGACACCGCCGTCGCGACAAGGTAGCTGACCACCAGGGGCCTGGAGAACGAGGACTGGAACGGCCCGACGAAAAGCACCGGCAGCGCGAGGACCGGCACGACCAGCAGGCTGGCCCCGAGCCGACGACGCGAAGTGACCGCGGCCTTCGTCACCGCGGCGAGCCGGGCGCCCTTGCTCTGGGCGGCCGCTCGGTCGAGTCGAC
Source organism: uncultured Actinomycetota bacterium (assembly GCA_963757225.1). GTDB lineage: Bacteria > Actinomycetota > Actinomycetes > Actinomycetales > Dermatophilaceae > Lapillicoccus. Next base: position 5,496 of record CAVWQU010000018.1, read on the forward strand.
GTTGGGCGGCGTCGACGTCCGCGACGACGTCGTCGACGAGCACGGCGAGCGCCGCGGCGAGCCCGACCAGCGTCATCGACGTGAACGTCGACCCGCTGATCGCCAGGATGCTGGCGCCGGCGACGAGCGACAGCAGCAGCACCCCGATGGTCACCGCGGCCCGGCGCCACGACCACGACACGGCCAGGACGACGAGGACGACGAGCGCGAGCCCGAGGGCGCCGACAAGACCGATCGTGCGGGTTGCCTCATCCAGGTAGGTCGCCGGCCGGTAGAGCCCGGCGTCGATGCTCACCCCGGTGAGCCCGGGACGGAGGGCGTCGAGGGCCTCCTCGACGCCCCTGGTCACTTGCTCGGTGCTCGCCCCGGGGAACCGCTCCACGACCAGGACGAGGCTGGAGGCGTCGGCCGCCACCGCATCACCGACGAGCGGCTGGTGGTCGGTGACGACGTTGGCGACGTCGCCGAGCTTGACGCCGGGGTGCGGGCCGGCCACCGGGACGGCCGCCAGGTCCGCGGCCGACGAGATCGGCAGGATGTGCTGGACGGCGAGCCGCTGGTTCGGGCTCTCGAGGAAGCCGCCGGTGCCGGGCGTGCTGGCCTGGACGAAGCTGAGCGGCGAGACCCACAGCGCGTTGGCGGCGGTGGTGGTGATCTCGGTCAGCGAGACCTGCCGCGCCTGCATGCGTACCGGGTCGGCCTGGACCTGAAGCTGTCGGTCGCGCTGGCCGTAGATGGCCACGTTGGCGACCCCGGGCACGCCCATCAGCCGCGGCCGGATCTTCCACCGCGCCAGGACCGACAGGTCGACCAGGGACAGGCTGGAACCGGCACTCGGCGACAGGCCGATCATCGAGATCCGGGCCGTCGAGGACAACGGCTGCATCATCACCGGCGGCGTGCCGACATTCGGCAGGGCGCGGATCTGGGTCATCCGCTCCTGGACCAGCTGGCGGGCGGCCGCCTCATCCGTCCCGGGCTTGAAGACCAGGTCGATGGCGGACAGGCCAGGGATCGACCGCGAGCTGATCCGGTCCACCCACGGCACCCCGTTAAGCAGGTCCTGCTCCAGCGGAACCGTGACCAGCGACTCGACCTCGGTGGCCGACAGGCCCAACGACTCCGTCTGCACCTCGACCGTGGTCGGCGTGAACTCGGGGTACGTCTCGACCGGTGCGCCGGCCACCAGCGGCACCCCCAGGACCAGGACCGCCGCCGCCGCAGCGACGACGAGCTTGCCCAGCCTCAGACCAGTCCCCACCAGCCACGCCACCATCGGTTTCCCCCCATCCTGCGGTGACCACACCCCACCCGGCCCCCCAGGCGGCAGGTGTGGATAGAAGCAAGAGCCCCCGGCGAAGGTCTCAGATACACCGAACAGTGGGGCGCACACGAAGCCGACGGCGGACTGACGACCACCCGCCGATTCAGCGGGACCGGGACTTGGACCCAGATCGGATCGCGAACTGTTCGATGAGGAAGTGACCTCAGCCCCCCGGACCGCGGGTGGGAACCAGGCGACGAGCGGACCGGGGGCGTGATTGGAGGATTCGAAACGTGCGGTCCGATGGGAGCACCCGCGGAACCGGCGCCCGGCGAAGCGTTTCAGCAGGAGAATCGAGTGGCCGGGAGTGCGTCTGCGGCTTGGGTGCGTACCGAGTCGGCGCTCCGGGACGTCGGCCTCCGATGGACGCACTGGGCCAGCCGATAAGCGCTCAATCGATGGTGCACGCCCAGTTCGACCGGGTCCTCGACGCCCTGCACTGGAGCCGCTTGCGGACAAGCTGCCTGCTGTCGCCGACCACCTCGAAGTCGCCCGCGCCGACCTGCTCGCGTTCACCGTCTTCCCCCGGGAGATATGGCGTCAGATCTGGTCGAACAACCCGAATGAGCGGCTGAACCGGGAGATCCGCCGGCGTACAGATGTCGTGGGAATCTTCCTGCGTGGTTGTCTGAGGCTCGGGAGCCCGGAGGTGACCCGGAATCTTTCTGTCGGACCGCATGGTCTTGACCCTGTTAGGGCCAGTCCCTTCGGGCTCTCAGTACACCGGTGGTCGCGTGACCTCAGAGCGGCGTGTTGACCGAACGGCAGGACTGTCCTCGACCACCACCGACATCATCGTCGAGGTCAAGGAGCCTGTTCATGAAGGAAGTCATCACCATCGGGATCGACGCCCACACGCAGGTCCATGTCGCTGCTGCGGTCGACGCTCATGGTCGAGTGATTGACATACTTGCGGTCGGAGCTGACCGCGGCGAGCTGGCCCGATTGCGGGCTTGGATCCAAGGCATGCCAGGTCCGCGGCGGGTCGCGGTCGAGGGAGCCAAGGGGTTCGGGCGGGCACTGAGCCTGGTCCTGCTCCACGCAGGCGAGGAGGTGCTCGACGTCCCGACCCACCTGACCGCCCAGGGACGACGGCGCAGCCGCCGCCGCGGCAAGGACGACGAAGGCGACGCGCTCATCATCGCCCGCGTGGCGATCCAGGAGCCCAACCTGGCCCGGATGGACGCGGCGCACCTGAACACGGACTTGAAGCTGCTGGTCGATGCCCGTGACCAGCTCGTCGCCGAGCAGATCCGGGTACGAAACCGTTTGCACGCGTTGCTGATTGGCCTATCCCCGGGCTATCGCGCCGTCACCGGTGCGTTGACCTCCAAGGCCGCGCTGCAACGAGCCCACGCCCTGGTCGTGAAGGAACGGAAGGCTGAGCCCGTGCGGACCCGCCTGGCCCTCGCCGCGATCCACCGGATCCGAACACTGGACCTCGAGATCCGCCAACTCGCCGCCTCGATCACCGCGCAGCTGGCCCACCACCCTCACCAGCGCCTCCTGGCCATCTCCGGAGTCGGACTGCTGACCGCCGCCAAGATCCTCGGCGAAACCCACGACGCGCGGCACTTCCCCTCCGCCGCCGCGTTCGCCGCGCACGCCGGCGCGGCACCCGTGCCAGCCAGCAGCGGCAACACCACCCGGCACCGACTGGCCCGCGGCGGCAACCGCCAGCTCAACCGCGCCCTGTTCACCATCGCCAGATCTCAGGCTCGCTGGCACCCCGACGCCCGCGCCTACCTGGCCCGCAAACAAGCAGAGGGAAAGAGCCCAGCCGAAGCACGCCGATGCCTGAAACGACACCTCGCCGCCGTCGTGTACCGAGCCATGATCCGCGACCTACACGAGCAAGATAGCCGTCCACACGGCGAAAACCTCACCGCCGCTTGACGAGAGCGGCGCCCGAACCGGGACGCCGTCGTTCGCCTGGTCGGCGCCGTCCTGGCCGAGCAGCACGACGAATGGGCCGAGCAACGCCGCTACCTCGGCCTCGACGTCCTGGCTCGATCACGAGCCGTACTGAATGCCAGCGACCGAGAGGAGGCCAACCACCTCGCCATCGCCGGCGCCCTTAGCGCCTAACCCCGAAAGGATCACCGACGTACACCACACCCGTGGACTTGACCGAGGACCTCGCGGATCAGGTCACCTGCTTGAGGAAGCGGTGGACGAGTTGCTGCATTGGCGCCTGGATGCTCAAGGATTCGGCTGGTCCCGGGGTTGGCGCTGCGAACGCGGATCGTGTTGGCGGCGGCCGAGGGTGAGGCGAATGAGCGGATCGCCGGGCGGGTCGGCGTGTCGCAGGTGAGGGTGCTGCAGTGGCGTAGGCGGTACCTCGAGCGGGGTCTGGCGGGTTGGCGGACCAGCCACATAGCGGCCGTCCTCAGACCGTCGATCACCGCGCGAATGTGTCGGCGACCCTGCGGCCGCCGCCAAGGTGACAGCGCCCCTCAGCGGCCGCCGTCGCGGGGCGCCGGATGTCGCAGCCATCGAGTCCTGGTCGGGTTGGGCCAAGACGGTGCGGACTGAGTCCCGGCGGTATTGGTTAGTCAACGTGTCCGGAGAAGCGGTCAGGAGCCGATGGAGTTCGACGACGAGCGAGAACTGGCCGTCTTCCGACGGTTTGTACCGATTGATGCACTTGACTTGCGAACATTGGCTTGCTGACTTCCAAGCATCACCGGCGCGGCAGTGCCGGTCGGTCTAAGTTAGGCGTTACTCGGGGTCGTGACCTAGGACCGTTATGCCGCTGCAAAGACTTATCCTGTTCGGTCTGACGATCGTGGCCCTTCTGACCGGCACCGTCGTGACCGCCCCGACGGCTCGAGCGTCGGTGACCACGGTGCCCCGTCCTGACCACGTCGTGATGTTGATTCTGGAGAATCATTCGTCGGGCGACATTTTGGGGAATCCGGACGCCCCCTACATCAACTCCCTGGCGGCCTCCGGAGCGAACATGACCTCCTCGTTCGCGCTCACCCATCCCAGCCAACCGAACTACATCGCCATGTTTTCCGGCTCCGTGAACGGAGTGACCGACGACTCTTGCCCCCACACCCTGAGCACGGACAACCTCGGTGCCCAGCTGACCAACTCCGGGCAGGGGTTCGCCGGCTATGCCGAGGATCTGCCCAGTGTCGGCTACACCGGATGCACGAGTGGGGCGTACGCGCGCAAACACAGCCCGTGGGTGAACTTCACGAACGTCCCGGCCTCGGCCAACCGACCGCTGAGCCCGTTCCCCACGGACTATTCCACCCTGCCGGCGGTCTCCATCGTGATCCCGAATCTGCAGCACGACATGCACGACGGGTCCATAGCCCAAGGAGACGCGTGGGTCCAGGCGCAGCTGGACGGCTACGTGCAGTGGGCCAAGCAGCACAACAGCGTCTTCCTTCTGACTTTCGACGAGGACGACAACACCGCGAACAACCAGATCCCGACGATTTTCCAGGGGCAGAACGTCCAGCCCGGGCAGTACTCCGAGCGCATTGACCACTACAACGTCCTTCGCACCCTTCAGGACGCCTACGGTCTCGCGCCGATCGGCAACAGTGCAGCTGCGTCGCCCATCCTCGACATCTGGAAGCCGGACCTGAACGCACCCCAGGCCACATTCACCGCAACGTGCGTGGAGCTGACCTGCTCCGTGGACGGCTCGGGTTCTACTGCCGCGACGGGCTCGCTCACCGGCTGGCGATGGACGTGGGGGGACGGAAGCGTGACAACCGAACCCACGCGAGCCAGCCATACCTACGCGACAGCGGGCGACTTCACGGTGACCCTGCAGGTCACTGACGACCAAGGCCGCACCGGTCAGACGACACGATCGGTCTCGCCTCGTCCGCCTGGTCCGGTGGTCTTCGCCTCTGACGCGTTCAACCGCACCGTGACGGCTGGCTTGGGATCAGCCGACGTGGGCGGCGCCTGGGCCCTGGTCGGAAGCGCCAGCACCTTCTCCGTCACACCGGGAGCCGCGTCTCTCGTCCAGTCGAAGGCGGGCGCGGGGCTGACCGCTTACCTGCCCTCCGCCACAAGCACCGACACCGACCTCCAGATGGCCGTGGCCACCAACCCGCTCCCCAACTCCAACGGCCTTTACCTGACCATGCTCGGCCGACGGGTCGGGACGAACCTGGAGTACGAGGGAAAAGCCCGGGTTCGCGGAGACGGTTCCGTGGTGATCAGCCTCAGCATGCTGACCGGCACCGCGACGGCCGTGTCTCTGAAGAGTGAAGTGGTGGCGGCGGGAGTGTCGCTATCCGCGGGTACGCCACTCAAGACCCGACTGCAGGTCACCGGTACCACTCCCACCACCCTCCGATGGAAGGTGTGGTCCGGGGCATCAGAACCGGCCACGTGGCAACTGACCGCCACCGACAGCACCCCGGCTCTTCAGGCCGCCGGCGCCGTGGGCATCACCACCTACCTGTCCAGCAGCAGCACAATCGCGCCGGTCACCGCGAACCTCAGCGCATTCAGTGCCCGGGGAACGGCGCCTCCAGTGAACCAGCCGCCGACGGCGGCGTTCACCGCTACCACGGCGAACCTGGTCGCGACGTTCGATGCGACCGCGTCCAGTGACGCCGACGGGACGGTCACCGGGTACGCCTGGGACTTCGGGGACTCCACCACCGGCACCGGCAGCAAGCCGACGCACACCTACGGCAGCGCCGGCAGCTACCCCGCCAAGCTGACGGTGACCGACAACCAGGGCGCGACCAACTCGGTCACCAAGACGGTCACCGTGACCGCCCCACCGGTCAACCAGCCGCCGACGGCGGCGTTCACCGCTACCACGGCGAACCTGGTCGCGACGTTCGATGCGACCGCGTCCAGTGACGCCGACGGGACGGTCACCGGGTACGCCTGGGACTTCGGGGACTCCACCACCGGCACCGGCAGCAAGCCGACGCACACCTACGGCAGCGCCGGCAGCTACCCCGCCAAGCTGACGGTGACCGACAACCAGGGCGCGACCAACTCGGTCACCAAGACGGTCACCGTGACCGCCCCACCGGTCAACCAGCCGCCGACGGCGGCGTTCACCGCTACCACGGCGAACCTGGTCGCGACGTTCGATGCGACCGCGTCCAGTGACGCCGACGGGACGGTCACCGGGTACGCCTGGGACTTCGGGGACTCCACCACCGGCACCGGCAGCAAGCCGACGCACACCTACGGCAGCGCCGGCAGCTACCCCGCCAAGCTGACGGTGACCGACAACCAGGGCGCGACCACCTCGGTCACCAAGACGGTCACCGTGACCGCCCCACCGGTCAACCAGCCGCCGACGGCGGCGTTCACCGCTACCACGGCGAACCTGGTCGCGACGTTCGATGCGACCGCGTCCAGTGACGCCGACGGGACGGTCACCGGGTACGCCTGGGACTTCGGGGACTCCACCACCGGCACCGGCAGCAAGCCGACGCACACCTACGGCAGCGCCGGCAGCTACCCCGCCAAGCTGACGGTGACCGACAACCAGGGCGCGACCACCTCGGTCACCAAGACGGTCACCGTGACCGCCCCACCGGAGGTGCCGATCGCTGCGGATGACTTTGGCAGGACGGTTGCGATCGGTTGGGGTTCAGCCGACGTCGGTGGAGCGTGGACACCCTCAAGTGCCAGCAACTTCGCTGTCTCCAACGGAACAGGGTCGCTGACCATGAAGACCGCCGGGTCCGGTCCCGCTGTCTATCTGAACTCCGCGTCGGCCAACGACGCCGATCTGCAGTTCACCTTCTCCCCGGACAAGGAAGCCACCGGCGGTGGCTACTACCTGACGGCGGTCGGACGCCGGGTTGCCAACGTGGGCGAATACCGGGCGAAGGTCCACGTGTTAGCCGGAGGGTCCGTGCGAGTGGCCCTCACCTTCTCGAGCTCCACCAATGTCGAGTCGACCTTGGTAGCGGAGGCCAACGTCCCCAATCTGTCGGTCAACGCCGGCGACGTCCTCCAGGTACGCTTCCAAGCGTCCGGTACGAGCGCCACCAGCCTGCGCGCCAAGGTTTGGAAGTTGGCCAGCCCCGAACCGGCGTCCTGGATCGTTTCCACCGTCGATTCACGGGCCGGGATGCAGACGTCCGGTGGCATAGGCCTGTGGACCTATCTTTCTTCCACAGCAACGAACGGCCCTCTTGTCTTCAGAGTCGACAATCTACGCCTTGTCCGGGCGTCCACGGCTCCGTGAGGCTGAGGTCGCCTTCGCGGCGGATGAGGTGATGGGTCGGCCTTTCGAGTATCAGTGGAGTGGAAGCACGCCCTCGATCAACTGGCTCCGCCAACACTCGAACAACCCTCAGAGGTTCGCTGGTCGACCGCAACCACGCGCTCGCCGGATGAAGCCGAATAGCGTGACGACCGCCCGTCGGTTCAAACCAAGCCGGTGTGCTCGCGAACGCGTCGACCACGAACGCGACGTACACCCAGCCGCTCCACGTCGACACGTAGGTGATGTCGGCGACCCACAGCCGGTCCGGAGCGGCCGGGGTGAAGTCCCGTCGCACCAGATCCCGCGCCGCGGCGCGGTCGGGTCGGCGATGGTGGTCCGCTTGACCTTGCCCCGGACCGCGCCGGCCAGACCTTCCTGCCGCATCAGCCGCTCCACCGTGCACCGGGCGACCGGGACGCCCTCACGGTTCAGGGTCAGCCACACCTTCCGCGCCCCGTAGACGCCGTAGTTCTCGGTGTGGACGCGGCGGATCTCGTTGATGAGCATCGCATCGCGGCGGTCGCGCCCCGTCGGCTGCCTACCGACGTGCTCGTAGTACGTCGACGGGGCGATCTGCAGTCCGTGCTCGGTCAGCACGGTGCAGAGCGGCTCGACACCCCACCGCAGGCCACCGAGGTCGCGGTGGCCGGCGTGCTCGCGGATGAAGCCCACGATCAATGGGAGGGCCGGTCGAGCTCGGCCGCGAAGAAAGCCGACGCCGCCTTCAGAATCGCCATTGGCGCGGCGCAGCTCCGCGTTCTCCCGCTTGAGGCCGCTTGACCTCGGCCGACTCCTCCGAGGTGACACCCGGGCGGACACCGCCGTCGACCTCGGCCCGGCGCACCCACTTGCGCACCGTCTCCGGGGTGCCCGACACCCAGCGCTGCGACACCCGCGTCATCGCCGCCCACTCCGAATCCTGATCGGCACGGATCTCGGCGACCATCCGCACCGCCCGCTCCCTCAGCTCAGGCGGATACCGCCTGTGCGTCTCTCCTGGCATGACTCCAACCTTCCCAAGGTTCGAAGTCTCCGGACTGCCGGGGCGGTCAGGTAGGAAGTGGAACGGCACCGGGTCCTCCGGCGCCGGCCTTCTGCGCCACGCCGCTCCGGTTCGGTGCGTGTATCAAGGGTCCGCGTCCGCGCATCGGCTGCTGAGTGCGGATCTCGCGGCACCTCGCTCGCGGCTACTACGCAGCTCCTGACCATGCGGACTGTTCCACGAGCTGGGTCGCCGGCGACCGGTTTAGGTGGTCTTGGTCTTTGGGGTTGCCCCCTTGGGTGTGGCGTAAGGGAACGTCTTCCTGGTGGCTTGGCGGGCTTGGTGGCCCGGCTGGAAGGGGAGGACGTTCATGTCTAGCGGTACTGTGTCCCGTGGGGAGCGGAATCGGAACGGTCGGTTGGCCCGGCTGCGGGATGCGGTTCCACATGAAGGGCCGGGGAGAGTCGTTGACCGTGGCCAGGGGCTGCATGATGACCCGCCTCGCTGGCGACCACGTGCCCGCCAGCCGGGCTGTGCGGCCAAGCCGGGCGCTGGGGTTGGCTATCGCCGTAGGGCTGTTGCTGGTGGCCTGCGCGGCGCCCGATCCTGCGTCGAGCGTGACCACCGGGAGCGGTTCCACGTCCCCTCGGTCGGCAACGTCGTCGGCAGCTGTTGCACCGCCGTCGCAGCCCACGACGCAGCTGGTGGTCGCCAACGGGCCCGGGTGGCATGGCAGCTCCATCGACGGCCCAGCCCCACCGCCGGGAACCTGCCGATACGGGAACGTGGCCGGTCTGACGTTGCCGGACCGCACCTGCACCCCAGGGGCGGTGGACCCGGCGGTGACGCAAGACAACCTGTCCGAGACGTTGTGCCGCAAGGGCGGCTACACCGCGTCCGTACGGCCGCCCGAACAGGTCACGGAGGCCTTCAAGAAGCTGGCCAGATCCGCCTATTCCTCTCCCGGGCCCAGCTCGGGCTACGAGTTGGACCACCTCGTGCCCCTCGGTCTGGGCGGCGCCAGTGACGCCCGCAACCTGTGGCCCGAGCCGAATGTGGGCGACCCTCGCCAGTTCGATCAGCACAGCACCGGCGGCAGTAACGCCAAAGACGGGGTCGAATCTCGGTTAAACGGCGCCGTCTGCGCCGGTGACGTAACGCTGGCGGACGCACAGGCAGCCATCGCCGACAACTGGTCCACCGCCGAGCAAACGCTGGGAGTTCAACCATGAGGGCCCGCAGCGGCGTACCTTCGCGCGCGATTGCGCTGCATGACGGTAGGCGATCAAGAAGAAGGAGTGGGCGTAAGTGTCGGACTGTGCAGTCACCGACGACGGCACGCTGATCGCGTCCTGGTGCGCCGGCTCCGGGCCTACTGCCCAGGTGCCTGGCCCACTCCCCAGGCAGCCACTTCGAGCTGCTGCGCCAACTAGCTGTACCCGGCTGGGAGGTTTATGACGGTCGGCTGGTTGGGGGTGTCCTGCGAGGGCTGAGTGGCGTCGGGGTGCGTCTCGCTATCGCACGTGGATCGCACGGTCCGACATGTGTGGGACGGGAGCTGACACGACGAGCGCTTCCCCCACCGGCTGACCTGACCGGAATCAGGGCGACGACCTCATGCTGCATCTGATGGCCTGGACCGCCTGCTCTGTCGAGGGGATGTGCCAGGGCTGTCCCCGGTGGCGGCTGCCGCGATCCTTGCCGAGCCCGGAGGTCTGCGCACTGCTGATCGGCCCACGACTGGTCATTCCCCTCCTCGAGCTCGCCCTACTGGTCGCCCTGACCGCGACCAACCCGTGGCGCATGCTCCGCCAGACACGCTGGTCCCGATGGGCCTCCGTCACCCTCGCCGCCCTCGTCATCGTCGCCAACCTCACCGCCCTCGGGATGCTCATCTCCGCCCTCAGCAACACCTCCGAAGGACCGGGCCTGCTCCTGGCGGCCATGCAGGTCTGGCTCACCAACGTCATCGGTTTCGGACTCCTGTACTGGGAGCTCGACCGAGGCGCACCGGTCCGCCGGCGAACCGAACGACGCGACCGGCTTCCCCCAGCCGACTGGCGGTTCTCCCAAGACGAAAACGACGACGCAGTCGTCGAGGTCGCCACCGGCGCCAGCAAGAGCAGCGGCTGGATCCCCACCTTCATCGACTACCTCTACGTATCCATCACCAACTCGAGCGCCTTCAGCCCCACCGACACGATGCCGTTGTCGACTCGAGCCAAGGCTCTGATGAGCCTCGAACCCACCGCCGCGTTACTCACCTCACTCCTCGTGATCGCGAAAGCGGTCAGCTCCCTTGGCGGTCACTCCTGATAACTCGTCGCGGTCGCGGTACTGACCGCTACCTCCGGCGCCCTCCGTGACCGTTTAGGGCGTGAGCGTCGACGTCATCCACAAGCAGGGCAGTTCGGCCGTCCCCGCCGAACGTTGCCATCCCCGAGGATGTTGGGATGACTGGCATCGGCTGGGTCTCCTGATCGACGTAGGGCGCCGGAACGCCGGCTGACGGCCTCCGCTCTCCTCGGTCATGAACAAGTGCCTCGCGAGACCGCTACCGAATGCGTCCTTGTGGGCGGTAGGACTCACTCGCTCATCGGTGCGGGGTATTGGGTGTCGGGAAGAACGGATCTGGCGCCAGCTCGCAGGTGGGCACCGCGCTGAAGGGGGCTGGCACCGACCTATCCTGACGAGGTGGAGCACAGGGTCGCGAGCAGACCTGTCGCTGACGGGGACGGGTGGGTGCGGTCTGCGTTCGCTCAATTCGGCCAGGTGGCAGGGGTCCGTCGTGCGGGATTGGCGCTGGCCGAGGGCGGCGGCCGTCGGCTGCTCTTTTGTGCGAGCGACCGCGACAACGACCGCCGGGTCGACTGGTGCGAGATCGACGCCTATGACCACGTGCCGCTGAACCACTCGGTGCGCACCGGCGAGGCGGTCGTGGGCTCGTTGGACGACCTCGCCGCCCGTTATCCGGCCTTTACCGATCGTCAGACCCCGAAGATCCGCGCGCTGGCGTCCTTCCCACTCTTCGCAGCCGGCCACATCCAGGGCGGTTACGTGCTGTTCTACGACGCGCCCCAGCCATTCGACCGCTCACAGCTGACCGGGCTTGAGGAACTCGGGGCGAGGTTGGGCGCTGACCTGCGTCGCCTTCAGCGCACCACCACCCGCGCCAGCAGGGCCCTCTCGGACAAACCAGTGCCGCACGGCGCCCTCGCGGCCACCTATTCCGTCGTCGCGGACCCTCGTGCTGTAGGTCCAGCACGCCAGTTCGTGCAGAGCGCTCTCACGGCTTGGGGCGTTGACGCGGACACCGTCGACGCATTGACTCTGTGCCTGAGCGAGCTGGTCACCAACGCGGTCATCCACACCGATGGCGGCTGCGAGCTGCGCGTGGTGCTTGACCGTGGCGTCCTCACCACGACCGTCCGCGACGGCGGCTCGCGTGTCGTCGTCGACCTCAGCACAGACACCGTGGATCCGCTCGCCGTACACGGTCGCGGGCTTCAGCTCGTGGACGTCCTCTCATCGAGGTGGGGTTCGGAACTGGACGCCATCGGAACGACCGTGTGGTTCGAACTCGAGCCGGCGTAGTCACCGGAGATCGATCGCCGGCAGCGCGGACCGACCACGTCAGCCGAGCTCGACCTCAATCAGTGTGGCGAAGAGCCGTTCCGCGCTCGATCGCTCCCCGCCGCCGCCGCCCTCAATTAAGGGGCTCTTCACCGATGAGTGTGGGGTGAGTGGGGTGCCGTCCGCGACCGCGTAACGGGTGCGGCACGAGTCCTTGGCCCAATCGTCTCCACGGCGCCGGCGCCGCCTCGTCAATGACCGAGTCGACTCGCCGGGAGTCAATACTCAGACGGTCGTGGGCGGCCAAGGGTGAACACTCATACCGCACGTGGATCGCACGGAAGGCTCAGATCACTGTCCCTCTGCGGTGTTTCCGCAGGTCAGCCCGTCGCAGCGGGGTGCGTGCACCAAGCCTTGTAAACAGGGGGTTAGGGGTTCGAGTCCCCTCGTCGGCTCCATCCCATTGTCTAGCAACGGAATTCAGAGGGCAACCCAAAGGCCATGAACCTGTGCCATAAACGGATGCACCTAGCCCGGGGATCGGCGGGCTGACCTGCGCAGACGCCGCACATCCCGCGTCAATCCGCAGGTCACGCGTGTCCGCTTCTGTCCGGGCAGTCCAGGGCCCTATCGCACGCGGATCGCACGCTTCCCTCGAACGATGGCCCTTTGCACCCCCGTCATCGAAGACCCGGGTCTGCTGCACGGACGGGTCACAGTTTCGGTTAGGCCGCTTGGATGGCGGCTGTGATCATGATCAACTCGTATTCGATCGGGGTCAACCGCCCGAGCGCGGCCTGTCTCCGGCGGCGGTGGTAGGTCCTCTCGATCCAGGTGACTATCGCGATTCGCAGGTCTTGTCGGGTGGCCCACCGGCGTCGGTTCAGGACGTTCTTTTGCAACAGCGCGAAGAACGACTCCATCGCTGCGTTGTCACCGGCGGCGCCGACCCGCCCCATCGAGCCGACCATGCTGTGACGGTTCAGCTGGTGGACCAACTTCCTGAACCGGAACTGCCCTGCGACCCGCGGTCGGTGTGCAGTACATGCAGGACACACCCGACCACGACCACACCGTCAGCTCGGCGCTGCGCGACGGCGTTGTTCAGCGCAGCGACCGCGAGCGAGGACTTCATCCGGGAGTCGATGCTGTAGCCGACGATGCGGTTGGAGTACACATCCTTGACCGCACACAGGTACAGCTTGCCCTCGCCGGTCCAATGTTCGGTGATGTCCGGTGATGTCACTGAGCCACAAGCGGTTCGGCGCCGGTGCGGCGAAGTCCCGCTCGACCAGGTCGTCATGCACTGGCGGCCTCGGCGTCTTGCCGTTCCGGCCGCGCTTCTTATCGAACGCCGACCACCAGCCCCGCTGCGAGCAGATCTTCCACGCGGTCCGCTCGGCCATCGGCTGGCCGGCGTCGCGGGCCTCATCCCACAGGAACCGGTAGCCGAACTCCGGGTCATCCCGAGGGGCGTCGAACAACGTATTGGCCCGGTACGCCGCCCTCAGCTCGGCGCCGGTGACTGGGCTGGCGAGCGATCTTCAGCACCCGGCACGTCACCGTGACGGGGATCCCGTCGCCAGCAAGCTCGCGGACGAGCGGGTACATCATTTTCCCGGCAGGTGCGCCTGCGACAGGTAGGCGGCGGCGCGGCGCAGGACCTCGTTCTCCTGCTCGAGCAGTTTGATCCGCCCGTTCGCGTCACGCAGCGCCTCGGACTCGGCCCCGAGGACGGGGCCCCTCGAAGCGGCGCCGGCCGTGCTGCGGTCATCGATCGTGACCCACCGCTTCAGACACGACGGCGAGACGCCGAAGTCCTTCGCGACCTGGGCCAGCGAGGCATCGGAGTCGCGATAGACCCGGATCACGTCCTCGCGAAACTCTTGGGAAACGCCTTCGGCATGATGCACATCCTTCCGGCGCCGACACACATCGACGCACATCAGATGTCACCTATCCCTGCAGCAGGCCCCTGCCTTGAATGCGCCGATGGTGGCAGAGGACCCGCTGAGGCGCGGTACCGCGACAGTGGTGATGGCCTGCAATTCGCGAAGCCGGTTTTGCTCTTTCGGACGGCGTCGAGGTCGCGCGGCGGAACGCGGCGTACGGGCGCACGAAGGCGGGCGGGTCGACCGTTTGCCCGTTGCTTGGATGTCGCCCAGAACCACGCGCTTTCGATCTCGACGCCGCCCGGCACAACTCGCTCGGGTTGGTGATTCACCCGCAGGGTGTACCGGTGTGCGAACTCCTCGCTCCGAAGTCGTCGTGCTCCATCCCGCACCCTTTCCATTGCTTTCCATACAGAAGCTCTCGCCTTCCAGCGCGGGCGCAGACCGCAAACCCGCCGGGCCTTTGACTTGCCAGGTTTACGGTCGTGACTGGCCCAAGCGGCGAGACCGATGTTCACCCCAGGCGGCGCATTGGCCGGCGGCCGAAGCCTGTCATCCACGCCATAGGTCTACGCGAACGCTTCCAGTAACAGGTACAACATCGCGCCGACCACGGTGATGATGCCGACGATCATCGGCACGGTGGGGTCGTAGTAGATGTCCTCGTCATAGTTGTCTTCCATGCTGTCCGCTTTCCGTGTCGTCTATCACGCCACCGTTCCATCCGGGAGAGGCGTGCGTCTCAACGAGCTCCGCAGGAGGCTAAGCGGCCGTTGTCGGGCAGACCGGAGCAACCTCGGCGGTCCTGGCCGAACGCATGAGCCGTGTAGCCGAACGGCGGTTACGGGTCCGGCTTCCACCCAGCAGTTTTGGTGGTGGTCCGGTTGACGTGGGGGGCGCCGGTCGGTACCAGCGCCCTCCGCCTTCGTCCTGGCGGGGGGCGCTGTTACTTTGCGCGTCAGCGGGTCAGGTAAGTCGCTTCGAGCTCACCGTTTCCGGGAATCGGACCAACGCGGAGCGCGGATCCCCGCGCCGGTCCAAAGCTGGCCGAACGCATGAGCCGCCAGGAGGCCGAAGAGGGGTTACGGGCCTGACCCCGATCACGGCAGGTTCGTACTGGCCCGGACGGCATGACAGGGGGATGCCGTCCGGGACCTTTGGCAACGTTCGGAACCCCAAGGCTGTTCCGAGTGCCCGCCACGACAATCCGAACGTCCAGCCGATAGCCGACGAACGGCCAGCGATGTCAGTCGAACGTCCAGCGAGGTCGGACGGACGTGGACGTGAGGCCCCAGCGGCCACGTACTGTCTGGACCGCGGGCGCCCTCCGGTGCCCCTGAACCTGGGGGCGACCGCATTCCAGGAGTCTTACTCCGACAACGCCAAGCGCCCCGCTCACATCCCCCGCGAGCGGGGGCGCTTGGTCAAAACGATGCGGTTTGCCGTCATCGGGCTACCGCCTCGTCGTCGACGACCAGGCGTGGCTTCCAGGCAACTGTGGTCGACGGTGGCGGGACCGGCTTCGAGTTCACCGTGGTGATGGCCGGGGTCGCCGACACCGTCGTCACGTTAGCTTTCGTGAATTCCCTACCGGGCCAGATCGACGTGATGGCGGCGGCCCTGGACCGAGCCGCCCGAGTCCTTACCGGAGCAATGACCGGCACCTCGTGACCGGCCGTCACCTCGTTGTCCGGGGAGACGGTGGGGACGTAGTGGGCGACCCGGTCGGATCGATCGGGGTGGTGTGCTTGATTCGCCTGCTAGGCAGGTGTTCCCGGGTATTGGCGTGGGGCCACGCCCTATCCGCCAGCAGTGGAATCCCCTCGCGTGCCCGGTGTCAACGCCTACGGGATGCCCCTTCCGCTTCCAGCCGAACTGCCGTTCTACCCGTTCCTGCGGCTGGATCGCAACGGCCTCGAACGTGTTTGAATACCTCCCTGGGCGAATGGTGCGAGCAGTACCTTTCGTGACGGGCAGAAACGTGGACGTGGCGAGCCGGGCGAGGCGAGCGGGCCGAGGGCGGGACCGATCGACGGGAGCACACCGTGAGCGACGAGTGGGACGAGCAGCTGACCGAGGACGAGCAGAATCTGGCCGCGTCCCTGGCCGCTCTGACCTCGGTCCGATATGGGCCGTAGTCACCGAGTCAGCCCGGATACGACGGCTACAGGTCGATTTCGGTGGCGGGCCGGAAGAGCCCGATCCGCAGGCCGATGCCGACCCCGACACGCAGCACACGGGACAGAAACCCGGGATCGGCACGTCACCGGCCAGGAAGCAGGAATGGACCACACAGGTTCGGCGCACCACCCCCGAGCATCGCCGACGCCGTCGACCGGCGGCTCGAACCCGGCCGGGCTTCATGACCACCCACCCGTCAGGCGACGTTGCAAGGCGTCGACACCGGTGTCACGCTCCGCTTCGGTCGTGCGGAGGTGACGCGGAGGTAACCCTGCCATTGCCCGACACCGGCGGCACCTCCAGCAGTCAGCCACGGGCCGAGCTGGCCTTTTGTGGACGTCGTCACCTCGCGCCCGGCCCCTGACGCTGCCGCCGCCCGGCTCCGGCAGCCGCGGAACTGTGGAGGATCTCGGGCCAAAACGTATGAGCCGCCGGGAGGCCGAACGTCGGCCGCCGGCATGTCCCCCGAGCGGGGCGACGTTTCGGAGTGGTCCGGACGGAGATGGGGGATACCGCTCGGGACCTGCGCCCTCCGCTTCGTGCACAGCGGGGGGCGCCGTCAGGCGCCAGGGCAGGACGTAATCCGAGCGACCCTCGTGCCGCAGGTCCAACACGCCCTGGCCGGCGTCCGTGGGTGCCGAGGTGCACGTCGGCGGTCAGGCCGCCGCCACTGACCTGACCCGGTGGATGAACGACCGTGTGCCGTGGGTGGTGGACTTCGTGCTCGTCCTCACCTTCGTCGTCATGCTGGTCTCGTTCGGCTCGCCGGCCCTCGCCGCAGCGACCATCGCCCTCAACACGCTCTCGGTCGGGGCCGCATACGGCCTGATGAACATTCGTGTTCCAGAACACCTGGGCCGAGGGGGGCTGAGCTTCACGAGATCGCGGTGAGCACAAGTGGAGGTCGACGATCCGGCCCGGTCCTGGAAGCGGCTCGGCGGCGACCTGCGCGGGTCTGTGCATGCTGCAAGCCTGGGGTAGCTAACCAGACAGCCGCCCCACGTCTGGTCAATACTCAGTGGCTGAGTCGCCTTTCGAGGACCGCACCACAACGTGTCGCGGCTTCCGCCGAGGGCCGCTGAGGCCGATTCCCCCGGAGAGTACACGACCTTGCAAGGGAGGCCCTGTGGGCAGCATGGCCGACGATGCCGCCGTCGTCGCTGTGGTTCGGGCCGCTACGGTGCCCGGGGTCGGGAGCGACGACCCCTTACCGGCCCGCTTCGCCCTTGAGCTGCGCCCCGGTCAGGATCCGGGCGCCGTGGGGGCCGCGGTCGAACGAGTTCTCGCGGGTCTGCGAGTCCGTGTTTCGCCGTTGTCGGCCCTGGACCCGGTGGTGCTGGTTCTCGACCTCCTGGATCGGGCGCTGGCCGCGGCGCGGCCGGCCGCCTGCTTCGCCGCGGGTTACGCGCTGGCTGACCGGTTTGACCTGGTCGGCGCCGAGCCGGACCTGCCGACTGCGTTCTTCCCGGAGCAAGGCCCGTCTGAAGTCGCGGTCCTCGGCGCCGCCTTGTCGGGCTTCCCGCCCGGCTGCTGGGTCGAGCAGGAGCCAGGGCTGGAGCCCACGCCTGCCTGGGCCATCGACCGGATGCAGGTGCCCGCCGCCTGGGTCTTCTCCGAACAGGCCGGCCGCCCGAGCCGTGGCGAGGACGTTGTGGTCGCCCAACCGGACACGGGAATCACCCCGCACGTGGAGCTGGTGGGCGTCGCGTTCGTACCGGGCTTCGACGTCATCGACGACGACAGCGACCCGACCGATCCGATGACGGAGGTCGGCAACCCCGGGCACGGCACCGGGACGGCCAGTGTCCTGGTGTCGCTGGCGAGCCACGTCGTCACCGGCTCCGCGCCCAAGGCCCGGCTGATGCCGATCCGCGCGATCGAGAGCGTGGTGCGGGTCAGGCAGATCACGGTCGCGCGGGCGATCGACTGGGCGATCCGCGAAGGAGCACACGTCGTCACGATGAGCCTTGGGGGCATCCCCGCCAGCGCCCTGCACCGCGCGATCAGCCGAGCGGTCGAGGCCGACATGATCGTCCTGGCCGCGGCTGGGAACTGCGTGCGCCTCGTTGTCTGGCCCGCTCGTTACGACGAATGCATCGCTGTCGCTGCGACGAACGCCGCCGACCAGCCGTGGCCGGGGACCTGTCGCGGCAAGCCCGTGGACGTCTCCGCGCCGGGCCAGAACGTCTACCACGCTGTCGTCCTCCCAGGTGGGCCGACCGGCGGCGATGCCGTCGGTCAAGGGCAGGGCACGAGCTTCTCTGTCGCCCTGACCGCCGGAGTCGCCGCACTGTGGGTGGCTCACCACGGACGAGCGAACGTGGTCGCCGCTGCCCATGCGCGAGGGGAGACCGTCCAGGCGATGTTCCACCGGCTGCTGCAGTCCACGGCCCGCCGACCCACCCCGTGGGACCCGCAGGCGATGGGTCCCGGGATCGTGGATGCGCGTGCCCTGCTGGAGGCGAGCTTCGACGTGGGCCTTAGTCGCGACGCTACGAACCGGCAGACCGATGCGCCGGCGAACGCCGCCTCGAGCGCGGCCTCACTGGTGGCCGAAGCGGTCGGCGCCGACGCTGTCGACGATGCGCTGGACTGGCACCGGTTCGGACCGGAGCTAGCCGCTGCCGTGCTTCGGCGACAGCTCCCGCGCCCACCAGCCGAAGTGGCGCCCATCAGTGACCCCCTGGCCCGGGCCATCAGCAACCCGCGGCTTCGCGACTGGCTGGGGCTCAAGCACGACGAGGTCTAGGCGGCGGTTAGGGCATGCTCCTCAACGTGGCTGCCGCTGGGTGAGGCGCGCAACCACCGGTCGCAGACCCCGACCTACTCAGCTGTCTCATTGCAGGTCTGCGGGTCGGGGCCCGCGCGCCGTAACACCCTCGCGCAACGCCACCAAGGTCTCTACGCTTCGATGTTGCCCGGAACGTCCCGGGGGCCTGTTCATTCCCAAAGCATGGCCCCTGTTGTTGGGGGGCGCCCGGACACAAGGTCTTGCAACTGGGCCGAACGCTTGGGGGTACCCCACCCTGCCGCGCATGTCACGAAGCCTCTTGTGCCCCAACGGAATCTGCGCATACGCCGCGCTTGTTTGGCGTGTCGGACGGTCGGCTGGCAAGTGGCTGCTGGGTGGCTTGGAGATGAACGCGACCAAACTTTTGGGACGGTTCTGCTGGAGGTGCCCTCAGCCTGCTTAGCATGCGGCCATGGCTGCTCCTGCCCCCGTTTTCGGGCCGGGTTTGACCCGATACCGACTGCGCCGCAACCCGCTCACCAACGCCAGAGAGAGGGCGCTCCCCGAGGAGGTCGGCGTAGTCCACGCTCTGCCCTTGCACCAGTCCGAGGCCGGGCTCCAGATCCGTGGGCCGCAGTACCTTGAAAAATGGCTCGCGCGCGAGGCGGCATGCGGCGCGGAGATCAGGGTCATCATGCCGGGCATGTTCAACCCGGCCGACACAGACGCGTGCCCGAGATGCGCTGGCGAGGTGTTCTCGGGCTCGGCATACGGCACCGGGACTGCACCGCGTAGAGATGTCCCAGCGACCGCCCCACGGGGCCTGGGACGGCCTGAACCGGTCTCCCAGTTGGCAGGCGAGCGTCCCTCAGAGGCTGGTAGGGCCGGACCGCCCACAAGCCATCTGCTACGAATCCAGACCGGCCCGACGCACGTCGACGACCTCCAAGCCGAGTGACCGAGCGCGCTCCGGATCAAGACCCAGCCCGGCAAGTTCTCCATCGCCGGCGAGGGGCTGAACATAGGACGTGACAGTGGGGAGCCGATCACCGACGACTACCCCGGCGAGTCCCCCTGGTCCTTTGTCAGGGGGACCATCCATCGAGCGGTCATCGATGTCAGCCGGGAGCCATTCGTCGACCTCGCACGAGAAGCCGCCATGGCCTTCGCCCGCGACTGAGGCGCGCATAGCGCTGACGGGACACCGATCCAGGCCGCCGAAACAGGCTGTGGCCAGTCGACATGATCAAACCGCATGAGCCTGGCCCACGCGGTCACGGGACGTCCGTGAGGCAAATTGGTCACCGGATCAATGTCCATAACTGGTTCCGGGCGACGGCCACGGTGGCGCCGCCGTCGGCGCGCGGGGTGTGCCGCTCGCGTAGGCATTGACATTTCACGACGGAGCCAACCGACAGACGGCGGACGGACACAGCAGCTCACTAGGCGCGCGGCGTCCGCACCCGATATCTCTTCCCCAACGAACAGTCGGCAATACCCTGTACCTGGTCGTCCGGTCGCTGACCCCAAGGCACGATGGGCCAGGTCGGTGGAAAACAGCCGTGAACGCCTTCGCCATCAACTTCGTCGGCCGCATGACCGCTGCCATTGACGCACTAAGAATGGAACCGCCTCTTACGCCGTTCTCGCGAGAGTCCCTGGACGGCCACCCGGCGCGGCCTGCTCTCCGACACATCGGGTCCCGCCTGTCCAGAAACATCCGCTCCTCGGCTACGACCCGGCTGTCACTGGGCCGGGTGGGTGCGTCTAACTGGGCGATGGGCAGCACCTTCCAACGCCCGGGAGTTCGTGCTCTGGGCACCCGGCCCTATACCGATGAGGGCTCCAGTAGCCCGCTGATGCTCACGAGGGGGTTTGCCGCGGTGACCTCGAGCCGCCGCACGTCGGCGTCGAGCTCAGCGGAGCCAAGGCAGGAGCAAGCTTGTGCGACCGACGCGGCCGAGTTCATGCGGACCGAAGAACGTTCGCCGGTCACCCGATTCTGCGGTTGGTCGACGGGATCTGCGGCAGGGAAGGGGAAGGAAACGCGGCGACACTGCCCGGTCTGGTTGGTCCCTGACGGACGATCTGACACGGTCGACGCGGACGTATCCGCAGGTCACGGCTGATCGGACACGAGGCAACACCAGGCGGATCGCTGTCAGTTTGGCTTGTAAACAGGGGGTTGGGGGTTCGAGTCCCCCCGCTGCTCCAAATTGATTGTCTAGCAATAGGATTCGTTCGGGCGAGCACCAGACGGGTGCACCAGTTCTGTAGACATGTAGACGGTGCCCTGCCGGAGACCATGCAGGGCAGCCCCAGGCATCCATGGGCCGGGCGTCATGAATCGGGTCCGCCACGAACGGCCATGACCGGTTCGTCCTTGTGGGTTGTATGGCGCATCCGGTCATCGGCCAGATCCGGTAAGCCTCAGGGGCGAGGAAGGGAGCCGAAATGATGAGGGTGCAGGTTCGCTCAGCCAGCAACCGAAAGGATTTGGCTCCTGGCTCCTGGCTCCTGGCTCTGCTCTGGCTGCTGGGCTTGGCTAGGCAGTCCTTCCCGGCGTAGAAGCGCTAATGCCCAATGGAGACATCCCTGCTGATGGCGGCAGGAGCAGGCGGTCGGACGCCGGGCGGTGGGGGGCTCAGTCGTCGAGGGGTTCCCAGATGAGCTCAGCAATATCGAGGATCAGGTGTGACCTCGCCTGGGCGTCGTCGTCTGACGTGCGAACTTCCCCTACGCAGACGCAGATGGCGTCGTTGAGTCGTCGGTAGGGGTCTTGGTCGCTGAGGTGGAGCATCGAGCCGACCACCTGTCGGCGCCCGATCGGGTAGGCCCGACCGTATCCGTGCCACTCCACCATGATCGTGGCCGCATCGTCGGTCTCGATGACGGCGCGGAAGTCCGGTTGGAACGGACCGTCCACGGTGCGCCGTAGCGGGAAGTTGAGGCCTCGGAACCGACCGGTGATCCAACCCTCGGAATCGCCCTCGGCCAGGAACAGGTGTTGCTGCCAGCCACCCTCCAAGGCCACCGTCCACTCCTGCGGGTAGGTGAACCGAAGTCGGTAAAGGGGCTCGAGCCTCATCCGCCACTCCGATCGACTCGACGCCAGCCGCACGAAGCAGCCTGGCAACGCGGCCCCATCGACACGGTCAGCAAACTACCGGGACCAGGTGGCGTGCCACTCACCAGGGAGCTTCGAGTCAACCGTCTCGGCACCAGGCATGCAGAGTGAGTCACCATTGGAGTGATGCGGGCTCGACCGATAGGCCGGCAAAGGCTGAGGTGATCGCCGCTGCGGACTCTCCCAGCGTTCAACTGCCTGACGTTGTTCACTTCGACGTCGTCCACTGGCCTTGAGGTGTACCCGGAACGTCAGGCGGCTGATCGTCAGAACGCTCGGTCGGAGGTCGCCGACGTGCTGGCTGGTCGGCGAGGGCGCGTGGACCAGTGAGTGCGAATGGACAGTCTGGAGGCTTCAGCGCCGCAATTGTTCGCGCAGCACTCAACCGTCGGCAGACCCTCCCTTCCGCCCATCCAGAGGCGCCGGCACGCGGCCGAGACGACGCACCATCACGCGGGGGAGGGACGCACGCTTCGCTATTCGTGAGAGCGTGCTTCTGCGCCTGCCGAACGCAGGTGTGACGCCTATGGATGGCCATGCTCGGTCACTACGCCGGTGGGGCGACGGACGCCCCCACCTGGCGTAGCACGCCGAAGACATCGGCCGTTCCCCACCAGTCACTGGCCAATCCGTCAGTGAACTTGAGGATCTGAACGGACTGCATCGTCACCACCACACCGGTTCCCGGTATGCCAACGAAGTCGCCGCGGTGTGTTCCGTGCCAGGTCACCCGAGCAGCGATCTTGTCCCCTTCGAGCACGGTGTCCTCGACCACGCCCGTCAGATCGGCGAAGGCGTCGTGCATCATCGTCACCCAGTACTTGATGCCGGCCCGCCCCGGAACCTGCCCCGGTACGGCATTGTGGTCGATGATGTCCGCGTCGATCAGGCGATCAAGCGCATCGAAGTCTGCAGCCGCGACAGCGCGGATGATCGCCTGATAGGACTCTCGGAGACTCCGTTCCGTCATCTACACATCGTCTCCGCGTTGGCCGCAGCCCACCAGAGCCAGAGGGCCCTCAGCTGACTCGGGACGGCAAAGCCCCACCGCGGTGTCGACCGCCACACCGGATCACCGCCAGTCGGCGTCCCGACCCTGACGCGCCGACTGGCGGCGGAATGACGGTGAGGATCGCCTTGGCAGCCTGATGGTGGTGGGCTGTGGGTTGGTGACTGCGGGTGTGACCCCCGGTGTGACTGGCTTTATGCCTCGGTGAGACATGTCCGCTCGCGGTTGCTGGCCCCGGTCCGGTTGAAGGAGCTGGCCTGATGAGGAGCTTGACCACCAGGCGTTGGTGGCGCCGGGTGTGTCCCATCACAGTCCTGCCGAGCCTTCGTCCCGGACCGGAACCACGTCCCGTCCGGCGAAGGAGAGAACGCATGACCAGTCTGACCGATCTGCGTGAGGTCGTCGACGTCGTCATCGGCGTCGACCACCCACGTCCATACCCACTCCGCCGCGGTCATCGACAGCGCGACCGGTGGTGTCCTCGGCGAGATCACTGCGATCACCGTGGCGGCGACTGCTGCGGGGTATGCCGAGCTGGTGGAGTTCGCCAACAGACTATCCGATGATGCGGGCCTGTGGGATCAGCTGGCGATCGAAGGGACCGGCGGTCACGGCGCCGGCTTGACCAGGCACCTGCCGGAGTCACCGGAGTCACCGGAGTCACCGGAGTCACTGGAGTCACCGGCGGTGGAGCGTAGGCGACGGCGTCGGTTCGGTCGTGAGTCGAACAACGCCAGCCTGACGCGAAAGTAACCGTGGCGCACTCCGCTCGGGGGTCCGGAGAACGCCACGGCAACCATGACATCGCCGCGTGCGCGGTTGCCGTTACCGGCGGCCGACCACGCAGGCTCGCCCTACCGACCACCCGCTAGGGCTAGGCGAGGGCGGCCGAAATTGGCGCGAACCAGGCGATTTTTCTTGGAGTTCCACGATGTGGTAGCCCGAACTGCTCATTCCCTGGATGCGGGCTGACGGGTCAGGCTGGACCATGCGGATTGGGGACCGCCACGATGGGCCGTTCTTGGTGGACCAGGAACTGGCGATGGAGATCCGCCTGCTCGGTGAGGTGATCGCCGCGGCCGGACAACACGACGGCCACCTCACCGTCGAGGAACTCGATGAGGTCATCGGGATTGGCAGCCAGCGGGAGTCGCCGCCGCAGCACCAGGCCTCATCCAGTAGGTGACCGCGGCAGTTCATCCTGCGATGAACCCGAACCTGGTTGGTGCGATGGCCCCAAGCCGTGCCGCCAGGCTGCGGGCCGCCAGCGATTTGACCACACTGCCAACGACGTGTGGTACATCCTGCACCAGGGCTGCCACGCACCCGACAACGGCTTCCTGTCCGACCACGCCGTTGCGGCCGTTCCGAGCAGAGTTCTTGCTGGTCTTCCGGGATGGCGGAATTCACGATGGGGAGGGGAAGGTGCTTCGCCGCATACCTCAGCTTCTAGTGGTGTGCGCTAGGGATGCGCAGCGCGGGTGACGCGTAGGGTGACGCGGTCAGCGGAGGCGTCAAGAATCTCGATGTGGACGTCGCCGGGGCCGTCGTCCCACCCATGCGTGATCCAGGCGTCCTGGTGGGCGGCTGCGGGGATCTCCGCCTCGAGCCATATCCCGGTTTGGGTCGTCGACCATCGCAATGGTGAGCGCCGTCCGATGGAGTGGACAATGACCGCGGCCCTAGTGGTCTCGGCGGAGCGGATGCCGGCGTCGTCTGCCGTCGGCACGCGGTATTCGATGGTCAGCTGGTAGTCCTCGGTGGCGATGAGTGCGAGCGTCGGATCGTGTAGGTGGCTCTCACTGGCCGCCACCAACGCAATGGTCTGCGGCCCGGCGCCGAGATCGGGACCGAGCACGCTGGACGTGGATGCGAAGTCTGTAGAGCCGCCGTAGTGGAACAGGGCTGCCGTGGACAGGCGCCGACCTGACCGCCAGAATCCCGGCGGGTTGTCCACCACGACGGCCGCTAACTCGGCAGGAGCAGGGATGGCGTGGTCCTGGCGTTCTGAGAACCCCATCACGCACCAGTTGTCCTCATATTCATAGTCGGCATGCGGGCCGAAGGCATGCGAGTAGCCCAGCACGTGTCCCATCTCGTGCTGGTAGAACTCGAGGCTGAACGGCGACTGGTCGAAGATGGCATCCGACCCATACGCTCCTGCGTTGTTGTTGCCGGGGTAGAGGAAGGCGACGACGTGGTCATAGCTGTCTATGGGGATGCCGTCGGCCCGGGCTTGGTTCTTGACGATCTCGACCAGCTTGCCGCGGTTCTGCGAGTCGGGTGCCGCCTGGTCGGCGGGCAACATCCTCCAGCCCTGCAGGTCGAGACCGACGTCGACGAGCCCGTCGGTGACGCGGTACCAGTAGTCATGCAGGCTCCACCCGTTGGGGGCGCCGAGGACCTGGTTGTAAAACGCGTCAGGCCACGGTGGTGCAAACATGCCTCCGGCTCGGGGGGTCAGCCACTGGTAGCGCAGCACGCACACGCGGGGATGTCGAGTCCGGGTGCCGGCGTCGGCAAGCATGGCGCGCAGGGAGACGGGGCGCGAGATGCCGGCCGAGCCGGCGATCTGGGCCACGCTGACCGGAAGTGACGTAACCGACTTTGCGAGCCTGAGCGAGAGCACGTGCGTTTCCCCGGGTTCCGTTACTGCAGTGCAACGAGAACGGGGATCAGGCCCTGCCCGCTGGGCAGGCCTTCCATGGCTTTGCCCAGAACGGCGCCGAACGCGTCATCGCGCGACATGGCCTTCTGCGCGTGACCGGGCCGCGATGATGTCGTCAACAGATCTCCGACCTCGATGGCAGCCGGATCGGCGTCTGCCTTGCAGTACACCTTTCCCACTAGGGCGATCGTGCCGCGGGGCTGGTCCGGATCATGGTGTCGGTCCAGGACCAGACCGGGCCGGTAACGCCCCGCCCCGGTCACTATTCCAGCAACACGCCGGTCGTACGGCTCAGTCGCGGGACACAACCCCCCAGCGTCCGTCAACACCATCACGCTTCCCGGTTCAGCGACGGCGCGGGCATCCATGTCGAACTCCTCAGCGAGGTCACCGGCCCCCTCCGTGAGCTGGACGTCCCCCGTGACCAGGACGTTGCCCTTGAAGTAGGCGGCGTTGCTGACACCTTCGGCGTACAGCCCGGTGCCGCTTGTGCTGAACGCGGAGAGCCCGTTGCCGCTGGTGGAGACGGCCCGGACCCCGTCATTGGATTCGCTGATGCCGACGACTCCGGGTTGACCGTTGGCCTTCGCGTAGGCGGCAACGCTGCTGTCGCTGAACGCAGAAATCCCGTTGCCGCTGGTGGAGACCGCCCGGACCCCGTCACCCGACTGCGAGACGCCGGCCACGCCCACGCCACCAGCTCCAGTGTTCTTCCCATAGACACCGGCCAATGCCGGGTCGCCGGTCTCCCCATCCAGGTTCGCCATGTTCCGTCACCTTCACGTTCGATTCGAGGTTCACGCGAGTGACCGACGCCTCACGATCATGACTTCGTTCACTCAGGCACCGGGCGTCTGGCCCTGGCCATTCGTAGGTAGTGGCCCCTACCGTGGGAGCGAAAGAGGGCTTCCCGCCACCGCGCTGGACTGCAGCGATCCGCTTGATGGTCCCCCCTTTGGCTGAGTTTCTGCCTGGAACGCCAGCGTCTCGATCGGCCATCGAAAGCACCGTGCTCGATAGCGCAATGGTGGGCAGCTCCGTTTTTCCTCGGCCGCGAGTTCGCAGTCCACGGCGTGCGATACACCAACGGCTTGTACGAGATGCGCGCCTTCTGCTTCTACCCGTGGCTGATCGGCACCGGGGTCTCCGTCGCCCCTGAGCGCCACGCTCCTGGCCTCCACCCTGGGGGCGTCCACGGAGGCGGTGGTCGTGATCATGATCGGATCAGCGTCGCTCGGTGTCTCGCGCCAATGGCGATGATGTCCTGGCAGAAGCTGAACACCCCCAACCAGCTACTCGTTTTGGCGGTGCCCTGGACAGGGATGGCAGCCGGGGTTCTCCTAGCCCTGGGCAACCTGCTCGTCCAAGCTCGAGGGCTCCATTTCGGCTGAGCCATTCCGCCTACCCACCCCTTGCCCTCGTGGACGAAGTCTGGGCTCTGGACTCCCGGGCGATGTGGCTCATCCTCGCCGAAGCCGGACGGTCACCCGCGGCGAGGGTCGACTCGAGGCGGGGATAATCAGCCGCGGGACGCTGGTCATGTCGTAGCTGCGGCGGGGACCTGGGGTGGCCCCTTCGGTGGTGGGACGTTCGTGTTCATGGGTGGGCTGCGGGCCGGGGGCGTACAGGGCCCGAGTCGGGATGGCGAATCGGTCCGCGTCGTCGGCAAGGGTCCGCGCGTGTAGCGCGCTCAGCCAGCCGTGTATTCGGACGTTGTCCGGATCGACCGAGATGAGCATCGTCCGCACGCCGGCGCGCCACGCCTGGACCCCCGCGAAGGCTGCCAGTGCCCGTCCAACGCCGGCGCCCTGTTCGGCGTCCACGACTTCGAGGGCCAGCTCGGCCGCGCCCGGGAAGTCTGGCGTGCGGATCCACCGGACGATCCCGATGGGCCGTCCGCTGCGCCACGCCGCGTACGCCTCGTGGTGTCCAGGACGCAGGTCGGTCAGCACGCGGAGCATTCGCGGGGTGAGTTGTGGTGTCGGGGCGGAGTAGCGCAGCCGACGGGAGGATGGGGACAAGCCCTCGTGCACGGCGATGACCGGCCAGGCCTCCTGCGGACGTAGCGCGTCGATGACGGTGCCGGGAGTAACGGCGTGCGGGCAGGCTCGTCGCTGGGCCGTGCCGCGATGCCCGCACCCAGCGACATGGGCTTGGTGGGTGTGGGAGGCCCCGATGTCGCACCGGCATTCGGCGTGACCGGGCCCGGACGTGGTCGTGGTCGTGGCTGCGCAGCTCATACCGTCCAGTGCATAGGAGGGCCGTCACCCGGCGCATCGCCGGGATGAGCCATCCCGACGGATGGCCCGGGTGGGCCACCGATCGCAGGCGCCGACCGGGTGGGCTCTACCAGCGCTGTCTGTCGCGCCGAGGATGCCGCGTTCGGTGAGGGACGCAGCGTCGTGATGCCGGTGCCCGCAGCGATCCGTTGGGCGGTCAGGACGGGCGTCCCAAGTCAAACGACGCTGCCCATGCATTCTCGCGGCGCTGGGTCGAGGAATTGGCGATCTCTCCGCGAGCGCTACCCAGCAGCGCAACGGTGGGTGAGGTCAAGGAGGTCCTCGTCACTTCCCCTCTGCTGGCGCCACCTCGGGCCGGTGCACGAGTTCATGCGCGCTCAGATGTCCCGCATCTGGGCTGCCGCGGAAGGGCGCGGACGGGTGCGCGATGTCGGAGGTGATGTCGGAGGTGATGTCGGACGCGACGTTGTAGGCGATGTCGTCGACCGTGAGCTCGAGGTAGATGAACGACTCCTGCGGGTCCGGTCCGCCCCAGCGCGCGTCGCCATGGGTGGCCAGCCGTCGCCCGCCCACGGTGCGGTAATCGGTCAGCGGCGTCGACCACCGCCGCGGGGTGAAGATCCGGCCGTTGCTGGAGCCGGCCAGCCGGTCGTCGGAGGCGAAGTCCACCAGGTCGTCGTGTTCGTCGAAGAGGAGGTCGGCGCCGATGGTCTGCGGCCCGCGGGTGAATTCGGCGTGGACCCGGTCGGGTCCAGAGCACCGTCCACGTGACGTCGGCGTCGACGAGGGCGGCGGGCGCGAGGACACACAGGTCGTTGAAGAACGTGACGGTCTCGGCGCGGTCCATCTCCGGTCCGGCCGCGTCGACCATCGGGAGCAGGGAGGCGGCTCGGACCCTCATGGTTGCGGCGTCGCCGACGAAGACGTGCAGGACATCCACCGGTATCCCGTGCAGGCGGGCGTCCATCGAGAACAGGCGGCAGGACCCCGGTCCGTAGGTGTTGACCTGCTCACCGGTGAACGCCATCCAGGTCGAGGTCGCGCTGGCGCGGATGCGTCCGTGGAGGTGGGCGTGGAGGCTGGTGATCCGGGGCCGTCCGACCGCGCCGGTGCGTCGAAGATAGGCGGCCACCGACGTCGGAAGGGCCGCGAGATCGTGCTCGCTAACGACCGGTCCCGTGCCGGCCGGTGGGGTGGGAGGCGAGACGGAGAGAGCCGCTGCCGTCCGTCGGCGGTACTCGCGGCCGAGGCTGCGGGGCCCTTGCGACGCCCAGCCGTAGACCGCGGCAGCCGAGCAGGATCACGTTGACCACGGTGCCCGCACGGGCGTCGGTCCATGACGTGGCGATGACCGCTTGCGACGCGACCGCGGCCACGCCGCAGACGACCCACCACCAGCGTGCCGCGAGGGCGAGGAGGAGTCCGGAGAGGACTACCAGGAGCGCCACAACCAGCCAGATCCCACCGGTCACCTGCCGATCGGCTGCGAGAGTGAGCTGACGGTGGACCAGCCGAACCCCTTCACGCCCCCGAGGAGGTGCAGCAGGCCGTGCACGACGACAACGGCGCCCACGACCCGCCGCACCGGGCTCCGACCACGCGACACGGCGCTCACGGTGCGGGCTCCGGTGGGACGGTCTTGGCGAACCGTCGACCCTGGAGCAGCAGCGCGACCGGGAGCACGACGGCGTAGCCGACGATCCCGATGTCGCGAACGTTCATGTCACCCGTCACGGCGCCGGTGATGCCGGCGAGACAGAGGACACCGCTGACCGCCAGAAGCCTGGACGGCCACCCGCGCAGGACGGCGGCGGCCAGGAGGAGCGCCACGCCCGAGGAAGAGGTCCCAGGCCACAATGTCCAAGCGCGAAGACCACCGAGGGCCACCGCCAGGACAGCAGCAGGTCGTAGCCGGGCAACGTCGACGCGTCGGCCTGCCGCCCGACAGTGAGCAGCACCGCATGCACACAGATCGTCACCCCGGCGGTGAGCGCGACTAGCGCCACGGCGCCGGCGCTGAGGAGTCGACGCGGCGGAGCGGCCCACCGGTGCACAGCCACGAAGGCGAGGACCATCGCGAGAGAGTCGGGGATGATGAGCAACTCGAGGACGGCGTTGTAGGGGTCGGGAACCGGTGCTCCCGGGGCGGCAGCGACGAGCCCCGCGACGAGGACCGGCACATACACCAGCGACACGACAGCGACCACGTAACAGCTCCAAGTGCCCACCCGACGGTCCGTCGTACTCCATCGGTTGGTGGGGCCAGGACCGCGGCTCGAGGCTTCTGACCCGCCCGGGCTCAGCGCTCCGGGGGCGACGAGAAAGGAGAACCCGCGCTACGTGCACCTCTCGGCGTCGCGAGCGATGGTACGCAGCGAGGCGCGCAGGACGTAGCCCACGAACGGCCGGATCGCCCACCAGTACAGCCCCATCGAGTGTCGCGAGGCGAGGTCGGTGGTCGCGGTGCGGCACTCATAGGTGAGCACACTTCGGCCGGGACCGTCCGGGCGGACGAGGAGGTGGCAGCCGATCTTGCCCCAGCCGGGTTCGTCGAACGCGGCGAAGTCGGCAGGCTCCACCGGTCGCCACTCGATGTCCGCGGTCCAGAACCGTCCGATGGCACCGAACGCCAGCTCACGGCCCGGAACCTGACCCAGGACCAGCCAGCCCGGCAACGCCCCCGGTTCGGAGGCCAGGCGAAGCCGAGACGGGGCATCGGGTGCCTTGCCGCGCAGTCGGCTCGGGAGCGCCCGCGCCGTCATCATGGCGGAAACCAGCGGGGACCGGACCGTCAGGAAGTCGAAGTCCCGCGCCGTCGCGAACAGCGCGTCGACCTCCGCCTCGACCACGCGATGCTCGGTCAGCACCATGTCGTAGACGGGAAGGGCCTCCTCGAGGACGCTGGGCGAGGCGGCATAGCGCGTGGCGGCGGGCGAGACGGTCGTCATGATTCGACCGTATGCGGCGTGGCGCCACGTCCCGTGGGACGAAGGTCCCGTTCCTCGCAGAAGGTCCCCACCGTCCTCGAAGGGACGCGGCGACATGGGTTGTTGCGGAGTAAATGGATGCGCTCAGTGACGACGCGCTCTCTTGCACACAGTGCTCCTCGACTGCACGTCACAGGACGAGCGCTCTTCGCCACGACGTGTCGAACGGTGCGTCCCACGGCGACCCCCGCGCGCAGAACAAGTTTCCCGGGCCTGCCCACGCCTCAGTGGCCGATGCGCAGCACCAAGGCGGTGAAGCGCTGCGGTGTGCCCGCGAGCCTCGCTGTCGGCGCCTGTTGGGTGGTTCACTCTCCTCATGAGCTCGGACGACCGAAGTCGGGATCAACTAGCCGACGCGCTCGAGGCCCACTCCGAGCCACACGAGGCCGATCTGGAACGCCGCGAGGCCGCCGTGGCGGAACGCGAGGCCGCTGTGGCGGAACGCGAGAGCGCCGTGGCGGAACGCGAGACCGCCCAGGCCGAGCGAATGAACGTCGCCGAGACAACCCTGGCCGCCGCCGACGAGCGTGACGCCGTCTCCGATACCCGCGACGCAGCGGCCGAGAAGCGTGGCAACGACGCCGACCTCGCCGAAATGCTGGACCCGAAAAGCGAATACGGCGCGCACTGGCCCGAACGGCGAGCCGCCGCCGGTGACCGAAGGCACGCGAAGGACGACCGCACGGCATCCCGAGACGACCGGCTCACCATGACCGAAAGCGACGACGAACACGACACCGACATGACGTGACCCGCTGGCGTCCACAGGGGGTGGGTCCGACGTGTCTCACGCAAGCCCCATGCTCAGAAGGGGTGGTCCTGGGTCCCTGGTAACAGCTGCGCCGCTGCTCACGGGGCCGGGGGGGCATCGGTGAACGCCACGGCTCTGCGATGACCCCAAGCAGGGGCCTGTCCGAGTCCGCCTTGTCCAAGATGTCGGACGTGTTCCGCACCGGCGATCGCTGGCCATGCCCGCGGCGGTGCACCGGTCGGCCGACGAACGCGAGCCGTGGAACCCCGCCGAGTCCGTCACGCCGGCCGAGGCCCTCGCGGCGAGCACCGACGGCCAACCGACCTCGGCGTCGGAAGCCTGGCTGACCTGTTCCCGCTCGACGCGGATCCCCCTGGCGCGGCGCCAGTCTCGGCCGAGCCCGATCGCATACTCCGGGGTATGCCGGCCACCGGCGACCCTCGTCGGCGGCCGCGTCACCCAACCGTGGGCTCTAGGGCGTCGCGGGACGACGCCCGACCGGGACCTTGGGCTCTGGCGTCCCGCCTCCCCGTGGCGTGAACTCGCCACTATCGACCCGTCACCGCCCTTGTCCCGTCGGACGCCCGGGCGGATCCTGGAACCGGGTCACGGCAAGGAGGTGCCCCACATGATGCCGCAGGATTTCCCGTCATCCGGGTTCGAGCAGGCGGCCGGTCTCGCCAGCGTCCAGGCCTTTGACGCGCGGACCGCTACGGCGCTCGCTCGCCTGGAGCGGGAGGTTCGCGAGCTGCGGCAACGGTGGGCCGGTCCCGAGCCCGGACGGTACGACCGGACGCCGCAGGTTGTCCCGTTGCTCACCGCGCTGACCGACCGTGTCGAGGCACTGACCCTCGAGCTGCGGGCCTCCGGCCACCACGACCCCCGGCCGCTACTCGCCTCCGCACGCCATCGCCGCCCGCACACCTGAGTGACGCGAACGTGGGCCGACGGTCCGTCACCGCTGAGTCAATCGGCAGGAGGGTCGACGGCGCCAGACCGGCGACATCCCGACGGTGGCCTCGATGAGTACGGGTCGCGCACCCGATCGGCCGGGCACCACGGTCCCGAGCGCTGTGGACTCCAAAGCACCCCGGGCCGCACCACCTGCCGGCGCGTCATGGGCGCCTGTGGAGCGCCCTGCTCCCGCATGCGAACTAACCCCTCATGGACGACCACATCGCCTACGCGCTCGTCCTCGTCGCCCTGCCCTGGCCGGCGCCGGCCCCACGTGGCGGCTCGGACGCGCATACCACCGAACTGTCACTGGCGCGCCGCTACCGGCGCTGCGCTGACCGCTACACACGGCGGACCGGGCAGGTTTCCTAGCTCGGGAACTGCCGTCAGCCGAGTCGCTAGAAACTTGGGCGGACGCCCCGGCTCAGCCCGAGCCGGCGAGGCGGTCCGAGCCGACGAGCGCGTGGACGACGTCGGTGCGGGTGACCACGCCGACCAGCCGGCCAAGCCGGACCACGGGCAGCATCCGCCACGGCAGCCCGACGAACAGCCGGGCGACCTCCTCGACCGCCAGCAGTTCGGTCGCGGTGACCGGGTTGCGGGTCATCACGTCGGCGACGACGTGGCGGTAGGCGTCCTGCCGGTGCGAGGCGGGGCCTGCCCGGGCGGAACCGGCGGGTTCGTGCCTGGTGCCGACAACGAACCGCAGTAGGTCACCCTCGCTGACCACGCCGGTCAGCAGCCCATCGGCATCCAGGACCGGGAGCGAGCCCAGCCCGCTCTCCACCAGCGCGTCGGCCGCGACGGTCACGACGGTGTGCTCGCGGACCGACGGCGCCGACCGCCGGACGATGTCGGCCACGATCACCGGCAGCCTCCTTCCGGTCGCGTCAGGACTGGGTGGCGTCCATCGTCTCCAGGGACGAGGCAGGGCGTCCGGGACCTTGGTCCCGCGGGACCTGCGCCGCCGCCCGGGACGACTAACTCGCAACCGTTCTCAAGTGCCCCCGCCGCCGGTCGCGAAGAGACGCTGGATGACGTGGTCGTGCATATCACGCGCGATCCGGTCCCGGTCGTCCAGCACCGCCATCTGCGCTCGGTCCCGCTGAGCCCGTCCCGCCAGGAGCGTCGGCCCCGCCAGCTGCGCGTAGTCGGTCAGCCCCGGCATCGTCTCGACCTGAAGGGTGTGCCGACCTCGGCGACCCCACGCCACCAGCAGAGCCCCAGGTCACCGTGGCCGGGCGGCAACGGCAACACGACCACTCAGCTGTCCGCAGCCACCCCGAGAAATCGAGCGAGGTCGTCACGCAGACCAGGGTTCGCCGACGAGGCGGCGGCGGCGGTGAGCAGGAACGGTTGGCGCGCGGCACGCAGCTCCGCCCAGGCGCTCCCCTACAGGGCGACCCCCAACCGTCCGGTGGGACAACGCGAGCAGGAGCGGGGCGCGGTGCGGGTGGATCCGACGTTGTCGACGTCCGCGGCGACGACGGCTACCTGCCCAAGGAAGACTCGGAGGTGTGGATGTGGATGGGAAGGTGTCGACCCAGGCGCACGGCTACTGGGCGCTGAGGCCGCCGGAATAGCTTGCGTTGGGGCCCGGCGCGGTGAGCCATCCCTGCGTCGGACTGCTGGTCATTGTGGTGATCCCACCGAAGACGTGGAACCGGCGGCCGGTCACAGACCCTGGGCCGGGGTCCGGGTCGATCTGAACGATCCGCGGCTTCGGGTCGCCGGGCCAGGGAGTGATGGGCAGCCGCAACGCCCGCATGATCTCGTCGCGTTCACGTAGGTCCTTGGCGGTGCCCTTGATGACGACGCTCCAGGCGTCACCGGTGGCCGTGTCGAACCCGTCGACCTCGTAGGCCACCGGCTGGTCCACGCAGGCGTCGAGCTTTGATCCCTGCGACGTCCGGAAGACGATGGACTCGCGGTGCACGACGTGGTTGACGGGGAAGATGTCCGGACGCCCTTTGACGGTGACCCCGAGACGTCCGACGGCTGCGCTTCGCAGGAGCGACCAGCATTCGGTGTCGGTGAGCGTCACGATGTCGGTCGGGGTGCGGACCTGCGCCGGTGGTGACGTCAGGCCGGAGGTGGGGTGGCTCGCTCCGTGGCTGACGACCAGGACGTCACACGGTCCGGCGTCGAGCAGCGCCCGGGTCACTGAGCCGGCGACGAGGCCGGCCAGCCGGCCTTCGCCGCGGGTGGCGACCACGAGCAGGTCATCGGGTTCGACGCGGTCGAGGACGGCGGCGGTGGGGTCGGCGACGGTGACAACGGTACGGTGCGGCAGCCACGAGGGGACGCCGGCGCCGGCGACCACTGCGGCGATCCAGTCGTGTTCGGCCGGGAACTGGGCGGCGTCCTGCATCGGGATCGCATGGACGATGAGGAGGGGTGTGTGGCGCTCGGCGGCCTCCCGGGCAGCGGCTGCCACCACGTGTTGGGCGGTGTCGTCGCGGCTGACCGCGGCGACCACGGTTGGTGGCCGGGTACCGGCGCGTAGAGACTCCCCGACCCGGGCGTGCGTCAGCAGGATCGGGCAGGCGAAGGCTCGAGATAGGGCATCGCTGGTCGATCCGAGGGACAGGGCGACCTGTCCGCCTCCTCCGTAGGCGCCCAGGACGAGCACGCTGGCTTCGTTGGCGAGCTGGTCGACGCGCTGGTCGCGGATGTCGGTCACGACGAGCACGTCGGTTTCGACGGCGGGCTCGGTGTTGTGCGCCTGCATCCGGGCCGTGTCTGCGACCGAGCGGGCTCGCTCTGCGGCGGCGCCACGGCTCTCGGTTGGGCGTTCAACGGCCAGCAGCTTCAGCGGCGTGCCGCGTCGGCGGGCCATCCTGGCGGCTGCGATGACCGCCTGCGCGCTTGGCCATGACCCGTCGCAGCCGACGACCACAGGCCCGGCATGACCGTCTGCGTGTGTTGGCTGACTCATGTGGGCCTCCTGTGGCGCGTTGTCCGTGAACCGATTGTCACCGGCCCGGGGCCGGAGCGGTTGGGTCAAAGGTCCCCCTCGTTGCAGGTCGCGGGACAAAGGTCACTGGCGTGAGGTGTCCGGGCGGCGCAGCATCGCGGCAGAGCGACAACCGTGCCGTCTGCTCAAGATCCTCGAACAGGAGACAGCCGTGACCACCGTGACAACCCAGCGCGTGCCCGCCCCACTGGTGATGAGCCTTGGCGATGGGGACCGAGGAATGGTCGACCTGTTGGGGGGTAAAGGTGCAAACCTGGCGGAGATGACACGGCTGGGGCTTCCGGTGCCGCACGGCTTCGTCATCACCACCGAAGCCTGCCGCGCCTACCTGGCCCACGGTCGGGAGCCCGCGGAGCTCGAGCCACTGGTTGCCGATCGGTTGCGTGAGCTGGAGGCCGCGGCCGGCCGAAGGTTCGGCCACCCGGATGATCCGCTACTGGTCTCGGTCCGGTCGGGTGCAAGGTTCTCGATGCCGGGCATGATGGAGACGATCCTCAATGTTGGGCTGACCGACGACACCCTGCCCGGTCTGGCCGCCCGAGGTGGGGACCGCTTCGCGTGGGACTGTTACCGGCGGCTGGTGCAGATGTACGGGCGCACGGTGCTCGGCATCGACGCCGCCCTCTTCGAGCAGGCGCTGGCCCGGGCGCGTCACGAACACGACGTGGCGGATGATGGTGGGCTGTCGGCTGGAACGCTGCGAGACCTGACCACCGACTTCCGGCGCATCCTCGTCGAGCACGCCGGTGAGGACCTGCCCCAAGATCCGCAGACGCAGTTGGTGCGGTCGATCCGGTCGGTCTTCGAGTCGTGGAACGGCCCACGGGCCCGGCTCTACCGTGCGCACGAGGGCATCAGCGACGACCTCGGTACCGCGGTGAACATTATCGAGATGGTGTACGGCAACACGGGTGCCCGCAGCGGCAGTGGCGTTTGCTTCACCCGCAACCCGGCCACCGGAGCCCCTGGGGCGTACGGCGACTACCTGCCCAACGCTCAGGGCGAGGATGTCGTCAACGGCAGCCGCGTCACGTTGTCACTGGACGACCTCGCAGGTTTGCAGCCGACGGTCCATGCTGACCTGTTGCGGCACCTGGAGACTCTGGAGCGTCACTACGCCGATCTGTGCGACGTCGAGTTCACCGTCGAGGACGGCCACCTCTGGATCCTGCAGACCCGGGTCGGCAAGCGCAGCCCCGCCGCCGCCTTCCGGATCGCGGTCGACCTCGTCGACGCCGGCTACATCGACATGGACGAGGCCCTCGTACGAGTCGACGGGGATCAACTACAGAGCCTGCTGCACCCGCAGTTCACGCCGGGCGGCCGGTCCGACGTCATCGCGACCGGTCTGGCCGCGAGCCCGGGTGCCGCCGTGGGCGAGCTGGTCTTCAGCCCAGGCGCCGCGGTCATCGCCGCCGCGGAAGGGCGGCAGGTCGTCCTCGCGCGGCCCGAGACCAGTCCCGACGACCTGGCGGGCATGCTCGTCGCGGAGG
Source organism: uncultured Actinomycetota bacterium (assembly GCA_963757225.1). Lineage (GTDB taxonomy): Bacteria > Actinomycetota > Actinomycetes > Actinomycetales > Dermatophilaceae > Lapillicoccus. The sequence continues at coordinate 42,605 of CAVWQU010000018.1, forward strand.
CGGTCATCACCTCACGCGGTGGGTTGACCTCGCACGCCGCGGTCGTCGCCCGTGGGTTGGGTCGCGCATGCGTGACCGGGCTCAGCGAACTGGAGATCGACGTGCAGGAGCGTCGGATCGTTGGCCCCGACGGCCTGGTCCTGGCGGAGGGTGACGTCGTCTCGGTGGACGGGAGCTCGGGAGAGGTATGCCGGGGACGTCGCGATGTGCGGCCGAGCCCGGTCGCCTCCGCGCTGCAGGCGGCGAGCGGGCCCGGTGCGCCCCCCGCTCAGGCCGCCGGCGCCGCGGCCGTCGTCCGCCTGCTGGCGCACGCGGACCGGCGCCGTCGCCTGGGGGTGCGAGCCAACGCCGAGACCCTCGCCGACGCCAAGGCCGCCAAGGGTTTCGGCGCCGAGGGCATCGGCCTGGCCCGTACCGAGCACATGCTGCTGGGCGACCGGCGCGAGCTGGTCGAACGGGTCGTGACCAACACCGGCCGTGATGAGGCCCTCGCCAGAATCGAGGAGCTGACCCGGCACGACTTCCTCGAGATCCTCGGCGAGATGGACGGGCTCCCGGTCGTGGTCCGGCTGCTCGACCCACCGCTACACGAGTTCTTACCCGACCTCGTCGAGCTGTCGACCAGGGCAGCGGTCAGCGACGACCGCGGCCAGCACGACCCCGGCCTGGAACACCTGCTCGCCGTGGTCCGGCGCTGGCACGAGGTCAACCCCATGCTCGGCCTGCGTGGGGTGCGGCTGCTCGCCGTCGTCCCCGAGCTGCTCGACGCCCAGGTCCGCGCCCTCGGCGAGGCGGTCGCCGAGCTGCAATCGCTAGGGCGCCACCCGCGCCTGGAGATCATGGTGCCGCTGGTGTGCGATGTGGAGGAGCTGCGCCGGGCCCGCACCCGTATCGAGGCGGCCCTGACCCAGGTGTCCCGCAGCAGGGGCCTGGACCTGACGTTCCCCATCGGCGTGATGATCGAGCTGCCCAGGGCAGCGCTGACCTCGGGCGACCTCGCCCAGAGCGCCGAGTTCTTCTCGTTCGGCACCAACGACCTCACGCAGACCACGTGGGGGATCTCCCGGGACGACGCGGAGACCAGCTTCCTCGGCCTCTACCGGCAACAGGGCCTGCTGTCATTCGACCCATTCGACACCCTCGACGAACGCGGGGTCGGCCGGCTGATGGAACTCTCGTGCTCTGAAGGACGTGCGGCCCGCCCAGGCCTCGGCCTGGGGCTATGCGGTGAGCACGGCGGCGACCCAGCCTCGGTGCGGTTCTGCGCCGACCTCGGACTCGACTACGTCTCCTGCTCACCTCCGCGGGTGCCGGTCGCCCGGCTGGAAGCCGGCCGGGCAGCCGTCCTCGCCGAGATGTCGGGCGCCGGCTCGGACACCCGCTGAACAGACCTTCCCGTCGTGGGTGAAACTCCATCTCTTGGCCCCCCTCCGGGGCTTACACCCAGCGCGTGGATTCCCTTGCTGCGTACCCACCCACGGTCGGCCGGCTAGCCTGAACTGCAACAACTCAGCGACGAAGGTACGGATTCCAGGCTCCAGGCCACGGCCATGACTCCCCGGCGTCACCGCCGGCGACGACGGGGAAGCCGACCACTCCGTCCATGTTTGTCGTTGACCCCCAGCGTGCGAATCTCAGCCGCACGCCGGTTCTCGTCGGCGTCCTCGAGCCGGGTCATGAGCCAGACGGGGATGCGCGAGCGGACAAGGTGGACCCATCGACTGTCGCGCAGAACTGCGGCCCGACTGTGGTAGTAACTGCGTGGCCGCCGTGCTGGGCCTCCTCCGCGTCGACGGCGCGGACCCCTGATCGCCACGGGCATCAACCAGGGCCCACAACAGTGGCATGCGCCCGAGACATTTCCCTCCTGCTGAATGAGGTAGGGCATCGTCGCGTCCCCGTCGTGGCCCACCAACAGCATCTGGCTCACCTCACCGTGGTCTCGATCCACAGGCGCTGATGGCGGGTCCGTTCGCAGAGCCGATCGTTGTCGATGGCGATTCCGGCGGCCGCCGCCAACACAACGACACTCGCCTGGCCATCAGCGTTGAGCCCGAAGGGGCGTATTTGAGGGGCCTGCTCGAATCCGATGGATTAGGTGGGCACTACCAACATGGCGCCGGGAGGTAACCCACGAAGGAGCGGAGGCCCCGCTCCTACCTCGCAAGGGGGCGCGGCCGGACACCATCGATCGAGGCTCTGAAACCGCTACCCGCGGTTTCGGCTATCCCGCGGATTCGAGGATGCGGCGCGAGGCCGCTCGCGGTCGTCGTAGCGAAAGAGTCCCCGTAGCTCCCCCGCGGTGTCCGCCTCCAGGGTCCGAGCGTCCGGGAGGGGGCGGCGAGAATCTGGAGGCTGCGGTGACCGCACGAAACGGGTGGCGGCGGGATGATGAACGAACCCGAAACCGCAGGGGAACCGGGGGGTGCTGTGACGTTGCCGGATTCGCCGGGGGCCCGCCAGCGAGGATGGCTGCGGGCGCTGCCCGCGATGCGGGGGCTGCTGCCGATCGACCGGTCCCACGTACCCGCGGATCTGCTCGCGGGCTTGACGCTGGCCGCCTTGGGCATCCCCGAGGTCCTCGGGTACGCGAAGATCGCCGGAATGCCGGTGGTGACCGGCCTGTACACGATGCTGCTGCCGATGGCCGTGTTCGCCGTCCTCGGATCGTCGCGCCACCTGGTGGTGGCCGCGGATTCCGCGACCGCGGTCATACTCGCCGCCGCGCTGACCGGTCTCGCGGTGGCTGGGTCGCAACGCTACGTCCGGCTGGCCGGGCTCGCGGCCCTGCTCGCCGGGGCGATGCTGCTGCTTACCCGGCTGGCCAGGCTAGGGTTCCTGGCGAATTTCCTCTCCCGCACCCTGCTGGTCGGGTTCCTTACCGGCGTCGGCATCCAGGTGGCTGCCGGCCAGCTTCCCGACATGCTCGGGGTGACCGCGGCGGGCGAACAGACTCCGGCCAGGCTTCTGGACACGGTGCGCGCGCTCCCGCATCTCAGTCGGGCAGACGTGGCCGTGTCGGCCGGGGTCATCCTGGTCGTGCTGGCGGCGCGCAAGGTCACCCGCAGGATCCCGGGGCCGCTGATCCCGGGGGCGCTGATCGCGGTGATCCTCGCGATCGCGGTAAGCCGGGCCGCGGATCTGGCCGGCCGCGGCGTGGCCGTAGTAGGGCCGGTCCCGGGCGGCCTTCCGAGCTTCGGGCTGCCGGCCCTGGGCTGGCAGGACGCCGCCGCGCTCCTCGGCCCCGCGGCGTCGATGTTCGTGGTCATCCTGGCCCAAAGCGCGGCCACCTCCCGTGCCTACGCCGTCAAGTACGAGGAGACGTTCAGAGAAGACACCGACCTGGTCGGCTTGGGCGCCGCCAATACCGTCGCCGCATTCTCCGGCACCTTCGTCGTCAACGGCAGCCCGACCAAGGTGCAGATGGTCGACAGCGCGGGCGGGCGCAGCCAGCTGTCCCAGCTCACCGCCGCCGCGGTGGTTCTCCTTGTCCTACTGGTGCTCACCGGGCCGCTCGCCTACCTGCCGGCCGCGGCGTTGGCGGCGGTGGTCTTCCTCATCGCTATCGGGCTCATCGATGTCGCCGGGATGCGGCTCATCCTGGCCGCCCGGCGCCACGAGTTCGCCGTGGCCCTGCTCACGACGGCCGCCGTGGTGGTGCTGGGGGTCGAGTACGGCATCGTGATCGCCGTCATCGCCTCGATCATCGAACACCTACGCCACAGCTACAACCCCCGCAACGGCGTGCTGGCGAAGTCACCCGCCGGGCACTGGCAGACCGCCCCGGTAGCCCCAGGTGCCCGGACCGAGGAAGGGCTGGTGGTCTACCGGTTCGGCACCAGCCTCTACTACGCCAACGCCTTCAGACTCCTCGACGACGTCACCGGCCTGGTCGGCCACGGCGGCCCGCTGCGCTGGATAGTGCTCGACTGCGCGGCCATCGGAGACATCGACTACACCGCATCCGCGGTCCTCACCACGGTCATCGAACACGCCCACCAATGGCACATCCGCTTCGTCTTCACCACCGTCGACGGCCCGGTGCGCGAGCAGCTCGACCGCTACGGCATCAGCGCCGCCCTCGGCCCCAACGCCTACTACGACACCCCCGGCGAGGCACTCGAGGCCTTCCACGCCGCAGAAGGGGCAAGCGGTGAGTAAGAAGCGGTCAGTAAACGGTGCACGCACGGGACTCCGCGGAGACGTGTGCGCCGAAGGAGCAGGGCACAGCCGTCCTGGCGTGGCGGAGCCCCGAGATTCGAGAATCGTCGGGGCTTCGTCTGCCAGGATGGAACGACGTCCTGACCTCCGGTTCGGGTTTCATCAATCCGCTCGCCTCGTCCAAGGCGCTCACTGCGGGTGTCGACCCGCAGCCGCTGGATTCCGATTCCTTCGGACCGCCAGCGTTGCCGTTGGCGTACCTCAAGCATCTCTCGACCGAGTCGACCGCACTAGTGACCTAAGTCCCGACCCTTCCTTCCGACGGACCTGATGCAAAGACCCATCGGCCCCGGGGTGGACAAGGTACCTGTGGAGCCGATCGGTCGATCCTCCGTCGGCCGAGGGCTACAACCCAGACCCACCGTGGCCTTCCGCGGGACCTGCGGGCTTAGCGTCTGTGACTGCGGGTAGCCGTGAGGAACGTCGCCCAACTTGAACCCCATCCCAGGGCAACCCAAGAAGGCAACGCCCCTACTACGGACCTGAGGGTTCTCCGGATCGGAGGATGGCTAGGAGCCGGGGATGGCCGTCGATGTCGGGTGCGGCGATGATTTCGACATCGGTCAGCCCGGCGATGCGAGCAAGCCGGCGCAGTCCCTCGGCGGGGAAACCCCAGTAGACGAAGTCGTCGCGCTGATACACCGCGCCAGGCTGGTGGACCTCGACAGCCGGGGTGTCGCCCGGCAGGTGCGAACCGTAGGTCTCGATGATGAGCTCCCCGGCCGGGGTCAGGACGTCGGCCAACGCCCGCAGCAACGCGATCGGGTCGGTCACCCGATGCAGGATCCCGAAGCACAGGACCAGGTCGAAGCGTTCGCCCAGGCTCCGCACGTCGAGGGCGTCCATCCGCTGGTAGTCAACGTTCGAGCCGAGGACGGCGGCCATCGCGTGGAACCCAGCACCACCGGTCAGGGAGATGCCGAAGCGGGCCTGGACCCAGTCGACGTACTGCTCGTTGTCGACCGCGACCACGCGACGCGCGCCCCGCCGCTCGGCCAGGAAGCTGTAGAAGCCGTCGAAGGCCCCGACGTCAAGCACGCTGCGCCCGGCGAAGCGTTCCGCGTCCAGCACGGGAAGACGGTAGACGTGGTCCCGGGCCAGGCCCGGCGTGTAGACGCCATGCCCCAGCGAGAAGGTGTGAAACCACAACGGAACCGAGTCGCGAAGCCGCACCGCCTCCTCCGAGGTGGTCGCGATCGGCAACAGGTCCGCGACGGTGCGCTCAGCCAGCGACGTACCGGGGATCGGCTCAGGCGAAACCACCTCGGGCTCCACGGAGAACACCTCACCCTCTCTGCGCTGGGCCAACGGCACCGCCGCCTGCCCCCCGGAACCTAAGCCATGCCCACGCCGCCAGCACGCGACCGCCGGGACGGTGGATGCGCACTCAGGACGCGAATCGCCCGCTCTGCCCGGCGTATTTCCGCCGCGAAGGCGGCGGCCTTGGAGACCGCAGCAGCTCGACGGCAAACGTCCTCCTTTGCCGCCGGCGGGCAACTCCGTCGAGGAGCCGCAGGCGGCCCAGCGACACAGCTGGTCTGTGGGAAAAACGGGACCGCGCTCGTTTTCGAGCCCCTACAGGGCGTCGGCTTGGTCGGCACCCTGTCTCAGCCGGTCCCGGCCTGCGGGGTCGCGTAACGGCACTGCGCCGGGCTGGATCCCGCGCGCCGCACCGTGGCAGGGGCGGCGTCGTCCGCAGTTCCTGCTCAGACACCATGACTCGGCGAGCACGGCGGCCTCCGCGTCGACCGCGGCGTCGGTTTCGGCACCAACTGCACGCGCATGGAGAGCGGGCAGTGAAGAGCCGCCCAAGTACTCGCCCTCCACCCGTAGGGCTGAGAGACTGGGTCACCAGTGTTGTGCGGCCTTGTGCTCGGCCAGGACGGCATCCGCTTCCGCCGCTGAGCTGAACTCGCACGACCCGGCATGAGCGTGTCGCAGGGTGCACATCCGGCCGGTTGGCAGGTGGACCTGGGCGCAGCCGCCCTGTCGCGCCGCATCCTCGTCCACGGATGCGTTGTGCAGCTCGGACACGTTGCCGACGCGCGAGGCAGAGGCATCGCCGCCTGCGGGTGCGTTGATGGCCATCAAACGGACCAGCTAACTCCTCTCGCGGGCGAGAGGGCATGGGCCCCAAACTGAGGCTACGTTCACCATAACTATGTTGCCTACCACCGGCCGTACCGGTCCACGCTAGGCGATGGCGACCAGCCACCAGGCCCTCACCAACTGCCGAGTCGCCCAGTCCACCCCGGCTATCGAGCGCGATGACCCCAGGGGACCCGGGTCCTGCGGCCGAACACCGCCCGGCCCCCTCGGTTCCCCCGTCGCCTCGGCGAGGGTGTCGTTCGTCAAGTCGCTGAGAAACGTCGCACGGCCCCCGTCCTGATCACCCGAGGCCCAGGCCCGTGACCTCTGCACCTCGTGCTGGACCGTGGTGCGTGCCCCAGATGGTGCATCCGCCGTCCCCACCAGCATCCACGCAGCGGCGATCGTTTGACGGTAGCGTTGCGGCTGTTCGCCTTGGACCCCGACGGACCACCGTTCCGGGTTCGGGGAGAACGCATGGGTCAGGCTGAGGAGCAGCGCCGGCGCCTCGCCGGCCTCGTCCGGCTCGAGCCGGCGATGGGGGACGACGGTCCTGGGACCCCTGGTCTGTTGCGACGGCTGTGTACGGCGGCGACGCACGAGCTGCCGGCGACGTGGGCCGGGATCAGCCTGGTCGAGGAGGGGCAGGTCGGCGGCACCGTCACCGGTTCCGATGGGCACGCTCGGCGGCTGGAGGACCTGCAGTTCGAGCTCGGCGAGGGGCCCTGTGTCGACGCCATCCACGCGAGGCGGCCGGTTCTGGAGGCGGACCTGGGCGGTGCCGGCTTTGGCCGCTGGCCCGGGTACGCCCCAGCGGCCTACCAGGCCGGTGCCCGCGGTGTGTTCGCGTTCCCGCTGCAGGTCGGCGCGGTGTGCGTGGGGGTCCTGGACGTCTACCAGGACCGCTCCGTACCGCTGCCGGCCGGCGCCGTCGGGTCCGCGCTGGGATTCGCCGACCTCGCCATGGACATGCTCGTGGACGGCCAGGCGGAGGCTCCGGCCGGGCATGTTGAACCCGACGTCAACGAGATGCTGGCCCCGCGGCTGGAGGTGTACCAGGCGCAGGGCATGGTCATGGTCGACCTGGGCGCGAGCCTGACCGGGGCGATGGCACTGCTGCGCGCTCACGCCTTCACGGTCGGGCGTCCCCTGGGGGACGTGGCCCGGGATGTGGTCGCCGGCCGGCTGCGGCTCGAGCCGTAGCTGCCGAGTAGTTCCGTGTTGTCGCGTAGTTGTCGGCTCCGCCGGACTCAGCGACACTGGGAAGAACCGGAGGGGAGGCCTTCCACGGTGATCGCCACCGAAGCCCTGGCCGCACTGTTCGTCGAGGTGGCCGACACCCTGGTCCTCGACTTCGACATCGTCGACTTCCTGCACATGGTGACCACGCGGACGGCTGTCATCACCCGCGCCGACGCCGCCGGGCTGGTGCTAGCCGACGCGCACGGCCGCCTGCAGTTTATGGCCGCATCGACGGAGTCGGTCAAGATGCTGGAGCTTTTCCAGCTTCAAGCGGAGGAGGGCCCCTGCCGGGACTGCTACCGGTTCGGGGCTCCGGTCATCAACAGCGACCTGTCCCGCGCCGCCGGGCGGTGGCCCCGGTTCGCGCCGGAGGCGGTCGCGGCCAGGTACAACGCCGTGCATGCCTTCCCGCTTCGGCACCGCGACACCGTCATCGGCGCCCTGAACTTGTTCAGCACAGCCGCCGGACGGATTGAGGCCGACGACCTCAAGATCATCCAGGCCCTCGCCGACGTCGCCACGATCGGACTGCTGCAGCAACGAGCCCTCGCCCATAGCGAGGTCCTCACCGAACAGCTGCAGGGCGCCCTCAACTCCAGGGTCACCATCGAGCAGGCCAAGGGAGCGCTGGCCCGGATGCGGGGCGTGTCGGTGGACGACGCGTTCACCCTGATGCGCGACCACTCCAGGCGGCAGCACCTGCGACTGACCGACCTCGCAGTGGCGGTGGTGACGGACCCCGCCAGCCACCCCGAGCTCACCGGCTGGCCCGGTGGGTGAATCTCGAACCGCCTCACCAACAACCGGCAACCCCTGCCCCCTGCATCTAACGCCCTCAGCGGCGTGCACGGTCACCAGCCCGAAGCACCTCACCGTTGAGCCACCTCTCCAAAGCGGTCCGTCTCCCGGGCACGACATGTTCTCCGGCGCGCAACGCGACCCCCGGCTGGCTGAAGGGACTCGACCGGATAGTGGACACCCGTCAGGCCGCAGTGCTCGCCAGCCCACCGCGCCGAGAGCACTCGATGCACGGCAAGGTATGCGTCGGACGCAAGTGCTTGGGCTGAGGACTCGGGATTTGGTGCCACGCGTCGCGAGTCAATAGCCATACCAAGGGCGTTCGTCACCAAGGCAGCTAACAGGGACGCGTCCATCGACCAGACCACGATCCCACATGAGTGGTGTCGAGGACGGCGGCGCGGTAGAGCGTGCCTCCCCGGGCGTTCGGTGCCGTCGGTCCTCCGCACGGTGCGGACGGTGGCGGGCGAACTCGCACGTGACCAGGTCGGTGCAGACGGTTTCCGGCCTGGTGTACGTAGATGCCGCGCCCCGCCCAAATCAACACAGCCGAAAATTGACCCCCTGACGGCAATTGATTGGGTGCCGCCAGGGGGTCAGTTTTCATGTGCCGCCGACACAGAGAAGTAGGTCGATGTGACCGGGTAGCTCAGAGGGCGCCTCTCGACGGTGGCGATGTCCATGACTCGGGGATTCCGCCGATGCTTGTTGAGCAGATTGCCGGCTTGAGGTGAACACAGTCGACACACGACACACGACACACGACGATCCTCCGACCAGCGGACCGCAGAACGCGCGACTCTCGTCATTTTGCTGCGGGGTGTCAGCGCGGCGTGGATCTCGATCGGGCGGTCATTCGGGCTGTGGCTCGGCTTTCCTGCCCGGGTGCGTCGGGAGCCTCGATCGGCACTATGTCGGTGCGAGGAGGTCGTTGACCGCGGTTTGGGCTTGGCTGCGTTCTGGTCCGATCCAGAACAGGTGGGATGGGCAGGTGAGTTCGATGAGGGTCGCCGCCGGGATGGTGGCAGCGAGATCCTGGGCGTGGGTGAAGGCGACGCCGGCGTCGTGCCTCGAGGCGGTCACCAGGGTGGGGCAGGGCACCTGGCGTTGAAGTTGGTGGCGGTGGTTTGCACGGTCCGGCCGTCCCTGCTGAAGGTCGTAGCCGAAGCCGCGGCCGGAGTCCATGGTCCTGAACATCTCGCGGGCTCGGCGTTGGTCATCGTCGGACCAGGTGTGCCACCACTGCTGGATGGGCCGGTTCGAGAGGGTGGCGACCATCGCGCGTAGGCCTGCGTCCGAGGCGACCAGTTGCGTGACGGTACGCCAGGTCAACCGCTGGAGAGCCGGGCTGAACACCACCGGGGCGCCGAGTCGTTCGTGGCGGGTGTCGGGGTAGGAATGCGTCGACGGTGCACAGCTGTGCAGCAGGAGCCGGGGTGCCAGGTGGGGGAGTTGGACGGCCAGCTCGATGGCCTGAAGTCCCCCGAAGGACACGCCCACGACCGCAGCCGGGTGGCTGACCCCCAGGAGGTCGCAGCACTCGCTCACGGCCGGGACAAACTCGCCGGCGTTCAGCCGCCCGACCATGGTTCTGCCGTAGCCGGGTCGCGAGAACGCAAGCAGCCCATGCCCCAAATCCGTGTACAGGCGCCAACCGCAGTCGCTGGCGGCGCCGCAGTGTCCGCCCGGGAAGAACAAGACCGGGGGCTTGTCACCGGGCAGGTGCACCACCTCGACCGGACCCAGTCGAGTCGTCAGAACCCGGGAAGCCACCATGCCACGACCATAGAGACGCCCCTCGAAAGTCGCCGTCCAACCCGTGGGCGACAGCCCTCGTCGGCACGATCAATCACGCGGCTCGGCGGGATGGGCGTGCCGCGCGGGTACGGCGCCGGTCGCTGGGTTTGCCTGCTTGGCCGCGAGCGGTCCCCGTTCGCTCACCGGCGTTTGGCGACCACGGTGCCGACTTGGTCGGCGAGCAGGACGGCGACCCGCAGCTGCTCGGGGGTGGGGTACCGGACCCGGGTCGCCGAGGTGAGCACGAACCCGCCGACGGTCCGCCCTGCGCTGCGGACCGGCAGCAGGATCTCCTCCTCGGTGGGCAGCCCGCGGCGGTCGACGTCCAGGAGCCGTTCACCGCTGCGGAGGTGCCCGTCCGGCTGGATCACCGACCGCAGATGTGGGGCTACGGGGGCGTACCGGCAGCCGTCCAGCCCGAGCAGGCCGGTCAGCTCGGTGCCGACCAGGGCCACCAGGTCGGCGGGGTCGGGGTCCCGGGCGGCGATCTTCTCGGCGGTGCTCAGGACGCCGTCAAGGTAGCCGAGCCGCCGGCTCGCGCCGGCCTGCTGCCGGCGCCCCCACAGCGCCAGCTCGGTCACCGCGAGCCCGACGGCGAGGAGCAGGACCAGCGCCTCGACGTCGTCGGGGTTGCTCACCGCGAGGGTGCCGTACGGCTGGGTGAGGAAGAGGTCGAAGAACACCCCGCTCGACAGCGCGGCCAGGAACCCGGCCATCCGGACCCCGGTCGACGACGCCGCGACCACGACCAGGACCAGAACCAGGACGCCGGCGGCGTTGCTGACCTGCTCGCGGACCAGGCTCAACCCGGCGGCCACCGCCAACGGTGCCACCACGCTGGCGACCAGCAACCAGGGCCGGTACCGGCGCTGCGCGACGTCCATGCCGCCAGTGAAACACCGCGGCCGCCGGCCGGCGGCCACCCTGACGCGACCTTGACGCGACCTTGACGCCGACGACCGTCGAGGCCGTGCCGGCCGTCGGAGGGGACCTCGCGCCGATGCGGAATCCTCCGCCCGGTTGCCTCGGGCCAGGCGGGTTGTGGCGGTAGGACAGGCCGTGCCCGCAGGGGTGGCGTTGTCGACCCAGGACACGTCACGCAGGGCTTCCCCTCTGTCGATCCCGTCAGGGCAGACCGACGTCGAGGACGATGACGAGCCGTCACGGGCCGGGTCGTCGCACCGAGGGGGCCACGGTTCCGGCACCACCGGGAGGTCGACGTCGAAAGTCAGCCCGCCCCCGGGGCGGCGCCCTCGACCCGCAGGGTGCCTTCCGTCGTCTCGGTCGGGCCGCGCGGCGACGGCGACAGCGGGTTCGACCTCGACCTCCAGGCCCGCGGGACGGGACGTCACCGGGCACCGCCGTGCCGGAAGCGGCGGTGAAGACCTGTGTCGTGGCCTGCCAGTCGTGCCCACGGGATGGGCAGGTAGGTCCACAGTGTTGAACAGGAAGAACAGGAAGAACAGCAGCTCGGCACTACGGAGGGGGCCATGCACCGGTATTCCACAAAGGAGAGCGCGGCGCTGGTGGCCGCGTGCACGGCAGCGGCGGCGCACCGGCGTGATCATCACCATGGGGCCGGCGTGACCTGTCACCCCCATACGGTCGAGGTGGTTCATCTGGGCCATCGGGCGGTCACCGTCTGCCACGACTGCGAGTCCGACTCCGGGTTCCTTCCCGAACGTGACGCTGAAGCCCTCGCCGACACCCACCGCAGCCAAACGCTGGACGGCGCCAACACGCCCCTGTGGTCGGCTGCCTGACCGTCCACCAGCGGCCGGGCCAACAGCGATCTCGCGCTGCCGTCCGCCCCGAAGAGCTGCGAGAGACCCACACGCCGACGACCATCCGCAAGGACACTGTCCGGCTGAAAGACGCCACCGGCCCCTCCGCCGATGAGCGGTTGTATGACAACGTCGGCGCTGGCGCGTCACCGGCATATGCGGGCATCAAGCCTGGCGAAGTGGGTCACGTCAACAGGGAGGGCGTGAGGCCACCGCCCACAAGCCCCACGCCGGGTAGCAAGGGCGTGTGACGGGAGGACAGGCTCGACACGTCGTGCAGTCCTGGGTGGCCTGCCATGTCGAGGGGTGGTCAGGAGCGGCCAAGTGTGAACACTCGTATCGCACATGAATCGCACGGACCACCAGAACGGCGAGGGTGCGTGGCGTTTTCGCAGGTCAGCCCGGCGAGACGTGCCGCGTGCACTAAGTCTTGTAAACGGGGGGTTGGGGGTCGAGTCCCCCCGCCGGCTCCAATCCCATTGTCTAGCAACGGAATTTTAGGGAGAACCCTCAAGCCCTGAACCTGCGCGTTAGACCGATGCACCTAGTACAACGACCGGCGGGCTGACCGGTGCAAACGCCGCACATCCCGCGTCAGTCCGCACGTCCCGCGTGTCCGCTTCTGTCCGGGCCGTCCAGGGCGCTATCGCGCGCGGATCGCACGCTTCCCCAAGCCATGGGCCGTTGCACCCCCCGTCACTCATGACCGCCCCACTCGCCAAGCTGGGCCTCACCCGCGGAACACTCCAGGCCGCAGCACGGCGACTCCTTCGAACTAGCGATAGGTCAGGGCTCCCCCTCTGCATCGACGGCATCGCCGCTTCGATCGCCCTCGCATGCCGCTCCGGCTCGATGAACGCCCCGCTGCAGCCGGCCAGGCCCTCGCAATTGCGAGGGCCCAACCGCAGCCAAGGAACTCACGCGTCGCGGGGATGGTCAGGTACCCCCTGAAAGTCCAAAGATGTCGGCGACCGTACCTGCCTCAGCGCGGGATAGGTCAGGCGACTCCGCCCCGACAGCGGCGGAGTCGGACAGACGCATCCGCCCGGAGCGCGGCAGATGAGGATGTTCTGGTGCGGGCTAGGGTCCGACGATGGACCTGTCGATGCTCGGGGAGGATTCTTACGCTGTTCGACCGCCTCCCATGGCCGAGGCTCATCCGGTCGTTCGGTGGCTTCTCGAGGGCGATGCCGCGATCCGTTGGCAGGTGCTGCGTGACCTCGTCGACGCCTCGGAGGTCGAGATCGCGGCCGAACGAGCCAGGGTGGAACACGAGGGATGGGGTGCTCGGCTGCTCGGGCTTAGGGCACCTGACGGGCTGTGGGGCAACGGGGCCTGCTTCCCGGATACTGCGGCGTTCGCAGCTGCGACCGCGCACGCGCTCGCTGCCGGTCAGCCACCACCGCCGTTTCCGTCGCCCGACCCGGCCGAGGACTCTGGAAGGGATCGGGGCCAGCCGTGGACCGCGACCTACCCAGTCCTGCTCGACCTGTGCCACCTGGGGGTACCCCCGGACCGTCCGGTGATGCAGGAGACCGTGAGGTTGGTGGCCGGCAACTGCCGCTGGGAGTACGACGGGTTGCCGTTCTTCGCCGGGGAGGTCGATTGCTGCATCAACGCCGGCACGATCCTGATCGGCACGTATTTTGGTGTCGACGTCGATGCCGTCGTGCAGCGGCTGGTGGCCGACCAGCTGCCGGACGGCGGCTGGAACTGTTGGGCCGAGAGCCGCTCGGCGCCGGGGTCTTTCGCGAGCACCCTCGATGTCGTCGATGCGTTGTCGCGCTGGGAACGGCACGCCGACGGGTTCGAACGGGTCCGAGAGGCCCGCCTGAAGGGGGAGGAGTACCTGCTGCGACGCAGTCTGTTCCGGTCGCTTCGCACCGGCGAGGTGGTTGACTCCCAGTGGCTATCGTTCTCCTTCCCGCCCCGCTGGCATTACGACGTGCTCAAGGCAGCGGACCACTTCGCCCGACGTGGCGGCATGCGCGACGCGCGGTTGGCCGAGGCGATCGGCAGGATCCGCGCCAAGCGGCAGCCTGACGGCCGGTGGCTGCTTGAGAACACTCACCCCGGCGCGGTCCACTTCCGATTCGAGGAGCCCGACGGTACCCCGAGCCGCTGGAACACCCTGAGAGCGCTTCGGGTACTGCGCTGGTACGACGGTCAATCGCCCGACGCGGGCGCGCCAGAAGCGACCTGAGAACCCACAGGGACCTTCCTCGACCGTGCCGTCAGGCCGCCCTTACCGCGGGTCGGGCGTCCCGCCCATACTGCCGCATGACAGGCGTCCCGACGGCGGCAAAGCCGGACGTCGCCCTCACCGCGGCAAGAGCGGTCGTCGACGCGCGGCCTCGGCGACGCGGCAGACGGCTCTTCGTCATTATCGACCCCTGCGGCGGGCTCAAGGGCGAGGTCGGAACCGGACGAGCGAGCTACTTCTTGGACTGTTGATCAGCGGCAACGCTTTCCATGACAACCGCGGCTCGGAATTCACGTTTATCGCCCCGCCGGCCGGTGACCCGCCCACCCAGCTCTCCCACTCAGTGATCGCGTACAACACCTTCGGAAGAACGGCGCCAGCGGGCTGTTCCTTGGCCCGGGCGACGACAAGAACGTCATCCACCGCAACACCAGCGCCAAGAACGGCCGAAAACGGCATCACCCTCAACGGGCCGACCGGAACCGTCGTGGCCGCCAACACGATGACTGGCAACGCTGTCTTCGACGCCGTCGACACCAGCTACCCACAGAAGCAACCGGTGGATCAACAACGCCTGCGTCACCGACAAGCCCGACGGACTCTGCGGCGGCGACCCCGCCTCCGTTCCCATTCAGCCGGCCATTCCCGCTGGGTGACCTTGTCAGTCGCCCGGCCTGAGCCCCGCGGGACGAGGTTCGTGCGTTAGCCCATAGACGAGAATGCTCCCCAACCCCACACCTTTGGGCGGCCACCCGACCGCGGCAAAGTCAGGGCGCGTCTAGCGTTCGGTCGCGGGGTTGGGGGTTCGAGTCCCCCCGCCGGATCTAATCCCATTGTCTAGCAATAGAATTCAGAGAGCAACCCTAAAGCCCTGAACCTTGCGTTAGACAGATGCACCTGGCCCAAGGACCGGCTGGCTGACCGGCGCAAACGCCGCACATCCCGCGTCCCGAACTGCCCGTATGTCGAGCGGTCCTCAGGTGGTGCTGGCCAGGGGTTCAGCACTGACCGGGTCGGGTATGCGGCGATGCGCAAGAAGGGGGCGCCGCCCTCGAGACGTGCGGCCGCCCCTACCACGACCCGGACCCGACCTGTCGGTCTCGCGGGCGAGCCGCTCACCGAGCCGGCGTACTCCCGTCGGGCTCCATGGCGTCTTCCTTCCGGAAGGTGGGATATCCGTAGCGAAGAATAGGTAGTCGCGCCGTCAAGATACGCAGTTCTTCCGATGTGGGTCCGGGTGCGGGAAACGGACCGTGGAGTGGTCGGCATTTCGCCGGCCACAACACAGGAGAAGAACGATGAACACTCGCACCGCCACCCGCACCGCCGCCGCCGGCCTGCTCGCCGCCGCCGCGCTGCTCACCACCTCGAACGCCCAGGCGTTGCCGGTCAGTCGCCCGGACCCGGCGAACGTGATCCGTCCCGTCCAGGCGGACCTGCGCGAGACGATCCTCCGGCTGCTCGACGAGGGTCGGCAGGCCACGACCGTCGCCCAGCGTCGGCTCATCCACCACGAGCTCGTTCAGTCAGTGCTCGACGGTGAGTGACGGCCGTGCGGACCGCGGATAACCGGCCGGCGACTACGCTGGGCGGTCATCGAAACCGAAGTCGAGCCACCCGAGACACCCTTGGGCCGGGACGAGGAGCTCGCCCGGTGCGAGACGCTGCTGACGGCGCTGGTCACGGATGGCTCGCCCTCGGCCCGCGCGCTGCTCGTTGCGGGCGAGGCGGGCATCGGCAAGACCACTCTGGTCCGGGCCTTGGTGGACCGATCGCGCCGGGCCGGGGCTGTCGCCGGCGTCGGCCACTGCGTGGACGTCAGCGGGGCGTTGCCGTTCGGCCCGGTGCTCGAGGCGGCGTACCAGCTCGCCGGTCCTGACCTCGCGCTGCCGGACACCTCCGCTCCCAATGCCCTCGGACTTCTGGTCAACGCGTTTGCCGACCTCGCCGACCGGGCGCCGGCGGTCCTCGTCCTCGAGGACCTGCACTGGGCCGACCAGTACACCGTCGACTTCGCGCGTGCCTTCGTCCGCAGTACCCGCGCCCGAGCCCTCCTCGTCATGACCTACCGTTCCGACGACGCCGCGCCCACCCTGCGGGACGCCCTCGTCGACCTGCGCCGGGCGGACGGTGTCACCCTCCTCCCACTCGGACCCCTTCCTCCGGCCGCCCTCGGGGACCTCGCCACCCGACGCCTTGGTCGCGATCTCGATGGCGAGGCGGTCACCGCGCTGTTCCGTCGCTCGGAAGGCAACCCGCTCTACGCGGAGGAGATCCTCGCCGCCGAGAGCCCGGGCATACCGGCGTCCCTCGGCGACCTGTTGACTCGACACGTTCGCGGCCTCAGCGCGGAGACGCGCTCGCTAGTCCGGCTCGCGGCAGTGGGCAGCAGCATCGTGGACGTCGACAGCCTCGGCGACGTGGCGGACGTCGAGGTCGAACGACTCGAGGCCGGCCTTCGCGAGGCGCTGGACGCGAACGTCCTGGTGCGACAGGGAGTACGCCTGGCGTTCCGGCACGCGCTGCTGCGCGATGCGGTGTACGAGGACCTGCTCCCCACCGAACGGGTCCGGCTGCACGAACGGTATGCGCGGGTCCTTGCCACCCGGCTCGGCTCGCGGACCAGCGCCGCTGAGCGATGGCCACTCGCTGCCGACCTGGCCTTCCATGCGGCCGGGGCCGGTGACGCGGCGACCGCGCTGCGCGCTCACCTCGACGCTGGGGAGGCGGCCCGACGGTTCGGGGCCCGGGCCGATGCCGCGGCCCACTACGAAGCCGCCATGGAGCTGTGGGGCCACGTGCCTGCGGCCGACCGTCCGGCCGGGATCGCCGAGACCGACCTCCCCTGCCGGGCCGCGGACTGCTTGTTCATGCTGTTCGAGCCGCAGCGAGTTCGTCGCCTCCTGCGCACGGCCCTCGCGATGCTCGACGACACGACCGAGCGGCTGGCGGCCAGCCGGGTCTACGCCATGGTCGCGAGCCTGCCGCACTACCCTTCCGACGTCATCAGCAACGAGGAGGCCGCCGCCCGTGCGGTTTCGCTGGCCGGGTCGACCCCCAGCCGCGAGCGGGTCCAGGCCCGGCTCGCGACCGCCCACGTCGCCCAATGGCGGCTCCGGTATGCCTCGATGCTCGACGAGGTCGCTCTCACCCGCGCAGCGCGGGCCGAGCTCGGCGACCGGTCGGACCCGCCGGAGGACCGGGACCTCGAGACCACGGCGCTGTGGTACCTCGGTCGCCCGGCCGAGGCGATCGACAACGTCCGGGTGGCGCGTGCGCAGTTCGCGCGGAACGGCGACCCCGGCGCGGCACTGGAGTTTGGGTCCGAAGAGGCGTGGATGCTGCTGCAGTCCGGGGACGTCGAGGAAGGTGCTGTCCTGGCTCGATCGTGCCGGGCGGCTGCCGAACACGCGGGCCTGCCGGTCCTGGCCGCGTGGGTCGGCCAGGACGAGGTGTTCGCGTTGGTTCAGCTGGGACAGCTTCACGCGGCGCGGACGCTCATGGAGGAGCTCCGGTCACTCGGCCTCTTGGAGTTCAAGTACCACGAGCTGGGCAGCGAGGTGCGCCTCGCGCTCGGCGACATCGCGCAGGCCTGGGAGCACGACACCTGGACCATCGCCACCTACGCGGACCACACCTTCGTGCCCAACGAGGAGTTGGCGGTTCGCCGGGCGGCGATCCTGGGCGCACGCGGAGACTCCGCTGCCGAGGCGGACTGGGCCGACCGGTTCCTCGTGGCCGTCGCCGCCTCGGACTCACCACTCCTCGCCGCCGTCGGGGCCTATCTGGGCCTGCGCGTTCCGGAGATCGCCCGGTCGCCGAAGCTCACCGAGCGGGCCTTTCGCGCTCTGGAGCTGGCCCAGGCCCTGCGGGCGCCGTCGTGGGACGGCACCTTGCACGCCGCATACCTCCACTACGCCGAGGCCTTCGCGGCGCGGCTCGACGGTCGCCCGGCGCTCGAGGAGTGGGCCGCCGGGGTCGAGCGGGCGAACCGGCTCGGCGCCTACGTCGCGCTGCAACCGCGGCTAGAGCTGGCGGTGGAGCACCTGCGGGCCGGGGACCGCGCGACCGGGAAGGAGCAGCTGGTGGCGGTCTGGGCCGATGCTCGGGAGATGGGTGCTGGGTGGTACGAGCGGCGGGCCGCGGCTCTGGCCACGCGGAACCGGGTGCCGCTGCCGGTGGAGGAGGAGGCGGCCGGGCCCCTGAATCGGCTGACCGCTCGCGAGCGTGAGGTGCTGGCGCTGCTGACCGACGGCGCGACGGACCGCGAGATCGCGGCCACCCTCGTGATCAGCCCGCGAACCGCGAGCATCCACGTGGGCAACATCCTGGCCAAGCTCGACGTCCCGAACCGGGGCGCGGCGGCCGCCTTGGCCCGCGACCTCGGTTGAGCTACCCCAGCCGGTCGACGTCGAGGTCACCGTGCTGCGCGGCCTCGGCCACCGCGTGGAGCCGCGGTAACCGGTCGGTGGGGAGTCCGGGCAGCTGGTCGAGGGAGAGCGGCCTGGTGCGACCTCCGGCCGCCGGCTTTTCTCACCCCGTAGGGATGACGTCACCCGCCGTAGGCAGTGGCGAGCATGGGCGCCTGGGCGCGGTGTGTGCCCGCCCCGGACGGACAGGATGTGGTGTCGGATGAGCAGCTTGGTCACCTACCCCGATGGGGATCCCTTCTCGGGAGTCATCGGCCGCACCAGCGATGAGTCCTCCCCCGCGTGGCCGACGCCACCTCGGGCGCCGGAGGGAGCCCCGAACGTCGTCGTGTTCGTCCTCGACGACGTCGGGTTCGGCCAGCTGTCGAGCTTCGGCGGTCTGGTGGATACGCCCGTCCTCGACCGCTTCGCTGCCAACGGCCTGCGGTACACGAACATGCATACGACGGCGCTGTGCTCGCCGTCGCGCGGGGCGATCCTCACGGGTCGGAACCATCATTCCCTCGGGTTGGCCACGATCGCCGAGACCTCGACCGGCTACCCGGGCTACAACGCCATCCTGCCGTTCGACAAGGGCATGCTGAGCGAGATGCTCCTGCCGCACGGGTACAACACGTTCCTGGTGGGCAAGTGGCATCTGTCGCCGCCCGAGCACGAGACGCCGGCCGGGCCGTACGAACGCTGGCCCCTCGGCCGGGGGTTCGAGCGGTTCTACGGCTTCCTCGGTGGGGACACCAACCAGTGGTTCCCCGAGCTGGTCTACGACAACCACTCGGTCGAGCCGCCGGGCCGGCCGGAGGACGGGTACCACCTCAGCGCCGACCTGGCCGACCGAGCGATCGAGTTCATCCAGGACGCCCACGTCAACGCGCCCGAGAAGCCGTTCTACCTCCACTACTGCACCGGCGCCGGCCACGCCCCGCACCACGTGCCCAGCGAATGGGCCGACCGGTATGCGGGCCGGTTCGACGCGGGCTGGGACGAGTACCGCAACGTGGTCCATCAGCGCCAGCTCGAGATGGGCATCATCCCGCCCGGTACCGAGCTGTCGGCGCACGACCCCGACGTTCCCGAGTGGGACTCCCTGTCCGAGGACGCGCGCAGGGTCTTCGCGCGGATGATGGAGGTCTACGCCGGCTTCATCAGCTACACGGACCACGAGTTCGGCCGGGTGGTCAGCTTCCTCGAGGAGATCGGAGAGCTCGACAACACCCTGTTCATGCTCATCTCCGACAACGGCGCGAGCTCCGAGGGCGGTCCCGTCGGATCGCTCAACGAGATGATGTTCTTCAACAACGTGCCGGAGTCGATCGACGAGAACCTGGAACGCATCGACGAGCTGGGCGGGCCCAACGTCTTCAACCACTACGCGTGGGGGTGGACCAACGCGGGAAACACGCCGTTCCGGCGATGGAAGCGGGAGACCTACCGCGGCGGCACCACCGATCCGTGCATCGTGTCCTGGCCCAGCAAGATCGCCGCCCGGGGCGAGGTACGTACTCAATACGGCCACGTCATCGATCTCGTCCCCACCGTGCTGGACGCCCTCGGCATCACCGCACCGGGGACCATTCGCGGTGTGACCCAGGCACCGATCGAGGGGGTCAGCTTCGCCCACACCTTCGACGCGGCCGACGCCCCGACCCGCCACCACACCCAGTACTACGAGATGTTCGGACACCGAGCCATCTACCACGACGGGTGGCGGGCGGTATGCCCGTGGCCCGGCCCGAGCTTCGTGGAGGCCGCCGAGAAGGGGCGCCACTACGGCAGCCCCATCGACGCCACGGTGCTGGCCGACATCGAGGCCAACGACTGGGAGCTCTACGACCTCACCACGGACTACGCGGAGACGAAGAACCTGGCGGCCGGCAACCGCGACAAGGTCATCGAGATGGTCGGGCGGTGGTGGGCCGAGGCGGGCAGGTACAACGTCATGCCGATCGACGGGTCGATGCTCGAACGCCTGAGGGTCGAGCGACCCACGATCGCCGAGCCCCGAGACCGCTACATCTACTATCCCGGCGGCTCGCCGGTCCCGTTCTCCGCGGCACCCAAGGTCTACAACCGGGCGTTCAGCATCACCGCCGACGTCCACATCCCCGAGGGCGGCGCCGAAGGGGTGCTGGTGGCACACGGTGGACGCGTCGGGGGGTACTCGCTGTTCGTCAAGGACCGCCGACTCCTGTTCGTCTACAACTTCCTCGGTCGTGACTTCTTCCGAGTCGTCTCCAGTGACGAGGTGCCCACCGGTGACGTCTCACTCCGCTACGAGCTCGAGCCCACGGGCGAGCCGGACTTCGCAGCGGGAAAGGGTGTCCCGGCCACCGGCCAGCTGTACATCGACGGCAAGCTGGTCGGCGCCGTGGACATGCCGCATACCGTTCCGAACATCTTCAGCACCGAAGGCCTCACCTGCGGGCATGACGCCGGCAGCCGCGTCGCCCCCGACGACTACGACGATGCCTTCGCCTTCACCGGCACGATCAAGCGGGTCACCATCGACCTCTCGGGCGACCTCATCGTCGACAGCGACACCGACATGAAGGTCGCCATGGCCCGCCAGTAGCCGACAGGCATACCCCGTCTTCAGCGGCTCACAGCCCGGTGGTCCGGCGGACGGTCTCGATCCCGGTCAGCTCGAGATGCGGTGTTCCGTCCGCCTCCGTGCCCAGCCGGGCCGTCTCGCCGACCAGGGTGCCGCCGGCCATGACGTAGCTGCCGTCGGGCATGACCTGCAGCGGGATGATGCGGGGGCCGATTCGCAGCTGCAGCTCCCGCCCGTCGCGCACCACGGACCAACCGCCTTCGTAGTAGCCGAAATACGGCTCGAGCCGCTTGACGTCTACCGCCCGCGACTGTCGGCCGAGATCGGCGAGGTGGGCCAGCTGGGTGGCGTTCGCGGTCAGGATCTGCTGCGGAAGGTCAGGGTCGACTCCGAGACGCTGGCTCAGCAGCAGGACCAGCGTGTAGATGGTCCAGAGCTCGGCCGACGGGTTCATGGCGTTCAGGGCGACGAGCCCCAGGTCGTGGTCGGGGAAGAACGCGATCAAGGTGCTGAAGCCGTCGAAGGCGCCGGAGTGCCACACCACGTGCAGCCCGTTCGGGAACGTGTCGTGCCACCAGCCCATCCCGTACCCCGAGCCGACCCCACCCGGCAGCGCTCCGCCGCTGGGAGGAACGGTGACGTGCGGGACGTAGCACTGGGCGAGGTTGGCCGGCGACACGACCTGATGACCGGTGACCGAGCGGCCCTGACGCAGCTGCAGGCGTACCCAGGCCGCCATGTCGGAGAGGCCGGCCAGCGTGCCACCGGACGGCGCGTAGGCGCCGATCGCCGCGAACGGCATCGCCGACGCCTTCAGTCGCAGGTCGAACCCGTTGCCGGTGGCGAAGTCCTCCACCTGACCCCGCGGGTCGCTGCTCAACCGAGCGCCGACCATCCCGACCGGGCCGAACAGGCGTTCCTGGATGGCGGCCGCCCAGGCCGGCGCCAGGTCGGCGGGAGCCACGCCCGTGGCCAGGAGCGGCAGATATCCGCCCATCGTCTGGATGGTGTTCGCGTAGGAGAACGTCTCGTCCACCCGCGAGGCGACCACTGGGAGGTTGACCACGGACTGCAGGATCTGTGCCGCGGTCACGCTGTCGAAGTGCAGCCCCGGCGTCATCCGATCGGGCTCACCGATCCCCGACCCCATGCCGAGCAGGTCTCGCACCCGCAGGGTTCGCGTCAGCTCGTCGGTCGGCGCACGAAACCCGGACCAGGCGTCGACGACCTTCTGGTCCCAGCCCAGCGTCCCGTCGTCGACGTAGGTCGCGACCAGCGCCGCCGTCATCGACTTGGTCGTGGAGCCGACCCGGAACGCAGTCTGCGTGGTGACCGGCCTGCGGTCCTTGAGACCCCGCACTCCGTACGTCGAGGTGTGCAGGACCTGGTCGGCGCTGACGATGGCGACGGCACCGCCGACGTTCTGCAGGCGGTCGAAGGCCGATCCGACCGCCCGGCCGTACGCCGCCCAGTCGCTCATGGGGTCCGTATGCTTCCCGGGCGCCGCTGACGCCGAGGACGCGACCCACGGGAGTGACCCGGTCGCGACCGCCGACGCGGTCAGGCCGTGCAGAACCGTGCGCCGGGACAGGCCCTCGGCCATGGTGCGCTCCTCAGCTGGGCCGCCCCGCGGCCCAGGCTGCGCCGGCCGTGGGGTGTCCCGAGGGCCCACCGTCGCACACCGGAAGCGGTGCACCGGCGGGAACGGGTCAAACCCAGGAGCGCCGTCGGCGCGGTCAGCCGGTCCAACGCACGGCGGCGACGTGCTTGACAGCACGACGTCCGCCTACGCCAACCTTGTCCTCATGGCCAACACGACGAAGGACGTCTCGTGACTCTTACTCCCACCCGTGAAGACAAGTTCAGCTTCGGCCTCTGGACCGTCGGCTGGCAGGCCCGTGACCTGTTCGGCGAGGCGACCCGGCCGGTCCTGGCCGGCGTGGAGGCGGTGCACAAGCTGGCCGAGCTCGGGGCATACGGCATCACCTTCCACGACGACGACCTGATCCCGCCCGGATCGAGCGCCACCGAGCGGCAACGGATCATCGACGAGTTCACCACCGCGCTGGCCGACACCGGCATGGTCGTCCCGATGGTGACGACCAACCTGTTCGGCGACCCGGTGTTCAAGGATGGCGGCTTCACCAGCAACGACCGAGGCGTTCGTCGGTACGCGCTGCGCAAGGTGATGCAGAACATGGATCTCGCCGCCGAGCTGGGTGCTCAGATCTACGTGTTCTGGGGCGGCCGCGAGGGTTCGGAGGTCGACTTCGCCAAGGACGTCCGAGCCGCCCTCGACCGGTACCGCGAAGGGATCGATCTCCTCGCCCAGTACTCCATCGACCAGGGCTACGGAATGCGGTTCGCGATCGAGCCCAAGCCGAACGAGCCCCGCGGCGACATCCTGCTGCCGACGATCGGGCATGCGCTGGCGTTCATCTCCCAGCTGGAACACCACGAGATGGTGGGGATCAACCCCGAGACGGGGCATGAGCAGATGGCGAGCCTGAACTACACCCACGGCATCGCCCAGGCGCTGTGGCAGAACAAGCTCTTCCACATCGACCTCAACGGCCAGAAGGGCCCCCGCTACGACCAGGACCTCGTCTTCGGCTATGGCGACCTGCTGCAGGCGTTCTCCACCGTGGACCTGCTGGAGAACGGCGGCCCCGGCGGCGGTCCGACGTACGACGGGGACCGGCACTTCGACTACAAGCCGCTGCGCACCGAGAACATGGATGGCGTGTGGGAGTCCGCCTTGGCCAACATGGAGCTCTACCTCGCCCTCCGGGAGAAGGCGAAGGCCTTCCGTGCGGACCCTCGCGTCCAGGAAGCCCTCGCCGACGCCGAGGTCGCCGAGCTGGCGAGGCCGACGCTCGACGACGGCGAGTCCTACCAGCAGCTGCTGGCCGACCCCTCCAGCTTCGAGACGTACGACATCGACGCGGCCCGCACCAAGGGCTACGGGTTCGCCCGCATCCAGCGGTACGCCCTCGAACACCTCATCGGGGCGCCCTGACCCCCGCGGCGGCGTCGTCGGGCGAGCGTCTCCGCGCCGACGAGGTCAGCTCCATGCGCCGTAAAGGTCTTCGTAGACGGCGCTGTTGGGGTTGGTGGTGCAGACCAGGATGATGGCCACGGCGCGGGGGAACAGTGACCAGTTGGTGGCGGAGGCCGAGCCTTCGGTGCCGTCATACACCGAGACTCCGAGAGGCAGGCCCTTCGGCTGGATGGCAGCCTTCGTGGCTCCGCTGATGGTCACGCCGACGTCGCCGTTCTCGACGACCTGCACCCCGTGCGGGACCAGCCGGCCGGGGGAGTAGTTGACGTTGTACAGGTAGGTTCCGGCAGGGCAGCTCATGTTGGGCAGGGCCACGGACTGCAGGGGGTCGAGGGTGATGCCGTAGCGCTGGACGCTGGTGAGGGTTCCGGCTTCGGCGCTGCCGGCCTCGGCCACCATGACGCC
Organism: uncultured Actinomycetota bacterium; assembly: GCA_963757225.1. Classification (GTDB taxonomy): domain Bacteria; phylum Actinomycetota; class Actinomycetes; order Actinomycetales; family Dermatophilaceae; genus Lapillicoccus. Next base: position 67,182 of record CAVWQU010000018.1, read on the forward strand.
GGCGGCGACGGTCGTGGCGATGGTGCCGGCGAGCGCGGCGGCCAGGAGGGTTCGCTTGGTCTTGGGCTTGGATGTGGTCGTGGAGCTCATGGGGGCTGATCCTTCGGGGTGACGGCGGGGTGCCGGTCTAGCGGGGCGCCGGATCTCGGTAACGCGATCCGGGATGGCAAATCCTGGCCTGCCGCTCACCAGCGGGCGGTCACCTGATCGGGGGTTGCTCGGACGACCCGCGGGTCCACCGATCGGAGGACACGCGGCACCGGCCGTCGCCTCCTCCAGGTCCTGGCGTCCCCCGGCGCCGCGGATAGGGCAGGGTGGCCGAGCGAGCCGAGGATGCTCACACGGATCGCAGGGCGTGGCTGACCGCGCCGTGCGCCGTTCCGGTCGTGGGGGTCCCGGCCGACCGATGGCTCGCCGGTCCGGCCTGGTGAGCGCGAGCGGCTCGGATCTCGTCGAGGGCCCGCATGCTGTCTCGGTCCGGCACGCTGTGCCCGTCGGCCGATCCGCGCCGATCGGCACGGGGGAGGCCCTCGACCCGACGGCTGCCGAGGCGACGGGTCCGCTCGAGGAGGCCGACGACGAACGCTCTCAGGGCCACGACCACCACGACGACCGTACGCATCACGTCTCGGCTCTCTGAACCTATGGCTGGGCGGTCCAGCTCTCTCGGTTCGCTCGCCGACCACGATGCCGGGCCGGCCAGATGGAGGCCGTCCCCCAGCAGGTCCCTTCGCGAGATGAAGCCTCGTCCTCTGGTCGGCTCTCGTCGGTCACGTCATGGAGTGGTGTCGTCGTCGCCGTGGCCGGCAAGCGCCCCATCGGCATAGGGGGGCTTGCCGTCGGGTCGATAGTCCAGCAGGAGGATCCGGTCGTCCAGCACGCGGTGCGCCTCGAGCGTCAGGCCGACGTCGGCCGTCCGCTCGAACACCGGACGCTCGCCCGTCTCGCCGAGCGCCAGGGGAAAGACCATCAGCCGTAGATGGTCGACCAGTCCCGCGTCGAGGAGCTGCTTTACCAGCGAGAGGCTGCCCACCGTTCGCAGGTCCGAGTCGCCGGTGGCCTTGCGTCGCCGCAGCTCGTCCACGGCGTCGTGGTCGGACAGCTCGACGCCCGGCCATTCGGCGTGGGCCAACGTCCGTGAGAAGACCACGGTGGGCTTGCGGGACGTCTGCACCCAGCCCTCGTCCCTCAGCTCCTCGGGCAGCTGCGCCAGCGTCTCGTAGGTCTTCCGGCCCATGACGTGCAGGCGCGGACGAGCCTGCTCCTCGTTGATCCATCGCTCCAGGTCGGGGCCGAGGTAGCCGAAGTAGCCCGGGGACCGAGTCCCGAGCGTGCTCCCGTCGATGCTGACGAAGAGGTCGGCGAACAGTTCAGGCACGGTCACCCTCCGGGTCCATGGTGTGGGGTCGAGAAGGGTGACTGCGGGCGTCGGCAAAACTCATCGGGCGGTGTGGACTGCGCTGGGCCGGGGAGTCAGGTTCGGGGGTTGCCGGAGGCGTCACAGGGAATGCTCTCCGGCGGGCCCTGGTACCGGCTCTCCAGGACGAGGGCCGTGGCCTGCATCCGGGTGGGAGCAATGGCGGCGCCTCGGTCGGCAAACGGCATGTCGAGCACGTAGATGAGGACCAGGCCGGCGACCATCGTGGCGGCGGTGGCGCCGACGCCGAAGGCTTGGGGCACCAGCGGCAGACCGGCGCGGACGAACAAGATCTGGTAGCCGATGACGAGCACCAACAGCAGGATGAGTACGGCCCAGACGAAGGGGGGAATCAGCGGCGCGGCCTCCGCCAGTCGTCCGCGGCGGCCTTCCTGGCGCTCGGCGGACCGTTGGAACCACATGTTGAAGACCTCGGTCTCCTTCGCCGTCTGGATCGGGACGTCGATCATGGACGCGTCGATCTCGGTGACCCAGTGGTCGACCACCGGACTGGACCGGCCGGCGGCCATCAGCGGCCATTCGTCACCGACGACCGCGCGGGTGTAGCAGACCAGGTCGTCCTGCAGCCGGATGCGGCTCTGCTGAGGGAAGAACGCCGTCAAGGACTCCATCTGACGCGTCGCGACGGATTCCACCCCGGACTCGTCGCGAGCGCGTTCGTAGCTCTCGAATGCTATGAGGATGACGAAGGCCAGGAGCACGGTGAAGCCGGTGCCGATCACGCCGAGGATGTCCCCGGCGATCGGGGCCTTGTGGTAGTAGAAGTGGTGGCTCCGGCGGGCCCGACGGGTCAACGTCAGCGCGACGAGGCTCAGCGCGACCCCGGTGACGAGCAGCCCAACGGAGAGAAGCACCCGCACCTCCTCGACCTAACCGCTAGACCCTCCTCGCCACATCTTGCCGTCGTCGAACCGATGACCCCTCGTCGGACACCAGGGCTCGCCGGATGCTCTCGGGCAACGACATCGCCTGGTGCGGCCCGAGGGCGGCGATTCCGTCGAGGTCGGCGACCATGTCGTTGCGCAGGCTGGCCATCAGGGCTTGGACCGTCGGAGTGTCCACGTCCGTGAGCTGCCCCGCCAGCCACCCCACGAGCTCCTCGGGCAGGCCGGGGACGGTGACCTGCACGCGGGTCAGGCCCGCGATGTCGGCGTAGAGGTCCAACAGCTCCGGGTAGGTGACCCGGTCCGGGCCGGCGACGTCCAGGTGGCCGCGGACGTCGACCCGCTCGATCGCCTCGGCCAGATAATGGACGGCGTCGGCGATGGCGATCGGCTGAACGACGGTGTCACGCATCCAGCGCGGGATGGTCTGCAGGAGCGGGAGGCGATCGGAGATCTGTCGCACCATCTCGAAGCTGGTCGACCCGGAGCCGACCACCATCGCCGCACGCAGGGTCAGCGTCGACGCGCTGGACCCGGCGAGGACCTGTTCCACCTCCAGGCGCGAGGCGAGGTGCTCCGACAGGTCCGCAGTGAGCTCGTCGGGCACCAGCCCGGAGAAGTAGACGACGCGTCGGACCGCCTGGTAGTCGACGGCGTCGCGGAGGTTCTCAGCGGCCTCGCGGTCGGTGTGTCGGAAGTCGGCGTCGCCCAGTGCGTGGATGAGGTACACGACCGCGTCCACCCCGGCCAGGGCGAGCACGGTCTCTCGCAGGTTCAGGACGTCCATCCGACGCCACTCCACGCGGTCGGCCCACGGAACCGCCGGCGGGTCGACCGCGGTGTGGGTCGCGACGACGGTATGCCCACGGCGCAGCAGCTCCGGGGTCAGCCGGGAGCCGAGATATCCCGCCGCACCCGTCACCAGGACACGCATGGGGTGCTCGCTTTCCGCGGGCTCGGGGCCGCCGCCGCCTCGGCGTGAGGTCCGGGCGGGACCAACTCTACGGTCGGCTCCGGTGGTCGCGAGGCCGGGGCGAACGGCCTGCACCGGTCTCGGGCAGGCCGCTCGCCACCGGTCAGGTCGTCTGGGTCTTGACCTCGTCGGCCGCCGACTGGGCGGACGACGAGACGGACTGGGCGCTGGAGGCGGCCTCGTCCTTCACCGTCGCCGCGGACTGTACGGCGGACTCCTTGACCTGGGCGACGGCCTCCTGCGCGGGCTGCTGGAGGTTCCCGGCCACCTGCTTCGCGGCGTTGGTCACCTCGTCGGTGAGCGGCTGCGCCTTGTCCTTCAGCGCGGTGGCGGCCTGCTGCTCGGCCGAGGAGGCCGGGATGAGAGAAGCGACCAGCCAGCCGATGCCGAAGGCCACGAGCCCGGCCGCGACCGGGTTGCCACGGGTCCGGCGGCGGACCGCGGACGGGGCCGAGCCCGCGGTGCCCTTGACGTCGCCGGCCGCGTGGCCGACGGAGGTGGTGGCGTCCTCGGCGACACCCATGACCCGGTCCTTGAGGTCGGCGGCGCCGTCCTTCACCTTGTCGACCTGGCGGCGGGCCACGTTTCCGGGCCGCACGCTGTCGGCCAGCGCGTTGACGTTGTCGCTCAGGTCGCTGCGCGTGGCTTCGATCTCCTGGCGAATCTGATCGGGGTCGGTGGTCATGATGTCTCCTCGTGTCCGGCAAGTGCGGGCGGAATCTGCTTGGTGGTTTCGGTGGTGCGGCGCAGGCCCTCGACCTGCCCCAGCTGCGAGCGGCCGGACGTGTAGAGCACGGCCCCGACGATGGCCCAGAAGGCCGCGACGACGAGCGCCGACCAGGCGTTGCCGATGAACTGCCCCAGGCCCCACCACGCGGAGATCGAGACGAACAGCAGGACCATGTGCCCGGCCACCCCCGCGCCGGCGAGCTTGCCGGCCGCGGCGCCGGCCTCGGTGGCGCTCTGACGGACCTCGGCCTTGGCCAGGGCGACCTCCTGACGGATCAGCGTCGACAGGTCGGCGGTCACGGCGCTGAACACCTCGCCGATCGGCCGGCTGTCCGGCTCGGCGCGGTCGCGGGTGGTCGCACCGAGCGAGGTCTGGTCGGTCATCGCACGTCCCAGGCCGGCTCGGACTCGGTACGGGTCGCCGGGGTACCGGACAGGTCCTCGGCCTGGAACGGCTGGACCGCAAGGGGGTCGGACGTGGTCGCCGTGACGACGGGACGGCTCGAGATCGGCATGCGGCCGGCCTCGACGCCGGTGGCTGACGTGGAGCCCTGGTCGGGGGAGGCGTCCGCGGTGAGGCCCCGGGTGAGACGTCCGGCGACCAGGCCGCCGACCGCGGCGAGCGCCAGGAACAACCCCGGTCGCTGCCGGGCGAACCGGGTGGTCTCGGTCAGGAGATCAGCCGGCTCGTGGTTCTCGAGCCAGGTCGCGGCGCTCCGGGCCGCGGGTGGAGACCTGGCGCACCAACGCCGTTGCCGTGCCCGACTGCTGCGTGTCGCCACTCTCGGAGCGGTCGACCATGCCGTCGAGCTCGTCGACGATCGAGCTGATCCACGCGGCCAGGTTGTTCTGCTGCGTCGCGGCCTGGTCCGTGAGCTGGACCCGGGCCTCGCCGAGCAGGTTCTTCGCCTGCGCGCCGGCCTCCCCGACCACCGAGGACGCTTCGTCCTTGGCGACATGTGCGACCTGGCGACCGCTGTCGAGGGCCTCCTGGCCGACCTGCTTGGCCTGGTCCGCCGCCACCTCGGGAGTGGAGGACGGCTCCGAGTCGGCCGACCAGTCGGTACCGGTGTAGGGGGCGGGTTCCGTTGCGGGAAGCGGGTCGTAGCCGTTCCCGGACGTGGGGGGACTGTCGTACTGGGACATGGGTGCTTCTTTCGTCGGCGCCGTCCGAGAAGGACGGCGAGGAGATACGCCGGACGGCGTGACTGCCGTCCGGAACGGGGATGACCGGCAGCCGTGCCGGTTCGCGATCCCGAGTGAGGGGGAGGCGCTGGGCTGCACCTCTGGTAGTCGGGGAGATACCCGTACCCGACCGGCTCAACCATCCTTGGGACAGAAATCCTCCGGCTCGCGGTGTACCGGATGCCTGTGATGCCAGGGCCTCCCGGGGAGGCGAGTCCTAGCCGGCGCTGTTGAGAAGGTGCCGTGCGAAGTCGGTATGCGTGACGAGAGCGTTGAGGTATCCGCCACGGATGCCGGCGAGGGCGGCGGACGTCTTGTCGAGCCCGTAGGCGACGCCGATGACCTCGGGGATGTTGCGCAGCTGAGGAGCGCTGATCGCGATGATGCGCCGGGTAAGCGCCGTGTCGATGGAGTCGCCCCGGGCGTCGAGCAGAACTCCCGAGAGGTCGGTGTGCACGCCCGCCTTGCGCATGAGGTTCTGCTCGCTCCGGGTCAGGGCGTCGTAGAGGGTCGAGCTGGGCGGGTTCCAGCCGCCGACCCCGACCACAGCTTTGGTCACGGTGTCGAACCGGGTGACGGCCTCGGCCACCGCGTCCTGACGGTAGAGGCCGCGGGCCGTCTGCGCGTCGCTGACGATCATCGGCGCGTAGAACACCGACGCCTCGGCCCGGGCGCCCCGCGCGATGCTGCGGACGACGTCGACGGAGGTCGCCTCGACGTCGGATCGCGTGAGGGCTCCGGTGAGCTGCACGATGCGCTTGGCCCGCAGGCCGCGCAGCTTCGCCGCCATCGCCAGGACGACCCTGGCCCAGCCGATCCCCACGACGTCGTCGGGAGTGGTGATCTCGCTGAGGAGCTCGGCGGCGGCCCCACCGATCTGGGTGCGGATCTCCTGGTCGTCTCCGGTGGTGGTGTTGACGACGACGGCGTGTCGAAGCCCGAACTGGTGACAGAGCCGGTCGCTCAGCACCAGGTCGAGGGAGCCAGCCCCCACAACGCTGATGCGGACCATCCCGCTGGCCCGAGCCAGCTCCAGCAGCCGCGCGACCTTGAACCGCGTCAGGCCCAGCTCGTCGGCGATCTGCACCTTGGACCAGCCGTCCAGGTAGAACAGCCGCGCGATGCGGGAGGCGGTCACCATCTCCAGCGGCCCCGCGAAGGGGGCGTGGGGACGGGTCACCATGGTCCCTCCCTCGACATTTCTCAAATGAGCGCTCTTGACGCTCAAGGTAACATATGAGCACAATTCTTTGCATCTTGCTCATTTGACGAATCAGTGGAGAGCGGTATGCCGACGATGCAGGTCAGCGTGTTACGCGGAGTCGGACAGATCGATATCGAGGAGCGACCCGCTCCGGAGGCGGCCGACGACGAGGTCGTGGTCCGGATCGGGTCGGTGGGCGTCTGCGGATCGGACGTCCACTACTACGAACACGGCCGGATCGGGCCGTACGTGGTGAACTCGCCGCTCGTCCTGGGCCATGAGGCCGGCGGGGTGGTGACGGCGGTAGGGGCGGCGGTCACCACTCTCCAGGTCGGTGACCGCGTCTCCATCGAGCCCGGCGTCCCGTGCCGGCGATGCCCTCAGTGCCTGGCCGGTCGCTACAACCTGTGTCCGGACGTCCGGTTCTTCGCCACCCCGCCCTACGACGGCGCGTTCAGCCAGCTCGTGGCCATGCCGGCGTCGTTCGTGTTTCCCGTCCCGGACAGCCTGAGCGACGACGCCGCCGGGCTGATCGAGCCGCTCTCGGTCGGCGTCTGGGCCTGCCGGCGCGGCGGCGTCTCACCCGGGCAGAGCGTGCTGGTAACCGGTGCCGGCCCGATCGGGCTGATCGCGGCGCAGGCCGCACGGGCCTACGGCGCGGACACGGTGACCGTCACCGACGTCAACCAGCACCGGCTGCGCCTGGCCGAGAGCCTGGGCCTGGGCACGGTCGACGTCTCGCAGACCTCCCTCGCCGATGTCGGGGTCGAGGCCGACGTCCTGCTGGAGTGCTCTGGCAACGCCCGTGCTACCTGGGACGCCGTCAGCACCATGGCCCGAGCCGGCCGCGTGGTGCTGGTCGGCATGGGCGGCGACACGGTGCAGCTGCCGCTGTCCTACGTCCAGGACCGCGAGCTGACCATCACCGGCGCGTTCCGCTACGCCAACACGTGGCCGACCGCAATCCAGCTTGCCGCCTCCGGGCGGGTCGACCTGGACGCGATGGTCACCGGTCACTACAGCCTGCGTGACGTCGAGGCCGCACTCACGGCCTCGCGGGACGACCCGACCACCATGAAGTCCATCGTCCGACCCGGCGAGTGACGCTCGGCCGGGAGCCCCGCTAGCCCTTGATCCTCGTGACGCTGGCAGCGGCGTTGTTGCCGGGGGACGGGTCGTTGATGCCCGACGTCGAGGCGAGATCCACTGGCGTTGTCAGCAGGGCGCGATGTGGTGCCACGGCGGCGGGTCGGAGACGTCGGGAACGACCTGGACGAGGTCCTCGAGCGCCGCGGTCCGGACGAACCGGTTGGCGGTGAGCTCGCGGATCTCGGCCACGCTGTCGCCGACGGAGAACGTGGAGAAGAGGACGCCCGTGGGTGTGGTGATGTCGAACCCCTCGGCGTCGGCGATGGTGGCGGGAAAGTCCTCGTAGCTCCAGAGCGTGGTGATCTGGTGGTCCGCGCCGACCTGACACATCTCGTAATGGGGAGGCGTGGTCTGGGTGCCGCCCGGGATCGGGAACTGGCGGCTACCGCGGTAGAGCGCGAGCAGGTCCCCGTGCACGGCCATTCCGGTCCAGCTCTCGTTCCACGTCCGGCTCCCGACCACCGACCCGCGGTGGACGAGCGACACGGTGCTCGTCGGCTGCGCCCCGGTCCCGGTGTTCAGCCAGGCGTGCGTGGTCGGCAGCCCCAGGATTCGGTCGGGGTAGTCGAGGGCGATCTGTGCCTCCCACCAGACGATGAGGGTCCCGTCGGGGTCGACCTGGGCGAACCCGATGTCGGTCTGACCTCTGTCGGCCCCCCGAGTCAGCAGCAGCTCCCCCTGACCGTCCACGGCCGCCCCGAGCCAGTCGGACGAGTACGTCCCGGACGGGTACGACTGGGCCGGCACGAAGCCGAGGTCGCCGCCGATCGTGCCGGTGGCCGCCGAGCCGTTCGGGTTGAGGAACAGCAGCCAACGGACCCCGCCACGAGTGGCCGAGCAGACGTTGTTCCAGACGCCGAACGAACCCGCCGCATACACGTGCGCGATGTCGAGGCTGACGCTGTCGAGCAGGCCGATGGCGGCGGCGCTGCGGGTCTGGCCGTCGGGGGCCCGATGCAGGCCGAAGAGGAACAGGCGTGACGGCGCCCGCAGGACCGGATGGCTGGTGTCGAACGTCGTCGACGAGAGGCTCATGCCCGCGACCGTAGTGACGTTTCCGCCTGGGTGGTGGGGACCCAGGTCGATGGGTCGTTCCACCGACTGGCGGACGTGACGGTCGTGCCCCCGCCCCGACGATCGGCGGATCCTGCGAGTCCCCCCGAGTCGGGAGTCTGGAAGCAGCCGGGAAGCACCCGGTGCGAGCCGGACCCGACTCCGGCCGACCAGCATCCAAGGAGCCGAGCATGTTGAAGCTCGTTACCATCGCCGCCGTGTCCATCGTCGCCGTCGCCGGGGTCGTGGTGGCCGCGGTTCCGGCCGCCGTCTACCTGGCGGGCGACTCCTCCATCCCGTCCACCGTGCTTGCCACCGCCGTCGTCGTCGCCTTCCTGGTCCTCGTCGTCGCGCGGCTGGAGCGCACCAACCGACGCGCGTCCGGACTCGGTGGGCCGGGCCGCGATATCGACGGCCGCGAGGACCGCGACACCGACCGGGTGCTCGACGAGCTGCGAGCGGTGGGTGCATCGAGCCGCTGACCGTAGGCCGGGCGCTCCACCTCGTGCAGACCTCCCCGCGTCGGATGGGACGATGACCGTCGACGGAGAGGAGCCGGGGTGGCCGGTCGGCGAACGAAACGGGCGGCGAGCCCGCCGGTGGATCCCCCGATCCTCGTGGCCTCGGGGGTCGGCAAGGCGATCGAGGGCAACGTGCTGCTGCGCCCCGTCGACCTGTCGGTCGCCCCGGGCCGGTGCGTGGTCCTGCGCGGCGAGAACGGCAGCGGCAAGACGACCCTGCTGCGGATCCTCGCCGGCACGATGGACCCCTCGGAGGGCCGCGCGACGGTGGACGGCACCGAGGCCGACGAGCGCGACCCGGCGGTGCGCCAGAACGTCGCCGCCCTCATCGGGGCGCCGACCGCCTACCGTGACCTGACCCTGCTCGACCACCTCGTCCTCATCGACGCGACCTGGGGGCGCGGTGACGGCGCCGAGGAGCGCGCCGAGGAGCATCTCGACTCGCTGGAGATCGGCCACCTCGCCGAACGCTTCCCGCACGAGCTCTCGTCCGGCCAGCAGCAGCTGTTCCACCTGGCGATGGTCCTTGGCCGGCCGGCGCGGGTCGTCCTGCTCGACGAGCCCGAGCAGCGCCTCGACACGCACAAGCGCGGTCTGCTCGCCGACCTGTTGGTGGCTCGCAAGGAGGAGGGCGTGGCTCTCGTCGTCGCCTGCCACGACCCGGACCTGACCGAGCGCATCGCGGACCGGGTCGTCGACGTCGTCCCGGCATGAGCACCGACTCGGAGCGGCTCGCCGACGCGCGGGAGGTCCTCGCCGGCGAGGAGCGGCAGCGCAGCCAGAACGCGGTGTACGCCGTCTACGTTGCGGTGATCGTCGCCGGTGCCTACGGCGTCCCGGCGTCGCAGGCGCTACTGCGGTTCGTCGACCCGCAGTGGTTGGCCACCCACCTGGGGGGAGTGCGCGGCATCGTCCTCGCGGTCGTCGTCGTCGTCGCGGCCGTCGCGCTGGCCTACCGGCTCGGGCGCGTGCGGGGACCAGTCGTGCCACCGTTGCCCTACCTGGACGCCATCGCCACGAGCCCGATCGACCGCGCCCTCGTGCTGCGTCCGTGGTGGCGCCTCGGCCTGCTCGGATGCCTGGTCGGGGGCCTGCTCATCGGGCTGGTCATCGGCTCCGGCCTGGCGATCGCCGCGTTGACGTCCGCCTGGGTACTGCTGCCCAGCGTCGGCGTCGGGACCGCCGTCGGTCTGCTGGTGGCTGGGAGCTGGCTGCACGGGCAGGTCCGGAGCTGGCCGACCGGGTCGCGGGGCGCCAAAGTCTTTCTGCGACAACGCCGCTCGCTGCGAGCGCTGCACCTCACTGCACTCCGCACGCAGGCGGCGAGCGCGGTCACCGTCGGCGGGGCGGTCCTGGCCGGCGACCTGCGCGCCGCACGCCTCGACGTGGGGTCGCCGACCACCCGGGGCCGCCGGTGGCGGCTGCGGGGCACCGGCCGCACCGCCGTCATGGTCGGTCGGGACTGGATGGGACTGCGACGGGCCCCAGGCGCCGCCATCGCCGGGCTGGTGCTCGTGGCGGCCGGGGCATACGCCCTCGTGCAGTCGGCGACCCCCGGGACGCCGAGCATCATCGCCCTCGCCGGACTCGTGCTCGCCTACCTCGGGGTCAGCGCCTGGTCCGAGGGCCTGCGCCTCCAAGGCGACAACGCCGGCACGCCACCGCTGCTCGGCCTCGACCCCTCGAGCGAGGCGACCGCACACCTCGTGGCGCCGGGCGTGGGGTACCTCGTGACCGTCGTCCTCGTGGGCGGCCTGGCGGTGCTCCTCGCACACGCCACGGTCGTCGGCATCGTCTGGGCCGTGCTCATGGCCGGGCTGTTGCTGGCGGCCCAGGTCATGGCCGCGTTCCGCGGACTGCCTCCGTCGGGGATCTTCTCGCCGAACGCCGGAGTGCCGGTGATGATCCTCTGGTATTCCGTGCCGGTGTTCGTGCCGATGGTGAGCGGCACCGCGGCCAGCGCCTTCCTCTCCGCCGGTGGGACGACGACCGCCGTCGCCGTGCTCGCCGTGACGACGTGGTTCGCGATCCTGTACGCGCGACGTCGGGTCCGCGTCCTCTTCGAGCAGCACCGCGGCTGACGCCGGGCGTGGGCCGCCGACGGGGTCAGCCGGCGAGAGTGCCGCGCATCTCCAAGGCGATCTGCGACGCGTCGAGATTGGCCAACGCGGAGGCCAGGACGTCCGCGTCGAAGGTGCCGTTGTCCCGGGCGTCGAGCAGGGCCGAACGCTGGGCCGCAATGACTGTCAGTTGGTGCCGCTTGGCGACCAGGAAGGCCTCGGGGGTGGGATCGCCCTCGGGGTGGGGCGGCTCGGCGACCGACTCTGCGCTGGTGCGGAGCAGCTCGAGGATCCGGGACTGTTCCTCGGCCGTCCGCGCGGCGGCGGCGGGGTCGACCCCCAGCCTGAGGGCGCGCAGCAGCGGGCCGATGGTGCCGCCCTGGACGGCCAACGACATCGTGGCCACGGCGAAGGCGACCAGCACCAGAACGGAGCGCTGCGGGGTGTCCTCGGGCAGGGTCTGCGCCGCGGCGACGGTGACGGCCCCGCGCATACCGGCCCACACGACCACGACGCCCTCGCGCCAGCCGAGCGGCTCGCGCAGGAAGTAGTCGATGTCGGCGACCACCCAGGCGACCCGGCGGGCGAACCGGTCCAGGTCCCGTTCGGACACGCGCCGCCCTCGGGAGTTCACCTCCTGGTACGTCTCCAGCTTGCCCTCGGGTGTGGCCAGTCGCTCCTGCATGTCCTGCATCCGGGTCTGCATCTTCTCGCGGCGTCGGGCCTGAGCGGCGAGGACGGCGAGCAACGGCGCGACGTATGCCGCCCGCAGCAGGATCGTGAGGGCCAGTGCGGCCCCGGCGACGATCACGGCGACCCCGACGCCGGCGTGGTCCTGCTCCACGTTCAGCACGATCGACCTGATCTGCACACCCATCGTGAGGAACACGGCGCCCTCGAGGACCAGCTCGACCGTGCGCCAGTTCTGCGAGTCGGACAGGCGGTTCTGAGGAGACAGGTCTCGGGGTGCCCGGACGCCGGTGACCAGGCCCGCCACGACGGCCGCCACGAGACCCGACGCCCCGAGGAGTCCCGCGGGCACCGAGGCCAGGAACGGCACCGCGAAGGAGATGACGGTGTTGACCGTCGGGTCGGTCACGCGCTTGCGGACGACGAGGTTGAGCCAGCCGATCAGGCCACCGACGGCGATCGCGACGACGACCGAGTAGGCGAAGGTGCCGACGGTGCCCCAGAACGAGAACGTCGCCGCGGCCGCGACGATGGCGGTGCGCAGGAGCACCAGCGCGGTCGCGTCGTTGAGCAGACTCTCGCCGTCGAGGATGGCGACGACGCGCTTGGAGACCGATTGCTGCTTGATGATCGACGTCGCGAGGGCGTCGGTTGGGCTGATGATCGCGCCGAGGGCCACCCCCCACGCGAAGCCGAGACCGGGGATGGCCACCATGAAGAAGACGCCGAGCAGCAGAGCGGTGCCGACGACCAGGAGGATGGACAGGCCGCTGATGGCGCCGAACTCGCGACGGAAGTTCATCGCGGGCATCGACACCGCCGCCGAGTAGAGCAGCGGGGGCAGGACGCCCTCGAGGACCCACTCGGGGTGGATGTCCGTGGATGCGAACATCGGCAGGAAGCTCACGCCGACACCGATGCCGACGAGGACGAGCGACGAGGCGATCCCCAGGCGTGGCCCGACGAGCGTGGCGGCGGCAATCACCACCAACCCCACCACGATGACGACGAGCAGCTCGGTCACGGGGTCAGACTGTCAGGAGCACCCGACCGGCTGACGTCGGCTCGGTCAGGAACGCGTGGGCGGCGTGGGCAGGCTGCCGGTGAGATGGACGTGCTCGGCGATGTCGACCAGCTTGCGGTTCAGGTGGTTGCTGGCCTGCCGGAGCAGTCCGAAGGCGTCGTCCTCGGTGACGCGTTCGGTCGCCATGACGATCCCGATGGCCATCCCGATCAGCCGGTTCGTGCGGAGGGCGGCCTCGAGGTTGGCGGTGTCGCGTTCGTGCAGCTCGGCCTCGACGGCCAGCGCCGCGAAGGTGGCGAGGATCGACCCGACGCGCACGTCGAGGTCGTCGAACGCCCCGGTCGACGTGGCGTAGAAGTTCATCCCCGCCCGGTCGCTGCCGCGGACGGCCAGCCGCAGGCTCAGCATGCTGTGGACCCCCGTCTCCTCGACGCACATCGGAGCGAACACCGGCCAGCGGCGGTCGGCGAGGAGGTCGTCGGCCTTCACGACCGCGTCCGCTGTCGCCGCATCCAGGCACGGCCCCTCTCGCAGCCGGTACTGAAGGGCGTCGACCGCCTCGGGCAGGTCGTCGGTCGAGGCGATGGTGCGTGGTGCACCCTTGGCCCGGATCAGCGTGATCCCACAGTGGTCGCTGTGGGGCAGGAGCTGAGCGGCGAGCTGCGTGGCTCGGGCCGCGTCCACCTGGCCGCTCTGGCTCGTGAGCATCTCACTGATGTCGCGGAAGAGCGTCGTCACGGCGCCGGAGTCGTCCCGGGACGACGCGTCACCCGGCAAGTGTCCCGACATGGTGTTCGCCCCTCACTGATCGGCTCACTGATCGGCGCCGTCGCACGGCCACAAGGATCTTTACCTCCATGAGGATCTCTACCCCGGCCGACACCGTCCGACACCCTCAGGCCCGGAGCCCGTGGCGCAGACACCCCCTGGCGAGCGTGTGCGGCGGCGCCGGTCGGGGTATGTCGATGGATGTGGAACCCGTTCCTGAGACCGACCAGGCCTTGTCTCAGCTGTCGCCCGAGCTGGTCGAGTCCCTGCACGGGCAGATGTCGCGAGCGCAGCAGATCGTGCCGGAGCTCGTGGGGGTCAGCCTCGCGTCGACCGCCGAGGGTGTGACCTTCACGTTCGTGGCGAGCAGCGACATGGTCGCGACGTTGGATGCGTTCCAGTACCTGGACGGCGGGCCCTGTGTGGACGCCGTTCACCGTGGCGAGTCGGTGCACGTCCCCGACGCCCATGCACTGGACGAGAACCGGTGGGAGCTGTTCTCCAGGGCGGAGTCCGTCGCCGGGGTGTCCGCCACGTTGTCGCTACCCGTGGTCGAACAGGGCCGGGTCACCGGCGGGGTGAACCTCTACGCCTCGGAGGCCGGCGCCTTCCAGGGTCACTACGACCAGCTGGCGGACGTGTTCGGTGCGTGGGCCGCGGGCGCGGTGACCAACGCCGACATGATGTTCCGGACCCGGTTGGAGGCCGCGAAGACCCCGGCCCGGCTCGACGCCCTCGACGACATCGCCAAGGCGGTCGGCGTCGTGGCGGCCACACAAGGGGTCAGCACGGACGAGGCCAGGACCCGCCTGGAGTACGCCGGGACCCTCGCCGGGATCGCGACGGCGAACCTGGCTCGGGCGGTCCTCAGCGACCTCACCGGCTGACGACCGACCCGCCCCGGGTGACGGGGCCGGCGTTGCCGATCCGTCGGACTGGTCAGTCCCGGCCGGCGGACCGGCGTTCCGCAGTGGCCTCGACGGCAGCGGTCTCCTCGTCGTCCAGCTTGCGCGTGTCACGGGGCTCGGCGAACGGCTGGACGTCCGGCGGCAGACCCTCGGAGATCGCCTTGCCGTGCTCGAGCTCGGCGTTGACCTCGGCGCCGAGGAGCAGGGCGATGTTGGTGATCCACAGCCAGACCAGGAAGATCACGACGCCGGCCATGGACCCGTAGGTCTTGTCGTAGGACGCGAAGTGCGACACGTAGAGCGCGAAGATCGCCGAGGCTCCGAGCCAGATCAGCACCGCGATGGCGCCGCCGGGACTCACCCACTTGATGCCGGCCTGCTTGGCGTTGGGGCTGGCCCAGAACAGGAGAGCGAGGAACACCGACACGACGATGACCAGGATCGGCCACTTGACGATGTTCCACACCAGCACGGTGGTGTCCCCGACGCCGATGACGTCGCCGACCTGTTGGGCGACCGGGCCGCTGACCACGGCGATGACGACGCAGACGACGATGACCACCACGGCCAGCACGGTCAGGCCGACTCGGATCGGCACGGTCTTCCAGATCGGGCGGCCCTCACCGATGTCGTAGATGACGTTGGATGCCCGCATGAACGCGGCGACATAGCCGGACGCCGACCACAGCGCCACGACGATCCCGACGATGGCGCCGATGCCGGCGCCGGTCCGGTTGCTCTGGGCCTGTTCGATGAGGTTCGACACGAACTGCGCACTGCTCCCCGGCGCGATCGCCTGGATCTGTTCGGTCACCTGCCGCGTGGTGTCCGGACCGAGGAGCCCGAGGACGGCGACCAGGACGATGAGGGCCGGTACCGCCGACAGGGTCGCGTAGTACGTCAGGCCGGCGGCCAGGTCGGTGAGGTGGTCGCGTCGGAACTCGGCGCGGGCGCGTCTCAACACAGCCCGGCGACTCGACGAAGGCAGGTCGGTCGGGCTGTCCAGCTCGTCAGACGTCATACCGGTAGTGATGCCCGGCTCGTCGACCTCTTACACCTGCCCGGACCGCTCGACCGACGTGGTGCGCCCGCGGCGCCTGGAGATGCCGCCGATACGGGTCAGTGCCACAGTGAGCGGGTGGACGAGGGCTGGGCGCTCGGGATCGCGTGGGCGATGTTCCTGGCCTTGTTGGCGGTGCTCGCGTATGCCGTTCTCAGGCGGCGAGGTTGAGGGTCCGGCCCGTCGCCGCGGTGGCGCTCTCCGGTGTCGTGCTTCTCGCCGGCTGCGCTACTCCGGCGCTCGACGACGGCGCCTACCTGGAGAACAGCAAGGGGGCCCTGGACTCCGCGATCAGCCTGACGGCCAGTGCCCAGCTCGCGGTGCAGCAGCGACTCTCCGGGGACGCGCCCCGACCTTTCGTCGACGTGGTCGTCACCGAGAGCGAGGGCGGCATCGCGCCCATCGAGGCCAGCTTCGGAGGCGTCGACCCTCCGTCGCCCGCGGACGACGCCCTGCGCGAGTCGGTGCTCGCAGCGGTGGGCGATGCGGGCGACGCGTTGTCCGCGGCGCGCATCGCGATCCGCAGGGATGACACCGACGGCATGCGGCAGGCCGTGACGGACCTCGGCGCGGCGCAGTCCGAGCTGCAGAACCTGCGGGGCACCCTTCCGTGAAGAAGCTAATGGGCGTGATGCTCGGCGTCCTCACCGCCATCGGCGGGTTCGTCGACATCGGCGACCTCGTCACCAACGGGTTGGTGGGCTCCCGGTTCGGGATGTCGTTGGCCTGGGTCGTCCTCGTCGGCGTCGCCGGCATCTGCGTGTTCGCCGAGATGAGCGGTCGCGTCGCCGCCGTCAGTGGCCGCGGCACCTTCGACCTGGTCCGTGAGCGACTGGGTCCGCGGGTGGGGATCGCCAACCTGGTCGCCTCGATGCTCGTGACGTTCCTGACGTATGCGGCGGAGGTCGGCGGAGTCGCGCTCGCGTTGCAGCTGGCCACGAGTGTCAACCGGTACCTGTGGATCCCCGTCGTCGCCCTCGCCGTCTGGCTGGTCCTGTGGCGGGTCAAGTTCGCGGTCCTGGAGAACGCCTTCGGGCTGGCCGGGCTGGCCCTCATCGTCTTCGCCGTCGCGGTCTGGAAGCTGGGGCCGGACTGGGGTGCCTTGGTCTCGGACGCGGTCCACCCGACCGTGCCCGACCAGGAGAGCCTGCCGGTCTACTGGTTCTACGCCATCGCGCTCTTCGGCGCGGCGATGACGCCGTACGAGGTGTTCTTCTTCTCCTCCGGAGGCGTCGAGGAGAACTGGTCGGCCAAGGACATGCGCATGATGCGGGCCAACGTGTTCATCGGCTTCCCGTTGGGGGGCCTGCTGTCGCTGGCCATCGCGGCGGCCGCCACCATCGTCCTGATGCCGGCCGGGATCCAGGTGGACTCGCTCGGACAGATCGCCCTGCCCGTGGTGCAGGCCACCGGCAAGATCGGCCTGGCCTTCCTCCTGGTCGGCTTCTTCGCCGCGACCTTCGGTGCGGCCTGCGAGACCAGCCTGAGCATCGGCTACAGCATGGCTCAGTACTTCGGCTGGCAATGGGGCAAGTTCGTGGCGCCGTTGCGCGCCGCCCGGTTCCACACGGTCATGCTGCTGGCCACCATCGGCGCCGTCGCCCTGCTCCTGACCACGGTCGACCCGATCATGCTCACCGAGTACTCGGTGGTCTTCAGCGCCGTTGCGCTGCCCTTGACCTACCTGCCGATCCTCGTCGTCGCGAACGACCACACCTACATGGGGCGCTTCGTGAACGGGCGGATGGCGAACACCCTCGGGTCGGTCTACCTGGTCGTGATCCTCGTCGCGTCGGTGGCCGCGATCCCCCTCATGCTGGTGACGAAGGCGGGCCAATGACCAGTCACCCCGACCCTCGCGGCGAGCTGTTCGACCTGGGGCTGCGGCTGCTCGACCGCCAGCTCGTGGGCAGCGAGGACGAGCTCCTCGGCAACGTCGACAACCTGCTGCTGGAGACCGTGGACGACGAGCTCGCCGTCACGGCAGTCGTCTCCGGCCCGGCGGGGCTAGGACCGCGCTTCGGGGGTCGCACCGACATCTGGATGCGGTCCATCTGGCGTCGCCTGCGCCCGGAACGAGACCCGGCGCCGGTGGTGATCCCGATGACCCACGTGGTCAGTGTTGGCTCGGCGGTCGCGCTCGACGACCACGCCCAACAGCTGGTCGCGGACGGAGGGCAGCTGGAGCGATGGCTGCGCTACTACGTGATCGACCGCATACCGGGAGCCACGGGCGGCCCCGACCGCTTGGCGGGCGAGCCGGTCGGGTCCCTCGACCCCGACGGGCCGGCGCGGTCCGAGGCGAAACCGGTGGACGGCCATCTGCTCAGCGACCTGATCGGCGCCGCGGTGCTGCTGGACGGCTCGTCCGTCGGTGTCGTCCTCGACGTCCTCAGCGAGCCACCGCACGCCGGGCGGCACCGGGTGGGCGCGCTGCCGGTGCGGGCGCTGCTCTACGGGCGGCGCCGTCTCGGCGCCGAGATGGGCTACGCCACGCAGCGCGACCAGGGACCATGGCTCATCGCCGCCCCGGTGCGCGCCTGGCACCGCGAGGACCGGGTCGTCCCGGTCGACGACGTCCGGGTCGACTGGGAGCAGCACTCGGTGACCGTCACGCGACCCGACCGAGCGCGTCACCCGCACGACCGACCAGGACCGCCGTGACGCGCCTCAGGAGACGACCGCGTCGATCGCCTTCTTGAGAGCGCTCGGAGCCGTGGGGGTCCGGGGCGCCTTCTTCTTGGCGGCCAACAGCTCCTCACCCAGCTCCTGCAGCTGCCGGCGGCCCAGCCCCTCACGGACCTTGGGGAACCAGTCCTGCTCCTCCTCGTCCATGTGGTGCGTGACGTTCTCGATGAGCACGGTGGTCTTGGCCTCGAAGCGCTCGTCCTTGGGCGTCATCTGGTGGAGCTCCATCACCAGGACGTCCGCGACGTGGTGCTCCTCGTAGGACTCGAGGATGTCGTCCTCGAGGTCCGGCAGCAGGGCCCGGACGCGCGGGTACATGACCTCGTTCTCGATGTAGGTGTGCGCGGTGAGGAGCTCGATCACCTTGGTGACGATCGACCCCTTGCGCGCGTCCGTGGTCTGGGGCTTCTGGAACTCCCTGAACAGCTTGCGCACCTCGGTGTGGTCGTTGCGCAGCAGGACGATCGCATCAGTGGACACCAGAAACCTCCGGGACTCGAGGACACTCGACAGGACCCGACGAGAACCGAGTCGGGGGCGTCGTACCCGGATCGGGTGGCGGCGAAACCGCGCACCGCGCCGGTTCAGGTTGCCGGGTGGGCTGACCGATGATTGAGTCGCCCCAGCACGACCCCAGCTCGAAGCGCGCGGCTGGCCTCGCCACTGAGGTGGCTCCATGTCTGGTTCAAGCCGGACGGTCCTGTCCGACCAACAACGGGACGCACGCTCAGAGCGGGACGCGACGACACAGCGGCTGCTGCGCGCGGCCAACGAGGCGTCGTGCCCCCAGGAGCGGAAACGTCTTCGCGACGAGGCCGCGGCGCTCAACCGTGACCTCGCGCTCGGTGTCGCCTACGCGTTCCACGGGCGCGGTATGGACGGTGACGACATCGACCAGGTGGCGCTGCTGGGTCTGTGGAAGGCGGTGCTGCGCTACGGGCCGCGTGACGGCGCCACGTTCGCCGCGTACGCCGTACCCACCATCTCCGGTGAGGTGAAGCGGTACTTCCGGGACCACGCCTGGGCCGTCCGCCCACCGCGGTCGTTGCAGGAACGCACGATGGCCCTCGCCCACGCGTCCGAGGCGCTTCGACACGAGCTTCAGCGCGAGCCCACGACGCGCGAGCTGTGCCGCTATCTCGGCGTCAGCAGCGACGAGGTGGCTCGCGCGTCGGTCGCCCGCGCCGCATACCAGTCCCGCTCCCTGGATGTCCGGGACCCGGGCACCGAGCGAAGCCTGGGCGACACGCTCGCCGACCCGACGGACCAGTTCGACCGGGCCGAGACCGCCCTGACTCTGCGACGCGCCCTCGGAGAGCTGTCCGACCGTGACCGCCTGTTGCTCCGGTTGCGCTACGGACACGGCCTCACCCAGGGGGAGATCGGTCAACGGCTCGGCATCAGCCAGATGCACGTCTCCCGCCTGCTGCAACGGATCTCCACCGCTCTGGAGGACACCCTCACGCAGGAAGCCTGTTAGCCGCCCGGACATGGGCGTCCCGGCGACCGCGAGGTTTGGAGTCGCCGGGACTTGGCTCCCGGATGATCCGGAGCATCCGGGCGCCCACCTCGTTAGTGCCCAGATTCCGGCGGCCCACACGTGGGCGAGCCGATCGGGCGCTCGGTTTCGGGTCGCACCTGACGGGTATGCGGGTCGTGCTGCGGGGGATCCGTTAGGCATACGGAGGGAGTGCGGCATGCGACCGATGCGCGTCGCGCTGGTCTCGGACAACTACCCCGGACCCGGACAGGCCGGCGGCATCGCCACGTACACGCAGGTGGTCGCCCGCTGCCTCGTCCGGCTGGGCCACGACGTCCACGTCTTCGCCGGCGGGGGTAGCGGGGTCGACGTCGAGGCGGGGGTGACCCGGCACCTGGTCCCGCCGGTCGGTGACGCCGGCGCCCTCGGCCCCGTGATCGAGCGGGTGACGGCCCGGGGCGGTCCGTTCGACGTGCTGGAGACGCCGGAGTTCCGGGCATTGGGGGCCGTGGCGGTCGGGCGTCGAGACATCGCACGCTGTCTGACGGTTCGCCTGCACGGTGCGGAGACGATCCTCGGACACCGCCCGGAGATGTGGTCCGACCGGCCGGAGAACCCCGAGCTCGCGCTGACGCACGCCGCGGACGTCGTGACCGCGCCGTCACTCGCCGCGGTTCGGATGACCGACGACGCATGGGGCAGTGACCTTCGCTCGCACGCCGTCGTCGTCCCCAACCCGGGCCCCGAGGTCGTGGCCGTCGACGAGGTGCCACCGCAGTACGACATCGGCTTCTTCGGGAGGTTGGAGCCCCGCAAGGGGGTTGACGTCCTCGCACGGGTGCTGGCCGATATCGGCCGGCCGGTGTCCGTCGTCGTGGCCGGCGCCGACCATCCGTGGGGTGACGGCGAGACCGGCCTGGGCCTGCTGCGGTCGAGCGGCGCGAGCGTCACCTACCTCGGCGTCCTGGAGCCCGACGAGGTGATGGCCACCCTCAACCAGGTGCGCATCGCCGTCGTCCCGTCCCGGAGGGAGTCGTTCGGGCTGACCCTGCTCGAGGCGATGGCCGCCGGCGTTCCGGCGGTGGGGTCGGACATCCCGGCCTTTCGGGAGCTCGTGGGCGGGTCGGGCGGCGTGGCGTTGCTCCCACTGGAGGACCCCGCACAGTGGTCGGCCCAGATCCGGCGGTGGTTGAACCGGCCGGTCCACGCGCGGGAGGCCGGCCGCGTCGCCCGGGTGCGGGCTCAGGACTTCACCCCGATGTCGGTGACCAGGGCGCTGCTCGAGGCGTGGACGCCGGCCGACCGTCGGCCCGCGCTGACGGCGTGAGCCGCGGGGTGACGCCTCTCTCCACCGTGAGCCGCTGGCCCTGCCAGTGCCGCTCGAGGTGCACGACGCCCTCGAGCGGCGTGACGTCGAGCCCGGTCGGCCACGGGCCGGCGGCCGGCCAGGGGACGCCGCGGCGATGCCGGTTCGCGTCGCGGAGGCGGACCATCCGGAAGCCGGGACGCTGGGCAGGCGTCGCGGCCTCGAGGTCGTGCAACGTCCCGCCCCGCAGCTGCACCGGGTCGCAGTCCACCTCGTAGCGGCTGCGGGCCAGCACCGCGTCCGAGGGCGCGCCCAGGTGGACCCGAGGGTCCTGGAGCACCTCGACGAGCTCGACACCCAGCGGCTCGTCCACCCAGACGTGCGCGTCGGCGCCGGTCAGCAGGCTCTCCACCGCCGCGACCACCGTCGGGAGCGCGTGCCCGGCGGTCCGCAGCCGGACCACGATGCCCGGGACCTGCCAGACCAGCTGTCGCCCCCGCACGTCGGGATCCGGGACCCGTGCCGCGAGGACGAGGGTCTCGGCGTTCTTCGTCGCCGTCAGGTCCTCCGCCCGCCCCGCGAGGTCGGGTCCGTCGTGCAGGACGCGCGCCTCGTCCAGCCACCGCAGGTCGGCACCGGCCGTGAGGGCCCGGTGGCCGAGCTCCCAGTCCTCGCCTCCGTAGGTGCGGAATGTGGGGTCGAACCCGCCGAGGTGGTCGAAGAGGTCCCGGTGCAGGCTCAGGGTGGCGCCGATGACCAGCTGGTACGCGTGGTCGTCCGGCCGCGTCAGGGCGGCCGTGCGCGCATACCCCTGCAGCAGCCACCGTGGTTCCGGCAAGGCCGGCGCCGCCGGTCCCCTGCCCTCGAGCCAGGCCGCGAGGGCAGCCGTGGAGAAACCGTCGAAGTCGGCGTGCAGCCGGTGTCCGACGGTCAGGGACCAGGGCGACGTCACAGCGGCGGCGACCAGGCGGAGGTAACCGGGCGTGGGCACGCAGTCCTGGTCGAGGAAGGCGATGACGCGACCGCTGGCCGCTCGCGCACCGAGGTTCCGCGCCCGCGCCAGGCGGAACCCGTCGTCGGGCTGCCGGACGACCCGAGTGGCGTACGCCCGTTCGCCGACGACGGGCGGATGTCGGGACCCGTCGTCGGCGACGACCAGCTCGAACGCCTCGGCCGGCAGCGTCTGGTGGTCCAGACCGACGAGCAGCCGGTCCAGCTGGTCCGGCCGCTGGTAGTACGGGACGACGACGCTGACGTCGGGTCGGGTCACGGGAACGCCGGTGCCGCGGAGCTGGCCGCGAAACTCGTTCGGTCCGGGTCCCGAGCCAGAGCCTCCAGGATGTCGGCGTGCTGACCGGCGGCGTCGCGCGCCGACGGTCCCAGGGTCGTGCCGGACCCCAGCCACGTCCGGTCCGCGTGGTCGAGGGCCCCGAGGATGCCGGCCCCGAGGTCGTCGACGACGTGGAGTGCACCGGGCAGGCGGTCGGCGAGCTCCCGCGCATACGGGCTGGGCAGGCTGATCGGCCGCCGGCCGGCCTCGAGCCAGGCGTTGATGCTCCCCGAGGCCGAGATGTGCCGGTGCGGTGCCACCGGTACCGACACCGCGCGCAGTCGCGAACGCAGCTCGTGCTCGGGGACGAACCCGGTGACCTGGAACGGCACGGCGGCGCGCTGAGCGAGGGCGGCCAACGCTGACGCGTGCTCGGCGTGCCCCTCGGCGGCGGCGCCGATGCAGGTGACCCCCACCGGCCGGCCGGACGCCCTCAGGTCGGCCGCGGCCACCACGACGTCCTCGACCCCCTTGCCGGGGTACAGGTAGCCGAGAACGGCGATCACCGGCTCTCGTACTTCCACATCCTCGAGGGACCGCCGTTCGGCGACGTGCGGCTCTATCGGGAGCGGCACGACGACCACTCGCGCCCGCTCACCAGGGATAGCGGGGGCTTCCGCCCAGCAGCGCTCGAGGGAGTCTCGTTCGTGCTCGCTCGCGACAACGACGACCTCGGCCAGGGAGGTCATCGTGGCGTAGGCGTCGCGGCGCCGGGCGTACCAGCTGCCACCCTCCGCCGGCTGCGGGATGTCGTGCAGCGCCAGCGCCAGCCGGGTCCGCCGCGCCAGCTCACCGACCACCCGGGCGGCCTCCTCGGGAGTGCTGCCAAGGAGACGGTCGGTGACCTGGATCATCACCGCGCTGCCGGGAGCGCTGCTGGGAGAGGTCGCCTCGAGCAGCCCGCGAGGGCGAACCCCGCTCGTGGGCAACCGGACTCGTGAGAGCGCCGCGCTCAGACGTGGCTCCGCTGTGGCGAGCCGGAGGCCGTGGGCGACGACGCCGTGCCGGTCCGGTCCGACGACGACGTACCGAACACCCCCGGCATTCCGAGCGATCTGACCGCGGGCAGTGTTCGACACGGAAAAATGGGTACCCACTCTTGCGTGACTCACACTCGCCCCGGGACGGCGAGGTGAGCGAGACCCCGCTCGCCCTTGCCGCCCCCCTCACGCAGCGGTCCCGCACGCGACGCCCGCTACGGATCGCGGTGATCGCCTCGTCGCAGTACCCGATCCGCCAGCCCTTCGCCGGCGGGCTCGAGGCGATGGTCTGGAACCTGGTGGACCGGCTGCGCAGCCGCGGCCACCTGGTCAGCCTGTTCGCCGGTGAGGGGTCCGACGGGGTCGAGGAGCGGTATGCCTTCCCGGCGGTGGGGTGGCGGCCCAGCCCTGCGGCTCGCCAGGACGGCTCGATGCCGTCCGCCCGGTTCATGAGCGACCACCACGCCTACCTGCGGGTGCTGATGGCCCTGGCCCAACCGCTGGCCGACAGCTTCGACCTCGTCCACAACCACGCCCTGCACCACCTGCCCCTCGCGATGGCGCCGTTGCTGGACATGCCGGTGCTGACCACGCTGCACACCCCGCCCACCCCCTGGCTGGAGAGCGCGGTGTCCGCGGCCCCGCACCACGGGGGGCCGCCGGCGTCCTTCGCCGCGGTGAGCGGCTACATCGCCCAGGCCTGGCGGTCGGCGCATGACGGCATCTCGGCGTCGGTGGTGCGCAACGGGGTCGACCTGGACGAGTGGCCGCTGGGTCCCGGTGGTGACCGGCTGGTCTGGTTCGGCCGGTTCGTCCCGGAGAAGGCCCCCCACCTGGCGATCGACGCGGCCGGCCGGGCCGGGATGCCGCTCACCCTCGTCGGTCCGGTCGTCGACCGGGCGTACTTCGACCAGGCGGTCCGGCCCCGGCTCGGCCCGGACGTGGAGTACGGCGGACACCTGGCGGTGCCCGATCTCGCCGCCCTGGTGGGCGCCAGCGCCGGCGCCCTGGTCACGCCGGTCTGGGACGAGCCCTACGGTCTCGTGGTCGCCGAGGCGCTGGCCTGCGGAACGCCGGTGGTCGCGTTCGACCGCGGCGGCATCCCGGAGGTTCTGGCCGACTCCGCGGTCGGGTCCCTGGTCGCTCCCGGTGACGTCTCGGGGATGGCCCGGGCGATCCCCGGCGACGGTCGGCCTGGACCGGCAGGAGGTGCGGTCCTACGCGGAGCGCTACCTGTCGCTGGACCGCATGGTCACGAGGTACGAACGGCTCTACTCCCGGCTTCGGTCAGATGCCACCTGGGCGGCGAGCCGATCCGCCGGATGAGGCCCTCCTGGGCGAAGGCGGCCAGCCACCCGTGCATCGGGAAGAACCCCCACCTCTCGTGGAACCGGTTGCTGTTGTCGACGATGTCCGCGAGGTGGGTCAACGGCGGGTCCTCCACCGCGTGGTGCTGGTGGTAGCACGGCGCTCCTCCGACCCACAGCAACCGGCCGTCATGGGCGGTGAGCTGCATCGCGAAGTCGGTGTCCTCCCCGCCGTAGCCCTCGTAGTCCTCGTCGAACCCGCCCAGCGTGAGCCAGTCCTGCGTCGTGATCGCGAAGGACAGCGACCAGAACAGCAGCGGGTCGTCGGCCACCCACACCTGGCCCGGGCCGGGCTCCGGTCGGGCGGGGTGCGCCGTGGACGCCTGGAGGTCCGATGGCGTGTACCGCTCCTGACCGGCCCGGCGCGGCGGCAGGTAGTGAACGGTGCCGGCCAGGACCGTGGGCCGTCGGTCGCGAGGGTCCTGCCGCAACGGGGACGTGGCCGCCTCGGCGTACCGCTCGACGAGCTCGGGTGACGGCAGGCAGTCGACGTCGAGGAAGACGAGCAGGGTGGTCCCCGTCGCGATGGCCGCTGCGGCGGCCACGTTGCGAGAACGCGCCAGCGGAAAGCGATCCGAGCGCGTCCCGACCGGGACGACCTGGACCTCGGGCGCCGGTGACCCCGCCTCCGCGGCACGGTCGACCACGATCGGGATCTCCGGGTCGTCCATGGCGGCGACGAGGTAGAGGTCCGGTCTCCGCCGGCTGCGAGACAGCGCCTCCACCTGTGCCGCGAGGTGCTGGTGCCGGCCGTGCGCCAGCGTGAGCACGGCGACCTTGTCGCCGGTCATGCGGCGGCTCGGGCGGCCAGCCGGTCGACGGCCTGGGCCATCCGGACCGCCCCCTGCCCGTCGGACCAGCGGACCCACGCCCGCGCGTCCTGACCGGCCGCGGCCTCGAGCAGCGCCGGCCAGTCGCCGTCAGCGGGCCACTCCAGCGGTGACCGCGCGAGGCCGGCGCCGGCGAGGGCCCTCGCCAGGTGTCGCTGCTCGTCGTGCGGCCGCGGCTGCGGCAGCACCACCGCCGGTCGGCGGGCGGCGGCGACCTCGGCCAGGGCGTTCTGCCCGGCGTGGGTCACGACGACGTCGCTGGCGCACAGGACGTCCCACACCTCGTCCGGGGGAGTCCCGGACTGCCCGACCCAGGTCCAGCCCGGGGTCGCCCGACGAGCGCGGGCCACCCGACCGTCGGCGATCGGCTCTCCGCCGTGACCCCACAACCACGCCACCCGGCGCATACCCGGAGGTGGTCCTGGCACTCGAGCGTCGAACCGGGAGAAGGCGCCGGTCCACGTCGTCTTGCCGTCCCAGCGGTCTCGCCAGCCGAGGACCGGGTGGAGGTCGGACGGCCAGCAGGCGACCAGGGCCGTGGCGGCGTCGTAGGACAGCTGGTGGGCCTGGTCCCGCCGGTCACCGGCCATCACCACCGTGGCGACGGGTACGCCCAGGGTCCGGGCGAGGAGGGTGACCTCGGCCGAGACGTCGACGACGAGCGCGGACGGCCGCGCCTCACGGATCCAGGCCGCGATCATCGCCATCCGCTCGCGGTAGCCCTCGCTGCCCAACGGTGCCCAGTGCAGCGCTCCGCCGGCGGAATGGTCGGTCCCGGTCGGGTCGTCGTCCAACGGGAGCGCGACCCAGCGGTCCTCCGGCCAGCCGTCGGGCCTCGGTGCCGAGCTGAGGACGACCACCCCGCTGCCCATCAGCGGGGCCACCGTCAGGGCCCGGGCGACGTGGCCGGACCCGATGTGGTGCGCATACCAGCCGACCAGGGTCACGCGCCTCGCCGCCCGGACGTGGAGGCGTCGGTCACCGCGCCGTAGAGCCGGCGATGCCAGGCGGCGAGGTCGCGCTGCTGGGCGGCGCGGAACGCGCGAGTCGCCTGCCATCGTGGTCGCTTCGCACGACAACGGGCCACCTCGTCGGCGATGTCGGACACGCTCGGTCCCTCCGCATCCCAGCCGAACGTCGCGCACGGCTCCTGCTCGGTCCAGTAACCGGTCCGGGGCGCGAGCACCGTGGTGCCCAGGTCGAAGCAGGCCTCCACCCATCCCGAATGGGTCCCGAAGGCGTACGGCAGCACGGAGAGGTCGAGGGCGCGCAGGTAGTCCCACAGCTCCGCGTCGGTATGCGGCTCGTGCACGGTCAGGCGGATCCGACCGCCCTCGTCCAGCCGGGTGAGCAGGGCCAGCAGGCCGGCGTCGTGCCGGGGGTGGCCGGGGTCCACGACCTCGCGGTGCAGGTGGACCGTCACCTCCGCGTCCGGAAGTGGATCGGTGGCGGTGACCAGCGCACGGACGACCGGCGCCGCGGCGACGTTGGCCCGCAGGCTCTTCAGGTGCAGGCCGATCCGGAACCGGCCCGCCGGGCGCGTCGGCGCTCGCCCGACCGACTCGAGCGGCGCCACATGAGGGTGGGGCAGAACCGTCGCGCGACGTCCCCAGCGTCGCTGGATCTCCCTCGCCGCGCCGTCGGTGAGCGTCACCAGCTGCTCCGCGTGCGGCACGAGGACCGCGAGCCGGGCGAGGTGGTCGGCCTGGTCGACGAAGTGCGGGTTGACGATGTCGTGGACCGTGAGGACCAGCGGGATGTCGTCGGCGTCGAGCGCCGCGCACCAGTCGCTCAGCTGCTCGGGGGTTCGGGCGTCGAACCCGAAGTGCAGGTGGACCACGTCGACGTCGCGGGCGTGCGCTCGCAGCCAGCTGGTCGTCAGCGCCGGCGGCGGCCACCACTGGTCCGGAGCGGCTCCCGGCACGGGTGGGTCGGGCCAATGGACGATCGACGCACCGCGGGCGGACGCGTCCCGGAGGCGGGCCGGGTACGGGTGGCGGCTCGGGATCGAGAGGACCCGGACGGCACCGGAGGCGGCGTGCGGACCGGTCACCGTCGGCGGAGCTCGGGCAGGACCTCGCGTCCGTAGGCCCGGATCATCTCGGCGTAGTCCGGACCCATGTTCGCGACGTAGACCTCGTCGAACCCGGCCTCGACGAAGGGGTCGAAGGCGGCCACGTGCTTCGCCGCATCCGGCCCGGCCGTGACCGACTCGGCGGTCGACTCGCGGGTCACCAGCTGGGACGCCTGCTCGAAGTGCTCGACCGTCGGCAGGACCTGGGCCAGCTCGCCCGGCAGACCGGAGTTGGGCCAGATCCGGTGGGCGTGGTCGATGCCCTCGTCCTCGGTGCCTCCCCACGCGACCTTGAAGCCGACCTGGGTGGTGGCGCCGTTCTGCGCCTGCTTCCGGAACCGGTCGAGCAGGTCGCGGTCGGGGCTGGTCGTGATGTAACCGTCGCCGATGCGGGCGGCGACGTCGACGGCCTTGGGTCCGAACGCGGACACGAGGATCTCGGGCGCGGTCTCGGGTCGCGTCCAGATCCGGGCGTTCTCGACCACGTAGTGCCGGCCCCGGTGGCTGACGTCGTCGCCGGTCCACAGCGCCCGGATGACCTCGACGGCCTCCTCGAGCATCTCGAGGCGCACGTCGGCCTCCGGCCACTGGTCGCCGAGCACGTGCTCGTTGAGGGCCTCGCCCGTCCCCACGCCGAGCCGGAACCGGCCCTCGCCGAGCAGCACTGCGCTGGTGGCCGCCGCCTGGGCGATGACTGCCGGGTGGATCCGCACCGAGGGACAGGTGACGGCGGTCGTCACCGGCAGGTCGCACACCTTGGCCAGCGCACCGATGACCGACCACACGAACGGTGACTGCCCCTGCTCGCTCGTCCAGGGGTGGTAGTGGTCGCTGATCCACAGCGCGTCGAAGCCGGCCTCCTCGGCCAGCCGAGCCTGCTCGAGGAGCTGCTCCGGCGCATACTCCTCGCACGAGAGGAAGTACCCGAACTGTTGGCATGACCCGGAGATACCCCGTCTCTTGATCGTCAACCACCGAGCCGCCGGGCGATGTCCGCGTAGCGCGGTCGTCAGGGGGTATGTCCCCGGCATGACCGACGAACACCGCTCCAGCTCCGAGGTTCCGGCCTCGGTCATCCCGTCCGAGGACGACGAGGGCCCGCAGACCGCCGCCCAGAGCCGGGCCAAGGCCGACCCGCACTCCTCGACCGCGCCGGACGCCGACACGCCCGACGGCGAGTTCACCGACCCCAGCGCCCAGCCGCCGGCGTGAGGCGTGAGTACTTCGACCAGATGTACGCGGCAAGTGCCGACCCCTGGGGGTTCACGGACCGCTGGTACGAGCACCGCAAGTACGACCTGACCCTGGCGACCCTGACCCGGCCGCGGTACCGGTCGGCGTTCGAACCGGGTTGCTCCATCGGCGTGTTCACCGCTCTGCTGGCCCGGCGGTGCGACCGTCTCCTCGCGGTCGACCTCGTCGGGAGCGCGGTCCGGGATGCGACCGCTCGGCTGGCCGACCTCGCCCCGGGCGCGGCCCACGTCACCGTGGGCCAGTGGGATGCCCACGACCCGTGGCCGGACGAGACCTTCGACCTGGTGGTGGTGAGCGAGATGCTCTACTACCTCGACCCGTCGGACGCGCGGCGGTTCATGGACGATGCCGCCGACCACCTGGCGCCGGACGGTGAGCTGGTGCTCGTGCACTGGCGAGAGCGGGTCCCCGAGTACCCCCTGACGGGGGACGAGGCGCACGCCATCGCCCTGGACACCAAGGGCCTGGAAGCCCAGGCGAGCTACCAGGACGCGGACCTGGTCCTGCACCTGCTGGCGCGAAAGGGGACCGCCAGCACGGCCACCCGAGAAGGGCTGCGGGGCCAACCGTCCGAGTGATCGCGTCAGGCGGGGCCTTCGTTGTTCCGCGCGGCGGCCCGGTTGCCCCAGGTGGTGAGCCGTTCGACGAGGGTCGAGCTCAGGCGTCGGCGGGCGGCGCGGCCCTCCACGGTGGCCGTCGGTCCGCCCGGACCGGACGGCAGCAGGCGAGCCACGACGCCCATGGCCGCGGCCGTCGTGGCCGGCGCGACACCCTGGACCCGCGCTCCGACCTTGGCGAGCGGCGTGAGGATCACGATGCTGCGCCCGCGCAGGATCCCTCGCACGATCCTCGCGGCGGCTCGCTCGGCGTCCATCGACACCAACGGCATCGAGGCTCCCGGCGCGAACCACGCGTACTCCGCAGCCGCGTCACCGGTGAACTCGGCCCGCAGGTGCGAGCCCGTACGCATGAGTCCGGGCGCGACCGTCGTCGCCGTCACCCCGGTGCCGGCGAGCTCGGCACGGAGGCCGTTCGTGAACCCCACGGCGCCGAACTTCGCGGTGCTGTAGGGGAGCAGGTGCGGCACGCTGACCAGCCCGCCGATCGACGCGATGGTGCCGAAGCGGCCTCGTCCGCGGGCCCGCATACCGGGTACGACGGCCATCGCGAGGTTGACCGGACCCCACTGCATGGTGTCGATGGCCTGCGCGAAGTGGTCGTGGGTGAGGGAGGTGAGCGGTCCGACCTGGATGACTCCGGCCACGTGCACGGCCACCTCGATAGGCCCGAGCTCGTCCTCGATGCGGGCCACCTGCTGCTCGACGAGCTCGTGGTCGCGGACGTCGCACACCATCGCGGCCGCCTGGATGTCCTCGTCGGCCAGCGCCAGGACGGCCCGGTCCAGCTCGGTGGCGTCCCGCGCCCAGAGCACGGGCTGGTATCCCTGACGGCCCAGCTCGCGGGCGATCAGCAGACCGAGCCCGCGCGAACCGCCGGCGACGAGGGCAACGGGGCGGGAGCGCATGGTGGAGCCGTACCCAGACGCCGGGCGGTGACACGCCGGCGACTCGAACGGTTGAGCCTGGTGCGGAGGGGTACTCACGCGCTATGCGCGCACTCACCTGGCAGAGCAAGGGTCACGTCGAGGTCCAGGACGTCCCCGACCCGCGGATCGAGGAGCCCACCGACGCGGTCGTGAGGATCACCTCCACCGCCATCTGTGGCTCGGACCTCCACCTCTACGACGTGCTGGCGCCGTACCTCACACCCGGCGACGTCCTGGGCCACGAGTTCATGGGGGTCGTCGAGGAGGTCGGCCCGGACGTGGGAGACCTGGCGGTCGGCGACCGGGTGGTGGTGCCGTTCAACATCTCCTGCGGAGCCTGCTGGATGTGCACGCACGGCCTTCAGTCCCAGTGCGAGACCACCCAGGTGACCGAGCAGGGCAAGGGCGCCCGGCTGTTCGGGTACACCAGCCTCTACGGCGCCGTCCCCGGCGGTCAGGCGCAGTATGCGCGGGTGCCACAGGCGCAGTACGGCCCGATCCGCATCCCCGCCGAGGGGAGCGACGAGCGGTACCTCTACCTCTCCGACATCCTTCCCACGGCCTGGCAGGGCGTGCAGTACGCCGACCTGCCGCCGGACGGCACGCTGGTCGTCGTCGGGCTCGGGCCGGTGGGGCAGCTGGCCGCCCGGGTCGCCCGGCACCTCGGTGCCGGCCGCGTCATCGGGGTCGAC
The DNA here is from genome assembly GCA_963757225.1 of uncultured Actinomycetota bacterium. Taxonomy (GTDB): domain Bacteria; phylum Actinomycetota; class Actinomycetes; order Actinomycetales; family Dermatophilaceae; genus Lapillicoccus. Next base: position 98,375 of record CAVWQU010000018.1, read on the forward strand.
CTCGTTCCCGAGCGCCTCGCGATGGCCGCGGCGCACGGCGTCGAGACCCTCGATGCCGGCACCGTCGACGACGTCGCCGACGCGGTGCTGACGATGACCGGAGGGCGCGGGGCCGACTCGGCCATCGACGCGGTCGGCATGGAGGCGCACGGCAACCCGCTCGCCAAGGCGGTGATCGGGGTGGCCAGCAGCCTGCCCAAGCCGGTCGCCCGCGCCGCGACCGACCGGTTCGGGATCGACCGGCTGGCCGCGCTGTATGCGTCGATGGGGGCGGTTCGCCGCGGGGGGACGGTCTCGCTGCTCGGTGTCTACGGTGGGATGGCCGACCCCATGCCGATGATGGAGCTGTTCGACCGGCAGGTCACCCTGCGGATGGGTCAGGCGAACGTGCGCCGGTGGAGCGACGAGCTCCTGCAGCTGGTGCGACAGGACGAGGACGTCTTCGACCTCGAGGGCCTGGCCACCCACCACCTGCCCCTCGAGTCCGCCCCCGAGGCCTACGAGATGTTCAAGGAGAAGCGCGACGGGTGCATCAAGGTCGTCCTCCAGCCGGGAGCCGCCGCCTGACGGCCCGACCGACACGGGCATACCGGCTCGACGTCGGGGGGGTGTCCACCTCGCAGCACTACTCTGCCGAATATGCCCGCGCGACGTGCCGATGACCAGCTGTAGCTGTGGCTGGACACGGAGTCGGAGTACCCCAAGGCCGTGAACCGCTTCGCCGCGGCGCTGCCGGTCCGCCGTCGGTGACCCGACCTCGGTCCAGGGCGTCGGCATGAGCCTCCTGCGGGGCGACCTGGCCGCCGCGCCGACCACGCTGGTCGCCATCCTTCGCCGCACGGCGGCCCGGTACCCGGACGACCCGGCGGTCGACAGCGGCGCGGACGTGCTCACCTACAGCGAGATGGTGGAGGCGGCCGACGCAGTCCGGGCGGAGCTGAACCGGGCGGGGGTGGGTCCCGGCGACCGCGTGGGCGTGCGCATACCGTCAGGAACGTCCGACCTGTACGTCGCGATCCTCGGGGTCCTGCTCGCCGGCGCCGCCTACGTCCCGGTCGACGCCGACGACCCGGACACGCGGGCCCGGTTGGTGTTCGACGAGGCCGGGGTCGCCGCTCTGCTCGGCGCGGACCTCGTCATCGAGGTCCGCACGCCGGGGGCGCCGCCGCAGCCGCCCGGCGACCCCGAGCCGGAGGACGACGCCTGGGTGATCTTCACGTCGGGGTCGACCGGGCGGCCCAAGGGCGTGGCCGTACGCCATCGCGGCGCGGCCGCCTTCGTGGACGCCGAGGCGCGACTCTTCCTGCCGGACCGGCCGATCGGGCCCGGTGACCGGGTCATGGCCGGGCTCTCGGTGGCCTTCGACGCGTCGTGCGAGGAGATGTGGCTGGCCTGGGCCCACGGTGCCTGCCTCATCCCGGCCCCGCGTTCCCTCGTCCGCAGCGGCATGGACCTGGGGCCGTGGATGGTGGCCAACGGGATCACCGTCGTGTCCACGGTGCCCACTCTCGTCGCCCTCTGGCCGAAGGCGGCGCTGGCGGGGGTGCGGCTGCTGATCCTCGGCGGTGAGGCGTGCCCACCCGAGCTGGCCGCCCGGCTGGTCGTCAAGGGCCGCGAGGTGTGGAACACCTACGGGCCGACCGAGGCGACCGTGGTCGCCTGCGCCGCCCGACTCGACGGGGTGCCGCCGGTGCGGATCGGACTGCCGCTCGACGGCTGGGACCTGGCGGTCGTCGGAGCGGACCGGCAGCCGGTGGCGGACGGCGAGGTGGGGGAGCTGATCATCGGCGGCGTCGGGCTGGCCCGCTACCTCGACCCGGTCAAGGACGCGGAGAAGTACGCCCCGATGCCCACCCTCGGTTGGGCGCGGGCCTACCGCAGCGGCGACCTGGTGCGGAACGACGCAGCCGGGCTGGTGTTCGTCGGCCGGGCCGACGACCAGGTCAAGCTGGGCGGTCGGCGGATCGAGCTCGGCGAGGTGGACAGCGCCCTGCTCGGGGTGTCCGGGGTGACGGGGGCGGCGGCGGCCGTGCGCCGGACCGGCTCGGGCGGCACGGTGCTGGTGGGGTACGTCGCCGTGCGCGACGGGTTCGCCCACGACGCGGCGCTGGCCCAGCTGCGGTCCATGCTGCCCGCAGCGCTGGTGCCCCGGTTGGCCGTGGTCGACGACCTGCCCACGCGAACCTCCGGGAAGATCGACCGCGACGCCCTGCCGTGGCCGGTGACGACCGGGGCCGCTGACCCGGCCACCCCGCGGGCGAAGCTGGATGGCACCCCGGGTTGGCTCCAGTCGCTCTGGGAGCAGATCCTCGGCGTGGAACCAGGACCCCGGGACGACTTCTTCGACTCGGGCGGTGGCAGCCTCAGCGCCGCCCAGCTGGTCTCGGCGCTGCGGGAACGGTTTCCCGACGTCACCGTCGCCCACGTCTACGCGACACCGATCCTCATAGCCCTGGCCGATTTCCTCGACGAGATGGACGGTCCGGTCACCGTGAGCAACCCCGCGGTGTCGCCGGTGCCGCGGCGGATGCAGGCCGCCCAGGTGGTGGGCGCCATCCTGCTGCGCACCGTGTCCGGTCTGCGGTGGCTCGTCTGGGTGGCCGCGGCGGCCGCCCTGGCGGGCACGTGGTCGGCGGCGGCCTGGCTGCCGGCGGTCAGCTGGTGGTGGGTCCTGGTGGGGTGGCTGGTCCTCGTCAGCCCGCCGGGGCGGCTGTTCCTGGCCGCCGGTGGAGCGCGCCTGGTCCTGCGCGGCGTTCGCCCGGGGGTCTACCCGCGTGGTGGTCGCGTCCACGGGCGGTTGTGGCTGGCCGAGCACTGGGTCGACGAGCTCGGCGCGGTGAACCTGTCCACGGGGCCCTGGATGCGCCAGTATGCGCGGCTGCTCGGCGCCCGGGTCGGCCGGGACGTGGATCTCCACTCGATCCCCCCGGTCACCGGGATGCTGCGACTCGACGACGGCTGCTCGGTCGAGCCGGAGGTCGATCTCACGGGGTACTGGATCGAGGGAAACACCGTGCACCTCGGAGAGATCCGCGTCGGCGCTGATGCCTGCATCGGCGCGCGGTCGACGCTCCTGCCCGGCGCCGACATCGGCGCCGCGTCGGAGGTCGCTCCCGGTTCCGCGGTGTTCGGCGCCGTCCCGCCCGGCCAGTGGTGGTCCGGCTCGCCGGCTCGTCGGGGCGGCAGTGCTCGCGGCCCGCTCCAGCCGTCCGGTCCGGTCGACCGGTCGCGCTGGCTGGCGGGGTACGCGGCGACCGCGGTGGGGGTCGCCGCCCTTCCGGGCCTCGCGACCGCGGCGGTCCTCGCCCTGGTGGCCGGGCCACTCCTTGCCGCCGCCACGCTGGGCGACGCCGTGGTCGTCGCGCTCTGGTGGGTGCCGGTCGCGGCGACCGGAGCGATGGTGCTCCTCGCCCTGCTGGTCTGGGTCGCGGTGCGCGCCTGGAGCGCAGGCCTGGCCGCCGGCGCATACCCGGTCTACAGCCGCCGCGCCTGGCAGGCCTGGTCCATCCTGCGCGTCCTGGACGAGGCGCGGACGTGGCTCTTCCCGCTGTACTCGAGCGGGTTGACGCCGGCCTGGCTCCGGGCGCTCGGCGCGCACGTCGGGCACGACGTCGAGGCCTCGACGGTCCTGCTCATCCCGCGGCTCACCACCGTCGGGGACGGTGCGTTCCTGGCCGACGACACCCTGCTCGGGGGCTACGAGCTCGGCGGCGGGTGGCTGCGGATCGGCGACGTGAAGGTCGGCAAGCACGCGTTCGTCGGGAACTCGGGGATGACGGCTCCCGGCCGGAAGGTGCCCCGTCAGGGCCTGGTGGCGGTGCTGTCGGCCGCTCCGGCCCGCGCGAACGCCAAGCGCGGGACGTCCTGGCTGGGCAGCCCCCCGGAGCCGTTGCGCCGCACCGGCGCGAAGGTGGACCAGAGCCGGACCTTCCGCCCGCCGCGACGGCTGCGCGTGGCGCGGGCGGTGACCGAGCTGTGTCGACTCGTGCCGGTCTGGCTGCATGCCGTCCTGGCGGTGCTCGTCGCGGCCGCGCTGCTCTGGCTGCTCGAGCGCGGGGTCGTGCCGGCTCTGCTGCTGTCAGGGCCGGTGCTGCTCGCGGCCGGGGCGGCGGCCGCCGGGATCTCGTCGCTGGCCAAGTGGGCCCTGGTCGGGCGGCTACGTCCGTCGGAGCATCCGCTGTGGAGCTCCTTCGTGTGGCGCAACGAGCTGGCCGACACCTTCGTCGAGGTCGTGGCCGCTCCCTGGTTCGCGCGGGCCGCCGTGGGTACACCGGTCGTCAACGTGTGGCTGCGCAGCATGGGGGCGAAGGTGGGCCGGGGGGTCTGGTGCGGGACCTACTGGCTCCCGGAGATGGACCTTGTCTCCCTGGAGGACGGCGCCACCGTCAACCCGGGCTGCGTCGTGCAGACCCACCTGTTCCACGACCGGCTCCTCAGCATGGATACGGTGACCCTTCGCGCCGGGGCCACGCTGGGTCCCAACAGCATCGTCCTTCCGGCGGCCACCCTCGGACGGCACAGCACGGTCGGACCGGGGTCCCTGGTGATGAGAGGAGAGTCGGTGCCGGACCGCACGCGGTGGATCGGCAACCCGGTTGCGCCGTGGCGACCGGAGGCACCCTCGTCATGACGACGACGATCAGTGCGGTGCAGGGCGACGACCTCGTCCCCGGGCACGGCGACCTCACCTACGGCGTCTCCCACTACGACCTCGACCTCGCCTACCGCCACGTCGGCAACCACCTGACGGGCACCGCCACCATCGACCTCGTCGTCCACGCGACCACCAGCGTGCTGACCCTCGACCTGCACGCCCTCCGGGTCGCCGAGGTCCGCGTCGGCGGCGTCCGCACGCGGAGCTGGCACCACCGCCGCGGCCGGCTCGTGGTGCGCTTCCACACCCCGCTGCCCGTCGGGCACCGGCTCACCCTGGTCATCCGGTATGCGGGAACCCCCCGGATGGTTCCCGGCCCGGACGGCGCGGTGGGGTGGGAGGAGCTGACCGACGGCGTCCTGGTCGCCGCCCAGCCCTATGGGGCTCCGTCCTGGTTCCCCTGCAACGACCGACCGTCCGACAAGGCGACCTACCGCATCGCCGTGCGCGCGTCCTCGGCCTACGTCGTGGTGGCGAACGGCACCTTGACCGGCCGCACCACACGGGCGAGCACGACCACGTGGGTCTACGACCTGCACCAGCCGATGGCCACCTACCTGGCCACCGTCCAGATCGGCCGTTACGTCACCACCCCGATACCCGGGCCCGACCCCGACCTGGTGCCGGTGACCATCGTCCACCCGCCGGCCCGGCGCGCCGGAGTCGCTCGCGCCTTCGCCCGGCAGGCCGAGATGGTCACCGCCTTCTCGTCGCTCTTCGGGCCGTACCCGTTCGACACCTACACCGTCGTCGTCACCGACGACCCGTTGGAGATCCCCGTCGAGGCGCAGACGTTGTCGACCTTCGGGTCCAACTACCTGCGGACCGACTGGAACGCCGAGCGCCTGATCGCGCATGAGCTGTCGCACCAGTGGTTCGGCAACAGCGTCACCGCGTCCCGCTGGCGGGACATCTGGCTGCACGAGGGGTTCGCCTGCTACGCGGAGTGGCTGTGGTCGGAGTGGCGCTGGTCCCACGGCGCCGGCGGGTCCCCGGCGTCGACCCATGCCGTCGCTCACTGGGAGCGGCTGCGGCGGCTTCCCCAGAACCTCGTCCTGGCCGACCCGAGCGCGCAGACGTTGTTCGACGACCGCGTATACAAGCGCGGAGCCCTGTTCCTCCACGCGCTGCGGACGACCGCCGGGGACACGGCGTTCTTCCCGATGCTGCGGTCCTGGACCGCCGACCACGCGAACGGGTCGGTCACCACCGAGGACTTCCTGACCCATGCGGCCGATCGGCTGGGCTCCGCCGTTCGCGACCTGGCCGCCGACTGGCTGTTCGACGCGCGCCTGCCCGACCTGCCGGTCAGTCGAGCAGGAGCACCCGGGGTGGGGTCCGGCTGACCACGGCGACGGCCGCCGCATACTCGCTCCCGACCGCGAGGTCACTGACCCAGACCGGCACGTCCTGACCGTCCCGGGCCACGGTGACCAGGAACGGAGCCGGGCCGGTCGACGTGACGTCGAGCCCCGACGGGTCCCAGGCCAGGCCCCAGCCGGTCGCCTTGAGCACGGCCTCCTTGCGCACCCACCGGGTGGCCAGCTCGGCCAGCGACCCCGCCGGCGCCTCGTCCACGTGCCGAACCACGGCCGCCACGCCCGCGAACCGGTCGGGATCGACCCGCTCCACGTCGACCCCGAGCGGCCCGAGCGAGCCGGCCGCGACCGCCGTGCGGCCGGGCGTGCGGGCGATCGACGCGTGCACCCGGGAGCCCGAGATCGGCGACACCACGGGTCGGCCATGGTCGGTGCCTGCGCAGTGGGGGCATCGCCGACCCACGACCACCTGGCTCGCGGGCACGCGCAGGAACCGCGCCACCAGCGCGGCGAGTTGGTCGTCGGCGTCGTGCGGCGTCGTCGCGGCGGTCCGGGTCGGTCACCACCCGGACCAGCACCTGCGCCGACATGCGCTGTCCGGCTATGCGGTGAGGACGGCTCGGATGGCGTCGAGGGCTTGCTGTTCGGCGCCGCTGATCTCGTCGGTCTCGCCGACGTCGTGGGAGGCTTCGGCGACCTCGGCGGCGATCCGCAGGATCCACTGACGGACCTGGTCGGCGGCGTCGGGGGGCAGCTGTCCCAGCACGGGGATGACGCCGCTGACCTGTTCGAGGCCGACCGCCCGCAGGGCGTCCTTGTCGCGCAGGTTCACGCCGGCCGCGCCCGTCTGTCGGTCGACGACCTCGGCGGCCGCGTCGCGGAGCAGGTCGGTCGCGGGGCCGTCGCCGATGTCGGCGGCGGCACCCTTGAGGGCGAACGCCTCGCGGGTGGCGCCCCACAGGTCGGACCGGTTGTGGCCGATCACGTAGTACATGGCGCCGAGGCCGGCGGCGGCCACGGCTTCGGCCGGTTCACGTGTGTGCACGGGGTCATCCTGACGGATTGCTGCCTGTTCCGGTGAGGCGGGGGCGGGGCGTTCCGGCGGCGCGTCATCATGTGGGTGACAACGACCCGGACGGGAGGTCCGCACGTGGCATACGCAGCAGGAGTGGACTCCGTGACTCCGGAACCGAACCGCGGCGACGAGCGGCTCGAGCACGTCGAACGCATGGCCCAGGCCTATCTCGACCTCCAGTACGAGGTCCTCGTGGCCGGGGAGGGGGACCTGCGTGCGGGACGGCTGGACGTCGTGCACCGGACGCGGGTCGCGACCCGCCGCTACCGGAGCGTGCTCCGCGAGATCCGGGGGCTGCTCGACCCCAGCGCGGCCACCGTGCTCGACGAGGGACTGCGCTGGTATGCCCGGCTGCTCGGCGACGTGCGCGACGTCCAGGTGCTGAAGGAGTCCCTCGACGACGCACTCGACGACCTTTCCGACGACCTTCCCGACGAGCCGCTGATCCGCGCGGCCCGGATCCGCGCCGACGACGACTGCACGAGCCGGCTCGAGCTCGCGTCCCGCCGCCTGGCCGAGGGCCTCGACAAGCGGCGCTACGCCACGCTGTCCGACCTGCTCGCGCAGTGGCTCGACGGCATGCCGTTCGTCGCCGACCTTCATCCGAGCTCACCGGAGGCGCTCACCTTCCTGCACCGAGCCGAGCTCCGCTTCCAGCGTCGTCTCGACGCTGCCCTGGCGGCGGGTCGGCCGGACCTGCTCATGCACGAGGCCCGCAAGTCCAGCAAGCGGGCCCGCTACGTCGCGGAGATGGCGGCCCCGTCCCTGGGCGAGCGGGCGGACCGGACCATCCGGCAGATGACCGCGTTCCAGAACGAGCTCGGCACCCGCCAGGACCGGGTCGTCGCCCGCGCCGCGCTGGCTGAGCTGGCGGCGTCGCCCGGCGCTCAGCTGGACCGGACCGCGGCGGTGTTCGAGATGCTGCGTGACCGGCTCGCCCCGGCGGCGACCGAATGAGGGGGGCCTCGCCACACTAGAGTCGGGCACCGGTGAGCGGTCGGCCGACGAGCCGGACACGAAGGGCGGGCAATGGGAGCTTCCCTCTTCTGGGGCGCGGTCTCCGCGTCGTCACTGCTCATCGGCGCCGTGCTCGGAGTGGTGCGACCGTGGAACGCCAAGGCGCTCGGCCTCGTCCTGGGGTTCGGGGCGGGGGCTCTCATCTCGGGCATCGCGTTCCAGCTGGCCGCCGGCGGGTTCGAGGCGGCGGGTCCCTGGCCGCTGACTGTCGGGCTGGCCGCCGGCGCACTCATCTTCTTCTTCGCCGACCGGGCCGTCGAGCAGTGGGCGATCAAGGCCGGTGGGATGGCCGGGCTGTCGCTGGCCCTCGGCGGCCTGCTCGACGGCATCCCGGAACAGGCCGTCCTCGGCATCGACCTGTCGCACGGGAACGGCGTCTCGCTGGCGCTGCTCATGGCGATCTTCGTGTCCAACCTGCCGGAGTCGATCGGGTCGTCCACGCAAATGCACCAGGGCGGGAAGAGCACCCGCTTCGTGATGCTGCTCTGGGTGGCCGTGACGTTGGTCTGCATCGTGTCGACCTGGCTGGGGTACCTCGCGGCCAGCGTGACGAAGGGCCGGTTCGAGGGACTCGTCGACGGGTTCGCCGCGGGAGCGTTGCTCGTCATGCTGGTCGGCGCGATGATCCCCGAGGCGCAGAAGAACGCCGGACGGCTGGCCGGGCTGGCCGCCGTCCTCGGGTTCGCCGTGGCGTCAGGCCTGGCCGTCGCGTCCTGAGGTGTGATTGTTCCCGCGCGTGGGGCTGGTGGGGTCATGCGAACAGACCATGTGGATAAGTGGTCGTGAATTCGGTTGTGGATGAACGGGTTTCGGGGTTGTGGGGTTGTCGGTGGTCGGTTCTAGGGTCTGATCATGGACACGGGGATGCGGACCTACGGTGACGAGCTGGTCGCCGTCCTGTCCGCGGCCACCGCCGTCCTGTCCGACCTGCCGGCGCGGGTGCACCGGCTGACCGGGCCCGACCTGGACGCGGTGCTGCCGTTGGTGGACCGGCTGGCGGCGGTTGCTGCGGCAGGCCGGTTCACCATCGCCGCGGACGCCGTCGACCGGGGTGAGGTCGCCTCGTCGCAGGCCGGGTCCACCCAGCAGTGGGTCGCCGACCGGTGCCCGTCCCTGGACGCCCGCGACGCGGGGCTGGTCGCCAAGGCGGTCAGGGAGCTGGCTGCCCCTGATCTGACAGCCGCCCGGATGGCGGTGCAGGAGGGTCGGCTGCCGGTGTCCGCCAGCTGCGTCGTTGCGGCCGAGCTGCGGCAGCTGACGCCGCTGCTGGAGCCCGGCGCGGTCGACGCGGTCGCCGCCGGCCTGGTCGCGATGGGGGAGGTCGACGGCGCGCACGGGGTACGACGGGTTCGACCGGCCCTGCTGGCCCGGTACGGGCTCGGCGAACGGCTGCAGGATCTGGAGGACCGGCACCGAGGGCTGACCGTCCTGTCCTGTGGGCACGACATCGGCGGCGGGATCACCGAGTACCGGATGCGGCTCAACCCCGAAGCCCGCGCCGTCGTCGAAGCCGCCATCAACGTCCTGGCCAAACCCGCAGTGGTCGACGGCGAACGCGATCCGCGGACCATCGACCAACGCCGCGGCGACGCCCTCGTCCAGGTCTGCCGTCGCGCCGTGACCAACCCGACGACGGTCACACCGTCCGGGACCAAGGCCACCCTCATGGTCACCATCGGCCTGGACGACCTGAAAGACCGGACCCGGCCCGGTGTTCTTGTCGGGGGTGTGGACGGCGGCCGTCTGCTAGGACCGGAGACGGTGCGGCGGCTAGCCTGCGACGGCACCCTCATCGCCGCGATTCTCGACACCGATGGGCAGCTGCTCCGGTTGGGTCGCGCGCGACGTGCGTTTACCTCCGCGCAGATCCGCGGACTGTGGCTCCGGGATCGGCAGTGCACCTTCCCCGGCTGCGGCGCCCCCGCATCCTGGGCCGACGCTCATCACATCCGGCACTGGGTCGACGGCGGCCCCACCGACCTCACCAACGGCACACTCCTGTGCCCACGACACCACACCATCGTCCATCGAGACCGCCTCCACGCCACCCTCACCAGCAGCGACAGCGACGCGAGCGACAGCGGCAGCGGCGTCCGGGTCGTCTGGGACCGGAGACCCGGCAGCTACGACCGCGCCCTCGCCCGAGGACCGTCACCGGGGGGAGCAGAACCGTGACGGGGCCTCGGAGGAGACGTCGTCCGACCGCGCGTGCGCCATAGGCTCGACACGTGACCGACGCGACGCCCCACGCGTACTACGACCTCGGTGACTATCACCGCCCGGTGGCGACGACGTCGCCCGCGGCTCAGGTGTGGTTCGACCGAGGGCTGGTGTGGGCCTACGCCTTCAACCACGAGGAGGCGGTGGTCTGCTTCGAGCAGGCGCTCGCCGCGGACCCGGGTCTGTGGGCCGCGCACTGGGGCATCGCCTACGCGATCGGTCCCAACTACAACAAGGGCTGGGAGGCGTTCGACGCCGTCGACCTGGTGACGAGCCTGAGCCGGGCGCGGTCCGAGCTCACGCTGGCCAGCGAAGCGCTGGAGCGCGCCGAACGGGAGGGCACCCCGGTCGCCGAGCCGGCCGCCGGCCTCGTCGCGGCGCTGTCCCTTCGCTACGCGACCGTCTCGACCGAGGACGCGGACACCTGGCAGGCCGGGCACGAGGCCTACGCCGACGCGATGGCGGAGGTCGCCGCCGCGTACCCGGAGGACCTCGACGTCCTCGCCCTCGCCGCGGACGCTCTCGTCAACGTCACCGCGTGGGCGCTCTGGGACCCGCTGACCGGTACTCCGGCGCCTGGGTCGCGGGCTCGCGAGGCCGAGCGCCTGCTCGACGCCGCCCTCGCCCTTCCGGGCGGCGACCGCCACCCGTTCGTCCTGCACCTGCACATCCACCTGCTCGAGATGTCGGAGCGGCCCGAGGCGGCGCTGTCGAGCGCCGACCGGCTGCGCGGCCTGGTGCCCGACGCCGGCCATCTGCAGCACATGCCGAGCCACCTCGACGTGCTCTGCGGCGACTACCACTCGTCGATCGCCGCGAACAGCCGAGCGGTGGAGGCTGACCGTCTCTTCGTCGAACGGTCCGGCCCGCTGAACTTCTACTCGCTGTACCGCGCTCACGACCTCCACTTCATCGTCTACTCGGCGATGTTCCTCGGTCGCTACGGCGACGCCAGCGCCGCCGCCGACGAGCTGAGCGCCCAGCTCACGCCCGACCTGCTACGGATCGAGAGCCCGCCGATGGCCGACTGGCTGGAGGCGTTCGTACCGCTACGAACCCACGTGCTGGTCCGCTTCGGACAGTGGCACGACCTCGTCGCGCAGTCCCTGCCCGAGGACCCCGATCTCTACTGCACGACGACCGCGATGGTCCTGTACGGCCGCGGCGTCGGGTATGCCGCGCTGGGCGACGTGGCCGCCGCCCGGACCGCGCGCGACGAGCTCGCCGCGGCGGTGGCCCGGGTCCCCGACAGCCGGTACCTCTTCAACAACACCTCCCGCGACATCCTCACCATCGCCGAGGCGATGCTGGACGGTGAGATCGCCTACCGGGAAGGGCAGATCGAGGAGGGCTTCACGCACCTGCGGCGGGCCATCGCCCTCGACGACGCGCTCCCGTACGACGAGCCGTGGGGCTGGATGCAGCCGACCCGCCACGCCTACGGCGCTCTCCTGCTGGAGCAGGGCCGGGTCGCCGAGGCGGCGGCGGTGTATGCGGCGGACCTGGGTCTCGACCCGACGGTGAGCCGCTCCGTGCACCACCCGGGCAACGTCTGGAGCCTGCACGGGTACCACGAGTGCCTGGAGCGCCTGGGACGCCACGACGAGGCCCGGATCATCGCCCAGCAGCTGGCGGTCGGCTCGGCGCGGGCCGACGTTCCGGTCCTCGCCTCGTGCGCCTGTCGGCTGGAGGTGTTTGCGACGGCTTCGGGTTGCGGACCCGACTGCGACTGCGAGCACGGCCAGCCCGCCCCCTGACCGTGGACCCTCCACGCGATAGGGAGGCCCGTCTCGGCATCTGAGGGCCGGCTCCCGATGCGCGAACGGGTGCGACGCAGGATCCTGGTGTTCGTCAGTCGACGAGCACGGAAGGGACCTGAGTCATGAGCCAGCAGACCGACATCGAGACCATCCGGCGCGGCTACGCCGCCTTCACCGCAGGGGACATGGAGACCCTCAGGAACGAGGTCTTCAGCCCCGACGCCGTCTGGGTCGTCCCGGGCAACGGGTACTTCGCGGGAACCAAGGAGGGCGCCGACGCGATCCTCCAGTTCTTCGGCGACCTCTTCGAGCGGTCGGGTGGCACCCTCCAGGTCCTGCTCGACGACGTCGCGGCGGGCGACGACCACAGCTACTCCCTCCACCGCAACGTCGCGACCCGGGGAGACCGAAGCTTCGACCTGAGGTCGGTGCTCGTATTCGAGATGGTCGACGGCCGCATCGCGCGGGTGGACCAGTACTACTGGGACACCACCGAGAACGACGAGTTCTGGGCCTGACGCGGCCTGACGCGGTCGGTCGCGGGGCGGCGCCGGTGGCAGACTCCCGCGAATGGACCGTGACACGCCGGGCCGCGAGCAGACGCTCCGGTTCCTCGCCGCGCCGACCGACGCGGGCTACCTGGGCAACGTGAGCGGCGGCCGGGTCCTCGAGTGGATCGACAAGGCCGGGTACGCGTGCGCGGTCGGCTGGAGCGCCCGGTACTGCGTCACCGCCTACGTCGGCAACGTCCACTTCACCCGGCCGGTCTCGATCGGAGACCTCGTCGAGGCGACGGCGCGGGTGGTGTACACGGGTCGCAGCAGCATGCACATCCTCGTCACCATCCGGTCGGGCTCGCCGCGCGGCCGCGACCTGGAGCCCGCGACCGAGTGCCTCATGGTCTTCGTCGCGGTGGACGACGACGGCCGCCCGACGGCGGTCCCGGAGCTGCCCGACGGTGACGACGAGGACCTCGCGCAGAAGCACGCCGCCGTCCGGCGCATCGACCTGCGCGCGCAGATCGCCGCCGCGATGGCCGAGCAGTCCTACACCGAGGCCAGCACCGCACCGCGCGTCGTGCTCCGGTTCCTCGCGGCGCCGACCGACGTCAACTGGGGCGGCAAGGTCCACGGCGGCATCGTCATGCGCTGGATCGACGAGGCCGCCCACGTCCTGGTCACGCAGTGGTCGGGCGACGCGGCCAACGTCGCCGTGTATGCCGGTGGCGTCCGCTTCTACCAGCCGCTGCGGATCGGGGACCTCGTCGAGGTCGAGGCCCGGCTGATCTACACCGGCCGGACGAGCATGCACGTGAGCGTCCACGTCCGCTCGGGCAACCCGGCGCAGCCGGAACGACGGCTGACCACGCACAGCCTCATCGTCTTCGTCGCCCTCGCCCCCGAGGGCACGGCGGTCGAGGCCCGGCGCTGGGAGCCGACCACCGAGGAGGACGTCCACCTTTTCGAGCACGCCCAGCACCTGATCGACCTCCGGGCAGCGGCCGACGACATCACGCCGGCCTGAGCGCGATCACTCCGGGGCTCAGCGGCGCCAGCGGTAGCGGACCTGCGGACGGCCGGCGCGACCGTAGTCGCTGGTCCGCGTCACCGCGTTGTCGTCGGCCAGCCGCTCGAGGTACCGCCAGGCCGTCACCCGGGACACCCCGAGGGTCGACGCCACCTCCGAGGCCGACAGTCCCTCGGCGGCATCGCGGACCAGACGGGCGATCTCATCGGTCGTCTCCGGCGCCACCCCTTTGGGCGCTGCACCCCGCGTCTCGACGGCCCGCAGCTCGGCCATCGCCGCGTCGACGTCGCGCTGGCTGACCGCGTCCCCGCCTCCGCCGAGCGCGTCGCGATAGCGCTGGTAGCGCTCGAGCTTGTCGCGGAACGCCCCGAACGTGAACGGCTTCAGCAGGTAGATCAGCACCCCGTGCGCGACCGCGGCCCGCACGACGGCGAGATCGCGCTCGCTGGTGATGGCGATGATGTCGGGCGTGGGCCGCATACCGGAGAGGGTGGACGCGAGCTCGATCCCGCTGTGGTCCGGGAGGCCGATGTCCAGCAGTACCAGGTCGATCGGCCGTTCGGCCGCGATGGCGGTGCTCGCCTGGCGGACCGCCTCGCGCGCGGTGCTGACCACGGCGACCACGTCGTAGCCCCCGACCCGCGCCAGGTAGGCCTGGTGCGCCTCCGCGATGAGCGGCTCGTCCTCGACGACGAGGACCCGGATCACGGACGGCCCCGAGCGGCCGACGCCGTCGCGCGGTCGATGGTCACCGACACGACCGAGCCGTAGGTCATCTCGGCGGTGAGCCGGCCTCGGTGCCGCTCGACGAGCTGCGAGACCAGCGCCAGGCCGAGCCCGCGGCGACCCTCGATGCCGCCCTCCTTGGTCGAGTACCCCCGGCGCCGCGCCTGCTCGAAGGTCGCTTCGTCCATCCCCGGTCCGCTGTCGGCCACGACGACCAACAGCGCGGACTCGTCCTGCCGGACCGTCACCTCGACCCACGGGTCGTCCTTATCGCAGGCGTCTAGCGCGTTGTCGACGAGGTTGCCGACCACGGTCACCATCTCGGTCGGGGTCAGGACGCCGCCGATCTCGCCCTCAGCCTCGTCGGCACCGAGGTGGGTCTCGTCGGTCACGGTCAGCGCGATCCCGCGCTCGGCGGCCTGCGCCGACTTGCCGAGCAGCAGCGCGACGAGAGCCGGCTCGTGGACCGCCGCGGTGAGCCGGTCGACCAGCCGCTGCGAGAGCTCCAGCTGGGTCGTGGCGAACCGCACCGCCTCGTCGCCGCGGCCCATCTCCACCAGCGCCACGATGGTGTGCAGCCGGTTCGCCGCCTCGTGGGCCTGGGAGCGCAGCGACTCCGCGAACACCTTCATCGAGTCGAGCTCGCCGAGCGCGCCCTGGAGCTCGGTGCGGTCGCGGATGGTCACGACGTCGGCGGCGCCGCGGTGGCCCATCATCACCGGCGCCCGGTTGACGACGAGCACCCGGTCCGTGGTGACGCGGACCTCGTCCTTGACCGACGGCTCGACCGACCCGTGGCCGGCGTCTGCGGCGCCGTCGGCCAGGAACCCCGGCAGCGACCGCATGTCGATCGGGACCTCGGCCGAGACACCGAGCAGCCGTCGAGCCTCGTCGTTGATGAGCACCGCGCGGTCGTCCTCCACGACGACCAGGCCTTCCGAGACCGAGTGCAGGACCGCGTCGTGGTGCTCGTACATCACCCGCAGGTCCCGCGGCGACAGCCCTCCGGTCTGGCGGAGCAGGCGTCGGCGCACCAGCCACATCCCGACCACGGCGGCCAGCACCGCGGTCGCCGCGACGACGAGGATCCACGGCAGCTGGGCGTACCAGTTCTCGGCCAGGGTCTGCTGCGTGATGCCGGCCGAGACCAGCCCGACGATCCGGCCGTCCGCCGCATACACCGGCGCGACCGCGCGGATCGACGGCCCGAGGGTGCCGGTGAAGACCTCGGTGAAGGTCTCCCCCCGCAACGCGGGTTCGGTCGTCCCGAGGTACTTCTGGCCGATCAACGACGGGTCGGTATGCGTGTAGCGCGTGCCGTCGGGGGACATGATCGTGATGAAGGCGATCTGGGTGTCGTGGCGCACCCGTTCCGTCACCGGCTGGAGCGTCGCCGTCGGACTGCCGGCCTGGAGGGCCGCCGCCGTCGAGGGAGCGGCGGCCAGCGCGGAAGCGATGGCGACGACGCGCTCCCGGGCGGCGTCGTCGCCGTCGCGGCGGGCGTCGAGCGCGGCGAGCGCACCGCCGAGGACGACGATGACGACGACGATGCCGAACATCAGCGCTGCTGCCTGACCCGCCAGCGAACGCGGAACGTGCGGGGCCACGACGACTCCTGTCGTTCGGTGTGCTCGGTGAACGAAATGCACTCAATGGTGACCCGGGTGTCGCGATGTCGCCACCATCCTCTCGGACCGCAACGACGCATCCGAAGGAGCAACGATGTCCTCACCCACCACCGACGCGACCATCACTCCGTCGCCCGCCCGCAAGAAGCGCGACCGCACCCATTGGCTCTACGTCGCCGTCATCGTGGCGGTGGTGGCGGGCGTGGTCCTGGGCCTCGTCGCCCCCGCCGCCGCCAAGAGCGTCGGCGTTCTCGGCACGATGTTCGTCAGCCTGATCAAGATGATGATCACCCCGGTCATCTTCTGCACGATCGTCCTCGGCATCGGCTCGGTCCGGAAGGCCGCCACGGTCGGCCGGGTCGGCGGCCTCGCCTTCGTCTACTTCCTCGTCATGTCGACGGTCGCCCTGGCCATCGGCCTGGTCGTCGGCAACCTCATCCACCCGGGGAGCGGCCTCAACATCTCCGCGTCCACCGCGGACTCGGCGGCCAAGCTGGCCGACACCGCGGAGAAGGCCGGCGGCCTCTCCGAGTTCTTCCAGGGCATCATCCCGACGACCCTGCTCTCCGCGTTGACGAGCGGCAACGTCCTCCAGACCCTGTTCGTCGCGCTCCTCGTCGGCTTCGCGGTCCAGATGCTGGGCCCGGCCGGCGAGCCGATCCTGCGCGGCGTCGCGAACCTGCAGCGCCTGGTCTTCAAGATCCTCACGATGATCCTGTGGCTGGCCCCGATCGGGGCGTTCGGGGCGATCGCGAGTGTCGTCGGCCAGACCGGCTGGGCCGCGGTCACCCAGCTGCTGACCCTGATGGTCGCGTTCTACCTGACCTGCCTGATCTTCGTCTTCGGGATCCTCGGCAGCCTGCTCAAGGCCGTGGCCAACGTCTCGATCTTCCGGCTGGTGCGGTACCTCGCCCGCGAGTACCTGCTGATCTTCGCCACCTCCTCCTCCGAGTCGGCCCTGCCGCGGCTGATCGCCAAGATGGACCACCTCGGCGTGGACCGCAGCACCGTCGGCGTCGTGGTCCCGACCGGCTACTCGTTCAACCTCGACGGCACGGCGATCTACCTGACCATGGCGTCGCTGTTCATCGCCGGCGCCCTGGGCGACCCGCTGTCGATCCCCGAGCAGATCTCGTTGCTGCTGTTCATGATCGTCGCGAGCAAGGGGGCGGCCGGCGTCAGCGGCGCCGGCCTCGCGACCCTGGCCGGTGGTCTCCAGAGCCACCGCCCCGAGCTGCTCGACGGCATCGGCCTCATCGTCGGCATCGACCGGTTCATGTCCGAGGCCCGCGCCGTCACGAACTTCTCCGGGAACGCGGTCGCCACCGTCCTCATCGGCTGCTGGACCAAGACCGTCGACAAGGGACGGATGGACGACGTCCTCAGCGGGCGCGAGCCGTTCAACGAGGAGGACATGCTCGACGAGCACGAGCACCCGCTGACCGAGCCCGGCGACGCCTCCGACGTCCGGGCCGACGCGGAACGCGCCAAGGAGCTCGCCCGAGTGTGATCCTCACCCACCGCCCGCGACTGTCGGCCCCGCCTATGCGGCCGGCAGTCGCGGCGGTAGCGTCGCCCGTAGGCCGCCGCCGCCGACGACACACCGGGAGGTCCTCGCCCGTGTCTCCTGTTCCTGTGATCGACGTCGCTTCCGTCCAGCGGAACCAACTGGAGTCGTCGACGGGCCGTCGCACCTACGGTCTCCTGGTATGACCTCCGCCGATGCCGCGCGCGGCACGTCGGCGACGCCGGTGTTCTTCCTGTCGGACAGCACGGGCATCAGCGCGGAGACGATGGGCAACGCGCTGCTTATCCAGTTCCCGCAGCTGCGGTTCGATCGCCGGCTGATCCCGTTCATCACCACGCCGGAGGAGGCCCGCCGGGTCGTCGAGGTGCTCGACCGGGCCGCGGAGGGCCCGATCACGCCGATCGCCTTCACCACGGCCGCGACCGACGAGATCCGCGAGGTCCTGCACACGACGACGTGTCCGATGATCGACTTCTTCGAGCTGCACATCTCGCGGGTCGAGGAGGTGTTCGGGGTACCGGCTGCCCGGGTCGCGGCGCAGCTGCACGGGGTCGGCGACGTCCAGCGCTACAACGCGCGGATGGCGGCCATCGAGTACTCGATCGAGCACGACGACGGCCAGAGCCTGCGGGCGATGGACAAGGCGGAGGTCGTCCTCATCGCGCCATCGCGCTGCGGGAAGACGCCGACCACGATGTACCTGGCGCTGCAGCACGGCCTGTTCGTCGCGAACTACCCGCTGGTCGAGGAGGACCTGGAGACCACCGACCTGCCGAGACCCATCAAACACCTGCGGGACCGGGTGATCGGGCTGTTGGCGACGCCGGGGCGGTTGTCCGAGGTGCGTCAGCAGCGTCGCCCGAACTCGAGGTACGCCTCGCTCGAGCAGTGCACCTACGAGCTGCGTCGGGCCGAGGCGATGTATGCGGCCAACCGGCTTCCGGTGATCAACTCGACCACGAAGTCGGTCGAGGAGATGTCCACCCTCATCGTCCAGACCCTGCAGTCGGCCAACCGTGCCGGCTCAGCGGAGAGTCGCAAAGGAGCGAGCTTGTGAGCGCGAACGTCAAGTGGTTCTCGTCGTTGGGGATGGCCGACCTGGACGAGGTCGGGGGGAAGAACTCGTCGTTGGGGGAGATGATCGGCAACCTCGCATCGGCCGACGTACGCGTACCGGACGGGTTTGCGACGACGGCCTCGGCGTTCCGGGACTTCGTGTCGCAGGAGGGGCTGGCGGCCCGGATCACCGGGTTGATGGAGGGCCTGGACACCGACGACACGGACGCCCTGGCGCGGGTCGGGAAGCAGGTGCGGACGGCGATCGTCGAGCAGCCCCTGCAGCCCGCGTTGGAGCAGGAGGTCCGCGACGCCTACGCGAAGCTGGCCGGTGAGGCCGGCAACGGGGACGAGGACGCGGCGTCGTTCGCGGTGCGGTCGTCGGCGACGGCCGAGGACCTGCCGGACGCGTCGTTCGCGGGGCAGCAGGAGACCTTCCTCAACATCCGGGGGATCGAGCCGGTGCTGACGGCGATCCGCGAGGTGTTCGCCTCGCTCTACAACGACCGGGCGATCGCCTACCGGGTGCACCACGGGTTCGAGCACGCCGACGTGGCACTGTCGGCCGGGGTCCAGCGGATGGTGCGTTCGGACGTCGGGGCGTCCGGCGTGATGTTCACGATGGACACCGAGTCGGGGTTCACCGACGCGGTGTTCGTAACGGCGTCCTACGGGCTGGGCGAGGCCGTGGTGCAGGGGGCGGTCAACCCGGACGAGTGGTACGTGTGGAAGCCGGGTCTGGCGGCCGGGACCCCAGCGGTGCTCAAGCGCGGCGTGGGCGGCAAGGCCACCAAGATGGTGTTCACCGACGACCCGAACGTGGGCAAGACGACGGAGTTCGTCGACGTGGACGCCGCGGAGCGGGTGCGGTTCTCGCTGACCGACGAGGAGGTCGAGGAGCTGGCCCGGTTGGCGGTCTCGATCGAGAAGCACTACGGCCGGCCGATGGACATCGAGTGGGGCAAGGACGGGATCGACGGGAAGCTGTACATCCTGCAGGCCCGCCCGGAGACGGTGCAGTCCCGGCGCAGCGGGGCCAGCCTGCAGCGGTACAAGGTGAAGGGCGGCAGCTCCGCGGAGGTCCTGGTCGAGGGGCGCGCGATCGGGCAGAAGGCCGGCGCCGGGGCGGTGCGGATCCTCAAGTCCGCCGACCAGATGCGCGACTTCCACGAGGGGGAGGTGCTGGTCGCCGACATGACCGACCCCGACTGGGAGCCGATCATGAAGCGGGCCAGCGCGATCGTCACCAACCGCGGCGGGCGGACCTGTCACGCGGCGATCATCGCCCGCGAGCTCGGCATCCCCGCCGTCGTGGGCACCGGGTCGGCGACCCAGGACCTGGCCGAGGGTCGGGAGGTGACCGTCTCGTGCGCGGAGGGTGACACCGGGTTCGTCTACGAGGGGCTGCTGGAGATCCAGGTCGAGCAGACCGACCTCGGCGCCATGCCGGACATCGACGTGGGCATCATGATGAACGTCGGCACCCCGGACCAGGCGTTCGCGTTCTCGATGCTGCCCAACGAGGGGGTCGGGCTGGCCCGGCTGGAGTTCATCATCAACCGGCAGATCGGCATCCACCCCAAGGCGCTCCTCGACCACGCCGCCGGGACCCTCTCCGGTGACGACCCGGGTCTGGCCCGGAAGATCGACGAGGCCGTCGCCGCATACCCCGGCCCCCGGGAGTTCTTCGTGCAACGGGTCGCCGAGGGCGTCGGCACCATCGCCGCCGCCTTCCACCCCAAGCCGGTCATCGTGCGGATGTCGGACTTCAAGTCCAACGAGTACGCGAACCTCGTCGGCGGACCGAACTACGAGCCGCACGAGGAGAACCCGATGATCGGGTACCGCGGTGCCTCCCGGTACCTGTCACCGGACTTCGCCGACTGCTTCGCCATGGAGGCCGAGGCGCTGAAGTACGTCCGCGACACCATGGGCCTCACCAACGTCAAGGTGATGATCCCGTTCGTGCGCACGCTGACGGAGGCGCGCGGCGTCGTCGAGCTCCTCGCCGAGCACGGCCTCAGCCGCGGTGAGAACGACCTGCAGGTCATCATGATGTGCGAGCTGCCGTCCAACGCCGTGATCGCCGACCAGTTCCTCGAGTACTTCGACGGGTTCTCCATCGGCTCCAACGACATGACCCAGCTGACCCTCGGTCTCGACCGCGACTCGGCGCTGGTCGCCGCCGGGTTCGACGAGCGCGACCCCGCCGTGCAGCACATGCTCGAGCTCGCCATCACGGCGTGCAAGAAGGCGGGCAAGTACGTCGGCATCTGCGGTCAAGGTCCCTCCGACCACCCCGACCTCGCCGTGTGGCTCCTCGACCAGCACATCGACACCATGAGCCTCAACCCCGACACCGTCGTCGACACCTGGATGGCCCTGAGCAAGCGGTAGCGCGCCGCCGTTGCGACATCGTCGAAACGCCTTGACCCGCCTGGCCTTCGATATCAGCTGGGCGGTCAACCGCCGCCCTGGTCATCTGTCCTCCCGATGGAGCGATAAAATTGTCCTAACATTCTCACGTTAAGGCTTACTTCTCGTTAGGGTCCTGGTATGCCGGCACAGCTCATCGATCTCCGCATCGACCGCTCGTCGCCGGTGCCCCTCTACCACCAGGTCGCCGAACAGCTACGCGCGGCGATCACCGACGGCCGACTCGAGCCCGGGGACCCGTTCGAGAACGAGATGGCGATGTGTGACCGGCTGGGCCTGTCGCGGCCGACGGTGCGGCGAGCGATCCAGGAGATGGTGGACCAGGGCCTGCTGGTCCGCCGCCGCGGCGTCGGGACGACGGTGGCGAACCGCAAGGTGCATCGACGGTTCGAGCTCTCCAGCCTCTACGACGAGCTGAAGGGGGCGGGCCGCTCTCCGCGAACCGCCGTGCTCGACCTGGAGGTGGTGCGAGGACCCCGCGCCGCCTGGCGCCTCGACCTCGACGAGAGCGCGGAAACCCTGTCCATCGTCCGGCTGCGGCTGGTCGAGGACAAACCTCTGGCCCTGCTCCACAACTGGCTTCCACCCGAGTACTTCGACCTCGGCCGGGAGGAGCTCGAGGCGACCGGGCTCTATGACGCGCTGCGGACCCGAGGCGCCAAGCCGATCGTCGCCCGCCAGAGCATCGGTGCTCGCATGCCGACACCCACCGAGCGACGACATCTCGCGGCTGCGGGGGAGGCCAGCCGGTCCTCACGATGACGCGGATGGCCTTCGATATCGCCGGCAAGGCGGTCGAGTTCGGCGACCACATCTACCACGCCGAGGACTACGCCCTCGAGATGGTCGTGGACGAGCGCTGACGCTCGACGCGCCTCATTCGTAGAACGCCGGCTTGGCGATCATCTCCACCTTGACGACACCCTCCTCGGTGAGCGCCTTGACCCCCGCGTCGCAGACGCACGCCGCCGCATACCCGTCCCATGACGTCGATCCGGCGTGCTGCGCCGCCGGCGACGGCGTTGATCCACTCCTGGACCTCGGTGACGAAGGCGCCCCAGAACCGGTCGTTGTGGTCGCGGGCGACGCGGTTGCCGTGGCCCGAACCGTCGCGGACCGTGACGGCCTCCTGGTCGGACAGGGAGACGGTGCCCTTCTCGGCGACCGCCTCGCACCGGATGTCGTAGCCGTACTGGCAGTTGACGAAGATCTCGTCGTCGACCCGGACGCCCGACTCGGTCTCGAGCACCAGGACGAGCGGGTCCTGCAGGTGGGCGAACCGCAGCGACGTCCGCTTCGGCGTGTCGACCCGGGCGGTCACGAACTCCTCGCCGAGCAGCCAGCGCATCGTGTCGACCTCGTGGATCGCCGTGTCGTTGATGGCCATGTCCCACGTGTAGTTCTCCGGCACCGTGGGGTTGCGGTGCGCGCAGTGGACCATCAACGTCTCGCCGAGGTCGCCCGAGTCCAGCAGCGCCTTCATCTCCCGGTAGGAGCGGTCGAACCGCCGCATGAACCCGACGGTGACCAGCCGCCGGCCGGCCGCCTGCTCCGCCTCCATGATCCGCAGGGCCGCGTCGGCGGTCGGGGTGAGCGGCTTCTCGCAGAACACCGGCTTGCCCGCCGCGATGCAGGCGAGGACGTCCACCTCGTGCGCCGGCCCGTAGCTGCAGATCATCACGGCGTCGACGTCGGACGCGATGAGGCTCGCCGAGTCCGGGTATGCCGTGGCGCCGATCCGCTCGGCCACCGCGGCCGCGCGGGCGGGGTCCACGTCGGACACGGCCACCACTCGGCCGCCGGCGATGACGGTGTGGATGCGGTCGATGTGGGCCTGCCCCATGCCACCGGGGCCGATCATGCCGATGCGAACGGTCATGGTGGGGAGCTCCTGAGTCAGTTGAGGCCGAGGCCGATGGAGGCGAGGTACTCGCGGGTCTGGATGGCGTTGGGCAGCGGGTACGAGGGGTCGCAGGGGTACATGTCCTGCTCGCAGACCACGTAGAGCTCCTTGTCGAGGTCGGCCAGCGCCTCGACGACGGCCGGCATGTCCGGCGCCCCGGCCGGTGGCGCGACCGAGCATCCCTTGGCCACCGCCAGCCCGAACGGCCAGTCCTCGTCGTGGGCCTGCTGCACCAGCGCCGGGTCCATCGCCTTGATGTGGACGTAGGAGATCCGGTCGGGGTACTTCCGGCACAGCTCGACCGGGTCCCCGCCCCCGTAGACGATGTGACCGGTGTCGAGACAGAACCCGACGTACTCGGGGTCGGTCGCCTCGAAGATGCGGTCGATGTCCTCCGGCGTCTCGATGTGGCTGTCGCCGTGCGGATGGAGGACCATCTTCAGGCCGTAGTCCTCCTTGAGGAGGCGCCCGAGCCGGTCGGCGCCCGCGATGTAGTGGTTCCACGCCTCGGTGGACAGCACCCGGTCGTCGGTGTACTCCCAGGTCTTGTCGTCGCGGAACAGCGGCGGCAGGTGGACGACGTACTCGGCTCCGACCGCGGCGTGCGTCTCGGCGATGGCCCGGAAGGTCGCCTCCGTCTCGGCCCAGGCCTCGGGTTTGTGGAGGATGCCGAACCCGGTGCCGGCGACGACCCGGAAGCCGCGCCGGTCCATCTCCTCCTGCATCCGCTTGGGGTCCTTGGGGAAGTAGCCGAACGGGCCGGTCTCCATGACCGAGAAGCCCGCTGCGCCCATCTCGTCCAGCGCCGTCGCCCAGGGGATCTGCTTCTCGTCCTCGGGGAACCACACGCCCCACTGGTCGGGACACACGCCGATGGTCAGCTTCGCGTAGCGGGGGTCGGTGTTCGTGGCTTTCGAACCGGCGGTCGAGCTGGTCAGGTCAGGCATGAGTCGTCGTCTTCCGGTCGAGTGATGGGGCCAGGGCGCGGGCGACGGCTGCCGCCTCGTAGTGGAGTCCTTCGTGCGCGATCTGCGGTTCGTCGTAGCGCAGCTCCCGCCCGTCGTGCGACCGGAGCGAGAAGCCTCCGGGTTGGTAGAAAGGTCCGTCCAGCCGGAGGGTGGCCTGGGAGCCGACGACGGTGGCCGTCGTCGGCGTGTCGCCCAGCACACTGGCGAACAGCACCGCGACCGCGCCGGCGGCGTTGCGCTGGACCACGGCGATCTGGCCCTCGACCCCGTCCGGGCTCAGCGTCGGCGGGGCCGGGGTGGCCAGGTCCTGCACGGTCTCCAGCGGCCCGAGGACCCACCGGGCGAGCCACAACGGGTAGGTCAGCAGGTCGTAGCGTGCTCCGCCCGACAGGTCGGCGCGCATGATGCGGTGGTCGGCCGCGAAGTGCTCACCCATGTCCGCCTGGACGGAGTGGATCGTGCCGAGGACCTCGTCGTCCAACAGCTGGCGGATCACGTCGAACTTCGGCAGGTATGCGGACCACAGCGCCTCGCGGAGGAACAGGCCGGACTCCGCCGCCGCGGCCGTCATCCGCGAGACCTCCGCGTCGTTCAGTCCGATCGGCTTCTCCACGAACGTGTTCCGGCCGGCGGACAAGGAGAGCAGGGCGTGCTCGACGTGGAGGTGATGGGGTGTCGCGACGTAGACGACGTCGACCTCCGAGTCGCCGACGAGCTCCTCGTACGTGCCGTAGCAGCGGGCCTGCTCGACACCCGCGTCCGCGGCGAAGGCGCGCGCTGACGTCGAGCGATCGCGAGCCGACCGCATACACGTCCTGCCTGGTGTTCTGCCGCATCGCCCCGACGAACCGGCGGGCGATCCACCCGGTCCCGAGGATGCCCCACCGCAGCGGCGGGGCATCCATCGACGGTGGGGTCCGGGCAGGCGGAAGCGACGAGGGAAACGTCATCGGCAGGGGCCGAGGGCTTTATGCGTTCTGGGGGAAGCCGAGGTTGAGGCCGCCGTGGCTGGGGTCGAGCCAGCGCGAGGTGACGACCTTGCCGCGGGTGAAGAAGTGGACACCTTCCATCCCGTGCGCGTGGGTGTCACCGAAGAGCGAGTTCTTCCAGCCGCCGAACGAGAAGTAGCTGACCGGAACCGGGATCGGCACGTTGACGCCGACCATGCCGACCTCGATCTCGTGCTGGAACCGCCGCGCGGCGCCACCGTCGTTGGTGAAGATCGCCGTCCCGTTGCCGTACGGGTTGGAGTTGATGAGGTTCACCCCTTGCTCGTACGAGTGCACCCGCACAACCGAGAGGACCGGGCCGAAGATCTCGTCGTCGTAGACGGACATCCCCGGCTCGACGTTGTCGAAGAGCGTCGGGGCGAGGAAGTACCCCTCGCCGTCGGCGTCGAAGTCGGCGCCGCGACCGTCGACGACCAGGGTCGCGCCGTCGGCGACGCCCGAGTCGAGGTAGGACACCACCTTGTCGCGGTGCTGGCTGGTGACCAGCGGGCCCATGTCGCAGCCCCGGGTCCCGTCACCGGTGACCAGCTTGCCCATCCGGTCGCGGATCTTCGAGACCAGCTCGTCGGCGATCGGCTCGACGGCGATGAGGGCGGAGATGGCCATGCAGCGCTCGCCGGCCGAGCCGAAGCCGGCGTTGACGGCGGCGTCGGCGGCGAGGTCGAGGTCGGCGTCCGGCAGGACCAGCATGTGGTTCTTCGCGCCGCCGAGGGCCTGCACCCGCTTGCCGTGCGCCGTGCCGGTCTCGTAGACGTACTTGGCGATCGGCGTGGAGCCCACGAACGAGACCGACTTGATGTCGGGGTGGGTGAGCAGGGCGTCGACCGCCTCCTTGTCGCCGTTGACCACGCTCATGACGCCGTCGGGGAGACCGGCCTCCTTCCACAGTCGAGCGACGGCCAGCGCGGCCGAGGGGTCCTTCTCGCTGGGCTTGAGGACGACCGCGTTCCCGCAGGCGATGGCGATGGGGATGAACCACATCGGCACCATGGCCGGGAAGTTGAAGGGAGAGATGACCGCGACGACGCCGAGCGGCTGCCGCATCGAGTACACGTCGACGCTGGTCGACGCGTTCTCGGAGAACCCGCCCTTGAGCAGGTGCGGGATCCCACAGGCGAACTCGGCGACCTCGAGGCCGCGGGTGACCTCGCCGAGGGCGTCGTCGAGGACCTTGCCGTGCTCCGCGGTGATGAGCGCGGCGATCTCCTGCTTGCGTTCGTCCAGGAGCTGGCGGAAGGCGAAGAGGACCTTGCTGCGCTTGGCCAGGGACGCCTCGGCCCAGTCCGGCCAGGCCGCCTTCGCGTTCGCGACGACCTCGCCGACGAGGTCCGCGGAGGCGAGGTCGAGGACCCCGGTCTGCTCGCCGGTGGCCGGGTTGAAGACCGGTGAGGTGCGCTCGGCGGTTCCCTCCCAGGAGGTGCCGTCGACCAGGTGGGTGATGCGGGTGGGGGTGCTCATGATGCTTCCTTCGAGGGTGGCGTAGCTGGTGACTGGAGGGTCGGGGGGGTGGCCCACTTGTCGAGGTACGAGCGGATGGTGTCGCGCATGAAGACGCTGGAGTCGGTGGCTCGGTCCTCCCAGGCGAAGACGCACGACGTGACGATCCCGTCGAAGCCGATCCGCTCCAGGCCGGCGAAGAACTGCCGGAAGTCGACCTCGCCCTGACCGATGTCGAGGTGCTGGTGGACGGTGACCTGGGACCCCGGCGGGTTGACGATGTAGCGCAGACCGGACGACGCGGTGTGGTCGTAGGCGTCGGCCACGTGGACCATGGTGAGCAGGTCGCCGGCCTTGTCCATGATGCCGTCGCAGTCGTTCCCCTGGTGGAAGGTGTGCGGCGCGCAGTAGAGGAACGAGACGAGCGGCGAGTTGATGCCGCGGATGAGGTCCAGGGCGCGCTTCCCGTCCTCCTCCCAGTCGTCGGGGTGCGGCTCCAGCACCAGCCGGATGCCGGCCTTCTCGAACTCGGGCAGCAGCTCCTCCATGGACCTCCAGAACTGCCGCTCGCACACCGCGGCCTCGCGCGGGTTGCCGTTGAGCTCCGAGTTCATCGTGTCCACGCCGAGGTCGGAGGCGATCTGGATGGCGCGCTTCCAGTAGCGCACGGCGGCGCGCCGGTCCTCCTCGTCCGGACCCGACCACCGGAACAGCGGCAGCACCGACGAGATGCCGACGCCCGCCGCGGCCAGCGCCGTTCGGAAGGCGGCGACGCCGGCGTCGTCGATCCGGGGATGGTTGAAGAACGGGATGACGTCGTCCCGGGGGACAGCTCGATCCACTCGTAGCCGAGGTCGGCGACGACGCCCGGAAGCTCGAGGAGCGGGACGGTCCGGAACATGTAGGGTCGAGAGCGAGCTTCACTGCGGGGCCTCTCCGGTGGTGGGGGTGACGAGCGGCGCTGCCCCGGCTGGCCAGGGGTCATCGCGAGCCTCCCGGTGAGGACAGCGGTAGCCGGGGGTCGACGGCCTGCGACGTCCACGTCTCCCGGACCCAGCCGTGCGCCGGGTCGTCGCAGATCAGCCAGGCGCGCTCGGGTCCCGGGCCGGCCATGACGTTGAGGTAGTAGAGGTCGTACCCGGGAACCGCCATCGCCGGGCCGTGCCAGCCGTGAGGCACGAGGACCACGTCGCCGGTCCGCACCTCCGCCAGGACGTCGATCTCCCGGTCCGCGGTGCCGTAGACCCGGAGGTAGGCCATCGGGTCGGCGCCCTCCGGAGCCTCATCGGACGCCTGGACCTCGTGGTAGTAGATCTCCTCGAGCTGCGACTCGACGCCCTCGCGCCGGGTGTCGTGCTTGTGCGGGGGATAGGAGCTCCAGTTGCCGGCGGGGGTGATGACCTCGCAGGCGATGAGGGCCTCCGCGTCGAGGACGCCGGGGACGCCGAAGTTGCGTACCTCGCGCGAGGCCTGCCCGGCCCCGCGCAGCTCGACGGGGACGTCCGCCGCGGCGAGGTGCCGGAACGGCGGCACGGGTCCCAGCGGCTGGTCGGGGACCACGGCTACGGCGAGCGCCACCCGGCAGGGCTCGGCGGCCTCGAGGACGAGGTCGCTGTCCCGCGGGACGAAGGCCACGTCCGTGGGACCGGCGAACACCGACGTTCGGCCGGTGAGCCGGACGCGGGACGTCACGCCGCTCGACTCGGTGCACTGCACGTCGACCGAGCCCGAGAGCGGCACCACCACCAGCTCCCGGGTGCCGGTCGAGAGGCCCCGCTCCTCACCGGGAAGCAACGAACCCGCATACAGCCCGGTGTAGGCCCAGCCGTCGACCGTCTCGTCGACGACGACCGACCAGTCCTCCCGCTCCGCGCTGCCGAGCGGCAGGACCCAGCGGCTGCTCATCGCGTGGCTCCGTGCACAAGCTCGGCCGCGATGTCGACCGCTGCGGCCACATCGCCGTCCGGAGGGTAGAGCAGCGCGCGCCCGACGACGAGACCGCGGACCGCCGGGAGGTCGAGCGAGGCGCCCCACGACGCATAGGTGTCGTGGGGGTCGCCCTGGGGGTCGCCGCCCAGCAGCAGCGTGGGCAGCGTGGTCGCGTCCATGACCCGATCCAGCTCGTCGACCACCGGAAGCTTCAGCCAGGTGTGGGCGCTCGAGCCGCCGAGC
Organism: uncultured Actinomycetota bacterium; assembly: GCA_963757225.1. Classification (GTDB taxonomy): domain Bacteria; phylum Actinomycetota; class Actinomycetes; order Actinomycetales; family Dermatophilaceae; genus Lapillicoccus. The sequence goes on from CAVWQU010000018.1 coordinate 126,811, forward strand.
GCGGAGGCGACCGAGATGGATTTGATCGTCGACTCCGGGTCGAGCAGGTTGACCACCCGACCCTCGCGGCGCACCGAGAGGAACGGCTCGATCATCGCCATCAGGCCGAGGCCGGCGAGCTCGGTCACCGCGTCCGCGGTCGCCTGCAGCGTCGCGACCGTGCCAGGGTCGTCGAGGCAGATGCGGGTGAGCATCTTGCCGCCCTCGAGGCCGTGCGCGGCGACGTCGACGGCGCGGTACGCGGTGAAGCGGTCGTCCAGCTCGAACGACGCCCCCTGCAGCCCTCCCCGGTTCATCGACCCGACGACGACCTTGTCGTCCAGGGCGCCCATGAGGAGTAGATCGTCGAGGATGTCCGGCGTGCCGAGGACCCCGTCGACGCCGGGTCGTGCGAGCGCGGTGGCGAGCCGCTCGAGCAGGTCGGTCCGGCTGGCCATCGCCATGCCGTCACTGCGGACGCCGAGCGCATTGCGGGCCGGGTGGTCGGCGGCCACGACGAGCAGCCGGCCGTCGTCCCCGGCGATCGGCCGGCGGTGGCGGGCGGCCCACGCGTCGGGGATCCGTTGCGGTTCACGGACCCGGACCTCGGTGAGGTCACGGACCGGGACGGTGGGCCGGGTCTCGACGGTCATCGCGACTCTCCCGCCGCCATGACGGTCGGGGGGACGGTCGGGATGACGCGGGAGTCGAGGGCGTCCCGGACCTCCGCCTCGTCGGGCATCGCCGTCGAGCACTCCAGCCGGGACGCGACGATGGCTCCGGCGACGTTGGCGAACTCCAGCGTGCGGCGCAGGTCCCAGCCGCCGAGCAGGCCGTGGACGAGGGCGCCGCCGAACGCGTCGCCGGCTCCGAGACCGTTGACCACCTCGACCGGGAAGGTCGGCACCTCGACCCGCTCGTCGCGCGTCGCGGCGAGGACGCCCTTGGGGCCCTGCTTGACGATCGCCAGCTCCAGGCCGCGGTCGAGCAGAGCGTCGGCGGCGCGGTTGGGGTCGGTCTCGCCGACGGCGACCTCGCACTCCTCACGGTTGCCGACCGCGATGGTGACGTGCTCGAGCGCCTTCTCCACCTGGGCGCGGCCGTCCTGGGCGTCCGGCCAGAACATCGGCCGCCAGTCGAGGTCGAGGACGGTATGCGTGCGGCGCCCGCGCGCCTCCCACGCGGCGAAGTGGGACGTCCGGCTGGGCTCCTGCGGACAGACCGGTCACCGTGGACCAGTAGATCCTGGCGTCCTGGATCGCCTGCAGCGGAAGGGTTTCCGGCTCGATGAGCAGGTCCGGTGCGATGGGGTACCGGTAGAAGTAGAGCGGGAAGCTGTCCGGCGGGAAGATCTCGCAGAACGTCACCGGCGTCGGCGGTCCGTCGACCGGCTCGACGAAGACGTCGTCGACGCCGAGGGCGCGCAGCTGCCGTTTCACGTAGGTGCCGAACGGGTCGCGGCCGGTGCGGGTGACGATCGCGGTCCTCCGGCCGTAGCGCGCCGCCGCCACGGCGACGTTGGTCGCGCTGCCGCCGAGGAACTTCTCGAAGGTCCGGACGTCCTCGAGGCCGACGCCGTGGTCGAGCGGGTAGATGTCCACTCCGGTCCGGCCGATCGTGACGAGGTCGAAGGGACCCGACTGAGCCGCGGCGCTCATGCCGACGGGATCTCGTCGAGGCGGACGACCCGGTCCTCGTGCCGCGAGAGCTCGCAGGCCTCGGCGATCCGGAACGCCTGCATGGCGTCGAGGACGGTGCACGGGGACGGCCGCAGCCCGCGGGCGACGTCGGCGAAGGCGGTCAGCTCGGCGCGGTAGGCGGGCAGGAACCGCTCCATGAACGACCAGTGCCGGGGGCCGGTGGTCAGGTCGCCTCCCGGCCTCCGCCGAGCTGACGGCCAGCGACTGGTCGTAGCCGACGCCGATGGTGCCGTCGCTGCCGAAGACCTCCATCCGGACATCGTGCCCGCCACCGTTGTAGCGGGTGGCCGTCACCGAGACGAGCGTGCCGTCGTCGAGGGTGAGGATGGCGGCCGCCGTGTCCACGTCGCCGGCCTCGGAGAAGAACGAGGCGCCCTTGTTGGCGCCGGAGGCGAACACCGACACCACCTCGTGCCCCGTGATGAACCGAACGATGTCGAAGTCGTGGATCGAGCAGTCCCGGAACAGGCCACCGCTCGTCGGGATGTACGCCGCGTGCGGCGGGGCCTGGTCGTGAGTGCTCGCCCTGATGGTGTGGACGAACCCGAGCTCGCCGTCGGCGACCGCCTGGCGCGCCCGCTGGTACCCGCCGTCGAACCGTCTCTGGAACCCCACATGGACCGGCACGTCGGACCCGTCGACCAGCTTGGCCACCGTCTCTCGAGGCGCCGGCTTCAGACGTGGGCACGCCCGCCCCTGACCGGGGGGCGGCCGGTCCCCCAACACAAACGCCCCACCCGGCGCGCGCTCCCCGGGCCCGAACCCCCCCCGCGCCCGCCCGGCGGCCCGGGAGCCCCCCCCCCCCCCCCCCCCCCCCCCCCCTCCTCCCTCCCCCCCCCCCCCCCCCCCCCCCCCCCCCCCCCCCCCCCCCCCCCCCCCCCCCCCCCCCCAAAAACACCATTTTCCCCCCACCCCCCCCCCCACCACCCCCCCAACGATCTCCCCCCCCCCCCACCCCCCCCTCCCCCCCCCCCCCCCCCCCCCCCCCCCCCCCCCCCCCCCCCCACCCCCCCCCCCCCCCCCCCCCCCCCCCCCCCCCCCCCCCCCCCCCCCCCCCCCCCCCCCCCCCCCCCCCCCCCAACCCCCCCCCCCACCCCCCCCCCCCCCCCCCCCCCCCCCCGACCTGGCCCTCGCGCAGCTCGACCTCGGTCGGCGGGTCGAGGGTCTCGCACATCCGGAGCAGCGCGATCACCTTGGTCCGGCCGCGCGTGGTGCGTCCGTACTCGTCGGTGAAGCGCAGGTACGGGTGCAGGACTCGGCGCAGCGCGACCCAGTCATCGCCCGTGACGGCGCCGATCACGGTCGTCACGTAGCGCTCGATGGCGATCTCAGGCAGGGGCGTTGTCCTTCGCCCACATCCCGAGCAGGCCGCGGAAGTGGGCCATGAACTGCTCCCGCTCGTGCTCGGGGTACGTCGCGTCCACCGTCTCGCGCAGCAGCCGGTCGAAGTCCGGCGAGGTCACCCAGTCGTGGACCTGCTCCGGCAGGTGGGGAAGGTACTCCTCGCAGAACTGCCGGTAGCGGTCCGTCGAGTAGTGCTCGTTGGCCAGGGCGAGGTAGGCGGTGATCTTGCTGTCGTAGGACAGCGAGTCGTCGTCGGCGATGGCGAAGTACCGCTCGGTGTGCAGGTCGACCGACATCTTCCGGCCGGTGACCAGGGAGTAGACCGACCAGCGCACGAGCGCGGTGATCGCCCAGGGGAAGTAGTAGTGCAGCGAGGTGACCGCCACGTCGGGACAGGCGTTGGCGTAGTCGATCGGGTAGACCTCGTCGCCCGCGACGAGCATCTCGGCGGAGTTGAACTCCCAGCCGAAGAACGCGTTGATGATCTTGGAGATCGCAGCGCACTCCGACCCGGCCTTGGCCGAGAGGAAGTCGTGCGAGACCGCGTACCGGTTGTGCATCGGCTCGTCCGGCCGGAAGTCCATGACCATCGTCTCGGGGCCGATCGAGAGGGCCCGCGCGAACTTCTCGTAGTCGACCGTCGCCTGCAGGTGCATGAGCATCTCGCCGGACTCGTCGTAGGCCTTGTGCAGGTCGTCCTGGTTGTTGATGCGGGAGACGCCCCGCCAGCCGCCGCCGTCGAACGGCTTCATGTAGAGCGGGTAGCCCAGGTCGGCCGCGATGGTGTCGAGGTCGAACGCCTGGTTGTACTTCGCCGCCGTGTAGGCCCACCGGGTGTTGTCGACCGGGTTCTTGTACGGGACCAGGACGGTCCGCGGGATCTTCAGGCCGAGCCGCACCATCGCGCAGTAGGCCGAGTGCTTCTCCATGGACTGGAAGGTGAACGGGCTGTTGAGCAGGTAGGTCCCGTCCATGAGCGCGGCCTTCTTGAGCCACTCGCGGGGGTGGTAGTACCAGTACGCGAGGCGGTCGATGACGAGACCCGGCCGGACCGGGTCGGTCAGCTCGAACGGCTCGATGGTGAGCCGTTCGGACTCGACCTCGTGGACCACGCCCGAGGCGTCGGTGACCGGCCCGACGCGTCGCAGGATCGCCTCGAACGCTTGGGGCCAGTCCTCCTCGGCGCCGAGGAGCAGTCCGATGAGGTGGCGCGAACGGTCGGGCACAGGAGACCTCCTGGGGCGGGGCGGGCTCGTCCCGACGACCGTATCGGGGGGACAGGCGCCGCGGTAGCGCGGGGACCCTGCGGAGCACTGTTTACACGCTGGACGCGTGTTGGTCACACACCCCGGTACGGGTGCCCGGTAGACATGGTCCTGAACCCGCAGGCCTTGGGCGACAAGCGCGCAGACAAGGTGAGACCCGGCCAAGTATGAGTTGGCCGGGTCTCGGTTTGTCCGGGTCTGACGCCCCCCGAACGTCGGTCAGCGCGCCTGGTCCCCTCGCGTCGTCCCGCGAGTCCGGCAGATTGCTCCGCTGGTGTGGACCTCGATTGCTGTCCGACCGCCTCTCCTTGCGGAAGGGCGTAGGGAGATTTCTACGCCTCGGCCTGCTCCTTGGCAAGGGCGGGATCGGACTATTTCGCAACGGGTTTCGAGGAAGGCGGCGTGTCGGCTCGACACGCCGTCCGGCTGGTATGCGTGTGACGGGAGGTACCACCGAAGGAGTAGTCCCGGGGTCGTAGGAGCGCCCACCGGTGGCGGTGGAACCCGACCGCGGACCGATGTGCAGGCGCATACCGCGCGGTGAGGCTGAGGCCATGCCGACCAGCCCGACCCCGCTCCCGCCCACTCACCCCTCCACTGCGCCGTCCGCCGAGGCCCTGGTCGCGACCGACGTCGTCAAGACCTACGGCCCACTGGGACCGGGCGAGGTGGCGCCGCTGGGGGGCGTCACCCTGACCGTCGCTCCGGGCGAGAGCGTGGCCATCATGGGGCCGTCGGGGTCGGGCAAGACCACGCTCCTGCACGTCCTGGCCGGGATCCTCACGGCGACCGCCGGTTCGGTGACGTGGCGCGGTCGCGACCTGGCCCGGATGTCCGACCGGTCGCGCAGCGTTCTCCGGCGTCGAGGACTTCGGGTTCGTGTTCCAGGCCGGCCACCTACTGCCGGAGCTGCCGGCCGTGGAGAACGTCGCGGTCCCGCTGATGCTGGCCGGACGGCCGCGCGCGGCGGCGGTCGCCGAGGCGGCAGGCGCTGTTCCCGGTCCTGGGCCTCCAGGGGCTCGAGCGGCGACGGCCCGGCGAGCTGTCCGGCGGCCAGGCCCAGCGGGTGGCGATCGCGCGGGCGATGGTCGCGGCACCGGGTGTGGTCTTCGCCGACGAGCCGACCGGGGCGCTCGACCAGGGGACGTCGGCCGACGTCATGCGCCACCTGACCGCGGTGACCCGTCAGTCGGGTTCGTCACTGGTGCTCGTGACCCACGACGTGGAGGTCGCGCAGTGGTGCAGCCGCGTGGTCCGGATGCGCGACGGCCGCGTGGAGTCGACGCGATGACGGGGGCGCTGCGGGTGTGGTGGGCGCTGCGACGTGGCGTCGGGCGGGAGAGTCACATCCCGGCGGTGCTGGCGCTCGTGGCGTTCGGGGTCGCGACCGCTGCGCTGCTGGTCTGTGCGGGCGGGTTGCTGGCGTTCCGGTCCCGGGCGGACGTCGCGGGGACGGACAGCGCGGAGTACTACGCCACCCTGGCCGCCGTCGCGTGCGCCGTCATGGTGGTGCCGATCCTCACCCTCGGCGGGCTGGCCGCGCGGCTCGCGGCGTCGCGACGCGACCAGCGGCTGGCCACGCTGCGGCTCTCGGGGGCCACGTCGGGCCAGGTCGTCGTCATGACGCTGGCGGAGGCGGTCGGCCAGGCGCTGCTCGGTGGGGTCCTCGGGGTGGCCCTGTACGCGTCGGTGCTGCCCGGGCTGGCCCGGCTGGACTTCCAGGGGCGTCCGTTCACCGTGGGAGAGCTGTGGGTCGGGGTTCCGGTGGCGCTGCTGGTGCTGGTGGCGGTCGCGGTGCTGGCCGTGGTGTCCGGCCTCGTGGGGCTGCGGCGGGTGGTCATCGGACCGCTCGGCGTGACGGCACGGGTGTCGCCGCCGCGGCTGCGGTGGTGGCGCGCCGTGGCCGTGTTCGTGCTCCTGTCCGGATGGCTGGTGGTGGCGCGCAGCAACGTGGCGACCGCGGTGATCCTCACCGTCCTGGTCGGGGTGGTGGCCACGGTCAACCTCGTCGGGCCCTACCTCGTGATGCTCCTGGGGTTCGTCGTGGCGCGGGCCAGCCGGAGGTTCCCGACGCTGCTGGCCGCCCGGCGGCTGGTGGACGACCCGCGGAGCACGTGGCGCGCGGTCAGCGCGATCGGGCTCGGTGTCATCGTGGCCGGGCTGTCGACGATGGTCGCCGGCAGTGGTGACACGGGTGGGCCCGACGGCTACGAGTTCCTCGGGCCGGACATGGCGACGGGGGCGTACCTGACGCTGGCCATCATCGCGGTCGTCTCGGCGACGTCGACGGGCGTGGTGCAGGCGGCCCGCGTCCTGGACCAGCGGGAGCAGTACCGCGCGCTCGCCCTGGCCGGCGCGGGAGAGGCTTCGCTCCACGCGGCGCGGACCCGCGAGGTGGCCCTGCCCCTGGTGGTGACGGTGCTGCTGGCGGGCGGGATGACATTGGCGTTGATGGTCCCGTTCGCCCAGCGGATCGGGCCGGAGCTGCTGGTCCGGTTCGTCGTGGCGGTCGTCGCCGCGCTGGCCCTGATGGTCGCCTCGGTGCTGGCGTCCCGGCCCTTGGTCCGCTCGGTCTGCGCCGTCCCGTAGCCAAGCCCGACCGAACTCAGATGGTTGTCGGGTTTCGGGCCTCTAGTCGCCGAAACCGACAAACATCTGAGTTCGGTCGGGTGGGTGGGGCGCGAGCAGGCAGGCGAGCCGGGTCAGGGGCGGGGCGGGACCAGGCCGGACTCGTGGGCCAGGACCACGGCCTGGACCCGGTCGCGCAGGTCCAGCTTGCGCAGGATCGCGCCGAGGTGGGTCTTGACGGTGGCCTCGGCCAGGTGGAGGCGCCCGGCGATCTCCTGGTTGCTCAGGCCCTGACCGACGGCCACGAGCACCTCGCGCTCGCGGTCGGTGAGCCGGTCGAGCGGCGCCTCCGGTCGGCTCCGCTAGGGACGTGTCCCGCCCGCGCTCGGCCGCCGCCGGCGTGAGGACGAAGGCGTCGATCAGCCGCCTCGTCACGGCCGGGGCCACCACGGCATCGCCGCGATGGGCCGCGCGGATCGCGGCCAGGAGGTCGGTCGGTCCCGCGTCCTTGAGCAGGAACCCCGACGCCCCGGCCCGCAACGCCGCGAGCACGTCCTCGTCGGTGTCGAACGTCGTCAGCACGACGACCGCAGGGCCGCCGGGACGACGCCGCAGCCGTCGGGTGGCCTCCACCCCGTCGAGCCGCGGCATCCGCAGGTCCATGAGGACGACGTCGACGGCCGGCGCGTCGGGACCGAGCAGCACGTCGACCGCCTCCTGACCGTCGGCGGCCTGTCCGGCCACCGCCATGTCGGCGGTCGCGTCGAGGATCATCGCGAACCCGGCGCGCACCAGCTGCTGGTCGTCGACGAGGAACACTCGGACCGGGTCGCTCACCGGAGCCCACCGCCGACCGGCGCGACCGGCAGGGTGGCGGTGACCGCATACCCACCGCGCGGGCGCGGCCCGGCGACGAGGTGACCGCCCGTGGCGGCGACGCGCTCGCGCATACCGGTCAGCCCGCTGCCCGGCCCGTCGGAGACGGCGGACGCGCCGAGCCCGGTGTCGGCCACGGTGACGCGCAGCCCGCCGGGGACGCGTTCGACGAGAACCTCGCTCCGCGCGTCGGCGCCGGCGTGCTTGAGGACGTTGGTCAGTCCCTCCTGGACGACGCGGTATGCGGCCAGCTGCACCTCCGCGGTGACGTCGTCGGTGGCCGGCGTCGGCGCCGGCGTCGAGCAGGGTCGCCCGCACGGGGACACCGGCCGCGCGTACCGCCTCGACGAGTCGCTCGATGTCCTCCAGGCCAGGGGCCGGCGCCGACTCCGTGGGAGGCACGTCGTCGCGGAGGACGCCGACGACGCGGCGGGTCTCGGAGAGGGCGCCGCGAGCGGTACGTCCGATCGCGGTCAGCGCCGCAACGGCCTCGTCGCGGGACCAGCGGTCGGCGTGCTCCGCCGCGTAGGAGGCACCGTCGGCCTGGACCACGACGACGGAGAGCGCGTGCGCCACGACGTCGTGGACGTCGCGGGCGATGGCGAGGCGCTCGCGCTCGGCGACCAGCTGGTCGCGCTGCTCGCGGTCGCGGGCCAGCGCCTCGTTGGCCTCGTGGAGGCGGGCCATGGTGCCCTCGCGGGCGCGGACCAGGTCCCCGAGCAGCCAGAGCACGGCGAGGAACACGGCGAGGGCCAGACCCAGGCCGACGGCGGCGCGCGGTCCGCCGGCGGCCGCCGTCCAGCGCCACGGCCCGAGCACGCAGGCGAGCAGCCCCGCGGCCACGGCGGCGACGCGTACCCACCGCTGCGCGACGTGGGCCGCCACGGTGTAGAGGACGAAGGGCGGCACGACATCGGCGGGGAGCGGCTGCGCGGTCAGGACCAGCTGGAGCAACGACACGACGACCGTCGACGCGAAGACGGCCACCGGCCAGCGCCGCCGGAACGCCAGCGGCAGCGTCAGCAGGGTCCCGATCGCGAAGCCGACCCAGCCCGCGACGACGGCGCTGAGCAGCCCGACGGTGAGGAAGAACGCGACCGCGAGGAACGCGTCGACCGGACCAGGGTGGCGGCGCGACCACGCATACAGCCGTGCCATGCCCATCGGTCCAGGGTAGGCGACCGGTCCGGGCGGTCGATCCCTAGCCGCGCCAGGCGTGCCGGCGCGGCCACCAGCCCCGGACGGCCGCCCGGTATGCGTCGTACTGGGCGCCGTAACGCTCGGCCAGGGTCGGCTCCTCGTAGATCCGGACGAAGGCCGCGGTCATCGCGAGGATCACCGCGGCGTAGACCAGCAGCACCGGCCGGCCCAGGATCAACGCCTGGCCGACGATGATCGCGACGACGGCGAGGTACATCGGGTTGCGGACGTACCGGTACAGCCCACCGACGACCAGCGCGTCCGTCGGGGCGACCGGAGCCGGCGTCCCTCGCCCCTCGACCGCGAACCGCACGAAGCTGGTGAGCAGCGCCGCCGCTCCGGCGACCACGAGGAGCCAGCCGACGATGACCAGGACGACGTTGGTGGCCCCAGGGACCCAGCCGGTCAGCCACCACGGCACGAGTCCCGCGACGACACCCGGCGCGACGAACAGGAACACCGTCGTGCCGACCCATGCCCCGGCTCGGGTCATGGACCCAGTCTGACGGCTGGCTCAGCCGAGCGGCACGACCAGCGTCCCCGGCGCGCACCTCGTTGCCGCCGCCCGTGCGGACCAGCCGCGTCCCGAACCAGGTCTTGCGGTCCCACCGGCGGTGCCGGGCCATCGTGCGGATCGGCTCCTTGCCGCCCTCCAGGGTGACCGGGTCCAGCGTCGTCATGACGCACCGGTCGCAGGTCTCGGTGGTCCGGAACTCGACGTCGCCGATCCGGACCCCCGGCCAGCCGTCCTCGGCGAACGGCGCGTCACCGTCGATGACGACGTTGCCCCGGAAGCGGAGGATGTCCAGCGGTTCACGCACCGGCGCCGCGGCCGCGTCGCTGATGTCGGCGGGGTCGATGTCCCCGACGTCCGGGGTGTCGGACTCCGCGTGGATCCACGCATTGAGCTGGGCCATCGACGTCTCGCTGACGAGGAGGACCGGCCCGGCGTCCGCGAGGCTCATGACGTCCCCGGGCCGCCCGCCGTGGGCGCCGGAGATCGGCCGCGAGGCGGGGTCCTCCTGCCAGACCAGTCGCAACCGGGCCCCGATGCGCTCGCTGAGCCAGACGTTGACGTCGTCGTCGGCCGGCGCGAGGAACCGCTGTCGGGAGAGGCCGACCGGCACCGGTCCGAGGCCGAGCGGCGTGTCGACGAGGATCGTCGCGCCGTCGGCGCGGTCGGTGAGCCGGATGGTGTCGTCGTCGACCGCCTCGGCCGTGACCCGCAGCAGCTGGTGCACCTCCCGCGCCGTCACCACCTCACCGGCGTCGTCGACCAGGGCCCAGCGCCGGTCGCCCGCGAACCCGGACGGCTCGACGACCGCGGACTCCACCTCCACCCCGCCGAGGGACTTGACGGGGTAGAGGCGGAGCCCGGTCACACGCATACCCGCGATGGTTTCACGCGGGGTATGCGGTCAGTCGCCGGAGGGGCGCTCTGCGGGCGGGTTCGGCAGGGCGCGGGCGACGACCGCCGAGACGACCATGAGGACCACGAGCACGCCGAGGGCGATCTCGAACCCCGGCTTGAACATCTCGCTCGGGACCCCACCCGCGTGGCGCTCGACCACCGAGAAGAACACGGTGCCGACGACGGCGACGCCCACCGCGCTGCCGAGCTGGCCGGTCGTGCTGAGCAGCCCCGACGCCGAGCCCGCGTGGGCGACCGGGACGTCGGTGATGGTGAACATCCCGATCGGGGCGACCATCAGCCCGAACCCCGCGCCGGACACGAGGAACGCGGGCACGAACGCCCACGTCGAGGTGTCGGCGGTCGCGCCGTGGACCGTGACGAGCAGCAGCAGCGCGCCGAGGGCCCAGACGATCGCGCCGACCTGCAGGACGCGGGTCCCGATCCGGGGGACGAGGACGGCCATGCCGACGCCGGCGAAGACGGAGGTCGCGACGGCGAACGGCAGGCCGGCGAGGCCGGCGTGGAGAACGGTCCACCCGAGACCGGCCTGGAGGTAGACGGTCTGGCAGAGGAACGTGGCGCCCATCGCGACGAACAGCAGCCCGTGGACCGCCGAGCCGGCGCCGAACGACGGCATCCGGTAGAGGCTGAGGGTGACCAGTGGCTCGCGACCCTGGCGCTCGGTGCGCTGCTGGTGGCGGACGAAAGCGACGAGCGTGACGACGCCGGCCGCGATGAGCGCGTAGCCCCAGACCGGCCAGCCGAGCTCGCGGCCCATGGTCAGCGGGTAGAGGACGGCGAGCAGGCCGGCCGCGAGGACGAGGACGCCGCGGACGTCGATGCCGGGACGTCGTTCGGAGATGGAGTTCGGGACCCACTTGAGCGCGGCGACGATGGCCAGGACGCCGACGGGGACGTTGACGAGGAAGATCGCGCGCCAGCCGGTTCCCGCGATGTCGGCGTTGGTGAGGACGGCACCGAGGACCGGCCCGACGACCGCCGTCACCCCGGCCAGGGCGGTGAACAGGCCCATCGCGGCGGCGCGCTCGTGCGGCGCATACATGACCTGGATGCTGGTGAGGACCTGCGGGATCATCGCCGCGGCGGCCAGCCCCTGCAGCGCGCGGAACAGGATCAGGGCCTCGGCGCTCGGGGCGAGCCCGCAGGCCGCGGACATCAGCGTGAAGCCGACCAGGCCGACGACGAAGAGGTGCTTGCGACCCCAGAGGTCGCCGAGCCGCGAGCCGGTGATGAGGGCGACCGCGAAGGCCAGCGGGTATGCGGCCACCATCCACTGCAGCTGGGCGCCGGTCGCGCCGAGGTCGGTCTCGATGGTCGGCAGCGCGACGTTGACGATCGTCGTGTCGAGCAGCTCCATCGTCGAGGCGAGGAACAGGCTGAACAGCGCGATCGTGCGCGCGCGACCGGTCGGCAGGGCGGTGAGAGGGCGGTTCGTGACGGGTGGTGCGTCGGTGAGAGCGGTCATGCGGTGCTCCTTCGTCCGGGCGTGGGTGCTGGTTCCTTCACTCACCACGCTAGGGAGCATTGCGGCCACTTTCTGACCTGATGGTCAGGCATCCTTGGAGGCATGGCGAACACCAGCTCGCGGACGCTCCGGCTGCTCTCGTTGCTGCAGACGCACCGGTTCTGGCCGGGCCCGGAGCTGGCCGAGCGGCTCGAGGTGTCGGAGCGGACGTTGCGGCGCGACATCGACCGGCTGCGCGAGCTGGGGTACCCGGTCGACGCGGTCCGCGGCTCCGAGGGTGGGTACCAGCTGGGTTCGGGCGCGACGATGCCGCCCCTCACGGTCGACGAGGACGAGGCGATCGCCATGGCCGTCGCGCTCAACGGGGCGGCCCAGATGAGCTCGGGCGCGCTGTCGGAGGCGTCGGTGTCGGCGCTGTCCAAGGTGGTCCAGGTGCTGCCGCCACGGCTCCGGCGGCGGGCCGAGGCGTTGCGCGCCGTGACGGTGGACTCGCCGTTCTCGTCGGCGCCACCGGTCCGGGCGGACGTGCTCGCGACGGTGGCCCAGTCGGCGCGGGACGCCGAGCGGCTCCGGTTCACCTACCGCGCGGCCGGTGGGGCGGCGGCGGGTTCGGATCTCGGGCGCCACGTGGAGCCGCACCGGCTGGTGACCGTCGGGCGGCGTTGGTACCTCGTGGCGTACGACCTCGACCGGCAGGACTGGCGCTCGTTCCGGCTGGACCGGTTGCGCGACCCCGTGGGGACGCGGGCGCGGTTCCGGCCTCGGGACATCCCCGGCGGCGACCCGGCGGCGTTCGTCCGCGACGGGATGTCGCGCGGGGAGCAGGAGCTGCGCGTCATCGCTCTCGTGTCGGCGCGGTCCGACCTGGTGGCGCGGCGGATCGGGCGATGGGGTCAGGTGACGGCGGTGTCGGACGACGTGTGCCGGCTGGAGATGTCGGCCCGGGACGCGCGGTGGATCGTGTTCGGCCTGGCCATCGTCGAGGCCCCGTTCGAGCTGGTCGAGGCTCCGGAGGCGGTACGCCGCGAGATGACCGAGTGGGCCGGCCGCTTCGCGGCGGCCTCCGCCTGACGCGCCTCACCCGTCCGCGCCGCCGACGCCCCGACGCCCCGACGCGCCCCGCCCCCTCCGCCGCCGAGGCCACTTCGGCCGCTCTGGAGGTGCTCTCAGCGGCCGAAGCTGGCCTCTCGGCCGAAGGGGGAGCGGCGTCGTCGGCGGTGGGGCGGGCGTCGGCGGGCGGTGCGAGGATTCCGGGCATGCTGCTGAGCGAGGTCGTCGCGACCGCTGCCACGGTCACGGCCACGTCGTCGCGGCTGGCCAAGGTCGAGGCCCTCGCCGACCTGCTGCGCCGGCTGCCCCCCGAGGAGGTGGCCCCCACGGTCGGCTTCCTCATCGGCCGCGCCCGCCAGGGGCGGGTCGGCGTCGGCTACCGCACCGTGTCCGGCCTCATGGGCGATCCGGCCGAGACGCCGAGCCTCACCGTGGCCGACCTCGACCACCTGCTCGACGACCTCCTCGCCGCCACCGGGACCGGGTCCGCCGCCCTCCGCCAGGACACCCTCCAGACCCTCGGCCGCCGCGCCACCGCCGACGAGCAGCAGTTCGTCACACGGGTCCTCATCGGGGAGATGCGGACCGGCGCGCTCGAAGGGGTCCTCGTCGACGCGGTCGCCAAGGCCTCCGAGGTCCCGGTGGCCACGGTCCGCCGGGCGGTCATGCTCAGCGGCGATCTCGGCGAGACCGCCCGACTCGCGCTCGCCGGCGGCGCCGACGCGCTGGAGCAGGTCGGCCTCGCGGTCGGCACCCCTGTGCTCCCGATGCTCGCCTCCACCGCCGCCGACCCCGCGGCCGCGCTCGCCATCACCGGCGAGGCCTCGGTCGAGTACAAGCTCGACGGCGCCCGCATCCAGGTCCACCGCGACGGCGACGACGTCCACGTCTACACGCGCAGCCTCGCCGACATCACCCACCGGGTGCCCGAGGTCGTCGAGGTCGTCCGGACCTTCCCGGCCACTCAGCTCATCCTCGACGGCGAGACGCTCTCCCTCGACGAGGACGGCGGCCCGCGCCCCTTCCAGGACACGATGTCGCGGTTCGGCGCCGAGGCGCAGCGCAGCACCGTGCTCAAGCCGTGGTTCTTCGACGTCCTCCACGTCGACGGCGAGGACCTCATCGACCGGCCGCTCAGCGAGCGGCTGCCGATCCTCGAGAAGGTCGTCGGCGCATACCGGATCCCCGGCGAGGTCACCGCCGACCCGGACGTCGCCGACCGGGTCTCCCGCGACGCGCTCGCGGCCGGGCACGAGGGCATCGTCGTCAAGGGCGTCGACTCGCTGTATGCGGCCGGTCGCCGCGGCAAGAGCTGGGTCAAGGTCAAGCCGGTGCACACCTATGACCTCGTCGTACTCGGCGTCGAATGGGGGTCCGGCCGCCGGACCGGCTGGCTGTCGAACCTGCATCTCGGCGCCCACGACCCGACCGGCGAGTTCGGCGAACCGGGGGAGTTCGTCATGGTGGGCAAGACGTTCAAGGGCCTCACCGACGCGCTGCTGCGCTGGCAGACCGAGCACTTCCCGACCATCGAGACCCGCTCGACGAACCACGTCGTCTACGTCGAACCGGTCACCGTCGTCGAGATCGCCATCGACGGCGTGCAGCGGTCCAGCCGCTACCCCGGCGGGATCGCGCTCCGGTTCGCCCGGGTCAAGCAGTACCGCGAGGACAAGCGCCCCGACGACGCCGACACCATCCAGACCCTCCGGGCGATGCTGCCGCCCAGCTGACCCGGCTTGAACCGGGTCGGACGCGACCGAACTCAGATGCTTCGGCGGTTTGACCAGAGAGCAGCCGATTTCGCGCAAACATCTGAGTCCGGGTGATGGAAAGGCCGCCGTCCACAAGCTGTGCCCGCCTCGCCACATTGTCCACGGCTTCGCCGACACATCTGGTGACCGGGGAACGGCGCCTCGAGCGTGTCCGCTATGAGAGCTCCGGATCTTCCCGACGTGTTCAGCCGAGCCCAGGCCCGCGCGATGGGCGTCGGCGACGTTCGGCTGGCCGGCCTGGTTCGCCGAGGTGACATCGAGCGGCTGCGTCAAGGCGTGTACGCGATCCGTCGCCCAGAACCGCCTCGACCCGACGAGCGCGCGGCGCGTCACATCATCTGTGCGCGTGCAGCCCTGAGCCACCACGCCTCGGGGTTCGTCGCGAGCCACCTCACGGCCGCCGCTCTCCACGGCCTCCCTCTCCCTCTCGGGCCGACCGGCCTGGTCCACCTCACCGCGGTCGGGGCGACCCAGCGGAGCCGGGACGCTCCGGGTGTCAAGATCCACCATTCAGACTCGGCGCTGGCCGAGGTGGTCATGGTCGCGGACGTGGCGGTCACCAGCGTTGCCCGCACCGTCGCCGACTCGCTGAGATGTTGGGGGCCGCGGGTGTCTGTGCCCATCGTCGATGCCGCGCTGCACTGCGGGCTCGTCACGACGAAGGAGATCGAGGAGGAGCTGGACCGACAACGGCGCTGGAAGGGACGCCCCCGCGCGCTGAGGTCGCTTCGCCTCGTCGACGGTCGGCGCGAGTCATGGCTGGAGTCATACGCCTTCGTCCGGTTCGACGAGTGGGGCGTCGCCCCACCCGAGCCGCAGGTGTGGATCGAGGACCTCGGCGGGCATGGACTGGGGCGGGTTGACGGAGCCTGGCTCGAGGACGCCACGGTTCTGGAGCTGGATGGGAAGACCAAGTACGGCACGCCGGAAGGTACTCAGATCCCTCGGCCGTGGCTGGCGGAGAAGCAGCGGTACGACCAGATGGGCAACCTCGGGCTCGAGCGGGTCCGCTTCGGCCTGGGCGACCTGCTTGGCCGCCCCGAGGAGGTCTGCCGGACGATTCGGCTGCGGCGGTCCGTCGGCTCTCAGGCGCGGTTCACCGGCTCGTTCCGGCTCACTGATCCGACCGGACTCAGATGTTCACTCGATTCCGAATGATGTGCCCATAAACCGCGCAAACATCTGTGTTCGGTCGGGGAAAGCCGCAGACATCTGAGTTCGGTCAGGGGAATCAGGGTCAGCGGGGCGGCATCCGCAGCGCGCCGTCCAGCCGGATGACCTCGCCGTTGAGCATCCCGTTGTCGACGACGTGACGCACCAGCGCCGCATACTCCTCGGGCTTGCCCAGCCGGGACGGGTGCGGGATCCCCGCCTCCAGCGCGGCGGTCGCCTCGTCCGGGAGCCCGGCCAGCATCGGCGTGGCGAAGGTCCCGGGCGCGATGGTGACCACCCGGACGAGCTTGTCGGCGAGATCGCGCGCCGCGGACAGGGTGAGGGCGACGATGCCACCCTTGCTGGCCGCATACGCCGCCTGGCCGATCTGCCCGTCGTAGGCGGCGATGCTGGCGGTCATCACGATGACGCCGCGGTCGTCGTCGACCGGCTCGTTCCCGAGCATCGCCGCAGCGGCCAGCCGCATCACGTTGAACGTGCCGACCAGGTTGATGTCGATCGTCCGCTGGAAGTCGGCCAGCGCCAGCGGCCCGTTGCGTCCGACGACCCGCCCGGCGGTACCGATTCCCGCGCAGTTCACCGTGATCCGCAGCTCGCCCATCGACTGCGCGGCGTCCACGGCGGCCTGCACGGAGGCCTCGTCCCGGACGTCGGCCGGCACGAACCGGACCCGCTCGCCCAGCTCGTCGGCCAGCGCCGCGCCCGGCGAGGACGCGAGGTCGACGATGACGACCTGGGCGCCGTCGGCGGCGAGCCGACGGGTGGTCGCGCCGCCCAGGCCGGACGCTCCGCCGGTGACGAGCGCGACGGTGGAGTCGGTGATCCGCACAAGTGCTCCTCAGGTGTTCTTCAGCAGCTGGCGCGAGATGACCAGGCGCTGGATCTGGTTGGTCCCCTCGAAGATCTGGGTGACCTTCGCCTCGCGGAAGTACCGCTCCAGCGGGAAGTCCTGCGTGTAGCCCGCGCCGCCCAGCACCTGGATCGCGTCGGTGGTGACCCGCATCGCGTTGTCGGTGCAGACCAGCTTGGCCACGGCCGCCTGGGTCGAGAACGCCCGCCCGGCGTCACGCAGCCGCGCCGCGTGCAGGTAGGTCGCCCGCGCGCTGGTCACGGCGGCCTCCATGTCGGCGAGCATGAACGCGACCCCCTGGAAGTCGCCGATCGGCCGCCCGAACTGTTCGCGCTCCTTGGCGTATGCGGTCGCCGCGTCGAGCGCCGCCTGCGCGAGTCCCGTTGCGGCAGCGGCGATCCCGAGCCGTCCGGAGTCGAGGGCGGCCAGCGCGATGGCCATGCCCTGACCCTCGTCGCCGATCCGGCGGTCGGCGTCGACCGGGGTGCCGTCGAAGACCACCTGCCGCACCGTGTCGGAGGCGAGGCCCATCTTGCGCTCGGCCGGCGCGAACGCGATCCCTGCCGCGTCCGCCGGCACGACGAAGCAGGACAGCCCGCGGCTGCCGTCGTCGGAGGTGCGCACGAACGACGTGTAGAAGTCCGCGTGACCGGCGTGCGAGATCCAGGCCTTGGTCCCCTTGATCCGGTATGCGTCACCGCTCGGTTCGAGGGTCGCCCGGGTGGTCATCGACCCGACGTCGGAGCCGGACATCGGCTCGCTCAGGCAGTAGGCGCCGAGCTGGTCGCCGCCGAGCATGCCCGGCAGCAGCGCCTCGCGCTGGGCGACGGTGCCCCAGGACGCGACCGGGTAGCAGGTCAGCGAGTGGACGCTCACGCCGACCGCGACGCTCATCCAGACCGAGGCGATCTCCTCGACCACCTGGAGGTAGACCTCGTAGGGCTGGCCCCCGCCGCCGTACTCCTCGGGGTAGGGCAGCGACAGCAGCCCGGTCTTGCCGAGCAGCCGGAACGTGTCGCGAGGGAACTCCGCGGCCCGCTCCATCTCGTCCACCCGGGGTGCGAGGTCCTTCGCGCAGATCTCACGGGTCAGGTCGATCAGGTCCTGCGCGTCCTCGGTCGGCAGCAGACGGACGGCGGGCATGGCTGGCATGCTACCGAGGTCGTCTTACATGCTGGACCACGCAGGGGATCCGCCGACGACTACGGCCGCGGGGGCTGCTCCTGGGGCCAGCCGGTTCCGGTGTGGGGTTCGTCGATGGGCTCGGGCCGGTCGATGGGGTCCGGACGGTACGGCTCGGGCGTGTAGGTCTCCGCCGTCGCGCCACCGGCCGCGGCGCCCGAGGCATACCCGCCGCTGGTGGCGCTGCCCGGAGCCGTCGCGCCGGGTGGGGTCGGACCTCCGGGTCGCTGCTCGGCGAGCTTGTCGACGCCTCCCGCCACCGTGTCCTTGGCCTTGGCGACCTTGTCGGCGTACTTGCCGTCGGTCCGCTCGTCGATCTTGGCGCCGGCCTTGTCGAGGTTCTCGCGGATCTTGCCGCGGTTGTCGTCGGCCAGCTCGGCCGCCTTGTCCTTGGCGTCGTGGGCGACCCTGTCGAGCTCGGCGGCGACCTTCTCCGCCTTGCCCTGGACGTCCCACTCCACGGCCTTGTGTTTCACCCGGCGAGACACGTCGTCGAAGAAGCCCATGGCTGCTGCCTTCCTGGTCGGCACAGTTGTCGTCCGAACCAACGCTTCTTCGCGGATCGGAGGTTCCCGGACTTGAACCTCACGCTCCGGAAGGTCCTAGCGTGCAGACCGTGGGCGACGAGCGCGAGACACACGAGGTGCGTGAACAGGTCCGGATCGGGGACGTGGCCCGACGCACCGGGCTCACCGTCCGCACGCTGCGCTACTACGAAGAGATCGGCCTGCTGCCGCCGTCCGAGCGGCTCGCGGGCGGCCACCGCGTCTACGGCGACGACGACATCCGCCGCCTGCACCGCGTCAACCTGCTGCGCCACGTCGGCGTCCCGCTCGCGCAGATCCCGGCGGCGCTCGACGGTCCGCCGGAGCAGCTCGCCGACGCGGTCGAGCAGCACCTCGCCGTCCTGGACGGGCGGCTCGCGGCGATGGGACGGCTGCGCGAACGGGTCCGAGCCGTGGGCGTGAGCCTCCGGGAGCAGCCGGACGGGCCGGACGAGCGCGAGCTGGTCGAGGTCATGGAGGGACTGGGCGAGATGGACCCGAGCGTCACGCAGCGGCTGACCCTGCTGGTCTACGACGACATCGAGGCGGTCCACGACCACCTCGTGACGGTGTTCGGGTTCGGCCCGGGCCGCCTGTCCCGCGACGACACCGGACGCGTCGTCCACGGCGAGCTCCACGTCGGCGACGGTCTCGTCTGGCTGCATACCTCCTCGGAGGAGCACGGCCTGGCGTCGCCGGCCAGTCTCGGGGTCGCGACGCACTGCATGGCCGTGATGGTCGACGATGTCGACGCCCACCACGCCCGGGCGGTCGCGGCCGGCGCCGAGGTGGTCGGCGAACCCCGCGACGAGGGCTACGGCTACCGCGAGTACGACGCCCGCGACCTCGAAGGCGGGCTGTGGTCGTTCATGTCACCACTGGAAGGAGAAGGGGATGGGTGAGATCCGCCCGTACGTGTGCACGAAGGACGCCCGAGCGGCGATCGACTGGTACGTCGCGTCGATGGGAGCGGAGGTCACCGAGGGGCCGATCGTCATGGACGACGGGCGGATCGGCCACGTCGAGCTGTCGTTCGGCGGTGCGCCGCTGATGATGTCCGACGCCTATCCCGATCTCCACGTCGAGGCACCGGCCGAGGGTCGCGGCGCCGCGGTCACGCTCTACCTCACGGCCGACGACGTCGATGCGCTCACCTCCCGTGCGGTCGACGGCGGAGCCACGCTGGACCGCGGACCCGAGGACAGCGACCACGGACGGACCGCGGTGTTCCGCGACCCGTTCGGCCACCGCTGGATGCTCGGCAGCGCCGGCTGAGGCCGACCAGGCGGTCGTATGCTGACCGGAGGCGTCCAGGTCGCCTCCGGTCCGCGGGAAGGGGCTCAGCCTCCCTGGAGCACGACAGGCGACCGAGCAGGACCGACCTCCTTTCGGCCCGACCCAGCGGACAGCGGGCTGGCGAAAGGAGGCCGTCATGGCCGCGTCCCTGCCCAACAACCCCTCGCTCGACCGGTTCCGTCGCGACGCCCGCCGGCTGCAGCGCGCCGTTCGGGACGACGTCCCCCACGCGGTCTCGCTCGTCGAGCGATACCACCCCGACGGTATGCGGGTCGACCGGTCGGCGTTCACGCTCACCGACGCCCAGCTGGTCGTGGCTCGCGGCTACGGGTTCGCCAGCTGGCCGAGGCTCAAGCACTACCTCGAGATCGCGGCGGAGCTGCGCCGCGACCCGGTCGACGCCCAACCTCGCGACGACGTCGAGCGGTTCTGCGCCCTCGCCTGCCTCCAGTACTCCGCGGCGGACGAGCCCGCCCGCTGGGCCGAAGCCGCCGATCTCCTTGCCGTACAACCGGATCTGCCGGCGCGGAGCATCTATGCCGCCGCGGTCGTGGGTGACCCGGAGGCGGTTCGAGCGCAGCTCGCCGCCGACCGGTCAGCCGCCACGCGTGACGGCGGTCCGTTCCGCTGGGTGCCGTTGGTCTACCTCGTCTACTCCCGGGTCGCGCAGCGCGACGCCGTCGCCACCGCCCGGGTGCTCCTCGATTCGGGTGCCGACCCGGCCTCGGGGTACCTCTGGCAGGGGCTGCCCACGCCGTTCACCGCTCTGACCGGCTGCTTCGGCGAGGGTGAGCAGGGTCCGGGCCGCCAACCGCGGCATTCCCATTGGGAGCCGCTGGCTCGGCTCCTCCTGGAGCGCGGCGCCGACCCGAACGACGGCCAGACGCTCTACAACCGGATGTTCGGACGCGATGACAGCCACCTCGAGCTCCTCTTCGAGTACGGCCTCGGGACCGGTGACGGCGGCGTCTGGCGGCAGCGGCTCGGCGACGCCACCGAGTCGCCGGCCGAGATGATGCGGCGCCAGGTCGACTGGGCGCAGGCGCACGGGTTCGACCGGCGGCTGGCGCTGTTGGCGCGGCACGGCTACGCCCCGGACACCACTCCATCGTCGACGGCTGCGCGCCGACCGTCGAGCGTCCACGCCGCCGGCTCTCCGGAAGCCGTGGCGACCGCGGTCGCGGGAGGAGCCCAGGTCGACGCCTACGAGGACGGTCACTCCGCCCTGCACCAGCAGGCGTGGATCGGTGACGTCGAGATGGTCCGCGCCCTGTTGGCCGCCGGAGCGGACCCCGACCTGCTCGATGACATGTTTGGGACGACGCCGCTCGCCTGGGCCGAGTACGCCCGTCAGCCGGGGACGGCTGCGATCCTCAGGTCCGTGACTGGCTCCACTCGGTGACCGGCCGTGCGATCCGTTCGCCGTCGACGACGTAGTCGGTGTGCTCGGCGTAGAACGACAGCATGCCGCGGACCGGCTCGGCCTCGTGGCGCGGGTCGTCGTAGGTCCACACGATGTCCTCCACGTCGCCGTAGGACCAGTAGGACGCCTGTCCCTTGTAGGCGCAGATGGTGTGCGAGTCGGAGCGTGCGAGGAGGTCCATGCGCACGTCCTCGCGCGGGAGGTACCACCGCGGCGGCAGCATGCTCTCGACGAGCATCACGGCGTGGGTCGTGTCCGCGACGACCTGCCCGTCGATCTCGACGACCACGTGCCGGTCCGAGGGAAAGCAGCGGATCGAGTGGAACGGCTCGCGCGGATGCCCCCGGACCTCCTCGCCCTCCTCGAACCAGCGGGTGAACGCGTCCCAGTTGAGCACCGCGTAGCCCTCGAGGTCGGGCTCGTCGAGCACGAAGGCCGCGTCGGGCACGGTCCCGGCCGCCGTCTCGATGTCGTATGCGGTACCGGCCGCCGAGTGCACGGCGAACCCTTGGCGCGGGCTGAGCACCGGTGGCAGCGAACGCACCTCGGGCGAGATCGCTCGCGGGTCCACGAGCGTCCCGGCGATGTCGGCGACCGGAACCGCATACGCGGAGACGATCCGGCGCGGCTCCCAGACCAGGCGCGCGGCGAACGAGTCGACCACGGTGGTCCCGTCCTTCTCGGCCCGCACCCGGACGGCGACAGCGTGCTGGCGCAGGTCTCGCATTGCGCCGGCGAGGACGGACATCATCTGAACGGACATGCCCTCCAGGGTACGAGCCCGCGTAGGGCATCCTCGGATGCGTGACCGAACCCCGGGAGTGGCTGCTCACTCGGACCGAGCGCGGGAACCCGACTACGCGGCTGGACGACCGCCACGAGGGTGACCACGCCTGGTCGGAGGGGAACCTCGTCACACCGCTCGTGCACGGGTCGGCCTACTTCGGAGCGCTCCACGCGGTGTTGTCGGCGACCCGCGAGGGCGACCTCGTGCTCTTCACCGACTGGCAGGGCGACGCGGACGAACGGCTGACGGGAGAGCCGGGCTCGGAGGTGCTCGAGGTGCTGGGCGCCGCGGACGAGCGCGGCGTCGACGTCCGGGGCCTGGTGTGGCGCTCGCACCTCGATCAGACCGGCTTCTTCGCCACCGAGAACCGGCACCTCGGCGAGCAGCTCCAGCGCCGGGGCGCCGAGGTGCTGCTGGACATGCGGGTCCGGGCCGGCGGCTCGCACCACCAGAAGTTCGTGGTCGTCCGGCACCGCGACGACCCCTCCCGCGATGTGGCCTTCGTCGGCGGCATCGACCTGGCCCACAACCGCCGCGACGATGCCGACCACCGCGGCGACCCGCAGGCCCAGCCACTCACCGACGAGTACGGGCCGAACCCGCCCTGGCACGACCTCCAGGTGCGGATCCAGGGCCCGGCGGTCCACGACGTCGAGACCGTGTTCCGGGAGCGGTGGGAGGACCCCACCCCGCTCAGCCGAAGCCCGCTGCGCCGGCTCTCCGACCGGGTTCGTGGGCTGGACGTCCGGCCCGGCCCGCTGCCGGCGCAACAGCCACCACCGCCGCCGGCCGGGGCGCATACGGTCCAGCTGCTGCGGACCTACCCGAACCTGCGGCACGGGCGCGACTTCCCGTTCGCCCGCAGCGGCGAGCGGAGCGTGGCGCGGGGCTACACCAAGGCGATCGGACGGGCCAGCGGCCTGGTCTACGTGGAGGACCAGTACTTCTGGGGGCACGACGTCGCCGACCCGTTCCTCACCGCGCTGCGGGACCATCCCGAGCTGCGCCTCGTCGTGGTGATCCCGCTGGTCCCGGACGTCGACGGGGTCGCCCGGGTCCCCGAGTTGCTCGGGCGCCACCGGGCGATCCGGGCCGTCCGGTCGGTGGCACCCGGTCGGGTGGCGGCCTACGGCATCGAGAACCATGACGGCACACCGGTGTACGTGCACGCCAAGGTCTGCGTCATCGACGACGTCTGGGCCAGCGTCGGGTCCGACAACTTCAACCGGCGCTCGTGGACCCACGACTCCGAGCTCTCGTGCGTGGTGCTCGACGAGGAGTACGCCCGGTCGCTGCGGCTGACGCTGGCCGCGGAGCATCTGGACCGCCTGGCCGAGGTCGAGGCGGACGGGCTGAAGCAGGCGATGGCGGACTGCGTCGAGCCGGTGGTCTCTTCGACGCCTACGCCGCCAGCGCCGACCGGCTGGACGCGTGGCACGCCGCCGGCCGGGTGGGGGAGCGCCCGCCGGGACGCCTGCGGCGGCTGCCGCTGCCCGAGCTGAGCCCGTTCCAGCGTCGGTGGGCGAAGGTGCCGCTGGAGGTCCTGCACGACCCCGACGGGCGACCCGGCCCGATCCGCGGCGGTCAGGACTACTGATGCCCGAACACCGAGAACGGCTCAGTTGAAGGCGTTCTCGCCGGTCAGCGCCTTGCCGACCACGAGGGTGTGCACCTCGGTGGTGCCCTCGTAGGTCAGGACGCTCTCGAGGTTGGCCGCGTGGCGGATCGGGCTGTACTCCAAGGAGATCCCGTTGGCGCCGAGGATCGTCCGGGCCTCCCGGGCGATCGCCAGGGACTTCCGCACGTTGTTGAGCTTGCCGACGCTGACCTGCTCCGGCGTGACGGTCCCGGCCTCCTTGAGCCGGCCGAGGTGCATCGCGAGGAGCATGCCGTTGCCGAGCTCGACCGCCATGTCGGCGAGCTTCTGCTGGGTGAGCTGGTATGCGGCCAGCGGCTTGTCGAACACCTCACGGGTCTTCGCGTAGTCCAGAGCGGTCTCGAGGCTGTCGCGGGCGGCGCCCAGCGAGCCGAAGATGATTCCGAACCGCGCCTCGTTGAGGCAGCCCAGCGGCCCGCCGAGCCCGGCGGCACCGGGCAGCACGGAGTCCGCGGGGAGCCGCAGGTCGTCGAAGACCAGCTCGCTCGTGACGCTCGCCCGGAGCGAGAGCTTCTGGTGGATCTCGTTGGCGGAGAACCCCTTCGAGGCGGTGGGGACCACAAAGCCGCGGATCCGGTCATCGGTGCGCGCCCACACGACGGCGACGTCGGCGACCGACCCGTTGGTGATCCAGAGCTTGGTGCCGTTCAGCACCCAGTCACCCGAGGCGTCGCGTTTGGCGACCGTGCGCATACTCGCGGGGTTGGAGCCCGCGTCCGCCTCGGTGAGGCCGAAGCAGCCCAGCTTCTCGCCGGCCGCCATGCCCGGCAGCCACTCCTGCTTCTGCTCCTCGCTGCCGTAGGCGTGGATGGCGTACATGGCCAGCGAACCCTGGACCGAGACCAGCGAGCGGAGCCCGGAGTCGACGGCCTCCATCTCCTGGCAGGCCAGCCCGTAGGCGACGGCTCCGGTTCCCGCGCAGCCGTACCCCTCGAGGTGCATTCCGAGGATGCCGAGGGCACCGAGCTGCTTCGCGAGGTCGCGGGCGGGGACCCGGCCCTCGTCGAACCACGTCGCGACGTGGGGCCGCAGCTCCTTGGCGCCGAAGTCGCGGACGGTGTCGCGGATCGCGCGCTCCTCGTCGGTGAGCAGCCCGTCGATGGCGTACAGCTCGAAGGGGTCCATCAGGCGTCCTTCCTCTCGAGCGGGGTGACGTCGGGGCGCTTCGCGGTGAGCAGGTCGCCGGAGGACTCGCCCCGGAGCCGCCGCTGCACCCACGGCGCGAGGTACTCGCGGGCCCAACGGGCGTTGCCGGCCAACGCCTCTCGGCGCGGGACCGGTGCCGCCGCCGGCAATGGGGTGCGCCAGTCCGCCTCGTCGGTGGTGTGGCCGAGCGTCCAGAGGGCCGCGAGGGCGACCCGCCGGTGGCCCTCCGCGGTCATGTGGATGCGGTCGTCGGCCCACATCCGCCAGTCACGAAGCGCCACCAGGCTCCACTGGTCGAGGACCCGGGCGCCGTGTCGCTGCGCGATGCCCCAGACCAGCGCGGTGAAGGCGGCGGCCCGGCCGCGCGTGGCGCGCACCAGGGGTGCCCCGACGGGGTCGAACGGCGTCACCATGAGGACGTCGGCCCCGGTCTCTCGGATGCGGATGACCGCGTCCTCCAGCCTCCCGGCCAGCGCGTCGACGTCGGCGCTCGGCCGCAGGATGTCGTTGCCGCCTCCGACGATGCTGACGAGGTCGGGTTCCAGCGCCAGCGCGGCGTCGAGCTGCGGGCCGACGATGTCGGCGAGCAGCCGCCCGCGGACGGCGAGGTTGGCGTAGCCGAACTGGTGCCCGGCGTCCGACGCATACCGGGCCAGGTCGACCGCGAGCCGGTCGGCCCACCCGACGTAGCGGTCCGGGATCTCGGGGTCCGGGTCGGACATGCCTTCGGTGAACGAGTCGCCGATCGCGACGTATCGGGTCCAGAGGCGGGGCTCGGGCTGCGCGACGGTCATGACAACCTCCAGTGGACGGGCTGGCCACCCGCCTCGACGAGCAGGGCGTTGGCCCGGCTGAACGGGCGCGACCCGAAGAACCCGGAGTGCGCGGACAACGGTGACGGATGGGCCGACTCGACCCGGGGGACGCCGCCCAGCATGGGGCCGAGCGACTGGGCCTGGCGACCCCAGAGGATCGCCACGAGCGGGCCGCCGCGCGCCACGAGCGCCTCGATGGCGGCGGTGGTGACCGTCTCCCAGCCCTTGCCCTGATGGCTGCCGGACTTCCCCGGGCTCACGGTCAGGACCCGGTTCAGCAGCAGGACGCCCTGCTGGGTCCAGGGCGTGAGGTCGCCGGTCGCCGGTGGCGTCTCGCCGAGGTCGCTGCGCATCTCGGTGTAGATGTTGACCAGGCTCCGCGGCAGTGGCCGCACGTCGGGAGCGACCGAGAAGCACAGCCCGACGGGGTGGCCGGGAGTCGGGTAGGGGTCCTGGCCGACGATGAGCACCCGGACGTCGTCGAGGGGCTGACGGAACGCCCGCAGCACGTTGTCGCCGCTCGGCAGGTAGCCCCGACCGGCCGCGACCTCGGCGCGGAGGAAGTCCCCGAGCCCGGCGATGACCGGCGCGACCGGGGTGAGTGCGGGGACCCAGGACGCGTCGACGAGCTCGTCCAGGGGTCGTGCGGCCACGGACGTCACGCTATCCGGCGGCGAAGCGGGCTGGACGCCGGCCGTGGTAGGCGGGTCTTCACGCCACCGCTCCACGCCGCCACCAGCGCCCCTCGTGGTTCGGGCACGTTGGGCACCATGCGGGTACGGACGAACGTGCCCGTGACGTGACGATCCTGCGCGAACCTCCGCCACGCGCCGATTTCGGGTGGACGCCAGGGCGGGTATGCGGGTCGACTGGCCCCCGTGTCTCCCGACGCGCATCCGCGCATGCACGACGACGAGCTGGCGATCGACGCCGACCTCGTCCGCCGGCTGCTGGCGCAGCAGCTCCCTCACCTGGCCGACCGGCCGCTGCGCATCGTCGGTCGCGGCACGGTCAACGCGATGTTCCGCCTCGGCGACGACCTCGCCGTCCGGCTGCCGCGGACCGCCGAGTGGGCCGGCGACCTGGAGCGGGAACGGATCTGGCTGCCTCGCCTGCGGGAGCGGATCTCGTTGCGGGTGCCCGAACCGGTGGCCGAGGGCCGGCCCACCGAGAACTACCCCCTGCCGTGGGCGGTCTACCGGTGGGTCACCGGCGAGCAGTACGACGACGACCTCGTGGACGACGAGGTGACGGCCGCCGACGACCTGGCCCGGTTCGTGCGGGAGCTGCGAGCGATTCCGGTCGACGGGGCGCCGGCGACGGGACGCCTCCCGCTGGTCCAGCTGGACGCGGCGACGCGGGCGGCGATCGCCGAAGCGGGCGACCTGCTCGACACGTCCTCGGTCCTCGCCGCGTGGGACCGGGCCCTGGAGGCACCGCCGTTCGCCGGCGACAAGGTCTGGATCCACACCGACCTGCTCCGCCCGAACCTACTGGTCCGCGACGGCCGCCTTGCCGCGGTGATCGACTTCGGGGCGGTCGGCGCGGGCGACCCTGCGGCCGACGTGATCCCGGCGTGGACCGTCTTCGGCGCCGTCGGTCGGGAACGCTACCGGGAGGCGCTCGACGTCGACGACGCGACCTGGGAGCGGGCGCGGGGCTACGCGCTGACCCAGGCGGCGCTCATCGTGCCGTACTACCGGGAGACCAACCCGGCCTTCACGGCATCGGCGCTCCGCACGATCGGCGAGGTGCTGGCGGACGTTGCGACCAGGCATACCTAGGCTGGGCGATCGTGCCCCCGAGCCCCCGCTGGCCCTTCGTCGTCTTCGACCTCGACGGGACCCTCGTCGACACCATCGGGCTGATCGTCGACTCGTACCAGCACGCCTTCACCACCGTGCTCGGGGCGCCCGAGGACGAGGTTGTCATCCGCTCGTGGATCGGGCAGCCGCTGATCCGGGCGTTCCGGGAGCACTCGCCGGAACGGGCCGACGAGCTGTTCGCGACGTACATCGAGTGGAACCACGCCAACACCGAGCGGCTGATCCGGCGGTATGCCGGCGTCGACGTCCTGCTCGCCGACCTCGCCGCGGCAGGGGTCCGGTGCGCAGCGGCGACCTCCAAGCTGCGCGGAGCCGCGGAGGCGGCCCTGCGGCTCACCGGGCTCGACGCGTACCTGAGCGGGTCGCAGGCGTTGGTCACGCTGGAGGACACCGCCGAGCACAAGCCCGACCCGGCACCGCTGCGGCTGGCGGTGGAGCGGATGGGCGGTTCGGTGGCCGAGGCGGTCTACGTCGGCGACGCGGTCGTCGACGTCCGGGCGGCGCGGGCGGCGGGCATGGCCGCGGTGGCGGTCACGTGGGGCGCCGGCGCGCGCTCCGACGTGGTCGCGGCGCGGCCCGACGTCGTGGCCGACACGGTCGACGAGCTGCGCGCCGCGTTGCTCGGCTGAGGTTCGCCCGCGCCCACGTATCGCGGGAGCAGCCCGCGGACTCTTCCTGAGGCATGAGCCCCCTCTCTCCCACCACCCCTGCCGTCGATGCCCGCGTCGACACCCACTACGACGCGATCGTCTACGGCTCCGGCGCGGCCGGACTCACCTGTGCCCTGACCCTCGCCCAGCAGGGCGCCAAGGTCGCGCTCCTCGAGAAGAACGCCTACGTCGGCGGCTACGCCCACGGCGACGGTGAGCAGGGCTTCTACTGGGACCACGGCGGCCACATCCTGCTGGCCTACCGGCTCGGTATGCAGCCGCGAAAGGTGTTCGAGCGGCTGGGCATCCCGCAGCGGATCGCCATGGTCCCGGACCGCCAGGACTTCCAGTGCGTCTTCCCCGACCAGCGCCTCGAGCTGCCGGCCGACCTCACCGAGGCGGCGGACGTGCTCGGTGACCGGTTTCCGCACGAGCGGGAGGGGATCGCCAAGGTGTTCCTCGCCATGGAGCAGATGGTCGCCGACCTCGACAAGGTGGTGCCGTCGTTCCGCGTCGCGGACCGCCCCGGACGCGGCAAGGCGATCGACCGGCTGCTGGTCCAGTTCCAGAAGCCGTGGCTGAGCGACCTGATGAACCCGATGGCGCAGGCCCTCCGGTTCCCGGGGCACACGTTGCTGAAGTACCAGAACCTCACGCTCGCCGACCTGCTCGACGAGCACCTGACCGACCCGCTGGCGAAGGCGTACCTCGCGCAGCTGGCGGTCGGGATCGGCACACCTCCCGGCCGTCTTTCGGCCGCCATCGCCGGCGTCTTCCTCACCCACGCGCTGCGGACCATGTGGATGCCGGCCGGCGGGTTCGGTCGGCTGGCCGAGACGCTGCGCGAGATGTACCTCGAGGCCGGCGGCACGGTCGTCACCAGCGCCGAGGTGGCGCGGGTCGTGGTGCGGGGCGGCAAGGCGCGCGGCGTCGAGACGGTCGACGGGCGGGTCTTCACCGCCAAGGCGGTCGTCTGCGCGTCCGACGCGCGGCGGCTCTACCTCGACCAGCTGCCGGCGTCCGTCGTGCCGGCCAAGCTGCGGAAGCGGCTGCCGCAGCTGCCCACGACGCCGTCGTTCTTCCAGGTCCAGCTCGGCGTCGACATGGACCTCACGCCCTACCGCGACCAGATCAAGCGGCTCAACTTCGTCTACGACGACCACGACCTCGACACGGCCATGGCGCGGTTCCCGTCCGGGGACGTCGAGCGGGCGGCGTTCTACGTCTACGTCGCGACGTTCCACCAGCCCGACCTCGCGCCGCCCGGGATGGCCTCGGTCAAGCTCGAGTGCCCCACGACGCTGGTCTCCGGCGACCTCGACTGGGAGCGCGACAAGGAGTGGATCGCCGACACCTTCATCCGCCGCGCCGAGCAGGTCATCCCCGGCCTGCGCGACCACATCGTCGTGCGCCGCGTCCGGACGCCGCTGGACATGGTCCGCGACACCGGCAACTCCGACGGCGCCTTCGCCGGGTGGGCGCTGGTGCCCCAGATGCTCTCGCGCCAGCGGCCCCCGCAGCGCACCGTCGTCCCCGGCCTGTACGCCGCGGGGCAGTGGACCACGCCGAACGCCGGCCTGCCGTGGGTCATGGTGTCCGGGTACAACACGGCCGGCATGGTGCTGAAGGACGCGCTCGGCCGCGAGGAGTGGCAGGAGTATGCGGCGCCGGTTCCGGCCGCCACGACCGCTGAGGTCGCAGAGGTGCCCGAGTTGTCCGAGGTGTCCGAGTTGTCCGAGTCGGTGACCGCCGCCGCCTGACCGCGCCGCCCGACGACCCGGTCGCAGCCCAGCGGTGGCGGGTCACGCAGAGCCTTCGTGACCGCCTGGATCACCCGTCCTGCCGTCACTGGTGGGTCGGCGACCCGGCACGCGGGGAGTCGCACGGCAGCCGGGCGCCACGCGCATACGATCGGCCGGTGCATCGCTTCGACCAGCCGCTCGCGCCGGCCGACGTGGACGCGATCCTCGCCTACGCGGCCGATCGGCTCGGCCTCGACCCGGTCCCGCTCGACGGCCCGCTGGACGAGGAGGAGCTGCGCGAGGAGGCCGGCGTCACAGTCACGCCGGGTGGGCTCGGGTCGGCCCGCGCCCTCGACGTCTTCGCCGACGTCCTGGCGCCGTCGTGCCTGTCGACCGACCACCCGCGGTACCTGTCGTTCATCCCCTGCGCGCCGACGCAGGAGGCGGCGGCGTTCGACGTCGTCGTCGGCGCCTCGTCGATCTATGGCGGCTCGTGGCTCGAGGGCTCGGGCGCCGTCCACGCCGAGAACGAGACCCTCCGCTGGATCGCCGACCTGGCCGGGCTGCCGAAGGAAGCCGGCGGCGCGTTCGTGCCCGGTGGCACCATCGGGAACCTGTCCGCGCTGGTGGCCGCCAGGCACACCGCCCGGCACAAAGCCCTGGAGGCGGGTTCCGACGTCCGGCCCTGGCGGGTCGCCACGACCTACGGCGCCCACTCCTCGATCCAGTCGGCCTGCGACGTCATGGACGCCCAGCTGATGACCGTCTACGCCGACGACCACTGGCGGCTGACCGGCGCCAACCTCCGACGGACCCTCGAGGACAACGACCCGAAGACCTTCTTCGCCGTCGTCGCCACCGCCGGCACCACGAACTTCGGCATCGTCGACGACCTCGCGTCGGTGGCCGAGGTCTGCGCGGAGTTCGGCATCTGGTTCCACGTCGACGGGGCCTACGGCGGGGCCGCGCTCGCCGCACCGTCGGCCCGCCACCTCTTCGACGGTGTGGAGCGCGCCGACTCGTTCATCGTCGACCCGCACAAGTGGCTGTTCGCGCCGTTCGACTGCTGCGCGCTGATCTACCGCGAACCGGCTCTCGCCCGGGCGGCGCATACCCAGCACGCCGGGTACCTGGACGTCCTGACCGACGCGACCGACTGGAACCCCACCGACTACTCCGTCGGTCTCACCCGCCGGGCCCGGGGACTCCCGCTCTGGTTCTCGCTCGCGGTCCACGGTACCGAGGCGTATGCGCGGGCGGTCGAGCGCACCCTCGAGGTCGCCCGGTTCGCGGAGGCGGAGATCGGCCGGCGCGAACGGCTGGAGCTGCTGCGTGAGCGCGACCTGTCGGTGATGGTGTTCCGCCGGATCGGCTGGGCGCGGGAGGACTACCAGGCGTGGTCCGACCGGCTGCTGGCCGACGAGTTCGCGTTCGTCGTCCCCACGACGCACGAGGGGGAGACGGTGACCCGGTTCGCGATCGTCAACCCGACGACCACCGAGGACGACATCCTGGCCATCCTCGACACGATGACCTGACGCGGCCGAGGCGAATGACACCGCTGTCATTTCGCCCTATAGTGTCGCCATCATGGACGCGCAGCGACACGAGCAGCCGGGGCCCTCGACCGACGGCATCCTCGCGGCCCGCGACCGGGAGATCCTCGCCTTCGAGCGTCAGTGGTGGAAGTACGCCGGCGCCAAGGAGCAGGCGATCAAGGAGCTCTTCGACATGAGCGCCACCCGCTACTACCAGGTGCTCAACGCGCTGATCGACACGCAGGAGGCCCTCGAGGCCGACCCGATGCTGGTCAAGCGGCTGCGCCGGCTGCGCGCCTCGCGGCAGCGCGCCCGCAGCGCCCGCCGCCTCGGCATCAACGTCTGAGGCTGAGGCTCTAGCCTGCGAGGCGTGACTCTCCGGCCTGGCCCGACCAACTCGCTGACCGACGTCGCCGGCCTCAAGGTCGGTCACTCGACCCGGCGCGAGCCGGGCTGGCTGACCGGGACCACGGTCGTGCTCGCCCGGCCCGAGGGCTCGGTATGCGGGGTCGACGTCCGCGGCGGCGGGCCCGGCACGCGTGAGACCGACCTGCTCGACCCCCGGAACCTCGTCGACCGGGTCAACGCGGTCATGCTCGGCGGCGGCAGCGTCTTCGGGCTCGCCGCCGCGGACGGCATCGTGCGCGCGCTCTTCGCCGACGGACTGGGGTGGCCCTTCGGCGCACCCGGCCAGGTCGCCCCCATCGTTCCCGGCGCCGTGCTGTTCGACCTGGACCGTGGCGGTCACGAGGAGCGGTTCCCCGGCCCGGACGACGGAGCGAACGCCTACGCGGCCGCACACGACGGCCCGGTGGAGCAGGGCGTGGTCGGGGCCGCCACCGGTGCGAGCTCCGGCGGCCTCAAGGGCGCCATCGGGTCGGCCAGCGCGGTCCTCCCGAACGGGACGACGGTCGCGGCCCTCGTGGCCGTCAACTCCGCGGGCTCACCCGTCGACCCGCGGACCGGCGAGCTGTATGCGACGCGCTTCGGCCTGGGGGAGGAGTTCGACCACGTCGGGGTCCCCGACCCCGCGGAGCTCGAGGAGTGCCTGGCCCGGGCCGCGGCGGCCGCGGCGGCGAGTGGCCGGCGGGGACCCGGGCTCGCGACGACGATCGGGGTGGTCGCCACGGACGCGACCCTGACCAAGGCCCAGTGCCAGAAAGTCGCAGGGATCGGCCATGACGGGCTGGCCCGGGCGATCAACCCCGTTCACACGATCTTCGACGGCGACACGCTCTTCGCCCTGGCCACCGGGACGCGCCCTGAGCCGGACCTCGTCGAGCTGTTCGACCTCATGGCCGCCGCCGCGGACTGCGTGACGCGGGCCATCGGACACGGGCTGCTCGCCGCCGAGTCGGTGGACTGCACCGACGAGGGTGGTGTCGCGCTCCGGTCGTGGCGTGACGCCTTCCCTTCCGCGGTCCGCTGACGGGTCGGGCACTCAGGGACTGGGCGTGCGGTCGTGGACCAGGTAGGCGGTCACCGGCTGCTGCTTGCCCTTCACCTCGATCGCGCCGAGCGGGGTCAGGTCCGCGTCGTCGTCGAGCAGCGCGCGGGTGGTCTCGCCGATGATGACCTGACCCGGACCGCCCAGCCCCTGTAGCCGGGACGCGAGGTTCGTCGTGTCCCCGATGGCCGTGAAGGAGCGCTGCTCCGCGGTTCCGACGTTGCCGACCACCGCTCGCCCCGAGTTGATCCCGACCCGGAACCGGGGCCACGCGTCGTCCAGCGCGATCCCCGCGGCGGCCCGCTGCAGCCCCAGCCCCGCGCGTACCGCCCTCCGCGCGTGGTCCGGCTGGTTCCCGGCCGCGTTGAACACCACCATGATCGCGTCGCCCGCGAACCGCTCGATGAACCCGTCCTCGCGGGTCACCACGGGGACCGCCGCCGACCAGTACCGGTTGAGCATCCCGATGACCTGCGCCGGTGACCGGTGCTCGGAGAACGCCGTGAACCCCTGGAGGTCGGCGAAGAGCACCGAGACCTGCCGCTCGACGCCGCCCAGCTCCGCCAGCGTCGGGTCGGCCCGAAGGCGCTCGGCGACCTGGGGCGAGACGTATGGCGTGAACAGCGCGTCGAGGTCGTGGATCTCGCGCGCGGCCGCCGAGAGGGCCTTGGCCTCGTCGCGGGAGATGCCGTCGCGCGTCACCATGGTGTCGACGACCGAGGCCGTGGACTCGCCTCGCTCGATGGCGCCCACCAGCTGCTCCAGGCCGGCCGCGGTGCGCTGGTCGACCCGCTTCAGGGTCTGGTCCAGGTACAGCCCGCTGAACGCACCGACCGACGACCCGGACCGCCGGTACTCCACCCGGGCGGTCCGCGCCACGATGATGAACGCCAGGAGCATGAGGACGTGCCACTCCCACCAGGACGCGTGCCAGTTGCGGCCGAAGGTGACCGCCAGGAGCGCCTCGGCCAGCAGCACGTATCCGGAGAAGAGCGCCAGCGCCAGCGAGGACCGCCGCTCCCGGTACAGCACGAGGTAGCGCCAGGACGCGATGACGTAGAACACGAGCCCGGGGATGGCGAGCAGGCGCAGGACCGTGTTGGCGGCGTCCTCGTCCAGGGCGCGGTTGAGCGGCGCGATGCCGGCGAGCGAGTAGGCCGCCCACACGATCATGACGGCCAACAACCCGTAGCTCATCGGCCGCTGCAGCTCGACGATCCGTGGCCCCACCGAGACCAGGTTCAGGCTCGACGCGGCGGCCAGCACCGAGGCGATGAGCAGGCCCACCGGGGTCGCCACGACGAACCCGGCGTTCGACGCGGCCAGCAGCACGCCCGGTGTGGCCAGGGCGTGGAGCCCGAGGAACCCGGCAGCGGCCATGAACGACAGGCTGACGAGCACGAGCCGCGCGTCCCCGCGACGACGGGCGGCGTCGGCGGCCACCACCCCCAGGGCGAGGTTGATCAGGCCGGTGACGAGGACCAGCCAGAAGTGGGAGGGATGGTGCTCCCACCGTCCGTCCACCTCGGGCCAGCCGAGCAGGACGAGGAGACCGAGCAGAGGGGCGGCCAGGAGCGCGGCAACGCGCAGCACGCCCGAAATCTAACCGAGCCGGTCACCATGCGGTCGGGAACGGCGCGAGCCCGCCCGCGCGGCGCAGGATGGGCGGGTGACCCGCCAGGACACCTACACGCACGGGCACCACGAGTCGGTGCTCCGCTCGCACCAGTGGCGCTCGGCGGCCAACTCGGCCGCCTACCTCCTGCCGTACCTCGCCCCCGGCCTGAGCGTCCTCGACATCGGGTGTGGACCGGGGACCATCACCCTCGACCTCGCCGAGGCCGTCGCACCCGGCCGGGTCGTCGGCCTGGACGTCGTCCCCGAGCCGCTGGAGGCCGCGCGGGCCAACGCCGAGGCCCGGGGCGACACGACGACCGAGTTCGGTGTCGGTGACGTCTACGACCTCGACCTGCCCGACGACTCGGTCGACGTCGTCCACGCGCACCAGGTGCTCCAGCACCTCAGCGACCCGGTCGCCGCCCTGCGGGAGATGCGCCGGGTATGCCGGCCGGGTGGCCTGGTCGCGGTGCGCGACGCCGACTACGCGGCGATGGTCTGGTACCCCGCCTCCGCGCGACTGGACGACTGGCTCACCGTCTACGAGGACGTCGCCCGCGGCAACGACGCCGAACCGTCG
Source organism: uncultured Actinomycetota bacterium (assembly GCA_963757225.1). Taxonomy (GTDB): domain Bacteria; phylum Actinomycetota; class Actinomycetes; order Actinomycetales; family Dermatophilaceae; genus Lapillicoccus. Next base: position 161,742 of record CAVWQU010000018.1, read on the forward strand.
GCCGCCCGGCACCTGCTGGCGTGGGCGCATACCGCCGGGTTCGAGGACGTCACCTCCTCGGCGACCACCTGGTGCTACGCGACCCCGGAGGAGCGGGAGTGGTGGGGCGGGCTGTGGGCCGACCGGATCACCGAGTCGGCCCTGGCGCAGCAGGCCCTGGACCGCGGGCTCGCGACTCCCGAGCTGCTCGACGAGCTGGCCCGCGCCTGGCGCGAGTGGGCGGCCCACCCCGACGGCTGGTTCGTCGTCGTCAACGGCGAGATCCTCGCGCGCGCATGACCAGGTCTCCCGCACGCATCCGCACGAGGTGGGAGCGCCTCGACGAACGGTTCGCGGCGATCGGCGGCGACCGCTACGTGGAGGTGCTGTTCGAGGAGGGCCGCTGGCTGGAGGGGCCGGCGTACTCGCCGCTCTGGCGCAGCATGCTGTTCAGCGACATCCCCAACGACCGGGTGCTGCGCTGGGACGAGACGACGGGCGAGGTCGGGGTCTGGCGGTCACCGGCCGGCTACGCGAACGGGCGGATCGTCGACCGGCGGGGCCGGGTCGTCCACGGCCACCACGGCAGCCGCTCGGTCACCCGGGTCGAGCCCGACGGCAGCGAGACGACTCTGGCGGACGCGTGGGAGGGCCGCCGTCTCAACAGCCCCAACGACCTCGTCGAGCGGGCCGACGGATCGATCTGGTTCACCGACCCGACCTACGGGATCCGGAGCGACTACGAGGGACACCGAGCGGAGAGCGAGACCGACGGCAGCCACGTCTACCGGATCGACCCCGACGGCTCGCTGACCCGGGTGGCCGCCGACTTCGACGAGCCCAACGGGCTGGCGTTCTCGGCGGACGAGTCCGAGCTCTACGTCGTCGACTCCGAGCGCAACCACGTGCGCCGGTTCGACGTGACCGCGGACGGCTCGCTCGAGGGCGGCGAGGTGCTGGTGACCGCCGACAGCGGCGGGTACGACGGGGTCCGGGTCGACGACGCCGGCCGGCTCTGGCTGGCCGGCCACGACGGGCTGCACTGCGTCCACCCGGACGGGACCCTGCTCGGAAAGCTCCTCCTGCCCGAGGTATGCGCGAACCTCACGTTCGGCGGCCCGCAGGGCAACGTCCTGTTCGTGACCGCGACCAACCTGTTGCTGTCGATCCGGGTCACCTGCCGAGGAGCGTCGTACCCGGCCTGACGCGTGTCAGGCTCTGGACGTGTCCGTCCTGTCCGCCGCGCTGCTGGTCCCGGCGGGTGTCGTGGCCGGGCTGGTCGGGAGTGCCGGCGGGATCACGTCGCTGATCTCCTACCCCGCCCTGCTGGCGGCCGGGGTACCGCCGCTGCCGGCCAACGTCGGCAACATCGTCGCCGCGGTGGCCATCGGACCCGGGTCGGCGCTCAGCTCGCGGGCCGAGCTCGCGGGGACGCGACCGCTGCTGCTCCGGCTGCTGCCGGTGGCCGCGGTCGGCAGCGTCGCCGGCGCGCTCCTGCTGCTGGCCACGCCGTCCGGGGTCTTCGCGCGGGTGGTGCCGTTCCTCGTGGCGCTCGGCTCGCTGGTGCTGCTGCTGCAGCCGGTCATCCTGTCGTGGCGGGGCGGCGCGGAGCTCGGCGTCGGGACGCTCGGCGTGCTGGTCGCGCTGGTGTCGGTCTACGGCGGGTACTTCGGCGCCGGCTCCGGCGTGATGCTCCTCGCGGCCGTGCTGTTCTACGAGTCCCGTGTCCCGCAGGCCAACGCGGTCAAGAACGTCGTCGTGGCGGCCACCTGCGCCGCCGCCGCGGTCGTCCTCATGCTCACCGCACCGGTGCCGTGGGCGTCGGTGGTCCCCCTCGCGGCCGGACTCCTCATCGGCAGCGCCCTCGGTCCGGTCCTGGTCCGCCGGATGCCGGGCCGTCTCGTCCGCTGGATGGCGGCGGCACTGGGGTTCGGGCTCGCGGTCTACCTCTGGTTCCAGGCCGTCTGAGGCCCGTGCTCGTGCCGGCGTGCTGACGCGCTCGGGCTCAGGCCGCCCGCGTCACCGACACCGACCCCTCGGGCGGCTGGCGCAGCGACTGCCACACGACGCAGTACCGCTCGGTGAGCCTGGCCAGCGCGGCCAGCTGCTCGTCGGTGGCGTCGGTGTCGACGTCGAACGAGAGCCGGATCTCGCGGAACCCGACCGGTGCGTCCTTGGACACCGCGAGCGTCCCGCGGAAGTCGAGGTCGCCCTCGGCCCGGACCGACCCACCGCGCAGGTCCAGCCCCATCGAGGTCGCCACCGCGCACATCGTCACGCCGGCGCAGGCCACGAGCGCCTCGAGCAGCATGTCGCCGGAGCACAGCTGGCTGCCGTCGCCGCCGGCGGCCGGGTGCAGGCCCGCCTCGGCCAGGGCGCGTCCGGTGTCGAGGGAGCAGGACACTCCGTCGCCGAGCCGCCCACTGGCGCGCAGCGTGACGAGGGCGGCGTCCGGGTCCTCCCGGTACGACGCCTTGAGCGGGGCCTGCAGGGTGGCGAGGGCGTCCTGGTCCATGACCCGACGCTAACGCCAGCCGCTCCGGCAGGCTGTGCGAGGCTGGCGGCATGACGGCCGCCTGGAGCACACCCGAGGAGCTCGACGCCGCGCGGGAGACCATTGCCGCATCCATCGAGGGCTGGAAGCGGCCGGCCGCATACGCCGTCGGCCTGACCTCCGCGACCTCGTCGGCGGAGTACGAGTTCCCCGTCATCAACGTCGGCGACCGCTACCTGCCCGCGGTCGTCCTCGCCAAGACCATCGGGTACGCCAGCGGCACCTCCACCCATGTCCTCTCGGTCGCCGAGCTGACCCACGCGATCAACGGGCTGGCGCCGGCCGAGGCCACCACCTCGATGGACCACCCGAACCTGCGCGCCTGGCGCGAGATGCTCGCGGAGGTCGAGTCGAACCCCTACCGCGGGATCGTCGCCGTGTTCATCGGCGACCTCGACGACCCGGTGTCGTCGGAGGCCGACGGCTCGCTGCGGACCCAGCTGCCCGACTGACGTGCCCAGCGCCAAGGCCTGCGTCTTCTGCCAGATCGTCGCCGGCGACGTCCCCGCGCAGGTGGTGCTCGACGAGCCGGACCTGCTGGGCTTCCTCGACGCCCGGCCGGTGTTCAAGGGTCACGTCCTGCTGGTGCCGCGGGAGCACGTCGAGACGCTGCCCGACCTGCCGGCGTCGCTGCGCGACCCGCTGCTCGAGGCCACCCAGCGGCTCGCCCGCGCGGTCGTCGACGGCCTCGGCGCGCAGGGGTCGTTCGTGGCCACCAACAACGTGGTCAGCCAGTCGGTGCCGCACCTGCACGTCCACGTCGTGCCCCGCACCAAGGGCGACGGCCTCCGCGGGTTCTTCTGGCCGCGCACGAAGTACGCCTCCGACGACGAGGCGGCAGAGTATGCGTCCCGCCTCACCGCCGTGCTCGAAGCCCCCGCCTGAGCGCAACCCCCCACCACCTCAGCGCAATTGCCTCCATCTGGGGCGGGATCCGGCCCGAACCACTGCCACATCAGCGCAATTGCGTCCCGGTGACGTCACGGGCGAGTCGGATACCCGGTCGGTGTCCCGATTCTGAGGTGATCACGACCGTCTCGGTGACCCGACCGGGTACTCGACCGGGCCGCGCGCTGAGCAGGCGCATCCCCGTAGCGGTCCTCCTGCTCAGATCGTTCCGGACAGCTGGGCGTAGCCGCGGGCGAACGCGTCGGCGAGCCAAGGGAGCGGGTAGGGGAGCCGCACGTCGGGCTCGGCCTGTGCTGCGGCGAGCGCCGCGCCGGCGTCGAACCGCTCACGGATGAGGCCGGCGAGCGCGGACATCTCGTCCCGCTGCCGGGCCACGAACGCCGGGTCGACGAGCTCGCCGTGGCTCGGGACCACGACGGCGTCTGCCGGGATCGCCGAGAGGTGCCGGTCCAGGGTGGCGGCCCAGTCCATCGGCCAGGAGTCCGAGCCGAGCGACGGGTCCGCGGACTCCTCGATGAGGTCGCCGAGGAAGACCACGCCGGCGTCCGGGACCGAGATCCGGATGTCGCCGTCGGTGTGACCGCGCCCGGCGTACGCCAGGTGCACCATCCGGTCGCCCAGCTCGACGCTCGCCGCGGTCGCGAACGTGACGTCCGGCCCTCGGGGCACGGTGGCGAGCAGGTCGCGCACGTCCTGCGCCGAGTAGCTCGCGTCGGGACCCGGGTCGGGGTCCGCGCGGAACCGGGCCTTGAGCCGCTCGGCGTCGGCCTCGAAGGTCTCGCCGACCCGCTGGTGCGCGTGGATGCTGGCCTCGTCGAACGCGCGGTTGCCGAAGGTGTGGTCGTAGTGGACGTGGGTGTTGACGACGACGGTCACCGGGACCGGAAGCGCGAGCCGGGCGAGGTCGTCGAGGACCTCGCGGCCCTGGACCTCGGTGCCGCGAGTGTCGACGACCAGCGCCCCCTCGCGGCCCACGACCAGGCCGACGCACACGTCCCACTGCGGGTACCGGGCGAAGAGGACCCCGTCCCCGATCTCGACGAAGCCGCCGGCCCCACGCATACCGGCGAGTCTGTCAGCCCGCCTGCTTCTCGACGAGGACGAGCCAGTTCCCGGAGTTGTCACGGATGACCGCCTCGACGCCGTAGGGGCGCTCGGCCGGCTCCTGGAGGAACTCGACCCCCTTGGCCGAGAGCTCCGCGTAGGTGGCTCGACAGTCGTCGACCTGGAGGCCGAGGCCGCCCATGGCGCCCTTGCCGAGCTGGTCGCGGACGAACGCCGCGGCCTCGTCGCTGAGCGGGGGACCCGGGAGCATCAGCGTGATCTCGAGCTCCGGGTGGTCGGGGTGGCCGACGGTCACCCAGCGGGCGCCGGGCCACATCTCGGCGTCGACCCGCGGCTCGAACCCGAGCACGTCGACGTAGAAGTCCCGCGCCGCGGTCTGGTCGAGGCAGTAGATCGTGGTGAGGGAGACGTTGGTGATCATGGTCGCCACGCTAGGCAGAGGCGTCCGGGCCGGGCTTCTCCGAGGTTGCGGAGGTCGACGAGATCACGCCCATCATGAACAGGTAGCAGCCCGGTATGCGCGGACCGCCGCTCGCCGCCCACCGGTCGCGGTACTGCGTCGGGGACTCGCCGACGAGGGCCGAGAACCGGGTGGAGAACGAGCCGAGGCTGCTGAACCCGACCGCCATGCAGATCTCGGTCACCGTGAGGTTGGCCGAGCGCAGCAGGTCCTGGGCGCGCTCGATCCGTCGGCGGGTGAGATACCGGATCGGCGTCTCCCCGTACGCCGCCTCGAAGGACCGGGCGAAGTGGTACTTCGAGACGCCGGCGACCGCGGCGAGCCCCGCGAGGTCGAGCTCAGCCGCATACCGGCGGTCCATGTGGTCGCGGGCCCGGCGGAGGTGCGGCAGGAGGGCCGTGCTCACCCCCGGCGCGGTCGTCGTCACCCGGCTCACGATAGGCGGCACCTCGTTTGCACTCTCCTGCGTCGAGTGCCAATAATGGCGTTAGCACTCTCGACATGAGAGTGACAACTCGACCATCTGGGCGAGGGCCGGAGAGCGCACGGAACCTGAGCGTGCGGGACCCGGGCCGTCCGTCGCGGGCGCCCACTGGTCTCCACATCGATTCGCGTGGGAGGAACCACCCGAATGGCCAAGATCATCGCATTCGATGAAGAGGCACGCCGCGGCCTCGAGCGAGGAATGAACATTCTCGCCGACGCGGTCAAGGTGACGTTGGGCCCGAAGGGCCGCAACGTCGTGCTCGAGAAGAAGTGGGGCGCCCCCACGATCACCAACGACGGTGTCAGCATCGCCAAGGAGATCGAGCTCGAGGACCCCTACGAGAAGATCGGCGCCGAGCTCGTCAAGGAAGTGGCCAAGAAGACCGACGACGTCGCCGGTGACGGCACGACGACGGCCACCGTCATCGCCCAGGCGATGGTGCGCGAGGGCCTGCGCAACGTCGCGGCCGGCGCCAACCCGATGGCGCTCAAGCGCGGCATCGAGAAGGCCGTCCAGGCCGTCTCCGACGAGCTGCTCGCCTCGGCCACCGAGGTCGAGACCCGTGAGCAGATCGCGCAGACTGCCTCCATCTCCGCTGCCGACGAGCAGATCGGCGACCTCATCGCCGAGGCGATGGACAAGGTGGGCAAGGAAGGCGTCATCACCGTCGAGGACTCCAACACCATGGGTCTCGAGCTGGAGCTGACGGAGGGGATGCGGTTCGACAAGGGCTACATCTCGCACTACTTCGTCACCGACACCGAGCGCATGGAGACGGTGCTCGACGACGCCTACGTGCTGGTCGTCAACAGCAAGATCTCGTCGGTCAAGGACCTGCTGCCGGTGCTCGAGAAGGTCATGCAGAGCGGTAAGCCGCTGCTGATCATCGCCGAGGACGTCGACGGCGAGGCCCTGGCGACGCTGATCGTCAACAAGATCCGCGGCACCTTCAAGTCGGTCGCCGTCAAGGCGCCCGGCTTCGGTGACCGTCGCAAGGCCATGCTCGGCGACATCGCCATCCTCACCGGTGGCCAGGTCGTGTCCGAGGAGGTCGGTCTCAAGCTCGAGAACGCCGACCTCGACCTGCTCGGCAAGGCCCGCAAGGTCGTCGTCACCAAGGACGACACGACCATCGTCGAGGACCAGGAGGACCGGTCCGCGATCGAGGGCCGGATCAACCAGATCAAGGCGGAGATCGAGAAGTCGGACTCCGACTACGACCGGGAGAAGCTCCAGGAGCGTCTCGCCAAGCTCGCCGGCGGCGTCGCCGTCATCAAGGCGGGCGCGGCCACCGAGGTCGAGCTCAAGGAGCGCAAGCACCGCATCGAGGACGCCGTCCGCAACGCCAAGGCGGCCGTCGAGGAGGGCATCGTCGCCGGTGGCGGCGTGGCGCTGCTCCAGGCCACCAACCGGGTCTTCGAGAAGCTCGACCTGCAGGGTGACGAGGCCACCGGCGCGAACATCGTCCGCGTCGCGGCCGAGGCTCCGCTGAAGCAGATCGCCATCAACGCCGGGCACGAGGGCGGCGTCGTCGCCGAGCGCGTCCGGGGTCTCGACCGGGGCCACGGCCTCAACGCGGCCAGTGGCGAGTACGTCGACATGCTCAAGGCCGGCATCAACGACCCGGTCAAGGTGACCCGGTCGGCGCTGCAGAACGCCGCGAGCATCGCCGCGCTGTTCCTCACCACCGAGGCGGTCATCGCCGACAAGCCCGAGAAGTCCGCTCCGGCCATGCCGGGTGGCGACGGCGGCATGGGCGGCATGGACTTCTGAGTCCGACGCTTCCCGCAGCACCGAGGTACCCGGAGGCGGCTCCCCGAAAGGGGGGCCGCCTTCGTGCGTATGCCGCTCCTCGCCCCGCCCGCGACCTGACCCGCGGGGTCAATGGGCGAACAGCCCCCGCACTCCCTGTTCGGTCTCCGCATAGCTGCCGCCGGCCCTGGACGTGAGGGCGGCGATCTGGGCGAGGTCGGCACGGACCCGGCCCTGCAGCGCGGTCCACTCGCTGACCAGGCCCTGGAACTCGGTGGCCGCTGCACCGGTCCACGAGCCTTCGAGCGAGGTGAGCCGGGCGTGCATGGCGCCGACCGACGACTCGATCTCGGTGGCGATGCCGGACATGTCGGAGGCCGCGGTCTGGATGCGGTCGGTGTCGACGGTGAACATGGTTCCTCCTGAGGGGTTCGTTCCTGGCCTCCGACGCTAGGGCGCGAGCGCCCGCGACCCCGCTCGTTGTCCACAGCCCTCCTTGACGGACGGGCCCGACGGCGGCAAGGTAACCAAGGAAAGGACATCGAAGTCCGATTATCGGACGTCGGTGCACAGGCCACTGTCGACCGCACGGAGATGACCCGCATGCCTCACTACCTCGCTCTCGGCGAGCTTCCGGCCAAGAAGCACACCCTGTTCACGGCGTCGTCCGGCGAGCCCTGCTTCGAGGAGTTCATCGGGGAGGAGGGCTTCTCGAGCACCGGCTCGCTGCTCTACCACACGGGCGTCCCCTCCTCGCTGGTCGACTCCCGCCCCTGGGATCTCGGCGTCATGACGACGACGGGCAACCGCCCCTTGCTGCCCCACCACTACCGCCTGCACGAGCTGTTCCCGGACCAGCCGGACCGCAGTCGTGACGCGGTGCGCGACCGCGTCCTCATCCTCGGCAACGGCGACGTGCGCATCACCTACGTCGTCGCCGACACCGCGTCGCCGCTCTACAGCAACGCGATCGGCGACGAGGCCGTCTTCGTGGAGAGCGGGTCGGCGACGCTGCAGAGCGTCTTCGGCGAGCTCAAGGTGCGGCAGGGCGACAACGTCGTCATCCCTCGGGTCACCATCCATCGCTGGATCCCCGACGACGTCGAGTCCCACGGCCCGCTGCGGCTCTACTGCGTCGAGGGCAGCGGCCACATCACGCCACCGGACAAGTACCTCAGCAAGTACGGGCAGTTCCTCGAGGGGTCGCCGCTCACCGAGCGCGACATGCGCGCGCCGTCGGCGATCCTGCTGGCGGACGCCGACGAGGCCGACCACGACACCGAGGTCTACGTCAAGCACTGGGGCGACGGGGGAGCGGTCACCGGGTCGACGGTGGTCTACGACCACCACCCCTTCGACGTCGTCGGCTGGGACGGCCAGCTCTACCCCTACGCCTTCAACTACCGGGACTTCGCGCCGGTCACCGGCCTGCTGATCCAGCCGCCGCCCGTCTACCAGGTGCTCCAGGGCAACGGGTTCGTCGTCTGCAACTTCGTCCCGCGCAAGCTCGAGTACCACCCGCAGGCGATCAAGGTCCCCTACTACCACTCCAACGTCGACTCCGACGAGGTGATGTTCTACTTCGCGGGCGAGACCGCGGCCCGGGAGGGATCGGGGATCCGCGACGGCTCGGTGTCGCTGCACCCGGCCGGCTACACCCACGGCCCGGGACGACAGGCCTACCTGAACTCGGTGAACGCGACCGAGAGCAAGGAGACGGCCTTCATGGTCGACACCTTCCGGCCGCTCGCCCTCGGCGATGCGGCGGCCGGCAGCGAGGATCCCGCGTATGCGTGGACGTGGGCCGGTCGCGGTCCACTGTCCGGGGGCGCCGAACGGTCCGCGGTCGCGGGCCCGTGACCGCTTCGCCGTCGAGTCACGGCGACCTCCCGGCACTCGGCCGATCGAAGGGGCCGGAGACCTCGCAGACCCTCAGCCGCGGACTCCGCGTGCTGGAGGCGCTGGCCGAGACGTCGGAGGAGCGGACCGCCAGCGAGCTCTCCCGAGCAGTCGGTCTGCCGCGTCCGGTTCTCTACCGCCTCCTCACCACCCTGGTGGCGCACCAGCTGGTCCGCCGCGGTCCCCTGGGCGGGTACGTGGTCGCGCTCGGAGTGCTGGAGCTCGGCCGCAACGTGCTGCCCGCCCTGGGCATGGACGCCCACGCGGTCCTTCGACGGCTGGCCGAGGAGACCGGCGCGGCCGCGCACCTCGCCGTGGCCGAGGGCGACGAGTCGGTTGCCGTGGCGGTCGTCGAGCCACGGAGCGCGACCTACCGCCTGGCCTACCGGGTGGGCTCGCGGCTCCCGGTCACCCAGGGGGCGCTGGGCCGGGCGATCCTGGCCGGTCGCGACGGTCGCTCGGAGCTGTGCACCAGCCGTGGGGAGGTCATTCCCGGGACGTCGGGAGCGGCCCTGCCGGTCCTCGGCCTCGGGACCGCGGCCGCCGTGGGTGTGGTGGCGCCGCAGGAGCTGGACCTGTCCGTCGTCGGCCCGGCACTAGAGTCTGCGGCCGGTCGTCTCGCCGCATACATGTCCGTCGTCTAGCGGGCGCTCGCCGTGACGCTCGGCCCCAGTCACCGTTATTGTATACATCATGACGCCGACGACGCGGTCGCTGCAGAACGATGACGACTGGGACGTCGTCGTCATCGGCGCGGGAGGTGCTGGGCTGTCGGCCGCGATCGCAGCGGCGGACGCCGGCGGGCGGGTCGTCGTGTTCGAGTCCGAGGACGAGATCGGCGGCTCGACGATGATGTCGGCGGGGATGATCACCGCCGCCGGGACCAGTGTGCAGTCGGCTCTCGGGATCACCGACAGTCCCGCCGCGCACTTCCAGCACTACATGGACCTCAACCAGTGGCGCCTGCGACCCGGGCTCATCCGCGCCTTCTGCGAACGCTCCCGAGAGACCTTCGAGTGGCTTCTCGGCCTGGGGCTCGAGGTGCCCGCGCAGCGCTCCACCAACGCCCACATGCCCGGCCTGGCCCGGGCCGGCGTCGAGGACGTCTGGCGAGGCCATGTCCCGGCCGGCGAGGGGCAGGGACTGGTGGCGGTCCTCGACCGGGCTCGCCGCGAGCGCGGCGTCGAGGTCGTGCTGAGCACCCGGGTCGAGCGGCTCCTGGTGGAGGACGGCCGAGTGCAGGGGGTCGTGGCCGACGGGACAACGGTCCGCGCGCCCGCGACGGTCGTGGCCAGCGGCGGACTCACCCAGAACCCGGCCCTGGTCGAGAGGTACTACCCCGACGCCCTGACGGCCGGCGAGGACCTCTTCGTCGTCTCCGCGCCGGGCCACCGTGGTGACCACATCGCGTTCGGCGAGCAGGTCGGCAGCGCGCTCGCCGGCGAGGGCTGGGGCATGCTCCTGGTCACCGCGTACTTCCAGCGGATGCACCACTGGCAGTCCGGTTTTCCGCCCAGCGCCCGCATCCTCGTGGATGCCTCGGGTCGACGGTTCATGGACGAGGACGCCTCGTATGCCGTGGCCGCCGGGATCGTCGCCGACCACGGAGGCACGGCGTGGATGGTCTTCGACGAGGCGGGCCGACGCTCGCTCTCGTCCGGCTACCCGCACTGGAGCCCGGACAACGTGGCCCGCGAGGCGGACGCCGGTCGGACCCACCGAGCCGACACGGTGGCCGAGCTGGCCGGCCGGTTCGGCGCGGACGGGGGCGTCCTCGGGGCGACCGTGGACCGCTGGAACCGGCATCTGCCCCACGGCGTCGACCCGGACTTCCTCCGACACGAGAGCCTGGCGGCCAAGGGAGCGCCGGTGCCGGCCCCCATCGCCGAGGGGCCCTTCTACGCGGTGCGATGCCGGGCGGCGGAGCTCGCGGTGAGCCACGCCGGCCTGCTCATCGACCAGGACGCCCGGGTGCTCGACGGCAGCGAGCGGGTCGTCCCGGGGCTGTTCGCGGCCGGCGAGTCGTGCGGCGGCATCCTCGGCAACCGCTACGTCGGTGGCGGGACCGCCATCGCCAACGCGGTGGTCAACGGCCGCTCCGCGGGCACCGCCGCGGTCCGCGACGCCACCTGAGCGCTCCTCCGCCGTGGCGTCAGATCAGGTGCCACCCACCGTCGACGAGGATCTCCATACCCGTGACGTAGGACGAGAGCGGCGACGCGAGGTACAGCACGGTATGCGCGATGTCGTCCACGGTTCCCGCCCGCGGTAAGGCGATCTGGTCCAGGGTCGCGCGCTTGGCCACCTGCCTCGGGTCATCGTCGGGCCAGGCGGTCAGCCGGGTGTCGATGTACCCCGGTGACACGGCATTGACCCGGATGCCGTAGCGGCCCCACTCCTGGGCCGCGTAGCGGGTGACGTTCTCCAGGGCCGCCTTCGACGTGGCGTAGCTGAGTCGTTCGGGTAGCACCTTGTCGGTGACGAGCGAGGTGATGTTGACGATCGCGCCGGGAGTGTCCTGTCGCCGGAACTGCCGGAAGGCCACCTGGCTGCCCCGGATCGCACTGGACGTGTTGTCGCGCAGGACCGCCTCGAAGGTCTCCAGGTCGACCTCGGCGACGCTCTGGTGGCTGACCCGCCCGGCGTTGTTCACCCACACGGCCAGGGCGGGCAGGGTGGCCACCGCCTGCGCGAGGGCCGGGATGCCGTCGTCGCTACTGAGGTCGGTCATGACGCTACGGACGTTCGTCTGCCCGTCCGCCACGAAGCGCGACAGCGCGAGGTCCAGCGCCGGGCCGTCCCGATCCACGAGCAGCACGGTCATGCCGAGCTCGAGGAACATCGCGGCGATCCGCTCCCCGATGCCGCGGGCCGAACCGGTGACGACCGCCGTCCGCCCGACGAGTCCGGTGAAGGGCTGGCTCAGCGTCAGGCCGCCCTGCTCGTCGACCTCGGTCACGCCAGGCTCGTGTGGTCGGCGCCCTTGAGACCGAGCATCGTTCGGGCTTCGTCGGGACTGGCGATGGGGCGCTCCATCTCGCCCAGGATGCGCACCGCCTTGTGAACCTGCTCCGCGCTGCTCGTGGCCAGCCGCCCGGGACCGATGTAGAGGGAGTCCTCCAGGCCCAGGCGCACATGCCCGCCGCGCAGGGCGTTGGCCTCGATGAACCGCATCTGGTGCTTGCCGGCGGCGAACGTCGACAGCTGGTAGTCGTCACCGAACAGGGTGTCGGCGATCCGGATCATGTGGTCGAGGTTGGCGAGGTCGGCGCCGATGCCACCGAGGACCCCGAAGATCGCCTGGATGAGGAGGGGCGCCTCCACCAGTCCGCGATCACGGAAGTGGGCGAGGGTGTAGAGGTGGCCGACGTCGTAGCACTCGAACTCGAAGCGCGTGCCGTCCCGCCCCAGCTCGGTGAGGATGTACTCGATCTGCCGGAACGTGTTGGCGAAGATCCGGTCCTCGGACCCGAGGACGTAGGGCTCCTCCCAGTCGTACTTCCACGAGGTATGCCGGGCGGCGGCGCCGGAGAACACGAAGTTCATCGAGCCCATGTTCAGCGACGCGATCTCCGGGCGGAAGCACAGAGCGGCCGCGAGGCGGTCCTCGATGGTCATGGCCGGGCTGCCGCCCGTGGTGATGTTGATGATCGCGTCGGTCTCGGCGGCGATCGTCGGGAGGAACTGCCGGAAGACCTCGGGGTCGCCGGTCGGTGAACCGTCCGCAGGGTTGCGGGCGTGCAGGTGGAGGATCGCGGCACCGGCCCGGGCCGCGTCGATGGCCGCCTCGGCGATCTCGTCCGGCGTCACGGGGAGGTAGGGCGACATGGTCGGCGTGTGGATCGCACCGGTCACCGCGCAGCTGATGATCGCCTTGGTCGGGACACGCATCCTCAGTCCACCGGGTTCAGGTCGAGGGTCAGCTCGCCGGCCTGCGCGGCCAGCGTCGTGGCGAACGCCGCGTCGACGTCCGCGTAGGGGTCCGGGCCGGCCGGGTCCAGGTGCGCGAACGGTCGCATCAGCTGCGGATGGTTCAGCAGGGTGAGCCGGTTGCCGCGCAGGACCTGCACGACCTGGCCGTTGAGGTGGGCGGACCGGTCCGAGAGCAGGAAGGCGGTCGGCGCGGCGTTGACGTCCGGGTCCACGGTGCGCGTCGAGATGGCCTGCTCGCGTTCCTCGCCGTGGATGCCCTCGTAGTCGAGCCGGGTGATGTGCATGCGGGTCTGCCCGATCGGTGACAGCGCGTTGACGCGGACACCGGTACCGGCCAGGTCGAGGGCCCAGCCGTAGGTCATCGAGGTCACCGCGCCCTTGCTGGTTCCGTAGGCGCTCATACCGGCCTGCGCCGCGTACGAACCGGAGGTGACGTTGACGATCGACCCGGTCCCGGCCGCCACCATGTGCCGGAGGGCGTGGAGGCCGCAGTAGAACGACCCGAGGACGTTCACGTCGAGCAGGCGACGGAGCATCGCCGGATCCTGTTGCTGCGGCGTCGCCATGCCGAAGTACCCGGCGTTGTTGACCAGGCCGTGCACGGCGCCGAACTCCTCGACGGCCGTGTCCACGAGCCGGCCGGCTTCGTCCCAGTCGGCAATGTCGGCCGAGTGGGCGACCGCCCGACCCCCGGCCTCGCGGATCGCCGTGGCGGTCTCCTCCGCGGGCCTCGGGTCGAGGTCGTTCACCACGACGGCGGCACCCTGGCTCGCCACGCCACGAGCGATCGCCGCCCCGATGCCCCGGCCGCCGCCGGTGACGACGACCGCCCGGCCGTCCAACCATCCAGCACTCATCCGCGCTCCTCGGCGACCTCTAGGCGTGCAGCGTCGGCGCGGTCCACTCGGCACGTCCCATCCCGGTCTGGCCCAGCTCGAGACTGCACCCCTCGAGCGGGCGAGGCGTCGTCGCCCAGTAGACGACCGTCCCGTCCACGCACCACTCGACCCGGTTGGTGTCGTGCTCGTAGCGCACCTCGTAGATGTGGGCAGCCGTCGCCTCGGCCGGGGTGACCACCACATGGCGGAACGCCTCCTCCGGCAGCGTGACCCCCGGCAGGAGGCGGCGCTCGTGCACGGCCGCGACCGTGTCACCGCCCACGCGGAACCCCATGGCCAACCCGCTGGTCGGGTCGGTCATCGCCAGGAAGGCGTCGGTGACCGCGTCGGCCGACAGCCCCATCCTCAGCGTCACGGTCGTGCCCGGCGTGGTCTTGAAGCGTTCGACGGTATGCAGCGTCGCCGAGCCGTCGATGGCCAGCCGGCCCCCGCCGGTCGTCACCGACGAGCGATCGCCCTCGACGACCCAGCGCGCCTCGTCGACCGAGGCCCCGGTGAAGTCGTCGTACACGCGCTCGTCCGTCACCGGCGTGGACACCTGCCAACCGCCGCGGTCGCCGCGCAGCAGGACCCCTTCCAGGCGCAGCGGGTCGTAGCCCAGCACGACGTCCTCACCGTCGTTGAGCACCGTGAAGGGGACGCGGAGACGCGACGCCTTCTTGGTGAACAACGACCACAGCTCTTTCGGCGTCAGGGGCTCCTCGTCCACCTCGCGCAGCGTGTAGGGAACCTGGTTGTCCTCGAGGAAGCCCTTCACGCGGGCACAGACGTGGCAGCCCTTGCGCATGAAGAGCACGACCTGGTCGTCCGGGGCGAGGGCGCTGACCGTCTCATCGGCGGGTCGGGTGGCAGAGCTCATCACGTTCTCCTCGGTCAGCAGTCGCAGGCCGGGCCGTCGACGTCCGACGGGACGACCTGGTAGGGGTCGGAACACAGCGCCAGCTCGATCGACACCACGGTCTCGAGCGGCAACGGCAACGGTGGTGCAGGCGCCGAGACGTACCACAGCTCGGCCGCACCGGAGGATCCGTCGGCTTGGAGGGCATCGCTCGTCCCGAGCAGCACCGTCGGAACACCCTGTTGCTCCAGGGTCGTGGCGATCGAGACGGCCGCCTCGGAGGTGGCGTGCTCGGTGACGACCACCGCCACCGACGGGCCGACGATCGATGGGGCCGTTCCCGTGTAGGGACGGACCTCCCGGACGAAGTGCCGGCGCTCCAGCTGGTCGGCCACCGAGACCGACAGCTGTGCGGTGCGGTCCGACCCGGTGGCGTCGATCACCAGGACGTCCAGGTCGTCGAGGGTCGCCGGGCGCCTGGCCAGCGTGAAGGTCATTGCTCCACCAATCCCTTGAAGACGCCCAGCAGCTCGACGCCCGGCATCACCTCGCTGTGCCCGGCCACCGCGACGCGGACGTCGGTACCCAGGTCGTGCACGACCACGCCTCCGTCGAGCTCGTTGTGCCCGAGGTGGAGCTCGAACTGGAGCAGCGTCCTGGCCGCGGCGAGGAACATCGCCCGAGGACAGTCCACCGTGCCACCAGGTGAGCTGACCCGCACGCTGTCGTCGGTCAGCTCGAACCACAGGGACCCCGCCCGACCCGACCGGTCGGAGACCACCTCGTGGGTGCCGATCAAGTCCCAGAAGGGGTTGATGGGCAGCAGCTCGAGCCCGATGCGGCGTTTGCCGTCGGCCGAGAAGGTCCGATGGGCGACCTCCTTCGGCATCTTGAACAGGTCACCGGTGCGAGCGACATAGTGTCCGAACCGCTCCGGGCCCTCGGTCTCCTTGAACTCCACGCGCACCTGCCCGTGGACGACGTAGAGCCACTGGTCGCCGTTCAGGTTGGTGTTCCAGAACGGAAGCTGGCTCGCGGCCCCTGTCGACTCCCACATCGCGATCGGTGCCTCGATGCGCCCCATCTCGACCGGCAGGTGAGTGCCGAGCGAGCCGGACGCGCCCAGGGTCATGACGTTGACGAGATTGAAGAGCTCATGCCGTCCGGTGATGTGCGACTCACCCGGCTCGATCCGCAGGTCCGCGAAGTCCGGATGCACCGAGCCCTCTGTCGGTTCAGGCGACAAGGTCCCGCTCCTTCATCCAGTCGACGACCGTGTCCGCGAGCCACGCCTGCAGCTCGGGCTGGCCCTGGAGATAGTGCGTCCCACCCTCGACCGGGATGAGTGACTTCTGGTCGTGCGTGATCGCCTCGTACATCATCGTCGCGTAGCTGGGGAAGCAGACCTGGTCGGCCGTTCCGTACATCACCAGGGTGGGGACATGAGTGCGCGCCAGGTGGAGCGGACCGTTGCAGTTCGACTCGTCCACGCTCCATTGGCTGAGCCACGACCTCAGGCTCGTGTAGTGGCCCAGCGACGCCGGCATCGAGTTCGCCGTCTCCGTCGGTCCCCACAGCGTCCCGGGCTCGCGATCGGACGGCTCGATGGCCATGTCGACGAACCGCGGATCGGCGACCGTGCCGTGGACGACGAAGGGCAGGTCTCGCAGGTCTCCGCCGGCCGCGTCGAGCCGCGCGAGCTGGTCGTGGACCCAGGCCGTGATGCGCCGGTTGCGGGCGTACTGGGCCGCGCGATAGCGATCGAGGAAGTCCTGGGTGAAGGGTGGGACGTTGGCCCCGCTGAACAGGTCGAGACTCGGGTCCCGTTTGGTCCGGTCGTTCTCGTCGACGATCGCGGGATCCAGCCAGTCGGTATAGACGAGCGCCCGCCCCGGGTGGGCCATCAGCTCGAGCAGCGCGTCGGCCGGCGGCAGGTCGGCCGTCGTGAGGTCCGGCGGGTCACCGGCCGGTGTGTGGGTGATCGTCGGCGACTCCGCCTGGCTCTGGTAGAGGGCGCTCAGACCACCACCCCCGGAGTTGCCGATGAGGACCACGCGTTCGTAGCCGCGGCCGCGCAGGAAGCGAATGGCCGCGCCGATGTCGAGGACGCAGTTCTCCATCAGCAACGAGCTGTCGTTGCCGATGTAGCGGGTGGTGAGACCGACCGCATCCACGCCGCGCTCGGCCAGCGGGGCCAGGAGGTAGTGCCCCAGGAAGTTCGAGCTGGGGTGGACCACCACGCACACGGTCTTCGACTCGTTCTCGGCGCGATGCAGCGAACCCCAGACCTTGCCCGCCAGCCGAGCCACGCCGGAGTAGATGTCCACGCTGCTGGACAGGCCCATCGGGATGCCGAGTAGTTCGATCATGCTGGTGCTGAGCCTTTCCTGGCGGACGATGGGGACGATGGGGATGGACGATGGGGACGGGTCACCCGATCTGGCGGCCGCCGTCGATGACCAGCGTCTGGCCGGTCATGAACGACGACTCGTCACTGGCGAGGTAGAGCACCGCGTGCGCGATGTCGCTCGGCTCACCGATCCGGCCGACGACGATCTTGCTGCGCAACCACTCCGAACGCTCGTCGTTCGACAGCACGGGTTCGGTCGCCGCCGTGCGGATCAGCCCGGGAAGGACCGCGTTGCACCGGATGTGCATCGGGCCGTAGTCGTAGGCGACCGACCGCGTCAGCCCGAGGACTCCGGACTTCGCCGCCATGTAGGCGCCGAAGGTGGGGGAGGCCACGATGGCCGCCGTCGAGGCGGTGTTGACGATGACCCCTCCACCGGCCTCGATCATGTGCGGGATCGCGAACTTGCAGCCCAGGAACGCACCGGTCAGCGTCACGGCGATGGTGCGGTCCCACTGCTCGATGGTCGTATCGGCGACGGCGGTGTAGAGCGGCGCCCAGTAGGCGTTGTTGTGCAGGATGTCGATGCGTCCCCAGTCCGCGACGGTGCGCTCGACCAGCTCCTCGACGGCCGACGGGTCGCCGACGTCGGTGATCGACACGCGCGCGACGCCACCGGCCTGCTCGATCTGAGCCACCGTCTCGCTCGCGCCGTCGGCGTCGATGTCGGCGACCACGACCCGTGCGCCCTCGGCCGCGAACTGGACGGCGGTCTGCCGCCCGATCCCGGACGCCGATCCGGTGACGATCGCCGTATTGTCGACGAAGCGACCGCGACTCATGAGGGTGCCCCCTCCGCCTTGCCGCCGCCGCCGCCGCCGCTGCTGCCGAGGTAGCTGGTCAGCAGCGCCGGATCCTGCATGAGCTGCTGGCTGGTTCCGTGTCCGGTGACTCGTCCGGTGCTGAGGACGTAGCCCCGGTCGGCGACACCCAGGGCCTGCACGACGTTCTGCTCGACCAGCAGCACCGTCAGCCCCTCCGTCGCGAGCTCACGGATCATCCTGAAGACCTCCTGCACCAGCACGGGCGATAGTCCGAGCGACGGCTCGTCGAGCATCATCATCTTGGGCCTGGACATCAGCGCCCGACCGATGACGAGCATCTGCTGCTCGCCGCCGGACAGCGTGCCGGCCTTCTGGTCGCGACGACCCCGCAGGCGTTCGAACCGGTCGAAGACGCTGTCCATGTCGGTGTCGACCTCGCGCCCTCGCCGCCCGAAGGCGCCGAGCCGCAGGTTCTCCCGAACCGTCAGCCGGGGCAGTGGCCGACGACCCTCCGGCACGTGAGCCAGGCCTCTGCGGGCCACGACGTCTCCGGGGAGGCCGGTCACGTCCCGACCGTCGAAGCGCACGGTGCCGGCCGACGGCCGCACCATCGAGGAGATCGCTCGCAGCGTCGTGCTCTTGCCGGCTCCGTTCGCTCCGAGCATCGCCACGACCTCGCCGGCGGCGACGGTCAGGTCCACCGAGTGCAGGGCCGTGATCCGCCCGTATCCGGCCTGGAGCCCCTCGACGGACAGCAGCGGGACAGAGGGGTCGCCGGCGGGAGGCGCGGCCGGTTGCACGATTGGGGCCGGAACGCCGTCGCGAGGGGCGGGAGAGTCAGGTGCCAAGGTATGCGGCCCTCACCTGGTCGCTCGACAGCACCACGTCCGGTGTCCCGTCGAGGAGCTTGGTTCCGAAGTTCAGCACGGTGACGACATCGCAGACCTTGGCGATGATGTCCATGTCGTGCTCGACAACGAAGATGCTCAGTCCCTCGTCGCGCATCTGGTTGATGCGCCCCACCAGGACCTGACGGCCCTCGGCGGTCATCCCCGCGGCCGGTTCGTCGAGCAGCATCGCCTTGGGACGCGCCGCCATCGCCCGCGCCATCTCGACCTGCTTCTGGACCCCGTAGGGGAGTGAGGCGGCGCGACGCTTTCGGTAGGCGGTCAGCTCGAACACCTCGAGCGCGTGCTCCGCGTCCGTGCGCAGCTCGCGCTCTCGCCGCCCCCGCACCGGCACCAACGAGCTGAAGCCGGTCCGAGAGTGGGTGTGCTGGCCGACCAGGACGTTCTCGAGCACGGTCAGCCCGCCGAACAGCCGGATGTTCTGGAAGGTGCGCATCACCCCCAACGGGACCCGACGCTGAGGGGACAGCCCCGTGACGTCACGACCCTCGATCTCGACCCGGCCGCTGGTGGGCCGGACGAAACCGGACAGCACGTTGAGCAGGGTCGTCTTTCCCGCTCCGTTGGGACCGACGATCCCGTGCACCGATCCGCGGTCCAAGCGCACGTCGACGTCGTCCAGGGCGGCAACCCCCTGGAAGTCCTTCGTGATCTTCGTGGCGGTGATCAGGGGCTCAGCCAACGGTCTCACCCTCCTGGCGCCGTCGCTGGAACCGGCGAAGCAGGTCAGCCGTACGGGACGTGTCGTTGCGGCGCCCGATCAGACCTTGGGGCCGGGCGATCATCAGCACGACGAACAGCAGGCCGTAGACGATCTGGTACCAGTCGGCCAACCAGTTCAGATAGATCGGCAACAGCGTGAGAACGATGGCGCCGAGGGCCGCCCCCCAGAAGTACTGGACGCCGCCCAGCACCACGTAGAGGATCACCAGCAGAGAGGCCTGCGGACCGAACTGCGCCGGCTGGATGACACCTTGCTGGTGTGCGACCAGGGCGCCCGCGACTCCCGTCACCGCGGCCGACGTCGCGAACGCACTGACGGCCACCCTCGTCACCCGGATGCCGGATGCTCGGGCCGCCTGGTCGTCCTCGCGGATCGCGCTGTAGGCCAGCCCTAGGCGCGAGCGGCTGAGCAGCAGGACGTAGGCCACGACGATCGCGAGACAGACGAGCACCATCGGGATGGACGTGCCGTCCATCCCGAACATGCCGATCGCGCCCCCGACGTAGTCCCATTCATTGGCGACGATGACGATGACCGACGCGAAGGCCAACGTGATGATGGCCAGGTAGAGCATGGGCAGCCGTAGCGCCATGAAGCCGACGAGGACGCCGCCCACGGTGGCCGCAGCCGCGGCCCCTAGCAGAGCCGCCGGCAGCGGCCACGAGAAGTTCTCCGTGAGGATGGACGAGGTGTAGGCGCCGATGGCCACGAACCCGACGTGACCGAAGGAGTACCTCCCGGTGGAGACCGCGATCCAGTACCCCACGGCGAGCAGCACGTTGATCCCGACCTGCAGGATCACCGACTGTGTGAAGGCCGACATCAGACGCGCTCCAGGACACCGGCGTTGCGCCCGAACAGCCCCTGCGGGCGCAGCAGGAGGACGAGGCCGACCAGGACGTAGACGATGAGCTCGCGCGCGGTGGAGGACCAGTAGGCGACGGTCAACGTCTCGATGATGCCGATGAGGATCGAGGCGATCACCCCACCGGTGATGCTCCCGAGGCCACCGATGACGATCACCATCAGGGCGATCATCGAGATCGCAAAACCGTCGAACGGGCTCACGGCGTGGTAGGCGAGGCCCGTGAGGATGCCCGCGGCGCCGGCCAGCAGGCCCGAGATGGCGAAGGTCAGCAGAATGACTCGCTGGACAGGGACACCGAGCAGTCCGGTCATCACGGCGTCGTCGGACACGCCGCGGATCGCGGTGCCCCAGACCGTTCGCTCGAGGAACAGGTACAGCAGGACGGTGAGCAGCGCGGAAATCGCCAGGATGACCAGCTGGGCTCCCGTCACGACGAAGATCCCGAGGTCCCATCGGACGTCGACGAGGATGCCCGGGATGATCCTCTGGTCACTGCCGAACAGCTTGGTCACGATCGCCGTGAGGACCAGGCCGACGCCGAGGCTGCTCAGGATCGATGCGGTCGGGTACTCCTGGCGCACGAACCGGAAGGACAGGTAGTACGTCAGCACCGACAGGACGGCGCCACCGACCAGGCACGCGACGAGCGTGACCACGAAGGGGAGCGAGTCGTTCACCATCAGCAGCGAGGCCATGATCGCCGTCACCATCGCCGTCTCGCCGAGGGCGAAGTTGAGCTTGTCGAGCGCACCGACGACGAGGTTGAACCCGAGGGCGATCAGGCAGAAGGTGGCGCCGAGCAGGACGCCGTTGAAGAGCTGTTGAGTGAACATGTGGGCGGTGCGGCCTCCGGTCCTTGTCTTCCCAGGTGATGCCGTTCGTCGGCCGTGGGCCCCCACCGGACGGATGCCCCGTGGATGCATTTTGTACGCAATGCCGGGATGGCGCAAGGCCTATCACGATGCCCAGTCACATCAGCGCGAGTGAACGACAGTGAGTTTGTATCCAAAAACGGATGGACCCATCGGTTAGACCGGATCGGGACGGGGTCGGTCGAGGTCGAAGGCGTGGAACAGGTTGGCCAGCAGCTCGTAGTAGCCGACGAGCACGGTCGCCGCGAACACCGCCTCCGGCCCGCCGACCGCGGCCACCCGGTCGTAGTGGTCGTCACTGAGCTCGGTGTGGTCCAGCAGCGCCTGGACGTAGCCGAGCAGTGCCGTCGTCGTCGGATCCGCATCGGGCGGCAGGTGGCCGTCGGCCATCGTCGCGAGCAGCTCGTCCGGCACGCCCAGAGCGCGCGCCTTCTTCAGATGCGCGTTCCACTCGAACGGGCACTGTCGCACCGCGGCGACCCGCAGGATGATGAGCTCACGGATCTCGGGTGAGAGGTGGCTGCTGCCCTGCACGCCCAGCCCGATCTCCTGCAGGTGGTCCCCGAGCCGCGGGTCCAGCAGCATGGGCCCGAAGGGGCCGACCAGCCGATCCTCGGAGTCCAACAACGTCGCGCCGGCCTGCCCGCGTGGACCGTCGACGATCCGGTCGCGAAGCGCCCGTTGCCCCTCGGACATCTCTGGTGTACGCGGGCTGGTGTAGCGCGTCATTGCTCTCCTCCGGGTGTCGCTGGCGTGGTTTCGAGCTCCGGTGTCGATCCGGCGAGGCGCGACGTGTCCGACCCCTCCAGCTCGGCGGCGAAGCTGCCGTAGCTGCCGGCCCGGTACAGCAGCGACGGCGCGTCGGCCTGGAACCGGGCATGGCGGACGATACCGACGAGGATCCAGTGGTCGCCGCCGGGATAGATGGACTCCACCTCGCACTCGAGGACGCTCGTGGTGCCGTACGCCAAGGTGGGCACCCGCGTCCGACCGGGGACCACGGCGTGCGCGACGTGGTCCAAGGACTTGTTGCGCTCGCTGAACGCTCGCGCCATCCAGCCGTAGTCGCCGGCGATGTAGTTGGTGCTGAAGCGGCCGGACGCCGAGATCAGCTCACGCATCCTCGTCTTGTCGTCCAGGCACATGACCACGAGCGGTGGGTTGACCGACAGCGAGACCGCGGAGGTGCAGGTGATGCCGCGTACTCCTCCGGCGCCGTCTTCCGCCAGGATGATGGCGACGCAGCCGGCGACCCCGCGGAACGACCGGCGGAACCGCTGCGCCTCGACGAACGGGCCGGTCGGGTCACTGTGCTCGGTCATGACCGACATCGGTCCTTTCGAGAGTGATGTCGACGTGGTGTCGGCCGATCGCGAGCTGCTCGGCGACCGACGTCCCCCCGACGACCACGGCCGTGGCCATCCATTCGGCCTCGCGGGCGGACGGAGCAAGCACGCTGGCCGTTCGAACGTTCGAGGAGGAGGGCAGGCCGCTGCGCGGGTCGATGATGTGGTGGCGGCCCCGCCCCCAGGTGCGCCGACCGACCCCGCTGGTGGCGACACCAGCGTTGTGGACCAGGAAGCAGTGCTCGCCGGTGACGATGATCGGCCACCCTTCGCCGTCGGTGTCCACCGATCCGCCACGGCACGCCAGGTCCCCGCCCAGACTGCAGACGGCATTACCGCCCAGTCGGTCCACGAACTCGTCGGCCCAGATGCCCTTGGCCAGGCCGCCGACGTCCACCGCGCAACCCGGCATCAGCCGGGCCTGCCCGGGACGGATCGCCAGCACCTCCGGCAACGGGGGTACCGGGTCGCCGACGGTCGGGCTCGGCGTCCGGGCCGCGAACGGCCAGGAGGACTCGTAGCCGGCGGTGCGGAGCGCCGGCAGGACCGCGGCGTTGACCAGCCCGCCGCTCGCGGCGGCAGCGTCGAGCGCGGCTCTGAGCAGACGGTGCAGGCGGTGACTGACGTCCTGCCATCCGCCCGGGGCGGCGTTGAACCGCGACAGCTCACTGTCGGGGGCGAACCGGGAGAACCGCCGTCCGAGGTCCGTCAGCTCGGCGACGACGTCCGGAAACGGCGTGAGGGGCGGCCCCACACTCAGCAACGTCACCGCACACGTGAAGAGCTCGCCATCCCACCGGACCACCCTCGGTCCGGTCGACACCTCCTCGACGATGCGCGCCTCACGACACTGAGCTGGCAAGCGTGCTCCCGATGGGCGTCGTGTCGTTCGCCATGCGCCAGCCGATGTCGTCGTCCTCCCACTGCTCCCCGAGAGGGGCGACCGCGGGCATGACCTCACGCGCGAAGAGCGACATGCTCTCGCGGACCTCGTTGCTCGTCATCTCTCCGACATGGTCCATGCAGAGCAGGTGGCCCACCCCCGTCTGCTCGTAGAGGCGGGTGATCTGCTTCACCACCTGGTCGGGTGTGCCGCAGACCACCACCCCCGCGTCGATCAGCCCCTCGAAGGTGAGCTTGCGGATCGACCCGAGCTTGCCCCGCAGCGCGTCGACGCTCTTGTGGGGTGAGAAGAACCCCGGGGTCACCATCGCCCGCTGGCGGGGGTGGAACGTCTCGAAGTACCACATCAGCTTCCGACCGACCTCGTACGCCTTCGCCTCGCTGTCGGCGACGTAGGTCGCGACCATGGAGCCGAACTTGTCCGGCCCGGGCTCCGGCAGTCCGAAGTCGGTGGCGGCGCGACGATAGATCCGGAAGATGGCCGCCGTGTCCTCCTCCCGGCCGATGAGGAAGGCCAGGTTGTAGCCGTGCTGAGCGGTCCAGGTGATGAGGTTCGGCGCGGAGGCCGTGACCCACACCGGCGGGTGCGGCTGCTGCAAGGGTCTTGGCCACACCGAGACGTAGCGGTAGTTGTAGAACTTCCCTTCCCAGCTGAACAGGTCCCTCTCGGTCCATGCCTTCACGATGAGGTCGGCGGCCTCGTAGAACTGGTCCTGGTTGTAGATGGGGTTCAGGTTGGACGGGTAGGCCTCGGGAGGTGTGCCGCGCACAAAACCGCAGTCGACCCGTCCTCCCGTGGTGATGTCGAGGTAGGCGACCTCCTCCGCCACATGGAGGGGGTTGTCGTGATGAGGCAACGGGATCCCGAGCAGCGCCAGCCGGCCACGCCGGGTCCGCGCACCGATCGTGGCCGCACTCATCGTCGCCGACACCTGAAGACCCGTGGCGGACTGATGGTGCTCGTTGAGCATGAGGTTGAAGCCGAGCTCGTCCGCGAGCTCGTACTCGTCCAGGTAGCGCTGGTAGAGCTCGTACCCCCGGACCGGGTCGTACAGCTTGTTCGGGACGAACGCCCGCATCCCGCGGTACTGGTCCTGGTCCACCTGGGAGATCTCCGTGTAGGGCATCTCACTGAAGTGGTAGAACTTCACGCTGCGTCTCCCTTGTCGACCTCGTCGTGTGCCGACAGGAACCCGATGACGGCGGAGTAGAACGCGCCCGGCTGCTCGAGGTAGGGAAAGTGCCCGCAGTCGGCGAGCTCGACGAACTCCGCGCCGATCCGGTCGGCCAGCCGGCGGCTGTGGTCCGGCGCCAGGATGCGGTCGCTGTCGCCGGCGAGCACCAGGCGCGGCATGGTGAGCACGCCCAGCCACCGCGCGAGCCGTGGGTCGTACATGAACGGTCTCCACCCGTAGCGGGCGAGCGCGGCACGGTCGGCGAAGCTCCGGGCATCGGCGTCGTCGTCCTCGTCCGGCGGGTAGCCCGGCATCCGGATACCCGTCGCTCGGGACGAGTCCGCCCAGCCCAGCTCGAGAAGCTCCTCCGGGTCGAGGAGGAGCACGTCGGCGAAGTCCGTCTCGTCCCGCCCCGACAGCTTGACGCCGAACGGGGACACGAGGGTCAGGCTGGTGAAGCGGTCGGGGCGTCTCACCCCCATCTCCAACGCGACCCAGCCACCGAACCCCGCCCCGATGAGGTGGACCGGCCCGACGACCTCCGCGTCCAGCCGGCTCAGGTGCCACATGGCGAGGTCGGAGACCGAGTCCCAGTCCTCGCACACCTCGTCGAACTCACCGAAGCCCGGATGCCGGGGCAGCGACAGGTCGACGCTCTCGGAGAGTCGTTGGAGCGCTCCCACCGGGCCCGGCACCACATCGGCATCGTGCAGGAAGACGACCCTGCGCGCTGGTGATGGTGTGCCGGGCATCGGCGGGGGCTCCTTCGATCGGGGCGACGCTGGCGGATGACGAGGTCGGGGTCAGCGCTGGATCTCGAAGTTCTGGCCCTTGAAGATCGCCAGCAGCTGGGGACGTACCGAGGTGCCGTCCTCCTTGAAGGAGGTCTGCGCGGCCATCCCGGTGAAGACACCCTGGGACTGGATGTCGTCCCGGATCGTGGTGCGCGCCTGTGCGATGTCACTGCTCGGCGTGATGCTGCTCTTCTTGATCGCGTTGACCAGCATGCCGACGGCGTCGTAGGCGTAGGCGAAGTTCAGCGGGATGTCCGACTGGTTGGTGTCCTTCTTCGCCTGAGCCAGCAGCTTGCTCGCCGTCGGGTCGGTGCTCGCCGGGTCGTACTGCGACGCCGAGATCGTGCCCTCGACCGCCGGGCCACCGGCGGCGTAGTAGGCGGCGCCGGCCGACTGCAGCGAGCTCGTCCCGATGAGCTGGATCTTGAGACCCTGCGCCTGGACCTCACGGGCGATGCGCCCGGCGTCCTCTCCACCGGCCGCCAGGGCCAGGACGTCAGGCTTGGCGCCGGCGAGGGTGGTGATCTGCGCCGTGAAGCTGGAGTCGCCTTGCGAGAAGCTCAGCTGGTTGGTCACGGTCATCCCGGTGTCCTTGAAGACGCCCTCGTAGATGCTCTTCTGCACGACGGTGGTCGACGTCTTGGTGTCCGTGATGATCGCCGCCGTCTTGAAGCCCCCGTCCTTCATGGCCTTGGTCAGCACCGGCGTGCTCTGAGGTCCGTCGACGGCCGCCATCGCGAAGGCGTAGGGCCGCGCGTCCTTCAGAACACCCGGGGCCGCCGCGCCCTGGGCGATCACCGGGACCTGCGCCTTGTTGGCCGCCGCGCAGGCGACGAGACAGTCGCCCGAAGCGACGGCGCCGAGGATGGCGATGACGTTGGCCCCCGCGAGCTTCGCGACCAGGGTGGGGGCGTTGCCGGCGTTGTTCTGCAGATCGGCGGTATTGAGCTCGAGCTTGACCCCGTTGATCCCGCCGCCGTCATTGATGATCTTGATCGCGTACTCGGCGCCCGCTTTCGCGGTCTTGTAGTTGGCGGCGAACGCGCCGCCCGAGTTGTCGAGATACCCGATCTTGATCGTCTCGCCGGACGCCGTCGACCCGCCTGTCGCCGAATCCGAACCGGAACCGGAACAGCCGGACACCGCTACGGCAGCAACCGCGAGCACCGCGGCGGCGCGAAACAGGACGGTTGGTCTCATCATTGACACCTTTCAGCAGGACGATCTGACTAGCTCAAGAGGGGCTGAGACGCCAGCGGGCTAGGGGCCCCCGCGAGTCCGGCCCTCGACGTCGGGACTCAGTTTGTACGCAATCAAAGCGGAAGGCAAGGCCTGTCGGAGGTCACAATTTGGCATTCTCCGTCCAGGGTGCTCCAACTTGTGCACAATCAACGAGCAAGGCGAACGTGACTCCGGCGTCGGGTCACCGGCACCGCGCGAGCATGGGTGATCGCTTCGGGGCGCCGCCACGGAGCGTCCGGGCCGCCCACCGGTGGGCGCCGACCGCTACGCCTGCTCGGCGGCTTCCTCGGCGGCTTCCTCGGCGGCTTCTTCGTCGGCCAGCGACCGCACGATGGTCGACCGGGCCGCCAGGATGTGTGCGTGCATGACCGCCTCGGCCCACACGCCGTCGCGCGCTCGGAGGGCCTCCACCAGCTCGGCGTGCTGACGGGCGCTGTTGAGCATCCGCTCCTGGCTGTAGCGCTGGAAGGTGCGGGCGATCAGCGGGGCATCCATGAGTCCACGGGCGATGGTGTCGAGCTGGGTGTGCCGCGACGCCTTGAGGATCGCTCGGTGGAAGTCGCCGTTCAGCACCGTGAGCTCATCCGCCGCCGCCGACCCTTTTCGGCTCAGCGTGGTCATGAGGCCCGCGATCCGGTCGACGGCGTCGAGCTCCTCGTCCGTGATCCGCTGGGCCGCCAGCCGAGCGCCGTAGCTCTCGAGCATGGCTCGAACCTCGTAGTTGTCCCAGAGCTCCTGCTCCGACCAGGCGGTCACCCGCGCACCGCGGTTCGGGGCGAACTCGACCAGGCCTTCGGCGTCCAGCCGGCGCAGGGCCTCGCGGACCGGAGTTCGAGACACGCCCACCCGCGAGGCCAGCTCCTCCTCCCGAAGACGCTGACCCCTCGCGAACTCGCCGGACACGATGCCGGCGCGGATGGCCTCGTACGCCGCCTCGGCAGCCTTGGCCATCATTCCTCCCCCGGCAGATGGTGCTCGGTCGGACGGTGTTCGGTCGACCATCGAATGCTATCCGCTGGCCCGCGCGTGCCCGGGTCGTGGAGAGCCCGGCCCGAGGACGGCCGAGTCAGCCCGACTCCAGGCTGACGCCGTCGACGCGGTCGACGAGCTCGCGACGGATCTGGTCGTCGTGCTGGCCGAGATCTCCCCGCTCCACCGGATCCGGCCGGGAGTGCGGCTGAGGCGCGGCGTGACGTTCTGCATCGGCACCAGACCCAGCACCGGGTCCTCGACGTCCGTGATGCTCTCCCTCGCGCGGAACTGCGGGTCGGCGATCATCTCGGCCCCCGTGTAGATACGCCCGACGGGGACGGCGTTCGTGTCCAGCGCCGCCAGCACCGCTTCGGTCGAGGCCGACTCCGTCCAGGCACTCACCAGCGCGTCGAGCCGGCTCTGGTTGCGGCCGCGCGCCTGGTGGGTGGCGTACCTCTCGTCGACCGCCAGCTCCGGTCGGCCCATGGCGGCCGCCAGGCGCCGGAAGACCGTGTCCTGGTTCGCGGCGATGACCAACAGCTGCCCGTCCGCGGTGCGGTACACGTTGCTCGGTGCCACGCCCGGAAGGATGGCCCCGGATCGCTCGCGGGTGGCGCCGGCGACGGCGTACTCCGACACGAGGGCCTCGGTCATCGCGAGGACCGACTCGTAGATCGACACGTCCACGACCTGGCCTTCTCCGGTGCGTTCCCGGGCCCGCAGCGCGATCAGGGTGCCGATCGCCGCGTGCACCCCGGCGAGCTCGTCACCGAGGGAGACGCCGAAGCGCGACGGAGGGCGGTCGGGGTCTCCGACGAGATAGCGCAGGCCCCCCATCGCCTCGCCGATCGAGCCGTAGCCGGGCCGATGCGCATACGGACCGTCCTGCCCGAAGCCGCTGACCCGGGTGAGGATCAACCGGGGGTTGACCGCCGAGAGACGGTCCCAGCCGAGCCCGTACCGTTCCAGGGTTCCCGGGCGGAAGTTCTCGATGACCACGTCGGCGGTGACCGCGAGGTCGAGCAGGAACTGACGCCCCTCGTCGGTCCGCAGGTCGGCGGTCACCAGTCGCTTGCCCCGAGCGATCACACCCCAGCTCAACGACCGTCCCTCGCGCACCTCACCCCACCGACGCATGGGGTCACCCAGCTCGGGCTGCTCGACCTTGACGACGTCGGCGCCGAAGTCGGCAAGGATCTGACCGCAGAAGGGGCCGGCGATCAGCTGGCCGAGCTCGATGACCCGAACGTCGGAAAGCGGACCGGCCTCGGGCGTCATCGAGTGATCCGCGGTGGGGTGAGCATCAGCATTTGGATACAATCCCGATCTGCTACCTGTGTTGTCAAGCGGTGATGCGGCACGTACTGTCCCGGATTGAATACTCCGACGCAAGGCTCGTCCCGACATCCGGCCGCTCCAGCGATGTTCACCCGGCCTTGACACCGCCGCTGGCGCGAGGCCCTAGTGGTGCGTCCATCCACCGTCGACGTTGAACACCTGGCCGGTGACGAAGTCCGAGTCGGCCGAGCAGAGGAACTCGATCGTCCCGCACAGGTCCTCCGGGACCCCGGTGCGATGAATGGCCTGCTCCTGCGCCACTCGTTGGCGTAGCGCCTCCGCCGCCTCCGGGTCGTGGACCGCCTTCGGGGTGTCGACGGGGATGAAACCGGGCGAGACCGCGTTCACCGTGATGTTGTGCGGGCCGAGCTCGTGCGCCAGGGCGCGGGTCAGACCGAGCGATCCCCCCTTGGCCGCGATGTACGGCGCCAACCCGACAGGAGTGCCCTTGTCGAAGCACGTCGAGCAGATGTTCACGATCTTTCCGTACCGGGCCTGACGCATCGTCGGGAGGACGGCGACCGTGCACAGGTACTGGCCCGTGACGTTGACCGCGAAGACGTGGTCCCATTGCGCGCGCGAGATGGTGTCGATGGGCGCCGTGGGATACATGGCCCCGCCGGCGTTGTTGATCAGGCCGTCGATGCGGCCCCAACGCTCGAGGACCGCGTCCGCCATCGCTGCCGTCGAGTCCTCGTGGGTCACATCGGTGTGGACCGCCATCGCCCGACCCTCACCGATGTCCCGAGCGGTCTCCTCGGCGCGCTCGGTGGCGACGTCGGCAATGACGACGCGCGCGCCGGCATCCGCCAGCCGGCGGGCGTACGCCCGGCCCAGGCCCTGGCCCCCGCCGGTGACGATGATGACCCGATCCGTCAGTTTCATCGCGTGCTCCTACTCGAACGAGCGTTGGCCGATCACGCGGTAGTAGTGGTGTTCCTGGGGACTGTGGAGGCCGCCGATGAAGTCGTTGATGGTCTGGCTGTTTCGCACGTGCATGGCGCTGTGCTCGGCCATCGACACCTCGTCCCAGCTGGACCACCCGCTGAACGCCTGCATGGTCATCCGGTCCTGCGACAGGATCCACTTGATCGAGCGGATGCCGGACAGGGTTCCGGCACTGTCCGCGATCCCCTCCGACAACATGGCGACGAGGTCGTCGACCTTCTGGTCGGTGGGCGGGGACTGCAGGTGTCGAACGGTGTTGAGGTAGTACACGAACGGCTCCTCTGTATCCATGTGGATTGGGTGAGAACAGGGGCCCCGCGCCGGCCTGACGCTCCGCGCTCAGGCGTAGGAGGCCGCGGAGAGCGGGTGGTCGGCGGCGTGGTCGCGCAACCGGGCACGGAGGGCGGCGTCGGGGTAGAGGTACTCCCATCGTCGTCCCGGACCGAGCCCGGTCGCCCGGTGCAGGGTGCCCATCATCTCCGCGTGGGTCAGCGTCACCGCCGCGCAGTCCATGACGCTGACCCCGTCGATCTCGCGCACGCCGAGATCGGCCAGCATCTGGCTGAGGATTCCCTCCGCCGGGATGACCACGTCGGCGAAGTCGTGGTCGATGACGTCGCGCGCGGCGACGGTGAACGCCTCGACGAGCCGCGAGGGGTCGTCCGCGGCCCGGGCGAGGTCGTCCTCGGTGAACGCCGGCTCCAGGACGCGGATCGGCGCCACCCGGTCCCCGAGGCGGTGCCCCTCGACGAGGTGCTCGATCATCCACCGGATGTGCGGCGTCACCGTGACCACCCCGATCCGGCGGGCGAGCAGGCAGCCGGTGAGCAGCGTGGACTCGGCGAGCGAGACGACCGGGATGTCCACGGCACTGCGGATGACGCGCAGGTGCGGCTCGCTGAACGAGCCGAGCGCCATGACGTCGAAGCCCTCCCGTTCGGCCCGGATCGCCAGCCCCACGACCTGGTCGAGGAGCACGTGGTAGGCCAGCGGGTGGATCGACACCGCGGTCGGGGGCAGGTCACCGTAGGTGCCGGGGGCCACACCGGAGACCTCGACGGTGGTGTCGGGACGGAGGATGCTCGCCGCCCGCTCCTGGAGGGCCGTCCCGTATGAGGGGTACCGCGAGATGTCGGCCATGGACTGGTACCAGATGCGCACCGGTCAGCCCTTCGCCGCGGTGACCGGGATGCGATCGTGGCCGGAGGTGGGCAGCGGGCATACCGGGTTGTCGAGGCCGAGCACCATCACCAGCCGGCCGAACCCGAGGAACTGGGCGCAGAGCATCCCGATCTCCACGACCTGCTGCTCGTCGTAGTGCTCCCGGAGCCGGCGGAAGTCCTCCTCGCCGATGGCGAAGTGGTCGGCGCCGAACGCGAGGGCGAAGTCGACGACCGCCGCCTGTGCCGGCGTGAAGTCGCTGCGATCCACGCCGGAGAGGGCGGCGACCTGCCGCTCGGTCATGCCCTCGTCCACGGCGTCGGCGCGGCGGCCGCGCAGACAGGCCGGACACTGCGTGGTCTGGGCGATCGCGAGCCGGAGCAGCTCGCACGTCACGGCCCCGATGCTCGTCCCGAAGCGGATCCCCGTGTAGTAGGGGAACAACCGCTCGGCATGCTCCGGCGCGTGGGCCATGGCCGCGACGAAGGCCTTGCCGCCGTCGCTGGACTTCTCCCAGGTGGCCCGCAGGTCGGGCGACAGCTGGTCGGGCTCCACCAGGGACACGTACATGGCTCTCCTTCGGCGACGACGTCATCGGGTCCGAAGGCCAGTTTGTACGCAATACTGTGAGGAGACAAGAGTCGCAGCCATACCAGGTCAGCGGATTCGTGACTGATCACCCGAAATTGTATGCGAACGAGGAGCTGGAGGGCATGGGAGAAGGCACGAAGCCGGCCGTCGACATCGTCGAGGTCGCGCCGCGCGACGGTCTCCAGAACGAGAGTCACCATCTCGACACGGCCACCAAGCTCGAGCTGATCGACCGCGTCGTTGCGGCCGGGGCACGGCGGGTGGAGGTGACCGGCTTCGCCCGGCCGGACGTCGTTCCGGCACTGGCGGACGCCGACGAGGTGGCCGTGGCGGTCTCGGAGCGGCCGGGGGTCGAGTGGTCCGCGCTGGTCCTCAACGGCCGTGGGTACGACCGGGCGATGGCGGCAGGCATCCGGGCGGTCAACATGGTCGTCCTGGCCACCGAGACGTTCAGCCAGCGGAACCAGCGACTCTCGGTGGACGCGGCGATCGCGGTGGCCCGGGCGCTGCGCCAACGATCGGCGGCCGACGGGGTCCGGTTCACGGTGACCGTCGGCGCGTCCTTCGGCTGCCCCTTCGAGGGGGAGGTCTCGCTCGAGCGGCTCGGAACCGTGCTGGACCAGGTGGCGCGTATCGATCCGGACGAGCTGGCCCTCGCCGACACCATCGGCGTCGGCACGCCCGGTGACGTGGTCGCCCGGTTCGGCCTCGCGCGCGCGCTGCTTCCCGACCGGCCGTTGCGGGCGCACTTCCACGACACCCGCAACACCGGGATCGCCAACGCCGTCGCGGCCGTCGGCGCCGGTGTCACGGCTCTGGACGCGAGCCTGGCGGGGATCGGGGGATGTCCGTTCGCGCCCAACGCCACGGGCAACATCGCCACCGAGGACCTCGTCTACTGCCTGCACCGGATGGGGGTGCCGACCGGCCTGAACCTCGACTCCCTGTTGACCGACGCCGACTGGCTCCCGCGCCGGCTCGGCCGGGAGCCAGCGTCCGCGCTGGTCCGCGCTGGCGTGTTCCCCCCGGTCGGATCAGGCCGGCGGTGAGCTGAGCTCGGTCTGGGCCTCGAGCAGGGCCGCGACGACCCGGCCACGCATCGCCGCGGACATCCGCTGCGCGGGCACCGACACGTTCAAGCCGTAGACGGCCCCGTCCGGGCCCGGTAGCGGAACCGCGACCGAGACGACGCCCTCCTCGCTCTCGCCGTCGCTCATCGCATACCCCCTTCGTCGGGCCGTGCGCAGCTGGCGGTCGAGGACCGCGCGGTCCCGGATCGAGCGCGATGTCACGCCGGCGAGCCTCTCCTCGGGGTAGAGCTCGTGCACGACCTCGGCCGGCAGCCGGCTCAGCATCGCCTTGCCCGTCGACGTGCAGTGGGCGGGCACCAGCCGGCCGACCCGCGAGGCCACCCGGACCGCCTGGCCGCTCTCGATCGAGTCGAGGTAGCGGACCTGGTCGCCGTCGAGCCGGCCGAGGTGGATGGTCTCGGCGAGCTCGCGGTTGAGCCGCTCGAGGACCGGCCGGGCCAGCGCCGGGACGTTGGTCTGACGGACGACGGCCGCGGCGATGATGCCCAGCGCACCCCCGGGGACGTAGGCCCGCGACGGCATCTCCTGGCGGACGAACCCGCGGTACTGCAGCATCGCGAGCAGCCGGTGGGCGGTCGACGAGGCGACGCCGAGATAGCTGCTCGCGTCGGTGAGCCGGATCCGGGGCTGGTCGGCGAACAACAGCAGCAGCCGGAGCGCGTTGTCGACCGACTCGATGGGGTACTGCGGCGAGGTCGCCGACGACGACGATTCCGCCCGTCGCCCCCTCCCCGTCGCCATGGGCCCGACGCCTAGGAGCCGAGGACGCGGTCGGTCCGAGCGAGCTCGTGCCTCCACGCACTCGACCGGTTGAGGGCGCTCCCCAGGTCGGGCAGAGCGGCAAGGTCGTCGTCCGACAGGTCGTTCAGAGTGCCTCCGGCCGACAGGATGTCGAGGCTCAGCCGGGCGAGGCGGTTCACGGAGACGGCCTGGAGCACCGCGTCCTCGACCGACGAGGCGGCACTGGTCAGCCCGTGCCCGCGGAGGATGACCACCGGCCGGTCGCCCATGCTCGCCGCCATGGCACGACCGAGCGCAGCGTCCCGGACGAGCACGGAGCGCGGGTAGACGGGAACGCCGCCGGCGGCCAGCAACGCACCCGGGATGTCCAGGGCGCCGATGACGGGCCGGACACGGTGACCGGCCAGGTCCAGGGCGACGACGGCCTCGGGGTGGGCATGGGCGACGGCCTGCACCTCAGGTCGGGCCCTCAGCAGCTCGGCGTGCAGCGGCAGCTCGTGCGGCGGCGCGTACCCCTCGTCGAGCTCGCCCGGCGCCCCCGCATCCCCGTCGAGGGTGACCAGCCGGATGTCCTCGGGTCGCGTGTCGGCCAGTCCGCGCTCCTCGGGACCGCGGCACCGCACCAGCAGCCGCCGGGCGTCCACGCGCAGGCTGACGTGCCCCAGGAGGCCGTCGACCAGCTCGCGGGCCACCAGGACCCGACAGCCCTGGGCCACCAGGTCTCGCTCGGCGAGCCACGTGTCGGTGGGACTCATGTCTTGACCGCGATGCCGCCGTCGGGATGCAGGACTCCGCCGGTGATCCCGCGGGCTCGCCCCGAGGCGAGGAACACGTAGCTGCCGGCGTGGTCCTCGCCGGTCAGGGCCACGGCCAGCGGGGTCCGGGCCACCAGCTCGTCATGGCGCCCGGGCGAGGCGCCGAGGACCCGGCCCTCCTCGCCGAGGCTCCGCGGTCCCCGCAGGTCGGTGTGCAACGTGCCGCCCGGGGCGACCGCGTTCACGCGGACGTCGGGCGCGAGCTCGGCGGCGAGAGCCGCGACCAGCCCACGGACCGCGAACTTGGAGGCGACGTAGAGGACGCCGCCGCGTCCCGGGTAGTAGCTCGAGGTCGACTCGGTGAGGACGACGCAGCCGTGGCTCCGGCGCAGCTCGGGAATGGCCGCCTTGACCGTATGCAGGTAGCTCCTGACGTTGACTCCGAAGACCTCGGCGAACGCCTCGTCCAGGACCTCCACGTCGAGGTCGTCGAGGCCGCGGTAGAAGTCGAAGACCCCGACACAGCTGACGACGATGTCCAGGCCGCCGTGGGCCGCGACCGCCGCCGCGACGGCCTCGTCGTTGGCGGGCGCCGTCGTCGCGTCGCCGCGGACGACCCGGAGCTCCGGTCGGTCACGTTCGAGGGCGGCGCACTTCGTCTCGTCGCGTTCGAGGACGGTCACCCGAGCGCCTTCCTCGAGGTAGGCGTCGACGACCGCACGGCCGATCCCCGAACCACCGCCCACGACGAGGGCCGAGCGTCCGGAGAGCCACGCCGACGACATCAGTCGTCCTCCCGGAACAGGGGCTCCATCGGGTGGCCGATCATCTCGCTGAACGTCCGGGGGCCCTGCCAGGTCAGCGCCTCCACCTCCAGCGGGCACAGCGCCACCCACTGTCCGGTCCGGGTCGACTCGATGAGCAGCCGGGAGCCGTTGCGGGTGTCCAGGCGGCTCACCCGGATCTCGGCGAACTCGTTGCCGAGGCTGATGGCGGACTCCGGCTCGCCTCCGGGGACGGCGGTCACAGGAAGATCGCCAGGTTCTGCATCCGCAGCACGGACTCGTCGACCATGATCGTGCGCTGCGCCAGCCGCCACGTCCCGGCCTCGTCGCGGAGCACGTCGTCCCGTCCGGCCGACACGATGGAGGGCTCGCGGACATCGCCGCGGCTGCGGAACAACAGCACCGAGGACTGGACCTCCACCTCGTCGGGACGGTCGGTCGCGAAGGTCCGGACGTTGCCGACGTGGTGACGCAGGCGGGACGGCGGGTCCTCGGTCCAGGCGTGCTCCGTGGCGAAGCGCGCGACGCGGCGGTCGAGCGAGTACTTGTCCTCGTCGAAGTGCGCCATCCCCCGAGCGGTGTCGAAGCCGGCCGCGAGCGCCGTCGTCACGCGTACCGGCATGACGTAGCGGATGTCGTCGGCGAGCAGCGTGAGCCAGGTGGCGTAGTCCTGGGTGTCGAGCAGGTAGGCCTCATCGACGAGCCAGCGGTGCGCGGTCAGGTGGCGCTGGTCGTCGAACGCCAGGCTCGGTCCGGTCGCGCGGCGGGCCGGGACGTCGGCCCGGGTCACGGCGTCGCCACCGGGCGCTCGAGACAGTCGGCCCACTGCCGCAGCAGCGCCCGCTGGTTGTACTCGCCGTAGCCGACGTACGCCGATCCGGGACCGCTCCACTGCTCACCGGTCAGCGGGGGGACGACGGTGGTGTCGTCCGGCCACAGGCCCATCCGGCTGTTGAGCCGAAGCCGTCGGGCCATCGACCCCGCGGCGGTGCTGGTGAGGGAGACCCAGTTCTCGACGTCGTCCTGCTCGAACATCCCGGTGCTGCCGAAGCACATCAGGTAGGCCTTGT
This sequence comes from uncultured Actinomycetota bacterium, assembly GCA_963757225.1. Classification (GTDB taxonomy): domain Bacteria; phylum Actinomycetota; class Actinomycetes; order Actinomycetales; family Dermatophilaceae; genus Lapillicoccus. The sequence goes on from CAVWQU010000018.1 coordinate 197,975, forward strand.
AGGACAGCTCCTTGAAGCGCTCCGGCGCGTTCTTGTCGACGGCGAACCACGAGAGCACCTCGGTCTCGTCCCGGGAGACCGGCTGCCACTGGCGGAGCGAGATGAACGGCAGCACGTCGTCGGACTCCCCGACCCGCGGCCAGTTGTGCACGAAGCTGAGGTTCGGGAACACCGTCGCGGCCGAGATCATGAACCCGTCGTCACCGATGACCCGCTGCTGCTCCGTCGACCACAGATCACCCATCCGCTCGACCATCTCGGCGGGGTACCCCACGTAGCCGAGCCGTTCGGCGAAGTCGCCCGGCGGCAGCTTGTAGGTCGTCCCGCCGCCGCTGGTGGCCCAGTAGGTCGTCCCGTCCTTGCGCTTCTCGGCCTTGGGCTCACGGAACAGGCCGATCTCGACGACGCTCGAGTGGGTATGCGGCGTGTGGTACATGTCGCCGGCGAAGTTCTCGGCGCCGATCTTCCAGTTGGCCTTGATCCGCCAGCGCTGGGGCCCACGCAGCTCGATGCCGTCCGGGCTCTGCCGGGTGTAGTAGTCCAGGTAGAAGGCGAAGTCGCCGAGGAACTCCTTCAGCGGCGCGACGTCCGGGTCGAGGCTGACGAAGATCATCCCGTTGTAGATGTCCATCGCCGGGGCGGGCAGCAGGCTCTGGTCCTTGCGGGCGTAGCCCGCCTCCCCGCCGTAGGCGTCGCGGTGGAACGGCAGCCCGACCAGGCGCCCGTCGTTGCGGTAGGACCACCCGTGGTACGGGCAGCGGAAGTGCGAGGCGTTGCCGATCTCGGCGCGGCACACCTGCATTCCCCGGTGCAGGCACATGTTGAACAGGGCCCGAACCTGGCCGTCCTCGTCCCGCACGATGATGAACGAGTCCTCCAGGACGTGCCGTACGACGTAGTCGCCCGGTGCGGGCACCTCGGACTCGTGTGCCACGAACATCCAGCTGCGCGAGAACAGTCGCTCCTTCTCGAGCGCGAAGACGTCGGCGTCGTTGTAGATGTGCGCCGGGATCATGCCCCGCCGGACGTCCGCGAGCATCTCTGCGTGGTCTGCGTCCATGCGATCCAACCGTCTCTCGGGCCATGTGGCTCGTGCTCTGTTCAGCAGAGGAGCATTCTGTAAGTCAGAGACTAACGTGCGGTATCCGCCGCGACGAGAGACGAGGACCCGGATGAGAGACCTGTCCGCCGACGAGCTGGTCCACATCTGTCGAGGGCCTCACGAGCGGTTGGTCGAGGCGCTGGACTCGAGGCCACCCCACGAGGTGGCGAGCGAGTTCCTTCGGCTGCTCGCGCTGGTTCGCGACATCGCGGACCTGTATGCGCGCTGGTCGGTCGTGACGCTGGGCTGGCTCCACGAGCGCCACGGCCTGGACGCCGCCGCCGGCGCTGCGGCGGTGCACGAGCTGTGGCCGCCGAGCGCGTCACCGCGCCTGACCGACGAGCAGCTCGAGGTGGTGCGGGACGCGTTCCGCGGTGACGGCCGGGTGGTCGCCGAACGGGTCGAGAGTCTGGCCCGGCACCACGACACCACCGGCCTCCTCGCCTACTGGGACGAGGTGAACGCCGCCTGCGACCTCGCGGAGATCATCCGCCGCGACACGGTGACCGCGCAGCTGACGCTGGTCAACGAGCGGTACGGCGCCGACGGGCTCGAGGACTGTCTGCGCTACGCCACGGAGCTGCTCTGGGTGCCGCGGATGGAGCGTGATCTCGCCAACGCGCCGGAGGTCCGGGTGCGGAACTGGGCCGAGAAGATGGCGACCGGGCACCACGGGGCGATCAGCGTGGCCCAGCATGACGACCGCTGGGTGATCACCCTCGACCCTTGCGGGTCCTGTCGGCGGCAGATCCGGTCCGGGCGGTATTCGGCTCCGTGGAACTTCGGCGTCGTCGCCCCCGGACATCGAGTCGGGTTCTTCCGCCCCGATATCACCGTGTACCAGGCACATCTGGCGATCGCGCATACCCTCGTGCCCATCGAGAAGCACGGCGCACCGTGGCCCGCCATGGGGTGCAGCGGCCTGGACGGCGGATCCTGCGAGCTGGTGATCTACCGGGACCCGGCACAGACCGACGAGGCCTACTACGCGCAGGTCGGCGCTCAGAAGCCCAACCGCTGAGCCAAGTCGGGCGCCACGTCGACGGCCGCCGTGATGGTCGCCTCCCAGTCGCCGTCGGGCGGCAGCGGGAAGAGGATCGCGCGGTCGACCCCCAGCTCGAGGTAGGAGGCGATGCGGTCGGCGCACCGTGCCGGATCGCCCACGAGGACGAAGTCCTCGACCATGTCGTCGCCGACGATGGCGTGCGCGGCCTCGACGTCGCCTCCGTCGAGCGCCGCCACCACCGCCGCGAGCTCCGCGGCGAACCCGCGCTCGGCGAAGAGCCGCGTGGCCGCCGGATGGCGGGCGTAGCCGATGACCACGCCACGGCCGGCCCGCCGCGCGGACTCGGTGTCCGCGTCGAAGCAGCACGGCAGCACACACTCGACCCGCACGGGCGCACTGCCCGGAGCGCGCCGCGCCGCGCCGATCCGGATCTGCTCGAGGACGGCGGAAATGCTGCGCGGTGTCGTCAGCGACAGCACGACGGCGTCGGCGATCTCGCCGGCCAGCCTCAACATTCGCGGTTGGAGAGCGGCGAGGGCGATCGGGACGGGCCGACTGACGGGGCGGTCGAGAGCGAAGCCGGACGCGGTCGCCGCGGTCCGTCCCGACGTGGTCGGCGCGAGAACCTCCCGCATCGTCGCGACGTAGTCGCGCATGAAGTCGACCGGCGCGACCGATGGCATGCCCAGCCAGCTCTCGTTGAACCGCGCGTTGGACACGCCCAGTCCCATCCGGAACCGACCGCCGGACCAGTCGCCGAGCATCGCGGCGGTCATCGCCGCGGCGGCGGGGTGGCGCAGGCGGGCGTTGGCCACGGCGGTCCCGACCTCGATGGACTCGGTCGCAGCGAGAGCGGCCTGGGCCATCACCAGGGCGTCGGAGGCCGACTCCGCGAGGTAGAACGCGTCGAGGCCGTTGGCCTCCGCCCGCCGCGCCAGCTCGGCCACGGCTGCGACCGAGAGACCGGAGCGGGTGGCGACGGACAACGCCAGAGACATGAGCCCTCTTCCGTGGGACGTCGGAGGATCCTGATTGTATACATCAGTCGGCGCACTACCGTGAGCGGCGATGACCATCTGGATCGACCAGCCGATCTGGCCCCGCCACGGCACCGTCTTCGCGCACCTCATCAGCGACACGTCGCTCGACGAGCTGCACGCGTTCGCTCACCGGGTCGGGCTGCACCCGCGCTCGTTCGAGGGCGACCACTACGACGTGCCGCAGGAGCGCTACGTGGCGGTCCTGGCCGCGGGCGCGACCTCGACGACGGGCGCCGATGTGGTCCGGCGGCTCATCGCGAGCGGGCTGCGCCTGCGCAAGCGGCGGGGGGACCGGCCCGTAGCCCGGGTCCGGGGCGTTCGGTTCCCGGACGGGACCATCGTCGACGTCGATCTGGTCGCCTCGGAGCGTGAGGTCGACGTCGGGATCGTCGTGGCGGCGCTGGTCTTCGTCCAGGACCGCGACGGCCGGTTTGCGGTGGTGCACACGCCGCGCCGCGACGCCTGGGGATCGCCGGGCGGCGCCCTCGAGCCGGGCGAGTCGGCGGCCGCGGCTGCCGTGCGCGAGGTCCGTGAGGAGAGCGGGCTGGAGCTCAGGGAGGTCGACATCGAGCCGTGCGCGTACGAGCGGTTCGAGGTCATGGGGGAGCAGCCCGGCATTCTGCCGCCGGGCCGCAGCTACGTGCAGCTCTACCGGACCACCATCATGGGCCGGGCGCCGGCGCTGCAGGCGAGCGAGGACGATGTGGACGGGTGGCGGTGGGTGGACCGGGACGAGCTCGAGCGCCTCTGCGGTGGCGAGTTCTGGTGGCCGATCGTTCCGCACCTGTTCGACGAGGTGTCCCCGACGGGCCTTAGCGTCGACCCATGACGATGACGGTCGGGATGTGCTTCCCGCGAGAGTGCCCGGGGTCCGCGGTGACCGAGTTCGCGAGCCGGCTGGAGGCCGGCGCGGTCGACGAGCTGTGGCTGATCGAGGACTGCTTCTTCACGACCGCTCCGCCGCTGGCGGCGGCCGCGCTCGCCACCACCGAACGGCTCATCGTCGGTCTCGGCATCCTCCCGGCCGTCGCGCGGACCGCCGCGGTGACGGCGATGGAGATCGCGACCCTGGCCAGCATCGCCCCGGGCCGGGTGGTCGGCGGGATCGGTCACGGGATCCAGTCGTGGATGGCGCAGATGGGCGCCGCGACACCGTCGCCGCTGACCACCCTCGACGAGGTCATCTCCTCCGTGCGCCGGCTGCTCCGGGGCGAGACGGTCACCGTCCACGGCCGCGAGGTGTCTCTCGACGAGGTGCGGCTCGAACACGTGCCCGACCCGGTCCCGCCGGTGCTCGCCGGCGTGGGCGGTCCGAGGTCGCTGGCCCTGGCCGGTCGCATTGCCGACGGCGTGGTGCTCGGCGGGCCGAGCACCGTGCCGCACTGCCGGGCGGCGCGGCAGCAGGCCCCCGAGGGCGGCGCCGGCTGGCTGGTCGACGCCTTCGTCACCTTCGCCGTCGCCGCCGACGCCCGCGACGCCTACCGGCAGATGGCGCCCTTCGTCGCCGAGGCGCTGGGTTCTGTCGGCTTCCGACACCTGCCCTTCCTGGACGAGCTGCGCGCGCGCCACGAGGCTCACGGGGCCGACGGCCTGGTCGCGATGCCGCGCGACTGGTGGCTGCAGATCGGCGCCATCGGCACGCGGGACGACGCGGTCGAGCATCTCGCGCTGCTCGAGGCGGAGGGCGTCACCGGAGCGGCGTTCTTCCCGGCGCCGGACCTCGACACCGCCCGCGGACAGATCGACGACGTCATCGCCATCGCGGCCGCCCGCTGACGTCGGGGTGTCAACGCCCGCTGACGCTGATGTCCCCCGAGCCGCTCCCGACCTGGATGGCGTGGGACGCTCCCGTCTGCGAGACGAGGTCGATGTCCTGGTCGCCGGACCCCGGCTGCGGGTCGATCGCGTAGCTCGCACCGTCCGGCACCCTGATGTCGACGTCGCCGGACTCGGACGTGGCCGTGACCAGGATGGGAGCGTTGCCCAGCCGTAGGTCGGTGTTGCCGCTGCCGGTGCGCGTGGTGAGGCGGTCGGTGGCGACGTTGGCGTCGACGTCGCCGGAGCCGGTCTGCACGGTCACCGAACCCAGACCACCGTCGAGCTCGACGTCGCCCGATGCCGTAGTGGCCGACACCGACACCCCGGCCGGGACCCGGACCTCGTAGTCGACGTCGCAGGCGTCGCCGCAGGTGAGGACCAGCGTGTTGTCCGTGAAGTCACTGGCGCTCAACGGGGGCAGAGCCGTCGAACCCCGCGCCTTGCGGGTCACCTGCACGGTGTCGGCCGGGGCGCCGGCCCGGACCGTGACGTCGCCACCGCCGGTGGTGATGGTCAGGGCGGACACCGCGTGCTTCAGCAGGTCGTGCCGCTCGACCCGGTCGCCGCCGGCGAGCGCCATGGCGGCGCCCGCGCCGCCGAACACGAGGACGCCGGCCGCCACCACGGCGATCCGCCGGGGGTGCCGGGGCTTCGGCCGGCTCGGGGGTACGGGCGTCCCCGGGGGCGGCGTGGTGGTGGGGACCGGGGCGTGCGTGGTGTCGATGCGGTCCTGAGGACCCGGGGCGGCGGGAGGCCAGACCGGGCTGTCCTGCGGTCCTGACGTGCTCACCGGACGAGTTTCCCACGCGGCTGGACGAGCCCCGCTACGACAGCCGGGCGAGCTCCCGGTCGAGGTTGGCGCGAGCCGCCGCGTCCCAGCGCCCACCCCCGTGCTCGGTGAGGTAGATCCCGTCGGCCCCGACCAGGTCCCGCAGGATCTGCGAGCGGGCGGCCCGGAACAGCGCGTCCGGCACCGACGCATACTCCTCGCGGACCTGGCCGCAGTACTCGTCGAAACGGTGCTCGGGCGCCGCGAGGATCCAGAGGTCGGCGTCGTGGAAGGCGCGATGGAGCGCCGAGTCGCGGCGGACCGCGTGGTCGGCGGTCATCCGCACCAGCTCGACGACCGACGCCACCGTCGCCCGGTCGACACCGACCCGCGGGAGCAGCGTCTCGGCCAGCTCCGCGCTGGCCGACTCGTTGGCTCCGACCACGGCGGACGGGTCGTAGACCGCGTCGTGCAGCCACGCCGCTAGGCGCCCCACGACCGCGTCGGTGTCGGACAGCTCACCCACGTCGGTGAGGTCCTCCAGGGCCCAGAACATCTCCACGAGGTGCCGGGTCGAGTGGTAGCGCCGGTGCGGCTCGGTCCAGCGGTCCAACAGGTCGGCGCCGGTGGCCGCGACCTCGTGTGTGTCGGCGGCCGGGCTCAACGCGGTGACGTCATGGGTCCACCACGTGATGAGTGCCGGCACCCGGCCGAGTCTTCCAGAGCTCGTTCGGGTACCGGTCTCGGCCGTGGTCAGGCGCGCAGCGACACGGCGTGCTCGAGCAGCTCGCGGACCGCCGCGGGGATCGGCGCGGGAGAACGCGAGGTGCGGTCGATGTAGACGTGGACCCAGTGACCCAGCGCGGCGAGGTCCGCCCGCTCGGCGTCGAACAGCCCGAGCGCATACGTGATGCTGGTGCGCCCCAGCCGCTCGACGCGGACCCCGACGTCGAGCGGGCGCGGGTACTCCAGCTCACGGAAGAAGCGGCATCCCGACTCGGCGACGACGCCGATCTCGGGCCGCTCCAGCACGTCGGGGCCGACGGCGGTGATCAGCCAGCCGTTGATCGCCGAGTCGAACAGCTCGTAGTAGACGGCGTTGTTGAGGTGGCCGTACATGTCGTTGTCCGACCATCGCGTCGTCGCCGGAACGACGACATCGAAGTGCGCTCGAGTCAGGGTCCGTGGGTCGGTCACGGGGCCGGCCGCGCCTCACCGCGAGCGGCCTCACCGTGAGCCGCCTCACCGCGAGCCGCCTCGCTGCGAGCGGCCTCGTCCTTACGGAGCTGGGTTCGGGGCATGAGCACGAGGGCGAGCATGGAGACCACGCAGCAGCCGATGATGTACCAGCTGATCCCCGCGCTCGACTTGGTGTTCTCGAGGATGGCCGCCGCGATGAGCGGGGCCGGCCCACCGGCGATGACCGATGCGAGCTGGTAGCCGATCCCCGCGCCGCTGTAGCGCAGGTTGGTGCCGAAGCTCTCGGCGATCAGCGCCGCCTGCGGTCCGTACTGCATGTCGTGGAAGATCAGCGAGACGACGATGGCGACGAGGACGAGTCCGGCCACCTTGGTGTTGAGGAGCCCGAAGTACGGGAACGCGAACAGCGCCGTGCACACGATCCCGATGCCGTACATCAGGCGGCGCCCGATCCGGTCCGAGACGTAGCCGAACAACGGGACGCTGATGAACCCGACCGCGGCGGCCACCAGGGTGTAGTTGAGCAGCTCGCCCCGGTCGATCTGAAGGATCGTCGTGCCGTAGGTGAGGACGAAGGTGATGAAGATGTAGAACGGCGCCTGCTCGGACATCCGGACGAAGGCCGAGGTGAGGATCTCCATCGGGTGCTCCTTGAGCACCTCGATGAACGGACGCTTGACGACCGCGTCGGCCTTCTTCACCTCGCTGAACTCGGGGCTCTCCAGGACCCGCAGCCGCACGTAGAGGCCGATGAGGACCAGGACGAAGCTGACGAGGAAGGGGATGCGCCATCCCCAGCTGTCGAAGTCCTCCGGGCTGACGACCCCGGTCATCAGCCGGATCATCGCGGTTGACAGGAGCAGCCCGATCGGCACGCCCAGCTGGGGGAAGCTGGCCATCAGTCCCTTGCGGTGGTTCTCGCCCCATTCCATCGACATGAGGACCGAGCCGCCCCACTCCCCACCGACGCCGATCCCTTGGGCGATCCGGAGCAGGGTCAACAGGATCGGCGCTGCGACGCCGATGCTGGAGTACGAGGGCAGCAGGCCGATGAGGAACGTCGCCACCCCCATGAGGACGAGCGTCGTGACCAACGTGGTCTTCCGCCCGATCCGGTCGCCGTAGTGCCCGAAGATCGCCGCGCCGACCGGGCGGGCGGCGAAGCCGACGAACAGCGTGGAGAACGAGAGCAGCACGCCGGCGAACGGCGAGCTGCCGGGGAAGAACAGCTTCGGGAAGACCAATGCGGCAGCCGTGCCGTAGAGGAAGAAGTCGTACCACTCGATGCTCGTGCCGACCGTGCTGGCCAGCACCGCCCTCCGTCGGTTGACGGTGATGCTGTCTGTCGTGGCGCTGTCCGACATGAATACCTGCCTCGGGATTGTCGCGAGCCGTCCGGCGAGCCCCCCACCGCCAGGCGGCGCGTCCTGGCCGCGTTGCCAGGCGGCCCCGAGTCTTCGACGCGGAATGGGCCCTGTCAACTTGAAACGGGCCGTCAGCCCGCACCGTCGACGTTGCTCAGCGCGGATGGCAGGTCCATCGAGTGGACGACGGTCAGCTCGGAGACGGCCCGGGTGAGCACGACGTAGAGCCGCCGCAGCCCGGTCCGCTCGTCCGGCTCGTCGGTGGCGATCGTCGCGGGTTCGACGACGACCACGCGGTCGAACTCGAGGCCCTTCGCCACGGTGGCCGGGACCACGTCGACCTGATGGTCCACGTCCCCGTGGTCGGCGCCGAGCACGCCGTGGCCGATGCCGGCGCGGGTCAACGCCGCCGACACCGCCTTGAGCAGGGAGGCCGGCGCGATCACGGCGACCGAGCCCGGCTCGCGGGCCAGGCGCCCCACGACCACCGCCACCTCGGCGGCGACGGCGGTCGCCGGCACCCGGACGAGGTCCAGCCGGCCCGGGTTCTCGCGGACCGACACCGGCGCGCCGAGCCCGGGCGCCATCGACGGCAGCAGCCGGGCCGCGAAGTCGATGACCGACGCCGGCACCCGGAACCCCCGGTCGAGCACCTCGATGTGGCCGTCCGGCTTCCCGAGGTGCGCCAGCGACGACGCCCACGAGTCGGTCGCCCACGGGGTCGTCCCCTGGGCGATGTCGCCGAGCACGGTCGCCGAACCGGTCGAGCAGCGCCGCCCGACCGCGCGCAGCTGCATCGGCGACAGGTCCTGCGCCTCGTCCAGGACGACGTGGCCCAGGCTCGGCGTCCGCTCGAGGAGGTCGGCCAGCTCGTCGAGGAGCACCAGGTCCGCGGCCGACCACCGGGCGGCGCCCTTGGACCGCGGCGGCGTCGGCCAGAGCAGCCGCTCCTGCTCGCCGGGCGTCAGGAGCCCGTCGGCGTGCGCCGCCAGCGTCTCGGCCGACGAGAGCAGGTCGAACAGCACCTGCCGCGGGTCGAGCTTCGGCCACACCGTCGCGGCGTACGCGCGGACCGCGGCCGACCGGGCGACCGAGTCCTGCACGCGGTCGTCCGGCGAGTCGCCGCTGCGCTCCATCGCGAGCAGGACGTGGTGGGCCAGCCGCTGCGGGAGCACCAGCCGCGCGGCCTCGTAGCGGATCGTCCGCCCGCGCAGCTCCTCGAGCACCTCGGTGACGTCGTAGGCGGGTACCCGCCACTTCCGGGCGCCGCGGGGCACGACCAAGGGCTCGGTGGCGGACCGGACATGGGCCCAGACCGCCCGCTCCAGGACGGCGGCCACCCGCGCGTCGCCCTTGAGGACGGCCACCTCGGTCGCGTCCTGACCGCGGAGCCGGGTGTCGCCGGCGACCAGCTCCTCGGCCGTCGTGTGGCGCACCTCGACCTCGCCGAGGGCGGGCAGCACCGCGCCGATGTGGTCGAGGAAGGCGCGGTTGGGACCGACGACGAGCACGCCGGACCGGAGCAGCCGGTCGCGGAACGCATACAGCAGCCACGCCGCCCGGTGCAGGCCGACCGCGGTCTTGCCGGTCCCCGGCGCTCCTTGGACGCATACCGTCGTCGCGGCGTCCGCGCGGACGATCTCGTCCTGCTCCGGCTGGATCGTGGCGACGATGTCGCGCATCGGGCCGACGCGCGGTCGCTCGATCTCGTCGACGAGGATCTGGCTGCGCCCGACGTCGCCCGCCTCGGGGGCGACGAGGTGCTCGTCCTCGTAGGCGGTCAGCCGCCCGTGGTCCACGCCGAACCGGCGACGGAGCCGCACGCCCATCGGGGTGCCGCGAGAGGCCCGGTAGAACGCCCCGGAGAGCTCGGCGCGCCAGTCGATGACCACCGGGTCGCCCAGCTCGTCGTTGACGTGGCGCCGCCCGATGTACCAACGCTCCTGGCCGTGCTCCTCGTGGGTGAGGTCGAGGCGGCCGAAGAACAGCGCCGTGGTGGGGTCGTCGACCAGCTGTGCTGCGCGCCGCTGCAGGGTCATCGCCAGGAACTCGTCGGACACCCGGTCGCCGCCCGAGGCGCGGGCCGACAGGGTCTTCTCGCGCATCCGGGCCAGCTCGCGCCGGGCGGTCTCGAGGTAGGCCTGTTCCCGGGCCAGGTCGTCGGTCACGACCGCGTCGTCAGGCATGCGAAAGGGGCCTTCCACAGGTGGCGCTCCTTCAGGGGAAGCGCGTCAATGTACCTGTGGAAGGCCCCCGTGGGGCAACCGGTTTCGCGAACCAGGGAAAGGCGGAACCGGTCGCCTTACCCTCAGCCGGGACGGGCGGCGAGGGTGACCTTGAGGTCCTGCTTCTGCGAGCCGCGGATCACGGTGATGGTCACCGTGTCGCCGACCTTGTGTTCGTGGATGTTCGCGACCAGCGCCTCCGACGAGTCGATCGGCTTGCCGTCGATGGCGATGACCGCGTCCTGCGCCTGCAGGCCGGCCTTGGCGGCCGGGGTGTCCTGCGAGACGGACTGGACCAGCGCGGCCTGGCGCTTGCTGTTGCCGTCGGTGACCGTCGTGTCACCGGCCGAGACGCCGATGTAGGCGTGCTGGGCGGTGCCGGTGGCGATCAGCTGGTCGGCGATCGACTTGGCCTCGTTCACCGGGATGGCGAAGCCGATGCCGATGTTGCCGCTCTGGCTGCCCGCGGACGAGCCGAGGGAGGCGATCGAGCTGTTGATGCCGATGAGCTTGCCGTCGGCCGTGACGAGCGCACCGCCGGAGTTGCCGGGGTTGATCGCTGCGGAGGTCTGGATCGCGTTGGTGACGACCGCGTCCGAGGCGGCCTGCTGCTGCTGGGCGCCGGGGAGCTGACCCTGCTGACCCTGCTGGCCCTGCTGGCCCTGCTGGCTCTCCGCGGCCTGCGTCGTCACCGGGCGGTCCAGCGCGCTGACGATGCCGGTGGTGACGGTGCCGGAGAGGCCGAGCGGGTTGCCGATGGCCATGACCGGCTGGCCGACGACGACCTGCGACGAGTCGCCGATGGACATCGGGACGAGGTCGCTCGGCGGGTTGTTCAGCAGCAGGACGGCGAGGTCGGTCGACGGGTCGGTGCCGACGATCTTGGCGTCGTAGGTGCGGCCGTCGTTCAGCGTGACGCTGATCGTCGCGCCGGCGCCGGCGCCGGTGGCCACGTGGTTGTTGGTGAGGATATGGCCCTGGTTGTCGATGACGACGCCCGAGCCCTGGCCGCCGGTCTGGCCGCTGGTGACGGTGATCGACACGACGCTCGGGGCGACGGCCTTGGCGGTCGCGGTCCAGTCGGGGGCCGACGCGTTGCCCTGGATGACCTGCGGCGACGTCGAGCCGTTGCTCTGGGTCGTCGCGACCGGGCTCGAGGACGGGGCCGGCGTCGCATACCGCGTGGCGGCGTAGGTGCCACCGCTGGCGAGCGCGGCCGCGAGGATCGCCACGGCGGTCATCTGGCCGAGGCCGCGGTTCGGCTTCGCCTTGGGGGCCGGGGTCGGCGTGGGGCTGGGCGGCGGGTAGCCGCCGTAGCCGCCGGTGCCGCCGGTCGCCGGCGTGCCGTACCAGTCGTTGCGCTGCTGGTGGGCGTCCGGCGTGCCGAAGCCGTAGCTCGGGAACGTCCGGCTGGACTCGGAGGTCTCGGGCGCCTGGGCCGGAGCCTGCTCCGGCGTCTGCGTCGGGATGCTCGTCGTCGGCGCCGAGCTCTCGTCGCGGTGCTCGGGGCTGCCGAACCACTGGTGGGCGGGCTGCTCAGGGGCGCTCTCGCCCGGGGTGGCCCTCGTGGGGTCCGGGTGGATGTCCTGTTGCGTCATGGCTCTCTGTGCTCCTCTGGGTGACTTTCCCCTAATCTCCGTCCTCGTCGTCAAGACTCGCTGTCGCGTCACTGTGAGCATGCTGTGGGAGCTCGAGCGCGAACGTCGCGCCCCCTCCGGGGGTCGGGGTGACCCCTACCGACCCGTGGTGGGCGCTGACGATCGCCGCCACGATGGCGAGCCCCAGCCCGGTACCGCCGCTGGCCCCGGTGCTGCGGCGGCTGCGGGCCGGGTCGCCCCGGTAGAAGCGCTCGAAGACCCGGCGCGCCCGCGCGGGGTCGATCCCCTCACCGTGGTCCCGCACCTCGAGCGCGGCGCAGCCGTTCGAGCGGTTGCCGACGGCGATCTCGACGGGGGTGCCGCTGGGGGTGTGGTGCAGCGCGTTGGAGACCAGGTTGGTCACCACCTGGCGCAGCCGCTGCTCGTCGCCGAGGACGTGCACCGGACCTAGTGGCCCGTCGAGCCCGATCAGCCGGATGTGCCGGTCGGGAGCCAGGACCCGGGCGTCCAGCGTGGCATCACCGCCCAGGACGGCGAGGTCGACGTCGTCGAACACCACGGGACGCTCCCCCTCGACCCGCGCCAGCACCAGGAGGTCCTCGACGAGGCCCGACATCCGCGACGCCTCGCCCTCGATCCGGCCGAACGCGACCGCGACGTCCTCGGAGTTGCGCACGGCGCCCTGCCGGTAGAGCTCGGCGTAGCCGCGGACCGTGGCGAGCGGGGTCCGCAGCTCGTGGGACGCGTCGGCGACGAACTGGCGCATGTGCTCCTCGCTGGCCTCGCGGACCGCGAAGGAGTGCTCGATCTGCGTCAGCATCGCGTTGAGCGAGCGGGAGAGGGAGGCCACCTCGTCGCGAGTCGTGGGCTCGGGAACGCGCTGGGTGAGGTCGCCGGCGGCGATCGCCGCGGCGGTGTCCTCGATCCGCGTCAGGGGCCGGAAGGCGCGGCGGACGGCATACCAGCCGATCCCGAGCGCGGCGGCGAGCACGACGACGCCGATGAGGAGGGCGTAGCCGAGGAAGCTCCCGAGGGTCGCCTCCATCTGCCGGAGTGGGACGGCGACCACGTAGACGGCGTCACGGTCGGCGTTGATGCCGGCGATCGCCCGCCAGCGCAGGTCGGCGTCGTCGGGGCCGGCGGACTCGATGGTGAACGGCTGCGACGAGATGACCCGCGGGTCGGTGCGGGTCAGGCTGGGGACGGCCGGCTCGGCACCCGGCTCGGTCGCGGCCTCGGCCAGCTTGAGGACGCCGGTGCCGTCCGGTCGGTAGAGCCGGACGGTGAAGTTGGGTTGGATCGTCTGGGCGCCGCCGGTCCCGTAGGCCACGGCTGCGGCGATCTCGCCGTAGGTGCGCAGCTCCTCGTCGGTGCGGTCGAGCAGGTAGGTGCGCATCAGCGCGGTGACGATGAGGCTGCTGGCCGCCAGAGCGGCCGCCAGCAGCACCGCCACGACGGTGAGCAGGCGGACCCGCAGGGGTATGCCGCGTACCGCGCCGCGCCAGCCCGCGGCCAACCGGGTCCCGCTGCCGGGCAGCTGGGTCGTGCTCACCCCGCCGGGGTGCCTGGGGGCAGCCGCAGCACGTAGCCGACCCCGCGCTTCGTGTGGATCAGGGCGGGCTCGACGGTGTCGATCTTGCGGCGCAGGTAGGAGATGTAGGACTCGACGATCCCCGACTCGCCCCGGAAGTCGTAGTCCCAGACGTGGTCGAGGATCTGCGCCTTGGACAGCACCCGGTTCGGGTTGAGCATGAGGTAGCGCAGCAGCTTGAACTCCGTCGGCGACACCTCGATCACGCGGCCGCCGCGGCGCACCTCGTGCGAGTCGTCGTCGAGCTCGAGGTCGTGGAAGGTGAGGGTCGCGGTGCTCGTCTCGTCGCCACGGGTGCGCCGCAGGACCGCGCGGATGCGGGCGACGACCTCCTCGAGGCTGAACGGCTTGGTGACGTAGTCGTCGCCGCCGACGGTCAGGCCCTTGATCTTGTCGTCGACCGAGTCGCGCGCCGTGACGAAGACGATCGGCAGCTGGCGGCCGGACTCGCGCAGCCGCCGGGTCACCTCGAACCCGTCCATGTCGGGGAGCATGACGTCGAGCACGACGAGGTCGGGGTTGCGTTCGGACGCGCTGGTGATCGCGGAGCGACCGTCGTTGGCGACCGACACCTCGAACCCGGCGAAGCGTAGGGAGGTGGCGAGGAGCTCGCGGATGTTGGGCTCGTCCTCGACGACGAGCAGCGAGGCCTCGGCGATGGCGGGTTCGGCGGTCACGCGAGAGAGTGTGGAGAGGATTCCTGGGAGTTTACTGGGAGTCTCCCGAACACGGTGCACCCGGGATGGCCGGAGTCAGGGGACGGACAGGTCGTCGGCGTCGACGATCCGGTAGGCGTAGCCCTGCTCGGCGAGGAACCGCTGGCGGTGCGCCGCGAAGTCGGCGTCCACCGTGTCACGGGCGACCACCGTGTAGAAGTGCGCCGTCCGGCCGTCGCCCTTGGGCCGGAGCACCCGGCCGAGACGCTGCGCCTCCTCCTGCCGCGACCCGAACGTCCCGGACACCTGGATCGCCACGGATGCCTCGGGCAGGTCGATCGAGAAGTTGGCCACCTTGCTCACGACGAGCAGCTGGATCTCGCCCACCCGGAACGCCTGGTACAGCTTCTGGCGTACCGGGACCGTCGTCTCGCCGGTGATGATCGGTGCGTCGAGCTGGTCGGCCAGGCCCTCGAGCTGGTCGAGGTACTGGCCGATGACCAGCGTCGGCTCGCCCCGGTGGCGCTCGACCAGCTGCGACACGACGCGGTTCTTGGCGTCGGTGCACGACGCGAGCCGGTAGCGCTCGTCCGGCTCCGACATCGCATACGCCATCCGCTCGCCGTCCGGCAGCGAGACCCGGACCTCGACGCAGTCGGCCGGGGCGATGTAGCCCTGCGCCTCGATGTCCTTCCACGGTGCGTCGTAGCGCTTCGGCCCGATGAGGGAGAACACGTCGCCCTCGCGGCCGTCCTCACGGACCAGGGTGGCGGTGAGGCCGAGCCGCCGGCGGGCCTGGAGGTCGGCGGTCATCCGGAAGATCGGCGCGGGCAGCAGGTGGACCTCGTCGTAGATGACCAGTCCCCAGTCGCGGGCGTCGAGCAGGTCGAGGTGGGTGTAGACGCCCTTCCGCTTCGTCGTCAGCACCTGGTAGGTCGCGATGGTGACCGGCCGGATCTCCTTGCGCTGCCCTGAATACTCGCCGATCTCTCCCTCGGTCAGCGAGGTCCGCTTGAGCAGCTCGTCCTTCCACTGCCGCGCGGAGACCGTGTTGGTCACGAGGATGAGCGTGGTCGCGGACGCGGCAGCCATGGCGCCGGCACCCACGAGGGTCTTGCCGGCGCCACAGGGCAGGACGACCACGCCGGAGCCGCCGTCCCAGAACCCGTTGACCGCCTGCTGCTGGTAGGGCCGCAGCGACCACTCCGAGGTGTCCAGCGCGATGGCGTGCGCCTCGCCGTCGACGTAGCCGGCGAGGTCCTCGGCCGGCCAGCCGACCTTGAGCAGCTCCTGCTTCAGGTGGCCGCGCTCCGAAGGGTGCACCGCGACGGTCAGGTCGTCGAGGCGCGTCCCGAGCAGTGGCTGGATCCGCTTGTGCCGCAGCACTTCCTCGAGCACCGGCCGGTCGGTCGTATGCAGGGTGAGGCCGTGCGTGGGGTTCTTCTCGAGGGTCAGCCGCCCGTAGCGGTCCATCGTCTCGGCGATGTCGATGAGCAGGGCCTGCGGCACCGCATACCGGCTGTGGGTGAGCAGGGCGTTGACGACCTGTTCGGCGTCGTGGCCCGCGGCTCGAGCGTTCCAGAGCCCGAGCGGGGTGACGCGGTAGGTGTGCACGTGCTCGGGTGCGCGTTCGAGCTCGGCGAAGGGGGCGATGGCGCGGCGCGCGTCCTCGGCACCGGGGTGGTCGACCTCGAGGAGGAGGGTCTTGTCGCTCTGGACGATGAGGGGGCCGTCAGTCATGGTCTACAGGCCAACGGTCCCGAGGCGCGTGCTGTTCCGGCTGTGGGCTCACTGGTTGCTCACTGGTTGCTGAGCGCCCAGACGTAGAACCAGATGAGCAGCGGCAGGGCCACGACGAAGTTCACCGCGAAGACGATCCAGCCGGTCGTCGTGCGCTTCCGGCAGGCGGCCGGGTCGGTGGCGTTCTGGCGCCAGGCCACGACCGCGATGATCGCGCTGGGGATGCCGATGATCCCGGTCGCGATGAGGGAGATGACCGAGACGACGAGCAGCACGAAGGTGCTGACCGGGAACGGCGACGTCTGCGCCGGCACGTAGCCCGCATACGCCGGCTGAACGGGTCCGGGAGCGTAGGACGGGTAGGCGGGGGGATAGCCCTGCTGGGTGGGCGGCGGCGGCGGGTATGCCGCGGGGTAGGCGGGTCCCTGCGGCGGCGGGAAGCCCTGCGGAGGCGTTGGCTGGGCGGGAACCGGCTGGGCGGGGCCGGGCTGGGACCACGACGACGCCCCCGGCGGCGCACCGAACGCGCCCTCTCCGGATGGCTGCTGTGGCGACTCGCTCACCGGCCCAACCTACCGTCCTGCCAGGATGGACGTCGGCCGAAAGAGGGCCTACGGCGAGGCGGGGAGGCTGACCGATGAGAGGTCCACAGGTCGAGGCGGCCACGGGGCTGCCGGCGAGGGTGACGGTCTACGAGGTGGGTCCGCGCGACGGCCTGCAGAACGAGAAGGGCCACGTCCCGACGGCGGTCAAGGCCGAGTTCGTACGGCGGCTGGTGGCGGCCGGGCTGCCGGTCGTCGAGACGACGTCCTTCGTGCCGGCGTCGTGGGTGCCCCAGCTGGGCGACGCCGCGGAGCTCCTCGCCGATCTCGGTCCGGCCGGCCTCGGACGCGACCGGCCGGTGCTGGTGCCCAACGAGCGGGGCCTGGACCGGGCGCTCGAGGCCGGCGTCCAGGCGGTGGCCGTGTTCGGCAGCGCGACGGAGACCTTCGCGCGCAACAACCTCGGCCGGGGCGTCGACGAGTCGATCGAGATGTTCCGACCGGTCGTGGCCCGGGCCCGGGAGGCCGGGATCTGGGTGCGGGGCTACGTCTCCATGTGCTTCGGCGACCCGTGGGAGGGCGACGTCCCGGTCGACCAGGTCGTCGACGTCGCGGTACGCCTGAACGACCTGGGGCTCGACCAGCTGTGCCTCGGCGACACCATCGGGGTGGGGACCACCGGGCACGTGCACCGGCTGATCGAGGCGCTGGGCGCTCGCGGGATCGGCGTGGAGCACCTCGGGCGTCCACTTCCACGACACCTACGGCCAGGCGTTGACCAACACGCTGGCGGCGCTGGCGGACGGCGTGACCGTCGTCGACTCGTCTGCGGGCGGGCTCGGGGGCTGCCCCTTCGCCAAGAGCGCGACCGGCAACCTCGCCACCGAGGACCTCGTGTGGGCGCTCGACGGCGCCGGCGTCGAGACCGGTGTCGACCTGGCCGCCCTGGTGGAGACGAGCGTCTGGATGGCCCAGCAGCTCGGTCGCCCATCGCCGTCCCGCGTCGTGACGGCCCTCGCCGGAGCCTGACCGCCGACGACCGCACACCCAGTCACGTCGCACGTCATGTCGCACGTCATGTCGCACGTTGTAAGTGGCGCCAGGACGACACCGATCGCGACATGTCTGGCGACATGACCGCCGCCATCAGACCTTGATCGGCGGGCTAGCACGCGTCCGCGGAGTGCACCGCCCCCTCGGCCAACTTCTGCGCACGTGGTGGCGTGTTGACGGGCAATGTCCGAAATGTCGGTTAACTCGCCACCACGTGCGCGAGTGTCGGCGTCAGCGGGGCGAGCGAGACGAGCGCCACGGAGTCCTCCTCAGCCGGCGAGGTCGGCGACGCCGGTGATCCGGTAGACCGAGAACCCGCGCTCGGTCGTCGAGTCGGCCACCCGCCCCCAGGCGCGGCCGCCCTCGACGCGGGTGGGGTAGAAGAGGTACCGGTCGGTGCGCCCCGTCATGTCGGCGTACCCGATCCACACCCCGTGCTGTTCGGCCGCCGCGTCCCGTAGCGCCGCCATCGTCACGGCCGGGTCGCTGGGAACCAGGGTGGGCCGGGTGTCCTCGCCCTCCGCGTTGCGGGACGCCTCCTCCGCGGCGCGCAGGCCGCGGACCAGGCTGGCCGCATACCCCGCGTCGACGGGGCTCGTCCGCGCCGGAGCCACCGCCCGGCGCGTCGCCGCCCGCCGCCGCGCCGCCACCGAGACGACGACCGAGCCGTCGGGCCGCTCCTGCACCGGCGAGTACCCCGCCTCGCGCATGAGCTCCAGCAGCATCTCCGGGTCGGCCGACGAGACGAGCACGGTCGGGGCGATCCGGCGCAGCCGCAGCGCGTTCAGGGCGCGCTCGACCAGGAGGGACTCCAGCACCGACTCGTCGTCGCTCCTGATGTATGCGGTCGCGCCCCCGACCCGGGTCTGGCCGTGACGGCGGGCGACGTCGCGCACGAGGTACTCGAGCGGCTGCGGGAGGCCGGTACGACTCGCGCCCCGTAGCGACTCGAGCAGCTCGTCCGCCGTCCATCCGGCGTCCAGCGCACGCCGGACCGACGCCGGCGTGAACCGGTGGACGGTGGCCCCGCCACGGGACTCCACGTCGGCGACCAGGCGCATCAGCTGCGCCAGCTCACCCTGGAGCGGGCCGGGCGCGATCGCCGTGAGGTCGGCCTGGACGAGGACGTGGTCGACGGGTTCCGGCAGCTGGCCGGCCATCGTCGCGGCGACGGCGTCGACGTCCTCGCCGGCCACGAGGGCGCGGCCAGAGGTCGACAGGCCGCCGCGACCGGTGACGCCGAGCCACTCGGCCTCACGCAGCACAGCGCCCATCGCGTCACCGAGCCGGGCGGGGTTGCGCAGCGGGCGCCGCCATCGCAACCGGGCCAGCAGCGAGTCGGACGTGGCGACGTCGCCCGGGCCCAGCCCGGCCAGCTCGGCGAGGACGTCGGTGCGCATCGCGCGGACCGGCGGCCAGTGCAGGTCGGGACTCAGGGCGTTGGCCGGCGACGAGGAGCCGCCCAGCCGGGAGCCGACCAGGTGAGCCGCCCGGGTGGACGTCAGCCAGGCGGCGGCCAGCCGCGCCCACCGCGCACCGGACGGTTCGAGCAGCCACTCGTCGGCGACCGGCGTCGGCGCCCACACCGGGACGACCTCCCCGTCGTCGGCGACCAGGCCGGCGCCGTACATCACCTCGACCAGCCAGGCCGCTCTGGTCGAGTCGACGTCGAGCGACTCCGACAGCCGCCGTAGGTCGCGGACCGCCAGGCCGCCGGTGCGCAGCACCCGGGGCGGGGCCGGGCCCCACAGCTCGATGGCCTCCTCGACCAGCGCCAGCAGGTCGCTGACCTCGCCGCCGGCGGCCGCGTCGACGCGGTCGACGCCCACGTGGGTGGTCTCGGCGGGCGGTGGGGTCAGCGACACGCCCTCGTGCAACCGGCCGCCCCGCAGCAGCAGCGCCACCTCGCGCGGCAGGAGCACCCGCGTCTCGCTCTCGCCGCGGGCCCGCTCCGTCACCGTCGGGGTGACCATGTGGAGGAGCCGCTGGTCCAGCAGCCAGCGCACCCCCTCGGACCCCGGGGCGTCGCGGTTGACCACGCCCACCGGCGGCCCCCAGACCAGCCGGTCGAGCACCCCACGGGCCGACTCGGGCGCCTCGGCCACCAGGTCCTGGACCTCGGGCGCGGACAAGGGCCTCGCCCCGAGCTCCAGCGAGGACGGACCCAGCCCCGCCGGATGGGCGCCGAGGACCTCGGGAGCCGTACGGACCGCATACAGGCCCTCGGGGGCTCGCCAGACCAGCGCGAGGTCCCAGAGCCGTTGGAGCTGGGACCGCACGTCCAGCCCGCCCATCAGCTCGTCCACCGAGCCCGAACCCGACCCGTCCCCGGCCACGACCACCGCCTCGAGGACCTGGAGATGTCCGAGGTCGAGGCCCTCGATGGCCCGCTGGACGCTGGCCCGGGTGCCGGCACGGGCGGCCAGCGAGGTGAGGTCGGACGGCGCGGGCCGGGCGAGGTCGGGACGGCTGAGGACCAGGGCGGTCAGCTGCTCGTCGGTGCGACTGCGGATGTCGTCGGCCAGGCTCCGGGCACCAGCGGCCGGGGCCGCGGCGTCGGTGCGGGTGGAGGGACCGGCGGACATGGGGCAACGGTAATCGTCAGTTCGGGGGATGGCTCCCCACGTCGCTGGCCCGCACAATGGGCCGGTCGGGGTGTGCCGAACCCGCAGGAGGACACCGTGACCGCGACCCCCCGCCCACCGAGCCTGTGGGAGCAGGCCACGTCGACGCGTGGTGGCCGGTGGGCCGTGACCGTCGCCATCGTCGCGGTCTGCCTGCTCGTCGCCACCGCGGCCGTCGCCCTCGCGAGCTCGGCCCGGGGCGACCGCGCGGGCCTGACCACCGGGTCCACCCAGGCCGGCAACGCCTCGGCCGACCCGAAGCCGAAGGCCGACGGCGACAAGGCCAAGGGCAAGGAGAACAAGGAGAACAAGGCCAACGGAAACGGCGACCTGAACTCGATCCCCGGCCGGCTCGGCGGCACCCTCCACGGCGAGGTCACCCGCCCGTCGGCGGCCGGGGGCACCGAGACCCTCCTCGTGCAGACCGGGTCGGTGACCGCGTCCAGTGACACCGAGGTGACGGTGAAGAGCACCGACGGCTACACCGAGACGTATGCGGTCGCGGCCACGACGACGGTCCGCGGACCGGCCAAGGCCGCCGGTCTGGCCGTCGGGACCCAGGTCACCGTGGTCGCCGCGAAGGACGGCAAGCGGGCGCTCCTCATCGCGAGCAAGGGCGCGCCGTCATAGGTTGACCCCGTGACCACGGAGGCCAGCGAGCGGTCCCGGCCCACCGGCGCCCAGTGGACCGTCCGACGGGGCGGCGACGAGCTGGTCGTCGTGGAGTTCGGCGGCGGTATCCGCAGCTACACCCGGGGTGGCGTGGACGTCGTGGCCGGCTTCGGCCCGGACGAGATGTCGGTCGCCGGCCGCGGCCAGCAGCTCATCCCCTGGCCGAACCGGCTGCGCGACGGGACGTACGCGTTCGGTGGCACCGAGCGCCAGCTCGCCCTCTCCGAACCCGCGAAGCACAACGCCAGCCACGGCCTGGTCCGGTGGACCACCTGGGACCTGCTCGACCAGACCTCCACGTCGATCACCGTGGGCCAGCGCCTGCACCCGCAGCCTGGCTGGGCCTGGGTCCTCGAGCTGACCACGATCTACGCGCTGGCCGACGACGGCCTCACCGTGACGACGACCGCCCTCAACGTCGGCGAGGGCGACGCGCCCTACGGCTACGGCGCCCACCCGTACCTCTCCATCGCCGACACCCCGGTCGCCGAGGTCACCCTGCAGGTCCCGGCGACCACCTACCTCGAGACGGACCCCGAACGGCAGCTGCCGGTCGCGACCCACCCGGTCGACGGGTCGGCGTACGACTTCCGCGCCGGGCGGCCGATCGGCGACATCGCCCTCGACACCGCCTTCACCGGCCTGGCCCGCGGCGCCGACGGCCGCTGGGCGGTCACCCTGAGCGGCCTCGCCGCCGGTTCGGTGAGCCTCTGGGGCGACGAGGCGTACGCGTGGACGCAGGTCTTCACCGGCCGGGCGCACCCGCATACCGAGGGGACGACCGGCATCGCCGTCGAGCCGATGACCTGCCCTCCCGACGCCTTCAACTCCGGGACCGATCTCGTCGTCCTGCGCCCGGAGCAGTCGCACACCGGATCGTGGGGGATCCGCCCGGCCTGAGCACGTGGGAAAACCCGGTGGCGGGCCCCGTTAGGCTGGTGCGTCGCGCATCACATTTGACGAAGGAGTAACCGTGCCCACCGGCAAGGTCAGGTTCTACAACTCGGAGAAGGGCTTCGGCTTCCTCACCGACGACGACGGGGGCGCCGACGTGTTCCTGCACGCCAGCGCGCTGCCCGAGGGTACGACCGCGCTCAAGACCGGCTCGCGGGTCGAGTTCGGGATCGTCGAGGGTCGTCGCGGCGCCCAGGCGCTCTCCGTGCGGGTCCTCGACCCGGCCCCCTCCATCGTCGCGGCCAAGCGGGCGGCCCAGCGCAAGCCGGCCGACGAGATGGTCGTCATCGTCGAGGACGTCATCAAGCTGCTCGACGACGCCTCCGAGGACCTGCGCCGCGGCCACTTCCCGGACCGCAAGAAGGCTTCGGGCATGGGTCGTGCGCTGCGCGGCCTCGCGGACCAGCTGGAGGCCTGAGATGGCGGAGCTCAAGGTCGACGCGACGCTGCGTGCGGCGGCCGACCTGGCTCGCACCGCCCTCGACGGGGTGGCCGAACCCGGCAGCGTCGGCGACCACCTCGAGATGGTCATGGACGGCGACCGCGTGGCGACGCACTACTTCGCCTGCCTCACGCCCGCCTACCTCGGGTGGCGTTGGGCAGTCAGTGTCGCCCGCGCCGCCCGCCAGAAAGACGCCACGGTCTGCGAGACCAACCTCGTGCCGGGCGCGGCGTCCGTGCTCTCGCCGCAGTGGCTCCCGTATGCGGAGCGGATCGCCCCCGGTGACCTGAGCGCGGGCGACATCCTGCCGTTCCGGGCCGACGACCCGCTGCTGGTGCAGGGGTTCGAGGCGACCGGCGAGGAGGACGTCGACCAGATGGCGTTCTTCGAGCTCGGCCTCGGCCGGCGGCGGGTGCTCTCCGAGGAGGGCCGGGAGGACGCCGCGCAGCGCTGGTACGACGGCTCACACGGGCCGACGGCCGAGGTGGCCGTCCAGGCCCACGACCGGTGCTCGACGTGCGGCTACTTCGTCCCCATGGCCGGAGCGCTCCGGGCGGTGTTCGGGGTATGTGCAAACGGCTGGTCCCCGTCGGACGGCCAGGTCGTCAGCCTCGACCACGGCTGCGGGGCGCACAGCGAGACCGACGTCCCGGCGGACGACGCCGCGGCGCACGGCCGCCCGATCGTCGACGAGTTCACGGTCGACGTCCTCGCCTGACGGGCCCGGTCCAGACTCGACTCCGCCGCCTTCAACTCGCCGAGAGGCCAACTTCGGCCGCTCAGAGGGCCCGGTTAGCGGCCGAAGCTGGCCTCTCGGCGCGTGGAGGGGCGGTCGGTCGGCGGCGGTCAGTCCCCGGTCGCCTTCGCCTCGGCGGCGTTGCCGCGTCCCCGGCGCACGTACGCATACCCGACCAGGCCGAGGAGAAGCCCGGCGACGCAGCACCAGGGCCACCAGGAGCGCGGCCCCTCGTGGAGGGTCGGCACGACCAGCGTCACGACCAGCGCGACCACCCACACAACGAGGCCGACCTCGATGATCCGCGTCATGGGAACCGCGACCGGGCGCAGCTCCTCGGCCGCGGGCGGTGGGGTGGCGCTCATACCGTCAGCGTATTCGGGGTCCCAACGAAGTATCGGAGCGAAGCGCAGAACTTCGTGGGGCGAGTAGACATCCCGCGTTTCGCAACCACGCGGAAACATCTCGCCACTACCGTCCGTGCCATGGCGACGACCTCCACGGCACCCACGAAGCCCGGCGGCCCCCCGGACCGCGGCGCACTCGACCGCTTCTTCCAGATCACGCAGCGCGGCTCGACGGTCTCCCGTGAGCTGCGAGGCGGCCTGGTCACGTTCTTCACGATGGCCTACATCGTCGTGCTGAACCCGCTCATCATCGGCACCCAGGCGGACAGCACCGGCGCCTTCCTCGGCGGCGGCGACATCGGCAAGGCCAAGCTGATGGTCGCCGCGGCCACCGCGCTCGTCGCGGGCGTCATGACCATCCTCATGGGCGTCGTGGCGAACTTCCCCCTCGCGCTCGCCACCGGGCTCGGGCTCAACGCGTTCGTGGCGTTCGGCATCGCCAAGCTGCCCGGCATGACGTGGGCCGACGCCATGGGTCTGGTCGTCATCGAGGGCATCATCATCACGATCCTCGTGCTCACCGGCTTCCGGAAAGCCGTGCTGCGGGCGGTGCCGACCCAGCTCAAGACCGCGATCTCCGTCGGCATCGGCCTGTTCATCACGTTCATCGGTCTCGTCGACGCCGGCTTCGTGCGGAAACCGACCGGGCCCGTACCGGTCGAGCTCGGCATCGGCGGCTTCCTGGTCGGCTGGCCGATGCTCGTCTTCGTTGCGGGCCTGCTCGCGATCATCGCCATGATGATCCTGCGGGTGAAGGGCGCCATCCTCATCGGCATCGTCGGGGCCACGATCCTCGCGATCGTCATCGAGGCGATCTTCAAGGTCGGCAGCCAGACCGACGCCACGGGCCAGGTGGTCAACCCGAGCGGATGGGGTCTCAACGTCCCGACCTGGCCGAGCACCGTGGTCGAGATCCCCGACTTCGGGCTGCTGGGCCAGTTCAGCCTGCTCGGCTCGTTCAGCAAGATCGGGTTCGTCGCCGCGGCCCTGCTGATCTTCACCCTGATGCTGGCCGACTTCTTCGACACGATGGGCACGATGGTCGCCATCGGCGCCGAGGCAGGCCTGCTGGACGAGGACGGCAACCCGCCGAACTCCCAGCGGATCCTGCTCGTCGACTCGGTCGCCGCGGCGGCCGGCGGCGCCGCGAGCGTGAGCAGCAACACCTCCTACATCGAGTCGGCCTCCGGCGTCGGCGAGGGCGCCCGGACCGGGCTGGCCAGCGTCGCGACCGGCGTGCTCTTCCTGCTGGCCACGCTCCTCGCGCCGCTGGTGGCGATCGTGCCCTACGAGGCCGCCACGCCGGCGCTGGTCATCGTCGGGTTCCTCATGATGCAGCAGGTCAAGGGCATCTCCTGGGACGACCTCGAGATCGCGATCCCGGCGTTCCTCACCATCGTGCTCATGCCCTTCACGTACTCGATCACGGCCGGCATCGGCGCGGGTTTCGTCACCTACGTCTTCATCAAGATCATTCGGCGCCAGACTCGCGTGATCCACCCGTTGATGTGGCTGGTGGCCGGCCTGTTCGTCGTCTACTTCGCCCTCGACCCGATCAAGGTGCTGCTGCACATCGACTGACCCGAGGAGGTCGGCGTGACCCCGTCGACGGAGATCCAGCTGACACCACACCAGCGCCTCACGGTGCTGGAGTCGACGCCCGAACGGCTGGTGGTCGAGTCGTTCTGGGCGGCGGCGGCCGGCGACCCGCTCCGGCACCGCCACCCCACGCAGCGGGAGGACTTCGAGGTGCTCGAGGGCCGCCTGCGGGTGGTCCGCGACGGCCGGACCGAGGTCGTCGAGGCGGGTGGCCGCTTCTCGGTCGACCCCATGGTGGTCCACGGGATGACGTCGGACGGCGTCGCCACCCGGGCCCGTTGGACGATCACACCGGCCCTCGGGACCGAGGCGATGTTCCGCGGCCTGGCGGCGGCCGACGCTGGAGGTCGGCTCGCCCAGCTCCGGGTCCTGGCTCGCCACCGCGCCGAGTTCCGTCTCGCGTCCCCGCCGGACGTCGTGCAACGGGTGCTCCTCGGCGCAGTGCGACTGCTGCCGGGGGACCCGAGAGATAGTTAGCCGAGGTAATGAGTTATGCTAACTATCGATGGTGACCACGACTCTGAGCCCACAACAGCTGACCCGTATGGCGACGGACCTTCGTCTCGCCTGTATGCGGATCAGCCGCCGGGTGCGGTTCGAGTCCAGCCACGACGTCGCGCCGCACCAGTTCTCAGTGATGTGCCGACTCGAGGAGACTCCCCGCACGCCGGGTGAGCTGGCCGAGATCGAGCGGGTCGCGAAGCCGAGCATGACCCGCACCGTCGCCGCCCTGGTCGAGCGCGGCCTGGTGCTGCGCCAGGACGACCCGACCGACCGCAGGTCGGTGATCCTGTCCCTCACCGACGACGGCCGACGGTCCCTCGCCGCGATCCGGCGCAAGCGGGACGCCTGGATGGCCAGCCGCGTCGCCCTGCTCACCGCCGAGGAGCAGGACGTGCTCGCGCGCGCCACCGTGATCCTCACGAAGGTGGCCGGCGAGTGAGCCCCACCTTCTCCTCGCTGTCCGTCCGCAACTACCGCATCTACGCCTCGGGCTCGCTGGTCTCCAACGTCGGCACCTGGATGGGCCGTGTCGGCCAGGACTGGCTGGTCCTCACCCAGCTGACCGACCACTCGTCGAGCGCCCTGGGCATCGTCACGGGACTGCAGTTCCTGCCGTTCCTCATCCTGGCGCCGGTGACCGGGATGATCGCCGACCGGTTCAGCAAGCGGCACATCCTGCTGGCCACCCAGTCGTTCCTCGGACTGTCGGCGCTGGCCCTCGCCGCGCTCACCCTCACGGGCCACGTCGAGCTGTGGCACGTCTACCTCATCGCCTTCCTCCAGGGCGTCGCGACCGCCGTCGACAACCCGGCCCGCCAGTCCTTCGTCTCCGAGATGGTCCCGAAGGACCGGCTCACCAACGCGGTGGCCCTCAACAGCGCCTCGTTCAACGCGGGACGGCTCATCGGCCCCGCGGTCGCCGGCCTCGTCATCGCCGCCCTGGGCACCGGATGGGCGCTGCTCGTCAACGGCCTGTCGTTCGCCTTCGTCCTCGCGTCCCTGCTGGCCATGCGGGTGCGCGACCTCACCCCGGCGCCTCGGGCCCGCGGCAAGGGACAGATCCGGCAGGGCCTGACCTACGTGCGGAGCCGACCCGACGTGATGCTGGTGATGGCACTGGTCTTCGTCCTCGGCACGTTCGGGATGAACTTCCAGATCACCACGGCCCTGATGGCCACCAAGGAGTTCCACGAGGGCCCGACCGGCTACGGGATGCTCGGTTCGATCATGGCCATTGGCTCCCTCGCCGGCGCCCTGCTCGCGGCGCGCCGCAAGGTGCCACGCCTGCGGATCCTGCTCGTGGCGCTCGCCGGCTTCACCGTCGCGTCCGGCCTCGCCGCCCTCGCCCCCACCTACGAGGTGTTCGCGCTCGCCCTGATCCCGACCGGCCTGGCGTCGCTGACCGCCCTGACCACCGCCAACGCCATGGTGCAGCTCTCCGTCGACGCCCAGATGCGGGGACGCGTGATGGCGCTCTACATGGCGGTCTTCATGGGCGGTACCCCGCTCGGCGCGCCCATCATCGGGTGGATCGGCGACGTCTTCGGGGCCCGGTGGACCATCGGGATCGGCACCATCGCCGTCGGTCTGTCCCTGGTGGCCGTCGCGGCATACCTCTACCGGCGCGAGAATATGCGGGTGCGCTACGAGTCCCACCGCCGGCCGCGGTTCTCCGTCAGCACCGAACGGGTCGACGCCCCGCAGCCCGAAGCCGTCCGGTGAACGTCCGGTTCCGGCAGCGGCTGACCATCGCCGCGCTGGTGCTGCTCGTCGCCGTGGTGGTCATCGCGGCGCTGGTGCGCCGCTGAGGCGTCAGCCCAGCTGCTCGACGACGTAGTCCACGCAGGACGTCAGCGCCGACACGTCGTCGGGCTCGACCGCGGGGAACATCGCCACGCGCAGCTGGTTGCGCCCGAGCTTGCGGTAGGGCTCCACGTCGACGATCCCGTTGGCGCGCAGCGTCTTCGCGACGGCGGCCGCGTCGACCGCCTCGTCGACGTCGATCGTGCCGACGACGAGACTGCGGGCAGACGGGTCGGTGACGAACGGGGTCGTGTATGCGGTGCGCTCGGCCCACGAGTACAGCCGGCTGCTGCTGTCGGTGGTGCGCTTCACCGCCCACTCCAGGCCGCCCTGCTCGTTGATCCACCGCACCTGCTCCGAGAGCAGCGCAAGGGTACCGACGGCGGGTGTGTTGTAGGTCTGGTTGAGCCGGCTGTTGGAGATCGCGGTCGGCAGGCTGAAGAAGTCGGGGACCCACCGGCCGGACGCCTCGATCTCGTCCACCCGCGCGAGCGCGGCGGGCGAGAAGGCGGCCAGCCAGAGGCCGCCGTCGGCGGCGAAGCACTTCTGCGGGCCGAAGTAGTAGACGTCGGCCTCGGTGAGGTCGACCGGCAGCCCGCCGGCGCCCGAGGTCGCGTCGACGAGGACCAACGCGCCGTCATCGGCACCCTCCACGCGCCGGACCGGCGCCATGACCCCGGTCGACGTCTCGTTGTGCGGCCACGCATACACGTCGATCCCGGCCTCCGCAGTCGGGGCGGCGAGCGTCCCGGGCTCGGCCTTGACGATCGTCGAGTCGCCGAGGAACGGCGCGTTCTGCGTCACCGACCCGAACTTCGCCGAGAACTCGCCGAAGCTGAGGTGCTGGGCCCGCTCGCGGACCAGGCCGAACGCTGCGATGTCCCAGAACGCCGTCGACCCGCCGTTCCCGAGGACGATCTCGTAGCCCTCGGGCAGCGAGAACAGCTGGGCGAGGCCCTCGCGGACGTCGCCGACCAGCGCGCGGACGGGCGCCTGGCGGTGGGACGTCCCCAGCACGGTGCGGCTGAGCGAGGCCAGGTAGTCGACCTGCTCGGGGCGGACCTTGCTGGGTCCGGAGCCGAACCGGCCGTCCTGGGGCCTCAGCGGCGCGGGGATGGTCACGGGTGCTGCGTCGGTCACGCGCTCATGATCCCAAAGGCCTCCGGACAGCCCAGCCACGGGTCCGCCAGCTGGACTCGACCGGAGCCGGGAACACCGGGGCTGGTGTCGACGTTTGTCGGTGTGTAATCATGTAATCAGGCTTACGAAAGGGGCTCACATGAACACCACACCACAGGACGCACCCGGTCCTCAGGACGGCCCGGGCCACCGTCACGAACACCACGAGCACCACGAGCACCACGAGCACGGCGAGCGCCACGGCGGTCGCGAGGGCCGCGAGTCCCGCGAGGAGCGGGACGAGCGGCGCGGCGGCCGGCGCGGCGGGCGACGCGGTCCCGGTGGACCCTTCGGCCCTGGCTTCGGTCCCGGACCGTTCGGCCCCGGCGGCCCGTTCGCCCAGGGCTTCGGTCCCGGCTTCGGTCCCGGCTTCGGTCGCGGTCGCGGCCGGCGCGGCGGCCCGTTCGGTCGCCCCGGCGGCTGGCAGCAGGCCGACCTCCCGTCCGCCGATGACGCGACGGACTGGTTCGCGGGGCGGCTGCCCTCCGGCTGGTTCGTCGGCGCGCCGACCGTGAGCGTCGACCGCGAGGAGATCATCGTCGTCGGTGAGCTCCCGGCCGTGGAGGCCGGCGAAGGCCAGTCCTCCGCCGCGGCCGCCGAGGGCCGGATCGCCCGCTGGCGCGAGGAGACCCGCGACGAGCGGATCGCCATCGCCCAGGAGGCGGAGTCCCGCTACGGCCGCAAGGTCGCCTGGGGCGCCACCATCGGGGAGCACTCCGACCTGTTCACCCACCAGGCGGTCCCGGTGATGACCCGGCTCCGCCAGCCGCAGCGCATGGTGCTCGACACGCTCGTCGACTCCGGCGTGGCCCGGTCCCGCTCCGAGGCGCTCGCCTGGGCGGTGACCCTGGTCGGCCAGCATGCCGACGAGTGGCTCACCGACCTGCGCAACGCGATGGCCGAGGTCGACAAGCTGCGGTCCGAGGGACCGCAGGTCTGACCCTCACCGCGTCACGCGACGGCGCCGTATCCCCGATGGGGTGCGGCGCCGTCTGCCGTCCGGCTCGACTGGCAGTCGAGCGACTCGGCTCACGGTATGCGGGCAGCCAAGACGCTCGGCTGCGAGTCGAGCCAGGCGGATGCGGGCGACGCGACACCGGAGTGCGGCAGACTCCGCGGGATGGCTGACCTGCATACCGACTTCGCCGACGGCGCCCTGGAACCCGACGGCGCCTACGACGAGGTGAGGTTCACCGGCTCCGACCTGGTCGGGGCGGACGCGGGCGGCGCCCGGTTCCTCGACTGCCTGCTCGTCGGTGCCGACCTCACCGAGGCCCGCCTCAAGGACACGCGCTGGACCGACTGCCGGCTCGAGCGGGTACGCGGCGTCGGGACCGAGCTG
Source organism: uncultured Actinomycetota bacterium (assembly GCA_963757225.1). Classification (GTDB taxonomy): domain Bacteria; phylum Actinomycetota; class Actinomycetes; order Actinomycetales; family Dermatophilaceae; genus Lapillicoccus. Next base: position 227,941 of record CAVWQU010000018.1, read on the forward strand.
GTCGAGGCGTCGCTCCAGGACTGCGAGCTCCTCGAGCCGCGGCTCGGCGCAATCGCCGCGTACGGGTCGAGCTGGCGCCGGGTGACCGTGCACGGCGGGAAGGTGGACTACCTCAACCTGCGGGGCGCCCGGCTGCGCGAGGTCCGGTTCGAGGACTGCGTGCTGCTCGAACCGGACTTCGCCGACGCCACCCTGACCGACGTGACCTTCGACGGCTGCGTCCTCACCACCCCGCAGTGGAGCAAGGCCACCCTCAGCAAGGTCGACCTCTCCGGAGCGCGCCTCGTGGCGCCGCAGGGCCTCACCAGCCTGCGTGGAGCCACCATCGGCCGGGTCCAGCTCCTCGAGCTCGCCGACGCCTTCGCCGACCAGCTCGGCATCCGCGTCAAGGACTGACTCACGGCTCGAGCGGCCGGTCCTGCGGGGTCTCGTCGGTGGTCCCGGACGCCTCGACGGCCTTGTCGTCGCCCTTCGAGTCGCCCTTCGCGTCGCCCTTCGCGGAGCGACGCCGCGGGACGTGAACCTTGGAGACGGTCTTCTTCCGTGCGGCGCTGGCCCGCTCCTTGGGCGAGGGGAAGTCCTCCGGCGGCCGTCGACGGTCGAGGTCGGCGTGCTCGACCAGCTCGGCCAGCGGTACTCCGATGTCCGGGTGCTCGGACACCGGCCGGTCGCCGCTGTAGACCACCCAGACGGTCTGCTCGCCGTGCAGGAGCTGGAGGACGGACCCGTCGCGCACGGAAGCGGCCTTGGTGACGGCCAGGCGGCGCTGACGCGAGGCCTCGACCCGCGTCTTGGCGAAGTCGGTGGCCGGGCCGCGAACCTCGCGGACGACCGCCGCGATGTGCGGCGCGTACTTGACGCCCTGCCTCGCGCTGATGATGACGACCTTGGTCACGCCCACAGGAACCTCCCGAACCGCCGGCTCGATGCCAGCCTAGCCTTGAGCACAAACCGAAAGGGGCACGCATGACCGCGGTTCACCGCGTCGACTACGCCGGCGAGGGCCTCAGCGAGGCCGAGCTCGCGCCGACCCCGTGGCAACAGGCTCGTCGATGGGTCGGCGAGGCCGACGTCCGGGCCGAGTCCGGCGTCGACGTGCCGGAGCCGCGCGCCCTCTCGGTCGCGACGGTCGACGCCTCCGGGGCCCCGAACGTGCGCACCGTCCTCATGCGGTTCTTCGACGAGCGCGGCCCCGGCTTCGTGACCAGCCGTGACTCCACGAAGGGTGTGGAGCTCGCCCACGAGAGCCGGGTGGCCGCGGGGCTGGTCTGGCCGGCCATGTACCGCGCGATCCGGTTCCGCGGGGTGGTCGAGGAGGTCGGCGCCGACGAGGTCCGCGAGTACTGGGCCTCGCGTCCCTGGGGCTCGAGGATCAGCGCCTGGGCGTCCCGTCAGTCGCAGCCGGCGACCGGGCGCGAGCAGCTCGAGGCGGACTTCGACCGGTATGCGACGCAGTTCCCCGACCACGGTCGGCCGGACGACGTCCCGGTCCCCGAGTTCTGGGGCGGGTACCGCGTCCGGTGCCAGGAGGTCGAGTTCTGGGCCGGCCGGCGCAACCGACTGCACGACCGGCTGGTCTTCACGGCCGTCGGCGCCGGTGGCGGGGTCGCGGCGCAGGACGTCGCCGCGTACCCGAGTCTGGACGACCCCGCGGCCTGGACGGTCCTGCGGCGTCAGCCGTAAGAGAGGACAGCCCGTGGGCTACCGGACTCCACGACCTCGTCGGGACTGACCCGAGCCGGGCGAGGAGGAGCCGGCTGCACGCTGGACGGGGCGTGCGTACCCACGGGCTGCAGCGACTGCGATGAATTGCGATCGCGCGTCCGGAGCTGACCGAAGGCGGTCAGCGGAACGGCTGCGCTACCGCGCAGTCACCTCACGTGTCCGATAGGAATGCACTATCTGACCACCTCCCTTCTCGTGTCCTTGGACGGTAAGCCGGGATGCGCCGTCGCGCAACGGGTTACCCGCACAGCGAACGCCGAGCCCGCCTCCCGTACCGTGACGAGGTGGTGGAGACGGTCCGGAGCCTGCGCAGCATCGCGCTCCCGGCCTACGGCCCGACCGCCCTCGGCTCGATCGGCACCGGCGCGGTGCTGCCGGTCGTCGTCCTCTCCGCCCGGGCGCTCGGGGCCGAGGTCCCCGTCGCCGCGTTCCTGCTCTCCCTCATCTGGATCGGGCAGCTCGTCTCCGACCTGCCCGCTGGCGCGCTGGCCGCTCGGATCGGCGAGCGGAACGCCCTGGTTGTGGCCTGCGGCGTCGAGGCGCTCGGCATGGTCGGCTGCGCCCTGGCCCCGAACCTCGTCGTCCTCGGCGTCTCGCTCAGCCTGCTCGGGGTCGCCTCGAGCATCTTCGGGCTGGCCCGGCAGGCGTACCTGACCGAGGTGGTCCCGATCCACCTGCGCGCCCGCGCCCTGTCCACGCTCGGCGGCGTCAACCGGATCGGCATCTTCATCGGCCCGTTCATCGGCGCCCTCGTCGTCGCGCGCTGGGGCGTCACCGCTGCCTACGTCGTCGGGTTCGTCTCCTCGTCGGCGGCCCTGGTCTGCGTCCTGCTCGTCCGGGACATCACCGCGCGGCACGAGGGGCGCGGTCGGATGCCCCGGCGCTCGGTCGCGGCGGTCCTCGCGGAGCATCGCCACACGCTGCTGACCCTGGGCGTCGGGGTGCTGTTCATCGCGGCCGCCCGCGCGTGCCGCATCGCCCTCATCCCCCTGTTCGCCGAGTCGATCGGGCTGAGTGCGGCCCAGACCAGCCTCGTCGTCGGGATCGCCGGCGCCGTCGACATGCTGCTGTTCTACCCGGCCGGCGGCGTCATGGACCGGTACGGCCGGATGTGGGTGGCGCTGCCGAGCATGGTGATCCTGGCGGTGGGGATGGTCCTGCTCCCGCTCGCCCACTCGTTCGGGACGCTGACGGCGGCCGCCGTCGTCCTCGGGCTGGGCAACGGCATCGGTGCCGGCCTGGTGATGACCCTCGGCGCCGACGCCGCCCCGGCCGACTCGCGGGTGCAGTTCCTCGGCGGCTGGCGGCTGATGGCCGACCTCGGCAACGCGGCGGGCCCGGCCGCCGTGAGTGCCATCACCCTGGTCTTCCCTCTCGGCGTCGCCGCCGTGGCCATGGGCGCCGCGGCGCTGATGGGGGCCGGGTGGCTACGGGTCTGGCTGCCGAGGTTCGACCCCATCTCGCGGGCCTCCCTCTCCCGCGGTCGCCCGTCACCGTGAGATGCGAGGATGGGCAGTGTGACCGATCTCATCGATACGACGGAGATGTACCTCAAGACCATCTTCGAGCTCGATGAGGAAGGGATCACGCCGCTGCGCGCCCGCATCGCCGAGCGCCTCGGCCACTCCGGGCCCACCGTGTCGCAGACCGTCGCGCGGATGGAGCGGGACGGCCTGATCCACCTCGCCGACGACCGGCAGCTGCAGTTCACCGACCGTGGCCGGGTCCTGGCCACCCGGGTCATGCGCAAGCACCGGCTCGCCGAGCGGCTCCTCATCGACGTCATCGGTCTCGAGTGGGAGTTCGTCCACGACGAGGCGTGCCGCTGGGAGCACGTGATGAGCGAGCGCGTCGAGCGCAAGATCCTCGCCCTGCTCGCCGACCACCACAACTCCCCGTACGGCAACCCGATCCCGGGCCTCGACGAGCTCGGCGAGGAGCCGGGCGAGGACTTCCGGGCGGGGGTCTCCACGCTGGTCGAGCTGGCCGGTGACGAGCCGCGGCTCGTGCGCGTCCGCCGGATCGGCGAGACCGTCCAGGTGGACCACGAGGCGCTCTCGCTACTGACGATCGCCGGGCTGCTGCCGGGCGAACAGGTCGCCGTCCGACGGGACGCCAACCGGATCATCGCCGTACGCGAGGGTGCCGACGAGGCGGACGGCGTGTCGCTGCCGGAGGGCGTCGCGACCCACGTCTTCGCCGCGGCGGTCTGAACCCGGCGTCGTCCCCCCGGGTGACCCCCGGCCACGACGTTTCTTGGCGGTTCCGTGACCTCGGCGTGACATTTCAATCACCCCGTTATAGGGTCTGGGCACTCGGTCTCCCTTGGGCCGAGGTCCTGGTGAGGATCGCCTAGTCCTGCCACCGCACCGGGAATCAGCACTCACCACACATGGCAGGAGCGGGGGAACCACATTCCGGGCGTCGCGAGACGTCCTCGGGGTGAAGTTCCCTTTCGTACGCCAGGGCCCGTTTTCGACGCCGACCAGCTCGATGAGACAACGGCCCCCGTACGAAGGGCACCGGGTGAACCACGAAACACCTCCCACCCGAACCCGACAGCTCACCTCGTAGGCGTCCGAGAGGTCAACCGTGGCTCGTCAACACATGGGTCGTCATCGCGCGCCCGACTACAGCCCACTTTCCGAAATCGTCGATATCGCGGCTCGGTCGGCTCAGCCCGCCATGAAGGTCTCGGCTGTCGCCGTCGCCTCCGGTGGCCTGGTCGCGACGTTCGCGCTCCCCGCCTCGGCGGCCCCGGCTCACGAGGACTCCGGTGTCACCACCGCAGCCGGCGCTCCCGTCTCCACCCTCCCGCAGATCGCCGGGCAGACCGTCGCTGTCGCGGCCCCGGCGGTCGACAACGCCGTGGCTCCGACCTTCGGCGTCGTCGGCTTCACGGCTCAGCCCGCCGCTGCCGCGGCGGCCCAGCCGCTGACCATCACCAAGGTCGCCCAGCCGGCTCCGGCCCCGGCCGCCGCCCCGGCAGCCGCCGCTGCGACGACCACCCGCGCGTCGCGGACCACGACCCGTGCGGCGGCCCCGGCTGTCAACGCGGCCCCGGTCCCCGCCCCCACCGGCGGCATCATCGGCATCGCCGCGGGTCTGTCGGGCATCTACTACCGCTACGGCGGCACGACGACGTCCGGCTTCGACTGCTCCGGCTTCACCAGCTACGTCTACCGGCTGGCCGGCAAGGCGATCCCTCGCACCGCGGAGGCCCAGCGTGCCGCGTCGACCAAGGTCTCGAACCCGGTTCCGGGTGACCTGATCTTCTTCGGCTTCCCCGCCTACCACGTGGGCATCTACGCCGGCGGCAACATGATGTACGACTCGCCCCGCACCGGCAAGGCCACCGGGCTGCACGTCATCTGGACCCAGAACTCGGTCAGCTACGGCCGGTTCTGAGCCCTTCCCTGACGGTCGCTCGACCGCTCGCGACATCGGCCTCCGCCCTTCCGGCGGAGGCCGATCTCGTTGCCCGGGCAACCCTCCGGTGGCCAGTGGGAGGATGGACGCGATGACTGGCTCTGACCTCGACGTCGCTCACGGCGCACGCGAACCGGCGGTGGTGCTCGACGTGTGGGCGGACGTCGTCTGCCCGTGGTGCTACATCGCCAAGCGCCGTCTGCGACGAGCGGTCGACGGCTGGACCCGGCCGCACGAGGTCCTCGTCCGGCACCGGGCCTACGAGCTCGACCCCGGCATGCCCAAGGGCCGCCCGGTGCCCGTCGCCGCATACCTGGGCGAGAAGTACGGCGGCGGAGAGCAGGCCGGCGCGGCGATGTCGACCCGGGCCGCGACGATCGGTGAGCAGGAAGGGCTGCGCTTCGACATGGCGCGGGCGCTCAAGGTCAACAGCTACGACGCGCACCGGCTCGTGGCACTGGCCCGGGAGATGGGCGGCCCGGCGCTCGAGGACGCCGCGCTGGAGCGGATGTTCTCGGCCCACTTCGCCGAGGGCCTCGCCATCGACGACCACGACACCCTGCTGCGCTGCGCCGCCGAGGCCGGCATGGACGAGCGGCGGGTCGGCTCGGTCCTCGCCGATGACACCTACGGCGACACGGTGCGCGAGGACGAGGCGGAGGCCCGCGCCATCGGGATCACCGGGGTCCCGTTCGTCGTCGGCAACGGCCGGGTCGCCGTGTCGGGCGCCCAGCCGGTCCAGGTGTTCCTCGAGCTGCTCCGGGTCGCCGCCCAGCCCCCCGAGGCGACCGCCGCCCGCTAGGGCTGCAGGACGCTGATGATGTTGCCGGCCGGGTCGGTGAACCACGCGATGAGTGGTCCGCCCTGGCGCATGATTCCTTTCGCGTCCGTCGCGTAGTCCTCGCCCTCGTACTTCTGGAACTCGACACCCTTCTCGGTGAGCGCATCGACGGCGGCCTCGACGTCGTCGACCGGGAAGTTGAGGATCGTGTAGGTCGCGGGCACGTGGTCCGCTTTCGGGTAGACGATCGTGTCGCGGCCGCCCGCGAGGTGGAGCGTGAGCATGCCATGGTCCTCCGTCACATCGATGCCCAGGATGTCGCCATAGAACGCCTTGGCGGCGGCGATGTCGGGCACGGCGAAGCCGCTGAAGGCCTTGGTGTCGCGAAACATGGGGTTCACCTTCTCGTGAGTGGTGCACGGTTCAGCCAGTCGTCGACGATCGCCGCGACCAGGTCCGGTCTCTCCAGCATGGGGGCGTGGCCGAGGTCCGGCACGATCTCCACCGTCCAGTGCGGGTTCTCGGCGGCCAGCGCCCGCGCGGCGGCGACCGGAACCAGCCGGTCGAGCTCCCCGTGGACGAGCAGCACCGGCACTGACAGCCCCCGCAGCAGCGCGGCATACTTCCGGCCCCGGTTCAGGACGCGAAGGATCGAGCGTGCGGCCGCGAGGAACGCGACCGGTCCTTCGGGCGCGTGCTCACGACGGTAGGCGACCAGCTCGACCCCGGCGTCCAGCACGGCGGGGTCGGCGCGACTCGGGTCGGCGAAGCAGAGGTTCGTCGTGTCCATGACCCGCTGCCGGTCGCTGCGCTCGCCGACCTTGCGCATGAACGCCTCGCCGACCCGCGGGATCCCGTAGACGAAGAACGTGGCGGCCACCTGACGGTCGGCGTCGCGCCGGCGGGTGGGGATGGACGGATCGAGCAGGACCAGCCGGTCCACGAGCTCGGGGTGCGCCGCCGCGAGGAAGATCGAGACCATCCCGCCCATCGAGTTTCCGACGAGGACCGCCGGCTCGCCGACGACCTCCCGCAGGAACGCGGCCAGTAGCGCCACGTTGGCGGTCACCGTGCTCTCCCGCTCACCCCCGCGGGTCAGCCCGAAGCCGGCGAGGTCGAGCGCATACACCGGTCCGTGCGCGCGCAGCCGCGGCCCCAGCAGGACCCAGTTCAGGTGCGAGCCCCCGAGTCCGTGGACGAGGACCAGCGGGGTATGCGGGTGTCCGACGTTGGCTTCGGCGTCGGGCCCGCCGAACTCGACGTAGTGGACCTCGGGCAGGTCGGGGCCGAGGTCGGCCAGGTGGCCGATGCCACCCCAACGGGCCGCCAGGGCCAATGGCGCGCCCGTCGAACCACCGGTGCGTTCGTCGGCGGGGTTCGCAGTGGGGTTCTCAGTGGGGTACGGGGCGGTCACCCGTCGCATGATAATGGGGGTCTCTGCGAGGCTTCGGAGCGAAGCGGGGCGACTCGTGGGGTGACGTGGCGCGCCTGCTGGGCGACGGGGACGAACGCTCCTAAGGTCGGCACGTCAGCGCAACCAGCCGTGCACGTCGAGAAGAGGGGTGCCACCATGGCGGGCAAGTTCGAGCTGTACAAGGACAAGTCAGGGAAGTTCCGGTTCCGGCTGAAGGCCAGCAACGGCCAGGTCATCGCCGTCGGCGAGGCCTATGAGACCAAGGCCAGCGCGGCCAAGGGGATTGAGTCGGTCCGCAAGAACGCCGGCGGTGCCACGGTCGACGACCAGACCTGACCTCCGCGGCCCCGAACCGGGGTCGCCGCTCGTGGTCACTGCACCGCGAGGGACAGCAGTCGTTCGGTGGAGACGCAGGAGACGAGGCACCGCTCCTTGCGGTTCTCGGTGAGTGCCGCGGTCCAGCCGGTGAGCCCGCCGTCGCCGACCTCGACCGGCCCGTCCGGTCCGGACACCTCGAGGCGCAGCGCCAGGTCGGTGTAGTACCCCTTGGCGCGGGTGCGCTCGGGCGCGTCGACGAGCGCAACGCGGTGGGCGGTCCCCAGGCTCGGCCGGACGCGGTCGGCGACCCGTTCGGCGAGCACCGGGCTCCACGCGGAGATCTCGATCGTCGTGGCGAAGCCGGGCACCGCCTCGTCCAGGACGTCGCGCCAGATGCGAAGGTGCCGGATCAGCAGGTCCGCCTCGGTCTCGCCGGAGCCCCGGTCGCGGATGCTCGACACCAGCGTCAGCAGCCGGAAGTGCGCCGACGCGCCCCCCATCGGCTGGGTCCGCAGCTGGCGATGGCACGCCGCCAGGTGCACCTCGTCCGCCGGGGCCTGGAGGCGCCGACGGCGGGCCGCCTCGAGCGCCAGTGTCGTCGTGGAGTCGCTGACCACCTCGCTACCCCGGGTCGTCGAGACGATGCGGTCCTGACCGATTCCGGCCAGCGCCGCGGAGGTGCCGAACGGCGTGACCGGCGACAGCTCGACCCCGGCGAACTCGCCGGGGATTCGCGTCCACAGCCGGGCTTCGAGCGCGCTCAGGGCGCGGGGATCGGCCACGGATGGCGACACCAACCGGTCCGTCTCCCACCGGCGTCGCACCTCGGCCGGCGTGGCCCGGCTCGCTCGCCGAGAGGTGACGTCCGCGAGCAGGATCTGCAGGTCACTCGCGCGGACGCCGTCCAGGGCCTCGCGGGTCCCGTCGGGCAGCTCGGACCAGACCCGTGAGGTCGCCGCATCGCTGGGAGAGCCGGACATGCCGGAACCCTAGTGACGCCGGCGTTCACCGCCGGCGTCACGGGTCGTTGAGAATCACTGTGGGGACGTCACGTCACCGCATGATGGCGAGCGCGATGCCGGTCGAGAGCAGGATGGCCGGGACGAGGCCCCAGAGGAACGCCTTGACATAGCGGCTGCTGTCGAGCCCGTGGTTCTGCGCATCGCTGCGATGCACGAACATCGGGATGAGCCCGAACAGCCCGAAGAAGAAGGTGGTCCAGAACGTCCAGGCGGCGCTGGCCTCGACGTACGGCCGAGCGGACGGTTGGGTGGACGGCTTGGTGTCGGTGGTGTACATCATGCGATATCGACTCCTCGTGACAAGAGCGCCGAGGGTCCGCCCCTCGGAAGTTCGCTCCCCACAAGGGTGTTCGAACCCCTCGCCCAGCGGGATCCGTCGACCGGGCTCGGCCGTGGGGGAGGGCCTGTCCCCCGATCGGTGGACAGCGGCGGCCCCCAGCTGGGGGCCGGATCAGCGGACTTCGCGCCGAACCCCGTTCCGGCAGGCTGGAAGCAGACGAACTCCACAGGAGCCGAACCGCCGGCCAGAGTTCGACGAAGGAGCGAGTCCCATGCGCGTCGCCACCACCCTGACCAGCACCGTCATCGCCGCCACCTGCCTGTTCGGGCTGAGCGGACTGTCGGCCGTCGCCAACGCGGCCGAGACGACCACGGGGAACGTCACCACCTCGAGTGCCGTCGGCGCCGACACGAACATCCAGGCCTCGCGCCACTTCACCGTCACCAACAACAGCAGCGACACCCTCGTCGTGAACAAGGTCTTCTTCGTCACCGGCGGACGCACCAGCGCCTCGCTCCCGGAGGACTCGTACCCGGCGAACGGCACCGTGCTGAAGCCCGGTCAGAGTCTTCAGTTCGAGGTGCAGGCCTGGTCCGACCACGCCGTCAACGTCATCCTGACCGACGCGTCGGGTCGCATGGTCGTCGCCTACCTGTACGTCTCCGGCGGCACGCAGTACCCCACCGCGCAGAACATGCCCGGCACTGGCGCGGAGTTCCAGCTCACCCCGCAGCCGTCGATCGGCCTGCTGACGATCGCCGACCCGCAGAGCTGAGGAGGGGATTGACGGTTGATCCCCACTTGGTAACGTTCGGGGACATTCGTTGGGGCGGAGATCGGACGGTGCCGTTCTGGCCGATCCGATACTTTTTCCCGTCGGCTGGTTCTAGGGTCTCGTTGACCGAACTTCGTCCTGGCCAGCGAACGAGGAGCCGACATGTCAGCGCCCCACACGACACACCGGACCGGGGCGCGGTCCCGGGTCGCTCTGGGAGCCGCCGCCGCGGCCCTGACGCTCGTCGCTGCCGCCTGTACGACGGCCGGCCCGTCCGACTCGACGACGACCGCTGGCGGGACGACCGGCTCCACGGCAGCCGCCAGAGCCTTCGCCTACGTCCCCTGCCCGAACCCCAACGTCAAGGGCGTCCCCGCGTTCGACTTCCCGGCGAACATGCGATGCGGGTACCTCACCGTCCCCGAGGACCGCAGCAAGGCCGGTGGGCGGATGATCCGCATCTTCGTGATGCGCGTGCCCGCCGTCTCCGCGACCCCTCAGCCGGATCCCATCGTCACGCTGTCCGGCGGCCCGGGTGGTGCTGGGTCGTTCGAGTTCTCGTCGCGCATCAAGTCGGGGATGAACGCCGACCGCGAGTTGATCCTCGTCGACCAGCGCGGTACCCATCTCGCCGACCCGCTCCTGGGGTGCGCCGACTACGACGAGACACTGAACCGGGACTTCAGCATCGGCTACATGTCGCCCGCCGCGGCGACCGCTGACGTCGCGGCGACCAAGGCCTGCGGCGACCGGTTCAGGGCGGCCGGTATCGACCTGTCCGCCTACAACACCAAGGAGAACGCCGCCGACCTCGCTGATCTGCGCGTGGCCCTCGGGATCCCGTCATGGAACGTGTACGGCGTCTCGTACGGCTCGAAGTTCGCCCTCGTCAGCCTGCGCGACCATCCGCAGGGGATTCGCTCGATGATCATCGACTCGGTGTGGCCGCCGAACGTCAACATCGCCAAGGAGTGGTGGTCGGCGCCGGCGGAGTCGTACAGGGCCATCTTCGCCGAGTGCCGGGCCCAGCCCGCCTGCGCGGCCGCGTTCCCGACCGTCGAGGCCGACTTCTTCGCCACGGTGAAGCGACTCGCCGCTGCTCCCGTCACCGTGGAGACCAAGGACGCATCCGGAGCCCCGGTGACCATCGTCATCGACGCCTTCTCCTTCGCCTTCACGCTCATCGACATCACCGAGCACGCCGACCCGGCCATCATCCCGAAGATGGTCGCCGACATGGCTCGTGGCAACAGCGACCTGGTCGTCAAGGCCATGCTGGCCGAGCCGATCCCGCCCCAGATCCTCGGGTTGGGCGGCCTCGGGCTGGGGTTCGGGGTCATCTGCGGCGAGGCGGCCAACCTCACCACCGAGCAGGAGTACCTGACGAAGTCGAAGGCCGTCCTCCCGGAGTTCCCGGACAGCGTCTTCGCCCTGCAGCCCAAGCAGGGGCGGCTGTTTCAGCAGTGCCCCGTCTGGGACGTCAAGGACGCCGACGCCTCGATGATGGCCCCGGTCGTGAGCGACGTCCCGGTGCTCATCCTCGAGGGAACCTTCGACGCGGCGACCGCACCGTCGTGGCTCGACCTCGTCACCCCGGGCCTCAAGGCCAACCAGCTCGTGTCGATGCCGTTCACCGGTCACGCCGTCTACGGCAAGTCGGCGTGTGCGGCGCAGATCGCCGGGGGCTTCCTCCTCAACCCGACGAAGCCCGTCGACAAGACCTGCGCGCAACAGTTCACCCGCCCCTTCGTCACCAGCTGAGCGCGACGCCGGTTTTCGGCTCGTATGCGGCTCAGCCGGCGGCGAGGCGGTGGACCGCGTCCGCCGAGAACGAGGAGACCCAGGTCGCGTCGGCGGTGACCGCCACCGCGAGGTTGGCCTGGTCGTAGAGCTGCGGCACGGTTCCGAGAACCTGCTGCGACACCACGGCATTGGTTGTCGGGTCGATCACGACGAGGGTCGGTCCCTGCTGGGCAACGAGGCGGAGCCGGCCGTCCGGACCGGCGACGAGGCCGTCCGGCGCGGTCGGCGTGGTGACCCGCGCCGTCACCGCCCAGCTCGTCGGGTCCAGCCGGACGACGACGTTGTCGGTCGTGCACGCCACCCAGACCGCCTCGGCCGTCGCGACGATCCCCTGGGGTCCGCCGCAGATGCGCGGTGACGTCGTGACGGCCTGCGTGGCCGGGTCGACCCGCAGCACGGTCCCGTTCGCGTAGTGCGAGACCCAGACGGCGCCGCCCCCGGTCGTGACCAGTCGGGCGCCGACCCCGATGTCAGCGGTGCCGGCGACGGCTGACGTGGAGGGGTCGACGCGGACCAGCTTGCCGGCGTCCTGGGCGACCACCCAGACCGACCCGAGACCCACCGCTACCCCCTCGGCGCCCGTGCCCACCGGCGTGCGTTGGGAGACCTCGCCGCTCGCCGCGGTGATGCGGACCAGCTCGCCGGTCCCGAACGCCGTCACCCAGACCACCCCGTCGGCCGCCGCGACCCGCAGCGGGACGTCGATCCCCTTCACCTCGAGGTCGACCTTCCCGCCGCGGATCCGCGAGACGCTGGAGGCGCCGGCCTGCGCGACCCAGACACTGCCGTCCACGTCCGCGGCCAGCCCGACCGGACCCTTCCCGACGGTGACGACCGTGCCCGGATCGACCGCGGGGGTCGCTGGGGCCGAGGCAGTCGGGCCCGTCGTCGGGCCGGTCCCCCCGCCGGAGACGGGGGCGGCGCCACAACCGGCGCACACCACGCATACCAGGACCGTCAGGGCCAGCCGCCGCATGACCGGACGGTAGCAGCGATCAGCACTGTGGTGTCGAAAATTCTCGACACCACGACTCAGTCGAGAACGAATCCTCTTGCCGCCCGGGCCAGACGGTCGAACCCGCTCGGGTCGATGCGGTAGACGTTCGCGTCGCCGGACGAGACGGTGAGGGTCACGAACCCCGCGGCTCGCAGCAGCGCGAGGTGGTGGAGCAGCGTCGTCCGCGGGCGGTCGAGGGCGACGCACAGCTCGGGCAGGGTCCGCGGTCCGGCTCGCAGCTCGTGCAGGACGAGGACCCGCGTCTCATCACCGACTGCGTTGCCCTGGTCGCGTAGCGCCCGCGCGGCATCGGCCATGCCGTCGACGCCGAGCGGGGGATGCACGATGACGGTGAGACCCGGCTGGTCGACGGAGACGATGATCGGCTCCACGAGCGACGAGCCCACGAGCAGGACGTGGTCGAGAACGTCCGGCCCGTAGCGGATTCCAGGCGTCACCTCGGCCAACAGCGCGGCGGGGCCCACCTCGCGCAACCGCCGCTTCGCCCCCGTCCGGTCGCCGTCGACCGGCAGGTCGGGCCACCCGTGGACCAGCCGTTGCAGCACGGTCTTGAGCTCGGTGTCCGAGGTGCGGCGCACCCATCCGGTCACGTCCAGCAGCATCCCCGGTGCAACGAGCGCGCGACTCAGCTCGCGTCCCGCGGAGGCGTCGCCGGCCAACGCGCTCCGGAGCCGGTCGGCGCCGAGGCGGGTGGTCATCTGCTCCCGGTGGCCGCCGGCGACGACGAACCGCAGCTCGTCGGCGGGCGTGCGGTCGACGACCCCGACGAGGTCGTCGCGACCGCCTCGGGTCCGCGCGGCGGCGAGCAAACCGATGAGGTTGATCCACCCGAACCGGCCGAACCGCGCGGCCTCGCGGGCGGTCTCCGCGCCCATCTCCCGGCGCACGGCCGACCACACGGCGGGACCGTGCGTCAGGACGTCGCGCCAGTCGGGGTCGGCCACGGCCACGGCGGACACGAGCAGGTCGAACCCGTCACCGGCCGCGATCTCGACCTTCGGCGCGCGCACGCCCTCAGGGTACGGACGACCGAGCGGCGCGAGGGTCAGTCGGTCGCCTCGTCCGGGGGCTCCACGAGGAACGCCCGGCCCTCGTGCGGGCCGAGCTGCACGTAGCAGCTGTAGAGGTCGTCGATCTGGCCGACGGCGACACCGGTGACCATGTCGACCAGCGCGCTCCCCGGGCGCAGGTGGCGGGACATGACCGTCCCGGCGACCGGTGACGCGGAGAAGTTGAGCACGGTGATCTGGTCGCCGTCCTCGAGGCGGTGGACCATGACGAGCATCGCCTTGTTGGACACCGCGGGCACGTCGAGCTGGGTGGCGGTCGCGATGCGGTACTTCGCGCGTACCGCGAGGATGTCGCGCAGCCCGCTGATGAACGAGGTGTCGTCCGCGAGCTGGGCGGTGAGGGCGCCGTAGAGAGCGATGCCCTTGGGCATCTTGGACGACGAGTGCCGAGCGTCCGGCTGGTAGTCCATGAGGTCGTACGCGGACCGGTGGATCCAGCGCGTGTCGCCGTCGCGGATCAGGTCGGCCACCTGCTTGCGGTCGAGGGGCAGCGCGCCGACGAGGTCCCATCCGGAGAGCGCGAAAACGCCCGGCTGCCAGGCGTTGTACATCGCGAGGAGCAGATGGGCCCGCTTGATGGCCTCGACGTCCTCCGCCCCCAGCTGGGCCACGTCGCGGAAACCCAGCGCCGCCGCGATGACCGATGCCGTGGTCGACGAGATGCCGTTGGTCGTGAAGACGGCGTTGAACGGGCCGCGCTCGCCGGTCAGCCGCTCGACCAGCTCGCCGCGGATCCGGGTGGCCAGGTCGGCACCCGAGATCGGCCGCCGCCGGAAGGTGAACGTGTCACCGGCGTGCAGGGTCGCGAAGTGGACCAGCTCGTAGGTCATCTCGTCGTGGTTCTGCAGGGCGTGCACGAGGGAGGCCGTGTCAACGCCGGCGTCACGGGCCAGGTTCATCGTCAGCCGGAGGAACTCGGTGTCCTCCATGGCCAGCGCGTGCTGGTAGGCGGGCCGGTTGATGAAGTCGTAGGACAGGTCGGCGCCCCGCTCCTGGGTGTTCTTGATGTCGTCGATGGTGAGGTTCAGCTCCTGGAAGGTGAACCCGCCGACCTTGCGGACCATGCTCGCGATGAGCTGGTTGGCCGCCTCCGAGAGGGGATGGCCCTCCGACCAGGCCGGTCCGCCCTCGGTGCTCTTCTCGACCCCGAGGAAGCCGTTCGCGTCGAGGCGCAGGGCCCCGCTGCCGAGGTCACCGAGCGAGTGCAGCGCATCGCCGATGACCAGCCGCATACCGGCGAAGGTCGGGTCGAGCCAGTTCAGCGAGGGCTGGCCCTCCTTGAAGTAGTGCAGGTAGACCCAGCGGTGCTGCTTGCCGTCCGGACCGAGCACCGGCGCGGTGGCCGACCAGTTGGTGTCCTTGATGCCCGGCTCGTAGAAGATGACGCGCTGCAGCTGGCCGATGATGTAGCCGCTCTTGGCCAGCCGGTCCTCCGTCTCGTGGTCGAGGTTGACCGAGTCGCGGCCGCGGGGGACCTTCGGGAGCAGGTGCCAGTCCGACTCGGGGACCTCGACCATGTGGTAGATCCCGGGGTAGTCCTTGTAGCCCATCTCGGCGAGCCGGAAGTCCGCGCCCTTGCCGGTGTGACCCGGGACGATGTCGTCGATGATCGTGCCGCCGTGAGCCGTCGCGACCTCGCACATCGCGCGGAACTCGTCCTCGGTGCCGAACTCGTCGTCGAACTGCGTGCTGATCCGGTCGAAGTGGCCGTCGACGCTGGGAGTGGCGGCCCAGCCGCTGATGCCACCGGCCCGCTTGACGGGGCCGGTGTGGATGGCGGTGATCCCGATGGCCTGGAAGGCCTCCCAGAGGTCCTGGTCACCCATGGTCCCGAGGAAGGAATGGCCGGCCTTGGTGATGAGCGAGATGGGGTAGGCGGTGAACCAGACGGGTGCCTTCTCGATCGCCGCGCGGGGGTCGGGGTCGGCGAAGGGGTTCTGCCACATGCTGCCCTGGCCGGTGAACTGCTTGGCGAACGCCTTGGCGTCGCCCAGCATCGACTCCTCCACCAGCCACTGGACGTAGTCGGGGTTGTCGCCGGTCGCCGGGCCGTTCCCGGGGCTGCGACGCTGCCACGGCCACATCCGCAGCCGCGCCCGCGGCCGCAGCCGCGCCGGTCGCGCGGGGTAGAACTGCTCGTCGAAGTTGAGCTCCTCGGCCTGCACCTCGGCGTGGCCGTCCCCGCCCGTCCCGTCCGGGCCTGTCCCGTCCGGGCACCGTCCCGTTATGGACCGGATGAGCAGTCGTCGCGGGTAGCTCGTCGGTCTGGACGTCGACGTCCTCGATGTCGGCCACGGGGAGAGTCTCCTCCTGCAGAGTTGAGCCTGTAATGGGGCCAGGATGCGCACGCTGTTCGGCTGTCGCGCCATGCTGCCGCATCCGCCGTGCCGACGGGGCCGTGGGTCCGTCCGTTCACATCATCCGCATGGGCGGCTCAAGGGCCGCTCATGGCCGCGACCCCGTGAAATCGACCTCATCGAAGCCCGGGGACCGGGCAGTAGACGGGCAGTACGGAGCGGTCGAGGAGGCCACGGTGACGACGGCAACACGGGACAGGCAGGCGGCGAAGGACGCGAGGACGGCGCGACCCGGTGGGCTGCGTCGGATGCGAGTAGCCGGCGCCGCTGCCTTGCTCGTCGGCACGGTGGCCTGCTCGGCCGCTCCGGCGTTCGGGGGCACGATCCTCGTCCGCGGCGGTGGCCCCGCAGGGGGCTATGGCGGCTATGCCGCATACGGCGGGTATGCGACGCCGAACTCCCAGCCGGCGACGGCGACGCAGTCGGCCGGGGTGGTCCTCATCGACACCGTGCTCCCGTACCAGAACGCCCAGGCCGCGGGGACCGGCATGGTGCTCACGGCGGCCGGCCAGGTCCTCACCAACTACCACGTCGTCGAGGGCGCCGGGACGATCACGGTGACCGTCGCGGCCACCGGCCAGAGCTACCGGGCGACCGTGGTCGGCACCGACCCGAGCAACGACGTCGCCCTCATCCAGCTCGCCGGGGCCTCGGGCCTCACGACGGTCAAGGCCGACGACGACCAGGCCCAGGTCGGCGACGCGGTCACGGCCGTGGGCAACGCCGGCGGGACCGGGACCCTGACGGCGGCGGCCGGGACGATCTCCTCCCTCACGTCGTCGGTGACGGCCGCCTCGGAGGGCTCGTCCTCCGGTACCGAGACGCTGAGCTCCATGGTCGAGACGACCGCCGATGTCGTGGCGGGCGACTCCGGCGGACCGCTGTTCGACGCCGAGGGCGAGGTCGTCGGCATCGACACCGCGGCCTCGACCGGCGCCGAGATCGACGGCTATGCCATCCCGATCGCGCGAGCGCTCGGCATCGTGGAGCAGATCCGCTCTGGTGCGGAGACCAGCACCGTGCAGATCGGCCCGGCCGCCTTCCTCGGGGTCGAGCTGAGCAGCGGTGCGTCGGACTACGGCTACGGGTACGGGTACACCGGCAACGCGTCGGCCGCGTCGGGTGCCACCATCGGCAACGTCGTCTCCGGTACCGCTGCGGCCGGAGCGGGCCTCCAGGCCGGCGACGTCATCACCAGCCTCAACGGACACGCGGTCGCGTCGGCCGCGGACGTCAGTGCGGCGCTCGTCGGGGCGAACCCCGGCGACCAGGTCAGCATCGGCTGGACCGACCAGTCCGGCGTCGCGCACACGGCCACCGTGGCCCTCGGAGCCAGCCCGGTCGCCTGACCCCCGGCTCGCCCGACGATCGTGGGAAGAAGCTGACCCCAGAGGGTCAGCTTCTTCCCACGATCTTGTGGGCTTGCGTCAGATCACGGGGTGTGGGAGCGGTAGGTCGCCAGCGCCCAGATGATCGCCACGTCGAGAGCGATGATGACGATCGACCAACCGGGGTAGTACGGCAGGAACATGAACTGGACGATGGCCTGGAACACGGCGATGCCCATCCCGGCACCACGAGCCCAGAACCTGCCGGAGAACAGCCCGATCCCGATCGCGACGGCGAGGATGCCGATGACGAGGTGGATCCAGCCCCAGGTGGTGACGTTGAGCGCGAAGACGTTGCCGGCCGCCGCGACGTAGAAACCCTTGTCGAGGACGGCGGCCAGCCCCTGGAGGACCTGGAAGATCCCGGTGGTGATCAGCAGGGCGACCGCGAAGTAGGTCACCCCTTCGGCCCAGGCGGACTTCACGGCGGCCGATCGCTCGGTCATGGTCGTCGTCTCCTCTCCGAACGGGCGCGAACCGCGACGCCGTCCAGCGTGGCGCGTCGGCCGGGGGCCGGGGGCTCACCCCTGGTAGGTGAGAACCACATCTGACGCTGCCGGCCTGAGCGAGGACGTCAGTAGGTGGCGCGGCCCCCGCTGATGTCGTAGACGGCGCCCGAGGAGAAGCTGCACTCGTCGGACACCAGCCAGGACACCAGGGCGGCGAGCTCCGCCGGCCGACCTAGACGGTGCATCGGGATGAGCGACACCAGCCGGTCCAGGACCTCGGGTGCCGTGTCGGCGTTCATGGGCGTCTCGAACACGGCCGGTGCCACCGAATTGACGATGACGCCGGTGGTGGCCAGCTCCTTCGCCAGCGACTTGGTCATGGCGATGACCGCCGCCTTGGACGCGGAGTAGGCGCTGAGGTTCGGGTTGCCGTCCTTGCCGGCGATGGAGGCGAGGTTGACGATGCGGCCCCAGCCGCGCTCGACCATGCCCGGAACGACGGCGCGGCAGAGGTGGAACGTGCCCTCGACGTTGACCTGGAAGGTCCGCCGCCACTCCTCGTCCGACACCTCCCAGAGCGGCCGGTTCGGACCGACGATCCCAGCGCTGTTGACGAGGACATCCACCGGCCCGACCGCGGCGACGGCCTGCTCGACCTGCTCGGTGTCCGCGACGTCGACGAGGTGATCAGCGCCGCCGGTGCGGTCGAGGGTGACGACGCGAAGGCCGTCGGCCCGTAGTCGCTCGACGCAGGCCGCGCCGAGACCGCTCATTCCTCCGGTCACGACAGCAGTACGCACGAGGGCCTCCAGGCGGTGGGGTGAAGGGGTGTCACGGGTCCATCAAGGTGCGGAGGTCGGGTCGGGCGTATGCGCCGGTCTGGCCCGCGCTCAGCCCCCCGTCGACGGGCAGCACGACCCCGGTGACGAACGAGGCCTCGGACGAGGCGAGGAACGCCACCGCGGCGGCGACCTCCTCTGGCCGGCCGGTCCGGCGCAAGGCATACCCCTCGCTCGCGTTCGTGAGCTGCCCGCCACCGATGAGGCCGGGAGCCACGGCGTTCACCCGAATGCCCTGACCTCCCAGCTCGAGGGCCAGCACCCGCACCAGGGCGTTGACGCCACCCTTCGCCGCGGCGTAGGCCGCGATACCGGGTGAGGCGATCGAGGCGGTGATGGACGAGACGCACACGATGGCGCCGCCGGAGCCCATCGACGGGATCGCCGCGCGGCAGGTGAAGAACGTGGAGTCGAGGGTCGCGCCGAGACCGGCGCGCCAGTCCGCATCGGAGGTCTCGGTCGCCCGCGCGCGTGGCGTGACCGCCGCCGCCGGAACCACCACGTCCAGCTGTCCACCGAGCCGCTCACTCGCCTCGGTGACGGCGTCGGTGGCGGCGATGGGGTCGGAGCAGTCGGCGACCAGATGAGGGAAGGGGGCGTCGGCCAGCTCGGCGTGGCTGATCCCCACCACGGCGTCGCCGTCGTCGAGGAACCGGCGCACGATGGCCCGACCGATGCCGGACGAGGCGCCGACGACGACGACGGACCGGGGCACGCGCCCCGAGGTGGTCGACATCGGTCAGCGGTCCAGGGTGAGCCGGTAGCGGATCCGGGCGCCCGCGAAGTGCAGGTGCTCGAAGAGGATCGGGCGGCGGTCGGGCGCGGCTCGCGAGGTGCGCTCCAGCCGCAGCACCGGGGCGCCCACGGCGATGGAGAGGAGGCGGGCGACCCGCTCGTCGGCCGTCGTGGCCGACAGCACGTAGTCGGCGCCGGCCAGGGCGATGCCGTACTTGCCCTCGAGGATGCTGTAGAACGGCTCGTCCTCGAGGTTCTCGGCGGAGATCCGCGAGCCGAGGTCGGAAGGGAAGTAGCTGTCGTCGAACGAGATCGGCGTCCCGTTGGCCAACCGCACCCGCTCGATGTGGACGACGGTCTCGCCGGGCGCGAGCTGGAGCTGCTGGCTCACCTCGGCGTCGGCAGGACCGGACTCGATCAGCTCCACACTGGCGCTGGCGTGCAGACCCAGGGCGTCCATGTCCTCGACGAAGCCGGTCAGCCGGTCCAACCGAGGCTCGACCTTCGGCTCGCTGACGAAGCTGCCGCGGCCGGGCTGCCGGTCGATCAGGCCCATGGTCTCGAGGTCGCGCAGGGCTCGCCGGACCGTCGTCCGGCTGACCCGGAAGGCGGCCATCAGCTGAGGTTCGGTCGGCACCTGGTCGCCGGGATGCAGGCGTCCGGACCGGATCTGGGTGAGCAGCTCGGTACGGACGACGGAGTGCATGGGCACGTCGACCGGACGACCGAACATCGCCCCCTCCTCGTCGGACCGGCGGACCATCTTCGGGGCAACGGTACCGTCGGCAACCACAGGCGAACCGGAGCTCATCGCACGTCCGCCGCATCGAGGAGCCGGTCGAGGTCGGCGAGGTCGACGGCGTCCAACGACGGGCTCGCGATCCGGACCCGCGTGGAGCCGATCACGCCCCGCCGGCGGAGCACCTCCTTGTGGAAGACCACGTTGTAGAGGACCTCGCGGGTGAAGAGCGAGCCCATGGCCTCGAGCAGCTGCTGCGCCGGGTCGGCGCCGGCGCTCCGGTAGAGGTCGTACGCGGAGACGATGCGGTCGACGAACGCGGGTGAGGGCATCGTGCCGATGGCGCCTCGGTCCAGCTCGTTGACGAGGTAGACGCCGCCGACGCCACCGAACACCCCGTCGATCCGGTCGCCCAGGGCCTCGACGATCTCGGAGATGCCGTGTGTCGGCGGGTTGCTCTCCTGCTTCACGTAGCGGATCCCGGGGACCTGGCGGATCACCTCGGTGACGGCGCCGACACCCAGCGGGAAGCCGACCCTGGCGTTCTGGAGGATCACCGGAACGCCGGCCGCTCGAGCTACCTCCGTCATATGCTCGAGCGCGAAATCCGTTGTGGGAGAGAAGAAGTGCTGGACGTAGGGCACCATCGTCATCACGGCGTCGGCTCCGACAGAGCGGGCGTGCTCGGCGAAGGCCATGGCGGACGCGGTGCTGGCGCCGGTGACGCCGACGACCGCCGGGACCCGACCATCCGCCGCCGCGACGACGGTCTCGACCGCCGTGCGGCGTTCTTCGTCGGTGAGCGTGTAGAACTCGCTGACGACTCCCGGGTACAGGACGCCGTGAGCGCCGGACTCGACACTGAACCGCACCTGCGACGCGAGGCCGTCGGTGTCGAGGCGGCCATCGTTGTGGAACGTCGTCACCGGGATCGGGATCACCCCGCCTAGCGGACCTCGCTCCATCGTCGCTGCGGCCGTGCTCGTGTCATGGGTCATGAGGCTCCTCCACCCGAGATCCAGACGAAGCTCGCCCGCGCCACGGTCCAGAGGCCCATCAGGCCGAGGGCGTAGAGCGTGACGCGGTCGATGATGGCGTGTTGCCGCGACGCCCACCAGCGGCCGACGGCCACGCCGGCGAGCGCGCTGGGCGACAGCCAGGCGACCCGGCCGAGCGCGGCGCTACCGACCTCGCCGCGGGCGGCCAGCAGGCCGAGCCCGATGACGCTGACCAAGCCGACGTAGGCGGCCATCGTCGCCACCTGCTCACCGTTGGTGAGCCGCCGGCCGTGGACGTACATGGCGACGGCAGGTCCGCTCAGTCCGGTACTCGTCGCGAGAATCCCGCCGAGAATGCCGCTCGGCGCCAGCCAGGCGTGCCGCGACGACCAGTCTCCGTGCGCGTACAGGCCGTACCAGGCGTAGCCCAGCAGGGCGAGCCCGATGAGCGCGCTCACCCAGAGCGGGTCGAACCAGTGGAACATCACCAGCCCGATCGGCAGCCCGATCAACGAGAACCCGGTGAGGGAGAGACAGAGTCGCCGGTCGAGCTTGCCGCGGAGGTGGGGAGTCAGCAGGAGCAGCGCACTGGTCAACGGCACGAGGCAGAGCGCCATGACGACGACGTCGTGGGGCGGGTAGATGAGGAGTAGCAACGGCACCGAGAGAACGCTGAAGCCGAAGCCCGTCATGCCGGTGAGGAACCCGGCCAGCCCGACCACGACGAGCGCCGCGAGCCACGTCACGGGGAGGGCTCTCGGGCGTGGAGGTGCAGGACGACGAGGCCGTCCGGTCCCAAGGTCTCCGTCGTCCGGTATGCGGTGCCGGTCGCCCCGCGGGCGTCGACCGACCCGTCCAGCCCGTGGGCTTCGACGGTCCAGTCGGTCGCGTCCAACCCGAGCCGGTCCAGGTCCACGGAGACCGTCACGGTCGCCTCGGCGTCGGTCGGGTTGGCGGCGATGACGAGGGCGTCGGAGTCGCGGGTGAAGACGCGGGCGTCGCCGCCCTCGACCCGCGCACCCTCGAGGTGGCGGTAGCGGCCATCGGTGAAGAACGGGAGGAACCGGCGCCGCAGTGTGGTGAGCTGCCGCAACAGGTCGACGAGCTGCGGATGGTCAGCCAGCCGCTCGGTCTGAAGCCCGCCGGGCATGATGTTGAGGAGGGCGTCCTCCATGAAGGCGACGACCGGGCCGCGGGGGTGGGCGCCGACGTTGGCGTTGAGCCGGAACGGCGGAAACACGTAGCGGAACGGCGCGCAGGCGGCGACGTCGTCGGCGTTCCGCCAGTCCCACGTGTAGTCCATGATCGGGACCTTGAGCTCGCTCGGCCACTCACCGGAGAAGCTCCCCTCCGGACGTCGCTCGCGGATGATCCGCCGGGCCTCGCGGGCGAAGTCGATGAGCCGCTCGCCCTCCTCGTCCGGCTCGCCGTCGGCGCTCGCGCTGTAGTTCGGCTCGCCCCAGGCGTAGAAGACGTCGAAGCAGATCGACTCCGCGCCGAGGTCGAGCGCCCGCCGGTACTCGTTCAGGCCGGTCTTCCGCCAGCCGGGAGAGAGCGCGGACGCCTTGACCATCGAATGCGTCGCCGCGAAGAGCACGGGGAACTTGGGGACGTAGTCGGAGCTGTAGGTCCAGTTCCACACCACGGCCTGCCCGGTCTTGTTGCGGTGCAACCAGTCCGGGGCGGTCTCGTCGGTGTCGCGAAGGATGTGGTGGCTGACGAAGAGGGAGATCGGCACGCCCATCTCGCGGCACCGGTCGAGGGCCGAGCGCAGCTCTTCCTCGGTGCCGAGGCGGTCGTCGAGGACGATCGGGTACCCGTTCTTGAGCCACCAGTGCCAGAACACGACTTCGCCGACGCCCAGCGACGGGTCGGCGACCTCCGCCGCATACTCCGGCAGGTCCCGGTAGCGGAAGCGGGGCGGCGCGTTGCGCACCGCCGGCCACAGCGAGCGGATGGCGAGCGCCTCGCGGACGTGCCGCGGCGCGTCGTAGACGTAGCGGTCCTTGACGAACTGCCGGAACGCCTCGGCCCCGGCGTACCAGTCGCCGGTGTGCGGGATCAGGACGACGTCGTCGCTGTCCCAGCTCTGCCCCGGTCCGAGCGAGGGGTACTGCGCCCAGCGGAGATCGAGCCGCTCCGTGGCGCGGTCCGGACGCTGCACGAGGAGGCCCTGGGTCGTGTAGCGCGGGCTCCGCCAGTAGAGGGTGACTCCGTCGTCGGCGTCGCCGAAGTCGAGCCACTTCATGGTCAGGTCGAGGCAGCCGTAGTAGATGTACTCCTGCAGCGGCACCTCGAGGAACGAGAGGTCGTGCGGCGCCATCGCCAGCTCCGCGAACGGCTCCATGCGCCGGCCGGGCAGCTGCAGCCGGGTGGGCGCTCCGTCGGTGCGCGGGGTGAGACCGAGGACCTGCGGGAACACCACCTGCGGGATGTCGCGGTCGCTGTCGTTGCGGATCCTGGCGCGCAGCAGCAGACCGTCGTCCGACGGCGTGAACGACAGCTCCACGTGCACCTCGAGCTCGAGGTGGTCCGAGCGCAGCCGGTCGTAGGTGAGCCGCAGGGCGCCATCCACGGTCTCGACGACGGGCCGCGCGCCGCTGCACTCGAGGTAGTGCGCGGCATAGTCGTCGAGCGGGACGGCCAGCCGCAGGATGCTGCCCACGCCGGACGGGTCGACGTAGGAGCGGGTGGGCGTGGTGATCGCCGTGATCGCGGCTCGCCCGGTGTCGACGACGACCTCGGAGTCGCCGACCCGGAGCGCAACCAGCTGTGCCTCGGACGTCACTTCTCCGACCCCCCCGTCAGGCCGTTGAGGAAGAACCTCAGACCGCTGAGGTACAGGACGAACATCGGCAGCACGGCGATGGTGAGGCCGGCCATGATCGCGGGGATGTTGCTGGCGAACTCGCCCTGGAAGAGGGTCAGGCCCGCCATCAACGTCCGCTTGTCCGAGCGTTGGAGGAAGACGATCGCGATGAGCAGCTCGTTCCACACCCAGAGGGTGTTGACGATCCCGAGCGTGACCAGCCCGGGACGGGACAGTGGCACGGCGATGCGGCGGAAGATCCCCCAGTGGCCGCAGCCGTCGAGCCGCGCCGCCTCGAACAGCGAGACCGGCAGCCGGCGGAAGAATCCCGTGAGGAAGTAGGTGGTGTAGGGGATCATCAGGCCGGCGTAGACGAGCACCGCCCCCTGGAGGGTGTTGATGAGGTGCGTGCGCACCATGACTCGGAACAGCGGGATGATCAGTGCCACCGACGGGACGCCGAGCAGCGCCACGAAAGCGATGAACAGGGGCTGGCGACCGCGGAAGTCCATGCAGGCGAACGCGTACGCCGCCAGCGACGCCACGGTGAGCCCGATGGCGACGGAGCAGACCGTGAGGATGAAGCTGTTGCGGATCCAGGTCACGAACTGGGGGTTGGCGAGGAGGGACTGGAAGTTCTCCAGGGTCGGCGAGAGCGGGAGCGACAGCTGGTTCTCGGCGTAGCCGACCTCGGTCTTGAAGGACGTCGACAGCATGAAGTAGAGCGGCACCAGTGCCGCGAGGGTCGCGAGGATGGCCAGGCCGTGTTTGCTCACCGCTCCGACCGCTCCATCGGCCTGCGGGCGAACCGTGCTCACAGGACACCTCGCTTGCCGAGCACGGTGAGGTAGGTGCCCATGGCGGCGAGGATGACGACCAGCATGATCGAGGAGAGGGCGGCGGCGTTGCCGAAGTCGCCGTACTGGAACGCCCGGCTGTAGACGTAGTACTCGATGACGTAGGTGCTCGTGCCCGGCCCGCCTCGGGTGAGGACGAGCACGTAGTTGAACACCCAGCTGAGCAGGGCGATGAGAACGATCCCGCAGTAGAACGCGATGATCGTCGACATCTGCGGGACGGTGACGTGCCGCAGCCGCTGCCACCAGTTGGCGCCGTCCACCCGGGCGGCGTCGTAGAGGTCCAGCGGCAGCTGGGTCATCCGGGCGAGGAACAGGACGACGCCGAACGCCAGCTCGCGCCAGACGACCACCCCCGCCAGCGACCAGATGGCGGTGGTCGGGTCGCCCAGCCAGTCGTGGGCGAGGAAGTCCAGGTGCAGAAACCGCAGCACCTCGTTGACCAGGCCGTTCTGCTGCAGGATCTGGCCGAAGACCAGCGCGGCCACGACGACCGGGACGATGTACGGCAGGAAGATCAGCGCCCGGTAGAGCCGCCAGCCGCGGATCCGGTCGAACAGCACCTGCGCGAGGACGAGGGCCAGGGCGACCACGACCGGCAGGACGACGAGCAGCTTGAGGTTGTTGCGCACCGCGTCCTGGAAGATCTCGTCGGCGAACAGTGCCCCGTAGTTGGTCATCCCGACGAACGCCCCGCTGCGTGGGTCCTGCAGGCTGGTGAGGATGACGGCGACGATCGGGTAGAAGAACACGAATCCGACCAGCAGGATCGCCAGGATCAGGAACCCGGCGGCCGCGCTGCCGTCCCGCCGGCGGCGCGGCCGACGGGCCACCGTCCCGCCACCCCCGCCGCCGGTATCGGACATGTGGGGCCGGGTCGTGGTTGCGGTGCTCGTGGCGGGCGTCACGCGGACGCCTGCGCCTCGAAGCTCTTGAGGTCCGCCGCCGACTGCTGCCGCCAGGTGGCGAGCCGCTGTTCGATCTGCTGGGCGATCTGCTCGGGTGAGCCCTGACCCGCGAACAGCGACTGCACTCCGAGGAAGAGGTTCTCCCGGTCCATCTTCGACGGCCAGTAGTTCTGGTAGCCGATGACGGACTTGTCGCGCAGGAAGCCGAACAGCTGCTTGTCCTGGTCGGTCTTCATCACCGAGGAGTCGAACCGGTCGTCGGCCGGGAAGAAGCCCGACGACTCGTACATGCCCTTGAGCACCGGCGCGGTGTGCAGGTACTGGAGGAACGCCGAGGGCAGCTGCTTGTTCTCGGCGAACGAGGTGATGAACAGCGGGTGCGAGTTGAACTGGATCCGCCCGGCGAGGCTGCCGGTGCCCTTGGTGGGCGTCGTACAGATCCCTAGGTCGTTGCCCAGGGTCTTCTGGAAGGTGGTCAGGCTGCTGGAGATGCACATGGCGCTCTTCTTGGCCAGGAACATGTTCTGTGAGTCCTGGTAGGCCAGCGAGGTGACGTCGCTGTTGAAGACCCCGGCATCGATCATCTGCTTGACCCAGCCGAGCCACCCGGAGTACTTCGGGTCGGTGTAGGAGGCCTTCCCGAGGACGACCGGGAGGATCTCCTTGGGGTCGTTCAGCTGCTGGAGGTTCCAGAGGCCGGAGAAGTTGCCGGTGCCGGTGAGCCCCTTGAGGCCGTAGCCGAACGGCACGACGCCGGAGGCCTTGAGCTTGGCCGCGGCGCTGATCAGCTCGTCGACCGTCGTCGGCGGCTTCTCGGGTCGAGCCCGGCCGCGGTGAAGAGCGCCTTGTTGTACATGAGCACGACCGGCGCGTTGTACCAGGGCAGCGCCCAGGTCTTGCCCTGGTACTTGTAGAGGTTGAGCGCCGCCGGCGGTAGGACGTGGGCGAACTCGGCGTCGGGGTAGGTGCCGTCGCTCAGGGGAGCGATGCAGTTCTCGTAGACGAACTGCATCGTGTAGGGACCGGAGTACTGGTGGTCGAGGCTGGGCCCGCTCTGGCTCTGGCAGGCGGTGCGGAAGTTGCCGACCATCTGCTCGGCCGGCTGCGTCACCGAGTTGATCGTCGTGCCCGGGTTGGCCTTCTGGAAGTCGGTGATGGTGCTGGTCATCCACTTGCCCATGGCGTCGGCGGACTCCACCGACGGGTTCCACCAGAAGTCCATCTCGCCGGTGACCTGGCCGCCTCCGGTCGTGGCGCCGCCGCCCGCGTCCCCGGCCGGGCCCGAGGAGCAGGCGCTGAGGGCCGCCGGGCCGGCGACCGCCGTGGCGCCGACCAGGCCGAAGGCCTTGAGGACCTGGCGCCGGCCGAGGGTCGAGGGGGAGGGGATGGGCTGGGGCTGGGGCATGAGGCTCTCTCCTGGTTTCCGCGCTGAAACGTAGGAACGTTATATCCTTATGACGATTCGACGGGGCAAGGGGTCGTGACCGACCGGTGACCACCCCGCATCGGACGGGTCGACGAAGACGACCTGCTGATGGCGGCTCGCGATCCGCCATCCGTCGCTGGTCAGGACATACCGGTCGTGGTAGCTGCCGACGACGGCGGGTGCGGTGGTCGGGACGGGGACCGACCAGTCCTCGGAGCCGCGCCGGCGGTAGAGCGTGAGGTAGACGACGCCGGTGGCCGTGGCCTCGTCGAGGACGTCGATGTGCAGGTTCGTGCAGACGTGGCGGGTGCGCAGCTCGCGGACCCGCTCACGTTCGGTGAAGACACGCCGGATCTCGTCCCGGCCGGCCAGGTGCAGCCCGCCGGCCTCGAAGACGCCGTCCTCCGCGAACACGTCGGCCAGCCGAGAGGCGTGCCCGAGGTCGACGGCCTCGCAGTAGCGGTAGGTCAGCCGCTCACACTCGCGCTCGGCGGCGATCCGGTCCAGCAGCTCCACGTCGGCTCCTTCGGTTCAGGACACGGGTTCAGCGACAGGGGGTATGCGTACAGCCGGCCCTCGGGGTCGGGCGACGGTTCGCCGTCGAACCGGGCGAGGTCGCGGCGGGCCGTCGTGACGACGAGCAGCTCCTCCACCAGCGCCACGGCGGAGGGTCGGGCGACAGGGGTGGCGAGCGTCGCGCGCAGGGTGCCGTCCGGCGCATACCGGCGCACCTCGCCGGCGTCCCAGACGGCGACCCAGAGGTCCCCGGACCGGTCGACGACCAGGCCGTCCAGGCGACCGGATCCGCGCTCGCGGAGCGACGGTCCGCGGCCGGTCCGACGAGCCCGACCGGGTCGTAGGACGCGGCGCTGACCGTGCCGCGGGCGGTGTCGACCCAGTAGATCCGGGATCCGTCGGGGCTGAACCCGATGCCGTTGGCGGTGACGATGTCGCCGACCAGCAGCGTGGTCCGGCCGGTCCCGGCGTCGAGCCGGACGACGGCGCCGCGAGGGGTGACCCGATCCTCGGTGAAGAGGCCGACGACGAGACGGCCGGCCGGGTCGAGGACCATGTCGTTGGTCCGGACGTCGGGGAACGCCGGGCTGACCGGGAGCTCCGGCCCCATGGGTGCACCGTCGGGCGAGACCTCGACGACCCCGGACCCGACCGCGACCCACCATCCTCGAGGGCTGGGGACGGCCGCGGTGACGAGCGCCTGGCATACGACCTCGTCGGCCGGCCCCCAGCGACCGCCGCTCGTCGAGGACCGCCCAGCCGACGCAGCCCTGGACGATGTCGACCCACGACAGGCGGCGGCGCACCGCGTCCCAGCGAGGCGACTCGGCAAGGACGTGGTCGCCGAGCGGCAGCTCGCGCCAGGTCACAGGGTGGCCGTCACCGTGGCCGACGCCATCGCCGCGACCCGCTGTTCGTCCAGCTCGAGGCCGAGGCCCGGTCCCGTGGGGACCACCACCGCTCCGTCCTCGACCCTCAGCGGCTCGGCCAGCCACGGGTTGAAGGTGTCGAGCATGACCGGCTGGAGCTCCTGGACGAGGAACGTCGGCAGGGTCGCGGCGACCTGCCACGAGGCCGCCATCCCGACGACGGTCACCACCCCGGTGTGCAGGGCGACGGGGCGGTTGAACGCGTAGGCCAGGTCGGTGATGGCCACGGTCTCGGTCACGCCGTTGCGCATGAGGTCGGGCTGGGCGATGTCGAGCGCGTCCCGCTCGAACCAGGGAAGGAACGCGAACCGGGTGCGCAGCGGCTCGCCCGACCGCGATCGGCAGGTCGAGGTCGTGGGCCAGCCGGGCGTGGCCACCGACGTCCTCGGGAAGCAGCGGCGACTCGAGGAACGCCACGCCGTACTGCTCGAACGCCCGCCCCGCCCGGACGGCCTCGGGAACGGTGTAGCCCCACATCGCGTCGACCATGAGACGGCCGTCGTCGCCCATCGCCGACCGCAGCCGCTCGACCTCGCGCGCATCCTCGACTGGGCCGAGACCGAGGCACGGCTTGACCCCGAGGCCCTGGGCCGCCCAGTCGGCGGCCTCGGCCTGGCGCCCCTCCGGCGTCTTCTCGCGCAGACCGGTGACGTAGGCCGGCAGCCGGTCGCGGCGGCGGCCGCCGAGGAGGTCGGCGAGCGAGCGCTGCGTCGCGCGGCCGCGGATGTCCCACAGCGCGGTGTCGACGGCGGCGATCGCGTCCTGCTGGTAGCCGCCGACCTGGCCGCGGACCCGCATCGTCTCGTACATCTCGTGGTACCGGAGTCCGGTCGCCTCGGCGTCCCGCCCGAGGACCGATGGCGCGAGGACCTCCTTGACGATGCTGAGGATGATCTCGGTGCCGACCGGCGCCTGCGCCTCGCCCCAGCCGACGATGCCGGCGTCGGTCTCGACCCGGACCAGGGCGGCCTGCGACCTGGCCGAGTACAGCTGCGGATAGTCGCCGAACCGGAGGTAGTCGCTGCCGGGCAGGGTGGTCCCCGTCGTGACCCCGCCGGACATCGCATACATCTGAGGGGCCTTGACGGCGTACGCCGTGACGCGGGTGATGAGCATGGCGACGAAACCTATTAACGTTATAACGTTTCGGCAAGGGTTGGCCGAGGGTGCCGCCCGCGAGAGGACGCCGTTGTTCCGCCTGGGTGCCAGCCTTTCGGTCGGGACCAGCGTGGCCCGCCCGCTGCCGGAGCGCGTTCGCGCGGCCGGGCACGCGACGCTGGCGTACTGGTTCTACCGGTGGGACTGGGGCGAGGCGGTCGCCCTCGACGGACTGCTCGCGGCCGGCCATCGGTTCGGGATCCCGGCCTTTGTCGACGCCGTCGTCGACGACGTGTCCGACCTGGGTGGCCGCCGAGCGCGGTCAGGACCCGAACGTTCTCGGGCCGTGCGTGACGCTGCTCGACCTGCTCGAGTCCGCGTCGCTGCGTCGTGACCTGGTGCCGGAGTCGTGGGGCCTGTTGCGCTCGGTCGTCGACCGGGTCGTCGCGACCGGTGACGTCGTCGGCGGCTTCGCACCGGAGTCCGACGGGCGACGGCTGTTCGTCGACTCGCTCTATGGCCTGCCCGAGCTCCTGATCCGCGTCGGCGACGCGACCGGCGATGCCAGGCTGCCCGCCACCGCCGCCGAGCTGGCCATCGGGCACTGCACCGCGCTGCAGCGGGAGGACGGTCTGTTCGGGCACGTCGCCGACCTCGCCGCCCCTTCAGCTGAGCGCATCCCGTGGGGACGCGGCAACGGCTGGGCGATCCTGGGTCTCACCCGGCTGCTGGTCGCGCTGGGTCCGGAGCGAGTGCCGGGAGATCTGCAGGGACGCTACGACCGGTTGGCCGCCGCCCTCCGCGACCACCAGGACCCCGGGGGCGCCTGGCGCAACCTGGTGGACGAGCCGGCGAGCTACGCCGAGTCCTCGACCACGGCGATGGCCGCCGCTGCGCTCGCGGAGGCGGTTGCGGCGGGGCTCCTCCCGGAGGAGTACCGTCCGGTGGCCGACGCGGCGTGGCGCTACGTCGCATACCGGATCGACACGAACGGGCACCTGACCGGTGTGTCCTATCGGCCCGGGGTGAACAGCGACCGGAACCGGTACGAGCACACTCCCGTCACCGGGAGCTACCCGTGGGGGCAGGGCCCGTACCTTCTCGCCGCGACGTTGAGAGCAGAGGAGGACGCATGAGGCTGGGCCGGCTCGGACCGATCGGCGCGGAGGTTCCCGTCGTCTGGCGGGGGGACGACGCATACGACCTGCGGGCGATCTGCGACGACATCGACGCCGCCTTCTGGTCGTCGGACCGGACCGCCGAGGTGGGCCGCCGGCTGGAAGCCGGCGAGCTTCCCCTGCTGGACGGTGCCGCGGGTATGCGCATCGGCGCGCCGATCGCGCGACCTGGGGCCGTGGTGTGTGTAGGGCTGAACTACGCGGCGCACGCCGCGGAGTCGGGGGTCGAGCCGCCGAAGCAGCCGGTGATCTTCCTCAAGACGCCCAACACCGTCGGGGGCCCGGACGACGATGTGCGGATCCCGTTGCGCAGCAACAAGACCGACTGGGAGGTCGAGCTCGGCGTCGTCATCGGCCGACCGGCCAGCTACCTCGCGTCACCCGAGGAGAGCCTCGACTGCGTCGCCGGGTTCGTCCTGGCCAACGACCTGTCCGAGCGCACGTTCCAGCTCGAGGAGTCCGGCGGCCAGTGGAGCAAGGGCAAGTGCTGCCCCGGGTTCACGCCCACCGGCCCGTGGGTGGTCACGCCCGACGAGATCGACCACCGCTCGCTGAGCCTGCGGTCGTGGGTCAACGGCGAGCCGCGACAGGAGTCGTCGACGGCCGACATGGTGTTCGGGGTCGAGCACCTCGTGTGGGACCTCAGCCAGTACCTCGCCCTGGAGCCGGGCGACCTGCTGCTGACCGGGACGCCGGAGGGGGTCGGCCTGTCCGGGCGGTTCCCGTACCTGCGGCCCGGCGACGTCTGCGAGCTCGAGATTCCCGGCCTGGGCCGACAGCGGCAGACCTTCGTCTGAGCGGACCCCTACGGTGGGCGTGCCCGGAAGGAGGTCACGGTGACCAGGCGAGGTTGGCTGCTGTTCGCGACCCTCAGCGTCTGCTGGGGGATCCCCTACCTCTTCATCCGGATCGCCGTCGTCGACCTCGACCCGCTGCACCTGGCCTTCGGCCGGACCGCCCTCGGGGCGCTCATCCTGCTGCCGTTGGCGTTGCGGGCGCACGCGCTGAGGCCGGTGCTCCGGCGGTGGAAGGTGCTCGTCGTCTACACCCTGGTCGAGATCGTCGGGCCCTGGCTGCTGCTCGGCCACGCCGAGACCCGACTGACCAGCTCGACGACTGGCCTGGTCATCGCCGCCGTGCCGATCGTCGCGGCGGTGATCCTCACGGTCATGGGCCACGACCGGCTCGGCTGGCGCCGCATCCTCGGGCTGGTCATCGGGCTGGTGGGGGTGGCGGTGCTCCTCGGCCTCGACGTGCACGCCGACGACCTGGTGGCGGTGGGGCAGGTGCTGCTGGTCGTGGTGGGCTACGCCATCGGTCCGATCATCATCAGCCGGCAGCTGTCCGACCTGCCGTCGATCGGAGTCGTGACCGCGTCGCTGATCCTCGCGGCGGTCGTCTACGCGCCGTTCACCCCGTTCGTGCCGGCGTCGACCCTCACGCCGTCCGCGGTGATCTCGGTGGTCGTCCTCGCCGTCTTCTGCACGGCCATCGCCTTCCTCGTCATGTTCGCGCTCATCGCCGAGGCCGGCCCCGCCCGGATGACGCTGATCACCTACGTCAACCCGGCCGTCGCCGTCCTGCTCGGCGCGCTGGTCCTCCACGAGCCGATCACCCTGGGGCTCGTCGTCGGGTTCCCGCTGGTCATCGTCGGGTCGATCCTCGGCACGTGGGGCCGAGCGGCACCGCCGCCGGAGGCGCCCGGGGTCGAGGCCGACACCGGCAGGACGGACGTCGACGAGGAGTCCCCGCGCCGTTGAGCCGGAGCGCTGGCCGGCTCCATCGGTCGCCCACAGGATTCCCATAGCCGGGTGTCCGAGGCTATGGACGTCCCGGGCGCGCTGCCGTCCGTGCCCACCCCCCAGGAGACTCGATGACCACCGTCGCACGGCGACCGGAACCGTCGGCGCTGTCGCCCACCGCCGCACCGGGCACGGGTCGCGTCGCCGCATACCGGCCACGCGTGCCCCGGCTGGGCGCGGGACGCGATCGGGGTCGTCACCTGGGCCAGCATGCTGGTCGTCGTCGCCCTGTGGGTCGCCGGCGGCAACGTCCAGGACCTCGCGGGCTGGGGCACCGGACTGACCTCCGTCGGGCGGCTCACCGGTCTGGTCGCCTCGGACCTGCTGCTCATCCAGGTCCTGCTCATGGCCCGGATCCCGCTGGTCGAGCGGGTCTACGGCCAGGACGAGCTCGCTCGCCGACACCGACTCGTCGGGTTCTGGTCGGTCAACCTCATGGTCGCCCACATCGTCGTCGTGACGGTCGGGTATGCGGTCCAGGCACGGACCAACGTGTTCGCCGAGGCCTGGGACCTCGTCGTCGACTACCCCGGCATCCTCCTGGCGGTGGCCGGAGCCGCCCTGCTTCTGCTCGTCGCGGTGACGAGCATCCGCAAGGCCCGCCGGAAGCTGCGGTACGAGTCATGGCACCTGCTGCACCTGTATGCCTACCTCGGCGTCGGCCTCGCCCTGCCGCACCAGCTCTGGGCCGGCCAGGAGTTCATGTCGTCGACCGTCGCCTCGGTCTACTGGTGGACGCTCTGGGGCGCCGCGGCGGGCGCGATCCTGGTCTGGCGGGTCGGCGTGCCGCTTCACCGGAGCCTGACTCACCGACTGCGCGTCGTCGAGGTGGTGCGCGAGAGTGACGAGGCCGTGTCGGTCGTCATGACCGGCCGTCACCTCGACCGCCTGCCCGTCGCCGCCGGCCAGTTCTTCGTCTGGCGGTTCCTCGACTCGCCGGGCTGGTCCCGCGGCCATCCGTACTCACTGTCGGCGGCGCCCTCGGGCGACACCCTGCGCATCACCGTCAAGGACCTCGGCGACGCCAGCCGGGGCCTGGGGCACGTCCGGCCCGGGACCCGGGTCGCGATCGAGGGCCCCTACGGCCGCCTGCACGAGGGCGTCCGCACCCGTCGGAAGGTCCTGCTCCTCGCCGGCGGCATCGGCGTCACCCCGCTGCGGGGTCTGCTGGAGGCCCTGCCCCAGGAGCCGGGAGACGTCACGCTGGTCTACCGCGCCTCGCACGACGGCGACCTCATCCTCAGGAGCGAGATCGAGGCGCTGGCCGGCGCCCGCGGTGCCCGGGTCTTCTACGCGGTCGGCCCGCGAGTCACCGATCGTCACTCGTGGCTGCCTCAGGCCGCCGGCGCACTCTCCGACGAGGACGCCCTGCGCGAGCTGGTGCCCGACCTCGTCGACCACGACGTCTATCTCTGCGGTGCGGACGGCTGGATGGACGCCGCCGAACGCGCCCTCCTCGCGGCCGGGGTCCCCGGCGACGCGATCCATCTCGAGCGGTTCACCTGGTAGGGGGCACCGGTATGCGACGCATCGCCATCGCCGTCATGGGCACCATCAGTGGTCTGGTCCTGCTGTTCAGCTACCACACGAGCCGCAACGAGGGCTCCGTCGCGGTCGCCACCTCGGCTCCGGCAGTGGCCGGCTCGTCGGGCTCGTCGGGGTCCTCGGGCTCGTCGGGGTCCTCGGGCTCGTCCGGTTCCTCGGGGTCGGCGGGCGCGGCGCCCGCGCCGCAGGCCGCCCAGGGCGCCACCGCTGCCGGCACCTACACCGGCGACTCCGTCATGACGCGGTGGGGCGCGGTCCAGGTCGAGATCACCGTGGCCGACGGCAAGATCACCGCCGTCCAGGCGGTCGAGTACCCCCAGAACAACGCGCGTGACCGACAGATCAACGCCTACGCGATCCCGGCGCTCGCGCAGGAGGCCACCCAGGCCCAGAGCGCGAAGATCGACGTCGTCTCCGGGGCCACGGTGACCAGCGACGGCTACATCCAGTCGCTCCAGTCGGCGATCGACCAGGCCCACCTGTAACCGACGCGACGACCGGTTAGGTTCACCCGCATGACGAACGAACCGACCCGAGTCGACTTCCCCAGCACCGAGGGCGTCACCATCGCGGCATACCGGTGGGACCCCGAGGGTCGCCCGAAGGCCATCGCCCAGATCACCCACGGGGTCGGGGAGTACGCGACGAGGTATGCGCGCCTGGCCGGCGCACTCACCGCCGCGGGTTACGTCGTCTACGCCCACGACCACCGCGGGCACGCGAACTCCGTTGCGGGAGAGGCGGACTACGGGGTGCTGGGCGAGAACGGCTGGACCGAGCTGGTCGCGGACATCGGCCGGATGGGGACGCGGGCCAAGGAGGCGCACCCCGGCCTGGCCCTGGGGCTGGTGGCCCACAGCCTGGGTTCGTTCGCCACGCAGCAGCTGCTGCTGGACCACAGCGACGACGTGGACGCGGTGGCCCTGTCCGGGACCGGCGCCATCGACCTGCTCGAGCCGTCGATGGACCTCGAGGCGCCGATGGACCTGTCCGGCTTCAACGCGCCGTTCCAGCCGCAGCGCACCGACTTCGACTGGCTCAGTCGCGACGACGCGGAGGTCGACGCCTACATCGACCACCCCTGGTGCGGGTTCGGGCTGGACGTCGCCGGCAGCCAAGGCCTCTTCGCGGGCGCGCGGGCGGTCGCCGACCCCGAGCGGGTGGCCCGGATGCGCCCGGACCTGCCCGTCTACATCACCGTCGGCGAGATGGACCCGGTCGGCGGCGGCCTCGTCCTCGTCGACGCGCTGGTCGACCGCTACCGCGCCGCCGGCCTGACCGACCTCACGGTGCGGGTGTGGCCGGGGGCCCGGCACGAGGTGTTCAACGAGACGAACCGGGTGGCCGTCATCGCCGACCTCGTCGACTGGCTCGACGCCACACTCGTCCGGGCCACCGTCTAACGCGTCGGCGACGTCCTCGGCGTCCCCTGGCGGGCCACGATCGCCGAGGCCCACCTCTGACCACTCGGCTCGGCTGTGAGTCGAGTGACTCGGCTGGGGATATGTCGGCAGCCAAGTCGCTCGACTGGCAGCCGAGCCGAACGGTTGGACGGAACGTGGCGCGGACGCGACCGTCTAACGCGTCGGCGACGGCTGGGGTGACCGCTGGCGGGCCCACGGCACCACCGCCAGCACGATCAACGCGGCGATGGCGGCGAACACCGCCACCACGAGGGACTGCGGGCTGCCACTCGTGCGTCCGACCGCGATCCAGCCCAGGCCCCACGCCATGGCCACGGCAACGGCCCAGCGACCACCGAGGGTGCGGGCGAAGACGACGCCCAGCGCAGCGGCGACCAGCAGGACCACGACGGCCAGGGTGTCGCTCGTCGCATCGCTCGGCCGCACGCCCGACGCGACGAGCGCGGCGGTGACGTTCGCGCAGGTCGCCACGGCGACCCAGCCGAGGTAGAGCCCGAAGGTCCCGTCGACGACGATGCGCTCCGTGACGCCGGCAGCCGGGCGGCGCGTCAGCCGCCGCAGCAGCTCCCCCAGGACCAGGGCGAGGGCCACGATCACGACGACGCTGGCCCAGATCCAGCCCTGCTGGGTGACCAGGAGCCAGCCGGCGTTGAGCAGCATCGAGACGGCCGCGAGCCAACCGGTCGACCGGGTTCGTTCGGTCACCGAGGAGGGCAGCCACTGCCAGATCGTGTACGCGGCCAGCCCGACGTAGATGACGCTCCAGATCGAGAACGCCGGACCCGCCGGGGCGATGCGCGTGGCCTCCGAGGAGAGGGCGCCGCCCGCGGTGTTCTGGACCTCGGTGCCGCCCAGCAGGCCGATGCCCACGAGGGTGCCGAGGACGCAGAGGACCTCCGAGACGGTGACGGCGACCTGGCGGAGGCGGTCCTGGCCGGTGGCCGGCTGGACCGCCGTGGCGGAGTCGTGGGTGGTGCTCATGCGGGTTCCTCCGAGGTGGTGACGGTGACGGTTTCCGAGAGGTCGTCGGGTCGGCGACCCCGGCCGAGCGAGGCGCTCGCGGCGAGGCCGACGACGAGGAAGGCCGCCGCGACCAGCGCCGACAGCCGAGTGGCGTCGGTGTAGGCGGCCTCCGCGGCCTGGGCGACCGTGGCGGTGGCCGGATTCGCGGCGAGGCCAGGGATGACCGCGCCGGCGCTGGACTCGACGGCGTCGACGAGCTGGACCCGCTGAGCCTCGGGGACGGCGAGCTCGGTCAGGGCGCTGTCGAACCGGTTCGTGAGGGTGAGGAACAGGACGGTGCCGAGGATGGCGATGCCGAGCGCCGACCCCACCTGACGAGCCGTGCTCTGGGTCCCGGAGCCCTGGCCACTCTGCTCGACGGGCACGTCGGCGAGGACCACGCCGGTCAGTTGGGCGGTCGCGAAGCCGACCCCGACGCCGTAGACGAACAGAAGCGGCACGACGACCGCCCACGTCGAGTCGGGTCGCAGGAACACGGCCAGACCGGCGATCCCGAGGATCTCCAGGATGATTCCCAGGCGGACGATGAAGAGCGGGCTGCGGGTGCGTCCGATGGCGGCGCCCAGACCGCTGGCGAGGAAGCTGCCGCCGGCCAGGCCGAGCAGGATCAGCCCGGTCTCGAAGGCGGTGTAGCCCACGACGTTCTGGAGCCACAGCGGCAGCGCGAAGATGATGCCGAACTCGCCGAGACTGACGATCGCCGCCGCAATGTTGCCGTTGCGGAACGAGGGGATCGCGAAGAGCGCGAGATCCAGCATCCCGGCCTCGCCGCGGCGCTGCTTGCGCCGCTCGAGCCGGACGAACACCGCGAGAGCAGCGACGCCGACCACCATCGCGACGGGCACCGGCGAGATCGACCACGGCCACGACCACGAGCCGATGGTCAGCGGCGTGAGACTGGTGAACCAGCCGTAGGTCCGGCCCTCGATGAGGCCGAACACCACGCCACCGAAGCCGAGCGCGGAGAGCAGAGCCCCGGCCACGTCGATCCGCCCGGACCGCGACGGGTCCTTGGACTCGGCGACGAGCACGCTCAGTCCCACGATGACGATGAGGCAGAGCGGGATGTTGATGCCGAACGCCCAGCGCCACGAGAAGCTCGTCGTCAGCCAGCCGCCGAGCAGCGGACCCAGCGCAGCCGTCCCGCCGATGGTCGCGCCCCAGACACCGAAGGCGATGCCGCGCTCGCGGCCGCGGAACGTCGCGTTGAGCAGGGACAGCGACGTCGGCAGCATCATCGCGCCGCCGATGCCCTGCAGGGCCCGGGCCCCGATCAGCGTGCCGCCACTCTGGGCCACCGCGGCGAGCACGCTGGACACCCCGAACACCGCCGCTCCGATCATGAACAGCCGCCGCCGGCCGAAGGTGTCAGCCAGTCGCCCGAACACGAGGAGGAGCGCGGCGAAGACCAGCGTGTAGATCTCCTGGACCCACTGCGCCTGCGTCGACGTGATGCCGATGTCGTCGATGATCGACGGCACCGCGACGTTGACGATGGTCGAGTCGACGATGATGAGCGAGACGCCCAGACTGATGACGACGAGGCCCCACCATCGGGTCCGCGGGTTCGCCGCCAAGATACTGAGCATGCTGAGCAATATAGGTCGCTAAGGTCGGCTCGTGCCACCCGACGCCACCCCGGACCGCCCCGCGGGCGGCCCCGGCGACCCCGGGGGGCCGGCCGGCTGGTCGCTCGGACGGCTGCTCTCGACTGCGGCCCGGCTGGTCGAGCACGACTGGAACGCCTGGCTGGCCGAGCGCGGGATCACCCACGCCGGCCTGCTGGCCCTTCACGCCTTGGACGAAGGGCCGCTCACCCAGCGGCGGCTGGCTGCGGCGAGCCGGGTCGAGGAGCAGACCATGAGCCGGGTCCTCGACCGGCTCGAACGCACCGGTCACGTGGAGCGCCGCCGCGACACCGTCGACCGGCGGCGGCTGGTGGTCAGCCTCACACCGGGTGGTCGCGACGTGCTCGGCCAGATCCGGGCGGCCGACATCGCGGACGTCCTGGTCGCCGAGCACCTCGAGGACCCGGTGACCTTCCGGGCCGAGCTGGTCCGCCTCGTCACCGGGGTCTCACCGCCCCCGGCGGCGCCGGCCGACGCGCATACCGAGAAGGGCCGCCGCAGTCCCTAGGTCAGAGCGGCGGGAACTGCCGCCCCACCGCCTCGCCCTGCTCGAAGATGCGTGACGCCGGTCCGAGGATGAGCGGGTCGGGCTCGTCGACCAGCTCGACGTCCTTCTCGTCGTAGTCGTAGAGGCTGAGGACGTGGCGCATCGCCGCGAGCCGGGCCCGCTTCTTGTCGTTGCTCTTGACCACGGTCCACGGGGCGTGCTCGGTGTCGGTGTAGAAGAACATCGCCTCCTTCGCCTCGGTGTAGTCGCTCCAGTGGTCCAGGGACTTGAGGTCGGTGGGCGAGAGCTTCCACTGGCGGACCGGGTCGATCTGCCGGATGAGGAACCGCGTGTGCTGTTCGGACCGCGAGACCGAGAACCACAGCTTGACCAGGAGGATGTCCGACCGGGTCAGCATCTTCTCGAACTGCGGTGCCTGGCGCAGGAACTCGCGGTACTCGGCGTCGGTGCAGAAACCCATGACCCGCTCGACGACGGCCCGGTTGTACCAGGACCGGTCGAACAGGACGAGCTCGCCGGCCGACGGCAGGTGGGCGACGTAGCGCTGGAAGTACCACTGGGTTCTCTCGCGCGCCGTCGGCTTCTCCAGAGCGACGATCCGGGCGCCGCGCGGGTTGAGGTGCTCCATGAACCGCTTGATGGTGCCGCCCTTGCCGGCGGCGTCGCGCCCCTCGAAGACCACGACCAACCGGTTCCCGGTCCGCTTGGCCCAGTACTGGAGCTTGAGCATCTCGATCTGGAGGAGCCGCTTCTCGCGCTCGTACTCGGTGCGGTCCATCCGCTCGCCGTACGGGTAGCCCTGTCGCCACGTGTCGACCGCCGACCCGTCGGCCCGCAGCAGCACCGGGTCGTCATCGTCGTCGTCGATCACCGTGAACCCGCGAGTCGACAGCAGCGGCGAGCCGTCGGGGCCGGCAGCAGCGAAGGGCGACGTCATGTGCTCATCCTGCCGTCCCGACCCACCAGAGCCCAGGTATGCGACGGCACACCTTCGGAGTCAGTGGTCCGCGCAGCACGGGGTCGGGTTGGGCTGCTCGAAGGGCACGAGCACGCCGCCCACGGCCGGCCGTAGGACCAGCCGGACCGACCCGTCGACCATCGCGGGTCGGACGTAGTCCTGGGTGTCGACGACCGTGCCGTGGTCGACCCGCTCGACCGAGCCGACGAGCCGGACCTCGTCGATGACGCTGAACTCCAGCAGGCGCCCGACGCTCATGCGGCCCGACAGGAAGGTCGACCCGGGGAAGACGAACAGCCGGCCGCTGGTCTGCATCAGGTGACGTCCGCGCAGCTCGGCCTGCTCGTCCGGGTCCGCGGTCCCGAAGACGGTCACGACGCCCGAGTCGTCGGCAACGGTGACGAGCACCGCCGGACTCTCGGTCGAGAAGTGCGTGGCGGCGCTCACCACCCCCGCCCGCGCGACCCGCTCGGCCGTGGCGTGCTCGGCCTCCCGGGTGGTGCGCCAGCCGGTGAGGACCGGGTTCACCGAGGAAGCACCCAGATCGGGTTGGTGTAGAACCACAGGTCGGCCCACGGGTCGGCGTCGCCCTTCACGTCCGCGGCGGGACCGGCCGGGTCGACCGCCGCACCGTTGAGACCGACGGCCTGCCGCTTCCCGTCGGTCCCGCGGACCCGGACGTAGAACGGGCCGTCCACCGCGCCGAGGTCGTGGGTGAGCTGCACCTGGCCGCTCGCCCCGGACACATCGCGCTGGGCGACGACCTTGGTGTTGGGCGCATGGAACGTGTCGCGGTCGGACGCGGCCCCCGTCACCGAGCCCTGGATGACGTCGACCCGCGCGAGCTTCGGCACGAACTGCGCCCAGTTGGGCAGCGTCGGCAGGGTGATCGAGATGGCCAGCTCCAGGCGTTCCCCGCGGCGCGGGGTCATCACCGACCCGAGCGGCGACCCGGGACGACGGTCGCCCTTGGTGCGGACGGTGACGTCGACGCCGCCCACCAGGCCGCCATGCGAGAGGTAGACCCGGCCGGCGCGCAGGCCGTCCAGCACCGCCGCATACGAGAAGGACGAGGCGCCGACGTGGGTCTGGGAGTAGTACCCCGGCCAGAAGTCGCCGAAGGTGGCGTTCGGTCCGGTACTGCCGTGGACCGGGTCGTCGTACCGCCCGTTGGCGTTGAACTCGGCCGCGGAGCCGGCACCGCCGCGAACCGAGTCGTCGAGGTAGATCTGGTGCGAGTCGGAGTTCGCGGTGACCCACCAGGGCTTGCCCTCGGCGAGGAGGCTGTCCCAGAGGCCGCCGACCGTACTCGTCATCCAGTCGAAGCCGCCGTACGTGATGTAGGACTCGATCGGGTAGGCGAGGAACGAGTCGGCCGACGGGCTGTTGTCGTAGAACCCTCGTCCGGAACCGGGGCCGATGGGCGCCTTGATGCCGGCGGCCTGATGGCCGGGCGCTCCCTCCATGCCGAGGGCGACGGTCGGCTGGCGGTCGCGCCACCCGCGGATCTCGTGCGGCGAGTCGAGGCCCTTGCGCGCCGGGTGGTTGGCGAGGAAGGCGGCGTCCTTGACCCGCCGGGACTTCACCGACGCGGCGAGGAAGTCCAGACCCTCGAGCGCGTGGACCTCGTTGGCGGCCGTCGACGCCGTCCAGTTGTTGACCACCCCGTCGAAGGCGTTCTCGAACTCCTTGAGCACAGCGACCTCGTTAGTGCCGGGGTGGACGAAGACCGTCCCGTGCTCGGCGGCGGGGATGTTCCACTCGAAGCCCTGGAAGACCAGCGTCTGGTCGTCGAAGACGGAGCGCGCCTTGACGATGTCGGGGTTCACCTTCTCCACGCCGATCTTCGCGTGGGCCACGCTGCCGTGGTCGGTGATGACCATCCAGTCCAGCCCGTAGGCGGATCCGTGCTGCACCTGGTCCAGGACGCGGTACTGCGCGTCGCTGCTGTACTGCGTGTGGATGTGGTGGTCGCCGGCCAGCCAGCGGTAGGTGCGGCCCTGCTCTCCGCGCGCCTCGGGGGAGGGTTGGTCGGCCGCCGCGGCCGGGGTGCTGTCGAGCAGGACGCCCGCGGCCGCGGCCGAGACGCCGATCAGGCCGGCCCGCTGGAGGAAGCCGCGCCGTCCGAGCTGCTGCGGGGAGAGCTCGGCGTCCGGCACCGCGAGGTCCATCTCGGGACGCGTCGCGAGATCCACCCGAGGGTGGTCGTGCTGGTGGTCGCCGTCGCCGTGCGTGTGCTCGAGTCCGCCGTGGGAATGCCGATGCATGGGTCGCCTCCGTCGCGATCAGGGCAGGCGGGGATCGACCTGCCCGGGTCCGTCCGTTGTCCATCCAAGGAGCGGGCGGTGAACACCCGGGTCGCTCGAGGCGAACTCCAGACCAACGTTGCGCGGGCTGGACGGTGGCCCGGCGATACCGTCGTCCCCGTGTCCGGGACGGGGAGCTGAGTGGCCGTCGACTGGACTCGCAACGGGCCGGAGCTGCTGCTCGGCCTGGACCGGTCTGCCGGTGTGCCGCTGGCCCACCAGCTCCAGGAGCGGCTGCGCGACGCGATCCGCTCGGGACGGCTGGCCAACGGCGAACGATTACCCGCGTCGCGAGCGCTCGCGGCGCAGCTCGGTGTCTCGCGCGGAGTCGTCGTCGACACGTACGCCCAGCTGGAGTCGGAGGGGTACCTTCGGTCCGCCCAGGGCTCCGGGACCGTGGTCGCGTCGAGCGGGGGTGAGGTCCGGCCGGCCGAACCGCGCCCGGTCACCCGACCACGGTTCGACGTGGACTTCGAGTACGGCGTGCCCGATCTGCGCAGCTTCCCGATGCGGGACTGGCTGTGGGCCCTGGGGGTGGCCGGGCGCACCGCGACGGTCGACGACCTCGGCGACGAACATGGCGCGGGGTCGACGCAGCTGCGGGAGGTGCTCGCCGCATACCTGCGCCGCGTGCGCGGGGCGGTCGCCGACCCGGAGTCGGTGTTCGTCTGCGCGGGGTTCCGGTACGGGCTCAACCTCGTGCTGCGTGCCCTGCTCGCCGAGGGCGTCACGACCGCCGCCGTCGAGGACCCGGGGCCGGTCGACCACGACGCGATCGCCCGGCGGTCCGGTATGCGCGTGGTGCCGGTCCCCGTCGACGGGCTCGGCCTCGACGTGGCGGCGCTCGCGCGCACCCCGGCCCGGGTCGTCGTCGTGACGCCGGCGCACCAGGCGCCGACGGGGGTCGTGCTTGCGCCGGAGCGGAGGCACGCGCTGGTCGAGTGGGCCCGCGCGGTGGACGGGTACGTCGTCGAGGACGACTACGACGCCGAGTTCCGCTACGACCGGCAGCCGGTCGGCGCGGTCCAGGGGCTCGCACCCGACCGCGTCGTCTCGATGGGGTCGACGAGCAAGACCCTGTCGCCGACCCTGCGGATGGGGTGGCTGGTCTGCCCGCCGCGGCTCCACGAAGCGGTCGGCGTCGAGAAGCAGCTGCTCGGCCGCGGCGCCCCCGGCCTTGACCAGCTGGCGCTCGCGGCGCTCGTCGAGTCGGGACGCTACGACCGGCACCTGCGCCAGATGCGCGGCGTCTACAAGGGCCGGCGGGAGGCGCTGGTCGAGGCGCTTGGACGGTATGCGCCGGGCGTCTCGATCGCGGGGCTGGCCGCCGGCTGCCATGCGGTGCTGCGGCTTCCGGCCGGCGTCACCGAGGAGTGGGCCGTTGCCGGCTGCGCAGCGAGCTCCATTGCGGTGTACGGGATGAGCCGCTATCGCAGCGACCGGGGGGCCGAGCCGGCCGAGCTCGTGCTCGGGTTCGGCAACGTCAAGGAGAGCGCGATCGTCGAGGCGATGCGTCGGGTGGGCCCGGTCCTCAGCGGGCGGTAGGCCTCGTGGAATTGGTCCGGATCTTCGGGCCCTGAGTGGATCTGGTCGGCGGACCACGGCTGCGCCAGAGTCGTCCTCAAGGAACCACTCGAGGAGG
The DNA here is from genome assembly GCA_963757225.1 of uncultured Actinomycetota bacterium. Taxonomy (GTDB): domain Bacteria; phylum Actinomycetota; class Actinomycetes; order Actinomycetales; family Dermatophilaceae; genus Lapillicoccus. The sequence goes on from CAVWQU010000018.1 coordinate 271,638, forward strand.
ACGACATGGACACCATCACCACCGCATACCTGGACCGCCTGGGCGTCGAGGCCGAGCCTCCGTCGGCCGAGGCCCTGACCCGGCTGCACCGCGCGCACGTCGAGCGAGTTCCCTACGAGACCTTCTGGATCCACCTGGCGCAGGGGTGGGGGATCGACCCGGCCGAGACCACGCGGCGGGTGGCCACGTCGCGGCGCGGCGGCTACTGCTACCAGCTCAACGGGGCGTTCGGGACCCTGCTGACGACCTTGGGATACCAGGTGTCGGTGAACGTGGCCGGCGTGCACGAGGCCGGCGGTCCGGACGTCGCGACGCTGCGAAACCACGCCGCGCTGGTGGTCGAGGGACTGCCGTCCGAGACGAACCCAAGTGGCCGCTGGTGGGTGGACGCCGGACTCGGTGACGCACTGCACGACCCGATGCCGATGCAGGACGGCGTGGTCGCGCAGGGACCGATGCGGTTCGGGATGGCCGCGGTCGGCGCCGAGGGCGTGGGCGACTGGCACCTGACCCACGACCCGTCCGGGTCCTTCACCGGGGTCAGCCTGGTCGACCAGCCGGTCGCGATGGACGTCTTCGTCGCCCGGCACCTCTACAACTCGACGTCGCCCGAGTCGGGCTTCGCGAAGACCGTCACCGCGCAGCGGCGCCACGCGACGGGGACCGCCGTGATCCGCGGGTGCGTTTTCACCCGGCGCGACGGGGATGTCGTGACCACGCGGACGTGCGAGTCCATGGCCGAGTGGCTCGACGTCCTCGAGGGGGAGTTCGACCTGGCGTTCGACGACGTCCCTGGTTCGGCGATGGACGCGCTCTGGGGCTCGGTGCGCGCCGCGCACGAGGCCTGGGCCGAGACGCGCCGGAGCGCCTGACGGCCGCGGCGATCGGCTGAGTGTGATGAGCTGGGTCGCTGGTCCACCATGTCGAGGAGGTTGAGGACCGGTTTGACCATGTCGAGGCCCCGGTGGGACGACGAGCGAAAGCCGTTGGCGCACGTGGTCTTCCACGCCGTTGAGCCCGTCCAGGAGTGGTGTGCACATCGGGCACGGGTCGGAGTCGGGACCGAACATGTAGCCGTAGACGACAAGGGTGTCGTGGTCACCGAAGAGCTCGGTGAAGTCGACGACACGTTTGGCGCGCGCGTCGTCGCACTCGTGGAACGCGTAGTTCTCGGGCACGGGGCCGCCGAGCGGTAGCGCACGGCGGGCGTGCGCCACGTCTTCCATCGCTCGCCGGAGGGCGATCTCCTTGTCGAACAGCGCCGTTCGGGCCGCGCGGTATGCGTCGCTCTCGGCCGGGAAGGTCAACGGCATGGTTCCTCCTGCGTTGTCGGTGCCATCCGCATACCGACCGACGCCGCCGCCGGAACTCATCGGGCCCGGGCGTTCGGGCTGGCCGCCTACGCGGTGAGCCGGGTCGGTTCGGGTCCGCGGAGGGCGTCGTCAGGCTTGCCCTCCGGACGGCCCTGGCCCGTGGTGACGAGGTTCGGCAGGCTCTCGCTCAGGTAGTAGCCCCAGGCCTTCGAGCAGACGTCGTAGCACTCGTGGTCCGGGAGGAGGCCGACGTGGGTGAACCGCACGTCGGTGCGGCCGTCGCGTGCGGTCAGGTCGAACCGGATCTCGGTGCCGACCCACTCGGTCTGGTCCTCGACGAAGCTCATGTGGTTCTCGAGGACGGTCCACACGACCCGCTCGCCAGGGACGAGCTCGGTGACCCGGATCTGTGAGCGGTGGAGGTCCTTGACCCGGAAGGTGAAGTCCTCGCCTTCGATGTCGGTCGGGCCATCGACCTCCGCCGACCACCAGGCGCGCACGTCGTTGATGGCGTCGAACACCTGCTGGGGGGTGCGGTCGACGGAGAAGGTGGTGGTGAAGCTCTCGTTGGCCATGCTGTCCTCCAAGGGAGTTCGTCGATGTGCAACTCTATGGTTGCAGGTTAGCACATCGCCTGATGGGAGACCACTGCCATGCTGGGGTCGTGACCGAACGCAACGTCCTGGGTGACGAGCTGCAGGAATGCGGCACCGACCCGATGACGGGCTTCTTCCGCGACGGCTGCTGCAGCAGCGGGCCGCAGGACCTCGGCAGCCACACGATCTGCGCGGTGATGACCGCCGACTTCCTCGAGCACCAGCGCAGCATCGGCAACGACCTGTCCACGCCCATGCCGCAGTTCCGCTTCCCGGGGTTGGCCCCTGGTGACCGGTGGTGCGTGACCGCGCCGAACTGGGCACGCGCATACAACGACGGCGTCGCCGCTCCGGTAGTCCTGGCGTCGACCAACGAGGCGGTGCTGGCGGTGGTGCCGTTCGCCGCGCTGAAGCGGCACGCTGTCGACGTGCCGGACGACGCTAGCTCGCTGGAGTAGCCGACCGGCCGTGGACGGCGGTGAAGGCGATGGTCTGGGTCCACCACGTTGGGTCGGCGCACTGGGTCAGGAACTGGTCGATGGTGGCGTCGTCGAGCGCGCCGGACTCGACGAGTCCGCCGCGGAGCTCGTCGACGGTGTCCACCCAGTAGGTGGCCCACGGCGAACCGCCCTGGTACACGGCCGTTTCCGCGGCTCCCTCGATGTCGTCGATGCCGAGGGCGGCGAGGCGTCGCGCCAGAGTGCGGCCGAGGAAGTAGTCGATGCCCTGCTCCCGTGACCACTGGAGCCAGCCGGCCCAGAACCGGTGGACCTCGGCCGGCTCGGCGATGCTGACCGGGAGGAAGTCCGGCTCGATGAGCAGGATGGCGCCGCCGGGAGCCAGGCTGGCGACGAGGTTGGTCATGGCGGTGTCGACGTCGGTGACGTGGTGGAGCACGGCGCGGGCGGTGACCAGGTCGAAGGTGCCGGGGTCGACCGGCCCGGCCACGATGTCGGCCTGGAGGTAGTCGAGATTGGCCGGCGCGGTGTTCTCGTCCACGAGGGACAGGTCGATGTCCACGGCGACCGCCTGCCCGGTCGGTCCGACCAGCTCGGCCAGCCACGCGGAGACCGAGCCGTTGCCGAAGCCGACCTCGAGGGTGCGGGCGCCGGGTCCGATGCCGAGGGCCTCGATGTAGCGGCGGTGCATGGGGTCGAGGAGGCGCGACATCAGCGCGAGACGGGCGCCTTCGCCGTGGAGGTGGTGGTCCAGCACGTAGCCCGGCATGAGTCGATCGTACGAGCCGCGTTCGGTAAGCCCGCCGGGAGGCATGGTATGGGCGAGTTCCCTGCTGTGGCAACGAATCTCGCTGTGGACAACTCGTGATGTGGTGTTCGAACAGGTGTACGATTGGGGGTATGAGTCTTCCCGCGGCGGTGGTCCTGCGTCAGCAGGAGATCGACGACCTCGAGTCCGAGGTGTCGGTGGTCGCCGCACGGTTGAACCGGGCACATGCCGACCTGGTGGGGCTGACGGTTCGGCTGCTGGACGAGGAGCGGTGGGCCGGTGGTGGGATCCGGTCGCCGGAGCACTGGCTGGTGCTGCACGCGGGGCTGTCCCCGGCTCGCGCCCGGGACGTGGTCCGGTTGGCGCGGCGGTCCGCGCAGCTGCCGACGACGGTGGCGGCGATGGTGGCGGGGCAGGTATCGGTGGACCAGGCGGCGGTGGTGGCCCGGTATGCGCCCTCCTCGTACGAGGCGTCCGTGGGCGAGCTGGCGCCGTTGACGACGGTGCCGCAGCTGCGGCGGGCGTTGTCGCGCTACCAGTTCGGGTCAGAGACGGATGTGGCGCCCGACCCTGGAGGTCGTGACGAGCGAGATGTGCCGGGGACGGAGGCGTTCGCGGCGAAGGCGGCGGAGCTGTCGATGTCGTACGGCGACGGCCGGTTCCTGCTGCGGTACTCCGCACCGGCCGACCTCGGGGCGCTGGTGGAGCAGGCGGTCCGGGAGGCCAAGGACGCGCTGTTCACGTCGGGTCGGACTGATGCCACGTCCGCGGATGCCCTGGCCGAGATCGCCGCCCGGTCGCTGGCCTCGGTCGGGTCCGGCAGCCGGGCGGCTCGCTACCGGGTCTACGTGCACCTGTCCACGGACGGGTCGTGGGTCGGCGGGCGCGGGGCGATCCCGCCGTCGCTGGCCGCGAAGTTCGCCTGCGACGGTGTGGTGCAGCCGGTGTGGGAGGTCGACGGCACCCCGGTCAGCGTGGGCCGCAAGCAACGGATCGTCCCGGCCCGGACCCGACGGCTGGTCGTGGACCGCGACCGGGGATGTGCGTTCCCCGGCTGTCAGGCCACCGGCTACCTCGAGGTTCACCACCTCGACCACTGGGCCGACGGCGGCGCGACCGATCTGGACCGGCTGGTCTGCCTGTGCCCGTTCCACCACGACGCCCACCACCGCGGCGAGTTCACCATCACCGGGACTCCGCTCCACCCCGAGCAGCTGCTTCAGCAGGCGTCGGATGCCGCTGCCGCCACGCCCGGGCTGGTGTTCACCAACCGCCGAGGCGTGGTCCTCGGCGCACCCGTCCACGCCAGCGCACCGCACGCCGCGTTGACTCAGCCGACCGTGCTGCACGAGCTGCGACCGTGCTGCACGAGCTGCACGAGCCGCACGTCGAGGCATACCGAGGACCGACCGGCGAGCGTCTGCATACCCGCTGGCTGGACCTGCGACGCAACCGGCCAGAACTGTCGGTCGTCCCCGACCTCGACATGGACCCGGACCTCGACATCTCGCCTCCGAGCGGGGCCGGACCACCCGGCGAGCCGTAGCGTCGGCGCTCGTCAGCGGCCCTCGACCAGGGCGGGGAAGAGCCATGAGCCGTCGAGGATCTCGGGCCGGGGGCGGTACAGGCGAACCGCGTAGTTCCAGCCGTCCATGATCCCGATGGTGTTCGGCGCGTCACCGTCGCCGAAGTGGACGGTCATCGACCCGTCGTCGTTCCGCACGCCCGTGACGCTGTTGATGCTGACGACGCCCTTGTCGTTCGGCTCGAAGTAGCCGGCCGCGTTGTAGACCGAGATCGACCAGAACGCGTCGACCGGGACTTCGCCGACGTCGAGCCGGTAGTGGCCGACGGGGAGCCCGGGCTCGACGTTGAGGTAGAACGCCTCCTCCTCCGGGAGGCCGCCCCATCCACTGGCCGTGCCCAGCAGGTGTCGGACCGCGTCGACGTTCGCCTTACGGCCGAAGGTCCGGTCGAACCTGCCCACCCCCCGGCCGAGCGTGAGCAGGGCGTCCCGCGTGGTGTCGAGGGTCAACTGGTCGTAGTCCGGGGGTGCGTAGGGCTGGTCCGACCCGGCGGTGAGGACCATCCGGTCCTGGAGGTCGTTGACCGTCGCCACATCGTCGGCGTCGTTCGGGTCGACGAGGATCCGTGCGGCGACGAGTACGTAGTCGGTGTCGTACTCCGCGACGGTGAGAGCGTGCTCGCCGGCGTCGTGGAGGATCCCGTTGATGTAGTGGTCCTCGTTGACCACCATCACCGACAGATACCGCGCACCGGCGTCGGGCAGGGTCAGCGTGGCCCCGCCGTTGAGGTCGACGATGGCGCTCGAGTACAGGGTGTCCCGGTTCTGCCGGATGACCGGCTGGTCGTCCAGGGGCGCTGGCTGGCGGTTGTGCCGAAGCCGGTTGACGCCGCCGGCCTGATGCTGAAGAGCGGTGAACATACGCGCGGTCTCGGCCCGCGCGAAGTTGTCGACGTTGACCTTCTCGGGAGTCATGCCTCCCACGATCGATGCCCCGAGCGCGTGACGTCTTCGCCCGGACGGGGTGACCCGTTCTTCATCGGGAGCGCCCCCGTTCCACCCCGGCCGTGGGTCAGGGGCGGCGATAGTCCTTGACGCCCGCCTCCAGCAGCCTGACCATCGTCGCGATCCGTTCTCGCCGGAGCTCGGGCCGGCGCGTGGTGCCGTCGATCCATCGCAGGTACCCGCGGCGGTAGAACTGGGCGAGCGAGTCGAAGAACGCGGCCGCTTCGGGGCTCGCCTGCAGCGCAGAGGCGACGTCGTCTGCGAGGTCGTCGCGCTGCGGACCCTCCGGCGCGAGCACCACGCGGACCTGGTCTCCGGCGGACAACATGCATCCGCGAAGCCAGGCGACCCCGACGAGGAAGCCGGGCGCTCCGTGGTGCTGCTCGACGACGCCTCGAACGCGGACACCGTTGATCGTGCCTCCGACGGGATGTCGCGGCTTGGCGCCCCATTCGGCGTCGGGGTCGAACGGGACCGGAACCAGGACCCGGCCTCGGCCGCCATCGGCGACGACGACGTCGAACTCCTTCGCGCCCACCAGAGGATCTTGTCATCGGGCGAGCAGCGCCCTCGTCGTCGCGGCCTGCGGGCGGACCGGTCGGAGGACATCGCATTCCTCGGTTGGCGGACATGCGCTTCGTCCCCGGCGTCCCCCGAATACCGACGATTGAGATGCTGGGCGAAACTAGGGTTCTCGCTCATTAGGACGTCATTTCGTGTGGATAGTGGCCTTTTCGTGAGTTCGGTGAGATCGCCGCCACGCAGATCGAGACCCGTACCGCGGGCATGACCGCGGTGGGTGGTCGGGCGCCTCCGGGCATGTGTCCGGGGCCGCGCGGGTCGATCCGCTGCATCGGCGCGAGATGAACCCCCCAGTGGCTCGAGGAGCCCGACGTTGAGGAGAAGAACATGATGTGGAGAAGGACGAAGCCGAGGTTCGGATCGCGGTGGTTGGCCGTGGTCGCGGCGATGGCGGTCGGGGCGCTGGTCCTGGTCGGGCTGACATCGGGCACGGCGGCAGCCGCGCCGACGGCCGTGTCGCACGAGCAGCAGCTGGAGACGGCCCGGGCGTATGCGAAAGGCGCCAACCCCGGTGCCAGCGTCGTGTTCGCCGGTGTCATGATCGTCAAGCCCGGTGTCGTCGACCAGTACGACTTCGTCTTCATGGTGGACGGCGTCACGCGGTACGGCGTCTCGCTCAAGAGCAACGGGAGCCTCGGCTGGAAGTCGACGGTCCCGAACTGCCTCTTCCCAGTGCCGTGTGAAGCCCTTCCGGTCGAGACGTGGGTCAGCTCCCCCTCGGAGGCGATCGCGGCGATCGCCAGCACGGACGCCCGGTTCGCCGGCGGCGCGTCCTCGGTGCTCTACGGCAAGAACCCCGAGATCACCGAGTACCACGGGAACCCCACCTACTACGTGACGTCCACGATGGTCGGCTACACCGGGACCCACACCTGGCGGTACGACCCAGTGGCCCAGCGGGTCGGGCTCCCGTTCTGATCCGGACCGTCGGTCCTCAGAGGTAGACCTCCGGAACGGGCCCGACGACGTGCATGGCGTGCTTCTCGGCGATGGCCGCCACGCGGTCTGGTCGGTCGACTCCGCTGGTGAGCTCCGCACTGAGGTCGTCGAAGTAGCCCACCATCGCCGCGGGCGTGTAGAGGTTCAGCTTTCGGCTGGGGACGCCTCCCACGCGGAAACCATGGACGACCCCCGCGGGGATGAAGACGAAGGAGCCGGTCGGGCAGACCCACTCGTCGTCGCCGACGAAGATCCGATACTCGCCCTCGAGGACGTAGAAGGCCTCGGCGGCGTCGCGATGACTGTGCATGGGTGGGCCGAATCCGGGCGGCTCCTGGGCCTCGAGAAGGGTGAAGGCCCCGGCGGTGACGTCGGTGTCGGCCTTGACGCTCATGGCGAAGGTGCCCAGCGGGATGGCCCGCCCCTCGCCGGGAAGAAGGATCACCGTTCCATCGATGTCGGTCATGGGCTGGCCTCTCGTTCCGCTCTTCGACGCGATCGGTCCACGGGAGGAGCCAGATAAACGAGCGGTGCCCCCGGGCAGATTCGAACTGCCGACACCCGCTTTAGGAGAGCGGTGCTCTATCCCCTGAGCTACGAGGGCGGAGCCGGTTCGGCACCGCAGGAAGAGTAGCCGACCTCCGCTCTCCGCTCAGGCTGCCGACAGCCGCTCGACCTCGTCGTCGGTCAGGCGGAGGTCGGCGGCCGCGACCGAGTCCTCGATGGTGGACGGTCGCGACGAGCCCGGGATCGGGACCACCACGGGGGACAGGGCGAGCATCCAGGCCAGGGTCACCTGCTGGGGGCTCACCCCGTGGGCCGACGCCACCTCGGCGAACGCCGCGAACCGCGACCCGACGTCGGCGGCCCGCGAGGCGCCGCCGAGGGGGCCCCACGGCAAGAAGGCGATGCCCAGCTCGTCGCAGAGGCGAAGCTCCGGCTCGGACGACCGGAAGGCGGGCGAGAACTGGTTCTGCACCGACACCAGCCGTCCACCGAGGACCTCCTGCGCCTCCCGGATCTGCGCCGGGCTCGCGTTGGAGATGCCCGCCATCCGGATCTTCCCGGCGTCGAGGAGGTCGCGCAGCGCGCCCACGGACTCCGCGTAGGGGACGGACGGGTCCGGGCGGTGGAACTGGTAGAGCCCGATCGCCTCCACCCCGAGGGCGGTGAGCGACGCCTCGCACGCGGCCCGCAGGTGCTCCGGCGAACCGTCGACCTCCCAGCGGCCCTCGGGCCGGACGTGTCCGCCCTTGGTCGCGACGAGCACCCCGGACGCGTCGCCACCCCACGATCGCAGCGCCTCACCGACCAGCCGCTCGTTGTGCCCGGTCTCGCTGTCGTCAAGGCAGTACGCGTCGGCGGTGTCGATGAGCGTGACGCCGGCGTCGAGCGCGGCATGGATCGTCGCGACCCCCTGGGCGTGGTCCGGGCGGCCGCTGACGGACAGCTGCATCGCTCCTAGCCCGATCTCCGACACCGACTGGTCTCCGATGGCTCTGGTCTTCATGTCCTCGACGGTACCCAGCCTCTCGGAGTGCCAACCCAGCCGGTATGCGCGGAGGCGGCCCCGGGCTAGCCTCGCGGTATGAGCTGGAGCGGCGTCGGGGAGATCTTCAACCCGGGCCAGCGCCACCTGCGCGAGGAGCTGGACCGCAAGCAGATCGAGGCCAAGATCCCCGGCAACGAGGGCGACGGCGAGACCCAGGTCGACCTCGAGAACAACGTCGTCCGCATCCCGCAGCCCCGGGCCAAGGTTCGGCCGGATGACGCCGCGGACGCCGACGCCGCCGACGCACCGAAGGACGAGTGACCCTCCCCGCCGGCGCCGTCCCGGACGGCCTCGACCTCACAGCCCTCGCCGGGCGACTCACCGTCGTCGAGGGGGTCGTCGGAGTCGTCCTCGGCGGGAGCCGGGCGCGCGGCGAGCACACGCCGGACTCGGACGTCGACCTCGGCCTCTACTACCAGGGGGACCTCGACATCACGGCCCTCGCGGCGATCGCTCGCGATGTGGCCGGCCCGGACGCGGAGGTCACCGAGACGGGCGGTTGGGGACCGTGGGTCGACGGCGGGGGCTGGCTGGTGGTGGACGGCGTCCACGTGGACTGGATCTACCGCGACGTCGACCGCGTCCGGGAGGCGTGGGCACGAGCGCATCGCGGCACCTACGACTGGAACGTCCAGGTCGGACACCCGCTCGGCGTCCCCGACTTCGCCTACGTCGGCGAGCTCGCGCTGGCCGTGGTCCTCGCGGATACCAATGGCGACCTGACCGACCTGCGCGACGCGATCACCTACCCCGACGCCCTGCGGACGCGCGGTGGCCCGGAACCTCTGGGAGGCCGACTTCCTGCTGCAGATCGCCGCCAAGGCCACGAGTCGTTGCGACGCCGCATACGTCGCGCTGTGCCTGAGCCGGGCCATGCTGCTGTGTGCCCACGCCCTCCATGCGCACGACCGGCGCTGGTTGGTCAACGAGAAGGGTGCGATCGCCTCGGCGGGCCGGTTACCCTGTGCGCCAACGGATTTCGAACGTCGAGTATGCGTGGTGCTCGGTAGCGTGGGCACCTCACCGGCCGAGCTGGCCGCCACCATCGAGAACGCCACCCGGATCGTCGAGGAAGTGAGGGCGGTCATGGACGAACGAGACCTGACCCATCTGCGGCGCTGTGTCGAGCTGGCGCGCGAGGCGCTGGACGCCGGTGACGAGCCGTTCGGCTCGGTGCTGGTCGACAAGTACGACGTGGTGTGCGCGGAGGACCGCAACCGCACGGCGGCGGGCGACCAGACGCGGCACCCCGAGTTCGCCCTGGCCCGCTGGGCGGCGACCTATCTCTCGCCCGAGGAGCGCGCCGGGGCGACGGTCTACACGTCGGGCGAGCACTGCGCGATGTGCTCCGCCGCGCACGCCTGGGTCGGGTTGCGCAGGATCGTCTTCGTCGCGTCCACCGAGCAGCTGGTGGCCTGGCGTCGCGAGTTCGGTCTGACCGACCCGTCGCCGGTCAACCCGTTACCGGTCAACGCCGTTGCTCCCGGCGTGGTCGTCGAGGGACCCGCACCCGAGCTCGAGGACGAGATTCGCGAGCTGCACCGCCGCCACGCCGAGGCGGCCGCTCAGGACCCGATCACGTAGGAGTGTGGCTCGACGGCGACGCCGCCGACGTCCGCGGGCTCGTCGCCGGCGTTCAGCGCCAACGACAGGGCGTCGTCCCCGGAGGACAGCCGGATGGTCATCGTCGTGTTCGAGACGTCGGCCGTCGTCAGCGTGGCGTCGACGAGCCAGGGATGGTCACGGCGGACCCGGACGAGGCGCTGATAGACCGCCAGGGTCTCGGCGCCGAACGGCAGGAGCTCGCCCGGGGTCTCCGGGAAGGGCGGCCGGACCGGGTCGTCGCCGCGAGGCTGGTCGAGCTTGGCGCCGGTGAACGCCTGCTCGTCTCCGGCGTAGATCGTCGGGACGCCTGGGACCACCATGAGGATCGCCACGGCCAGCGGCAGGTTGCGCGGGTCGGTCAGCAGCGTGGCGATCCGGGACTGGTCGTGGTTGCCGAGGAACGTCTGGGACCGGAACGACGCCGAGAACTCCGCGTGGCGGTGGAGGGTCCACTCGAGCTCGTGGAGGTTCTGCTCGTTGAGCGAGCTCCAGATCGCCTTCCAGAGCTCGTACTGGGTCACCGAGTCGACCCCACTCTCGGCCACGAACTCCGGGTAGCCGCCGTTGATCAGCTCGGCGACGATCCACGCCTCGGGGTGGGCCGCCTTGACCCGCTCGACGACCGGCCGCCACGCGGCGCCGCCCGGCGCGAACGCGGCGTCGAGCCGCCAGCCGTCGACACCGCGGTCCAGCCAGAAGCACATGACGTCGACGATGTAGTCGACCACGGGCGGGTGGGCGAAGTTCAGCTCGACCAGGTCGAGGTTGCCCTCGAAGCCGATCGTGTAGCCGTTGTCCCACGTCACCCACTGCCCCGCCTCGGACTCCGGCCCCTCCGCGAGCGCCCGCCGGACGATCTCGTGGTCCTGGCTGACGTGGTTGAACACGCCGTCCAGGCAGACCCGGATGCCGCGGTCCCGCGCGGCTCGGACGAGGTCGTCGAAGTCGTCCAGGTCGCCGAGGCGTGGGTCGACGCGGAAGTAGTCGAGCGTGTCGTAGCCGTGGGACGTCGAGGCGAACACCGGCGCGAGCATGAGGCCGTTGGCGCCCAGGTCGATGACGTAGTCGAGCCAGCCGACCAGCCGGCCGAGCCGATGCTCGACCTGGCCGTCGGGGAGCTCGTCCGCTCGCGCCTCGCCCCCGACGAAGCGCAACGGGTAACAGTGCCACCAGATCACCGAGGAGACCCAGTCCATCGTCATGCCCCCTTCGCCACGCGCGGTTTCCTGACGCTACCCGGCAGCCGGGCCGTTCAGGAGGCGCGTCCAGCCCTCAGCACCAGCTCGAGCTCGAACCGCACCTGTGGGTCGTCCAGGGCGTCGCCGAACAGCTCTCGCAGCTGCGTCAGCCGGTAGCCCACGGTCTGCGGGTGGACGTTGAGCTCTGCGGCGATCGGCGCGCGCTGGCCCCAGTGCCGCAGCCACGCGTAGAGGGTCTCGGCCAGCTTGTGGCGCGACGCCGGAGTCAGCCCGGCCAGCGGGGCGAGTCGCCGCTCGGCGAGGTCGTCCAGCGCCTGCGACTCGGCACCGATGACCAGGTCGGCGAGGTGCTCCTCGACCCAGACCGGCTCGGCGCTCTGGTCCGCCTCGCCGCGCTCCGGACCGCGGAACAGCGACGTGGCGGCCATGGTCGCCAGGCGCAGTGAGTCAGGGGCTCGTCGCCAGTCCCGGCTGGGACCGATCACCGCCCGCCGCCCGCGCAGGGCGCGCTCCAGCTCGGCTCGCTCGCGGGCGGTCCGCGGAGCCGGCACCAGCGCGACGGCGTCGGTGGCCCGGGCCATCGTCAGCGCCCGAGAACCCAGCTGGAAGCGGACGCCGGACGCCTCGTCCAACGGCATCGACACGGCGACCAGCGCGGCCGGCAGCACCCAGCCGGCCGCGGCCGACGCCTCCTGAGCGGCGACATCGTCGGCGGTGCCGTGCAGCAGCAGCTCGAGCAGCTCGACCCGCCGCCGGTCCATCTCGCCGGCGCGCTCCGACTGCTCGAAGGCGAACCCCTCGGCGCTGGCCGCCGACAGCTCCTCGATATAGGCGAGGATCGACTCGCCGAGGGCCACCAGGGCCTCGGTGTCCAGCCCCGCCTGCAGGGCGTCCCGCGACATCCGGCGGAGGGTGACCCGGGCGCCGGCCCGGTACGCCGACAGCAGGCCGTCCAGCGTCCGGCCCTGCCGCACCTCGCCGCGGCCGAGCGCCGCGTACACCCGTCGGCTCTCCGCCGTGAGGGCCGGCTCGGTGGTCCCGGGCAGCTCGAGGAACCGGCCGAGCGCCACCTCCACACCCTGACGGACCCCGTCCCCGAACCGCCCTTCCAGGGGTCGCGCGTAGGCTGGTACCGCGACGGCGACCGCGGCGATCACCTCCTCCACGACGTCGGTCAGCCGAGGTCGCAGCATGTCGCTGATCTGTGCTGGCACGGCTAACCATGGCGGGTCTGGCGGAGTTATGGTCACAGCGGAGCCCCAGGATCTATCACCACACGATAGTTTCGGCCTTCACATCGTATGCCACGATAGGAGCGCCGCGGGCGGTGTTCTTGTCACGCTGGATAGGTGAGCAAGATCCGTCCCCTGAGCCGCGTCGCGTCGGTGTTCACGACGCCGCGCGCCCCGGAGGACTTCCTCTGGCTGGTCAACCCGCTCAGCTCGGCCCGCCAGCTCCGGGGCGTCGTCACGGCCGTCGTCCCCGAGACCCCGGACTCGGCGACCATCCACTTCCGGCCGGGGCGCGGCTGGCAGGCCCACCAGGCCGGGCAGTATGCGCGCATCGGGGTCGAGATCGACGGTGTCCGCCACTGGCGGTCCTACTCGTTGAGTGCCCCCTCCGGTGCCGACCCGGCGATCACCGTCACCGCCAACGGCAAGGTCTCCGAGGCGCTGGTCCGCCGGACCCGTCCCGGACACGTCCTGTTCCTCGCCCCCCCGCAGGGTGACTTCGTCCTGCCCGAACACCCCCGGCCGCTGCTCATGCTGACCGCGGGCAGCGGCCTCACTCCCGTGATGTCGATGGTCCGCACGCTGGTCGGGCGTCGTCGGGACGCCGACGTCGTGCTCGTGCACTCCTCCCGGACGCTCGACGACGCCCTCTTCCGGGAGGAGCTCGCCGCTCTCGGCAACGAGCACCCCGGGCTCCGCGTCGTCCACTGGGTGACCACCGACCGCGGCCGCATCGACCTGACGCGGACCGACGACCTGGACACCGTGGTCCCCGACTGGAAGGGCCGCGCCGCCTACGTCTGCGGTCCTCCCGAGATGCTCGACGCCGCGACCGCACTGTGGCAGTCGACGAACGTGCCCGACCAGCTGAGCGTCGAACGGTTCGCGCCGGTGCTGCTCGAGGGGGCGGGCGGCGAAGGCGGCCTGGTGACCTTCGAGACGTCCGACCGAGAGGTCGAGGTCGACGGCTCGACCCCCCTGCTCGAAGCCGGCGAGGACGCCGGCGTCGTCATGCCCAGCGGTTGTCGCATGGGCATCTGCCAGAGCTGCCTCATCCCCCTGCTCGCCGGCCAGGTCCGCGACCTGCGCACCGGTGAGGTGCACGGCGATGAAGGCCAGCTGATCCAGACCTGTATCTCCGCTGCGGCGGGACCAGTCCACCTCGAGATCTGAGGAGCACCACCCATGACCGCTCTGCCCATGACCGCCCTGACCCGACTGGCGCCCGACACGACCCAGGCCCCTGCGGTACGCCAGTCCCCCCGCCGCCCGCTGCTGGCCGCGGAGGGCCACCCGACCGTCCGCCCGGAAGCCGCCGCCCATCTCACCGACGAGGACGTGGCCGAGCTCGGCCGCGAGCTCGACGCGATCCGGGACGCCGTGCTGGCCCAGCGCGGAGCAAGCGACGCCGCATACATCCGCCGGGTGATCCGGGCCCAGCGGAGCCTCGAGATCGGCGGGCGGGCCTGCCTCGTCTTCGCCAGCCTGCCGCCGGCCTGGGTGGCCGGCGTCGCCATGCTGAGCGTCGCGAAGATCCTCGAGAACATGGAGATCGGCCACAACGTCCTGCACGGTCAGTGGGACTGGATGCGCGACCCCGACATCCACTCGACCACCTGGGAGTGGGACTTCGTCACCCCGGCCGCGTCGTGGAAGCACACCCACAACGACCTGCACCACACGTGGACCAACGTCGTCGGCAAGGACCGCGACGTGGGCTACAACATCCTGCGGATCGACCCCAAGCAGGAGTGGCAGCCGTGGAACCTCGGCAACCCGCTCTACAACGCGCTGCTGGCGCCGGTGTTCGAGTGGGGCATCGCGGTCTACGACCTCGAGCTCCAGGACGTCGCCGAGGGGAAGAAGTCCAAGACCGACCTGCGCCGGGACCTCAAGGCCATGGGCCGCAAGGTCGCGACCCAGTTCGCCAAGGACTACGTCGCCACGCCGGCCGTCGCCGCGCTGACCGGCTCCTTCGTGCCGGCGCTGCTCGGCACCCTCACCGCCAACGCGATCCGCAATGTCTGGGCGCACGCGGTGATCTTCTGCGGGCACTTCCCCGACGGCACCGACACCTTCACCGAGGAGATGATCGAGGGGGAAACCCGCGGCGACTGGTACGTCCGGCAGATGATCGGCTCGGCCAACATCTCGGGCAGCAAGGCCATGCACCTCATGACCGGCAACCTCTCGCACCAGATCGAGCACCACCTCTTTCCCGACCTGCCGTCGAACCGGTATGCGGAGGTGGCGGTCCAGGTCCGCGAGATCTGCGAGCGCTACGGCCTGCCCTACACCACCGGGCCGCTGTGGAAGCAGGTCGGCTCCACGTGGGGCAAGATCTTCCGGCTCGCCCTGCCGGACCGTAAGCCGGGGCGTGCCGCGCTCGTTGGTTAGCCTCTGCGGGTGAGTCCCGGCCCGTTCGAGAGTGACGCCACGCGCACGCCCGAGCGGGTCGAGGCGGTCTCCGCCGCGCTCGCCGGGTGGCGGCGGCAGCTGTCCAGCCTGGGTGGCCCCAATACGCTGCTCTGGTACGTCGAGCAGTCCGGCGGGGTCCTCGACCTCACGACGGCCCACCCGGGCGGCCTGTCGATGCTGCTCGCCGGGCGCCCGACCCGGCTGTCGGACCTCGTCCGCGAGCGGGCCGCCTTCGGCGAGGCTCGCGCCCGCGCGGCACAGATCCGCGGCCGGGCCGTGTCGCTGGCCGCCTCGCGCGGGATCGAGACGTCGTTCCTCGCGGCGGGCATGGCCACCTGGGAGCATCCGGGCGCCCCGACGCCGCCGCACGCGCCGGTCCTGCTGCGGTCCTGCGCGCTCCGGCCGATCGACGGGGCCGCGGGCGACTTCGACGTCGTCCTCGGCGACGAGGTCGCGGTCAACCCGGTCCTCGAGCAGTACCTCCGGTCGACCGCCGGCATCGACCTGGACACCGGCTCGCTCGCCGAGATGGCCACCGTGACCAGTGGTTTCGACCCGTACCCGGTGTATGCGGCGCTGGCTCGCCTCTGTCAGGACCTGCCCGGCTTCACGATCACGCCCCGGATGCTCATCGGCACGTTCCCCTACGGGAAGCTGGCCATGGTCGGCGACTTCACCGACCTGGCCGAACCGGCCTCGGTCGAGCGGTTGGCCGCCCACCCCGTCGTCGGCGCCCTGGCGGTGGCGACGGTCGAACCGTCGTCACCGGCCCCCTCGGCCAACCGCGACACCGAACCCGACCTCGACCCGGACTCCGATCCCGCGAGCGAGCGCTTGGCCCTCGATGCCGACGCGGCTCAGAGCGGGGTGGTCCAGGCCGTGCTCCGCGGCGAGGACGTCGTCGTCGAGGCCGCGCCGGGGACCGGCACGACGCAGACGATCGCGAACCTCGTCGCCGCCCTGGCCGGCCAGCGGAACTCGGTGCTGCTCGTCGCGGAGCGACGCTCGGAGATCGACGACGTCCGCCGGCGTCTCGAGTCCGTCGGGCTGGGCTCGCTGTTCGCCGACGTCGGCGAGGCGTTGTTCGACCACCGCGGCACCATGGCCCAGGTCGTGGCCCTCGTCGAGGCGTCCGGGACGGACGAGTCGTGGGCCGACCGCCTGCCGATCGAGGGCGGCAGGCTGGAGGCCCGGCTGCGAACCCATCGCGATGCGCTGCGCGACCACGTGGCGGCTCTCCACGAGGTCCGGGTCCCGTGGGGCGTCAGCGTGCACGACGCGCAGTGTGCGATCAGTGAGCTGGGCTCGCGGCAGCCGCCGCCGGCGTCCCGAGTGCGGATACGGGGGGCCGCGCTGGCCCGGCTGTCGCGCGAACGGCTGCACGAGCTGGCCGACGAGCTGGCCGGTGCCGCGGCGGTCGGCGCGTGGGCGTCGGGCGAGGCCGGCGACCCGTGGTACGGCGCTCACCTCACCTCGGAGGCGGAGGTGAGGCGCGCGTCGTCGATCGTCACGCGGCTCGCCGAGGGAGGCTTCGAGGAGCGGGCGGCCACCCTCGACGAGATCCTCGCTGAGTCGTCATTGCCCGCGGCGCGCACGGCGCAGGACTGGAAGACCACCCTGGCCACGATGGCGGGGGTGCGCGACACCCTCGAGGTGTTCCGGCCGGAGATCTTCGACGTACCCCTCGACGAGCACGTCGCCGCGACCGGGACCCGGGAGTACCGGCAGGCTCAGGGGGTCGAGCTCGGGGTGTGGGCGCGGTCCCGGGTCCGCCGGCTCGCGACCCGGCTGCTGCGGCCCGGTCGTCCCCCGGAGGACCTGCACGCCGAGCTGGTCCGGGCCCGGACCCAGCGGACGGCGTGGCACGCCCTGGTCGGCGCGGGCGGACGGCCGGAGATCTCGCCGCGGCTGGACGAGGCGCAGGACGCCTACGACGAGCTGGACGCCGACCTCACGTGGCTCGGCGAGCGCCTGGCCCCGACCGCGGCCGGCGGGGCGCTGCTGACCATGCCGGTGGCCGACCTGCGTACCCGCCTGTCGGCGCTGGCCGCCCGCCCGGAGCGGCTGGTCGTGCTCCCGGCCGTCGTTCCCGTGATCGAGGACCTGCGAGCCGCCGGGATGGGCGAGGTGGTCGACGACTTCGCCGCGCGGGGGGTCCAGGCCGACGAGGTCACCGCCGAGCTGGAGCACATCTGGTGGGTGTCCATCGCCCGTCACGTCGCCGACAGTGACCCGCGGTACGGGCAGCACGACGGCGCCGGCCTGAGAGCGGCCGCCGAGGGGTACGCCGCCGCTGACCGCGAGCACCTCGCCGTGACCGCCCGGCGGACTCACCTCGAGGCGGCGGCCTGGCATACCTCGGCGCTCGACACCAACCGCGCCGCCGCCGCGATGCTGCGCGGTGAGGCCGACCGCGCCGGCCGGCCGACGTCGCTGCACCGGGCGTTCGAGCCGGCGGCGTCGCTGCTGGTCGGGTCCGCACCGTGCTGGGCGATGAGCCCGCTGGTCGTGGGGGAGGCGCTCCCACCCGGCGCGGGGTTCGACGTCGTGGTCGTCGCCGGCGCGGGGGCCCTGACGACGGCCGCTGCGGTCAGCGCGCTGTCCCGGGCCCGTCAGGTCGTGGCCTTCGGCGACGCCTCGTCGACCTGGCCGACGGGGTTCACCGCTGGGCCGGGCCGGTTCGACCAGGGTGAGGGCCCGCGTCGGTCGCTGTTCGAGGACCTCGCCGACCTGCTTCCGGTCCACCGGCTGCGCTGGGCGCACGGGTATGCGGACCCTCGCCTCCTCGGGGCGGCCGGAGCGGACTGTCTCGACGGGCTCGTCGGTCCGCCGAGCCCGGTGCGCGACCTGGCGGTACGGCTCGAGGTCGTCGACGGCCGGGCCGTGGTGGAGCCGGGGGAGGACGCGACGATCGACTCGACCGACGTCGAGGTCGACCACGTCGTCGCGACGGTCCTCGACCATGCCCGTCACCGCCGCGACGAGTCGTTGGGCGTCGTCGCGTTGACCGAGCGCCACGCCGAGCGAATCCGCGCGGGGCTGGCGGCGGCGCGCGATGCGCTCGACCCGTCGGCCGAGCCGGAGGCGCTGGCCTTCCTGGCCGCCGAGGCCGGCCCGCCGGTCACGGTCGTGTCGATGGACGCGGCCGCGGGGTTGGTGCGCGACGCGGTGGTGGTCACGGTCGGCTACGGCAAGACGGCACACGGCCGGGTCCTCCACCGGTTCCCGGCGCTGTCCGGCCCCGGCGCGAGCCGATACCTGCGGGCCGCGCTCACCGCCGCTCGGCGTCGGCTGACCGTCGTCTCGTCGCTGGCGCCCGACGACCTGGACGAGAGCCGCCTCCGCGACGGCGGGGTCGTGCTTCGCGACCTGCTCGTCTTCGCGGCGGGCGCCGCGGCGGTGGCGGGAGCCGTGGACGAGGGTGGTCCGGCGGCCCCCGACCCGCTGATGACCGAGCTGGCCGGCCGGTTGCGACGCGAGGGACTCGTCGTCGGTGAGCGGTTCGGCACGGGGCCGCACCGGATCGACCTCGTCGTGACCGTTCCGACCCATCCCGAGCGCTGGCTCGTGGCCGTCGACGGTGACGGGCCCGGGTATGCGATGTGGCCCGGTACGCGAGAACGGGACCGGCTGTGGCCGCAGGAGCTGGAGCGGCGGGGCTGGCGGCATCTACGGGTCTGGAGCACGGACCTCTACCGCGACCCGGCCCGGGACGTCGCGCGGATCGTCACGGTGGTCCGGGAGGAGGCGCGCGCGCTCTCCGGGGCCCCGACGGCGTCGACGGCTGACGACCCGGGACCGGAGACGGAGGGACCGGAGACCGAAGCGCCGGAGACCGAAGCGCCGGAGACCGAGGAGCGCCGTCCGAGCCCGAGGCGAGCGCGGACGAGCCCGACCGCTCGGCAGCGCCGGACGGGAAGAAGAAGCAGAAAAAGCGACGGCGGCGGGCCGTTCGACAGGGCACCAGCGGCGCGGACGGGCCGGCGGACGTGACATCCCAGACCGTGGACGACACCGACGCCGGCTGGGGTGAGCGGACGAACGACCCGAGCCACGAGCAGTGGCTTCGCGAGCAGCGTCCGCCGCACTGGGACTGACCGAGGACGGGACGACCTCGGATCGGGATCAGCCGGCGACCGTCGGGATCGCGGTGGATCGTCCCCCTCAGCAGGGTGACGATCCACCGCGTTGACGCCTACGCGCCGGAAAGCCCGCCCTGGATGTGGTGGACCGCTTCGACGTTGTGGCCGTCGAGGTCGCGGACGAAGACCGCGTAGTAGCCGGGGTGGTACTCCGGGAAGATGCGTGGCGCGTGCAGGATCTCCGCGCCCGCCTCGACGGCGGCCTGATGCACCGCGTCGACCTCGTCGGTGCTGAGAGCGGTGAACGCGATGTGCAGCTCTCGGGTCTCCGCGCCCCTCGTCGGGCCGACCCAGAAGGCGGGGAACCCCTTGCGCCCGCCGATCCCGACGGCCGCGGAGTCGCCCACCGGGTGGCGGACGACCTCGGTGAACCCGATCGGCCCGAAGACCTTCAGATAGAACGACACCGCGGCGTCGACGTCGGCCGCCTGGATCCCTACGTGGTCGAACATGACCGCACCCTAGAGCGCACGGGGAGCGGTTAGCGCACCGCAGCGGGGGGCGGGGTGTCGTCCGGACCCGGAGCGCCCTGGGGCGGCCCGACGACCGAGGTGTCCGCGCCACCGAGCAGGTCCCGGATCTGGGTGAGCAGCAGGACCTCCTCCGACGGGGCCTCGGGGGCCGGCTCCTCGCCCTGCTTGCGCATGGCCATCAGCCGGTTCATGGGGAGCACCAGCACGAAGTAGACCGCCGCGGCCACGAAGAGGAAGTTGAGGATCGCCTGCAGCACCGCACCGATGGAGAAGTTCGCGCCGTTGATGGTGAAGGTGCCCACCTGGGTGATATCCGGTTTGCCGAGCAGGGCGGCGATGAGCGGGTTGATGATGTTCTCCACCAGGGCGGTGACGATGCCGGCGAACGCGGCACCGATGACGACGGCGACCGCGAGGTCGATGACGTTGCCACGGAGGATGAACTCCCTGAATCCCTTGAGCACGTTGATCCTTCCCTTTCCCCGAGACGCCGAGGGAAGCTGCTAGCGAGGCCGAACCGGCGTCCCGACCCTAGCGAAGCCGTGTGTCGCCGACGTGAACGCGTGTCACCGCGTCCCCCAGGGGCTACCTCGCGGATCACCCCCTCAGGGCCACGAGGAACCCACCGGGTGCACCCGTCGGGCCCAACGCCACGGCCAGGGCCCGCGCCTCGTCGGGGGTGACGGCCAGCAGGAGATGTCCCGGTGCTCCCGACCCGGCCGCGAGCACACCGGTGCCGGGCGGGTCGGCGGCCAGGACCCTCGCGGCCGCGGCCAGAGGCTGACCCGAACCCGTCGCCAGGACCGACACCGTGTCGGCCGGCCGGAGACCGTCGAGCAGCACCGGGTCGGAGATCGGCAGGCTCACCGCGACGAACCCGGGAGCCAACCCGGTCAGCTGGTACGCGCCCCGAAACCGCGCGGTCGTGACGACCTCGCCGGTCAGCAGCGGTCCGGACAGAACTTGACCGACAACGGCCGCCACGTCGTCGGTCGACCCGGACGGCCGTTGCCCGGCCGGCCGGCGTTCGAGGTCGACGTCGGCGGCGGTCAGCGTCGACCCCAGCGGCACGTCACGGGCCGCGACAACGGTCGGGAGCCCCGGGTCCGCCGGCCGGGGAAGCAGGGCGCCCACCGTGAGCCACGCCGCCACGGCGACCAGCGCCACGGCCACCAGCCGCACGACCTGAGAGCGGCGCCATCGCCGTCGACGCGACACGGGTCCCCGGCGGGGACGGCCCCACCGGGTGCGCCCCCACAGGGGCGCTGCCGGCTCTCGAGACGCCGCCCGCGGAGCCGAGTCCGGGCCGGAGCCCGCCGCCCGGCCGGAGTCGGCCGCCCGGGCGAAGAGCGATGACGACGCCTCGGCCGTCGCGACGCCACTCACGTCGGAAGGGCGAACGGCAGGGTGAGCCCGTCGAGGGCCCGCCGGCAGGGACACGTCGCCCCCTCGTCGGACTCGGCCGGCGGGAGCGTCTCGACGGCGTCGGTGAGGACGGCCTTGAGTCCCTCGATGTTCTGGGCGAACACCTGGAGGACCTCCTCGTGGGTCACCCCGGACTCGCCCTCCACCCCGGCATCGAGGTCGGTCACGAGCGCGACCGTCGTGAAGCACAGGGCCAGCTCGCGGGCGATCGCCGCCTCGGGCATACCCGTCATCCCCACCACGCTCCAGCCGGCCTGCTGGTGCCACCGGCTCTCCGCCCGGGACGAGAACCGCGGGCCGTTGACGACGACGAGCGTCCCGCCCTCCTCCACCGCGAGCCCGGCTCGCCGCGCCGCCGCCGCGACCGCGGGCCGACCGCGCGGACAGAACGGCTCGGCGAACCCGACGTGCACCACGGCGCCGAGCTGGTCGTAGACGGTGTGGGGCCGCCCCCAGGTGCGGTCGACGACCTGGTCGACGACGACGACGCTGCCCGGACCCAGCTCCCGTCGCAGCGACCCCACGGCGCACGGAGCGAGGACCTGGCGCACGCCGAGGGACCGCAGCGCCCAGAGGTTCGCGCGGTAGGGCACGAGGTGCGGCGGGAACCGATGGTCCTTCCCGTGCCGCGCGACGAACGCCACGCGTCGGCCGCGCAGCTCGCCGACGACGAGGTCGTCGCTCGGGTCGCCGAACGGTGTGTCGACGTGGACGCGCTCGGCGTCCGCGAGGAACTCGTAGAACCCCGACCCGCCGATGACCCCGATCTCCGCCCGTGGCGTACCCGTCATGCCGACGACCCTAGGTGGGCCGGCGACCAGCCGGTATGCCCGTCAGCCCGCCTGTGGACGCCGGGACGAGCCGGTCAGACCCTGGGGACGACGGCCCCCGCGAGGGTCAGCTGGCCGCGGCGGTGCTGCTGCTCGAGGACCCCGAGGAGCCGGAGGACCCCGAGGAACCCGAGGACCCCTTCGACGCCGAGGTGCTGGACGACGAGTCCTTCGAGGTCGAGGACGACGAGTCCTTCGAGGACGAGTCCGTGGAGGCGGACTTCTCGGCTGTGGCGGTGTCGGTCCCCTTCTTCGCGCCCGACCCGTTGCTGGAGGCGCGCGAGTCGTTCCGGTAGAAGCCGGAGCCCTTGAAGGACACGCCGATCGACGTGTAGACCTTCCGCAGCCGCCCGCCGCAGTCGGGGCATTCGGTCAGCGCGGCGTCGCTGAACTTCTGAACGTGGTCGAAGGCGTGGCCGCACGCGGTGCACGCATACGCATACGTCGGCACGGGGATGGTCTCCTCAGATGATGGGCGGCCATAGGTCGGCCGCGCGGAAGTCTACGGGGGGAACGCACAGGGACCCGAATCGCTTCCCGGCGTCAGGCCCAGCCGGCGAGGCGGCCGCCCTCGTCGACGTCGCGGATCCGCTGCTCGGCCTTGCGGCGCACGTCTGCCGTACTGACGACGAGCAGCTGGTCACCGTGCCGGAGCACGGTCCGCCCCTCCGGGACGAAGCCCTTGCCGTCGCGGACCACCAGAGTGACGTTCGCCCCCGGCGGGAGCCGGAGCTCGAACAGCTCCACGCCGTGCAGCCGCGACCGCTCACCGACCGTCACCTGGATCACGTCGGCGCCCATGGTCTCCAGCGGGGTGGTCTCGACGTCAAGGTCGACGGAGCGCACGGACTCGGCGAGCCCGAGCCGGCGGGCCACCCAGGGCAGGGTCGGGGCCTGGACCAGGGTGAAGATGACGACGAGAACGAACACGAGGTTGAAGATGCTGGCGGCGTTCGCCGTCCCCAGTGTCGCCGGCACCGTCGCCAGCACGATGGGGACCGCCCCGCGCAGCCCGGCCCAGGACAGGAACGCCTGGTCGCGAAACGGGATCCGGAACGGCGTCAGCGAGACCAGCACGGACAGGGGCCGAGCGACGAGGAGCAGGACCAGCCCGATGAGGACGGCGGGGGCCAGTTGTTCGGGCAGCTCGGACGGCGAGGCGAGCAGCCCGAGCAGGATGAACAGCCCGATCTGGGCGATCGAGCCGAGGGCGGACGAGAAGCTGTGCACGGCCGCCCGGTGCGGCAGCCCGAGGTTCCCGAGCACGAGGGCGGAGAGGTAGGCGGCGATGAAGCCGGACGTGTGCACCGTGGCGGCGGCCGCGTACGCGAGGACGACCAGGCTGACGACCCCGATCGAGAACAGCGCGGACGAGGCGCCGACCACCCGCCGCAGGAGCCAGCCGCCACCCCAGCCGACGAGCAGGCCGATGGCGGTACCGCCGACCAGCTCGACGCCCGCCTCGAGCACCAGGTACCACCAGGCATGGTGCTCCGCGGTCGGGACCGACTCGGCCGCGAGCGCGACGACGAGGATGACCACCGGGGCGTCGTTGAACCCGGACTCCGCCTCGAGCAATCCGCTGAGCCGACGGGGGAGGGGCACTGTGCGCAGCACCGAGAACACCGCCGCGGCGTCGGTCGAGCTGAGGATCGCGCCGATGAGGAGCGCCACCGTCCAGTCGAGATGGAGCACGTAGCGCGCCGCGACGGCGACCACGCCGACCGAGACGACCACCCCGACGGTCGAGAGCACGGCCGCCGGAGCCACCGACCGCCGGATGCCCGACCACCTCGTCGTCAGGCCGCCCTCGGCGAGGATGAGCACCAGGGCGCAGTACCCGAGGACCTGGGTCAGCTCCTCCGAGTCGAAGCTGATCCCGAGGCCCGACTCGCCGAGCAGCAGCCCGATCCCGAGGAAGATCAGCAGCGACGGGAGCCCGGACCGGACCGAGATGCGGACGGCGGCGATGGCCACGAGGAGCACGGCCGACCCGATGAGCAGCGACCAGGTCAGGTCGTTGAGCAGGAACTCGGTCGGGACGGGGGCCAGCCGGGTCACCTCGCCTCCTCCCTCCAGGGTCGTGCTGCCGGTCCGTGCGCTCGGTCCACCGTCTCGATCCCCCTCACCGGCGGCCGGTCCCGGTCTCGCCTGCCTCGTGGGGCCTCGTGGGTGTCCTAGTCTCGCAGGGTGGCACGAGCGAGGGTGGCCCGGCGGGTGGGGCTGGGCGTGCTCATCCTCGTGGTCCTGCTCGTCGTCGCGCTCGCCGTGGTCCTGACCGGCATCGTGCGCCAGTCCTGGCCGCAGACGAGCGGGGAGATCAAGCTCAACGGGCTCGGCGGCCGCGTCGAGGTCATCCGCGACGGGCACGGCATCCCGCAGATCTACGCCGACTCCACGGACGACCTGTTCCGGGCGCAGGGGTTCGTCGCCGCCCAGGACCGCTTCTTCGAGATGGACTTCCGTCGCCACGTCACGGCCGGCCGCCTCTCCGAGCTGGTCGGGTCAGCCGGCGTGGAGACCGACCGGGTGGTCCGGACCATGGGCTGGCGCACCGTGGCCGAGAAGGAGCTGGCCCTGGTCTCGCCGGCGACGCGTCAGTACCTCAACGCCTACGCCGACGGGGTCAACGACTACATCGCTCGCGCCGAGAGCCCGAGCGACATGGGTCTGGAGTACGTCGTGCTGGGGCAGCAGGTCCCCGGTTACACGGTCGAGAAGTGGTCGGCGGTCGACTCGCTGGCGTGGCTCAAGGCCATGGGCTGGGACCTCATCAGCAACTACGGCGACGAGCTGACCCGGGCCCGACTGGGCACCACCCTCGCGCCGGACCGGCTCGCGGTGCTCTTCCCGGACTACTCGGTCGCCGGGCACCCGCCGATCCTCGGGCCGGACGAGTGGGCTCCCGGTGCGACGCCGGCGGCCAGCGCGGTCAACCCGGCGCTCACCGAGGGCGGCGCACCGACGGCACCCGCTGCGGTCGTCGCCTCGGCTCCGAGGCCCGCGCCGCTGAGCTCGGTGACCTCGGCCGTCTTCGCCAGTGCCCAGGCGGCGCTCGACTCGATCCCCGCGCTCCTCGGCCGGGGGGACGGGATCGGGTCGAACTCGTGGGTGGTGGCCGGGTCCAAGACGACCACCGGCAAGCCGTTGCTGGCCAACGACCCGCACCTCGGGACCTCGATCCCCGGGATCTGGTACCAGACGGGTCTGCACTGCCGGACGCTCTCGGCGGCCTGCCCGTTCGACGTCTCGGGCTACACCTTCGCCGGGATGCCCGGCGTCATCGTCGGCCACAACCAGTCCATCGCGTGGGGCCTGACCAACCTGGCTCCCGACGTCTCGGACTTCTACCTGGAGAAGGTCACCGACCAGACCTACCTGCGCGACGGCCAGCAGGCACCGCTCGAGACCACGACGGAGACCATCAAGGTCGCCGGCGGCAACGACGTGCTGCTGCCGATCCGCCGGACCGTGCACGGCCCGATCATCTCCGACGTCATCGACTCGGTCGGTCGCGTCGGACGCAACGCGCTCGTCCGGCTGGTGCCGCAGCAGGACACCTATGCGGTCTCACTCGCGTGGACCGGGCTGACGCCCAACCCCTCGGCGGACGCCATCTTCGGCATGGACGCCGCCACGACCTTCACCGAGTTTCGCGCCGCCGCAAGCAAGTTCCAGGTCCCCGCGCAGAACCTGGTGTATGCGGACACGGCCGGTCACATCGGCTACCAGGCGCCGGGCATGATCCCGATCCGGTCGACCTCCGTCCCCAACACGCCGCCCGGCTACTGGCCGGCGCCCGGATGGGACAGCCAGTACGACTGGAGGGGGTTCGTCCCGTTCGCGCAGCTGCCGTGGACCTACGACCCACCCGAGGGGTTCATCGTCACGGCGAACAACCAGGTGACGGCGGCGACCGGACCGCAGGTGCCGTTCCTCACCTCCGACTGGGACTACGGCTGGCGCAGCTCGCGGATCGAGACCCTGCTCAAGAAGAGCGACAGCGAGGGCGTGAAGATCTCACCCGAGCGGATGAGCGAGATCCAGAACGACACCTACAACGGCTTCGCCCCGACGCTCGTCCAGGCGTTGCTGCAGATCGACCTCTCGGGCGACGAGTTCACCCAGCAGGCGCAGACCCTGCTCGGTGACTGGGACTTCCTGCAGCCGGCCGACAAGGGTCGCTCCGCGGTCCGCGCCGCCTACTACAACGCGGTCTGGATGCGCATCGTGGAGTACACGTTCAACGACGAGCTGCCGCAGGATCTGCAGGCCGACGGTGGCGCGCGCTACATGGCGGCGATGATCACGCTGCTGAAGGACCCGACGAACGGCTGGTGGGACGACCGCCGCACGCCGGGACTGGTCGAGACCCGCGACGAGGTGCTCCGGCGGGCCCTGGTGCAGGCCCGGCTGGACCTCGCCAAGCATCTGGGCAAGGACCCGGTCACCTGGTCCTGGGGCGAGCTCCACACCCTCACCGAGGAGCACCCGGTCCTGGGCGGCGCGTCCGTCCCGGACCTGGTCCGACGGATCTTCAACCGCGGGCCGGTCGAGCTCGGTGGCGGGTCGTCGATCGTCAACGCGAACGGGTGGGACGCGTCCTCCGGTACCTTCGACGTCGACTGGGCGCCCTCCATGCGGATGGTCGTCAACCTCGGCGACCTCGACGGGTCCACGTGGGTGACCCAGACCGGCACGAGTGGCCACCCCTACTCCGCGCACTACGTCGACCAGCTCGACGCGTGGGCCGCGGGAGAGACGTTCCCGTGGCCGTTCAGCCGTGGTGCCGTCGAGCAGGCGCGGGAGAACGAGCTGATCCTCAGCCCGCAGGGTTCCTCAGGCTGAGCCCAGCCGGACGGCGCCACCCGACGGGGTGACGGCCACGTCGACCGCGACGTCGTGGGCCTCGACCGGCACGGTCCCGGCGGTCAGCAGCTCGTCGTCGTGCAGCAGCGCGACGACGAGGGCGTCGTGGCGTCGGCGGGCCAACGCTCGGTCGTACGACCCCCCGCCCCGGCCCAGCCGGTTCCCGTCCCGGTCCACCGCCAACGCCGGCGCCACGATGACCTCGGCGTCGTGAATAGCGTTGAGCCCCAACGGTTCACTGGTCCCGGCTACGCGCCAGTCAAGGTCGCGGTTCTCGAGGGTGATCGGGACGAGGACCTCGTACCCCGCGGCGGTGAGCCGGTCGACGAGCACCTGCGTCGGCGGCTCGGAGGGGAGCGCCTCGTACGCGGCGACGCGGCATACCCGACCGTGCGTATGCGCCTCGACGAGCGCCGTCACCTGGTCCGCGACGGCGGCCGCCTCGGCCGCCACATCACGGTCCGGCCGGCGGGACCGGCGGGTGTCGCGGAGGCGTCGGCGCAGGGCCGTTTTGCCCGTGGACGTCGGGTCGACGGTCACAGGCGCCATCGTAGGCTGGCCCGCATGAGCGCTGCGGGGCTGGCCGAGGCACGACGGCGGATGGTGCAGCACGGCGAGAGCGAGGAGGCGGTCCTCGCCTTCGAGCGCAGCTACGCGGAGCTGGAGTCCGTCATCGCGACCGGGTCCGGCGGGACGATCCCGGAGTCGTCGATCGACCCGCTCACCGACGTGCCGTCGCTGGACGACTACGCGCCGAGCGACGAGGCTAAGGCGTCGGCCCTGCGCCAGGTCGCCATGGTCAAGCTCAACGGCGGGCTCGGCACCTCGATGGGCATCACCGGCCCGAAGTCGGCCCTCGTGGTCAAGGACGGGCTCTCGTTCCTCGACGTCATCGCCCGGCAGACCCTCGCGCTGCGGGCGGAGTACGGCGTCCAGCTGCCGCTGATCCTCATGAACTCGTTCCGCACGCGCGACGAGTCGCTGGCCATCCTCGGCCGCTATCCCGATCTCGAGATCGACGGCGTCCCGCTGGACTTCGTCCAGAGCGCCGAGCCCAAGCTGCGCGCCGACGACCTGTCGCCCGTCGACTGGCCGGCCGACCCGGAGCTGGAGTGGTGTCCGCCCGGCCACGGCGACGTCTACCTGTCGCTGGCGGCGACCGGACTGCTGAAACAGCTGCTGGACAAGGGTTTCCGCTACGTCTTCCTGTCCAACGCCGACAACCTCGGCGCCACCTGCGACCCGCGGATCGCCGCGTGGCTGGTGGAGAACGACGTGCCCTACGTGGCCGAGGTCTGCGACCGGACGGTCAACGACCGCAAGGGTGGTCACCTCGCGGTGCGCAAGAGCGACGGCCAGCTGGTGCTCCGCGACAGCGCGATGGTGGAGAAGCAGGACGAGGAGGCGTTCCAGGACATCACCCGCCACACCACCTTCCACGCCAACAGCCTCTGGGTCGACCTGCACGCGCTCGACGCGCTGCTCACGCAGAGCCGTGACCGCGGCGAGGCCGGCATCGGGCTGCCGGTGATCGTCAACCGAAAGACCGTGGACCCCTCCGACGCGTCGTCGACCGAGGTCATCCAGATCGAGACGGCCATGGGGGGCGCGGTCGCCCGGATCGAGGGAGCCCGGGCGATCCACGTGCCGCGCACGCGGTTCCGCCCGGTCAAGACGACCAACGAGCTGCTGCTGGTCCGCTCCGACATCTTCGAGCTCGACGACCAGTCCACCATCGTCTCGGTGATCAGCCACGCCGAGCCCTACGTCGACCTGGGCAAGCCCTACAGGCTGGTGCCGGGGTTCGAGCGGCGGTTCGCCCAGGGCGTGCCGTCCCTGCGGGAGGCGTCGTCGTTGCGGGTCGAGGGCGACGTGACGTTCGGTGCGGACGTGGTCTGCATCGGGGACGTGACCGTGCGGGCCTCGACGCCGTCGACGGTGCCCGCCGGTCGTCGGCTGACCGGTGTGACGACCCTCGGCGGGACCGACTGACGTGCGGACCCTCGAGGAGCACCGCGACGCCATCCTCGCCGCGGTCACGGCGACGGAGCCGGTCCGGCTGCCGCTGCCGGACTGCCTCGGCCTCGTGCTCTGCGAGGACGTGACCTCCCTCGTCGACCTGCCGGGCTTCGACAACTCGGCGATGGACGGGTATGCGGTGCGTGCGGCCGACGTCGCCGCCGCCGACCCGGACGTGCCCGGTTCCGCGGTGCGGATCCCCGTCGTGGGCGAGGTCGCGGCCGGTGGCGTCGCCACCCGCGGGGTCGGCCCGGGCGAGGCCGTGCGGATCATGACCGGCGCGATGATGCCCGACGGCGCGGACGCGATCGTCAAGGTGGAGGACACCGACGGCGGCACCGAGACGGTGGAGGTCAGAGCCGGCGCCCCGGCCGGGACGTCCGTCCGGCCGGCCGGCGAGGACGTCAAGCAGGGGCAGGTCGTCCTCACCGCCGGGACCGTGGTCGACGCCCGCCGCGTGGCGCTGCTGGCGGCGACCGGCCACGCTGATGCGCTGGTTCGCCCCCGGCCGCGCGTGGCCGTCGTCTCCACCGGCGCGGAGCTGGTCCCCCCGGGAGAACCGTTGCGGCCCGGCCAGATCCACGAGTCCAACTCCTACATGCTCGAGGCGGCCGTGGTCGCGAGCGGCGCCGTCGCGGTCCGCCAGGCGACCGTCGACGACGACGCGGCGGCCGTGCTGTCGGCGGTGGCGGCGCTCGCCGACGACGTCGACGCGATCGTCACGAGCGGCGGCGTGAGCATGGGGGCCTACGACGTGGTCAAGGAGTCCCTGCGCGACCACGGCGTCGAGTTCGTGCAGGTGGCGATGCAGCCCGGCAAGCCCCAGGGCTTCGGGCTGGTCGGCGACCGCAAGGTGCCGCTCTTCGCGCTGCCCGGCAACCCCGTCTCGTCCTACGTGTCGTTCGAGGTGTTCGTCCGCCCCGCGCTACGGCGCATGATGGGCCGCTCGCCGGAGAGCCGGGCCACCATGACGGCCAGGCTGGAGCATGCGCTCTCCTCGCCTCCGGGCCGGGCGCAGGTGGCGCGGGCCGTGGCGTCGCCTTCCGAGCAGGGGTGGCGGGCCGACCCCGTCTGGGGGCAGGCCTCCCACTTCGTGGCCGACCTCGCGCGGGCGAACGCGTTCGTGTTCATCCCCGCCGACGTGACCCACGTCGAGGTCGGCGACACGGTCGACATGTGGCTCCTCGACGAACCTGGGGCAGGATGACGCCATGAGCGACGGCCGGCTCGAGGGTGGACGGCTGACGCACGTCCGCGCGGACGGGTCCGCGCACATGGTCGACGTGAGCGGCAAGGAGATCACCGCCCGGGAGGCCTCGGCCGCCGGACGGGTGCTGCTCTCGGCGCAGGCGGTCGCCGCCCTGCGGGCCGGTGACGTGCCGAAGGGCGACGCGTTGGCCGTGGCGCGCATCGCCGGCATCCAGGCGGCCAAGCGGACTCCCGAGCTGGTGCCCTTGGCTCACCCCGTCGCGGTGCACGCCGTCGCGGTGGACCTCACCGTCGCCGACGACGGGGTCGACATCACGGCGACGGTGCGCACGGCGGACCGGACGGGTATCGAGATGGAGGCGCTGACGGCGGTATGCGTCGGGGCTCTCGCCCTCGTCGACATGGTCAAGGCCGTGGACCGGCACGCCCGGATCACCGACGTGCGGGTGACCGCGAAGTCGGGTGGGCGGTCCGGCGACTGGACCGAGTCGTGACCGGGCGGGCCGTGGTCATCTGCGCGTCGACGCGGGCGGCGACCGGCGTCTACCCCGACCGCACCGGCCCGCTCATCGTGGCCGCGCTGCGGGAGTGGGGCTACGACGTCGAGGACGCGACCGTGGTGCCGGACGGCGAGCCGGTGTCGGAGGCGCTGGCAACGGCTCTCGCGGGCGGGCCGGACGTCGTCATCACCACCGGCGGCACCGGGATCTCCCCGACCGACGCGACGCCGGAGATGACGCGGCGTCACCTCGACCGTGAGGTGCCGGGGATCCCCGAGGCCATCCGGGCCGCCGGGGTCGCGAAGGGCGTCCCGACCGCCATGCTGTCGCGCGGGACGGCGGGGGTGGCCGGGCGGTCCCTGGTCGTCAACCTGCCGGGATCGACCGGCGGAGTGAAGGACGCGTTGGCCGTGCTGACCGAGGTCGTCGGGCACGCGGTCGACCAGATCGGGGGCGGTGACCACCGGTGATCGCGCCGTGATGCTGGAGCGCCCGGTCCAGGAGTGGCCGGTGACCCTCGTGTCGCACGACACCCGCATGCCGGTCGTCGTGCTGCGCGCGCTGCGCCAGAGCGACCGGAGCGAGTGGGACCGGGTGCGCAGCGCCAACCTCCACTACGTGGGCCAGTGGGAGCCGACCGCGCCGGACGGGGTGGGGAGGCGGATCACGTTCCGCCAGTACGTGAAGAGTCTCGACCGGGAGGCCCGCGCGGGGCGCATCATCCCGTTCCTCATCGAGGCCGACGGGAGGATCGCGGGCCAGATGCACCTCTTCGGGATCGTCCACGGGTCGCTGTTGTCCGGCGCGGCGGGGTACTGGGTCGCCGAGGAGTATGCGGGCCAGGGCATCGCGACGCGGGCGCTGGCCATGCTGTGCGACTACGCCTTCGGGCCGCTCGGGCTGCACCGGGTCGAGGTCAACGTCCGTCCGGAGAACGGGCCGTCGCTGCGGGTCGTCGAGCACCTGCGGTTCCGGGACGAGGGCGTGCGCGAGCGCTACCTCCACATCAACGGCGGTTGGCGCGACCACCGGACCTTCGCGCTCACCGGCGACGACGTCCAGGGCGGCCGTGTCCTGGACCGCTGGAGCCGGGCCCGGCACCCGTAGCCGCCGTCGTCCCACTCGTCACACGCGACACATCAGCGACACACCGTTATGGGTACGAGATCATCGCGCCGACACCGCCTACCGTCGGATCCGTGCAGCCCAGCAGCCTGATCTTCCTCGTCATCGTGGCGATCTGGGTGGCCTACCTCATCCAGCACTGGGTCCGCCGGCGCGAGCACCTCGCGACCGCCCGGTCGGTCGACAAGTTCAGTGAGGCGATGCGCGTCCTCGAACGCCGCAACCCGCTGCCGACGACGGTCCTCGCCGAGGCGGCCGCTACACCCGGCCCCGGTGCGACGTCGGCCCGGGGCAGCCGGCCCGAGGTGGTCGTCAAGCACGCCAGCGTCAGCTCACCGTTGCGCGCCCGGCACCGGGGCGAGACCCCGTTGCCGCCGGCGCACCCGGTGCCCCTCATCGAGCTGGCACCGCACCGCACCGCTGCCCAGGTCGCCGTGCGCCGCGCGCGCGGAGTGCTCTTCCTCGTCGCGCTCGTCGCGGTGCCGGTCACGCTCGTCCTCTCCGTTGCCCACGTCCTCAAGTGGCTGAGCGTCGGTCATCGCGTTGGCGGTGCTGGTGGGCTCGGTCGTGTGGCTGCGCGTGTCGGCGATCCAGGAGCAGCAGGCGCGCACGGCCCAACGGCTTCAGAAGCGCCGCCTGGAGGAGGCACGAGTCCGGGTCTCGACCACGGCCCGGCCGACCCACGTCGTCGCCGGGGCGGCGACCGCGGACCGCGAGGACGCGCATACCCCGTCGGTGGCCGCGGAGACGCCGGGTGGGTGGAAGCCCGTCCCGGTCCCGCCGCCGACCTACACGCTCAAGGAGCCGGCCTACCGCCCCGAGCCCGCGCCGGAGAGCGACGGTCCGGTGCCGATCGAGGTCGAGGACGACGACATCGACGTGGCGTCGGCCGGTCTGCGGCACCGCGTCGGGAGCTGACGCCGGCCGTTCACCTCGGGTTCGCTCGAGCGATGAGTCTGTCGGTGGGCGCGGGTCTACTGTCGTGACCCACCCGAGTGGGCAACCGGCGAAGCAGAAGGAGCCCCCGCACCCATGTCTATGCGACTCAACCCCTACCTGCAGTTCAGCAACAACGCAGCTGAGGCCCTGGAGTTCTACCAGGGCGTCCTCGGCGGTGAGGTCGTCATCAGCCTCTTCAAGGAGTTCGGCACCGAGGGCGACGATGGCGACCTCGTCATGCACGGCCAGCTCGAGACCGACGCCGGCTTCACGATCATGGCGGCCGACACCCCGTCGTTCATGCCCGGACGCGCCACCGAGTCCAACGTCACCGTCAGCCTGAGCGGCGACGACGCCGACGCCCTGCGCGGCTACTTCCAGGGCCTGTCCGACGGCGCCGACGTCGGTACCCCGCTCGAGAAGCAGATGTGGGGCGACGAGTTCGGCCAGCTCACCGACAAGTACGGCGTCGGCTGGCTCGTCAACATCAGTCAGCCGCAGGCCTGACGACCCCGGACGGAGGCTCGGCCGCCGGTCAGGCGGGCGTCTCTCCGGCCGCCAGCGCGGCGTCGTCGAGGACCGGCGGGTCGTCCCCGGGGGCGTCGCGCTGGTCGCCATCGGGTTCGTCGTCGGTTCGTCGTCGTGCCGGAACAGGTGTTCGGCCACGGCCTTGATCACCGCTACCACCGGGACGGCGACCAGTGTCCCGACGATCCCGGCGAGGATCGCCCCCGTGGCGATGGCCGCGATGACGGCAAGCGGATGGACCCGCACCGACCGGCCGAGGATGAACGGCTGGAGCACGTGCGACTCCAGCTGCTGGACGCCGATGACGACGGCCAGCATGATCAGCGCGGTCACCGGCCCGTGCGCCACGAGCGCGATGATGACCGCCACGGCGCCGCTCAGCAGCGCACCGACGATGGGGATGAACGACAGCAGGAACACCAGCACCCCGATGGCCAGGGCGAACGGCACCCGCAGGATCAGCGCCCCGGCCGTGATGCCGACCGCGTCGACGGCCGCGACCAGCACGGTCGCCCGGGTGTAGGCGGTCAGCTGCCCCCAGGCGACCGATCCCGACGAGTCGACCCGGTCGCGGACCACCCGGGGGAACAGCCGCACGACCCAGGCCCAGATGCCCGGGCCGTCGTAGAGGAAGAAGAACAGGGTGAACAGCGCGATGAAGGTGCCCGCGACGAAGTGACCCGCGGTGACGCCGGCCTTGCTCAGCGACGAGCCGAGGTTGGCGCTGGAAAGGAACTGCTTGATCTGCTCGAGGTACTGGCCGAACTGGTCGTCGCTGATCCCGAGCGTGCCCCGGATCCAGTCGCGGATCTGCGTGATCCCCGTGCTCACCTGGGCCGACATCGAGTCGAACCCGCCGGAGATCTGGGTGGCCACCAGCACCAGCAGCCCGGCGATGACCAGCATCGTCCCGAGGACGGTGACCCCGGCGGCCGCCCCTCGCGGCATGACCCGGGCGATCCGCAGGTGGATCGACGACAGGAGGGCGCAGAGCAGCAGCCCGACGGTGAGGGGGATGACCACCTCGCTGAGGAAGCCCAGCAGGTAGAGGAACGCCAGCACGGCCACGCCGATGACGATGGAGCGCCAGGCCCACTCGCTCGCCGCCCGCACCAGCGGTGGCACGAACGTCTCGCGCGTGGTCGGCGGGTCGGTCGTCGCGGGAGGCGTCGGCATACCGCGAGCGTATGCGGTGTGTCTCACCCTCGCGCGCGGCGCACAGCCGGCACGGGACGGCGCCTCCAGCGCTCGCGGTGCCAGTCCCGATGCTGCTGGGCGTGGTCTCGGAGGGGTGCCGCCGGGTGTTATCGTGTGGTCCGCACTGGGGGCTGTGGCGCAGTTGGTAGCGCGTCTCGTTCGCAATGAGAAGGCCCGGGGTTCGAATCCCCGCAGCTCCACCACCAGAGAACCCCGCCCCACGAGCGCAAACGGTGACATCGCGGCGAGGCTTCGTCCAAGAGACTTGCCCGTGCACCCCTTAATGCCCCCCGCCCGACCACTTTTCTCACGCCGTGAGAAGGGCGATGCCGGCCCGGAGGGCGAAGGCGCGCGTCGGAAAGGGTCAAGAAGGGGCTTCCGGCATCCATCTGCATGTTGAGCCGCCCGAATCGCTAACAGCGGACGCGCTGCCAGTCCATACACGGCGGAGTGTGCCAGCCGCTCTCGCGGCGGTGTGATTCGCTCATTCGAGGAGCATCAGCCAGGCTGCTCTCTGAGCAATGGTCAGGGAAGGCTTGGGTCCGGGTGATCTCGCGTGAACCGTTGGGCAGCGTCCTCCTCGATGAGTCCCTCCTCGGCTAGCCACTGCACGGCTCGAGCCCGTGCCCGGGCGCCCCTGAAGGTGTGCCAGGCGGCGATGAGATCAGGGTGAACTTGGTAGAGCTCGTTCTTGAAGCGACGGAATGCGCCCTTGCCTTGCAGTGAGCGGCTTAGGCGCCCGCCGGCGGCGCGGTCACTGATGCCGTGGGTGAAATCGACCATGTCCTGGTACCAGACGTAGGACGGAAGGGGGTCGATGAGGACCAGGTCGAGCTCGTCGAGTTCGACCGGATTCTCCCCGTCGATGCCGGTGTCGCTGGTCCAGAACGCCACCTCACCGGTCTGTGGGTCGATCAGCCACCGATGCTCGTAGTCGGTCTGGTCAGCCAGGGCGGTGGCGATCTCCTCGACATCAATGGCGTCCAGGTCAAGCACCGTTTCAGCGTAGAACTGCTGCCCATCGCTGCCCCAGCCCGAAACGCAACCGCGGCAGCCCAACACGCGGCGGAAGGACGCGGTTGCTGTCGCAGCGGGTCGATGCGCGCTCACATGGTGGAAGGACGTGTCTGACTGCGCTGGGGCCCGACCGATGAGTTCGTGGGTTGCGGCCAGTCCAACCTCGCAACACCAAAGAAGGGACACGCGACATGTCGGACCTACTCATCGACTTCATCACTTCCCTCGACGGCTTCGCATCGGGCGAGGGATGGCCCGGGTTCTGGGGCCTCGAGGGGCCGGAGTACCTCGCCTGGCTCGCTGAGCAGCCCGACGTTACTTACCTGATGGGGGCGAACACATACCGTCTGATGTCAGGCTTTGCCGCCGGTGAGATCCCAGGTAGCCAAGACGAATTCAGGCCCGAGGAAGAGGCGTCGGTCGACAGTCTGACGCGAACACCCAAGCTGGTCTTTTCTTCCTCACTCGAAGGGCCACTCGCGTGGGCTAATTCCACCCTGGTCCGCGACGACGCCGTCGAGGCCGTCCGGGCCATGAAATCCAAAGACTCGGGGCTCCTGAGCACGATCGGCAGTCTGAGCCTGTGCCGCTCTCTGCTGCAGGCCGGGCTCGTCGATCGCTTCCGTGTTGTGATGTTCCCGGTGATCACCGGGGCGACGGGTCAAGAACGCATCTACGACGGCTACCCGGACGTCGCCCTCGAGATGACCGACCACCGCACATTCGACGGCCGCATCCAGCTGGTCGAGTACAAACCCCACGTGCTCGACCATCCGCCGATCGTCGCCCCCGCGTGAGGGCCGGATCAGCCCTGACACGCGTCGGCGTCGCGACGGCGTTGGATCGCGTCGCGCAGTCCAACGAGGACAACAGGAGGGCCACCACACGGTCAGAACCGCCGCCGTGCGTCGACAAGAAGAGGTCGCTTCGCGGCGGAGTGACCCAACTTTCCGTCCCCTCTGTCGGTCCGGTGCGCGAGGCTCTCCCGGTGACCGAGTTCTACAAGCAGGACCTGTCCGGGGCGAGGTTCGAGGAGATCGACTTCACCAACGTCCGTATGCGCAACGTCTACTTCGTCGACGCGTTGATCCGCGGTGCCTGGCTGGAGAACGTCGACATCGACGGCGAGATCCGCGGCTTGACCGTGAACGGGGTTGAGGTTGGCCCTTTCATCGATGCCGAGCTCGATCGGAGAGATCCGCGGCGCGCGAAGATGCGGCCGACGACCGCGGCAGGGTTCCGCGAGGCGTGGCCGGTGGCCCAGGAGATCTGGGCGCAGAGCGTGGAGCGAGCGCGGCGGCTACCGCCGCATCTGCTTCACGAGCGGGTCGACGGCGAATGGTCGTACATCGAGACGCTGCGCCACCTCGTGTTCGGTACGGACGCCTGGGTGATGCGTGCGGTCTTGGGCCAAGACCGGCCGTACAGCCCGCTCGGCCTGCTGCATACCGAGGCAGAGCCCGACCCGCTGCTGCCCAACGACCCTGATGCGCGTCCCTCGCTCGACGAGATCCTCGCCGTGCGCGCCGAACGTATGACGTCAGTGGCCGAGGTCATCGTCGGTCTGACCGACGAGCAACTAGCTAGCAACGTCGAGATCAGCAGCCCTGGCTACCCTCCACCAGGCACCTATTCGGTTCAGCGCTGCGTCGGAGCCGTCGTCCACGAGGAATGGGCTCATTGGACATTCGCCGAGCGTGACCTGGGCGTGCTGGAAAGACGTCTCTGACGCGCGAACGGCGCCGCTCTATTCGCAAGGTCGCCAGCGTGATCGCGCATGGCGGATGGCGTGCGCCTGCCCGTCGACCGACGAACCACAATGCATACGCGGCGGAAAGACGCGCCCACGGCAATCCTCGGCTGCCCTACTTCTTCTCTTACAAGTACGACCACCGCATCAGGAACGCAGGCAGCGTCCGTCCTGAGGGTGCGACGATGCCGTCCACGCGGAGACGTGCCGGGGGGGTGTATGCGGCGTTTTGGCTCACACACCGGGACGCTTGTCGGGATGCAGGTCAATGACTGAGCCACCATCGATCCGGTCGCCGAAGGGTGGCCGCGGGACGGGTGAAGTTCTCCGAACGTCGCGAACTCAGCGTGGCGCTGGCTACCCTCATCAGGTGACCAGGCAAGGAGGGTGCCTCGCACATGCTTGACCGGAGCAACCGGACGGGACCGAAGATCTGGCTCATCTTGGGTGCAATGATCGTTGTTGCGGTCGTCGTGCTGTTTGTCCTCTATGGAGGCGGTGGCGGCTCGGGAACCGGCGGAACCGGCGGCTACTGAGCTGAGGCGACCGCGAATGACTTCCGCTGAGCAAGTCGGAGGCCGTACCGAAGGGTCGTTGGCGTTCGGCTGGTCCAGACGTCCCTCGCGGTTGTGCGAAGCCCAAGGTGGAAGAACCGCCGACCCTCGCGGAATGGCGCACCTGGTCGTGTGTTCCAAGCCCGGCGCGGGACTTGGGCTGTAGGTGACGTCCGACTGTTCCCGTCAAGAAGCCGGTGCCGTTCTGCTGCGCACGGCCCTCGACGAGGCGGCCCTGATCCGCGCCCAGTTTGTGACGACGGCCTCCACCGAGGAGGTGAACCCGCTCGGGTTCATCGGCTCGCCGACCATCCTGGTCCACGGCAGGACCAGGTCGCCGCGCCGGTGCTCAACCGGCCTGGCCAGCCGGATCTCTCTCAAGCCCCGGTCCGGCGGGCAAGGTCGGGGAGATAGCTGGGGACGTGCATGGTGGGTGTGCGGGTCATGTCCCGTTCTCACCCAGATGAGTCTCTTGTCAGTGGTATGCCGCCGTGCTTAGGTCGGACTTGGTCCGACAACCGCCGCGACCCTCGGGGGAACCGCTTCGAATAGGAAGTGTGTCCATGAATCTTCACTCCCTCCGGGCCAGGACGGCGATCTGCGGGACCGCGCTCGCGGTCACGGCCGGCGTCGTCACCGTCGCCCCCGAAGTCGCGGCCGCGGCACAGGGCACCGCGTCCACCTACGTCGTGTTGTACAAGGACGGTTCCTCGTCTGGCAATGCGCAAAGCACCGTGAGCGCGGCCGGCGGAACCGTGGTCGCCAACTACACCAAGATCGGCGTAGTCATCGCCCGCTCGACCAGCGCCAGCTTCGCCTCCGACATCCAGATTGACAGCAAAGTGAGCGCGGCCGCCCGTACAGACGGATTCGCCACCAGCATCGGCAAGGACCAAGTCGCGGGGGCAGACCCGGCAGCGGCCGCAGCGACGTGGGGCGACAACCTCTCCGGTCGGCAGTGGGACATGCAGCAGATCAACGTACCCGCGGCGCACGCGGTCACCGGCGGAGACCGATCCGTCGTGGTCGGAGATATCGACACCGGCTTGGACTACACCCACCCTGACCTCGCACCGAACGTCGACTTCACCAAGAGCGCCTCATGCATTACCGGAGCGCCGAACACCAGCCCCGCCGCCTGGGCCGACGACAACGGCCACGGCACGCATACCGCGGGGACAATCGCCGCGGCGGCCAACGGGATCGGCATCGTCGGGGTCGCCCCGAACGTGAAGATCGCCGGGATCAAGGCCGGCAACGCGGCCGGGTCCTTCTTCCCCGAGGCCGTGATCTGCGCGTTCATGTGGGCCGGCGAGCACGGCGTCAACATCACCAACAACAGCTACTTCGCCGACCCCTGGCTGTTCAACTGCAAGAACGACCCGGTCCAGCGGGCGATCTGGACCGCGGAGCGACGGGCCATCAAGTTCGCCCAGACCAACGGGTCCCTCGTGGTCGCCGCCGAAGGCAACCAGGCCGACGACCTGTCCCACCCCACCGTCGATGCGACCAGCCCGGACGACACAACGCCGGTGACTCGGGACATCTCGAACGCCTGCGCGGTCGTCCCGGTCGAGGTGCCGGGCGTGGTCGGCGTGACCGCCACCGGGAACCTCCGGATGAAGTCGTTCTACTCGTCGTACGGGATTTCCGCCGCCGATGTCACCGCACCCGGCGGGGACTCGATTCTGCAGGTCACCCCGGCCGCGCCGAACGGTCGGGTGCTGTCCACCTACCCCGCCAGCCTGATCGGCACCTGCGCCCGGCCCGTGTTCGACGGGGCCGCCACCTACTGCTACCTCCAGGGCACGTCGATGGCCTCACCGCACGCCGCCGGTGTCGCTGCGCTCCTCGAGTCGGCGAGCGGCAAGACCGGGTCAGCGCTGTCGTCGAAGCTGCAACAGGCGACAAACCCACTCGCTTGCCCGAGCGACACCTCGGCCTACGCCTTCTTCCCCGCCGTCGACGGCGGTGCCCCGCAGACCTGCCAGGGAGGCGCCGGCCACAACAGCTGGTTCGGCTCAGGTGAGGTGGATGCCCTCCAGGCAGTCAAGTAACGACATCGGTCAAGCCTGACGCCTCTCAGAGGGGTCGTGGCGTCCGCCCATCCTGGGTGGGCGACGCCACGACCTCGTCCGCGCGTCGATCTGGGGCAGGCGCTGGGGCGGAGTTCTCCGAAGGTTCACCGTCTCGGCGAATCGATTAGCGTTGCCTCGCATCGAACTCGTCCCGGACACCAGTGCCGGCAGACCACCCACGTCAGCGCCTCCTGAACGCCCACGGCATGTGCGGCCGCACGTCTGCGCACGTGTATCTAACTGGGCGGTATCGCTGTAGGTCCGGGAGCTCATGCGCCGGCGACGTAGGCGGTGAGGAAGTGGACGCCGTGTCGGTCGAGGTTGCCGCGGGCCCGGTCGTAGCGTTCGGTCGTTCGCGGGTCGGCGTGGCGGGCGAGGATCTGCGCGTCGCGGAGCGGGACGCCTGCATCGAGAGCGTTGGTGATCGCGGCGTGCCGCAGCGAGTGGGGGCTGATGTGCCGGGGGATCCCGGCCGCCGTCGCGATCCTGGTGACCATCCGGTAGGCGTCACGCCGGTTGATCGGTTGGCCCGAGACTGGCCGCAGGATCAGCGGGCCGCAGACCCGTTGACCGCGGCAGGCCTCCAGGACCCTTAGCACCGGGACGGTCACTGGCATGGTGGCGGGCTTATTGCCCTTACCGACCACATGCAGCACCCGGTACCCGCGCAGGGTGTCGGCGTAGTCCTCGATCCGCACGGCGGCGGCCTCTGATGCTCGAAGGGCATTGATGCCGAGCAGGTACGCCAGGGCGCCGTGGTGGACGGTGATGGTCTGGGCGACCTGCAGGAACCGAATCAGCTCGAGCCGGTCCAGTCCTTGGGTGCGGGACTCATCTCGGTGGATCTTTGGCAGCCTGGCGTAGACGGCCGGGTCGGAGCCGATAAGGCCGTCGATGTGCGCGAACCGGAAGTAGCCGCGGACCGCGTGCATCATCGTCACTACCGAAGAATCCATCAGGCCGTGCTCGCCGAGCTGGCGAATGTACAGCTCGACGTGAGCCCGTTGGATCCCCACCAATGGGTCCAGGCAGTAGCTGTCGCACCACGTGAACCACCGCCGGAGTTGGAAGGCATAGAGAACGTGGGTGCGCCCGGCATAGCGGGCGAGGTAGGAGACTGCGGCCAACTGAGCGGTCGACATTGTTGCTGGCTGGAACGGCAGAACGGACGTTGGACTGGACACGAAGATCACCCCACGCGGCGACCCAAACGCAGACCCAAGCCTCGCCCGCCGCCAACACGGCCAGGCACCCGGACCGAGTCGACGCTAGACCGGTTCCGCTCTGGGCGGGCGCGTCCGCAGGCGGCGAAGTGACGCTGATGGCGGCAGCAGTGTGGTTCCCGCCGAGTCGCTCAGGCTGGACATGAGCATGCACCGCGAGCAGGGCATGACGTCTGGAGCGGAAAGACGGTCATGGTCGGTCGAGTGCGTCCGCGAGTGTGGAGATAAGGTCGACGTGAGCGTCGACGGAGTCGAGGCCGCGGCCCATGGTCACGATGGAGACATGTGTCCCGCCGACCCGTTCCCACGCGTCGATTTCCGCGGTGAGTTCGCCGATCCCGCCCCAGGGCACCACCACATACTCGCCGCCGAAGGTTTCCGCCGACCTGCCGTGCTCGCGCACCAGCTCCCTGACCTGATCCCAGGCGTTGATGGCGTGGTCGATGCCGCCGCCGAAGAAGATGAAGCCGTCGCCGAGCCGGGCGGCCCGGTCGAACGCTTTGTCACTGGATCCGCCAAGCCAGATCGGGACCGAGCGGGCCGGCTTCGGCACCAGGGCAGCTCGGTCAACCCGGTCGAAGCGGCCGGCGAAGTCGACAACGGGTTCGGTGAACAGCCGTCGTAGTAGCTCGATCTGCTCTTCCTGGCGGGCGCCTCGGCTGCGGAAGTCCTGGCCCAAGGCCTGATACTCCACCGGGCTCCAGCCGACCCCGACCCCCATGCGCAGCCGGCCTCCGGAGAGCAGATCGACGTCGGCTGCCTGCCGGGCCACCAGCGCCGTCTGACGCTGCGGCAGGATCAGCACCCCGGTGGCGAACCCGATCCGTTCCGTCATGCCGGCCAGATAGGCGAACATCACGAACGGGTCGTGGAACGGGTCCCGTTCGGTGTACG
The DNA here is from genome assembly GCA_963757225.1 of uncultured Actinomycetota bacterium. Lineage (GTDB taxonomy): Bacteria > Actinomycetota > Actinomycetes > Actinomycetales > Dermatophilaceae > Lapillicoccus. The sequence goes on from CAVWQU010000018.1 coordinate 313,603, forward strand.
GACCGGTCAGCCGTGGCGTCCGGCCGGCGTGGACGGCGCCGAGCACATGGTCGTAGGCCAACAGGTAGTCAAACCGCAGCTCCTCGACCGCCTGACCGAACCGGCGGACGGCCGTAGGGTCTCCACCAAGCTCGATCTGCGGATACACCACACCGATCTGCACACCCTGCACCTTGCCATGCGGACCCGAACCGAACGCCCCGAGCAGGGCAAGCCGCGTTCAGCGTGTGTACGGCGAGGGCCGGGCGCCGCGCTTGGCGCCGCCTGCCAGCCGTTTGAGACGACACCCACGCGCCGACAGGCGGCGGAGTGACTCACCTGGTGGACCGACTCGCGGCCGTGCGACATAGTGACGAGATGGTCCCTCCGCGGCATGTCAGGGGGACGTTGGAGCGTCAAGAGCAGGTCGGGAGGTGCGTCGACAAGAGCCAGCGCGCGGTCCCACGCGCGATCAATGGCGGCTCAGCCGCCGGCGATGATGTCGCCGGGGCGGCCCTCGCTGAAGCCGCCGGGGTCGTCCTTGCCGCATTTGGTGCAGCGTCGGTAGTTGCCGCCTTCCGGTGCGTGTTCGACGCGCCAGTGGTGGTGAATGTTTAAGCGGCAAAGCAGCGGCTTTGGGGTCGGTGTCGCCACGGCGGTCTCCGTTTCCGAGGAGGTTTTGCGCACTGGATGTGGCGGTCCTGGAGGGTCGGCATGCAGGCCCGCTTAGGTGGCGGCGGGGGCGATGACGGTGTTGACGAGGCTGATGTAGTCGCCGGACTCTGCGGTGCCGGCGTCGACGGGGGCGTCGATGCTGGTGGGGGAGGTGGACTGCACCACGACGACGAGGTGGAGGTCGGGGATCACTTCGATGAGTTGCCCGGCGAAGCCTCGAGCGGCATACGCGGGATGCCCTTGGGCGGTGGTAATCCAGATCTGGTACCCGTAGCCCGGTGCCTGAGGGTCACCGGTATCGACTTGATGTTGGGTGGCGTCCTTGATCCAGGAGGCGGGAACGAGCTGGCGGTCAGCCGAGCGGCCGTCGTTCAGCCACAGCTGCCCGAGGCTGAGGAGGTCCCGCCCGGTCAGTTTCAGACCGAGGGCCCCGAGGTGCAGCCCGGTGGGGTCGGTGAGCCACACGAAGCCGGTCTCGGTCAGGTATGCCGGAATGTTCTCCGGGGTGGCGGTGAGGGGTTTGGCCTGGGTGGCGTTGATGTGGAGCGGGTCAAACAGGCGGGTGCGAGCGTAGTCCAGTGGCGACTGACCGGTGGCCTTGCGCAGCACGGCCGCGAGCACGTGTGAGTCGGCGTTGGAGTAGCCGAACTGACCTACGGGAGGGTTGCTGGGTGTGCTGCGCAGGGTGTAGCGCACCCAGTCGGTCGTCGCGTCCGCGGGGATAATCGAGTCGTCGGTTGACAGCCCACCGGTCATCGTCAGCAGCTGCCGCAGCGTGACCGACTTGGTCGCGTCGGTCATCGCGTCGGCATATTCGGGAAGCAGCTGTCCCAGTTTCTCGTCGACCCCGGCCAGCTTCCCCTCGTGGATCGCGATACCGATCAGGGTGGCCAGGACGCTTTTGGTGATGGACTGGATCTCCAGGGTGTGGTCCGCGGGATGCCCTTGTCGGTACTGCTCCACGACGATTCGGTCGTCGAGGGAAACGAGAATCGACCGGAGTCGACGGTAGACGCCGCGGTCGTCCGTACTGAAGGCGGCGTCCACCGACACTCGTACGCGTTCACCACGGGCGGCAGCAGTACTGGCCGTCGATGGTGTCCCGACAGGAGCCTCGGTCGACGTCCCGCACGCCGCGACAACCCAACTACTTACCAGCAGTGCCACCACCGGGAGCACCGGCCGCAGGCGGCCACGCCTGCGGCGGCGAGCGCGTTCGCCGGGCGGCGCGACGGCACCGTCGTACCGAACACCATGATCTGCCGTGCGAAACGGGACCACCGTTAAACGGTAGCCAGAGACGAGGCACCCCACCTCGGATTCGGGCAACCGGTCCAACCCGCAGCCCGATCTACGCTTTCGTCGACCTCGACCATGAGCGCCAGCGATGGTGTCGCGAGTATCGGTCGATCCAAAATCGGCTTGGCTGGACAACCGGCGCTGCTACGCGGCGGAGTGACTCACGTCCAGTCGCATGAGCCTGGACTGGGAGTTGGAAGGACGGGTGGCTGGCGGCTTCACCGCCCTGCTGCCAGCCTGGCTAGATCGCGAGCCAGCTTCCGCTGTAGATCGTCTCCGGGCGCGGCCATGTACGCGCGTTGGAAGCGGCTGGTTGTCACGTCAAGTTTGGGCGCCCCCCAGGCGCTTGAGAAGGCATTCAACTGATGCGCACCCCAATTGTCCGCTACGAGGGAGTTAGTGAGGTGGGCCGTCAGTGGGTATGTTTCCGGGTCTCCGTCCCAAGGCATCTGTTCCGCTAGCGTCGTCCAGTACGCGCCAAACACCCGTCGACACCGACGACGCACAAGCCAACGCCGCCCGCGTCGTAAGCCCTGAGCGGTTTTCATAACCTGCGTGGCAGAGTAGTGATCCTGCCCGTGCGAAAAAGAGTCCTTGCGACGGCGGCCGTTGGCCATACCTAGACCAAACTGCGTCAATTCGAGTCGCCATGGCGCGACGACATCTCGTAGCCGCACCAACGCAGTCTCGGCCGCCTCGGCCCGCCGCTGGCGCACAGCGACGCGCCCTGCCAAGAGGAGCGCGACGACTGCGCTGACCAGAGTGCTGATGGCGGCGCTCACCAACACGGTTTCCCAGTTCATGCCTGGAACCTAGACGGCCTTGAGCTTGGCGTGAAGAAGTCGCGCCGTCACACCTGGCTTCGTTGTGAGGCGCGTGCATGTCGCCCGCGGGGGCCGCGCCAGCGGCCTTACTTTGCCGGATCGCCGGCCTTTGGAGGGACGAGCGTAGGTCGAGCTAGCGTCCCCTTGGCGCGGCCGCTCGGCTGAAGGGTTCCGGTCGTAACCGCGAGGCGTTATCTTCCGATTATCGTCGGGGTTTCAGGACGGGACGGCGCCATGGCAGAGACCGTTGCAGTTGTTGGTCGGATCGCTGATCGCTGGCTGTGGTGGGGTGGAGCGTCCGGCCCGTTCGGCCGTGCCTTGAAGGCCGAGCAGGATGTCCCGGGGCACGCGGGCAAGCTCCAGAGCTTCGAGCGAGGCCAGATTGCGTGGACCGCCGACCAGGAGATGCTGACGAGCGTCTATCTGCTGGGAAACGAGGCATGCTTCGAGTGGTCCCGGCCACGCGATGACGTCGACTACTACCGGCTGGACGTCGAACGTGACGGCGTGGGGCTCGGCGCGGCTGCGGCTCAGGTCCGGATCGAGGGCGACCCCGAGGACGAGCTGTACCGGTGGAGCCGGCTGCAGGGCTTCGGACATTACACGTTCGTCGTCAAGAGCTGTACGAGCCCGCTCCTCGGATCTGACGACTGCTCCGGGTGGACGATTCCCGTGGGTGTGGACTTCGGCCCCGTCGGCATCTCACCCTTCCCGACCGACCCGCCGGTCGAACCCATCTTCGCCGAGCGATGGCACGAGCTGCGCGCATGGACGGGTCCTCTCGGCAGACCGGTCACGGCGTCGACTACTGACGGCGCTGGCCGCTTTGCTCAGGCGTTCGAGCACGGGACCATTCAGGCCGTTCCGTCGATGGGACCGGGCATGGTGGTAGCCGCGTTCGACCGGGAGCTGCCGCCTCCCGGGTCGTTGCTGGCCCAGCCATCCATCCAGCTGATTTGGGGCGGCGCCGGCACCACGCCGTACAACCTTTTCAGAGTCGACGTCACTCATAACGGTGTACCGCTGATCAATTTCGAGCGGCGAGTGGTCGCACCGCCCCTGGAATGGGCGGACCCGAATCGGGGCAGCGGGCAGTTCATATTTCCGGGTCCGCGCGAACCCGGCACCTACGTTTTTAGCGTCTACGGTGGGACGGGACCGATCTACGATGCCGGGCTCCTCAGCGGCGAGCCCATTTTCACTCTCACACATGACCTCGCCCCGCACGACCAGAGCCACGTACCGATCGAGTTTCCGGCGCTGAACGACACGCCGGCGGCGGCGTTCGCCAGCCACCGCGACCGCGCATTGTCCGTGGCCCGCGGGTACGCCCGAACCCGCCCGCTCCGGGTGACGATGCGGGGGAAGTCGGCGACCCCGTCGACCGAGGACGACGGCGTCTGTCTGCTCGCCCACTTCGCCGCGGCAGCCGAGGAGCGCGACTTCCACCCACCCGGCGAGCTGCCCAGCCTGCCTCTCGCACACGTGGCATTGCGGCAGATGCAGATCGGGAAAACCGGGACGAGCGAGGACGACGACGGGAAGGTTCCGGGAATCACTTGGCACCGCGACGGCGAGTTCGACGTGACGCTGCGCCTGATTCTCGTGATCGCCTACCGCTACGGGCACTTGCTGACTGACGCCGAGCACGCGTTCATCCGGCATCGGCTCATCCCGCCCGGCCTGTGCTTTGGTCACCCTGCGAGCGTCGAGACTGTGACGATAGATGTCGACACGTCATTGGTCGGCGCCGCGCTGGGCGTACTCCTGGATGTTGCCGGTTACGTCGGCGACTTGGACGTGCCCGTGGTCGGGCTCACGCTGCAGCGCCTCGTCGACGACCTCGAGGGACCGTTGCCGGAAAGCGAGAACCACCTCCTTATGACCGAGACGGCACGCTATCTGATCAACCAGCTGTTCTTCGACGTCACGCATGACACGCGCTACGACAACAACCACAACGGCATGACCGAGTGGCTGGTGCAATGGCTCCAGCGCATTGCCCAACATGATTTCATGGAGTTCAACGCGCGACCCTACGCTCGCTACTCGCTGCACGCCCTGATGAATCTGCACGAGTTCGCACGTGACGACTCCGTCCGGACCATCGCCCAGAACATCCTCGACTACACGATGGTCCGTTACGCGCTCTCGAGCTCGACCCTGAGACGGGTGGAGCCGTATCGCCGCCTCAAGGGCAATCGCAACCGGGTCCCGTTTACCGATGAGAATGGAAATCTCAACACATTCTTCGACTGGCTCTATAGCTCCGGCTGCGACCAGCTGACCGGCTTTGCAACGGCGTACTTCGGTGACCGTGACGTGTCAGGGCACATCCGCGCGTCGGTGCCGGACCAGTGGGCGTTCATCGGAGTGCTGGCCGGGACCGCCGCGTATCGCCCACCTCCGCAGGTGTACACGCTCGCTTTGGCGCCGATGCCTGCCGTCCAGCACCGGTTCTATCACGGCATCCGGCCGAAGGTGACCGGCAGCGACGACGTCCCCGACGGCGGCGTCGAGATCTACTACCGCTCCCCCTCGTTCCTGCTTTCCGCGGGAGGCATGTTCCTCAACAGCGGATACGGCCGCGACGACAACGTGTTCGCCGGGTACAAGCAGATCGGCGTCGCCCAGGCCACAACGCTCATGCCGACGCACGCCGACGTCCGATTCCAGGACCTCATCCGTTTCGACCCGGCCTTCGGCGACCGGAAGGCGGTGAACGTTGGCGTTCACATGGGGTTCGCCTGCGGGGCTAACCTGGTCATCCCGCAACTGTGGCTCGACCTCACCGGCACGAGCGGCGAGGGCCCGTGGACGTTTTTGAACCTGAACACGAATCTGCCCGGTCTCGGCCCGCTTGGGTTCTACGTCGCTGCGTACTGGACGCCGTTGAACCCCGTCGTGGGCGGCCTCGTCGGCGCCCTCTGGCCGCAGACCCTCGGCTTGCTGTACGCCGTCGAAGCAGTGCGGTCGGACGGCACGACCCTGGACTTCGACCAATTCGTGGCGGCGACGAAGCAGGCCAACCAGCTCCCTCCGGTGCTGGAATACAACGCGCAGTACGACTTCCACACCGGCGACGGACACACCTTCCACGCCTGGCTGTCTGTCGACGGGGCCAAGTACAGCGCCCGCGTGCAGGCGATGGACGGCGTGCCGCTGCTCGCCGACCTCAGCAGACTGCCCTTGGCCGAGGGACCGTATCTGAACGCGCCCGGCGGTCACGACGGCGTGATCCACGTGCTCGCGCCGGACTGCGCGGCGCCGTTGATCCTGGACAGCTCCGACGCCCACGCCGCGACCCGCACCGACAGCTACGAAGCGTGCCCCGACTACTGGCATCGGCGCGCCGTCGCTGTGATCGCAATGGCCGACCAGTCGCTCGCGGTGTCGATCGTCCGGTCGTCCACCGACCCCGCCGGTGCCGTGCGCGCCGCCCGATCGGCCGTCGGCGTGCTGCAAGACTTCCACGCTCCGCACGCAGATGCCCTCGCCTACTACTCGATGCTCGGACGGGCCCTCTTCGACCTCATGTGGCGGCTAGACGCGGCCGGCGGCCCGCCGGACGAGGTCGCCGCCCTGACCTCACGGGTCGTCGTCGCCTTCCTCACCGCCGCCGGCCAGCCAGCGGCAGACACCTTTACGATCGCCGCCACGCTCCGCACCGTTTCGATCTTCCTATCGAACCGGCACGACGACGAAGAGGCGGTGATGGCACAGCAGGCCGCGGCGGAGATCCTCACGGGCCCCCCGCCGCCCGGCAACGAGCAGGCGTTCCTCGCGCTCGGCGCGGACGCCGCAGCCACCCTGGCCATCCGGCTCATCGTCGCGGGTCACGGCGATCGGGTCGCTGCCGCGGTCGACGCGGCGATCGCCGCCTACGAGCGGGCGGCAGCTGGCCCCGCCCCCGACCAGGGAGAACTCGCTGCTGAGATGCGCCACGCCGCCGCGCAGCTCAGATCGATGGGCTTCGGGCCGGACGGGGACCGGCTGGCCGCCGTGGCCGATCAGATCTCTGGATCCCCGTCGATGTGACGATTGCGTCTCGGTCGGGAACGAGTTCTGATTGATCTCAGGCCGCCCGGCTGTGGGCGGAGGTACTGCCGGCCGCGACCAACATCTCGACTCGTTCCGCGAGCGTCCACAGGCCGTCCTCGAACGCCGGCATTGCTCTTGCACGAGGCTATAGATCAGAGGATTGTTGAGCCCTTCGCGACCGGCACCGGCCTCGAAGTCGGCGTACGCGGCAGACGGCTGGCTGAGCCGCGACTCTTTGGATGAACATGTTGCAGTGTGCGATGAACCTGAGCGGTGTCGATGCCTCGACTCCTTCCGAGGCCAAGCCTCAACCGCAGTTTCCGGCTGGGTGTGAAGACAGTTTCGACTACAAGGCCGCTCAAGGATCACGGCGGGCAGCCGGACCGTCGCGTTGTCAGAGTGGACCACGACGTGAAACTCCTGAACGACGGGACTGCACCGGTAGGTGACATCTGATCTGCGGTGCCGGTGGGTGCCGCTGGAAGGATGTACGCCGTGCCGAAGCCCTACCCTCGAGAGTTCCGTGATGACGTGGTCCGGGTCGCGAGGAACCGTGAGCCAGGTCAGCAGTTGAAGCGGATTGCCGCTGATTTTGGGATCTCCGAGTCGTGCCTGACGAACTGGATGTCCCAAGCGGACCGTGACGACGGCGTCAAGCGCGGGTCGATGGCCACCGAGAACGCCGAGCTGCGCGAGGCCCGGAGACGGATCCGGTTGCTGGAACAGGAGAACGAGGTCCTACGCCGAGCTGCCGCGTACCTGTCTCAGGCGAACCTGCCGGGAAAATGATGTACCCGCTCGTCCGTGAGCTGGCCGCCGCCGACGCCCCTTCCGGGTGCCGGTCGCGGTGACGTGCCGGGTCCTGAAACTCGCCCGCCAGCCCTACTACCGGTGGCTCGCTCGACCGGTCACTGACGCCGACTGGGTGGAGGCGCACCGCGCCAACGCTCTGTTCGGCGCCCATCGGGACGACCCGGAGTTCGGGCATCGGCTGCTGGTCCGCCGTCCCCCGGGAGGCCCGTCAGGCGGGGCAGCCGATGGCCGACCGCACCGGGTGGCGGATTTGCTCGACCAATGGCTGGTGGAGCGTCTTCGGTAAACCGAAGGCGTACGCCAAGGCCCGAAAGGCGGGGACGCCGTCGCACGATGACCTGGTCGCCCGCCGGTTTACCGCTCCAGGGCCGAACCGGCTGTGGCTGACCGACATCACCGAACACTGGACCGGCGAAGGGAAGTTGTATCTCTGTGCGGTTAAGGACGCCTACTCCAACCGGATCGTCGGCTACTCGATCGACTCGCGGATGAAGTCCCGCCTGGCCGTGACGGCCCTAAGCAACGCCGTCGCCAACCGGCGAGCCGGCGGGGTCGACCCCGCCGGGTGCGTAGTCCACTCCGACCGAGGATCAATTTCGATCCCGAGCCATGCACCGGGCGCTCACCCGACACGGCATGGCCGGCTCCATGGGCCGGGTCGGCTCCGCCGCGGACAACGCCGCCATGGAGTCCTTCTTCGCCCTCCTGCAGCGCAACGTCCTCGACCGCCGCGCCTGGGCCACCCGCGACCAGCTGCGCATCGCCATCGTGACCTGGATCGAGCGGACCTACCATCGCCGCCGACGCCAAGACGCCCTCGGCCGGTTGACCCCCATCGCCTACGAGGCAATCATCACCACACCCGCCGCGTCAGCGGCATACCCACTGTCACCAATCGGTGCAGCAGTCCCTGATGAGTTGTCGGCGGCTGACGGCACGGTCCACCCCGCGTCCTACGGGGCGGTTCGAGGCTGCTGCTTTCTGGGCCGGTGTGCAGCACCTTCGAGGTAAGGCCGACTGTGGGTGTAGTGCAGCAGCACCAGGGCCACGCGGTAGCTGCGCGCTGTGACGCACTCGCCAGCTCCGAGACTGGAGACGGTCCTCTGCCGAGGCGTCAGTCGACTGCCGTTGGCACGACCGGGAGGTTGGTTTTGATCTGCTGGCGGCCAGCTGGATCCCGGCACCGCCGTCGTCCTGACGAAGCAGACCGACGACATTCTTACGGCGGCGGCGTTCGACAAGTCAGGCATATTCCTCGTCTCCCACGTCATCGGCAGCGACGACCGGTTTCCACCGCACCAGTTCTGACCGCAGACGTCCACGCCGAGTGAGAGCCGCGATCCGCTTGGCTCAGCCCTGATCCACAGACGATGATTTCGCGAGAGCGCCGACGGTTCTTACGTTCTGTTGGGTCGGCCACTCGGTGGGCGTGAGTGACCACCGGTATGTCCGATTTTCCACGTTGGGTCGATTGTAGATAACGCACATCAGACTAAGCCTATCGATTTGCCTTCCCATTGCGCTTACCAACATCCTGAGGGCACGGACGCGAATACAGATCGAGTGGAGCGGATCCGCTGTCGACTGTCGCATCGGAGTAGGTGACCGCGCCAGCGGCGACCATTCTCGCTTCTAGCACGCTTACCTGCGCGCCGACCACGGGCAGATCATGCGGCGGACCAGGGGGAAACTGCCACATGTCCAGGCTGACCTCGCCATTGTTCGTCAAGGTGTACACCTGCACATGCGATGGCTTGAGATCATCCGGTATGGTGTCGGTCTGAACCGTTTCTTGCTGCCCCGCCTTGAGTAGAAGCGTGCGGCGCTTGCCTTCCGGCACATATGAATACTCAAGGCAGGCCCGATCGATGTAATCGTCGCGCCAGAAGTCCATCGTAATCTTCGCCATGGTCTTCCTCACTGTTAGAGTTATCTGTCGCGCCGTGAACGCATCTCGTGTGGTGAGATCGTGGTGGCCAATGCTCACTACACTACTGCGTCATCACCGATGAGGGTGTAGATCCGGGCGGCTCGTCAGCGCCCCGGGTAGGGGTCGAGCGATTTCGATGATGGGAATTCTTACGCTGCCCACTCGGAAGACCTCGACGTGTTGACGTTGCCTTTGCTTGCCCTGACCCTGAGTAGGGTCGCTGGCTTCGCTGAGCTGGGGCTCGTCGTGGTCGGTCAGAGCTGGAGCCGGGGCATGCGGTACTGACCTGCCGGGTGGTCGACGCCGACGGCTGTGTCCGCCGGTGTGTTGGCGGATCGGCACGGAACACGGTCAGGCGGCGGCCCACGACGCTGCTGGTCACAGTCCGCCGCTACCGGTGCACCAGCTGTGGACGGGATGGCGCAAGGACACGACCCGGGCGCCAAGCCAGGGGCGAAACGGTCTCGGGCGGGGCTGGGGAGCCTTGGGAGGGATCGTGGGTCAGCACCTCCAGCAAGACCCGAATGAAGGCGATGCGCTACCAGCCCTTCGCTGATCGTGGATCTTGTCTTCTTGATTCTTGTCGGCGCGCACGCCGACTGTCGCGTCAGGGGCGCCAGCTACTCTCGCCCAGCCGGTTCGAAGCCTTTTGAGACGGGCTCCCCTCAGCACGGAATGAGTCGGCTGATGGATATAAGTAGGGAACGTCCAGCAGAATCAACGACGCCGGTGGCAGGCGCCGACCTGCTTGGCAGGGGCTGCCACCGTTGGCAATGTGCCGCAGTCATCGGGTGGACGCCTTCCACATGGTCGCGCTGTCGGCCGACCACCAACGAGTGGGACCGGAGCGTCCTTGCGCCAAAGGCCGACGGAGCGGGTTCGACCGGCGGTACATTGCCAACGTCGGCTGCAACTTGCAGGTGCCTCCTGCACCCGTCTGCAGCGGCGACGGAGGACCGTGGAGGTCACGTGGCACTGCCCTGGAAGCTCGCGTCGAGCGTCACCCTCTACCCGGGCCAGACAACCACCATGGTGTGGAGGTACCCACACGTCAACCCGTACACCGGCGCCACCGAAGGTGACTGGCGAGGACCGCAGCATGCCTACGCGACGCCGGTGCAGCTCTCGACGTTCTCGGGCCGGGTGAACACCCTCAACCAGGGCTTTGATCACACCAGTCAGAACGGAGTCAGCTACTACGCGGACATCACGTGTGTGTCCGGTGGATCGGGCACCTTCGAGGTGTGGGTCCAGGGCCTGCTGTGAACGAGAACGGAGCATGGCATGCGACGCCTGGTCGTGACTGACGCTTACGGCAACATTGTAGCCACCGCACCGTGCCCGGAGGACCTCGACCCGGTGGCACCCGGTGCGCCCGAGTTCGTGGGCTTCGCCCCGGGCGAGGGCCAACAGGTCCACACGCTCATGCTGCCGGACGACGCGAACTCGGCCGAGGGTCTACAGAACCTGCACTCCCGGTACCGAGTGGACGTCAGCGGAAGCGAGCCGGTGTTCGTCCGACGGTGACCCTGCGCGTCGATCCCAGGCCGAGCGTTGGCATTTCCGTTTCGCTGTCGTTCGGCCCCGCCGTGACGGCCCCGCGATGACGGCTTCGCCGCGTAGAGCCTCGCTCAGTTGCCTGGCCGAAGGTCTGTTTCGCGCTGGGAGCGCGTTGACCAGTCCATCTTGCCTCGAGGGCGGCGGCTAGCTCCTCGTTCTCGGTCGGACCGAGCGACAGGTATACCGCGTCCTTGCCCGGATCAAGAGCACCCTGCACGTGCATCCCTGGCGGAAGGGACGGGCGAGGTGGTCCCGCGCTACGTTGAACTTCGGTGGCGGTCTTGCTGATCGTCAGGCGGCGATCAGCTTGTCGGCATGACCGATGGTGCCGACATTCTGTGGGGCGATGTGCTCGTTGAGAGCGATGCGCAGTGCAGGCAGGTGCAGGTGACCTTTGACGCGACGGAACTGGGCGCGAGCCTCCATCATCCCGGCGGCGCACCACCGCGGCGCCGCTCAAGTCAGGGCTGGGAGGCCTCATACGGAAGTGTCGACCGCGACGGCGACGAACAGGACCGCGAAGGCACGGGTCAGGTGGTGCGGGCCGACGTTGGTGACAACAGCTGCCGAACAGGGTCCGGCGATTGCGGCGGCGGTGGGGATGCCGATGACGGGCCAGTCGATGTGCATCCCCTTCGTCAATCTGGCCGCAAGCGCGGTGGCGCTGTTGATCGCGATGACCAGCAGAGAGGTACCCACAGCCGCCTGCATCGGGAAGGACGGGCACCAGTGCAGGGACGAGTGCGAAGCCGCCGCCGAGCCCGAAGAACCCGGTCAGCAGCCCCACCCTGCGTGGCGACCCTGTGGCAGGCGCGTCGGAACGGATGGAAGGCGGACCAGCTTGGGATCCGGAAGGGCGACATCAGAAAGCCTAGGCGTCCGTCGCGGTACCCCTCAGGCATCTCGTCAGGCATCCCGGCAGGAGAACCCGACCTGAGACCGGACCGCAGATGGTGACCAAAGCGACGGACTCGTCGTGGAACGGCGGCGTAGGCCCGGACCCGGCCTCCGCGGTGGAGGGTTTCGTCGGGTTGGACGTGATCGGGCGTTCGGTGGACCGGCCGGTCAGGTGGACTGCTGCGCTGGCGGATCGCTCGCTGTGCCGAAATGCCGCAGCCCGAGGAGGAGCGGGAAGGCGAGGATCCAGGAGTACTCGCCCGCATTGGCCCCGGCGGCTATGGCGACCGGGATGGAAACCACGAAGGTGACGGGGATGATCAGGGATTGGATGAACACGAATCGGAACACGCCGCGGTCCACCGACGGGTCGACGAGGTGGCAGCGCCAGGCGTATCCCCACATCCCTGACATGAGCAGGCCGATCCCGCTGACGAAGACGGCGTAGAGGACGACCGCGACGGCCTGGTCGCCGTACCGGCCGAGGACGGCTGTAGGTAGTGCCAGCGACACGACCAGCAGCAGCATCACCAGGTTCAGCCGCAGCAGCGGCTGGTTGAACCGGGCGATGACGCCGAACTTGCGGTGGTGTGACATCCAGATCACGCCGACCACCACAAAGCTGAGCACGAACCTCAGATAGGCGGGCAGCAGGTTCAGCAGCTGGGCCGGCAGCTGGGCGGGCGGCACGTCCGGGACGTGCAGCTCCAACACCAGGATGGTCATCGCGATGGCGAACACCGCATCACTGAACGCGATCGTCCGGTCTAGCGCGGTGCCCTCCGCGACAAGGTTCACATACCGGGCTCGTGCCGACCCGAACTCCGCCCGCCACGACGACCATGCTCGGCCGTGGCCTCGCCTAGCCATCGCTGGCAGGATAGACGCCGTCCCCGGATATGCCCTGGGACGACCACCTGTCACCCAAACCCCTCCGCCGTGATGGGCGGAGTGCCTGCCATCTGACGCACCACAGGCTCTCCTCGCGCCCTACCGAACGAATGCCCTCCTCCGGGAGATCTGTGCAGGCCGGGGTGGGCCAGGTAGCGAGTGTCGCCGGTCGGGTCGTTGAACGTACGAGTTGGCGTCGTTTCGGGAAGCCTGACCCGGTTTACGACAGCGCATCCCGGAAGACGTCAGGCTCTGATTACGCGGTCAACTGTCGTGAGGCGCTGTGCAAGCGGGGAAGCCATGCGCCACCATTTGCGATGAGAAGGCCACGGGCTCATGGCAGGCGTCCAGATTGCCCCAGGCCCCTTGTCACGCAGACCAACAAATGCCGCTTGGACCCACGCCCATTCTGGGCGGTGTGCAGCACTAGTTTTGACCCGCTGAGCCTCAACGGCGACAGCCAGGCGGTGCCGCTGGCCGCCGGGAGCAGCTCTCTAGAGACGTCGGCACCGTCGAACGACCGCACGACGGCCGTCACGGTCGGTGATTGGTCGTGCACGGCCGCTCCTGACAGGATTGTCACGGGCATGTAGCACGGTCAGGGGACGTTCGGGATGGGCTGGCATCTAGGGCTTCCTCGACCGGGGCGAACCGTTGCGCACCGGCGTGGAGCCGATGGCCGCTGCCGTGCTGGACCTGAGTCTGCACGCCGGTGCGCTTCGGTGGATTTGGACTACCTCGGCTAGCCCTGGATGGCTCCGCCCAATGTCCGCACGACGAGGCGCTGCTGCTTGGCCGTGCCACCGTCGGCGAAGACTCCGATCCCGACGCTGGACGGATGCGGGTAGATCAGGTCGGAGATGCTGACGCGCCCGTCAGCGCTGAACACCTCCACGGAGGAGGAGTCGACGAAGATCGTCAGCTCTAGCTTGCCGTGGTCGAGGGGCAGCTTGACCCTGTGCACCGCTGGGAAGAGCGGGCTGAAGTCGGAGCGGCCGGCCCCGGTGCGATCGACGTAGAGCTCGCCGGTCAACGTGTCGTAGCCGATTCGGGTGCGCTGACCGTTTCCCACGCGGACGTCGAGCCCGAACGCCGTCGCCGTGCCCTGGTTCAGCGTGGTTTCGATCATCAGCGACCGCCCGGCCGCGGGGACCGTCTGACTGCCCGGGGCGATCTTGGTCGGCGTGACGTGCTTGGTCGCCGTGACCAGCGAGGACACGTCGATCGGCTCGGAGATCAGGGTGGGCTTTCCATCCACGGTCTTCAGGCTGAGCCGGCGTGGAATCGACTGCTGGCCACGCCAGCTGTCAGTGGGTGTGGAGTTCGCGTAGTCCCAGTTGCCCATCCAGCCGATCATGATGCGCTGATCCTGTGGCGCATCGTTGTATGTAACCGCCGCGTAGAAGTCGTTGCCGTGGTCGATCCACCGCACTCGTTGGGCGGCGCTGAGGGCGGGCTGGTCCGCGGCGACGAAGTAGTCGGCGATCAGATGACCCCAGTCGGTCAACGCGGTGTCGACGAGCTGGATCTGGGCCTGCTTGCCCTGCAGGTCGGACAGATCCCACGATGCCCAGTCCAGCCCCGGGCCGCTGTTCCCGGTCGCCGACCGGACCACCTTGCCGTCGACGACCAGGTTCGCGGTGGTCTCGAAGTCCCACGGGCCCGCCGCGACGTTGGAGAACACGATGTTGTCGACGATCAGGTGGCCCCAGTCCGCGGTGCGCTGGTCGACGACCTGGATGTGGGCGGACTTCCCCTTCAAGGCGCTGGTGTCCCAGGCGACCCAGTCGAGGTTCGGTGAGTTCTGGCCGGTGGCCGTCGCGACGATGTTCCCGTCCACGACCAGGTTGACTGCCGTCGGTTCTGTGCCTGACATCGGGTGGTTCCCGCCGCCGACGAGCAGATCGATGTAGTTGGTGCCGATGGTGAACTCGGGTGAGCTGATCGTGCCGACGGCCGGGTCACAGGCCTTGACGCAGGTGTCGAGCACCTTGGCCCCGAGCTGGCCGGGGGCGTTCGAGGTGGCCGGACCCTCGCCGACGAAATCGCCGGTTGCCGTCCATCCGTCGCCGTAGGTTGCGCCCTCGAAGTCGGCGAATGTCGTGCCGGCCGGCGGTCCGACCGAGCCGCCCTCGACGTGGGGGTGGTTTCCGCCGCCGATGGCGAAGTTGATGTAGCGGCTCGAGATCGTGAACGCCGGCGACGTCAACGTGCCCGTCGCGGCGTCGCTGCCGCCGAAGCTGTCGACGACCTTCTCGCCGTGTCGTCCGGTGACGTCCGGGCCATCGGCGGATGGGCCGGAACCGAACGCCGTCCCGGTCGTGGTCCAGTTGCCGTAGTCGCTGCCCTCGAAGTCGTTGATCACAGTGCCGGTCGGCGGGGTGTACTCGGCGTCGGGCGAGCTGAAGGTGGTGCCGTCGAACGAACCAACGAAGTACTGCGTCTTGCCCGAGACACTGACGGACATCACCCAGCGCTGCTGCTTGGACTTGCCGTCCAGCGCCAGCGGGAACAGGTCGGGGCACTCCCAGACGGAGCTAGCCGCGCCAGCGGGCCCGAAGTCACTCTCGTGCCGCCATGACTTCAGGTCGGTAGAGGAGTAGATCGAGACCTTCTTCTCAGCGGCGAGGGCAACCACCATCCGCCAGCCGCCGTGGGCGGCGTCCCAGAACACCTTCGGGTCCCGGAAGTCGCGCGAACCGATGTCGATGACCGGGTTGCCCGCATACTTGGTCCACGTGTAGCCGCCGTCGCCGCTGTAGGCCAGCGCCTGACGCTGCAGGCCGGTGGCCTTCTCGAAGCTGGTGTAGACGGCGACCATCGGCGGCTTGCTCACGGTGCCGAACCCGCTGCTGTTGGTCCGGTCGTACACCACGCTGCCGGACCAGACGTCCTCGTTCGCGTCGGTCGAGATCGCCAGCGGTTGACGCTTCCAATGCACCAGATCGGTGGAGGTGGCGTGACCCCATGAACCGTTGCCGGCCGTCGTTCCGTACGGGTTGTACTGGTAGAACAGGTGATAGACGCCATCGCGGTAGATCAACCCGTTCGGGTCGTTCATGAAGTTCTGCGCTGAGGTGTAGTGGTAGACCGGTCGATACGGGTCGTCCGCAGCAGCGGATGCGGTGCTCGACGGCAGCAGGACGAACGCCAACAGCGCACAAACGATGGCTCCGACTCGCGACGTGTACAGGCGTGGTTTTCGCACGATGGCCTACCTCGGCTCGGTAATACGGGCTGACAACGTTGTCATCGAGGATCTGAACGACAGATCGAATACGCGGTGTGCCGGAACGGTAACGCGCGTAACTAAACTATGGCAAGGTCCGTCTCATGTCGTTCCGGGAGATGTCGTGACTAACGCTGCTCATGGCGCTCGGATGGAGGACATCGCCCAGCACGTCGGGGTCTCCCGTGCCGCGGTGTCGTTCGTGCTCAACGACCGTGACCACGCCCGGGTGTCGGAGGCGACCCGGGAGCGAATTCTGCGTGCCGCGCGGGAACTCGGTTATCGACCGAACGTCCGGGCGCAAGCGTTGGCCGCCCGACGCTCCGGGCTGCTAGGCCTGGTGACCGAGATCGTGACGAGCTCGTTCGCTCCCGGGGTGGTGCGTGGGGCACAGGACGCGGCCTGGGATGCTGGGTCGTTCCTGATGATCGCCGCCAGCGAGGGAAACCCGGCAATGGAGGCCCACGCCGTCGAGCGCCTCCTTCAACACCGAGTGGAAGGACTGATCTTCGCCTCGGGGGTGCATCAGGCGCTAGCCGTGCCACCCGCCGCCGCGGAGGTCCCGAGCGTGCTGCTGCACTGTTTCGACGCCGACGGCCGCTTACCGTCGGTGCTGCCCGACGAGGTGGGCGGGGGGTACACCGCCACACGCCGCCTGCTGCAGGCCGGGCATCGGCGGATCGGGCTGGTCAACCTTGAGGCACATACGGTGGCAGCCCGGGGACGGTTGTCGGGGTATGCCAAGGCGCTGGGGGAAGCGGGCCTGGCGGTTGATCCGGAACTGGTCACTCACGCACCGGCCACGTCGGTCGGGGGTTACGAGTCGGCGGCGAACCTGCTGGACCGACGGGACCCGCCCACGGCGCTGTTCTGCTGCACTGACCGGATGGCGATGGGCGCCTACGACGCGATCAAGGAACGCGGTCTATACATCCCGACCGATGTCGCCGTGGTCGGGTTCGACAATCAAGAGATCATCGCCGGCTACCTGCGACCAACGCTGACCACCGTGGAGCTGCCGTTCCAGGAGATGGGCGCACGATCCGTCGACCTGCTCGTAGCGGCTCTCGCCGGCGAAGATGTCCCGCCGATCACCGTCGTGGCCTGCCCCCTGATCGAGCGGAACTCAGTATGAGGCGACAGCGGCCGCTCCAGTGCCACGGACCTAGGTAGCCTCCAGGACCCGGGGCACCTCGTCTCGCAGAATCGACAGATGACCTGAATGCCGGCGATCGCGAATTACTTCCGTACGCCCCGATTCGATGCCCAACGGGGCCAAATAGTTGCGTCTAAGTGGGCGAAAGGACTCGCCCTCACCGCATGTTGAGCGGTCCTCGGGAAGGGTGTCATCGAACGTCCGACTCTCGGCACGATCGCGCTGCCCGCGGCGAAGTGGACGTCTTGCGGCGGGGCGCCTTCACGGGCGGGTATGGGAGCTCGAACGTCGCGCCTTCGCATGAGTGGATGTTCCGGCGGCGGATGCCGGACTCGGCCTCGTGCCAGGCGAGCCGCTCGAGGCAGGCCCCGCAGATAGGACGGAGGGTTGGCTGCAGGGTGGTGATCCATTGCTCGATGTCCAGAGCCCGCCTGTGGCGCCACTCGTGCCTGTTGCAGCCGGCGAAGCCGTCTGGGAGCGGATGAGCCCGAGCGCCGCGCCAGGCCGCCGTATGGGGCTCGTTCGTTCGACAGTCCGGACTGGCCGGATGTCCGATGCGCCGAGGACGGGTTGACGGGTTGTCTTAACACCGGGGACTTCAATGCTCGGCGCGTCCTGCCCCGGGATGACTCGGGAGGCGCACGGTTGAACGGGATGGATAGCAAGGGAGATCAGGGAGGGGACATGCTCGGGCATACCGCAGTGGAGAGTGCCGCGCTGGTGGCCGCGTGCACGGCAGCGGCAGCGCACCGCAGGGATCACCATCATGCGGCGGCCGCGACCTGCCATCCCCATGCGGTTGAAGTCATCCATCTGGGGCATCGCGCGGTCACGGTCTGCCACGACTGCGAGTCCGACTCCGGGTTCCTGCCCGAGCGTGAGGCTGACGCCGTCGCGCGCGCCCACTGCCTCCAAACCTCTGGCGACGCGGACTCCCGCCTGGGCCCAGCCGCCTGACCGCCGTCCCCGACTCCGATCGAGCCGCCAAGGGGGGCCTGGCCCTCAGACCGGCACGAACGGGCTACCCGCATCCGGCCCCGCAGAGTCGGACGTTACCGTTGGGGCTTCGGCTCTCGCCGAAGGAAGCTCCCGGGAGCACGCCTTCCGGCCCGGGACGGGCCCGGTCGTCATCCGAGCGGCGGCGGGGCTCCCCGCGCGACCAGAGAGTCGACCGCGGCGGCCACGCCTAGAGCCCCACCGCTTGGCCGAACTCCAATCTTCTGTCCACTCATGCATGCGCGGCGCGAGGCATCTCAGGTCGATCCGCCGATGCTCATCGACTGCAGCACATCGGCGATCTGGGCGCGGTCCTGTGCCGTCGCCCCCGGCGTCGTCTTCTCCTCGACGATCAGGAGGACGCCCCTATCGTCGAGCGCGGTCAACGACATGGTCTCGCCAGGATTCAGCAAGAACTGGTGTCCCAACGCGAGCGTCATGACCACACCGTTGCCGCCCTTGCAACTGGGCGCCAGGGTCACCTGGCTTCCCTTCAGTGCTCCGACCGTCACGTCCTTCGGTCCGGTGACCTTGGCGCCGCGCATCGCTGCCACCGCCTTCACGAAATCGTCGACCGACGCCACGCTGGTACCGGGGCCGCCGGTCGCGCACGGGTCAGAAAACTCGAGCGGCGAGAGCAGCAGGGCGAGCGTCGCTGGGCCGTCGTTGCCGACACCGTCCGCTGTGCTGAGGAAGACGACGTAGGCGCCGGGCTCTTCACTCTTCCATCCAGCAGGCACGGTGACTGACACGGAAACAGGGAAGGGATCGGAGGTGACGTACCTCCCGGCTTCGAGTGTGGCGGTGTTTTCGCCCTCTGCCGGGAAGGGCCTCGTGCCAGGAGGGAGGTCGCTGGCCGCGGCCCCCGGTGAGGCGGAGTTCAACGTCGACGGCGTCGAGGCACCCGCGGAGGTCGCTGGCGTCGACACCGACTGGGCGCTCGCGCCCAGTGCGGGCATCGACCCGCCGGCGCTCGGCGTGCCACCTGAGGAGGAACTCCCGCACCCAGCCAGCACGACGGCTGTCACCGCGCTGGCCGCACACACCGTCAGCAGACGCTTCGATAGCATCCAGTCCTCCTCGGGACCGATCAAACCCTGGGGCCCGCTCGACAGCAATCTTGGCGTCCTCGACGAGTGCCGGTAGACCGCGGCGCTGACTTTCCGCTTCAGGCAGCACGGAGTGCTCATGCTGCTCCCCTTTCTCATGCAGCGGCAACCCAGCCGGGCGCATCTCCAGGTATGACTCCAACCTTCCCAAGGTTCGGAACGTCCGGACACGCTGGGCGATTCATACGTCGGGCGAACTGGGTTGAGCCGGTTATGTGCGCAGTAGCGTCTGGAGGCAGTGACTGCTCGCCCATCCCAACCCGGCCACAATGGCGACGCGCTGCCAGGCGCCGGCGCTGTCGACCCAGTCTGTGCGTTGGTGAGCGAAGCCACCGTTGGAGCGCACCACGGCGATGAGCGTGACGGCTGCTGACAGAGCGCTGTAGGCGGCCCAGCCCAGTTGCCGGCGCTGGATCGCTTGGGCGGCAATGTGGGTCACGGTGACGTCCCCGGCACATCTGCCGCCGGCGTTGATCTTGGGCAGGCAGACCTGTGCAGTCCGACGCGTCAGTACCGCCGTAGCCACACCAGTCAGGTGCCCCGGCGCAGCTTCAGCCGCCTGGGCGGTGTGGCAGGAGTCTGTGGGACGTCTGTCGGAACCGCCGCGGACGCGTCGGCACCGGCTGGACCAGCGGGACGAAGACGGAGTGGGACCGACTGGTGGGACGTTTCCTCAGGTCATGGAGGTGTCGTCACGACGGCTCGACGCGGGCGAAATGCGGGCGAGCAGCCCGAGGGGCGGTTCAGAGCGGGCCTCAAGCTGGGTATCAATGGCGTGCCCCCCGGTGCCCCCCGCGGACGAGACCAGGGCACTCTGGCGGTCACCTCGCAACTCATGCAACGCAAAGGCCGGTGACCGATGGGTCCGGGAACGCCTTCGCAATGAGAAGGCCCGGGGTTCGAATCCCCGCAGCTCCACAACGGAAGAACCCCGCTCCACCAGCGCAGACGCTGAAATCAGGGCGGGGTTTCGTCATTGTCGTTTGCCCTTCCTGCGCTTCCGTGCCCCTGCGCCCGTCCCACATCGGCTCCCAAACCGGATCTCGCAAACCTTGGGTGTGGAGTGAGAGGGTCAACGAACCGCGCCCAACCTCCGGCGCCGGCCAGGAGGCGGTGGGCATCCGCCTCAGCCTGCCCCAGCAGGCCGGTTCCAGCCCGTGGCTACCCTGGCCCTCCTGCCTGGCCCGTTCTCAAGCGACTCGAGGCCAGGATCCGGCAGAGGGTCAGAATTCAGCTGCCAGGGGTCAGTTTCTGGGCGAGCAGTGCGCCGGTCGGGTAGCGCTTGAAGGTGCGGTGCCGAGAGCCGTCCGACCGGTCGTGCGGGCCCTGGTCACGGTGTGTGGGCGGCGGCGATGAGGCGGTCGAAAGTCGCGTCGAGGTGGTGATCGACGATCTGCTGGTCGGGGTTCGCGTCGTACCAGTTCACGACGTCGCGCACGCCGGTGGCATATGGGGTCGTGCAGACGAACTCCGGGACCAGCGCCTTGACCTTGCTGTTGTCGAAGATCACCGAGTGTGACCGGTCACCCAGCAGCGGCGGACCGAGTTCCGGTGCCGCAGCCGCGATGGTCTCGGAGGCGATGTGGACCAGCCGGGCAGGCGGTGCCCCGGCAGCGTCGGCGAACAGCTGGTAGATCGTGTTCCACGGCAGGTAGTCGTCGGAGGTGATGGTGAAGCTGTCCCCGATGGCCTGCGGATGGCCGAGCAGGCCGACCAGCGCCTTGGCGAGATCGCTGCTGTGGGTCACTGTCCAGAGGGAGGTGCCGTCGCCGTGGACCACGACGGGTCTGCCCGCCCGTAGCCGGGCGATGTCGGTCCAGCCGCCGGTCAGGGCGATGCGGGTCCGGTCGTAGGTGTGGGAGGGACGGATGATGGTGACCGGGAAGCCGTCGTCGCGATAGGCCCTCACCAGGAGGTCCTCGCAGGCGATCTTGTCTCTCGCATACGGCGAGAACGGGTTCCGCAACGGGGTGGACTCGCGGATCGGCAGCTTCGCCGGCGGTTTCTGGTAGGCGGAGGCGGAGCTGATGAAGACGTACTGCCCCGTGCGGCCGGTGAACAGCGCGATGTCGGCAGCGACGTGCTCGGGGGTGAAGGCGACGAAGTCGGCGACGACGTCGAATCGCCGGTCGCCGAGGGCGGCCCGAACCGAGGCGGTGTCCCGGACGTCGACTTGTAGCAGCTCGACTCCCGGGGGGATAGCGCGCAGAAGGGTGTTGCCGCGGTTGAGGATGGTGACCTGGTGACCTACGGCGACCGCCCGCTCGGCGGCCGCGGCGCTGATCACGCCGGTGCCGCCGATGAACAGCACCTTCAGCCCAGTCCCGGTCGGAGGGGCGTCGACTGGGGAGGGGTGGGTCACCACCCGCAGTCCTCGAGGACGGTCCGACACCCGGGAACGAACTCGTGGAGCCGGATGCGGGTCGGTTCGTCCAGCTCGACGTCGAGCGCGCCCAGTGCGGCGTCCGGCTGCTCCTGGGTGCGGGGGCCGATGATCGGTGCGGTTGCAGCGGGTTGCGCCAGCAGCCACGCCAGCGCGACGTCACCCGACGGGTGGCCCAGCCGATCCGCCAGGTCCTCGTCGGGATGGAGCTGGCCGCGGCGGACCCTCAGCGACCTATGCGCCCGGCCCTCGGCCCTGTGGGTGCCCCCAGCCTCCATGCGCAAGAACTGCATGCAGGACGTCCCTCCTCACGCGTGTGGTCGTGCCGACGGTACCGGTCGCCCGTGTTGGCGGCCGCCGGACACGGCGTCCTCCGGTCGGTGTCTCATCCGGACGCGCCCCACGAGACCACCTCTTCGGCCACCTCTTCGGCCACCGGACCGCGGTCCTCGCCGCCGAAGCCGCGCGCTTCACCGGTGACGTTCGCGCGGACGGTCTCGTCCGTGCAGCCGGGGAGGTTGGTGTTGGGAACCTTGCTATGTCGCAGTCCGAGGGCGAGCCAACGCGATTCGGTACCGGCCGCCAACCGATCTCCTCGAAGTGGCCGAGCCTTGTCACGATCTCGACGTCGCTTACCAGGAGTCGACCGGCACCCTCTTGGCGTCCGGTTGATCTCCACACGAGACCCGGCCATGCCGGCACACTGAGAGCCGAAGCATCTCGACGCCAGGTCGGCAGTGACCACTGGGTGCACGAGGTGTGGACGAGCGGGCGTGTCGAAGATCGGCATACAACGAACGGCTCCGCTCCCGTCAGGTCCTGGTCCTGTAGCGGTCACCAGGTGAGGATGCCCTTGATGACGGTGAAGACCGCGCCCCCCAGAGCCAGACTGATGGCGAGCCGGCGGGCCAGCTCGTGGTCGATGTGCCGCGACAGGATCTCGCCCCCGACTAAGCCGACGGCCAGCCCGCCGAACGACACGGCTAACGCAAGCGGAGCGACGTGGGGTAGTCCGCCCTTGGCCGCCAGGGAGCCGAGGTTGGTGAAGATCGAGTAGAACTGGAACGTCGCGACGAACTTGCGGTGCTCCCAGGCGGTGCTCACCGCATACAGGACGATCGCCGGACCACCGACGCCGGCGGTGACGTTCATGAAGCCGCTGGACGCACCGGCGACGACGGCTCCACCGCGGCCACGCAGCACCCTGGCCCGCTCGCTGAGCACGACTGCGCCGAGGGCGACGATGACCAGCAGGCCGATGATGACCATGAGCGGAGCGGGCGGGACGTTCTTCGCGACGTAGGCGCCGAACGGGATGGCGATCAACGCCGGGACGGCCAGGAGCAGGCCCTTCTTCCATTCTGTGTCCCGCCAGTGGGTCACGAAGACGATCACGCTGACGGTGAGCCCCAGGAGGTTGGACAGGACGACGCCTTCGAAGGGCCCGGCGATGAGGACGAGCAGGGGCGCGCAGACCAGCGCGAAGCCGATGCCGGTCACGCGCTGGGTCAGCGCGCCGGCCACCACCCCCAGGGGCAGGAACAGCAGCTCGGTGGTCATGTCCGACGATCCGGTATGCGCGTGGTTAGAGGCCGAGGGCCAGGTAGCGCACGTCCTCGAACTCCTCGATCCCGATGGCTGCGCCCTCCCGACCCAGTCCGGACTGCTTGACGCCGCCCATCGGCGCGAAGGCGACCGAGGGGAGCGCGTTGTTGACGCCGACGATGCCCGCCTCGAGATGCTCCGCGGTCCGCCAGCAGCGGGAGATGTCGCGCGACCAGAGGTAGCCGGCCAGGCCCATCTCAGTGGCGTTGGCGCGGACGAGCGCCTCGGCGGTGTCGCGGAACCGGAACACCGCGGCGGCGGGCCCGAACACCTCTTGGGTGGCGATGGCGGCGGTGTCGGGGACGTTCGCCAGCAGGGTCGGCGCCAGGAAGGTGCCGCCGCTGGGCAGGTCGCGCTCGCGGGTCAGCCGGGTGGCACCCAGCGAGAGGGCCTCGGAGACCAGCGCGTTCACGGCGTCGACCCGGGAGGCGTCGATGACGGGGCCGAGGTCGGGGAGTGGGTCCGCGAGCCCGTCGCCGACCGTCATGGCGTCGACCCGGGCCACCAGCGCGTCGACGAACTCGTCGTAGACGTCCTCGTGGACGATGAACCGGTTCGCGGCGATGCAGGACTGCCCGGTGTTGCGGAACTTCGCGAGCATCGCGCCCTCGACGGCCGCGTCGATGTCGGCGTCCTCGAAGACGATGAACGCGGCGTCGCCGCCGAGCTCGAGCAGCGGGCGAACCACGCGACGGGCGGCGCTGGCCATGATCTCGCGGCCGACCGGGGTGGACCCGGTGAAGGTCACGGCACGGACCGCTTCGTGGTCGAGCAGGGTCTGGGTGACCTCGCGGGCCGGTCCGTGCACGAGGTTGACTACGCCGGCAGGGACGCCCGCGTCGACGAGCGCGCGCACCATCTCGGTCGCCGCCAGCGGAGCCTTCTCGGAGACGCGGGCGACGACCGTGCATCCTGCGGCGAGAGCGGGAGCCAGCTTGCGGGCCTGGATGGAGCAGGGGAAGTTCCACGGGGTCAGCGAGGCCACGACACCGACCGGCCGCCGGACGGACAGGTGCCGTCGGTCGACCGACTCGTGGGCCATGACCTCGCCCTGCGGCCGGCGGGCCTGCTCGGCGAACCAGCGGAAGTACTCGGCGCTGAAGGCCAGCTCTCCGACGGCCTCAGGGCGACGCTTGCCGGCCTCGCGGGCCAGCGTGTCACCGATCGAGTCGGCCCGCTCGGCGATCAGCCTGCTCGCCTCGAGGAGGATGTCGGCCCGTCGCCGCGGCGGCAGGTCGGCCCAGTCGGCGAACGCTCGGGCGGCCGCGTCGGCCGCGCGCTGGGCTGTCTTCGCGTCGCCCCACGCCAGCCGGCCGACGACGCTGCCGTCGGCGGGGTTGGTCACGTCGACGGTGCTGTCGCCGTCCTCCCAGGTGCCGTCGACGAGGTGGCTGGCGATCGTGGTCACGAGGATGCTCCTTGGCGAGTCGGGTTGGATGTCAACGGATCGGTGGGGTCAGCGGACGAGGACGTCCGGCCGGAGCCGGTCCCCGACCTTCACGGTCGGCCACGCGTCGTCGTGGACCAGGGTCTCGGGACCGGCGGCCTCCACGAGGGTGGTGTCCTCGACCTTCCAGCCGCCGCCACTGGGGTTCCATGCGAGTACCGCGCCTTCCGTTACGACCTCGTCGCTGGCTGGTGACGCGGGAAACTCACGGGGTTGGAAGCCGCTGAAGCCGCCCTGGTGGTGGCGGTGCCACTCGTCCGGGCTGAACCCGTGCGCACGGTATGCGGCGGTGCCGGCCGCGACGACGTCGCCCAGGCGGGCGCCCACCCGGGAGGCGTCGAGGAAGGCCTGCTCGACGTGCAGCAGGCGCTCGTAGGCGTCCCGCTCGTCGGAGCGGAGCGGCTCGAACGAGACGATCCGGGTGACGCTCGCGACGAGACCGTGCCGTCGGCCGCAGGCGACGAGCATGCCGCGGGCCCCCAGGGGGTCGCCGGTGGGCAGCGGGTGGCGGTGAGCCTCGAGGTGCGGCGCGCCGCCGACGAGGAGGACGATCGGGTCGAGCTCGCGGTCGAGGAGCTCACGCGCCAGAAGTCCGGCTGCCTGGTACTCGGTCGTCGCGGGCGTGAGTGCGGCCGCCGCGGCGGCGGCTGCGGCCGCCGCGTCACCGCATACCTCCCGCATCAGCCGCCGCTGCCGGTCGGTGAGGCGGCGCCGCAACAGAGCGAGGTCCGCCGCCACCGGGGCTGCGTCCGGCAGCGGGCGGTCACAGCCGACGTGGGTGCCGTGGGGAAGCCTCGGGTCGCGGCCCTCCCACCAGGCGACGACGTCCCACGTGGCGTCGAGCCCAGCGAGCTCGGTGTCACGCAGCCGTGGCGCCTCGATCGCGTTGGTGACGAGGGTGATGCGAGGCTGGCTCGCACAGTCCACGACGACGTCCAGGCACGCGGTGTCGAGCGTCTGGGGGACGTTGACCCGTCCTCCGAGGAACCAGGTGAGGTTCGCCGGGTCGCGGAGGACGAGGGTGTCGAGGCCCCGGTCGCGGGCCACGGACACCAGCGCTGACAGCTTCTCCGGGAGATCCGCCCAGCGGTCCGCGTCAGCCGCCATGGCGGACGACCTCGCCGTCGGCGGCCAGCGGCGAGCCGTCGAAGCCGACCCACGTCCGTCCGGTCACGTCGACGTCGCCGTAGACGTGTTGGTGCCAGGGCCGTTCGAGGAGATCGGCGACCGAACGGACCGTCGCGTCGACGTCGACGCGCGGGATGACGGCACCCTCGCGGACGAGTAGCGGCATCCGGTCGAGCGGCACGTCGACGGTGTGGAAGGCAGGACCCGTGAAGGTGGTTCCGTCCTCGAGGTCGTACCACCGGCCTTGCGGCACGTAGAACGTCCGGCTGACTGGCTGGTCGGCGTCGTCGAACACCGGCACGACGAGCAGGTCCTGGCCGACCAGGAAGCTGTCGTCGACGCTCCGGGCGACGCGGTCCTCGGGATAGTGGAAGCCGAGCGGGCGCATCACCGGCCAGCCGTTGTTGGCGGACTCGTTGGCGACCTGCCAGAGGTAGGGGAGGAGCGAGTAGCGGAGCCGGACCCAGTCACGGCAGATGCGCAGCGCCTCGTCGCCGAAAGCCCAGGGCTCGCGGGGTCGCAGCCCGTGCGCTCGCATCAGCGGCGACAGCGCACCGAGCTGGGTCCACCGCACGTAGAGGGCGGGGGTCAGCTCGGGACCGAAGAACCCGCCGATGTCGTGGCTCCAGAACCCCGGAGCACTCATGGCGTACGAGAGTCCGCCACGGACCGTCGCCTGCATCCCGGCGACCGTCGACTCGGCGTCCCCGCCCCACTGGCCGGGGTAGCGCTGCGAACCGGCCCACCCACTGCGACCCCAGACCAGCGGCGGCCGGTCGGTGAACTCGCGGATCGCGTCCGAGACGGCGCCGTTGTAACGCAACGGATAGAGGTTGTGGGCCTGGTGCGGGGGCGTCCCGTCGTGGAGAGCGACGTCGTCGGGCAGCGCCTCGCCGAAGTCGGTCTTGAACACGGCCACGCCGTCGTCCAGGAACTCGCGGTGCATCTCCTGCCACCAGCGCCGTGCCTCCGGGTTGGTGAAGTCGATGAGCGCGCGCATCCGCCCATCGGGGGTCGGCGTCTTCACGATCGACGCCAGGCTGCCGTCGGTCCGCTTGACGAGGTAGCCCTCGCGCTGGGCGTGCTCGAAGATCGGCGAGGCGGGGTCGAGGTAGGGGAGCTCCCACACCGACAGCCGGATCCCGAGGTCCGCGAGGTCGGTGACGAACTGCTTGCGGTCGCCGAACCGCGAGGTGTTCCAGATGAAGTCGGTGTTGAGCCGGTCGACGACGAGCCAGTCGGGGTCCAGGTGCAACACGTCGAGCGGCACGTCGTGCTCCCGCATCGTCCGGCCGACCTCGAGCATCTCCTCGCTGGTGTGGTAGCGGCAGCGCCCCATCCAGTAGCCGAAGGCCCACGGCTGCGGGACGTCCGGCCTGCCGGTCAGGGCGGTGTATGCGGTGAGCCGGGCCGCGGGGTCGGCACCGGCGACGACGTAGAGGTCGATGACCGGGTCGTCCACGCCGATCGACAGGACGGATGGGCGGGAGTGCCCTACGTCGGCGGTGACGACGGCACCGGTGTTGACGAATCCGGTGTAGCCGCGCGACGAGTGCCACACCGGGACCGGCTTGTAGGCCATCCCCGTGCCGGTGCCGCAGGCGTCCTCGCTGCGCAGCCGCAGCTTCTGGCCGTTCTTGACCAGGCGGCTGAACTGCTCGCCGAAGCCGAGGATGTCCTCGTCCGGGCCGAGCTCCAGGCTGAGCGTGGTCGCGTTCCGGTCGACGACGACGGACGGCGCGGTCAGCAGCCCGGCGACCTGGCGCAGCCGGTCCGCGGTGCGCAGTACGGTGGCGCCGCTCTCGGCGTCCGTCAACATCAGGGTGAATGGAGCCCGGCCCACCGTCAGCCGCAGGCCCCCGCCCTGGAGGACGACGCGGTCCTCGTGCTCCTCGACGTCGAGCGTGGATGGATCCGGCGTCGCGTCGACGACGATGCCGAGACCGGTGCCGTCGTCATCGAGGGCGGCGTTCCCCGCGGGGGCGAGGACCAGCCGCAGGCAGCGGGGCTGCGGAGCGGTGACCCGCAACGCATACGCCGTCACGTCGGTGGGAGGGAGGGTGATGTCGGGAAGGTTCGGCATCTGGGTCTCGACTCCCTGCGCCTCCAACGGCTCGCCCGTGAGCCAGCCCGGCATCATGCCGAGCTGGACGCCGGGGAGGGCGTCGATGTCGAGGGTGACGCCGGCCTCGTCGGCGCGCACGCCGCGAACGCGGCGAAGCAGGACTGCGGTGTCGGTGTCGGTCATGGTCAACCCTTCACGGCGCCGGCGGTGATGCCGGCGACGAAGTAGCGCTGCAGGAACACGTAGGCGAGGACGATGGGCGCGGAGGCCACGACGACGCCGGTGAACAGCAGCGGGTAGTCGGTGAGGAACTCGCCCTGGAACGACAGGAGGGCCACGGGGATGGTGCGCTTCGCCGCGTCCTGGATGAACAGCAGCGGGTAGAGCAGGTCGTTCCAGTGGATGACGAAGAGGAAGATGGCCGTCGCGGAGAGCGAGGGCACGGACACCGGGATCACGATGGACCGGTACGTGCGCCAGGGGCCGGATCCATCGACGGCGGCCGCCTCGAACAGCTCCTTGGGCAGCGTCTTGAGGAACCCGGTCATGATGAACACCGCGATCGGGAGCGTCACGACGATGTTGATGAGGATCAGCCCGACGAGCGAGTCGGTCAGTCCGAAGGTCTCGAACTGCACGTACTGCGGGATCATGTTGGCCTGGGCGGGAACCGCCATGCCGAGGACGAAGAACCCGAAGAGCAGGCCGCTCTTCCAGCCGGGGATGCGAGCGATCCCGTAGGACGCCAGGCTGGCGATGAAGAGCGTGAGCGGCACCGAGCAGCCGGTGACGATGACGCTGTTGCGGAACGCCACGCCGAGCCCGGACTCGCCGACGATCTTGCTGTAGTTGTCGAACTGCCAGCTCGTCGGTGGGGCGAAGGGCGACGCGAAGAGGTCCTGGCTGGTCTTGAAGCTGCCGAAGATGACGACGACCAGCGGGACGATGACGAGGACGGCGTAGATCCCGAGCACCACGCGACGGGTCAGGTTGTAGGTCATGGCGTTCTCCTCAGACGTCCGGGTTGCTGGCCTTGACGGCTCGCCGCTGCAGCCAGGTGATGGCGGCGATGAGGGCCATGAAGATGAGGGACTCGGCTGCGGCGTAACCGAACTGGGAGTTCGCGAAGCCGGCGTAGATGCGGGTCGACAGGATGTCGAGTGATCCCTTGGGCGGGTTGCCGCCGAGGCCGAGGATGAGGTCGAAGGCCTTGAACGACTGGACCGTCGTGTAGGCCATGACGATGGCCGTGGCGGGAGCGACCATCGGCAGCGTGACGTAGCGGAACTGCTGCCAGCGGCTCGCTCCGTCGATCTCGGCCGACTCGTAGAGCTCCTGGGGGATCT
>CAVWQU010000019.1:0-91045 GCA_963757225.1 uncultured Actinomycetota bacterium
TGGCCGCTGGGTGGGTGCCACATATGCGTTGACCAATACCGGCGGCCGCAAGCGGGTCCACCTGTACGGGAGGACTCGGGCTGAGGTTCGCGAGAAGCTCGCGCAACTGGAGCACGAGCTGGGCGAGGCGTCCGTATTCCTGTCGAGAACTGGACGGTGGGCGAGTACCTCACTCACTGGCTCGCAACGGTCGTGAAGCCGAACCTCGCGCCAAAGACGTACCAGGGTTACGAGCTGATCGTGCGAAGGCACATCATCCCGGCGATCGGGAGCAAGAAGCTGCGGACTCTAGCGGTCATCGACGTCAGGAATCTCGTACAAGCTCCTTCAGCAGGCAGGGTTGGGTCGACGAAGCGTTCAGTACACGCACGCCGTGCTCCGGGCCGGCTTACAGAACGCCATGCGCGACGAGCTGGTGATGCGCAACGTGGCGAAGCTGGTTCGGATCCCCGCTCCGCAGTACGAGGTCGGACTTGGCTTGTCCGTCGACCGGGCGCGCCTCCTTCTCACCTCGTCGAAGACTGACCGGCTGCATGCGTTGTACGTGGTCGCCGTCTACCTGGGGCTTCGTCGAGCCGAGCTGGTCGGCCTTCGTTGGGAGGACATCGACCTGGGCCTGGGCGTGCTGTCGGTGAATCACACGCTGCAACGTGTTGACGGAGAGCTGCGGCTGCTCCCGCCGAAGACGAGGACCTCCAAGAGGTCGGTCCCACTGCCTGCTCCCGTGGTCGACGCGCTTCGACAGCATCAGGTCCGGCAAGCCAAGGAGCGTTTGAAGGCAGGTCCGAACTGGGTCGACTCCGGGATGGTCTTCACATCGGGGATCGGAACTCCGCTCGATCCGGACAACCTGAGCCGCAGCTGGTACGCGGTGCGAAGCGTCCTGGATGAGCCGCTACCGCGCTTCCATGATCTGCGGCACACCTGCGTGTCACTGCTGTTGGCGGAGGGAGTACCTCCGCACATCGTTCAGCAGATTGCAGGGCACAGCACCATCGGCGTGACGATGACCATCTACGCGCACGCGTCCCTTGATGAGAAGCGAGCCGCGATGCAGCGCCTGGGGGAGCGGCTCGGATGAAGACGCTCGCCCGTTGCTGTCAACTATTGCTGTCAACTGCCGTCGAGCCTTCGGGCCGGGCCGCCGCGCAGGCCTGTGACCTGCGGTTTTGGAGGTGGCCAGGGGCGGGGTCGAACCGCCGACCTTCCGATTTTCAGTCGGACGCTCGTACCAACTGAGCTACCTGGCCGGGCCTGCCCGAGGTGGCGAGACCTCGGACAGACGAGTGCCGGATCGCTCCGGCGGGCAGCACTATACCGAGCGGCCCAGCCGGAAGCCCGAATCCGATCAGCCGTCCGCCAACCGCGCAGGGAACCCGCCCGTCGCGACCGGACCCCACCGAGTCGGGGTCACCCGCAGCAGGCACTTGCCCTGCGCCACCATCGCCGCCCGGTACTCGTCCCAGTCCGGATGCTCGCCCGAGATCGCCCGGTAGTAGTCGACCAGCGGCTCCACCGCGTCGGGCAGGTCGATGACCTCGCACATACCGTCGACCTGCACCCACGCCCCGCCGAAGTCGTCGCTGAGCACGAGCACCGACACCTCAGCATCCCGCCGCACGTTCGCCACCTTGGCCCGGTCCGGGTAGCTCGAGATGACGATCCGCCCAGCGTCGTCCACACCAGCGGTGACCGGCGACGTCTGCACCCCGCCCGAAGAACGCTGCGTCACCAGCACCATGTGGTGCCGGGGCCTGACGAACTCGAGCAGCCCCTCAAGGGAGACCCGAGTAGTGGTGGCGATGGTGCGAGGCATACCGACTCAGCCCTGCGCCAGCTTGGCCACGTCGTCCCACTGCTCCCACGTCGCGATCCGCCGGGCGTAGTCCGCCTTGGCGATGTCGATCGGGGTGTTCCCGAAGAACGTCCGCAGCGGCGGCTCCGGAGAGTCCACGATCCGCAGCAGCGCCGCGGCCGACGCGCGCGGGTCACCGGGGCCGCCCGAGCCGGCCCGTGCCTTGCGCTCGCGGTCCATGGTCTCGCGCGCCTCCGCATACGCCGGCAGCGACTCCGAGCGCTTCGAGGACGGGCCGGCCCAGTCGGTGGCGAACCCGCCCGGCTCGACCAGCGTGACCTTCACTCCAAAGCCGGCCACCTCGGCGGCGAGCGCCTGGCTGAAGCCCTCGAGCGCCCACTTGGACGCGTGGTAGGCCCCGATGCCCGGGAACGCGGAGATCCCGCCGATCGACGACACCTGGATGATGTGGCCGGAGCCCTGCGACCGCAGGATCGGCAGCGCCGCCTGGGTGACCCAGAGCGCCCCGAAGAGGTTGGTCTCCATCTGCGCCCGGATCTCGTCCTCGGTCAGCTCCTCGACGAACCCGAAGTGCCCGTAGCCGGCGTTGTTGACGACGACGTCGAGCTGCCCGAAGGTCCGGTGCGCGGCCTCGACGGCCGCGAAGTCGGCCTCCCGGTCGGTGACGTCGAGCTGGAGCGGCAGGATCGCCTCGCCGTACTTCTCGACCAGGTCGTCCAGGGTGGAGATGTCGCGGGCCGTGGCGGCCACCCGGTCGCCGCGGTCGAGCGCGGCCTCGGTCCACTCGCGGCCGAAGCCGCGGGACGTGCCGGTGATGAACCATGTCTTCTGCGTCATGGTGGCGGCAACCACCAACCCGGGACCGAGAATTCCCCGGACAGTCCCTACACTCCCTGACCATGCAGCGCATCGGGGTCGTCGGTTGTGGGCTCATGGGTGCGGGGATCGCCGAGGTATGCGCCCGGGCCGGGCTCGACGTCACGGTGGTCGAGTCCTCCGACGAGGCCGCCGACGCCGGCCGCAGCCGGCTCACCAGAAGCCTCACCAGAGCCCAGGAGCGCGGCAAGCTCGACAACGCCCAGGAGGTCCTCGGCCGCATCGCCGTGGGCACCGAGATGGCCGCCCTCCACGACCGCGAGCTCGTCGTCGAGGCCATCGTCGAGAACGAAGCCGCCAAGATCGAGCTCTTCAAGAAGCTCGACGAGATCGTCACGACCCCGGGCGCGATCCTCGCCTCCAACACCTCGTCCATCCCGATCATGAAGCTCGCCGTCGCGACCAAGCGCCCGAGCCACGTCCTCGGCATCCACTTCTTCAACCCGGTGCCGGTGCTCTCGCTCGTCGAGCTCGTCCCCAGCCTGCTGACCACCAAGGAGACGACCGACCGGGCGCGGGCCTTCGTCATCGACCAGCTCGACAAGCACCCCATCGAGTCGCAGGACCGCGCCGGCTTCATCGTCAACGCGCTGCTGATCCCGTTCATCCTCAGTGCGATTCGCATGCTGGAGTCCGGCTTCGCCACCGCCGACGACATCGACGCCGGCCTCGTCCGCGGCGCCGCCCACCCGCAGGGCCCGCTCGCCCTCGCCGACCTCATCGGGCTCGACACCACCAAGGCCGTCGCCGAGTCGCTCTACGAGGAGTTCAAGGAGCCGCTGTATGCGGCGCCGCCCCTCCTCAGCCGGATGGTCGACGCCGGGCTGCTCGGCCGCAAGACCGGCCGGGGCTTCTACAGCTACGACCGCTGAACGCGCGGCGCCCAGCCGCGCACCGCATGATGACGGAGTGCCGCTCCCCGACGACGTCCTCGAGCTCCTCCGCGCCCCCAGCCTCTGCTTCATCACCACCCTGATGAAGGACGGGTCGCCGCAGACCACCGAGACCTGGGTCGACACCGACGGCGAGCACGTCGTCATCAACACCGTCGACGGCTTCCAGAAGGTCCGCAACATCTCCCGCGACCCGCGGGTCACCGTCGTCGTCTGCGACCCGAAGCGGCCGACCCGCTACGCCGAGATCCGCGGCGACGTCATCCGGATGACCACCGAGGGCGGCGCCGACCACATCGACCGGCTCTCCCACAAGTACACCGGCCGGCCGTACCAGCCGTACGGCGACCGCCCTCAGACCCGCGTGATCCTCACCATCTCGGCCGAGAAGACGCGCCTCATGGGCCGCTGAGGACGCATACCCCCTGGGGGTACACTGAAGACGTGAGCGAACAGCACGGCTACCACGACAACAAGGCGGCCCACCTCAAGCGGCTGCGGCGCATCGAGGGCCAGATCCGCGGCCTGCAGCGGATGGTCGAGGACGACAAGTACTGCATCGACATCCTCACCCAGGTGTCCGCCGCGACCAAGGCGCTGCAGTCGTTCTCCCTCGAGCTCCTCGACGAGCACATCGAGCACTGCGTCGTCGACGCGGCCCGCCGAGGCGGCCCGGAGGCGGACGAGAAGGTCCGCGAGGCGTCCGAGGCGATTGCCCGACTGGTCCGCTCGTGACCACCCAGACCTTCCACGTCACCGGCATGACCTGCGACCACTGCGTCCACGCGGTCACCGACGAGCTGCAGGCCCTGACGGCGTCGACGCCGTCGACGTCGACCTCACCGAGGGCACGGTCCAGGTCGACGCGACCGAGGTCACCGAGGCCGAGGTGGCCGACGCGCTCGACGAGGCCGGCGCATACGCGCTGGTCTGACGGGGGCCGAACGGCTCAGAGGTAGCGGCGCGGGTCGAACTCGTCCAGCGGGATGATCCGGATCCGGGGGAGCACCGCGGTGAACGCGCCCACCTCGTCCTCGAGGTCGTAGAACGCCATCCCCTGGTCCTGCAGCCCGGCCAGCTCGACGCTGACGAACTCGCGCAACCCGAGCACCCCGACCCGCCGCCCGGCGTCGAGCAGCCGCCTCAGCTGAGGGACGAAGTCGGCGTCGTGGCTGGCCAGCAGGACGTCGCCCTGACCGGCGTCGAGGATCGCATCGAGCGTCCGTTGGATGCCGATGTCGACGACCTTCTCGTTCCGGTCGCCCGACCCGGCGAGCGGGATCGGCTGGTAGCGCAGCGCCATCAGGGCCTGCACGAAGGGCAGCGGCAGCTGGCCCGTCGTCGCGTTGAGGAAGAACAGCGGCCGCACCGGCTGCCCCCAGACCGCGGCGCTGAAGTCGCGGACGCGCTCCCACCGTGGCCGCTCCTCGGGCTGCGGGCGGTGACCGAGGACCTGGATGCCCAGGGTCGCGTCGATGTTCTCGCCGTCGACGAGCAGGTAGGTGCGGGCCTCGTCGCTCACGAGAGACACTCTGGCGTATGCGTGGGCGCTCCGGTAGCGCGTCCTCGCCCGAGCTCTACGCGTTCTCCTTGCGGAACGTCGACGTCCCCCACCACAGGGCGCCCGTGAACAGCACCAGCGTCCACGCGATCCCCCAGAGCATCGCGCTCGACGCGAACGTCCCGTCGAACGACCCACGGACCGCGTCGACGACCCACCGGGTCGGCATGAAGTCGCTGGCGCGGATCAGCCAGGCCGGACCGAGCGTCATCGGCAGCAGGATCCCGGACAGCAGCAGCACCGGCATCATCACCATGTTGATGACCGGCGCCATGACGTCCTCGCTCTTCGTCGACAGGGCCAGCGCGTTGGAGGCGGCGGCGCAGGCCGCACCGAGGAGCAGGGTGAGGCCGACCCCGAGGACGACGCCACGCCACGACGCCCGCATCCCCAGCACGTAGCCCAGCCCGACGAGGATGAGCGCCTGGACGAACAGCTGCGAGACGTCGCGCATCAGCCGCCCGACCAGCAGCGCGGTCCGGCTCGCCGGGGTGACGCGCTCCGCCTCGATGACCCCGTCCCGCCACTCCGCGATGAGGCTGAACCCGGCGAAGAACGCGCCGAAGATGCCCAGCTGCACGAGCAACCCGGGCACGAAGAACGTGTAGGCGTTGTCGGCGCCGAACTGGTCGGCCAGCGGCTTGAGCAGCGGCCCGAACAGGAACAGGTAGAGCACCGGCTGGAGCATGCCGATGATGACCCACGCGGGGTTGCGCAGGTTCATCCGCATCTGGCGGCGGAAGACGATGTAGCTCTCGCGAAGGAAGGTCACAACAACTCCTGGGTATGCGGGTCAGCCGTCGCGCAGCGAGCGGCCGGTGACGGTGAGGAAGACGTCGTCGAGCGTGGGGCGGCGGACCTCGATGGAGGTGAGGGTGATGCCGGCCTGGTCGAGGTCGCGGAGCAGCCCCGGGATGACGACCCCGGCCCGCTGGACGCGGCCCCGGACGTGCTGGGCGTCGACCTCCACGTCGCTCGCGACGGTGCCCAAGCGCTCGGCCGCCGTCGCGAGCTGGGCCGCGTCGGCGATCTCGAGGTCGACCAGGTCGCCGGACACCTGCGCCTTGAGGTTGTCGGGCGTGTCGCTGGCGACGATCTTGCCGTGGTCGATGACGACGATCCGGTCGCTCAGATGGTCGGCCTCGTCGAGGTAGTGCGTCGTGAGGAGGACGGTGGCGCCGCGCCGGTCGCGCAGGTCGGCGATGTGGGTCCACAGGTTCGCGCGGGCCTGCGGGTCCAGCCCGGTGGTCGGCTCGTCGAGGAACACCAGGCTCGGCTCGTGGATGAGGCCCATGGCGATGTCGAGCCGTCGCCGCTGCCCGCCGGACATCGACTTCGGCTGCCGGTCCCACAGGCCGTCCAGCTCCAGCTGGTCGAACAGCTCCTGGCCCCGCCGCCGAGCGTTGACCGCGGTCATCCCGTAGAGCATCCCGTGGTCCATCACCTCGTCGCCGGCCCGCGCGGTGCCGCCGGTGGAACCGCTCTGCGACACGTAGCCGATGCTCCGGCGCACCTGCTCCGCCTCGCGGACGACGTCGTAGCCGGCCACCGTCGCGGTACCCGCCGTCGGCCGCAGCAGGGTCGTGAGCATCCGCAGCGTCGTCGTCTTGCCGGCGCCGTTCGGGCCGAGGAAGCCGACCACCTCGCCCTCGGCCACGTCGAGGTCGACGTCGTCGACGGCGCGGACCTCCGTCTTCGTCCGCCCCTGCTTCGTCTCGAAGGTCTGGACCAGCCCGCGGGCGTGGATCACCGTCGTTCTCCGTTTCGTCGTGTGCGTGCGTGATGGAGACTTCCCCGCCCGGCAGAACTCATCGTCGCTCACCCCGCCGACACCGCCGACCGATATCCGCGAGGCGGGCGAACCGGCATACTCGCCACCGTGGCGAAGCGGTGGCCCGGCTGGGTCTACGACGAGGGCGACGAGCCCGACCCCCGGTTCTCGTTCGCCAACGAGCGGACGTTCCTGGCCTGGATCCGCACCGCGCTGGGTCTGCTCGCGACCGGCGTGGCCCTGCAGGCGCTGCCCGTCGACATCGAGCCCACCCCGCGCAAGTGGCTCGCCGTCCTCTTCATCGTCCTGGGTCTGTTCACCGGTGCCGTCGGCTGGTCACGCTGGGCCCGCTCGGAGCGCGCGATGCGCCGGAGCGAGCAGCTGCCGGGCTCCGCGATGACGGCCGTCCTCGTCGGCGGCGTCGCCGTCGCCGGGCTGGTCCTGCTGTTCGTCATCGGGCTGCGCTGAGCGGCTCATGACCGCCATGCCGCGCGACCCCGGTCTCCAGCCGGAGCGCACCGCGCTCGCCTGGCAGCGGTCCGCGCTGGCGCTCGCGCTGGCCACGATCGTCGTCGGCCGGCTCACCTTCAGCACGGTTGGCCTCGTCGCCCTGCTGGTCGTCGCCCTCGGACTGGGGCACACGGCGGTCATCTTCGCGACGGCGCACCGGCACTACCGGATGCGCACCGGCGCTCAGGAGGCGAAGGGCTGGCCGACGGCCGTCCATGCGGCCCTGCTCAGCCTCCAGGTGGCCGCTCTCAGCGTGCTCGAACTACTGGATGTGCTTCGCTCCTGACATGAGAGCGACCCCGACCGGGCTCGAACCGGCGACCTCCGCCGTGACAGGGCGGCGCGCTAACCAACTGCGCTACGGGGCCTAGAAACTACAGGTGCTGCGTATCCCCAACGGGATTCGAACCCGTGCTGCCGCCGTGAAAGGGCGGAGTCCTAGGCCGCTAGACGATGGGGACCCGGATCCGTCGAAGACGTCCGAAAGCATAGGCGATGCCTACCGGGCGGCCAAATCGCTCACGCGCGGGTCAGGATCCGGCGGCGGCCCACTCCAGGACCCGTTCGACGGGCCACGTCGTGACGATCCGCTCGGCCGGGATGCCGAGGCGTTCGGCGCGCTCGCAGCCCAGCGCCTTGAAGTCCAGCTGGCCCGGCGCGTGGGCGTCGGAGTCGATGGTGAACGTGCAGCCGATGTCGCGCGCGAGCTCGATGAGGTCGTCCGGCGGGTCCTGGCGTTCGGGCCGCGAGTTGATCTCGACGGCGGTGTTGCCCTCGAGGCACGCCTCGAAGACCGCCTTCGCGTCGAAGTCCGACTGCGGGCGCGTGCCACGGCTCCCCATGACCATCCGGCCGGTGCAGTGGCCGAGGACGTTCACCCGCGGGTTGAGCACGGCCTTGACCATCCGCCGGGTCATCGGCGCCTCGTTCATCCGCAGCTTGGAGTGCACCGAGGCCGTGACGATGTCGAGCCGGCCGAGCATCTCCTCGGTCTGGTCGAGGTCGCCCTCGTCGAGGATGTCGACCTCGATGCCCTTGAGCAGCCGGAACCGGTCGCCCAGCGACGTGTTGATCCCGTCGACGATGGTCAGCTGCTTCTTGAGCCGCTCGACCGACAGCCCGTTGGCGACGGTGAGCCGCGGCGAGTGGTCGGTCAAGGTCGTCCACTCCTGCCCGATCTCGACCGCCGTCAGCACCATCTCGTCGATCGGCGAGCCGCCGTCGCTCCAGTCCGAGTGCATGTGCAGGTCGCCGCGCAGTGCCGCATACAGCTCCTCGCCCCCGCGGGTCAGCGGCGCGGACTCCTTCTCCTGCAACGACTCGAGGTATGCGGGGAGCTCGCCCATCGCGGCCTGCGAGATCACCGCGGCGGTCGAGTCGCCGACGCCGGGCAGGTCCTTGAGCGACTTGCTCTCGGCGCGCTGGCGGAGCTCGTCGTCGGACAGGGGCGCGATGGTCTTGACCGCCTTGCGGAACGCCTCGACGCGGTAGGTACCGGCGCGCGAGCGTTCGAGGAGGAAGGCGATCCGGCGGAGCGCCTCGACCGGCGTGACAGGGGCCGTCAGTGGCTGGACCAGAAACACGCCCGTCAGTCTGTCAGCCCCCGCTGACGAGGTTCACGGCGTCGCCGTAGGTCTTCAGCTGGTCGAGAGCCGCGGTGGGGGCGCTCGGTTGAACGCGGACCGCGACCCGACCGTTCGCATCGCAGCCGAGGACGACGAGCGGGACGTCCTGCGGGCGGAGCTGCGGATCGGCCGCCACCTTGGCCCAGGTCTGGTTGCACGCGGCGAGTGAGTACGCCGACACCTCGGTGGTCACCTCCGGACCGCTCGGGAACGCCGAGCGGACCAGGTTGATCGCGGCCGGGTCGGGCCGGGTCAGGTGCAGGACGACCCGGCCGGACGGCGCGACGGAAGGGTCGAACGTCAGCGACGTGAACACGCCGTCGTACGGGGGAGCGGACAGGGTGGCCCGCAGTCGAGCGAAGGAGTTCCGCAGCGAGTCGGGGACGCTGTCGAGGGAGGTACCGTCCGGAGCGGACCCAGCGTCCGGCGCCTTGAGCTCGCGAGCGTCACCGCCCGTGGCCGCCTCGGGAGCCGACGGCGCGGATCCCGCACCGGCCACCGCGGTCCCGGAGCCAGCACCACCGGTGACCGTCCCGAGGTGTCCCAACGACGGGATGGCCACGGCGCCGATGACGATGGCCGCCGCGGCGCCGACCAGGCCACGGGTCCACGCCTGGCGCCGCTTCAGCTTCTCGCGCCCGGCCCGGAGCGCGCGGAACTCGAAGTCCGGCTCCGGCGGCTCCACGGCGTCCATCTCGTGCAGCTGCTCGCGCAGGAGGTCCTCGAGGCTGCGGTTCGTGCCTCCGGTCATGACGTCACTTCCTTGTCACTGCTGTCACTACTGTCACTGCTCTTGCTGTCCGTGGTCCCGGTCCGCCCGGGTTCCGGCTCGCCGAGCCGCACCCGCATCGTCGCCAGGCCCCGGGAGAGCTGGCTCTTGACGGTGCCCTCGGGGATACCGAGCGTCTCGGCGATCTGGGGGACGCTGAGGTCCTGGTAGAAGCGCAGGACGAGCACGGCGCGCTGCTTGGTCGGCAGCTCCCGCAGCAACGCGGAGAGCGTCACCGTGAGGGCAGTGTCCTGGTCGTCGGTCGGATGCTCGGGGAGCTCCTCGAAGTGGACCTCACGGCGCCACTTCCGCTTCTCGTTGAGGTAGGTCCGCAGCATCGTGGTGCGGGTGTAGCTCTCCACCGCCTGGCTCGCCGCGATCCGCGGCCACGCGACGTAGACCTTGGCCAGCGACTCCTGCACCAGGTCGTCGCCGGCGGACCAGTCACCGCACAGCAGGTATGCGGTCCGTCGCAGCGCGAGGGAGCGCGCGCGGACGAACTCCATGAAGTCCGTGTCCCGCGACCCCGCCATCCGTCACCGCCCCTCGAGCCGACACCAGGCATACGCCATGGCCAGGACCAGTGTCCCGACAGTCAGACACGCGGTAGGGGTGAAACCGTTCCGTCAGGACGCCTGGACCGGGCCGACGGTCTGGTCGCCGATCCGGGCGAAGCAGATGTCGGCCCCCCGGCCGCTGCTCGACATCGACACGTTCCCGGGTCCGGCCGACTTGCGGTCGAGCTGCCCTCCGGCGCTGAGGATGACGTCGATCTTGGTGCTGGTGGTGAAGGTCAGCCGGGCGGTCACGCCGCGGCGGCCGCCGTCCTTCGAGCAGGACAGGTTCACATTCGACACGCTCGGGCCCGGCTGCGGCGGCGGGGGAGCCGGCGCCTGGGTCGGCACCGGGGCGGGCGGCGGCGCCGGGGCGGGGGCTTCGGCCGGCACCGTCATGGTGGGCGCCTCCGGAGGCGGCAGGCTGAACGTCGTCGTGGGCGTCCATGTCGCGATCGTCGGGGGCGCCACCGTTTCGGTGGTCGGCGTCGCCTCGGGGGCGGTCGTGCCGGAAGTCGTCGCCGACGTGGTCAGCGCGGTCGGGGCCACCGCCAGGGTCGGTCCCTTCATGCTGTTGAACAGCCAGTACAGCAGCCCGACCATCGAGACCGCGGCCACCGCTACGGCGATGGCGATGGCGGCATTGCGGCGCGTCTCGTGAGCGTCACCGTCATAGCTCATCGCTGAGTGTCCATCTTCAGTGCCAAGGTCCTTGTCGCGTAGTCCCCCCGCGGCGGGTCCAGCGGTCAAGAATAGGTGAACTCCGCGTCACCACTGACGGAACACCACTGGAACTCCAGTGCGGTTTGACACCGTTTGATTTCGTTCAGATTCGTATGCGTGCCGCGTGCATCGGGAGGGCTGGCTCGGGGTTCGGGGTGAGTCCAGTCACTCCAGCAGGCCGCCTAGGGTGGTCCGGTCATGGATCTCGCTCTCGCCGCCACCGTCTTCGTGACGATCTTCGTGGTCGAGCTGCCGGACAAGACGTTCATCGCGACCCTGGTCCTGGCGACCCGCTACCGCCCGCTCCTGGTGTGGATCGGCGTGGCGGCGGCGTTCCTCGTGCAGACCGTCGTCGCGGTGCTGTTCGGCGGGCTGATCAGCCGGCTGCCCGAGACGCCGGTGCACATCGCCGTGGCCGTGCTGTTCCTCGTCGCCGGCATCCTGCTCATCCGCGGCGCCGGCAAGGCCGACTCGGAGGAGGCCGAGGCCGAGGAGGAGTTCACCGCCAAGGCGGCCGCCGACGCGCCAGGATGGCACG
The DNA here is from genome assembly GCA_963757225.1 of uncultured Actinomycetota bacterium. Taxonomy (GTDB): domain Bacteria; phylum Actinomycetota; class Actinomycetes; order Actinomycetales; family Dermatophilaceae; genus Lapillicoccus. Next base: position 11,637 of record CAVWQU010000019.1, read on the forward strand.
CGGTGACGACCAGCTTCCTCATCCTGTTCCTGGCCGAGTGGGGCGACCTGAGCCAGCTCGCGACCGCGGGGTTCGTGGCCCGGCGCGGCGAGCCGCTGAGCGTCGCCATCGGCGCCTTCCTCGCGCTCGCCCTGGTCTCCGCCCTCGGCGCGGTGATCGGACGGGCCCTGCTCAAACGGCTGCGGCTGGCCGTCATCCGTCGCATCGGCGGCGGAATCTGCCTGTTCTTCGCGTTCCTGCTGACCCTTGACCTGCTCGGGGTCGCGCTGCCGTCCTGGCTCCCGGTCTAGTCACCCCACGCCCGCCGTCGATACGCGCGCGTCGATACGCTCCCGCCCAGGGAGGAGGCCGCGATGTCGTTCATCACCAGAGGTTTCACCGGGCGGTCGCGTGACCGCGACCCGCGGCTGCCGCCGGGCCAGACCCGGGTCGACGACTGGCCGGTGCTGTCGGCCGGTCCCACGCCGGCGGTCGACCCGTCGGAGTGGACCTTCACCATCAGCACCGAGGACGGTCAGGTCCACCGGTGGGACTGGGACTCGTTCCACGCCCTCGGGCTCGAGGACGTCGAGACCGACATCCACTGCGTGACGCACTGGTCCAAGCTCGCGATGCCGTGGCGTGGCGTCTCCCTGGACAAGCTGTTCGCCGACGTCGAGACGTCGCAGGACTACGTCATGGCGCACAGCTACGGCGGCTACACGACGAACGTCCCGCTCGACGAGCTGCTCGACGGCCAGGCCTGGGTCGCCGTCGAGGCCGAGGGGGAGCCGCTGTCGCCGGAGCACGGCGGCCCGGCCCGGCTGCTGGTGCCGCACCTCTACTTCTGGAAGAGCGCGAAGTGGGTCCGTGGGCTGGTCATGATGCCCGACGACGACCCCGGGTTCTGGGAGCAGTCCGGCTACCACCTCCACGGCGACCCGTGGCTGGAGGAGCGGTACTGGTGATCGTCCGAGGCGCGGCCACGCGCCCGGCTCCGGTGCGCGCCGCGTGGCACACGGGGACGGTGACATCGGCCGGGGCCGAGACGGCGTCCGCTCGGCGGATCGTCCTCGACGTCCCCACCTGGCCGGGGAACGACGCCGGGCAGCACCTCGACGTACGGCTCACGGCTCCGGACGGGTACCAGGCCACCCGCTCCTACTCGATCGCGTCCTCCGGGTCGGCGATGTCGGTCGAGCTGGTGGTGGCCGAGGTCCCGGACGGCGAGGTGTCGCCGTTCCTCGTCCACGACCTGCGAGTCGGCGACGGCGTGGAGGTCCACGGGCCGCTCGGGGCGTTCTTCGTGTGGCGCCCGCCGTCGGAGGCTGGCGGCCCCGCCGGTATGCGTCCCGTCCAGCTCGTCGCCGGCGGCTCCGGTGTGGTGCCGTTGCTGGCGATCGCTCGTTCGCACGCCGCGGCGGGTGACCCGACACCGATGCGGCTGCTCTACTCGGTGCGCACACCGGCGGACGTGTTCTTCGCGGACGAGCTGGCGGCGGCCGCGGCGTCGGGGTCGATCTCGCTCGACCTCGTCTACACCCGCTCGGGCCCGCCCGGGTGGGCCGAGCCCGTCGGGCGGCTCACGCATACCGGCGTCGAGGCCCGCGTGGTCCCGGCAGCGGACGACCCACTCGTCTTCGTCTGCGGCCCAACCGGATTCGTGGAGGCGGTGGCTCAGGCCCTCGTCGACCTCGGGCACCGGCCGGGCTCGATCCGTACCGAACGATTCGGAGGCACGTGATGACCCACCTCGACGGCAACATGCTGGCCGGGACCTTCGCGGAGCTCTTCGCGTTCGACGTGACGACGGCAAGCGCCCGGTGCGCCGGCTGTGGCGCGGTGGCCCAGCTGGCGACGGCGATGGTCTACGTCAGCGACGCCGGCAGCGTCGTCCGGTGCGCCGGGTGCGACGCCGTGCTCGCGACCGTGGTCCGGGGCGACGGCCGAATGTGGTTCGGGCTGCGCGGGATCAGCGCGGTCGAGGTCCACATGCCGCCGGTCGGCGACGTCTAGCGCTCAGCGCGAGCGGCGTCGGATGACGCGGCTGACCAGCCCGAGCACGACGCGGCCGGGCAGCTTGTAGGCGGCCGACGACTCGGGGAAGTAGCCCATCTGGCGCATCGCGGTGGCCACGTCGAAGTAGAAGTGGTCCTCCTTCATCAGCCCGTCGCGCAGCTCGAGCAGGCTCATCACCTTGATCTCGACGGGGCGGCCGGTCGCCGGCAGGCCGAACATCGGGCCCAGGTGGGTACCGCGGAGGATGTACTCCTCGGTGACGTACTTGCCCCGCGGCACGCGCAGGGTGATCTCCAGCGTGATGTCCGGCAGGGCCACGAACAGCCGCTCGAGGAACGCCTTCACCGCCTCCTTGCCGTCGTAGACCTCGTCCATGGCGACGTTGCGCCAGACGATGTCGTCCGCGTAGTGCGCGAGCAGCGCGGGGATGTTGCGAGTGCTCCAGAGCGGGGCGACCGTGGCGATGGTGGCCAGGTTCTCGGCCTCGTGGGGAAGCAGCGCGGTGGACTGGCCCCAAGCGGCCGAGGTCTCGGTGGGCGGCGGGCATCGTGGGGGCGGGCATCGTCGAGACGGACATGCGCGGGACTCCTCAGGGTGGTGGGGGCGCGGCAGGGGCAGGCGCCTCGACCGCATGGAGCCGTCGAGGGCTCGCCGAGATACGCGCTGCCTGGCCCACGACCAGCGTCAAGCCGAGCGGGGGGAGCGCGGCGCGCATACCGGCCGCGCCGACGCGCGCCCTGTCAGCACCCAGCGCACTCTGACTCGCACTCTGACCACAAGCCGATGACGTGGCCGTCGGTGGTGAGTGTGGTTTTCGCGATGTGCGCGCAGGTTCGGAACGCCACGCGCAGGGTGCAACTTGCGCGCCACGTGACAAACCTGCGCGCACCTCGCCGCGAAGCCGGACGTATCACCGGTCGCGGCCTCGCCTCCCAACCGACGTCCACCACACCCCCGTCGCCCCATCGGTGGCCGACGAGACCTGACCAGGAGACCCCTGTGCCTGCTTTCTCCAGCAAGGAACAAGCCGCTTCCGTCTTCACCACCCTCTTCGAGATCCTCCTCGAGGACGACCGCTTCGAGAGCACCGTCCGCAAAGAGGGCCTCACGGTGCTGTTCAAGCACTCCGACCCGGACATGACCGTCTACCTCGACGCCGACGGCGTCTACGTCGACGAGGTCCCGAACGCCCCGGCCATCACCATCCAGATGTCGTGCACCTCCGCCGACGCCCTGTGGTCCGGTCGGCTGCTCATGCCGATCGCCCTGGCCACCCGCAAGATCAAGATCAGCGGCAGCGTCGCCAAGGTCATCGAGTTCGTGCCCATGCTCCAGCCCGCGTTCGACCGGTACCCGCAGATCGCGGCCGACGCCGGCGTCAACGCCTGAGCCCGGGTGTCGACGATGACCGCCACGCTCGACGCCACGCTCGACATCCCCACCCTCACCACCATCCCGCCGGACGTCGCGGCCCTCCAGCAGGAGGTCCGCCGCTGGTGCCAGGAGCGCGTCGCCCCGGTGGTCCGCGCTCTCGACGCCGCCGACGCGGAGGACTTCGACTGGGACCTCATCCAGGAGGGCCACGACCTCGGCCTGACCCGCCTCGTGGTCCCGAAGCAGTTCGGCGGCCTCGGCTACGGCGAGTTCGGCGTGGCCATCGCGCTGGAGGAGCTCGCCGCGGTCGACGCCGGCCTGGCCCTGGTCTTCGGCGCCACCATGCTCGGCCAGGCGCCGGTGCTGCTCTCGGGCGACCCTCGGCTGCAGGCCCGGTTCCTCCCGCTGTTCAGCGGCGACGAGGTCGTCCTCGCCTGCAACGCCATCACCGAGGACAAGGCCGGCTGCGACCTGCTCATCCCCGAGAACGCCGAGTATGCGATCGACGTCATGACGGCGCGCCGCGAGGGCGACCACTACGTCCTCAACGGCGACAAGAAGTTCATCACCAACGGCAAGGTCGCCAAGTACGGCACGGTCTTCGCGAACATCGAGGGCCACGAGGGCGCGACGATGCTCACCTGCTTCGTCGTCCCGCTGGACACGCCGGGCATCACCCGCGGCGCGATCGCCGACAAGATGGGCTACCGCACCTGCCTCGGCACCGAGCTGCACTTCGACAACGTCGTCGTCCCGGCCGAGAACGTCGCCGGCGGCGAGGGCGGCGGCGTCTACATCAACGTCCAGCAGATGAACATGGCCCGCGCGGCCGTCGCGGCGATCGCCACCGGCGTCGCTCGCGGGGCGCTGGAGCAGGCCGTCGAGTTCGCCGGCGAGCGCATCCAGGGCGGCAAGGTGCTCTGGCAGCACCAGTTCACCGCCCGCAAGCTCGCGGAGATGGCCGCCAAGGTCGAGGCGAGCCGGATGCTCTACCTGCGCGCGGCATACATGGCCGACACCCAGATCCCGGCCCCGGTCTTCGAGACCGCCGCGGCGAAGCTGTTCGCCGACCAGGTCGCCATCGAGGTCTGCACCGAGGCGATGAGCGTCATGGGCGCTCGCGGCTACCTGCGCGACCACGGCATGGAGAAGCGCCTTCGGGACGCGCTCGGCTCACGTATCTACGAGGGCACCCCGGAAGTCCTTGCTCTTGCGATCACCGAGTCGCTCTACGAGACCGACGACTTCTAGACCCCCACCCCCCTCAGAAGGAACCGTCCAATGTGCACGACTGCCTCGGGGAACCCGTCCGGCCGGTATGCGGCCGACGTGGTCTCGCTCAACCGGGACCTCAGCTTCCGCAACCTCGTCAAGCTCGCCCAGCGGGACCCCGCAAGCGTCACGCACTACGCCGAGCGGGGCGACGGCCTCGTCACCCTCGCGATGAAGACGCGCCACCTGCCGCACCGGTACCTCATCGGGCTGCAGGGCTTCCGGCTCGCGCAGTACCTCCAGCTCGGCTGGGCGTGCTCCGACGTGGCGTACCGGCAGGCGATCTTCTGCGAACCGCTCGGGGTGACCCACGCCGACGACGAGCACATCATCACGATGAGCCCGTCCGGCCGGATCCTCGGGTACGTCAGCCTGGCCACGAACGGGGACGAGGAGTCACGGGACCTCTTCGACCCCGAGCGGGCCGCCTTCCCGGTCGAGGAGGCGCACGGGATCAACATCTTCGACCGCGTCGCGCCCCTCGCCGGCGTCGGCACCTACGAGGTGCGCGAGCTCAAGCGGTTCGTCCACTCGCGGACCTTGACCGACCGGACGCAACGGCTGCGGGTGACCCTCGAGCTGCTGCACGGCCTCGGTCAGGCGGTCGCCGCCACCTCGCCCGCCGTGCGCACCCTCATCGGCGACGTCGAGGAGCAGGTGGCCCTCCGTCACCTGCTCATGGCCGGCCTCGAGGTGCAGCTGGTCGAGGGCACCGCCCCGCAGCTGACCGAGCGTGACCTGCTCCGGCACGCCTACACCGAGCGGGCCAGCGTCAAGCCGTTCGTCTCGCACCTGCCCGACGCCGGCTTCGCGGCACAGCAGGCGACGATGCTGGCGGAGACGCTCGACTCGCCGGACCTCTTCCAGGCCACCACTGAGATGTCGGCATCCCGCCCGGGCCGGCTCTCCCGCGTGGAGGACGAGCGCCGTGCCGCGTGACACCCGGACCGGGCGCACGGCCGCGATCATCGCGGCGGTCGTCGCGGTCGTCGCCCTGGCCGTCTCCGGCGGGCTCTACCTCGCCAGCCGCAACACCACCCCCGCGGACTGCGCGTCCGGGCGGACCGCGCTGCGCGTGACCGCCTCTCCTGACATCGCTCCGGTCGTCGCCACGGTCGCCCAGCGGATGTCCGCCGAACCGCAGGTATGCGTCGACGTCACCGTCACGGCCGAGGCGCCGGCCGCGGTCCTCGCCCAGCTCCAGGGCGGCGCCATCCAGCCGCCGGACGTCTGGATCCCGAACTCCACGCTCTGGCTGACCCGGGCCAAGGACGACAAGGTCGCCACCGCGACCGACGCGCCGGCCATCGCCACCAGCCCGCTGGTCCTCGCGGTCTCCGCCGCCGAGGCCACCGCTCTCAACGCCAAGACCCGGCCGACCGTGGCCGACCTCGTCAACGCGGCCTCGGCGACCCCGCCGGCCACCGTCGAGATCGCCTCCGAGCGACTCGCTCCCGAGCGGGTGGGAGCGATCCTCGCCCTGCGCGACGCCACCTCCACACGGCCCGACGGCCGTGGCGCGCTGACCGCGCTGCTGCGCAGCGCGACGGTCGGCACGGAGGCCACCGGCGCGGCCAAGGCCGCCTCGGGTTCCCCGTCCACGGCGGCACCAGCGGCGACCCCGCCGGTCGACCACGGCGCCCGCCCGATGTCGGAGCAGGCCGTCTGGGCTGCGAACTCCGGCACCACCGCTCCGCAGCTGGTCGCCATCTACCCGAGCCAGGCGTCCTACAACTACCCGTACGCGGTGCTGACCGCCGCGCCGACGGCCCAGGCCGCCGCGGGCACGCTCCTGGACCGGCTCACCCTCCCCAGCTCGCAGCAGGCGCTGCGCTCGGCGGGCTTCCGCGACGCAGCGGGCGGCCCCGGGTTCGACCTGACCAGCAGCCGCGGCGTCGACGGCGACCAGGCCAGCAAGGCCAGCCGGCTCGACGCGACATCGCTCACCGACGCCGAGAAGACGCTCGCGGCGGTCCGCCTGGACGCCAAGCTGACCACCGTCATCGACGTCTCCGGGTCCATGGCCTGGGGCATCGACGGCAAGGGCAGCCCCGGCCCGTCCCGGATGGACATCGCCCGCCAGTCGGCCATCGCCGGCCTCGCGCTCTATCCCGCCTCGACCCAAGTCGACCTGTGGGCGTTCTCCGAGAAGCTCGACGGGGCCAAGCCCTACAAGGTGGTCGTCCCGACCGTCTCCCTGGACGACGCCGGGAAGCAGAAGCTCCTCGCGGGGGTCTCGACCCTGCAGCCCACCGGAGGCACCGGTCTCTACACGACCACCATCGCGGCGGTCCGCGCCGCCCAGGCGTCCTACGCCCAGGGCCGGGTCAACGCGGTCGTCATCCTCTCGGACGGCGGCGACAGCGAGAACGGCCAGTCGCTCGACCAGGTCGTGGCGACGCTCAAGGCCGAGGCCAAGTCCGACCGCCCGGTGCCGGTGATCACCATCGCCTTCGGGCCGGACGCCGACCGGTCCGCCCTCAACGCCATCAGCTCCGCCACCGGCGGTGCGGCCTATCGGGCGACCAGCCCCGACCAGATCCACGCCGTGTTCCTCGACGCGGTCGGCCAGCGCGCCTGCCGCCCGGACTGCGCCTCCTGAGCTCGACCCGCATACCCCCTCGTTCCCCTCCTCCCCCTGGAGAGCCTGATGACCACCGTCACCACCCACGAGACGTTCTACGCCGACCTCACCACCCGCAACCGCGGCTTCGTCTCCGACGAGGCGCAGGACCGGCTGGGGCAGCTCACCGTGCTCGTCGCCGGCTGCGGCTCCACCGGCGGTGCGGCGGTCGAACCATTGGTACGCCTGGGAGTCCAGCACTTCCTCCTGGCCGAGCCCGGCGCATACGAGCTGAACAACCTCAACCGGCAGAGCGCCTTCCTCGACGAGATCGGCGAGAACAAGGCCGTGGTCCACGCCCGGCGGATCGCCGCGGTGAACCCGCACGCGGCGGCCCACGTCGACACGACCGGCATCACCGCCGACAACGCTCTCGACCTCGTCGCCCGCTGCCATGTCGTCGTCGACGGCGTCGACGTGACCGAGCCGGCCGGCTGGGTCGCCAAGTTCCTGCTCCACGAGGCCGCCGCGCGGGTGGGCCGTCCGGTGATCTCCGGCTACGACATGGCCGGTACGCAGTACATCCGGTTCTACGACTACCGCGCGGGCAGCCGTCCGTTCGACGGACGCATCGACCGCGCCGGCCTCGACGACGCGATCGCCACCGACGCGACGTGGGAGCTGCTCCGCAAGGTGGTCCCGATGCGGGTCGTCCCGGTGGAGATGCTCGAGTCGGCCCGGACCATGCTGGCCTCCGGCGAGGAGGGCCTGCCGCAGCTGGTCTACACCAGCCTGCTGTTCGGCGCGGCCGCGTCGCGGATGGTGGTGTCCATCAGCGCGGGCACGCCGGTGCGCAAGCACACGCTCATCAGCGTCGACCGTGCCGTCAGCACCGGTCGGGGACGCTGGGGCGCCGCGTTGCGCAAGCCGGTCGTCGCCGTGCTGGCGCTGCGCGACCTGGCCGCGAGCCGGGAGAGCTCGTAGTGGTCGACCGTCTCGTCGCGACGCTCGGCCGCTTCCGCTGGCCGGTCGTCGGGCTGTGGCTCGTCCTGCTCGGGGTGGCCGGGGTGCTGGCCGCTCCACTGCCGACGCTGCTGTCCGGCGGTGGCTGGAACGTGCCCGGCTCCGAGAGCGACACCGTCAACATCGCGCTGCGGCACGGGTTCGTCGCCCGCGGCGAGTCCAACATCACCGTGGTCGTCCACGACCAGTGGTACGCCAGCAACCAGCCCGGCTTCGAGAAGCGGGCGGCCCGGATCATCGACGAGGTGGCCGCCACCAAGGAGCTCGAGGTCACCAGCCGGCTCGGGTATGCGTCGACCTCCGGCAGCGTGCGCCAGGAGTTCGTCGGCCAGGACGGGTCCACCTCGCTCGAGGTCCTGGGCCTCGGCGTCGACGACGGCATGGCGCGGCAGTTCCTGCCCCACCTCCAGCAGGACCTCGCCACGAAGTACGCGCCCGAAGGGCTCGACGTCTCGCTGGTCGGGTCGGCGTCGTTCTGGGGCGAGGTCAACGCGCTGAGCGAGTCCGGCCTGGCCCACGCGGAGATGCTCACCCTGCCGCTGATCGTGCTCGTGCTCGTGGCGCTGTACGGCGGGATCGTCGCCGCGCTGGTGTCGCTGTCGGTCGGCGTGACGTCGATCCTCGGCAGCTTCGCCGTCCTGGCGGTCGTCGCGCGGCAGACCGAGCTGTCGCTGTTCGTCGAGAACACCGCGACCATGCTCGGCCTCGGGGTCGCCGTCGACTACTCGTTGTTCGTCATCTCCCGGTTCAAGGAGGAGCTGGCCAAGGGCCGTACCGTCGACGAGGCGCTCGCGATCACGTTGAGGACCAGCGGCGAGACGGTGCTCTTCTCGGGGATCACCATCATCGCCGCGATGAGCACGCTGTTCCTCGTCCCGCTCGGCGTCATCACCTCGATCGCCCTCGGCGCGGTCATCGTCGTCGCGTTCTCGATCATGACCTCGGTCCTGGTGCTGCCGGTCCTGCTGCGGATCCTCGGCCACCGGATCAACGCCGGGCACATCCCGTGGCGGGGACGGCGGCGGGCGCTGGCCGCCGCGCGTGCGCCGCGCCGCGGGATTCGCTGGGACCTCATCGCCGAACGCGTCATGAAGTACCCCCTGGTCTTCCTCGGCGCCGCGCTGGTGCTCATGGTCGGCGTGGCCCTACCGGCCAAGGCGCTCACGACGTTCACCCCGGACGCCGGGATCGTGCCCACGTCGTCGCCGATCCGGCAGGGCTTCGACCGGATGCAGTCGGAGTTCGGCACCGGGTCGACGTCGCCGATCAACGTGCTGGTGACGTCCTCGACGCCACTGGACACCCCGCAGGCCTCGGCCGCCGTCGTGACGTTCGAGCAGCACCTCTCCGACCTGGCGTCGGTGGACCGGGTCGACTCCGCGGTCCCGGCGCTGAAGGGCGTTGTGCCCGCCGCACCGCTGACCGCCCTGCAGCCGGCGGTCCGCGACCAGCTGCCGCCCGACGTCAAGGCCCTGGTCGGCCACTACATCTCTGACGACGCCCACCGGCTCGTCCTCGACGTGGTCCCCACCGGGAAGGCCGCCGACCAGAGCACCCGCGACCTGCTCACGGCGACCCAGGCCGCGGCGGCGAGCGCCGGCATACCGGGAGCCACCGTCCAGGTCGGCGGCGAGACCGCCGAGGGCGTGGCCAGCAACACCCTGATCTCCGACAACCTGCCGCGGGTCATCGGCGTGATGCTCGTCGTCATCTACCTCCTGCTGCTGTTCACGTTCCGGTCGGTCCTGTTGCCGCTCAAGGCGATCCTCATGAACCTGCTCTCGGTCGGAGCGACCTTCGGGATCCTCGTCCTGGTCTTCCAGAACGGTTTCGGTTCGTCGCTGCTCGGCGTGGAAGGGCCGGCCAACATCCAGAACTTCATCCCGATCCTGTTGCTGGCGTTGCTGTTCAGCCTCAGCACGGACTACGAGGTGTTCCTGCTCGGGCGAGTTCGTGAGGAGTTCGTCAAGAGCGGCGACAACACGGCCAGCGTGGCTCGGGGCGTGGCCGGTACGGCGCCGCTGATCTCCGGTGCGGCACTGCTCATGGTCGTCGTGTTCGGCGGGTTCGCCTTCGCGGGGATCCTCCCCATGAAACAGCTCGGGTTCGGGATGGCCGTGGCGATCGCCATCGACGCCACGCTGGTCCGCCTGGTCATCGTGCCGGCGTCGATGCGGCTGCTCGGCCGCTGGAACTGGTGGATGCCGGGCCGCGGGATCCCCGGACCCAAGGTGCCCGAGCCGGTCGCGGTGGTGGTGGAGCCGGTGGTGGGACCGGTGGCCCCGCCGGTTCCGGTCGGGCCCGACTTCGGCGTCCCTCTGGCGGGGCAACCGCCGGTACGGGCCCTGACGGAGGAGGATCTGTCAGCGGAGTGGGTCATGGAGGTCTCGGAGTTGCGGACCGCCGCGAGCCGTCGATAGCGTCACGTTGTCCCAGGTTTGTCCGAATTTGCCCGCAGAGAAAGCGGATCGATGCTCGTCACCGTGCTGATGTTCTCGGGGTTCGTGATTGCCGTCCTGGCGATCCTCGGGCTCACTCCCCGGCTGGAGGAGTGGGCCACCACGGCCCCGGCTCCAGCGGTGGCCGAGGGCGAGCAGGAGGCGTTCGACCGGGCGGCCCGCTCCTAGACCGAGCCCACGACTCCGCGGTCCGCGAGTCGCTCGCGCAGGCCGGCCGCCATGCCGGCGATCGTCAGCACGTCCAGCGCCTCACCGGCCGTGCGCGCCAGCCAGGGGCGTCGCACCGGCGCCAGCCGCAACCGCAGCTGGACCCGGGTCTGTCGAGGACCGGGCGCCGTCAGGACGATGGCCCAGCTGACGTCCGTCCGCCCACGCCGGGAGCGGTAGACCAGCCCGTGCGGAGGGTCGACCGTCACCGCCTCGAAGGTCTCATGCGGTCCGCCGTAGTCGGGGATGACGTCTCCGGGCGTGAGGTCCTGCCACCGGCTCTCGACGGTATGCGTCGCACGCCGGGTCCTGGGGAGGATGCGCTCGACGCGGCGGGGGAGGTACCAGCCGGCCCGCTGCTTGCCCAGCTGGACCAGCCACGGCCACACCTCCTCGGGCGTGGCGGCCAGCGTGAACGCCCGGTCCATGACCACGTCGGGATCCGGCACGACGGCGTCGCCGAGCAGCGGCCCGTCGATCTCGGCCCGCGTCGCCTCGACCGCGGCGAGCCAGCGTGGGGCGGAGAGCCTCACGGCCGGCCGGCGACCGGCATACGCAGGGCGGTGAGGTCCGCGACGGCGGCGGTATAGCTCGCGCGGTCCACATCGCCCATGATCAGCCGTTGGACGAGGTAGCCCATGACCAGCGACAGCATCGTCTTGGCGATCTCGTCGGGGTCGGCGTCGGCCGGCAGCCGGCCGTTCTCCTGCCCCCGCCGGGCGACCGCCGAGAGGAAGCCGCGCATCTTGGCGTAGGCCCCCTGGGCCACGTCGAGGATGTCCGGGCTGCGCAGCGCCTCGCCCCAGGCCTGGACCGCGACCCGGGTCAGGTCGACCCCCTGGCGGGCACTGATCGCGTCGACGATGCCCAGCGCCGCCGAGATCGCCTCGACCGGGTCGTCCACGCCCTCGTCGAGGATGTGCTCGAACGCGGCCGCCGCGTTGGCCAGGACGCGTTCCTCGACGATGGCCCGGATCAGCGCCTCCTTGCTGGGGAAGTAGCGGTAGACCGCGCCGGCCGAGAGACCGGTCGCGGCGATGACCTCGGCCATCCCGGTCGAGTGGAAGCCCCCCTCGGCGAACCGGGTCATCGCCGCCTCGAGGATCTGCTCGCGCCGGGCGGCGAGATGGGCGTCGGTCACCTTGGGCATGGGCCGACCATAGCAAGGCGAACGTTCGTTCTTGACAATCGGACGGCATGGGAGCATCCTGTGAATCTCATAAAACGAACGATCATTCAGTTGGTTGGAGATTCTCATGAACGTCACCCGCCAGGCCCCTGACCGCGCCGCCTGGACCCACGTCCTCGCCGTCTCCGTGGGGCTCACGGCCCTGCTCTGCCTGCTCGTCGTGGCCTTCGCGTGGCCGGCGACCCAGCTGGCCCCGCGGTCGCTGCCGGTCGTCGTCGCCGGGCCGGCCGAGGCCACGGCCCAGGTCACGGCCGCGCTCGACAAGGCGGTCCCCGGCGGCTTCGCCGTGACCACCGTCGCCGACGAGGCCGCGGCCCGCGCGGCGATCGAGCGACGTGACGCCTACGGCGCGATCGTCCTCGGCCAGGCCCCGACGGTGCTCACCGCCACGGCGGCGTCCCCGGTCGTCGCCCAGCTGATGACCCAGCTGGCCACGACGCTGGAGGCCCGTCAGCCCGGTGCCGCCGCGCCGGTGGTCCGGGTCGTCGACGTCGTGCCGTCGCCCTCTGCCGACCCGCGCGGCATCGGCCTCGCCGCGCTCGCGCTGCCGCTGGTCCTCGGCGGCCTCATCGTCGGGGCGGCGATGACCACCGCCCTGTCCGGCGTCGGTCGGCGGGTGGCCGGTGTCGTCCTGACGGCGACGTTCGCGGGGCTCGCACTGACCGGCATCGCCCAGAGCTGGCTCGGCATCCTCGACGGGGCGTGGTGGGCGGAGGCCGGCGTCATCGCTCTGGGGATCGCCGCTGTCGGCCTCACGCTGGTCGGCCTCGAGGCGCTGTTCGGGTTCGTCGGTCTCGGAGGCGGCGCCGCGGTCGTCATGCTCGTCGGCAACCCGTTCTCGGGGATGACCAGCGCCCCCGAGATGCTCCCCACCGGATGGGCGACCCTCGGCCAGTTGCTGCCTCCGGGCGCCACCGGGACCCTGCTGCGGTCGGTCGCCTTCTTCGACGGTGCCGGCGGCGCCCCGGCCCTGGCGATCCTCACCGGGTGGGTGGTCCTCGGGTTGGCGCTCGCGGCCCTCGGCGCCGCTCGGGTTGGTCGTCGTGATGCGTCGCGCCGACCGGCCGTCGAGGCGCAGATCCACCCGGTGGCTGCCTGACCTTTCAGCGGGACGCTGGTCGTGCGCGACACTGAGCCGTGCGCGACCAGCGTCTGCTACTTCTGTCGGTCTGGGTGTCGGCCGGGTTTGCCGTCGTGTCGAGCGTTTGGGGGATCCTGGCCGGCTCGAGCATGATCGTGTTCGACGGCCTGTACTCCTTTGCCAGCGTTGGCCTTTCGGTCCTCGCAGTCATGGCGCTGAGATTCGCCCGGCGCGGCGCGGACGAGCGGTTCCCCTGGGGTCGCGAGGCGGCCGAGCCGGTCGTCGTCATCGTCAAGGCCGGGATCCTCGCCGCGCTCTGTGTGTATGCGGCGGTGCAGGGCGTCGTCGACATCGTCGCCGGGGGTCGGGACATCGAGGTCGGCTGGGCGATCCTCTACGCCGCGCTGGCGACGGTGGCCGGGCTGGCGGTCGGTGTCGTACTGCGACGCGGTGCCACGTCCGATCTGGTCAAGGCGGAGGCGGCCGAGTGGCTGGGCGATGCCCTGCTGTCGGCCCTCGTGCTCGTCGGGTTCGTCGTGGCCGCGGTCCTGGTGGCGACCGAACGGTCCGAGCTCGCGGCTTACGTCGACCCGGCCATGGTGGTGCTCGGGTCGGTCGTGTTCCTCAAGGTGCCGGTGACGCTGGTGATCGACGGTATGCGTGAGCTGCTCACCATGTCGCCGCCGGAGCCCGTGCTCGCCTCGCTCCAGGAGGTCGTCGACTCGGTGCGGGAGCAGTACGCCTTCGACGACGCGGTACTGCGGGCGTCCAAGATCGGCAGCCGCGTGGACGTCGAGGTGGCGTTCGTCGTGGGGGAGCGGTCGCCCGTCCGGACGGTGACGGACTGCGACGAGGTCCGTTCGGAGTTGCACGACCGGTTGGCCGCCCTGGGCTACGAACAGTCGGTGGCGGTGGCCTTCACCGGTGACCCACGATGGGCGGTGTAGGCAGGGCTCTGGCTGCGTTCCTGAGAGCGAAGGAGTAGGCGTGTACGGATCGGTGCGGGACGAGCTGGCGACCACGCTGGACGAGATCCGTGACGCCGGGCTGTGGAAGGCCGAGCGTGAGCTGACCTCACCCCAGTCGGCGCACGTGACGACCACGCGGGCGAAGGCTCTCAACTTCTGCGCCAACAACTACCTGGGCCTGGCCGACCACCCGGACATCGTGGCGGCGGCGTCGAAGGCCATGACGGAGTACGGCTTCGGCATGGCGTCGGTGCGGTTCATCTGCGGGACCCAAGTGCTGCACACCGAGCTGGAACGCCGGCTCGCCGGCTTCCTCGGGACCGACGCGGCGATCCTCTACTCGTCGTGCTTCGACGCCAACGGGGGCGTGTTCGAGACCCTGTTCGACGCGACTGACGCGATCATCTCCGACGAGCTCAACCACGCGTCGATCATCGACGGGATCCGGCTGTCCAAGGCCGCCCGGTTCCGTTACCGCAACGCCGACATGGCCGACCTGGCGGCCCAGCTCGAGGCTGCCTCCGGCGCGCGGCGGAAGGTCGTCGTCACCGACGGGGTCTTCTCGATGGACGGCTCGTATGCGCCGCTCGACGCCATCTGCGACCTCGCCGACCAGCACGGCGCGATGGTGTTCGTCGACGACTCGCACGCGGTGGGGTTCGTCGGGGAGGGGGGCCGGGGGACGCCCGAGCTGTTCGGGGTCCAGGACCGCGTCGACATCATCACGGGCACCTTGGGCAAGGCGCTCGGTGGCGCCTCGGGCGGGTACGTGGCGGCGCACCAGGAAGTCGTCGACCTGCTGCGTCAACGGTCCCGTCCCTACCTGTTCTCCAACTCCGTGGCGCCGGCCGTAGCCGCCGGGTCGATGAAGGCGTTGGAGATGGTCGAGGGTTCGGGGGAGCCACGGGATGCGTTGCGCCGCAACACCACGCTCTTCCGGGAGCTGATGACGGAGGCCGGGTTCGACCTCCTCCCCGGGTCGCACCCCATCACGCCGGTGATGTTCCCTGGCGAGGACGGCGCGCGCCGGGCGGCGGCGGTGGCGGACCACATGCTCACCGACGGCGTCTACGTCATCGCCTTCTCCTACCCGGTCGTCCCGGTCGGCAAGGCCCGCATCCGGGTGCAGCTGTCGGCGGCGCATACCGAGGACGACGTCCGGGGATGCGTCGACGCCTTCGTCGCCGCGAGGACGGCGGTCGGATAGGGGTCACATGGGCAGGCTCAACGCGTGAGCCAGGACCATGACCCACCGGCCTTCGCGGGAGACGAACACGTTGGTCATCATCGTGAAGTCCTCGAAGCGCGCGTCGTTCGGCATCCGCAGGACGGCGTGCTGCACCCCGGTCACGACCACGGCGGTTCCGAAGACGTCCGCTCGCAGGTCATGGCAGGCGATCGACACGACCTCACCGGGGAACGAGGTCATCCGGTCCACGAATGCCGCCCGGTCCCGGTCCTCCTCGCCAGGCGTCCGCAGGACGAAGTCGTCGGCCAGGACACGTATCCACGCCTGTGGGCTCTTGGCCTGCATCGCGCCCCACACGTCTACCCGTTGGACGTCGAGCACCTCGTGGGCGGCTGTGCTGTTCATCGGCGCGGGGTTGACCGGCCCATTACGGGGTGAGGAAGCGTCCGCCTCCGGCGAACTGCTTGCCCCAGATGCCGATGTCGATGCGGTCCTCCTGGATGAACGATCCGGTGTCCGGGGCGTCGATCATCGTGGGGTGACCGTGGACGAGGCCGACGTACATGCCGACGTGGTGGATGAAGCCGGTCGACGTGGCGAAGAAGACGAGGTCACCCGGTCGGAGCTCGGCCAGCGTGGGTACCCAGGTGCCGACCGCCGACCCGGTCTGCGGGGGGCCGGTGTAGCTGGGATCACCGGCGGCGTCGGCCTGGGCGTCGGCGTCCCGCGGGATCTCCACGCCGATGGACGCGTACAGCGTGTGGGTGAACCCTGAACAGTCGTAGCCGAACCCGGAGGTACCGGCCCAGAGGTAGGCCAGTCGGAGGAAGCGCTCAGCGGTGGCGATGAGCTGGGCCGCGCTCGCCGGCGGGGTGCTCAGGCTCACCTCGGCGGCGTTCAGGTAGAGGTGACCGCCGTGGTTGTCGAGGACCTCGACCCACCCGGGCCCGGCGTGGGCGACGGCGAGGGCGGTCCCGAAGGACAGCTCGACCAGGCGTCCGTGGGTGCCTCGGGCCACGGCGTGCTGGGCGGAGTCGTACGCCCACGCGGTGATGCCACCCTTGGCGTAGCGACCCGGGCCGGCGGCACTGCCGGTGATTCGAGCGGTGCCGTCGGTGGGCTCGGGCGGCGCCAGTGCGGTCAGCTGCTGGTCGGGGATCCACCCGGGGTAGCCGCCGTAGTGGTTGGTGTCCCGGTAGGTGGGCTGGCCGTCGACCCAGGCGTGGTCCCAGAGCAGTCCGTTGACGACGACCTGTTCGTCGATTGTGACCTTCGTGCCATACAGCGACTGCGTCTCGAGGAGGGAGTCGAGAGCCAGCTTCTCCTTCCGGTTCATCGACGAGACCCACAACCGAGGGTTGGCGGGGTTCGCGATGGCCGCGTCGTCGAGCCCCGGACGGTTGGTACCCGGACTGACCCACGAGGTCGCGACGGACACGTCGACATACTTGGTCGCTGGTGGAACCACGCGCGTGGGGCTGGGCGCTGGGCTCTCGGCCGCCGACACCGGCGGAGCGGCCCAGATGACGGTGGTGGTCAGGGCCAGCGCTACCACGATCGTGCTCAACCCGCGCTTCATGCGCGTGCCTCCCGCGGATCGACCGATGCTGCAATGCAGACAAGAGTGTCGGGCGTCGCACCAGTGCGCAACCGTGCGTCCTCACGCCGTCGTTCAGGCGTGACTGGTCAACGGCCCTCCGTTGAGGGTGATCATGTCGCCGAGGGCGGCAGCGAGGTCCAGCTCGGTCCGGTCGTGGAGATCGGCGTACGCGCGGTGCAGGTTTCCGACGATCCGCTCGCTGTCGAGCAGGTCGGCGAAGATGCCGAGGTCGCTCTCGCGGGCCGTCTCGAGAGGCGTCAGCCCGGCGGCGAGTCCGGCCCGGGCGGTGTCGAGGACGAAGTCGAGGTAGTCCACGCACTGTTGGAGAACCTCGGGCCCGCAGACCTCGCCGTGCCCGGGGACCACGATCTCGGGGTCGAGGGCGAGCAACCGTTCGAGGGTGCGCCTCGCACCGGTCACCGACCCTTGCAGGAGGAACGGGGTGCCGCCGTTGAAGGCGAGGTCGCCGCTGAACAGCACGCGCCGCCCGGGGATCCAGACGACCGAGTCGTTGTCGGTGTGGGCGCGCATACCGAGGTGACGGATCTCGCAGCGGAGGTCGCCCGACCACACATCGACCCCGTCGGTGAAGGTGAGGATCGGTGGAGACAGCCGGATCTCGCCCCAGTCGACGTCGGTCCAGAAGGGCGCCGATCGTGGCGGGCCCCACCCGCGAATTCCGTCGCGAACCCGTTCGTGGCCGACGATCGTGGCGGGTTCGAACAGGTAGTTGCCGAACGTGTGGTCGCCGTGGTGATGGGTGTTGACGAGGGTGCGGACCGGCTGGGTCGTGACGGTCCGGATGCCCTCGATCAGCGCCCGGGTGCGCGCCTCGGTGGAGCACGCGTCGACGGCGACGACACCGTTGTCGGCGACGAGGAAGCCGGCGTTGTTGATCCACCAGGTCCCGTCGTGCTGCACCCAGGCGAAGATCCCGTCGGACACCTCGAGGGGCTGTGTGGGCGGCCCGTAACGCGTCATGGTCCGATGATGGTGCCTGCCGGTGCTGGGTGCAGCCGGACGGGGAGCCGTCGCGGGCGTTCAGTGCACGTCGACGAACTGCACCTCGATCGCGTTGTTCCCGTAGCCGAGGCGGTTCCATGGCGGGACGTCCGGTTGGACGTTGCCGGCCGCATCCGTGGCCCTGGCTCGAAGGGTGTGTCTTCCGACGTCGACGGCGTTCCACTCGAAGGACCAGTTCTGCCACTGATACGGCCCTTGGGGTGCTTCGAGCTGCGCCGGGAGCCAGTCGCCTTCGCCGGTGAGGCTGATATCGACGCGGGTGACGGGTCCCTCCCCAGACCAGGCTTTGCCGCGGACCGTGTAGGTGCCGGTGTCCAGGACCGCGCCGGGTGCCGGATCGGTGATCCGGGCTCGGACGCGCATGTGGCGTACCGGCTCGTGGGCCTTGTCGGCCCATTGGTAGATGTAGTGGCCGGTCTGGAACTCTCCGGCGTAGGGCTCGGTGATGACGTCGATGCGCTTGAGCCACTTCACGGAGGCGACGGCGTACCAGTGCGGCACGATCATGCGGAAGGGGGCGCCGTGGTCGGGACCGAGCGGCTCGCCGTTCATCTCGTACGCGATGACGATCCCGGCGGTGGGGTCGGTCGCCTGAGCGAGCGGTAGGGCGCGCACGAAGCTCAGGTCGACTCGGTCGGTGTCGGCCAGGACCGGCTTCAGGTGGTAGGCCCCGTGGTCGGCGCCCTCGAACCGGACGTCGACGCCATCGGCGTGTGGCCCTACCTGCTTCAGAACCTCGTGCAGGGCGACGCCGGTCCAGCGGGCGGTTGACGCCGCATAGTCGCCCCACGGCTCGCCGGTGGGTAGTGGGCGCATCTCGAGACGCCCGTTCCCCGCACACTCCAGCGTCACGACCGCGTCCTGAGCCGGCATGGAGCGCAGGTCGTCGAGGGTCAGGGTCGTGGGGTTGTCCACCGCCCCGCCGATCTCGAGGCGGCCGTCGTGCACGGGCACCGGGAAGTTGCTGCGGACGTAGTGAAGCGCGGTGGGGGTGATGTCGGCATCGAGGGCTCCGGGCGGAGCCTCCGCGTTGTAGGGGGTGGGGTTGATCATCACCAGTCCGGCGCGCGCGGCATCGAGGTTCTCGGTCACGGTCATGGTGTGGCTCCTTGTCGGGCGACGGGGTCGACGGTGGTGATGTCGTTCAGAAGTCGGCGTCCTTGAAGGAGGGCTCGCGGCCTTCGTTGAAGGCGCCGATCCCCTCGACGCGGTCGGGGTGGACGGCCGAGCGCCAATGCGCGTCCATCATGATCGCGATGGCCTGCTCGATCGGTTGCCCCTCGCCCAGGCGGGCGGCCCGCTTGACCGCCTGCACCGCGGTGGGGGAGTTGCTCGCGATCTTCTCCGCGACCCGCATCGCCGCGTCCATCAGCTCGCCTGGTGGGTGCAGCTCGTTGACCATCCCGAGCCGGTAGGCCTCGGCCGCGGTGATGGGGTCACCGGTCATCAGCATCTGGAGCGCCTTCCCGCGGGGCAGGAGGCGTGGCAACAGGGCGGGTGAGCCGCCTCCCGCGGCGAGGCCCAGCATCGCCTCCGGCTGGCCGAACGTGGCGCTCTCCGCGGCGAGGATGAAGTCGGTGCTCTGCGCCAGCTCGGACCCGCCGCCGTAGGCGATCCCGTTGACCGCCGCGAAGATGGGCTTGCGCAGCTCGCGCACCGTGTAGAGCGTGCGGTCGAAGTCCTGACGCTGGCGCAGCCAGTCCTCCTTCGTCATGTTCTTGCGTTGACGAAGGTCACTGCCGACCGAGAACGCCCGGTCGCCGGCGCCGGTGAGGATGACGACCCGGACCGCGGTCTGGACGGCGATCGTCTCGATGACCTCGGTGAGGCGGGCTCCCATCTCAGTGGTGATCGCGTTGTCGGATGGCCGGTTCAGGGTGACCACGGCGACGCGACCGTCCGAGGCGTAGTCCAGGAGGACGGGCGACTCGGGCTCTTCCTGGTCGGACGCGGGCGGGCCGAAGTCCAGTGCGTCCCAGCGACTCGTGCCTGTCGAGCTGTTGGCCACGGCTGCCCCTTCTCCTGGATCGACGGATGTCATGACTCGAGATCCGCGAGCCAGCGCATGGCCCGCAGGCCCGGAGCGAAGCAGTACTCGCCGCCCCGGGTGATGACGAACGGAGGCAGCTCGGTCAGCCGGCGCCGGATCGGGCGCTGGGGGACCGTGAAGACACCCGAGCCGTCGTTCGGGCCGACGAGCGGGTCCTTCTCGAGCGGGGCGCCGATGAAGATGCCGTCGTTGAGCCACTGGGTCTTGACGAACTCGAACTGACGCTTCAGGTGCGCCCCGGCGAAGACGAACATGATGCCCCGGTCCACGCCGTCGTCCTCCAGCACGCCCTCCGGCAGCATCGGTCCGTAGCTCGTGCCGCGCCGGATCATCCGATGGAGACGCACGTCCACACTGCCGTCGTGGTCGAAGGCATCGCGAGGGTTCGCCCGGCGGGCGTGCGCGCCGACGGGGCAGGTGAAGCCGCGGGGATCCTCGCCGTAGCCGAAGTCGTTGTTGCGGTGCGGGTCGCTCCCGAGGACGACGTCGTCGTCGTCCGGCGCGAGCGCGAGCGGAGCGCCGCTCTGCCAGCGCCCGACCATCTTGGCGCCGAGGAGGGCTTCGTCGGCCCGGCTGGATGCGCGGGTGGCCAGGTACTGCCGATACGCCGCCACCCGCGTATGCAGCTTCCGGAAGACGACGTAGGTGCCGTTGCGCCCGAGCACCTCCGGCGACGGCATCGGCGGCAGCTCACCGGACTCGTCGGGGTAGCCGAGGATGATCTCGCCGGCCTTCAGCGGCTGTTCCCGAGGGTTCGACGAGGGTCGGCCGCTGCCTTCCACCGCAGGCTGACCGATCCCGTCCTTGAACCCGAACGACGTGCGTCCGGTGGGCAGCTGGTAGCAGTCCTGCCGCCAGACCAGCTCGACGCCGGAGAGCTCCTGTTGGGCGCGACGCGCCTGCTCGACCGCCATGTCATGCCGCGCGGCGTCCGGGGACAGAACGGCCACCGCCACGTGCACGTCGGCCGTCCCGAGAGGCTTCTCCCAGTTCTCCGGGCTGCTGTCGCCCACGTCGCCCAGCTCCGCGGCGCGGGCCGCCATCCCCGTCCGGAACTCGGGGGCGAAGGTGTCCAGCGAGGACTGAGGCACCCCGAGCGCCTCCAGCCCGCGGTAGGTGAAGGCCACGGTGATGGACGTGTCGTGGGCCGGGTCGGCGGAGGCTCTCTGGGACTCGGCGAGCGCATGCAGCCGCCGAACCAGCTCGCGTCCGGCAGCGCGGTCGTCGATCCGCAACAGCAGGTACGTGCCGACGTAGGGCGACGGGCGCTCGTACAGCGCCCCGCTCTGGATGTCGTCGAGCTCGAGAACGGTGCTCTCCGTCCCGGTCACACCATTCCTCCTCTCGCTCGGTCGCTGACGTCGTGCATGGGCACTAGTGGTGCTCGGGCAGGGCCGGTGGGTCCGGGTTGGGCGGCGCCAGGTAGGGGAACGTCACCGAGGCCGGCCGGGAGGAATGGTCGACGCCGTCGCGGATGACCGGACCGTTCCCCCCGTTGACGAGCTGGGTGAAGATCGTGTCCATCACGTCGTCGTTGATCGTCCGTCCACCACAGGTCTGGTGCGACTCCCCGCGCCGAGTGGCGTTCTCGATCTCGAGGAACGACCCGTGCTCGCGGTACGGCTTGGTGACGTCGACGACGAGGAAGTCCGCGAGCACCAGCTCGGTCAGCGGGTGCCGGCCACCGTCCCCGTTGGTCGGCCAGTCGACGGTCCCGTCGAGCCCGTCCCAGAAGCGCAGGTTGGCGTCCAGCCGGGCCCGGTACGCGCCCAGGTAGGCATCGGCCAGGTGGAACGCGTCCTCCATGTTGTAGAGGTCCCGGATCTCCAGGTCCCGGTTGACGAGGTCGAACTGCTTCGGCGCCAGCATCATGTTCTTGACCTCAGGCCGCCCGACGCGCTCGATCCGGACCTGGAACTTTCCCCGCGTCAGCGTCTCGGCGACGACGCCCACCAGCTCCCCCTGGGGCAGGTGGGCAGGGTCGATCTCGAGGACCAGACCCAGGACGTTCTTGCCGTCGAGATAGATGGAGCCGGGGTCGGTGAAGGACAGCTGCCCGGTGGCGATGGTCTTCAGGGCCGCGGGGGCGTCCATGATGAAGGGGTCCCAGCGAACGCCGGCGAAGGCGCGGACGCCGTGACCGGCGCCACCGTCGGTGTCGTTGACCCGGAACGTGACCGTGTCGCCGGTGGGGGTGGTGCAGACGCCCTGCTGCGAACCGTCATCGGCGTCGCTCGGAGTCGAGAAGACGCAGTCGAAGACGAGCTCGTCCGGGCCCGCGGCGAACGGCCCCGGGGTGCCCAGCGGTCCGGCCGTGACGTGTCGCAGCCGGAACCGGTACACCAGCCCGTCCGAGAACGCCGCGGACGGCGGCGCGAACGGCAGGGTGTTCATGACGAGCACGAGATGACCAGGGTGCTCAGGGCTCGGAAAGGCGTAGACATCGGTGATGTCCGCGATCGGGTCCGCGAGGGCACGCGGCCCCGAGATGTGGTCTGACATCCGTACTCCTCGGCTCGACCTCGCTGCCCGACGGCCAGTCCTGCGTGCTAGTCCGCCGCCTCCTCGAGCAACGGCTGCAGAGCCGGGTGCTGCAGCGCCTCCGCCGCCTGCGGATGGTCGAGCACCTGCTGGAACGCGTGGTTCACGCGCTGCGCCTTCCGGATCTCCTTGACCGTGCCGCCGTAGTTGCGGGCATAAGCCGCCGCACTCACCTCCGCGCCCAGGACGAACGCCCGCACCGCCGCCAGGTCCGGCAGGCCGTCGTAGCCCTCCACATGCCGGAAGATCACATCGAACAGCCCGAGCGTCGGCCCGGAGGTGAAGAAGTCCTCCATGTATGCGTCCCACGGCCCGTCGAAGCTGGTGATGAAGGCGAGCCGCGTGTCGTCGTCGAACAGCACGAACCGGGCCTCGTGGATCGAGGTGATCGCCATGCCGTAGTCCCCCGGTCGGTAGCCGGGAGTGTCCTGCAGGTCCTGCAGCGCCCCGCGCAGGGCCGGGCCCTCGCCGGGTTTCACCCTGAAGAACAGACTGAACTCGCTCGTCGGGCCAACACTCATCCCCGGGTGAGTCGCCTCAGTCCCAACCGCTGACATTCATGCCTCCAGGGTGCCGAACAACGTCTCGGATCGGGCAGCCGAGCGGGTGTCCGCCGGCTCATGGTCCACGGGTCGACCGTACGTACCGGCGCACTCGAGGCACCTCACCCGGACAAGGTGAGAAGGACCGACACTGACTCGAGCGTGGCCGGCTTCACACCCAGGCGGGCTGCGACGTGCGCGTCCGTTCCGTGGTCGTGGCGCGAACTCGGCAGATACGGTCGGCTGGGTCGGGAACGGTGTGGAGCGCTGAGCGAGGGAGATCGGATGAGGCAGGTGCGGAGCAGAGTGGCCACGGCGGCCCTGGCCTCGGTGCTGGCTCTCGCGGGAGGGACGCTCGTCGGTGCAGCTGCCGGCCGCTTCGGCCGCTCCCCAGGCTCCTGCTCCGACGATTGCGTGGACGACGTGCGGGGGCGGGTTCGAGTGCGCCGACGTTCCGGTTCCGCTGGACTACGACCGCCCGTCGGTCGCCACGATCACCGTCGCGCTGATCCGCTTGCCGGCCGCCGACCCGGCCAAGCGGAAGGGCTCCCTGTTCATCAACCCTGGCGGTCCCGGCGAGTCGGGTGTCAGCACGGTTCGCACGATGGGCGCTGCGTATCCGCAGGCCGTGCGGGACGCCTTCGACCTCGTCGGGTTCGATCCACGCGGAGTCGGCGCCAGCACTCCGCTGCGCTGTTTCGACAACGAGCAGGACGCCCTGAATGCCCAGCAACGGCAGAAGTTCCCGGTCACCGACCAGGACGTGTCGGACTGGCAGAAGGTCGACCGGTTGCTCGCCGACGGCTGCGCCCTTCGCGGCGGTCCGATCCTCGAGCACATGTCCACGGCGAACGTGGCCCGGGACCTGGACCTGCTGCGCCGGGCAGTGGGAGACGCTCGGCTGAACTTCCTCGGGTACTCCTACGGGTCGTACATCGGGATGACCTACGCGAACATGTTCCCCACCACCGTGGGGGCGTTCGTCATCGACGGGGTGCTCGACCCGATCGCGTGGTCCACGGGCAACGGGGCCACGTCGCGCTTCCAGCCGTTCACGACCCGGATCCGCAGCGACCGGGGTAGCGAGGACTCGCTGGACCAGTTCCTCACGTTGTGCGACCAGGCAGGGGATCGCTGCGCCCTGTCGGGCAACGCACGGGCCCGCTTCGAGGCGCTGCTGGCGCGAGCGAAGGTCACGCCGATCCCGTACCCCGGTTTCCCCGAGATCCTCATCGGCTACGACCAGCTCATCGGAGTGATGTTGAGCGGGCTGTACGGCACCCGATGGGCGGGCACCGCGGAGTTCCTGGCGCAGCTCGAGGATGAGCCGCAGACGCTCCGAGGTGCATCGACACCCTCCGTTGCCGGACCGGCCATGGTGCGCCCGACGGCGACCACCGTCGACTACCCGCAGTTCGAGCCCTACGCGGCCGTCCCGTGCTCCGAGACCGACAACCCGTCCGCGTTCTCGGCGTGGAGTGACGCCGCCGACAAGGCCGCGGTCCGGTTCCCGCACTTCGGCCGCTACTGGGCCTGGACGAGCAGTGTCTGCAGCGCCTGGCCGGCCCGCGACACCGACCGGTACACCGGACCGTGGCGCGCGACGACCTCGAACCCGGTCCTGGTCGTCGGCAACTACTACGACGCGTCGACCCCCTACGAGGGCGCGGTCACCGCATCCCGGCTGCTGAAGAACGCCCGGCTGCTGAGCTACGCCGGCTGGGGCCACAAGGCGTACC
This sequence comes from uncultured Actinomycetota bacterium, assembly GCA_963757225.1. Taxonomy (GTDB): domain Bacteria; phylum Actinomycetota; class Actinomycetes; order Actinomycetales; family Dermatophilaceae; genus Lapillicoccus. The sequence continues at coordinate 36,455 of CAVWQU010000019.1, forward strand.
TGACCGTGGGCAACACCTGCGTCGACGACAACGTCACTCAGTACCTCGTCACCAACGTGCTGCCCGCCCGCGGCACGGTGTGCCAGCCGGAGCGCTCACCCTTCGACCCGCCGGGGTGACGTCACCGCACGGCGACCGGACGATGGCGGCAGCAGTCGCCACGCAGGAGAGGACCCTGATGACCGACCCGATCGAACGCCGAACCCTTCCCGTGCCGGACCGTGCGTTCGGGGAGACGCTTCCGTTCGACGTGCGGGACGTCGAGGTGGGTTTTCCGCCGATCACCCCGCTGCGTCCTCCGGCTGGCTCGCCGAACGTGCTGGTGGTGCTGCTCGATGATGTGGGGTTCGGCGCGGCGAGTGCGTTCGGTGGCCCGTGCCGCACCCCCACCGCCGAACGGCTGGGTGCGGGTGGCCTGAAGTACAACCGGTTCCACACGACGGCGTTGTGTGCTCCCACTCGGGCCGCGCTGCTGACCGGCCGCAACCATCACACGGTGGGGATGGGAGTCGTCACGGAGCTGGCGACGTCGGCGCCGGGCTACAGCTCGGTCCGGCCGAACACGTGTGCACCGTTGGCGCAGACGTTGAGGCAGAACGGCTACTCGACTGCGCAGTTCGGTAAGTGTCACGAGGTGCCGGTCTGGCAGACCAGTCCGATGGGACCGTTCGACGCGTGGCCCACCGGCGGTGGTGGATTCGAGTACTTCTACGGCTTCGTCGGCGGTGAGACCAACCAGTACTACCCGGGGATCTACGAGGGCACCACGGCCGTGGAGCCGGAGACCACTCCGGAGCAGGGCTACCACTTCACCGAGGACATGACCGACAAGGCGATCGGATGGATCCGCCAGCAGAAGTCGCTGATGCCGGACAAGCCGTTCTTCGTCTACTACGCGCCGGGTGCCACCCATGCCCCGCACCACGTTCCGATCGAGTGGGCGGACCGGTACCACGGTCGTTTCGACGCGGGCTGGGACGTGCTGCGCGAAGAGACTCTGGCCCGCCAGAAGGAGCTCGGGGTGGTTCCGCCCGACACGGTGCTGACGGCACGTCATGAGGAGATTCCGGCCTGGGACGACATGCCCGATGCGCTGAAGCCGGTGTTGGCCCGTCAGATGGAGGTGTACGCCGGGTTCCTGGAGCACACCGACCACCATGTCGGGCGGCTGGTGGATGCGATCGAGGATCTCGGCGTCCTGGATGACACGCTGGTCTACTACATCGTCGGCGACAACGGGGCCTCGGCGGAGGGAACCATCAACGGGTCGTTCAACGAGATGCTGATCTTCAACGGCGCGAGCGACCTGGAGACCCCCGAGTTCGTGGCGTCCCGGATCAGCGAGCTCGGAGGTCCGACGGCGTACAACCACTACGCGGTCGGCTGGGCACACGCGATGGATACGCCGTACCAGTGGACCAAGCAGGTCGCATCGCATTGGGGCGGCACCCGCAACGGCACGATCGTGCACTGGCCCAACGGCTTCACCGCCAAGGGGGAGGTGCGGGCGCAGTTCCACCACGTCATCGACGTGGCCCCCACCGTCCTGGAAGCCGCCGGCCTGCCCGAGCCGACCATGGTCAACGGAGTCCCGCAACGACCCTACGAGGGTGTCAGCATGGCGTACTCCTTCCACGACGCGGACGGGGCCGAGCGACACGAGACCCAGTACTTCGAGATGTTCTGCAACCGCGGCATCTACCACCAGGGCTGGACCGCTGTCACCCGCCACAGCACACCCTGGGTGATGGATCCGCTCCCCCCGCTCGACGAGGACGTGTGGGAGCTCTATGACACAACCGTGGACTGGAGCCAGTCCCGCGACCTTGCGGCGGACATGCCGGAGAAGCTGGCGGAGCTCCAGGAGCTGTGGTTGACGGAGGCGCGCAAGTACAACGTGCTGCCGTTGGACGATCGCCGCCTCGAGCGGTTCGACTCCGGCATGGCCGGCCGACCGGTCCTGGTGACGGGACAGTCACAGGTGCTGTACGGGGGCATGGGGCGCCTGACCGAGGCGTCGGTCCTGAACATCAAGAACAAGTCGCACGCTGTGACCGCCGAGGTGGAGGTGCCCGGGTCCGGCGCTGAGGGCGTCATCATCGCCCAGGGCGGTGCGTTCGCCGGCTGGAGCCTGTACACCAAGAGCGGCACCCTGCGGTACTGCTACAACCTGCTCGGGTTGAGGCGGTTCACGATCGACGGCGACCGGCCGATCCCGGGCGGCACCCATCAGGTGCGCATGGAGTTCAGCTACGACGGCGGTGGGCTCGCGAAAGGCGGCACCGTGGAGCTCTTCGTCGACGGGACCACGGTTGGGCGGGGTCGGGTCGAGGCGACCATCCCGCTGGTCTTCTCGGCCGACGAGACCGCCGACATCGGCCGTGACACCGCGTCACCGGTCAGCGACGACTACAGCGGCGACAGCAGCATCTTCACCGGCCGAGTGAACTGGGTGCAGATCGACCTGGGAGACGACGCCCAGGACGCCGACCACCTCATCACCCCTGAGGAACGGCTCCGCGTGGTGATGGCGCGCCAGTAGCCGACACCCCTGCGGAGCTGGTTACTCGAACACCTCGACCCGGGCGTTGGCGGGGATGTCGTCGTTGACGCGGACGGTGTCGTTGATGTCCCGCCAGATCTCGTAGCCGTGCTCGCGACAGATCAGCCCGTCCCGCATCTGGAACGCGTGCAGGAGACGGATGCTGCAGGTCGTGCCGACGGGCAAGGGAGCGTTGCGGAACCCGTCTCCGGTCATCGTCCACTCGAAGACGCTGTCGTCGAAGACCCACTCCTCGGTGGCGAACCGGTGGAGGTTGGTGATCTTGTGGATGGTCATCGAGCCGAAGATCTTGAGGTACTCCTGCTTGACGTCCTCGACGTTGCGCAGCACGAGGCCTCGCGCCGGGACCTCCCACACGATGTCGTCGGTGTAGACGGAGATCGCCTGGTCGATGCTGTCGACGTTCTCGTTGTGGAAGTGGACCTCGACGGCCTCGAGGTTCCGGGCGATGATCTCGTCCCGGCTTAGGTCGGTCTGTGCCGTCATGGCAGCTCCTCGCATGGATCGACGCTGATCAGGTTGGGTCAAACGCTAATCGATATATGTGATAACAGCAAGCGGTTCGGCCGGATTGCCTACGCCATCAGGTCGTTCAGGCGTTGGGTGGCCGCGATGTCTCCGGTCCGCTGGGCGTCGCGACGTTGTCGCGCGGCGGTGACGTAGGCCTCGGGCTCGCCGGTCTCCAGCGCGGCCAGGGTCTCTCGGATGAACGTGTCGAGCGGCATCGCTCGGGGGTCGGTGAGGTTGACCGGCTGGAGGGCCGTGCTCGTGAAGGGTGGCGCGATCTCGACCACCTCGATGTCCGTGGCCTGGAGCTGGTGGCGCAGGGACAGGGTGTACGAGTGCAGGGCGGACTTCGTCGCGGAGTACAGCGGCGCCCGAGCGAGTGGCGCATACGCGAGCATCGAGCTGACGTTGACGATGGCCGCCGAGGGCACGGCGCTCAGGTGGTCGATGAGGGCGGAGATCAGGCGGATCGGGCCGAGGAGGTTCGTCGCGACGGTGCGCTCGAGGTCGTCGTCGGCCAACGGTCTGGTGAGGTCGGTGTCGAGCATCACGCCGGCGTTGTTGATCAGCACGTCGAGCTCGGGGTGACTCTGGACGACCGTGCGGGCGACGCGCGCGATGCTGCTCGGGTCGGTGACATCCAAGGCCATCGTGCGGATGCCGGGACTGGCCGCCGCAACGGCTTCCAGGTGATCGACACGCCGGCCCGCGACGATCACGGTGTTCCCCAGGCGGTGCAACGCCTCGGCCAGCCCTCGACCGATGCCGCTCCCGCCGCCGGTCACGAGGACGGTTCGTCCGTTGAGGTTCATCGGGCGTGACCATCGGGATGCGCGAGGTGCGAGTCCCACTCGCGACGCACGAAGTCCTCGAAGGAGGTCGGCGGCCGCCCCAGGAGCCAGGTGAGGACGTTGGCGTTGCCGACGAAGTCGTGGGCGCTGTACCGCGTACTGATCGAGCGGAGCACCGACAGCTCGTGCCTCGCCTCAGCCTGGTCCCGATCACCGAGCCACGCCCGGGCATACGTCTCGGCGTCGATCTGGCGTACGTCGACCGGGTGGCCCATCACTCGGGCCACGATCTCGCCCAGCTCGTATGCGGTGTACCGCCCGGGAGCGACGAGCTCGTAGGTCGCCGCCGCGTGCCGACCGGTGTCCGTGAGGGCCATCAGGGCGACATCGGTGACGTCGTCGAGGTCGACCAGCGACTGCCGACGGCTGAGCGACCACGACAGCTCGAACACGTTGCGGGCGAAGGCTGGTCGCAGCTTGAGCGGCAGCATGTAGTTCGAGGGCTGGAGGATGGTGAACTCCAGGTCCGACGCGAGCAGATGCTCCTCGACGTCGCGTTTGATCGTGTGCTGGACCAGGTCGGTCACGATCGAGTGCAGGACCGAGCTGAACACGAAGTGGTGGACGCCCTCGGCGCGGGCCGCGTCGATGAGGCCGAGGCCCATGGCCCGCTCGCCCGGGCTGAGCGTCGCGCCGACGTGGTAGATCTTCTCGACGTCGCGCACGCAGCGTCGCTGGACGGCGGGATCGGCGAGGTCCCCGACCACGACGTCGTCGACCCCCAGGGTGCGTAGGCGTTCGGCGGAGCCCTCCGACCTGACGTTGGCGCGAACCCGTTCGCCGGCTCGAACCAGCTTCGGGACGAGGTGCTGCCCTTGGTTGCCCGCGGCAGCCGTCACGAGGATCACGGGAGGTCGACCACCGGTTCGCCCGCGATCCACACCCCGCGGATGCTCCGCGTCGCGTCGATGTCCGACGTGGGGTCGCGCTCGAGCAGGACCAGGTCGGCCCGCAGCCCGACGACCAGGCGCCCACGGTCCGGCAGGTCGAAGTGGTCGGCGGCCGCCGAGGTGGCGGCGCGGAGTGCTTCGGCCGGGGTGAGGCCGGTGTCCACGAGCAGCGCCAGCTCGTCGTGGAGGCTCACTCCCATCGGCGGTGAGGCGGGCGCGGCGGGCGTCCGGTTCGCGTCGGTGCCGACCAGGACGGTGACGCCGGCCCGATGGAGGGCGGTGACGCTCTCGGCCGCCGGTTCGTAGCGCGGGCCGGGGCCTCCGGTGCCGGCGAGCCGCTCCACGATGCCCTTCATCATGGTGAGCGTGGGCACGACCACCACGCCGGCCGCGGCTAGCGCAGCAGCCCGCTCGTCGTCGATGGGCCGATCCAGCGGTACGTGGGTGAGGACATCGAACCCGGCCCGCTGGGCCATCTCGACGGCGTCGGAACGTGAGGCGTGGGCGACGGTCTTCAGACCATGGCGGTGCGCCTCCGTGACGATCGCGTCGACGGTGGCCTGGTCGAAACCGGGGAGGTCGATGACCACCTTGATGTAGTCGGCACCCTGTTCCACGCGTCGCGTCACGGCGGCCGCCACCGCCGTGACGTCCTCGACGAGGGCCTCGCGCGCGGCAGGGATGTCCTTCATCCGTTGGGCGTGGGCACTCGCGGGCGAGGACAGCGCCATCATCCCGCTGCGGATGTCGGTGACGCCGCGACGACCCCGTAGGGCGCTGACGAGCGGTGCCGGTGAGCTCATGTCGAGCGCCGTCGTGACCCCGTGCCTCGCCAGCTCCGTCAGGGTCTCCGGGCCGTACAGGTGCACGTGACAGTCGATGAGGCCGGGGAGGACGAATCCGCCGCCCCCGTCGACGACGACGGCGGTCTCGTCGTCCCTCCCGTCGCGGGTCGTCGTGATCCTGCCGTCCTCGAACGCGAGCTCGGTGGCCTCGCCGAAGGCATCGCCCTCGAAGAGCCGGACGTTCCGCAGCACGGTGGTCGTCATGGCGCTCAGGCCACCGCGGCCTTCGCGCACTCCCGGGCGAAGTCGAGCTGCGCGGCCTGGAACTGTTCGCTCGGAAGGTGGAAGTCGATGCAGTGCCCGCTGCCCAACTGCAGGGCGGTGTCGACGGACGGCGATGCTCCGAAGCCGCTGCGGAACTCGTCGATCTCGTCCTGGTTCGTGACCCAGAGGGCGTCGAACTCTCCCTGCCGGTGGTGGACAGGGACCGTGACCTTGCCGCAGACGTCCGCGCGGCGCTCGATCCACCCGCCGGTGATGTCGAGGAGCTCCACCTTCGGCACCGGTGTGTTGGAGGGGTGGCTGGCGGCGGGCATGTCGTCCGCGTAGGTGCCGGCCGGTCCGAACATCACCTGGTCCTTCATCGGGACGGGCAGGTCGATCATGGGGATCGGCGGGAGCGCCTCCCACGCCCCGCGAGACTCCTGCGGGACGCGGACGAGACATCCGGAGAGGACGAGGCCGAGGAGCGGCCATGTGGGTTGAGCCGCGGCGATAGCCGTGGCGACCGCGCCGCCGATCGAGTGGCCGAGGAGCACGACGCCAGGCGCCTGCCCACCCTGGTCGGCCCAGATCGACCCGATGGCCTCGGTGAGCGCGTCGGCGTTGGCGAGGATGATCGAGCCGTCCGTCTCGAGAGGGGTCGAGCCGCCGTAGTTGGGGCGGTCGAGGGCGATCACCGGGATGCCTCGGCTCGCCGCGCGGTCGAGCAGCGAGTAGCCGGGGATGTCGAAGTACATCGACGAGTAGGTGCCGCCGTGGAGGGCGACGACCAGTGGCGCGCCGGGACTCGCCGCAAAGCCGTCGGCGATGTTGCTGTGGCCGGTGTAGGTGCGGTCGCGATGGGTGTGCGTGAAGGTCGTGGACATCGTCGTCCCTTTCGTGTGGGTGAGCGGTTCAGTCGGAGGTAAGGGCCTGGCGCACGGCTGTGGCCGAGGCGAGGGCTGCGGGCTGGTCGCGATGCTCGGCACGCAGGGTGAGGATCGCGGCGCCCCTCAGCTCCGGGGGGAGGTCCGCGGGCCGCGCGATGAGCAGGAAGTGCAGGTGGGCGTAGTTCTCGCCGAAGCTGAGGAAGTAGACGTTGGAGGCGCCGGTAGCCGCCTGGATCGCTCGGGTGACGCGTTGGGCGACGATGCCGAAACCCGTTGCCTCCGAGGGGGTGAGCGCGTCCCATCCCTCGGCGTGCCGTCGGACGCGGAGGATGTACCAGCCCGGGACGTCGTAGCCCTCGGCGACCTCGCAGGCCCAGTCGGCGTCCCGGTACACGACGGCGTCGGTCGGCGCCGACTCGAGGTCACAGGGCAGGCATCCGCTCATCGCCGGGCTCCCGCCGGCTGAAGCACCTCGTCGAGGAACGCCTCGACGGTCCGGGCGGGACGCCGGGTGACCTGCTCGACCGTGTCGGTCACGAACTCGGACTCGCCCGCGCGGAACAGGTCGTACATCTCGGCGAAGTGGTCGGCTTCCCACTCCGCGGTTCCTCGCGTCATGAGCCCGGCTCGAACGTCCGCCGGGGTGACGTCCACGACCTGGGTGGGGGCACCCAGCGTGTCACTCACCCACGTGGCGATCTCGGCATACGTGACGGACCGGGGTCCGGTCAGCGAGAGGGTCTGACCGTCCCAGCGGTGGTCGGTGAGGACGCGGGCGGCGACGGCACCGACGTCGCGAGCGTCGACCAGGCTGATCCCCGCGTCGGCGATGGGGTTCGTCACGGTCCCGGTCGCCTCCAGTGCCGGCAGCATGAGCCGTCCGATGAGGACCTGCATGAACGAGTTGGGGCGAAGGATGACGTACGGCTGACCGCTGTGGACGAGGACCTGCTCGACCTCCCAGTGCTGACGGCAGGCGTGTGGTCCGTCGGGCGTGATGGCCGAGCTTGTCCCTGACAGCTTGACGATGCGGATGTCACGGCGTCGCAGGGCCCGGATGACACCCAGCTGCAGATCGGCCATCCCGAAGCTGTGGGGCGACAGCAGGAAGATCGAGTCCATTCCCTCGGCGGCGTCCTCGACCACGCCAGGTGCGGTCACATCGCCGGACACGACATCAGCGGTGTCGCCGAAGAGCCCTCGCGCGCGGTCGCCGTCGCGGACGAGGACACGCGGCCGCTCGCCGGCGGCGACTAGCTCGGCGACCACGTGCGGTCCGACGTTGCCGGTCGCCCCGAGAATGAGTGCTGGCATGCGAGCTCCTCGTCAGCTTCGAGTGGGTGCGGTGGAGGCGGCGTGCCCGGAGAGCATGGCGACCAGGTCCGGACCTGGCGGGTCGCCGCTCCCGACGGCGGCCACGACGTGGTCCGGGCGGACGACGATCCAGTCGGCTCCGAGCCCGGCCATCACGTCGGTGGCGACCCGATGCACGTCGACGGGCATGTGCTGATGGACCGCTGCCGCGAGCAGTGGGTCGACCGTGGTGTCTGGTCCGGCGATCACGACGTGGTCGAGGCGTACGAGGTCGAGGGTCGATCGGTCGGGTTCGAGCCAGAGGTGGGGGAGCCGGCGACCCGGGACGGCGGCCGACGGCCAGGGGCCGGCCTGCCCGCTCGTCGCGGGAAGGATGATCGGTGAGTCCTCGTATCGGTGACCGAGGACGAGGTCGAGACTGAAGAACTCCTGGGCCTTGGTGTCCTGGATCCGGGCCGCGGCACGGGCCCGCGACTCCTCGCCCCGCGGTCCGGGGTCCGTCAGGTCGTCGCCGAGAAGCTCGGTGGAGAGGGTCGACATGTTGGTCGCGGCCTCGTCGATGACCCGGCGGTGCAGTGGAACCCGCTCGGCCCGGTAGGAGTCCAGGACTGCGGGCCCCGCCCAGCCGTCGATGGTCGCCGCGAGCTTCCATCCCAGGTCGACGGAGTCGCCGATCCCGGTGTTGAGGCCGTGTCCGCCGAAGGGCGGGTTCAGATGCGCCGCGTCCCCCGCGAGGAAGACCCGTCCGGCGCGGCACCGGTCGGCCAGCTCCATCCGCGCCACCCACGGGTCGGTGCTGACGATGTCGATGGGCAGGTCCCGCCCGATGGCGCCGGTGACCAGGCGGCGCGGATCGAGGTCGGCGGAGGTTCCGTCGACGCCGAAGGCGATGAGCCACCACAACCCGTTCCGGTCGACCGGTCCGAGCATGCCCGGGGTCTCGTCGTTGATGACCCAGGTCTGCACGGCTGGTGGGCGCGGCACCAGGGAGGCGAGGTCGTCACATCGGAAGACCACGCCGGTGTTCGGACGCAGAGCTTGCTTGCCGACATAGGCGGCGCCGATGCTCTCGCGCACCACGCTGCGGGCGCCGTCGGCTCCGACGACGTAGTCGGCGACGACATCCTGCGTGTTGCCGTCGCGGTCGACGACGGACACGGAGACGCTGTCGGCCTCGGGGCGCAGGCCGGTCACGCGCCATCCCAGGCGCAGCTCGACGGGGGCCAGCTCAAGGGCCACCTCGCGGAGGACGGCCTCGGTGACGTACTGGGGCAGCTGCTGGCCGAGCTCGGGAGACACTCCGGTGTCCTGCAGGCCCAGGACACCGTGGAATCGGGTGATCTCGGTCCCGAGCAGGGTGGTGCAGAACGACACGTCCTGGGACCACGACGGCGGCAGTGGGGCGGCGGCGCGGACCCGGTCGGCGATGCCCCAACGCCGGAAGTGTTCCAGCGTCCGGGTGTTCAGCGTCTTGCCCCTCGGCCGCAGTCGCGTGGGCTGCTCTCGGGGTTCGACGACGAGGCACGGTATGCCGCGCAGCCCGAGCTCCACGGCCAGGGCGAGGCCGACCGGCCCACCGCCGCAGACCAGGACGGGCACCCGGTGGTGGTTCTCAGTGGCGATGCGGCGGTCCATGGGGTGGGAGCCTCCTAGCGGCCGAGGAGGGTGAGGGCGGCGTCGGTGACGGTGTCGGTGTCGATGCCGTGCAACCGGTGGGCGTCGTCGAGGCTGGAGGACTGGCCGAACTCGGTGACCCCGAGGCAGCGGATCCGGTCACCCCGGGCGGCGGCGAGGAAGGTGAGCGTGTGCGGGTGTCCGTCGAGGACGGTCACTAGTGGCACCCGGTGCTCCGGCGGCAGCAGCTCGTCGAGGATCCCGCCGCCCACGCCCGGACGCCGGGTGGAGCGCTGCTGGAAGGACCGGAAGACCAGGTCCGGACTCGTCAGGCAGATGACACCCGCGTGAACTCCCTGTGTCTCAAGGGATTTCGCGGCAGCGATGACTTCGGGCATGATCGTGCCGACTCCGACGAGAGTCACCTCCTCCTGCGCCACGGTGTGGTCGACCGGCAGCCGGTAGCCGCCCGCGATCGCCTGTCGCCGGCGCCGTTCGCGCCCTGCCGGGTCATCCGGCAGCTGCGCGAGGTCGGGATCGATGGGCCGCGTCGAGAGGCGGAAGTAGGCCGAGGTGCCGCCCTCGACCCCCACCTGCGCCATCGCGTGCAGGAAGCACCACTCCAGGTCCGGAGCGAAGGCCGGCTCCCACGCGACGCATCCCGGCTGCTCGAGCCCGATCGAGGGTGTGGTGATCGACTGGTGCGCTCCGCCCTCGGGCGCAAGAGTCACCCCCGAGGGGGTACCGACAAGGATCGACTGTCCACCCGCATACATTCCGTACGACCATGGCTCCAGGGCCCGGGAGACGAAGGGGTCGTACAGCGTCGCGACCGGGATGAGCCGCTCTCCCCATCGGGACCAGGTGGCGCCGAGCTCCCCGAGCAGGGAGACGAGGTTGACCTCGGCGATCCCGAGCTCGATGTGCTGACCGTTGGTCACCTCGTGCCAGCGCAGTACCCGCTGGGTGTCGTCGGCGAACCAGTCGCGCCGGTCGGCGACCGACCAGACTCCGGTCTTGTTGATCCAGCCGCCGAGGTTGGTCGACGACGCCACGTCCGGGGAGCAGGTGACCACGCGCGCCGCTGTTGCTGGGGCGTCGCGAGGAAGGTCGGCCAGCAGCCGTCCGAGGGCGGCCTGCGTCGAGATCGGCTTGCGGTGGGCGTGGCCGAGCGAGGTGGGAACGTCCAGCGGCGTCGTCGGCGTGACGGGCTCACGTCGCAGCGCGGCGCGGCGCTCCTCACAGAGCCGACCGGCAGTGCTGTCCGCCGGGAACCGCTGCCACGGGGCGCTGCGCTCCACACCGGAGTCGGCCGCCAGGACGTCCATCTGGTCGCCGGTGAGCAGGGCCGAGTGGTTGTTCGGGTGGCCCTCGGTCGGCAGCCCGCGGCCCTTGACCGTGTAGGCGAACACCACGGTGGGGCGGTCGGACGACACCGTGGTGAAGGTGTCGACGAGCAGACCGAGGTCGTGACCTCCGAGGTCGCGGACCGCCGCCGCCAGCTCGGCGGCGGGCATCCCGGTCACGAGGGCGCGCAGCGCATCGGCCTCCGCGCCGCTCTCGGAGTCGGTCACGATCCGCTCGGCGAGGTGGGCGGAGTCGACCCGCAGCATCCGTTGGTACTCCTCGTTGGGCATGCCCTCCAACCGTCTCCGGAGCAGCTCACCTCCGGCCCTGGTGAAGACGTCCGAGATGAGCCGGCCCCACTTGAGCACGACGACCTGCCATCCGGCGGCGGCGAACATTCCTTGAAGCTTGGCGATCTGGATGTCGGGCACCACCCGGTCCAGCGACTGCCGGTTGAGGTCGACCACCCACAGCAGCTCACCCAGCCCGGCGACCTGCGGATCCATCACCGTCTCCCAGATCGCGCCTTCGTCCAGCTCGGCATCCCCGAGGAGACTGACGAAGCGCCCAGCCGGGGGCGTCGTGGGGAACTGGGAGGCCGCATACCGATGGGCCATCGCCGCCCACACGGCTGCGGTGGCTCCGATGCCGACCGACCCGGTCGAGAAGTCGACTGTGTCGGGGTCCTTGAGCCGTGAGGGGTAGGACTGCAGGCCGCCCTTGGCCCGCAGGGTCGGGAGGAACCGCTCGTCCAGGTCGCCGAGGAGGTAGTTGATCGCGTGCAGCACCGGTGAGGCGTGGGGTTTCACCGAGACGCGGTCCTGGCTGGTCAGCTCGGCGAACCACAGTGCCACCATGATGTCCACCATCGACGCGCTCGACGCCTGGTGACCGCCGGCCTTGACGCCGGAGTCGTTGGGCCGGCCTGCGTTCGCCGCGTCGACGATCGACGCGGACAGCCACAGCACGCGTCGCGCGATCTCGCGCAGTGTCGCTTCGTCGGTGGACGCGCTGACGGCGTCCTCGTGGCCCGGCTCGGAAGGTGCCATCGTCGGCAGGCAGGGCTGGTGTCAGGCCGCGGTGAACGTGGTGGTCATCTCGCCGATGACCTCGGCGTGCGTGACCAGCCGGTCGCCCGGCTGGAGGACCACCCGCGGGTCCCGGGTCCATCCGATCCCGGCCGGCGTGCCGGTGAAGACCAGGTCACCCGGGAGCAGGGGCACGATGGCCGACAGCTGCTCGACGAGCTGCGGGATGGTGAAGACCATGTCCCGGCTGCTGCCCTTCTGCATGGTCCGGCCGTTGAGGGCGCAGCCGATGCCGATGTCCTCGAGGTCCGGGAACTCGTCGGGTGTCACGAGTACCGGGCCGATCGGAGCGAACCCCGGATAGGACTTGCCCAGCGAGAACTGGGGGCTGGGACCGCGCCACTGCACCTGCCGCTCGGACAGGTCCTGGCCGAGGGTCAGGCCCGCGATGTGATCCCACGCGTCATCGCGGGTGATGCGGTGCCCTCCACGCCCGATGACCACCACGAGCTCCGCCTCGAAGTCGACGGCGTCGGAGGGGAGCTCGACCTCAGCAAACGGACCCGTGACGGAGGCGGGAAACTTGGCGAAGACGACGGCGTGCTCCGTGGGCAGCTCGAGGTTCGCCTCGGCCGCGTGGTCGCGGTAGTTGAGGCCGATACCGAAGACCTGGCGTGGTGACGGGACCGGTGGGCCGAAGGTCGGAGGTCTCGTATGCCTGGGGGGTAGCGGCCGCGAGGGCGTCCTCGTTCGCCGCGTACCAGCGCCTGAGCTCGTCCCAGCGCTCGAAGGCGTCCTGCGGGTCGGCCGAGAACCGGCCCTCGGTGACCGTCTCGACATCCAGCGCGCCCTCGGAGCGAACGATGCACAGACGCATACCGATGGTCGCGAGTCTCATCGTGAACCTCCATGGTTCGGGGCCGAGGGTGACGACACGCTAGCATGATATGTGATAACACCAGGCGTGAATGCTTGATAACATCGGCGGGCCGCCGCCACGAGGGAGCACACCGATGAGCCTCAGCACGAGCACGCCCGGTTCGGTGCGCGCCATCGAGCAGCACTCGGTGTCGGACCAGGTCACGGCCGAGCTGCGGCGCTCGATCGTCTCGGGCGATCTCGCCCCGCAACAGAGCCTTTCTCTGCGCAAGCTCGCCGAGCAGCTCGGGGTCAGCTTCATCCCCGTCCGGGACGCCCTGCGGGTCCTCGAAGCCGAGGGCCTGGTCGTCAACCCTCCCGGACGCAGTGCGACCGTCGCTCCGCTCGACCTCGACGAGCTGCACGCGATCTACCGCAGCCGCCGGCTGCTCGAACCCGACCTTGCCCGTCGCGCCGTCAGCGGACTCTCGGACGAGCGACTCGACCAGCTCTACGACGTCGCCTCCGAGCTGGGTGACGCCGACCGCAGCATGGACGACATCTACGACGACCACCGGGCGTTCCACCTCGCCCTCATCGCGCCAGCCGTGACCGCGTGGGACGAACGGATCCTCAACCTGCTGTGGCGGGCCGGCGAGCGCTACATCCGGATCGGTTTCGGGCTGCTCGACCCCGACCCCCATGAGCACGACCGGCGTCGGGAGGCCCACCAGCTGCTCGTCAACGACTTCCGACGGCGCGACCCCGATCTCGCCGCGAAGGCACTGGACGAGCATCTTGCCCACAACGAGGAGCTCGCGCGAGACGCCCTCTCCCACTGGGATGCCCGTATCCAGACCCCAACCTGAGGCTCTCCGACGCGCCGATCGGCGGGTCGCACCTGCAGTTCGCGGCCGGTGGGCCCCGAGGGGTTCGAACCCACAACCTACGGATAAATGTCGCTCTCCTCGAGCGTCGGCGTGTGCCGGCTGCCGTCGGCGCAGGAGTGCGACGCCGCGCACCATGCTCCTGCGGGGAGATCCCTCCGTGAAGCACCGAATGCCAGCGAGCAGGCTACGTCTGTCGGTCGGCCAGACGGTTTCGACGTTCCTCTTCGCGCTTGGAGTACGCGGCTGCGCGGATCGCTTCGTCCGTCTCCAGACCGGAGCCGAGTCCGCCGCCGACAGTCGCCGCTGATGCGACGAACCAGCTCAGAACGAAGATATCGCCGTAGTCCATTGACGCCTGCAGGTAGCCGCCCATGACGTTCGGATCCAGGATGAAAAGCGCCCACAGGAGGTTCACGACATAGAGCCCCGTGTAGCAGATGAGCACTCCGATGGTCAGGGTGACCAACGTTGAGGTGTTGTACAAACGGGACCGCCGGCGAGCATCCTCGGAGTCACTCTCGGGGTGGTCCCACAGCTGGGCGTCGATGACGAGCCAGGCGACGACCACGGCGACGGACCCAACCGTCGCAGTCACCAGGCGCCACCAGGACAGAGAGCTGGCCAGCATCCACACCGTGGAGTTGACGGTGGCAACGGCACCAGTGGCCAGAGCGGCGACCAGCGCGGACTTCAGCCCGGGCACCAAGAGCCATGGACGGTTGGCGAGCACCATGCCCATCAGCAGCCGCCAGCGCCCCCGGAAGCGGGGAAGCGTCACCCGATGTTCGTTGCGCGAGTCGGGGTCAGCCATGCCGGCGACCAGCGCGCGCAACGCGTGGCGCGTTCGCGCCTGCATACGCAACCCGCCAAGCGCGGGCAGCGACAGCACTGCCGTCCGCTGCGGAGCGTCCGTTTCGACCAACAGGTACCGGCCGTCGCCATCATGAAGCGGAAGCTCGGTCAGCCCGACAACGAGGTCCCAACCGTGCTGTCGAGCCTGGTCCCCGAGCCGCGCCAGCGCGCTCCCGGTCTCCTCAGAACCGACGGTGAACGCCTCGCTGAGCACCTCGACGTCCCAGCCGCGACCCCCACGCTCCGGCAGGTCGAGGGGACCAAGCCGGCGCGCGATCTCGGTGGGTGAGGCCGGGTCAGCAACAAGGCCGATGTGAATCGGCTCCATTGCTGCCACCTGCCCAGGCTCGCACACAGAGACGTTGGAAGCCACCGAACCACCGAGCCATTCGCCATCTCCACTCGCTTCCTGACTCGTGCCTTGCCTCGGAGACGGCGTGGAACACCCGGGTCGACCTCTTCGCTGACGGAACATCTCGATGTACGCAAGCGGCGGTCGTTCGAGTGCCCGCTGGTAGCAACCTCCGCTGGTCCCCCGCCTCGCGGAAGCCAGCCGGCGCAGGGAGGCAACTCCCGGCGAAGGCGCGTAGTCTCAAAACGCGAATTGTGAATCTCACATCTCGGGTTCGGTGAACGGTGCCCACCATGAACGGTCTGAGCCTCGGGATCCCCAGGGTCGGCCCTGTCAGCCCAGGAACGCACTTCTGCGCGCTCTACTCAGGGCCGGCCGAGCGTGACCGGCTGTTGTTCCCCTTCCTCGAGGAGGGGCTGCGGCACGGCGACAAGTGTCTTTGCCTGATCGACGATGTCGAGCCGGCCCTGGTCCGGGATCGTGCGGTGGGACAGCCCGGCCCGGGGTACTCCCGACGATCGGGACAGCTCGACGTCGAACGGGCCTCGGACGCCTACCTGCGCTCTGGGGAGTTCAGCGTCGACGACATGATGAGCTACCTCTCCGAGAGCGTGGACGCGGCGATCAGAGACGACTTCCGACCTTCTCCGAGCCGCGGGTGAGATGTCGTGGGTGCTGCCCGGGCCCTCCGGGCCGGGACGACCTGTTCCTCTACGAGTCGGCCCTCAACCACGCCGTCCAGAAGATGCCGGCCATCCTCATGTGCCTCTACGACCTGCAGAAGTTCGGGGCCGAGATGCTGGTCGAGGTCCTCCGCACCCACCCCAAGGTGCTGCTGGACCGCACGGTGATCGACAACCCCCATTACCGGCACCCGATCGAGGACCCGACCTCGGCCAGTGTCTCCGCGGCGTCCCGGTATCCCCTGGTCAAGGTAGGAGCAGACGGCGAGGAGGGGACGGACCACGGGTGGGCGTCGCTCACCGACGCCGAGCTGCGCATCGTCTCCTGCGTGGCGCGGGGGATGAGCAACCGCGGCATCGCGGAGGAGCTCTACCTCTCGCACCACACGGTGGACGCGCATCTGAAGCACGTCTACCTCAAGCTCGACATCCACTCGAGGGTCGCGCTGACCGTACTGGCCCTGCAGCACCGCATCCCCGGCGGCTAGCCCGGCAGCGATTCGCCGCGTCACGGTCACCAGTTCACGGGATGCGCGTCACCTGCGCGTCCGAGAAGCATGGCCGTACACGAGCTTCCGGCGAATGGAGTGGTCATGGGCAGGGCAGTCGGCATCGACCTGGGGACGACGAACTCGGTGATCGCGGCGATGGAAGGTGGCCAGCCGCAGGTGGCTCCCAACGCGGAGGGCAACCGGACGACGCCGTCCGTGGTCGCCTTCCTGGAGAACGGCGAGCGACTGGTCGGCCAGATGGCCCGACGCCAGGCGATCCTGAACCCCAAGGGGACGATCTACTCAGCGAAGCGCTTCATCGGCCGCAAGTACGACGAGGTCAGCAGCGAACTGACGACCGTCTCGTTCGACGTGGTCGCCGGTCCCGACGGAGCGGCGCGATTCCAGGTCAACGGCAAGCTGTACGCGCCGGAGGAGATCTCGGCGCAGGTACTGCGAAAGCTGGTTGACGACGCCGGGAAGTTCCTCGGCGAGCGGGTCACCGAGGCGGTCATCACCGTCCCGGCGCACTTCAACGACGCCCAGCGACAGGCCACCAAGGACGCCGGCAAGATCGCGGGGCTCGACGTCCTCCGGATCATCAACGAGCCGACCGCTGCCGCCCTCGCCTACGGGATGGACAAGCTCGAGAACGAGACCGTGCTGGTCTTCGACCTCGGCGGTGGCACGTTCGACGTGAGCATCCTGACGGTCGGCGAAGGAGTGGTCGAGGTCCGGTCGACGGCCGGCGACACCCATCTGGGTGGCGATGACTTCGACCGACGCATCGTCGACTACCTGGCCGACGACTTCAAGAAGTCCAACTCCATCGACCTCAGGAGCGACTCCCAGGCCCTGCAGCGTCTGTTCGAGGCTGCCGAGAAGGCCAAGGTGGAGCTCTCGGCGGTCACCCAGACCGCCATCAACCTCCCCTTCGTCACCGCCGACGCCTCGGGGCCGAAGCACCTCAACGTCAACCTGATGAGGTCGACCTTCGAGCAGCTCACCGCCGACCTCATCGACCGCTGCCTCGGCCCGGTCAAGCAGGCCATGGAGGACGCCAAGGTCACCGCCGACGACATCGACGAGGTCATCCTCGTGGGCGGCTCGACGCGGATCCCCGCCGTGCAGGCATTGGTACGCCGCCTGACCGGTGGCAAGGACCCCAACATGACCGTCAACCCGGACGAGGTCGTCGCCATCGGCGCGGCCGTCCAGGCGGCCATCATCAAGGGCGATGTCAAGGACGTGCTGCTCCTCGATGTCACGCCGCTGTCGTTGGGGCTCGAGACGATGGGCGGGGTGATGACCAAAGTCATCGAGCGCAACACCACCATCCCGGCTCGGCGGACCGAGATCTTCAGCACCGCGGAGGACAACCAGTCCGCCGTCGACGTCGTCGTCCTCCAAGGCGAGCGGGAGAGGGCGGCCGACAACCGCGTGCTCGCTCGGTTCCGACTGGAGAAGATCCGGCCAGCACCCCGCGGAGTCCCTCAGATCGAGGTGACCTTCGACATCGACGCCAACGGCATCCTGCACGTCTCGGCGCGCGACAAGGACACCGGTGCGGAGCAGCAGGTGACCATCAGCGAGACCTCAACGCTCAGCCAGCAGGAGGTCGATCGGATGATCAAGGACGCCGAGACCCACCGCGGTGAGGACGCCGCCCTGCGCGAACGGGTCGACGCTCGCAACGAGCTCGACTCCGTGGCCTACCAGGTGCGCAAGGCCCTCGAGGCGGCCGGCGAGTCCGTGGCCCAGCACGACCGCGCCCGGGCCGAGATCCTGCTCGAGGAGGCCCGGCAGGCCGTCGAGGGTGACGAACCCGTCGACCGCCTCCGTGCTCTCACCGGGGAGCTCCACCAGATGGGCCAGGTGCTGAGCACCGCCACCCGGAGCGGCGGCGGACGCCAACCGGGGCGGCACCGGCCTCCGATGACCCGTCTGACCGATGACGACGACGTCATCGACGCCGAGTTCACCTCCCACTGACCGTCATGTCCGATCACGAGGCCCCGAGGACCGCGGCGCCGACGACCGGGGCGCCGACGACGGAAGCGACCAACGATGCCCCGGCGGACCAGACCCTCGAGCGCGTCGACGATGCGCCCGAGCCCATCGCCCAGGCGCGCCAGATCGCGGAGCTGGAGGATGCGTGGCGGCGGACGGCGGCGGAGCTGGACAATGTTCGCAAGCGTTGCGCGCGAGACGTGGTCCGCGCCCGCGAGCAGGAACGGGCGGCCGTGGCATCGAGCTGGCTGCCCGTCCTGGACAACCTGGAGCGAGCGCTCGAGCACGCCTCGTCCGACCCCGTCTCCGTGGTCGAGGGCGTCCGAGCGGTGCTCGCGCAGGCGGTCGGCGTCCTGGCCGATCTCGGCTACCCGCGTCGCGACGACAACGGCCGGGCCTTCGACCCGGCCCTGCACGAGGCGGTCAGCACCGTGTCCAGGGAGGGGCTGGTGCCCGGCACCGTGGCTCAGGTCGTGCGTCCCGGATACGGGCCCGATGACAAGATCCTGCGGCCGGCCGCGGTCGTGGTGGCCACCAGAGCGCCCTGATGGCCACCGACTTCTACGAGGTCCTCGGAGTCTCCCGCGATGCTGATCAGGCCGACATCCAACGGGCCTACCGCAGGCTGGCGCGCCAGAACCACCCCGACGTCAACAAGGACTCCGAGGCTGAGGAGCGGTTCAAGCAGATCGCCGAGGCCTACGACGTGCTGTCGGATCCGGAGCAGCGTCGCCGCTACGACGCCTTCGGTGAGGATTTCCGGCGTGTCCCTCCCGACACGGATCCGGCCGCCTGGCGCCAAGCCCGGACGTATGCGGAGGCCGGAGCCGGCGCACGCGGCGCCTGGTCGTCGGGGCCTGGCTCGACGAGGGGCTTCGGAGCCGGCGACTTCGGTGACGACGTCGACATCGAGGACCTGCTCGGGGGAATCTTCGGCGGCCGGGGGAGGGGCGCTCGGGCCCGGGACGGCTGGGGGCCGGGGCCCGTCCCGGGCTCGGACCACGAGGCCGAGGTGGAGGTGTCCGTCGAGGAGGCCTACCACGGCACCGAGCGGAGCCTCACGATCAGCGGCCCGGGCGGCCCCCGCACGCTCGACGTCACCATTCCGGCTGGCGTGGTCGACGGTCAGCGGATCCGGCTACGCGGCCAGGGCGGCCCGGGCAGCGGCTCGGCGGCAGCCGGAGACCTCTACCTGGTGGTCCGGATCGCCGACCACCCGCGCTACCGGGTCGCGGGTCGTGACCTGCACGCCCTGCTGCCGATCGCTCCGTGGGAGGCCGCTCTGGGTGCTTCCGTCTCCGTCGACACTCCCGGAGGCGCCGCGACGGTGAAGGTCCCGGCGGGCTCTTCCAGCCACCGCCGGTTGCGGCTCAAGGGCCGCGGGCTGCCCAACCGACGAGGTAAGCCCGGGAACCTCTACGCCGAGCTGCAGATCCGCCTGCCCTCCACCCTCAGCGACGACGAGCAACAGCTCTTCGAAAGCCTCGCGAAGGCGTCCAGCTTCGACGCGAGGAGCGCGTGATGACCGGCGTCAACCACTACGCCCTCGCTCGGCCCTACCGGCTCAGCCTCGACAGCTACGCGCAGGTCACCGGCGTACATCCCGAGCTGGTACGCCGCCTGGTTGCCCTCGGGCTGCTGGACGTCACTCGCGACGCGCAGGGGCGCTGGTGGTTCCACCCCTCCCAGGTCAGAGAGATGGCCAGGATCCAGCGACTGCGGATGAGCCTGAACCTCGGCTACTCCGCCATCGGGCTGGTCGTCGAGCTGCTCGACCGGATCGCGGAGCTGGAGAGGACCCAACGGCGAATGTCACGACGAGGAGGCGCTCCATGGACATGAACAGACTGACCCAGAAGTCGCAGGAGGCGCTGCACGACGCCCAGACCAAGGCGCTGCGCTTCGGCCACGTCGAGGTGGACGGCGAGCACCTGCTGCTGGCACTGCTCGACCAGGCGGACGGCTTGGTCGCGCCCCTTCTCGCCCGGGCGGGAGCCGATCCGGACCGGCTGCGCGAGGACCTGGAGGCCGAGCTCGGCCGCCGCCCGCGGGTCAGCGGCCCCGGCGTGACGCCCGGGCAGGTCCACATCACCCAGCGGCTCTCGCGGCTGCTCGACACGGCCGACCGCGAGGCCCGCAGGCTCAAGGACGAGTACGTCTCGGTCGAGCACCTCGTGATCGCCCTGGTGGAGGAGGGTTCGGGCTCGGCGGCGGGGCGGATCCTCCACGCTCAGGGGCTGACCCGCGACACGTTCCTGGCCGCACTGACCGAGGTGCGCGGTCACCAGCGGGTGACGTCGGCGACCCCGGAGGGCACCTACGAGGCACTGGACAAGTACGGCCGCGACCTCGTCGCGGCGGCGGCGGCAGGCCAGCTCGAGCCGGTGATCGGCCGGGATTCGGAGATCCGCCGGACCATCCAGATCCTGTCGCGCAAGAGCAAGAACAACCCGGTCCTGATCGGCGAGCCCGGGGTCGGGAAGACCGCGATCGTCGAGGGTCTGGCCCAGCGGATCGCCGACGGCGACGTGCCCGAGGGCCTGCGGGACAAGACCGTCTTCGCCCTGGACATGGGGGCACTCATCGCCGGGGCGAAGTACCGCGGCGAGTTCGAGGAGCGGCTGAAGGCCGTGCTCAACGAGGTGCAGAGCGCCGCGGGCCACATCCTGCTGTTCGTCGACGAGCTGCACACCGTCGTCGGCGCCGGAGCCGCCGAGGGGGCGATGGACGCCGGCAACATGCTCAAGCCTCTGCTCGCCCGCGGCGAGCTGCACATGATCGGCGCGACCACGCTCGACGAGTACCGCACGCACATCGAGAAGGATGCTGCCCTCGAGCGCCGGTTCCAGCCGGTCCTCGTCGACGAACCCGATGAAGAGGACGCCCTGTCGATCCTGCGCGGGATCCGTGAGCGACTCGAGGTCTTCCATGGTGTGAAGATCCACGACGGCGCCCTGGTGGCGGCGGTGACGCTGAGCCACCGCTACAT
The DNA here is from genome assembly GCA_963757225.1 of uncultured Actinomycetota bacterium. Classification (GTDB taxonomy): domain Bacteria; phylum Actinomycetota; class Actinomycetes; order Actinomycetales; family Dermatophilaceae; genus Lapillicoccus. Next base: position 57,630 of record CAVWQU010000019.1, read on the forward strand.
CTCCGACCGCTTCCTGCCGGACAAGGCCATCGACCTCGTCGACGAGGCCTGCGCGATGCTGCGCACCGAGATCGACTCGATGCCGACCGAGCTGGACGAGCTCACCAGGCGGGTGACCCGGATGGAGATCGAGGAGGCGGCACTCTCGCAGGAGGAGGACGCGCCCAGCAGGGCCCGCCTCGAGGAGCTGCGCAAGGAGCTGGCCGACGCGCGGGCCGAGGCCGATGCCCTGCGCGCACAGTGGCAGGCCGAACGATCGGCGCTGCGCGAGGTGCAGTCTCTTCGCCAGGAGCTGGAACAGACCCGCCTGGAGAGCGAGCGGGCCGAGCGCGAGTACGACCTCAACCGAGTGGCGTCCCTGCGGCACGGCAAGTTGCCGGAGATCCAACGGCGGCTGGAGGCGGCCGAGTCCCGACTCGCGGGAAAGCAGGGCGGTCGGCGGCTGCTGCGCGAGGTGGTGACCGCCGACGAGATCGCCGACATCGTGTCGCGCTGGACCGGCATCCCGGTCACTCGCCTCCAGGAAGGGGAGCGGGACAAGCTGCTCCGCCTCGACGAGGTGCTCCACGAGCGGGTCATCGGTCAGGACGAGGCCGTCCAGCTGGTGGCCGACGCCGTCGTCCGGGCCCGCTCGGGCATCAAGAATCCCCAGCGGCCCATCGGATCGTTCATCTTCCTCGGCCCCACCGGTGTCGGGAAGACGGAGCTCGCGAAGACGCTGGCGGCTGCCCTGTTCGACACCGCGGAGAACATGGTCCGCATCGACATGAGCGAGTACCAGGAGCGGCACACCGTCAGCCGGCTGGTGGGGGCACCTCCCGGCTACGTCGGCTACGAGGAGGGCGGTCAGCTCACCGAGGCCGTGCGCCGCAAGCCCTACTCGGTGGTCCTGCTCGACGAGATCGAGAAGGCCCACGTCGACGTCTTCAACACCCTGCTCCAGGTGCTCGACGACGGCCGGCTGACCGACGCCCACGGCCGGACCGTCGACTTCCGCAACACCGTCCTGATCATGACCTCCAACATCGGCTCGGAATACCTGCTCGAGGGGGTCACTGCGGGCGGCGAGGTCAAGGACGACGCGCGCTCGATGGTCATGGGCGCCTTGCAGTCGCACTTCCGCCCCGAGTTCCTCAACCGCGTCGACGAGATCGTGATGTTCAAGCCGCTGACCCTCGCCGAGATCGAACGCATCGTCGACCTCCAGCTCGAGGAGCTGCGCGAGCGGCTGGCCGGCATGCGCATCACCCTCCACGTCACGGCCGAGGCGCGCCGCTACATGGCGGACCAGGGCTTCGACCCGGCGTACGGCGCGCGCCCGCTGCGGCGGTTCATCTCCCGCGTAGTGGAAACCCAGGTGGGCCGGGCGCTGCTGCGTGGCGACGCCGGCGACGGGGGCACGATCTCGGTCGACGTCGTCGACGGGGACATCACGGTGACCGCGGCCGGCAACCCGCAGAAGGGGCGGGCAGTCGCGTGACCGCGAACATCGAGAACTCCACGACGGTCGAGTGCCGCAACTGCGGAGCCAAGAACCGGGTTCCGGCGGCTGCGAAGGGGATGCCCCGTTGTGGGAGGTGCCGCACGCCGCTGCGGTGGGTGGTGGACGCGCACGACGACGAGTTCCACGCCGTCGTCGACGAGTCGAGCCTGCCCGTGCTGGTCGACGTGTGGGCTCCATGGTGCGGGCCCTGCCGGATGGTGAGCCCGGCCCTGGAGAAGCTGGCCGAGGAGCGGGCCGGCGAGGTCAAGCTGGTCAAGGTCAACGCTGACGACAACCCGCAGGTGAGCCGGCGGTTCGAGGTCCAGGCGATCCCGACGCTGGTCATCCTCGACCACGGCGAGGTGGTCGACAAGCAGATCGGAGCGCTGCCGGAACACCAGCTGCGCTCATGGCTGACGGCCAAACTCCCGACGAGGGCGTAATGACCGCCAACCCGATGAGCGTCGCCGCCGACCCGCACCTCGGTTACATCCGGTCCGTACCGCTGCCTGCCCGACGTGTATGCCCGACGTGCGTGGAGCTCGGCACCCCATGGGTGCACCTGCGCCAGTGCCTGACCTGCGGCCAGGTCGGTTGCTGCGACTCGTCGCCCATGCGACACGCCCGGGGGCACGCCGCGTCGACCGGGCACGCCGTCGTCCGGTCGATCGAGCCGGGGGAGACCTGGAGGTGGTGCTATGCCGACGAGCAGTTCATCTGACCTGAAGGTCCCCGCCGACCACCCGGAGACTCCCGACGTCAGCGGCGCCTACCCGCGCCTGACCGATGAGCAGCTCATGACGTTGTCGCGGTACGGCGAACGTAGGAGCGTGCCTCGGGGGACCGTGCTGTTCTGTGAGGGCGACCAGGACTGCGGCTTCTTCGTGGTGCTGGACGGGAAGGTCGCCGTGGTCCAGGAGACGGCAGCGGACCCGCGGCTGATCGCCGTCCACGGCCCCGGCCGGTTCCTCGGGGACCTGGCCCTGCTGACCGGACAGACGGTGCTTGTGACCGCGGTGGCCGCGATCGATACCGACGTAGTTGAGATTCCGGTGGGGCGGCTCAAGGAGCTCCTGGCCGCGGACCAGACGTTGGGAGACCTCATCCTGCGAGCGTTCGTTCTGCGTCGCTCGCTCCAGGCAAACATCGGAGCGGGTCTGCGGATCATCGGGTCGAAGTTCGACCCGGACGTCCGGCGGCTCCGGGACTTCGCGAGCCGCAACCGGATCCCGCACCTGTGGGTCGACCTGGAAGAGGATGCCCAGGCCGAGAACCTCCTGCGCTCCCTGGGCATCACGGCGGCCGAGACACCTGTCGTCGTCTGGAAGGGCCAACGGATCCTGCCGAACCCCAGCAACATCGAACTGGCCGACCTGATCGGGCTGCGAGCGGCGCCGACCCGGGCGGCGTACGACCTCGTCGTGGTCGGCGCTGGCCCGGGCGGTCTGGCCGCGGCGGTCTACGCCGCATCCGAGGGGCTCTCGACAGTCGTCCTGGACGCCGTCGCCACCGGCGGACAGGCGGCAACGACCTCCCAGATAGAGAACTACCTGGGGTTCCCCGCCGGTATCACCGGCGGCGAGCTGGCCGACCGCGCCGTCGTCCAGGCCCGCAAGTTCGGCGCCGTCTTCACCATCCCCGGCGAGGCGACCTCCCTCACGCAGTCCGACGGTTATCACCTGGTCGGGCTAGCCGAGGGGGATGCCCTGATCGCACACGCGGTGCTCCTCGCCACCGGCGTGCACTACCGACGCCTCGACATACCGGGGACGGACCGCCTCGAGGGCAGCAGCGTCTACTACGCCGCCACCGAGTTCGAGGGCCGGCTGTGTCGACAGGACCCGGTCACCGTCGTGGGCGGCGGCAACTCCGCCGGCCAGGCGGCCTGCTTCCTGGCCCGACAGTCCCCGGCGGTCAACCTCGTCATCCGACACGACGACCTAGGGAGGGACATGTCCCGCTACCTCGCCGACCGCGTCGAGCAGTCGCCACGCATCAAGGTCTGGCGCAACAGCGAGGTGTGCGAGCTCATCGGGGACGAAGCGCTCGACGAGGTGCTGCTGCACAACCTCCACACCGGTGAGAAGCAGCGCGTCGCGACCAAAGCCCTCTTCGTGCTGATCGGTTCGGCCCCCCACACCAGCTGGCTCCAAGGGGAGATCCCGCTGGATGCTAAGGGCTTCGTGCTCACCGGACCCGCCGCCGACTGCCACGACGGGATGTTCGAGACCCGCCGCCAGGGCGTGTTCGCCGTGGGCGACGTACGCAGCGGCTCGGTTAAGCGTGTCGCATCCGCCGTCGGGGAGGGAGCGGTCACGGTCCGCCAGGTCCACGAGTTCCTGGAGGCCGCGGGACGACGATGAGAGCGACAGCCAGCCCATGAAGGGGCCGCCCCGGGTAGGGACTCTTCGGCGAGCTGGGCTGGGAGGGCCGGCGCGGAGCCGACCTCCGAGCCCGTCGGGCCAGGCGATCGACGGGTGCAGGTCCGCTCGGCGCTTGAGCGGCCCCCCGCGTCGGGAAGATCGTCATCTTCACGGCATATGCCAGCACGCGCTCAGCGCTGACCGCCTCACCACAACGGAAGGAACCAACCATGACCAGCTACTCCGTCGGCTACTTCGTGGGGAGCCTGTCCTCTACGTCGATCAACCGCACACTGTCCAGGGCACTGATCGGTCTGGCCCCCGACGATCTGGAGTTCAGCGAGATGCGGATCGACAACCTGCCGCTGTACAGCCCGGACTACGACGCGAGCTACCCGCCCGAGGCTGTGGCCCTAAAGGACGCCATCGCCCAGTCCGATGCGATCCTGTTCGTCACTCCCGAGTACAACCGCTCGATCCCAGGAGGGCTGAAGAACGCCATCGACTGGGCCTCACGGCCCTGGGGTCAGAACGCCTTCGACCACATCCCCGCCGCGGTCATCGGTGCGTCCATCGGCCAGATCGGCACCGCCGTCGCCCAGCAGAGCCTGCGCGGGGTCCTCAGCTTCTGCAATGCCCGGCAGATGACCGCCCCAGAGGCCTATATCCAGTTCTCGCCAGAGATCTTCACCGACGATGGTCGAGTCACCGACGACGAGACCGCCGCCTTCCTGACTGGGTTCATGTCCGAGTTCCGCGACCATGTCGCCCGCGTGCTGACTGTCCTCCCGCGTTCGTCCTAATTGCGGGACACCTCGGCTTTCCGTGGGTCCTGGACAGCCTTCTGAGGGTCGGGATCGGCTGCTGTTGAGCGTGATCGGCTGTGCTGCCGGGTGAGGTCAGGACGCGCACGTGCTGGCTCGTAGGTTTCGGAGCGACTAAACAACCGGACCTGCGAGCCAGGAGCACGTGCGCGTCAGCACTGCATTCAACAAGATGCTGTCCATCCCCGGTGCCACGGTGGCGTCGGTCGAGTTCACCACCGAGGGCGTCGTCGTCGGGCTTCGCCGCCGGGCTGGCCGTCGTCGCTGCCCGTGCGGCTGGAAGGCCGCTGGCGCCTACGACAGCTCCACCCGCCGCTGGCGTCACCTGGACCTGGGTGCCAACAAGTTGCTGCTGCAGGCCGAGATCCGCCGGTTGCACTGCCGCCGTTGCGACCCGGTGGTGAGCGAGCAGGTGCCGTGGGCGCGGCCCCGAGCACGGCACACCCGCGACTTCGAAGACGTCGTTGCGTGGTTCGCGCAGCGCAGCGACAAGACCACGATCAAGAGGCTGCTGCGGACCTGCTGGGAGACCGTCGCGGGCATCGTGGAACGGGTCGTGGCCGAGCACATCGACACCCGAGGACTGACCGGGCTGCTGCGGATCGGGGGTCGATGAGGTCAGCTACCGCAAGGGGCACCGGTACTTGACGGTCGTCGCGGACCACGACGAGGGCGGCAAGGTCGTCTGGGCCGCGCAGGGCAAGAACGCCGCCACCGTGCAGGCCTTCTACGACCAGCTCGGCGAGGCTGACTGCCAGCAACTCCAGGCAGTCTGGATGGATCTCGGCGCCGCGTTCAAGAAGGCCACCGACAGCAAGGCTCCTCAGGCACGGCAGTGCCTCGACCCGTTCCACCTGATCGCGCTGGCCAACGAGGCGATCACCAAGGCTCGTCGCTGGGCCTGGAACATCGAACGGGACAAGGCCAAGACCCTGCCTCGTCGGGGCCGCGGACGCCCCGCCCACCACAGCCCTCCACCGCCGCCGAACCAGGCCCGCTGGGTCAAGCACACCCGCTGGGCCCTGCTGAAGGACCCCGAGCACCTCAAGCCCTCCCAGCTCGACGTGCTCCACGAGCTTGGGCGCAGCAACTCCGTGCTCTACCGCTGCTGGCAGCTCAACGAAGGACTGCGCGACCTCTACCGGCTCGCCGACCCCAGCGACGCCCCAGCCCACCTGGGCTGGTGGCTGGCCTGGGCCTGCCGCAGCCGGCCCCCCGCATTCATCACGCTGGCCAAGACCGTCCGGGCCAACCGCGAGCCCATCCTGGCGGCCGTCGAACTCGGCCTATCGAACAGCAAGCTCGAAGGCCTCAACAGCAAGATCAGGCTCATCAACCACCGCGGCTACGGCCACCACAGCGCCGCCGCCCTCATCGCCATGATCCACCTCTGCTGCGGCGGGACCACCCTCACGCTACCCACGGAAAGGTGAGGAGAACCCGAAGTTGTACCCCATAACAACGATCCAGCCCCCCACCCGCCAGCCCCCGACCAACACCCGCGAACAACCCAGGAGGTTCCTGCAACAGACTCCATGAGGGGTTCGAGTCCCTCCGGGCGCGCTCTGTGTTGAGACAGAAACCGCATGTCACAGCCCCGGACCGGTCCACACGGTTCGGGGCTGTTGCGTTGACCGCCCCAGGATGATGGGTCGATGACTGCCAGTCCCGCGGACAGCGCCGGCTACGTCTCCACTGGTCACCTTCCGCCCGCCGAGGAGGTACGCCAGCTGGTCGACGAGGCCTACGCCACGTTCCGGGCCACCGTGGACGGCAGTGTCTCGCAGGTCTACCCCTCGCTGGCGGCCGCCGACCCGGACAGGTTCGGTCTGTGTGTGACCAACACCCGAGGCCGGTCGGCGGCGGCGGGCGATGCCGACGCGGCGTTCGCTCTGATGAGTGTGGCCAAGCCCTTCGTGCTCGCGCTGATGTGCGATGTGCACACGCCGGATGCGGTCGCGCAGTTCGTGGGCCTCAACGCCACGGGCAAGAGGTTCAACTCGCTCGCCGCCATCGAGGACCATCCCGAGGGAAAGACCAACCCGATGGTCAACCCGGGCGCGATGGCGACAACCAGCATGGCCCCCGGGGACGGAGTGGAGGCGAAGTGGCGCGTTGTGCAGCAAGGGCTTTCGAGGTTCGCGGGCCGCGAGCTGAGCATCGATGAGCAGGTGTTCGAGTCGGCATCAGCCACGAGCTCGATCAACCGTGCCATCGGCAACCTGCTCGGCAGCTATGGCCGGCTCGCCGCCGGCACCGAGGAGAGCGTCGAGCTCTACACCAGGCAGAGCTGCCTGCAGGTGACGGCCCGCGACCTGGCGGTGATGGCTGCCACGCTCGCATCAGGTGGGGTCAACCCGCTGACCGGGGAGCGGGTCGCCGACCAGGTCAGCTGCCGCAGCGCGCTGATCGCGATGACCGTCTCGGGCCTCTACGAGACCTCGGGCGAGTGGCTGCACACCATCGGACTGCCCGGCAAGAGCGGAATCGGCGGCGGCATCGTGATGGTCTCGCCGGGCAAGGGTGGACTGGGCACCTTCGCCCCGCGTCTGGACGCCGCAGGCAACAGCGTCAAGGGTCAGCTCGCTGCGCAGTTCCTGTCCCGTCGGCTCGGGCTGGACCTGTTCGTCGCTGCCCCATGAGGCGGTGCAGCAGGTGCGTTCAGTACTCGCCCTTGATGACGAAGTACGAGCCGCGGATCGTGCCGGCCAGCTTGGACTTCTGCCGGGCGAACTTGAACGCCGCGAGCTCCTCGGGGACGTCCATCCCTTCGGAGAGCTTGAACCCGACGGCCCGCTTGCCGGCGTCCGCGATTGTGTACATCGCGTTGATCGACAGGCCGGACTCGTAGAAGACGTAGGCCATCCGGATGCCCTCGACCTCGAACGCGGTGGCTTCCAGCGGCCTGGATACGATGACGATGCCGCGCTCTTCCTTCAGGATGTGGTGCACCCAGTCGACGGCGTCGGTCGCCTCCCCGGCTGGCTGCACGGTGAACTCGTGGGCGTACTTGTTCCTGAAGTACCGCGACTCGTTGGCTCTCAGCCCGGCCAGCCTGTCGGCGACCGGCGACGACTCCAGCCCGGTCGTGGACACCTCCACGAAGTCGACGACGTACGACATCTGCCACCTCCTGGCTCGGGTTGTCGACGCCAGGCTAGCGAGCGCGGCCCGCCGGCGGCACCGCGGCGGCGGCGGTGAGCTGCCGGATCTCCTGTACGACGGTGGGGAACAGCTCGGCGGGGATGTTGTGGCCCATCCCCGGGTAGGCGACGAACCGGGCGCCGGGGATGCGCGCAGCGGTGTCGCGGCCGCCCCGCCAGCGGATGAGCGGGTCGTCGTGGCCGGAGATCACCAGCGTGGGTGCGGTGATCGTCTCGAGCCGTGGGTAGTGGTGGGCGCGTCCGGCCGCGAGCTGGCGCTGCGTCGTGGACGGGTCGCGAGGAGCGCGAGCGTGGCTGATCCGGGCCTGCTCGCGAACCTCGTTCTCCGGAAACGGAAATCCCGGCGAGGCGATGGCGCGGTAGATCTCGACGAGGGCGTCGATCTGCTCCTGGTCGGACGGTCCGGGCTTGATCCGCATCAGCGTGCGGAACACTCCTGGCCGGATGTAGCGCAGGGTGCGTAGCGACCCGGCATCCACCGGCAGTCCCATGCAGCTGACCAGGCTTCGGACCCGGTCGGGGTTCTCCATCGCCAGGCCCTGGGCCAGGCCGGCCCCCATCGAGCCGCCCATCACATTCGCGCTGGTCCAGCCGACCGCGTCCATGACAGCCAAGGCGTCGTCGAGCATGTCCCGTGCTGTGTAGGCCGCGGGAGTCTGTCCCATCAGTGCCTTGAACGGGCTCGGCGTGGCGACCGGGTCGAAGTGCGTGGACAGGCCCGTGTCGCGGTTGTCGAACCGCACGACGCCGTACCCAGCCTGGACCAGCTGCTCGACCAGCGCCTTCGGCCACCAGACCATCTGGAAATCCAGGCCCATCACGAGCAGGAGCGGCTCGCCGGTGGACAGGTCGCCGAACGTCTCGTAGGCGATGTGCACGGCGCCGTTGTGGGCGTACTGGACGTTCTCGTTCACAGCGCTCTCCTCCGGACCTGATTAACTGCGAACAACGTTAACAGATAAGGTGACGATATGGCGAATCGCGTGGAACCGGAGCCCGAACGCCAGCGCGCGCGCCCTGGTCCCAGCCCCTCGGTGTCGGTCGAGGACATCGTCCAGGCCGCCGTGGGCATCGCCGACGCCCAGGGACTCGCGTCGGTCACGATGCGCTCCGTCGCCACACGCGTCGGCCTGAGCGCGCCCGGGCTCTACCGGCACGTCGCTTCGCGCGAGGAGCTGCTCGGGCTGATGGTCGACCGGATCTCGGGTCAGGTCGCTCACCCCACACCCACCGGCGATTGGGTCGGTGACTTCACCCGGGTTGCGCGGCAGCAGGTCGAGCTCTTCGGGGCGCACTCGTGGATGGTGGAGGCGGTCGGGTCGCTGCGGTCGCTGGGACCGCAGGTCCTAGAGCATCTCGAGTGGGGCCTGGCGGTGCTGAGCGGGGTCGAGGCGCCCACCCGCGACAAGCTCGAGGCGATCGCCATGGTCAACGGCCTGGCCACGATCTTTGCGACGCCTGCGCCGACCTTAGGACCGCAGGCCTTCGCCAGCTTGGACGCAGCCCGGCATGCGCGACTGACGGAGGCTCTGACGAACGCGGACGACACCGAGCCGTCGCAGGACCTCCTCGAGCGCGCTATCGAGGCGCTGCTGCACAGCCTGCTCGGCTGAAGCATGGCCCGCCCACGGCCCGGCTCACTACGCTCACCTGCAGGCGGTGCCGCCTTCCACCGAGGCAGGGGTACGACGCCAGCGGAAGGCACGGACATGGACCGAACCCTCGTCGAGCAGGTCGTCGACACGGCTGCCCGCGTCGTTGGCAGCGGCGCCATAGGCGCGAACCTGCATGGGAACGTGAGCGTTCGCGCAACAGGGTCGGACGAGATGTACTTCACCGCCGGGACCTCGCTGCGGGATCATCCGCGCGACCAGGTGGTCCGCATCGGGCTGGACGGCGTCCTGCGGGAGGGCACGCTGTCGCCCATCCAGGCGGCGGTGGTCGACATGCACCTGTCCCGCTACGTCGACGACTCGGCGGTCGGCTGCGTGGTCCACACCCACGCGCCGTTCGCGACCGCGTTCGCCACCGCGCACGCCTCGCTCGGGTGCTGGATCGAGGCGATGGCCATGTTCGGCTTGGCCTCAGGTGTTCCGCTCGCGGCATATGGGCCGCGTGGCTCGACGCAGGCAGTCTCGCTGATCCGAGAGGCCGTCGTTCCCGGAGTGCCCGCCGTCCTGCTGGCCAACCACGGTGTCCTGGTGTTCCATCGCACCCCGGATCTGGCCGTCCTGGTCAACGGGGTCGTCGAGGAGGCGGCGGCAGCCGGTTATCGCGCGCTGGCGATCGGTGGGCCAGTGGAGCTGCCCATGGACATGCGTGCCGCGGCGCTACAGCGGGCCATGGCGTTCGAGCAGGCGGGTGCCCAAAGGTCCTGACGGAGTGGGCAATCGGCGTTGTGGGCCGTGACAGTTCGGGGTCCACAGCAACGGCTACAGGTCGGCCGGGTCGGTGTTCGCCCCGCAGAGTACGACGACACATCGCTCACCCGGGCTCGGCCGGTAGGCACCGCTGGTGAGGCTGGCGAACGCTGCGGCGGCGCCGTGCTCGACGACGATCCGGTAGTCGTCCCACAGCTGCTGCCGGGCCCGCACGATGTCCGTGTCGTCGACCAGGACCGAACGGACGCCGGTCCGTGTGGCGACCGCGTAGGCGATCTCGCCGAGCCGCCGGGCCCCTAGCGCGTCGGCCGCGATGCCGCCGACGGCGACGTCGGTGGGGCCGCCTTCGGCCAGCGCGGTGTGCAGGGTCGGGGCGGCCCGGGGTTCGACGCCGACGACGCGGGCGACTCCTTCGACCGCAGCGGCCACGCCCGCCATCAGGCCGCCACCCCCGACAGCCACGACGACGGTGTCCACCTCGCCGTGCAGGTCGTCGAGGATCTCCAGGCCCAGAGTGCCCGCACCCGCCACGATCGCCGGCTGGTCGTACGCGTGGCAGTAGACCGCGCCGGTCAGCTGCGCATGCGCGACCGCCGCGTCGTACGCGGCCGCGTACTCGCTGCCCGACTGGACCACCCGCGCGCCGTACCGGTGCAGCCTTTGCAGCTTCACTGCGGGTGCCTGCTCGGGCACGAAGACGGTGGCCGGGACGCCGAGTGAGCCGGCGGCGAAGGCGTTCGCCAGGCCGGCGTTTCCCCCGGACGCGACGACGATCCCCACGGCCGGGTCCAAACTGCCGTCCTGGGCGGCGCCGATGATCCGGTTGAAGGCTCCGCGCGCCTTGAAGGTGCCGGTGTGCTGCAGGTACTCGAGCTTGAACCAGACCTGGCGGGCGGGGTCGTCGAGCTGCAGGAGCGGGGTACGGCGGACTCGGCCGGCCAGTCGTGCTCCGGCGTCCTCGACCTCGGCGCGAGTGATGATGAGCAGCACCCCTTTCCGGCAGTCACGTGCGGTCCACCGCGAGCCTAGGGCCGCGGCGCCGTACGGCGGGCTGTCGGCGCTAGGGCTTCGCGGGAACGACGGTGATCCGCACCGGGACTGTGCTCTGGTCGGAGGTGTAGAGGATGACGACGTCCCCGAAGACGACCGAGCCGTCCCGGACAAAGAAGACCAGCTCGTTGTTGTCGGGCCTCACCGGGGCGTTGGCGGGGACGATCTCATGCCAGGTGCGTTCGGCTGCGTCCCCGTCCACGAAGTCATACTCCGTCACGTGCACGTTGTTGAACCGCACCGAGAACAACGGAGTCCCCGTGTGGCGGGTGCGGTAGTAGATCACCGCCGGTAGCGCGATGGCTCCCGGCAGCGAGAAGTAGAAGTGGCGGTCGTTGGTCTCGGCGTTCGGCACTTCGAACCCGCCGGCGGTCTCCGGGAACGCGCGGTAGCGCGCGACCTGGGTGACCTGGATTGTCACCTCGTCAGGGACGTGGACGCTTGGCATGGTGGACCTCTCCTAGGGCGTCGGCAGTCGGCGCTGTCGCGCAATCTGCATGCAGCCGTGGATGTTTCGGCTGCCCATTCTGTGCCCCTGCGCGTAGGAGATGATGGCTTGACGGCTGGATACACCCCGATGCTGTGGCTATGCCGGGAAGGTCTGCCTTCGCTCCTAGGGGGCCTTGAAATCTCCGGGGCGGCGGGTGTCCTATCGACGTGCGGGTGTTCGTGGTGTTGGTGAGGGGCGGCCCGCCCGGGCTGCCGACGAGTGGAGGAGCTGGAGATGGCGCTGTACCTGATCGCCTTCAACGACGAGTGGGTGCCCGAGCTCACGCCAGATCAGCTGCGTGAGGCGAGCGCGTCCGGGATGGCCGTGATCGAAGAGCTAACGGCAGCCGGGGCTTTCGTGTTCAGCGACGGAGGACTGGACGCGTCGACCGCCGTCTGCAGTGTCGACCCCAACGGCGGGTCGCCGCTGTTCACCGACGGGCCGTTCGCCGAGACCAAGGAGCACCTGGGCGGCTTCGCGGTCATCGACGTCGCCGACGATGAGGAGGCGCGAAAGTGGGCCGGCAAGATCGCTGTTGCGGTCGGCTGGCCGCAGGAGGTGCACCGCTTCCCGCGTCGCGCGGCGCTGTTGGCGGGCGAGAGATAGTCCGCGGCGTCAGCGTCCGCGGGGGCGCCGACGGCCACTGCTCGATGCGTTGGCGCAGTGCGCTGTCGAGGATCCCGGCGGGGTCGGTGTAGGCGTACTTTCCGCTGGCTTCGTGCTCGGGTGTACGGCGGGACGCCCGGCCGGTCAGGCGCCCGAACCCCTGCATCAGCCTGCCGAGGACGGACTGCGGGGCAGCCCGCCGTACCTCCAGGCCCGCAGCTCCTGTCGTCGAGGGCCGACCCGCAAAGCCGGGCACACCCAGCGCACGAACGCGGCAGGGTCGCTCTCCCCGGTCGGCGTGCCGTCGTCGAGGTCGCAGTACCAAGCCGGCTGAGCGTCACGCGGTTCGAGCCGGCAGGCGTGGTCGTGGGCGCTCCTCACGACCAGGTCGCGTTCGGTCACAACGACGTTGACGACCTCGAAACGGGTAGTCGCCACGGCCCGGATGCTGGCCCGGCCTCGTCGGTGGTGAGTCGACCGGCAGGAGGCCCGCCACGGTGGAGGCTGACACCGCCCGCGGGTAGGGTCTCGCGACGTGCCCATTGCCCGGGATGCCGCCCAACGGCTGGCCGAAGAGCGGGCCCTCGTCAGTGCTCGCCTGGCGCGGATGGATCAGGACATGTCGGAGCTGTTCGCCGCCTCCCGCGAGTCCAATGCCGATGACGAGCACGACCCTGAGGGTCAGACCATCGCCTACGAGCGCTCGCAGCTGTCAGCGATGATCCGCCAGGCGCGGGCCCACCTCGACGAGATCGACGCTGCCGCCACCCGCCTCGCGGACGGGACCTACGGGATCTGCGAGGTCTGCGGTCGCCTCATCGCTGCCGAGCGGCTCGAGGCCAGGCCGACGTCACGGACCTGCGTCGCACACGCCGACGTCCGCGCCTAGTCCTGGCCCAGTCTCACTCCGGCCTACCCAGCGATGCTCCGCTTTCAAACGGGACCTTCGGCAGCTACCGGGCAAACCTCCGCTGACCCGTGGGATTCCGCTGCCGATGTCAACCTGCTGAGGGCGAGCATGGAGGAGTTGCCAGATGTCAGTCGCTACCGGAAACGCTCGGGGTGCGACCACGCCTCGACGTGTGGGCCGAGCAGCCGGCGGCCTAGCTCGTCGCCAGGTGAGGTGTTGGCACGGACTATCGGTAGCGGCCTGGGGATCTGCCGACGGTAAGCCTGCCAGTCGGTCCGCGAGCTGGTCGTCGAGCCAGTCGAAGATGCGCTGGGCGGCAACGGTCCGGGCCAGATCCGTTCAGCCGATGAGACTCTCGATTCGGTTCCTTCTTCAACCCTGCCCTGGACTCGGCGATGCCCGTGCTCGACCTTCCGGCGGACCTGGCCGAGGAGGCGCGAGGTGTCACGCAGGATCCGGCGAACGTCATCTCGGGCACCTTCGGCGACAACCTGCTCAAGGCGCGCCGGCGCGCTCACCCGGACGTCGCGGCCCGGCACCACGCCAACCTGGTGGTCGGCCGCGAGGAGCCGTGGCCGCGGACCCGCGACCCGCTACTTGCCGACGGCGATGTGCACGTGCATCTGCGCCTGCGCCCGGGAGATCGGCTCGAAGAACGAGTCGCACACGCCGTCGACACCGCCGCTGACCAGGCCGTAGGCGACGTGGCCGGAGTAGATCGGCCCGCCGCTGTCGCCGGGCTGGCTGCAGTAGTCGGCTTCGACCAGCCCGTTCACCGTGCCCTCGGGGTAGGGAACGACGACCGACGAAGCGGTGACAAGACCGCAGCTCGTGCCACCGAACGCGCCGCTCTTGCACACTCGGGCGCCTTGGATCGGGGTGCCGGCGCGCGAGATGTAGTAGGCCGTGTCCCGAGTCGTGTTGAGGGAGTTGTTGACCAGCACGATGGCCCGGGACTTCCAGAACGTGTTGTCGGCGACGCGAATGATGGCGCTGTCGCCCGCCGCTCCGCCGAAGGCGAAGTTCCATCCCCCGCCGATGGCGTGGACGCCGAACGTCGGGCTGTCGATGCCCCAGGGGGTCCCCCGCCCCGCGGCCCGCACGCAGTGCCCGGCGGTCAGCAGGTAGAGGGCGTTGTCGGAGTTGGAGCGCGCCAGGAACCCGCTGGTGCAGTCCATGCCGGCGGCCCCCCCGGTGAAGATGTCCAGCCCCCCGCGCAGCGGCGGGTCGCACTCGGTGTCCGGGAACTGGTTCGCGTCGACGCTCTGACAGGCGTAGGTCCTCGCCATGCCGGTGCCGCGCACCGCGCGGGTGGCCACGAGCGTCGGGTACGACGTCCTTGCGGTCGTCACGACGGCCTGCTGCGCCGCAGTCAACCTCGCGGCGGGGACGCCCAGCTCGACCCGGTTCGAGCTGGCGACGACGCGGACGCTCAGCGCGGCCTTTGCGCCGCGGTTGGCCTGGACGATCCGGGCCCCGAGGTCGGCGGCAGCTCGCTGGAGCTGCTCGTCGGAGAAGCCGACGGTCACGACGTCGGTGGCCCCTTGCAGGCCGCTGGCGGCCATCGCCCGCGGCTGCGCGGTCGAGCCCGAGGCCACACCGACCTTGACCCGTCCCGACGCGACGTCGATCCACGCCCCGCCGAACCGGCTCCCGAGGGCGGCCTTCGCTGCAGGCACGGCGGTCTCGGCTGCGTCCTGCCAGCCGATCCGCTTGGCCGCCTCGCCGACGCTCAGCCCCTGGGCGGCGGCCAGCGAGGTCACCCGGGCGTCCGTGACCGGCGCCGGGGGCGCCGAGGCCGCCTGTGCGACGTGGGCCGCGCCGCCGTACCCACCGGCGATGGCCAGAGAGGCGACAAGAGCGGAAACGATTACCAGGCATCGTCGCTTTGCCGTTCGCTTATGCACCGGGTAAGAGTAGAGATCCTGTGCTCTGTGTGCATGCTTTCCGCGAAGTCTGTGAGACAGCTCGAAGACAGGACCTTTGTCTGTCGACTCCGTCACGTGCTGTCCGTGCCACCTCCACCCGGCAGGAGGCGAACCCCTGAGGTAAGTCGTCCCCTACCTGATGGCGGGCGCCCTGATAGATGCGCCCGCCGGCAGTGCGCCACACTGACGGCGTGTCTCGCGAGGTGACCCTGCGCTTCCTGGCCGCGCCCACCGACGCCGGCGTCAACGGGCGCGTCCCGGGCGGGCGCGTGCTGGAGTGGATCGACAAGGCCGGGTTCGCCTGTGCCGCAGGCTGGTCCGGCAGCTACTGCGTCACGGCGTACGTCGGGCACATCCGCTTCCAGCGCGCTGTCGAAGCCGGCGACCTCGTCGAGGCGACGGCCCGCATCGTGCACACCGGCCGGACCAGCATGCACATCGTCGTCGCGGTCAGCTCCGGCCCGCCCGCGACCGGGGTACTCGGCACGGCGACCGAGTGCCTGATGGTCTTCGTGGCCGTGGGTGCCGACGGCCGGCCCGTCCCAGTCCAGGCCTGGACGCCGGTGTCTCCCGATGAGACGGAAGACGAGCAGGACGCGCTCCGGCATGTCGCCGTACGCGCCGACATCGAGGCGGCGATGGCCGCCCAGAGCTACACCGATGAGTCGACCGCACCGCGAATCACGCTGCGGTTCCTGGCTGCTCCGACGGACGTCAACTGGGGCGGCAAGGTGCACGGCGGCATCGTGATGCGCTGGATCGACGAGGCGGCCCAGGTGCTGGCGACCTCCTGGACCAAGGGCCCGACCGTCGCGGTCTACGCCGGCGGGGTCCGCTTCTACCGGCCGCTGTTCATCGGGCATCTCGTCGAGGTCGAGGCGCGCCTGCTGCACACCGGCCGCAGCAGCCTGCATGTCAGCGTGCACGTGCGGTCGGGCGACCCGGCCACCGGCGAGCTGGACCTGACCACGCACTGCCACATGGTGCTCGTCGCCTTGGACGCCGACGACTCGCTGGTTGCCGCTCCGTCCTGGGTTCCGGAGACGTCGGAGGACGCGCGCCTCGACGAGCACGCTCGGCTGCTGGTCGCCCTACGGACCCCGACGCCAGGCACGGCTGACTGACCTGGCGGGCTCGCTGCCAGCAGGGCGACGGGACCGAGCAGCGCGACGGCGTCGGTCCTAGGGTGGTGCGCATGACGTCGACGTCGCTCGCATCCGAGGTTCGGACGGTGGCGGTGCCGGGAGGTGACCTCGCCGTCGAGGTGGCACCGGGCAAGACCGAGCCGGTCCTGGCCATCCACGGCATCAGCAGCAGCCGGCGGCTCTGGCTCTGGCTACAGGAGGTCGCCCCCGACGTCACCCTCGTGATGCCTGACCTGCGCGGGCGGTGCGACAGCCTGTCGGTCGAGGGACCCTCGTCGGTCGCGCGGCACGCGGACGACCTGGCCCTCGTCCTGGACGACCTCGGCCTCGAGTCGGTGCACGTCATCGGGATGTCCATGGGCGGGTTCGTCGCGATGCAGCTCGCGGCGAGCCATCCGGGCCGCGTCAAGAGCCTCGTCCTGGTCGACGGCGGGTTCCCGATGGCAGCGCCGCCCGGCTTGACCCGGGAGAACCTGTCGGCGGTGTTCGCCGACCGGGTCGGCCGGCTCGAACGCACCTGGGACGGTGTCGAGGCATACCTCGACTACTTCTGCTCGGCCACGGCACCACTGCTCGACCGCGACGACCCCGTCCTGCGGCGCTACCTCGAGCACGACCTGGTCGCCGGTCGGGTCCGCCTCTCCGGACAGGCCCTCATCGAGGACGCGGAGGACGTCTTCTTCGGTGACAGCCCGTGGGAAAGCGTCGATGTGCCAGTCAGGTTCAGCCACGCCGAGTGGAGCGTCGGCACCGGCACGCCGCCGGGCTACCCGCCTGAGCTCGTCGAGAGGTACGGCGCCCACGCGGCTCTCGTCGTCGGGCTGCCGGGTCTCGACCACGCCGCGTCGATCATGAGCCGCCGTGGGGCGATGGCCACCGCGGAGATGGTCCGGGAAGCTCTGGCATGACGACGCACCAGGCCGAGCTGCCGGCGCAGGCGCGTCCGGCGCGGACCCCGCCCCAGCCCGCCGTACTCGCCGAAGCACTGGGCCGGCACGTGCCCGCGTCTCGCCTCGTCCTGGACGCGGACGTGGTGGCCAGCCTGTCCGCCGACGACGCTGAATGGGCGCCGGTGGGTACGGCGGCGCTCGCGCTGCGGGCCCGCACCGAGCAGGAGGTCGCTGATGCCGTGCGCGTCTGTGCGGAGCTCGGCGCGCCGGTCGTGACGCGCGGCGCCGGGACGGGACTGTCCGGCGGTGCGAACGCCGTCGACGGCTGCCTGGTCCTGGACCTGTCACGGATGAACGAGGTCCTCGAGATCGACGCCGACAACCTGGTCTGCGTCGTGCAGCCCGGTGTCGTCAACGACGACCTCAAGGCGGCCGTGCGCCGAGCACGGGCTCTGGTATCCGCCCGACCCGGCCAGCGCCCCGTGGTCGACGATCGGCGGCAACGTCGCGACGAACGCCGGTGGGCTGTGCTGCGTCAAGTACGGCGTCACCCGGGACTACGTGCTCGGGCTGCGGGCGGTGGTGGGCGGGCCGGCCGGGTACGGCAGTGCGGTGCGCTTCGGTCGTCGTACCGCCAAGGGGGTTGCCGGCTACGACATGGCCGGGCTGTTCGTCGGCTCCGAGGGCACGTTCGGGGTCGTCACCGAGGTCACGCTGCGGCTGCGGCCGCGCCCCGGTCGGACCGCCACGGACCGTGGTCGGCGCCTTCGACTCGCTCGTCGGCGCAGGTGTCGCGGTCGCCGCGGTGACCCGGCGCGGTCTCACCCCATCGGCGCTCGAGCTGCTCGACCGTGCGTGCCTGCGTCGCCGTCGAGGAGTGGAAGCACCTGGGCATCGAGGCCGATGCCGACGGCGCTCCTGCTGGCCCGCGTCGACACCCCGGGCAGCGGCCGGCGACGCCGAGGCGCCGGCGATCGTCGACGCGTTCGAGGACGGCCGGCGCCGCTGTGGGCCGCCGGCTCCACCGACGACGACGAGGCCGAGGCGCTGTTCGCGGCCCGCCGGCTGGCGTATCCCGGCGCTGGAGCGGCTCGGCCCGGTGCTCACCGAGGACGTCTGCGTGCCGCGCTCGCAGGTGCCGGCGATGCTGGCGCAGCTGGTCGAGATCGCCGAGCGGCACGGCGTGCGGATGGCGACCATCGCGCACGCCGGCGACGGCAACCTGCACCCGCTGCTGCATCACGCCCGGTCGGCGACGACGCCGCCCGGGAGGCCGCCCAGGCGGCGTTCGAGGAGATGCTCGACGCGGCGATCGCGCTCGGCGGCACCGTCACCGGCGAGCACGGCGTCGGGCTGCTGAAGAGGGACGGGCATGCGCCGGGAGCTGGACCCGGTTGTCGCTGGAGCTGCAGCACGCCGTCAAGGATGCGCTCGACCCGCTGAACCTGTTCAACCCTGGAAAAGTGTTGTGACACATGGAATCCGGGGTGTCCGGTTCGGTGCGTGAGCTGCCGCCGCTGTTCCTGCCGGACGGACGAATGCTGGCTGTGTGCGACGTTGGCGACCCCGCCGGACGGACCGCGTTCTATTACCACGGCACCGGCAGCTCCCGGCTCGAGGTGGCGCTGTACGGCGAGAGCGCCGCAGCCGCCGGGGTCCGCCTGGTCTGTTGGGACCGCCCGGGCGCAGGCCTGTCGACACCGCAGCCTGGGCGGACCCTCCTGGACGTCGTCGGCGACTCGCGAGCGGTGGCCGAGCATCTCGGGATCGACGAGGTGGCAGTTGTGGGGCTTTCGGGGGGCGGGTCGCACGTGCTCGCGCTGTGCGCCGGCGCTACCGACCTGGTGCGACGAGGGATCGCGGTGAACCCCGGCGCCCCGGCGCAGGAGCCGTACCTGTCGGAGCTGGCGCCTCCGTTCGGCCCGTTCATGAAGCTGGCACGCGACCACCCGCGTCTGTTCGTCCCGGTCGCCGCGGCGAGCCAGTCGCGTGGGGGCGGCCGGGTGGGTGAGGCGCTGCGCCGGCGGAGCCTGCACCCGGTCGACCTCGCGGTGCTGGAGCGACCGGAGGTGCGACCGCTGGTCGAGGCGTCCGCAGCCGAGGGGAGCCGGCAGCGCCGGGCCTGGACCAACGAGGCGCTGATCATCTGGGGGCAGGACTGGGGCGTCGACCTGGCGCACTTTGCGGTGCCGGTGGACGTCTATGCCGGCACCGACGACCCGTTCCGGCCGTTCAGCACCCGGCTGGAGCACTCCGGGGCGCGGTTGCACCTGTTTCGCGGCGGCCACGTCTCGGGGTTCGTGCCAGACGTGATGGCCGAGATCATGGCCCTCGCGGCGACCTGAGGGTCCTCCCGATTCGTCCGTCCTGACCGTGCGGCGGCGACCTATGGGATCACGGACGAATCCAAGGCCTCGAGATTCGTCCGTCCTGACCGTGCGGCGGCGACCTATGGGATCACGGACGAATCGAGAGGAGGCGAGGGAGTCGAGGGTGGCGAGGTAGGAATGCACGAGGGGTACGACGGCCGCGCCCTCACCTGCCGCCGCGGCAACCCGCTTCATCGAGCCGTCCGGATGTCGCCGACCGCGAAGACACCCGGCATAGTCGTCGCCAGCGCCTCCGGCGGCACCTCGCCGTCCCAGTTCTCTGTCGGGATGTCGCGCCCCGTCAGCACGAAACCCGTTGCGTCGCGGACGATCTCGCCGGGCAGCCAGTCGCCGCACGGGTCCGCGCCGAGCAGCAGCATCAGCCCGCTCGCCTCGACCCGCTCCTCCTGACCGCTGATCCGGTCACGCAAGGTCAGCCACTGCAGGAAACGCTCGCCGCCGCCTCGACGACCTCGGTGCACGGGCACAGCTCGATCAGCCGGTTCGCCTCGATCTCGCGGATCAGGTAGTCCGACATCGTCGCTGCCAGCGACTCGCGCCGGATCGAGACTGTCACCGACTTGGCGAACCGCGCCAGGTGGATGGCCGCCTGCCCCGCAGAGTTGCCGCCGCCGACGACGTACACCGACCGTCCGGTGAAGTCGCGTGCCACGCTCGTGGCCGCGCCGTAGTTGACGCCGCGCCCGACGAACGACTCGATCGCCTCGACGCCGAGCCGCCGGTAGGCCGCGCCGGATGCGATGACCACGCTGCGGGCGCGCGCCGAGGTCCCGTCCTCCAAGGTCACGTGGAACACCCCGCCTTCGCGGGTCAGCGACGCCACCGGCACCCCGACGAAGAACCGGGCACCGAAGCGCAGCGCCTGCATCCGGGCGCGCTGCGCCAGCCGCATCCCCGAGACTCCGCGCGGGAACCCGAGGTAGTTGCGGATCATCGAGCTGGTCCCCGCCTGGCCGCCGATCGCCTCGGACTCCAGGACCAGCGTGGTCAGGCCCTCCGAGGCGCCGTACACCGCCGCTGCCAGACCGGCCGGCCCCGCACCGACCACCAGCAGGTCGGCGACATAGTCCTCGTCGAGGTCGCTGAGCATGCCGTACATCCGCGACGCCAGCTGCGCCAGCGTTGGCTGGACGAGCACGTCGGCCGGGTCGATCTGCAGGTCGCTCTCCTGCGCATCGACCGGCGAGGTCCGTTTGGCCGGGGCCCGCACGATGGGGAACGCGATCTCCTGCCCCCCGGCCCGGGCCGCCTCCACAACCGCACGGCCCACCGGGCTGTCCACGAAGTAGCGGCGGTGCGGCAGCCCCATCCGCTGCAGGTAGTCGACGATCCGCGCGACCTCGGCCGACTTCCCGTCGACGACGACCTGCACGCCGTCGACCTCGACCGCGTTGGTGGACCAGATCCAGTCCGACAGCAGCTCGACGACCGCGCCATGGAACTCCTCGTCCCGCGCGGCGCTGGGGATCGCCAGCCAGGTGTCCAGCCCGCCCTCGCCCAGCGCGCCGCGCAGGGTCTTCAGGTGGGTGGAGTAGGTGCTCACCGAGAGCAGCGCCACTCGGCGGCTGGTCGGCGAGATCTCGTTGACCCGGGCGAGCAGGTCGAGGCCGTCGTAGCCGTCGTCCAGCTCCATCGTCGTGCCGACGAACGCGATGCCGTGGTTGTCGATCGTCAGGTCACGGACCCGCTCGAGCAGCCGCTCGCCGGTCGGGTGCACCTCGACCTCGTAGTCGGTGCCGTAGCGCGAGGCGAAGACGTCGATGACGTCGTCGTGCAGGTCCGCAGGCGCCGCGAGCAGGATCGCCGGGATGCCGGTGAAGCGGTGGTCTCCCATGGCCCAACGGTATGTCGTCAGCGCGCCGAAGGAGTGGGTCGGGTCAGTCGGCGGTGATCTCGGCGACCCAGTAGCGGATGAGGTACGGCGCCGCGTCGTACCGCACGGTTGTCCGCGCAGACGTGTCGCCGGTGGCCAGAAGGTTCCCGAGCGCCTGCAGCGCGGGGATCCCGGCGGCGAACAGCTCCTCGCCGAGGGCCGCGTCGAGCCGCTGCAGGACGGCCGGATCCGGTTGCCGCACAGCGGAGTCCACCAAGTTGTCAAGGTCCGCAGACCGCGGGTCGGGGGGCGCCGGCTGCCGCACCGCGGGCTCGGCGCAGCCGTTGGCCATCACCAGGTACGACGTGCCGGTCGGCACCTGCCCGGGCTGCGGCGCGGAGACCACCGAACCGTCATGGCCCACGCTGTCCAGCAGGGCCTGCGCCACCCGCAGGTCTGCCGGCCCACGGTCCCGGGTCCGCGGAGGTCGGGGCGAAGCGGACCAGAGCACGACGACCGGTGCGCCCGCGGAGGTGAGCCAGCGCGCGGACTGCGTTGCGGCAGAACGCAGCTCGGTCACAGGATCGATGCGGCTCGCGTACTCGGGCAGCAGGGCGGGCACAGGCGGGACGATGACGGCCCGGATCGGACCAGTCACGCCAGCCCCCGGATCGCCCGAGCGGGCGGCTGGGTGCCCGCGATCACCGCGACCATGTCGAGCACCTGCCGCGTCTCGACGACCTCGTGCACCCGGAAGATCCGTGCACCCAGCCAGGCGCTGACCGCCGTCGCAGCCAGGGTCCCTGTCAGTCGTTGCCCGACCGGCAGGTCGAGAGCCTCGCCCACGAAGTCCTTGTTGGACAACGAGACCAGGACGGGATAGCCGGTGGCGACGAGCTCGCCGAGCCGGCGGGTCATCTCCAGCGAGTGGAAGGTGTTCTTGCCGAAGTCGTGCGCGGGGTCGATGACCACGCTGCGCCGGTCCACACCTGCCGCGATGGCTCGTTCGGCGTACGCGGCGGAGTCGGCGACGGCGGCCGCCACCACATCGTCGTACTCGAGCCGCAGCGGGTTGGTCCGTGGGGTCGTCGACCCGCTGTGCGTGCAGATGATCGCGGTGTCATGTCGCGCGGCGACGTCGACCAGGGTGGGGTCGAAGCCACCCCAGGTGTCGTTGAGTACGTCGGCGCCGGCGGCGCACACTGCGTCGGCGACGCCTGCCCGCCAGGTGTCCACCGAGATCGCCACGCCGGGATGCCGCGAGCGCACCCGTTCGACGAACCCGACCACGCGGCGCCGTTCTTCGGCCTCGTCGACGGGTGGCCCCGACCCTGCGCGGACCCCGCCGATGTCCAGGATCTGGGCGCCCTGGGCCACGACCTCGTCGACGCGGTCGTGGGCGCGGTCCTCGGCCCACGTCCGGCCCTGGTCGTAGAACGAGTCCGGGGTGCGGTTGACGATCGCCATCACGAGCGTCTGGTCGTCGTCGAACCGCGCGTGCCCGAGCTTGAGGGTCACGCGGGCGGCTCGCCGAACCGGGCCGCCCGCTTCTCCAGGAATGCGCGGACCCCTTCGACACCGTCTGGCGACTGGGCGAGGGCGCGGATGGATGCGGTCTCGGCGCGCAGCGCGCGCTCGGGCGCCGGTTCGACCGTCTCGCGCAGCAGTCGCTTGGCGGCTGCCGCAGCGGTGGCTGACCCGGCGAGCAGCTGCGCGACGATGGCGTCGGTCGCGGCTGCGAGCTCGTCGTCGGGTACGACGCGCGCGACCAGCCCCTGCTGGTAGGCCTCCTCGGCGCTGACGACCTCGTTGAGCAAGGCGAGGCGCAGCGCGCGGTGCAGGCCGAGGGTGTGGGTCAGCAGGCTGGTGCCCCCGTCCGGGCTCAGTCCGATCTTGGTGTAGCCGAGGGTGAACTTCGCCGACTGGCCCGCCAGGACGAGGTCCGCGGCAGCTGCCAGCGGGAAGCCGGCGCCACCGCACGTGCCGTGCACGGAGCTGACCACGACGGCGGGTGAGCGGACCAGCTCGGTGATGGTGCGGTGCAGCGTCTCGGCCAGCTCGTCGACGTACGCCCCGACATCCGGCACCGAGGCGAACGCCGACAGGCTGCCACCCGCGCTGAAGAAGCGACCGGTTGCGCGCAGGACGATGACCCGGGCGTTGTCGCGGCCGGCTCGCTGCACGGCCGCAAGCAGCGCGGTCGCGAGCTCCTGGTCGACCAGGTTGCCCCGGTCGCCGTCGGCGAGGGTCACCCAGGCGGCGCCGCCCCGCAAGGAGTAGCGAATCCGCGCCGTCTCGGTGTCGTCGTCGGTGGTCGTGGGAGCGCCTGCGCTGGCCTCGCTCATGGGGGCACGGTAGCCGACGCCGTACCGCGTGCAGGGCCCCCAGTGGACGCACGGTTGCCGCCCGACCCCGCTGGCGGCAACGATGGGGCCTGTCGCGGCACTGCCGCCGCGGTACCGACTCGCGAAGGAGCAGGCGCATGGCAGTGCAGGTCAACCTGGCCAAGGGGCTGGACAAGGCATACGAGGACAAGTCGCTCGCCGAGATCCTCAGCGCACCACCGTCGGCGCTCGCGGGCCTGACCACGGCACACGACGAGGTCCTCAAGGACACGTTCGGCATCGACACGGTGGCCGAGCTCGGGTCCAACAAGTACTTCGCGCTCGCCGGCGTGCTGGTGGCGCTGGCCGCCAAGGAAGGCTGACCCGGCCGGTTCACGGACCATGCGAAAGGGAGGGGCCGCAGGATGCGGCCCCTCCCCTTGTCGCGGGCGCGGGCTGCGCCCGCGTCGTCTCAGCCCTGCTGGATCGCCGAGACGTCGAACTCGAGCTTGACCTTCTCGCTGACCAGGACGCCACCGGTCTCCAGAGCGGCGTTGAAGCTCAGGCCCCAGTCGGTGCGGTCGATGGTGAGGCCACCCTCGAAGCCGACGCGCAGGTTGCCGTAGGGGTCCTTGGCGGATCCGCTCTCCTCGAACGGGATCGCGACGGACTTGGTGACCGCGTTGATCGTCAGGTCGCCGGTGATCGTCCACTCGCCGCCGTCACGCGAGACGTCGGTCGAGACGAAGGTGATCGTCGGGTAGCTCTCGACGTCGAAGAAGTCGGGAGTCTTCAGGTGGCCGTCGCGCTGGGCCTGACCGGTCGTGACGCTGGCTGCCTGGATGGTGACGGTGACCGAGGAGCCGGCCGGGTTGGCGGTGTCGATGTGCGCGGCGCCCTCGAACTGGTCGAACTGGCCGCGGACCTTGGTGACCATCGCGTGGCGGGCCGTGAAGCCGACCCGGCTGTGCGCTGCGTCGATGACGTAGTCGCCGGTGATGTCCGCGACGGCCTGCGAGAGGTCCTCGCGCTCGGCGACGGCGGAGTTGCTGCGGGAGAAGAAAGCCATGATGTCGGTCCTTTGCGGGTTCGGGTGTTGTTGGGGGTACTCGGCGGTGGGAGTCGACAGGTGCGATACGTCTTAGTAGATTTCGCAACTGTTTAACTTTCAACGACTCTACCCCCGAAAGCATTCCCCGCGCCACTCGGACCTGCTGTGAAGGAGGTCACAGCGACGTCTACGATCCGCTCGTGCCCGATGTCGCTGCAGACCACGTAGCAACGACCCGTCGCGGCTATGCGCTCGGCAGCGTCGCCACCGGTGCGTTCGGCACCGTGCCGGGACTGCTCCTGCTGCCCTACCTGACCGAGCGGCTCGGCATCGCGTCGGGCCTGGCCGGGCTGGTCGTGCTGCTGCCCAAGGCGTGGGACGTCATCCTCAACCCCATCGCCGGTCGGATCAGTGACCGCTCGACCTCGCCGCAAGGTCCGCGCCGGCCGTTCCTGCTGCGCGGCGGCGTCGCCCTGTCGGTCTGCTTCGTGCTGCTGTTCGCGGGTCCGGCGGCGCCACCAGGGATCGCCACGACCTGGGTGCTGGTCGCGTTCGTGGCCTGCGCGTCCGCGTACGCCTTCTTCCAGGTGCCGTACGTCGCCATGCCCGCAGAGATCACCGACGACCCGCTCGAGCGGACCCGGCTGATGACGTGGCGGGTCGCGGTGCTCGCCTTCGCGATCCTGGTCAGCGGCGCCAGCGCACCGGCGATCCGCGACGCGGTGGGGCCGGAGCACGGCTACCTCGTGGTGGGCTTCGTCGTGGGCACGCTTATCCTGATCGGCTCGGTCGGAGCCTGGTGGGGCACCCGCCACGCCCCGCATGACGTCGTACCCGTCGCAGCCGGAGGTCTCGCCGACCAGCTTCGCCTGGTGACGCGCAACCGTCAGTTCGCCTCTCTGCTGGGCACGTTCATCATTCAGGCGCTCGCGTTCGGCGCGATGCTCGCAGCGGTCGACTACGTGGCCAGACAGGTGCTGCACCAGCCGGCGGCGAGCTCGGCGCTGTTCGTCTGCTTCGTCGCGCCCGCCATCGTCTGCACACCGCTGTGGCAGCGACTGTCGGTGCGCTGGGGCAAGCAGCGTGGGTACGTCGTCGCGACCCTCACCTTCGCGTGTGGTGCGGCCCTTTCGGTCCTCGCCGGGACAGTCTCGACGGCCGCGGTGTACGTCGCGGTGGCGGTCGCCGGCGTGGGCTACGCCGGCGCCCAGATGCTGCCGCTGTCGATGCTGCCTGACGTCGCGGCCCGCGACGCCGCGCGCAGCGGCGAGAACCGGACGGGTGTCTTCACCGGGGTCTGGACGGCCGGGGAGACGCTCGGGCTGGCGCTCGGGCCAGGACTGTTCGGGTTGATCCTGGCGGCTGGCGGCTATGTCTCCTCGACGGACTCCGCTGCGGTGCAACCCGACTCGGCCGTCAACGCGATCCGGCTGGGTTTCTCCCTCGTGCCGGCCGCCCTGGCCGGCCTCTCCCTTGTCCTGCTCGCGCGCTACCGAACCGAGGACGACGCCTGATGCCACGCTCAGCCCAGGAACCTGCCGCCCGGCAAACCGCCGCCCGGCAAACCGCCGCCCAGGAACCCGCCGCCCAGGAACCAGCTGTCGGTGCGGCCGAGGTGCTGGCCCGCTTGGACGCCATGCGCGCCCACGACCTGCCGACGCACGGTGGCCGGACCCTAGCCTACGTCTACGACTCCGGGCTCGGCGACGCCGACGAGCTGGGCCGCGAGGCGCTGGCCAGGTTCGCCTCGACCAACGGTCTGGACCCCACGGCGTTCCCCAGCCTGCTGGCGATGGAGAACGACCTCGTCGCGCTAGCGGGCGAGCTGTTCGATGCGCCAATGGGTTTCGTAGGCAACGCGACCTCGGGGGGCACCGAGTCGGTGCTGCTCGCGGTCCAGGCGGCCAGGGACTCCCGCCCCGACATCGTGGCGCCCAGGCTGGTGCTGCCGACCACGGCACATGCGGCGTTCCACAAGGCGGCTCACTACTTCCGGGTCGAGCCGGTGCTCGTCGACGTCGACCCGGTGACCTTCCGCGCCGACGCCGCGGCGATGGCCGCGGCCACTGACGACGACACCGTGCTGGTGGTGGCGTCCGCGCCGTCGTACGCCCACGGGGTCGTCGACCCGGTCGCCGAGATCGCAGCTGCGGCAGCGGATCGCGGGGTGCGGTGCCATGTGGACGCCTGCATCGGCGGGTGGGTGCTGCCCTACCTGTCGCGGGCAGGGGAAGTGCTGTTGCCGTGGACGTTCGCCGTCCCCGGAGTGACGTCGATCAGCGTCGACCTGCACAAGTACGCCTACACACCCAAGGGCGTCTCGCTCCTGCTGCACCGGTCGGCGCAGCTGCGCCGCCCGCAGTTCTTCGCGTCGGCGCGGTGGCCGGGCTACACGATGCTGAACTCGACGACGCAGTCGACGAAGTCCGGCGGCCCGCTGGCGGCGGCGTGGGCGGTGGTCACCCACATCGGACCGCAGGGGTACGGCGTCCTGGCCGTCCAGGCCCGGCGCGGGGCGATGGATTTGGTCGCGGCGGTGTCCGGCACCCCGGGCCTCTCCGCGCTGCGCGTCGTGGGTGACCCGGACTCCACGCTCGTCGCGCTGCAGACCGACGGTTCCTGCGACGTCTTCACGATCACCGACCAGATGCTGGCCCGCGGCTGGTTCGTCCAGCCGCAGCTGTCGTTCCGCGGCGGGGCGCCGACGCTGCACGTGACCCTCAGCGCCGCGACCGCGCCGCAGGTGCCGGACTTCGTTGCCGCGCTGTCGGACTCGGTCGCGGCTGCGGTGTCTGCCGGGCCGGTCGAGGTGCCTGCCGAGCTCGCTGCGGTGGTGTCCTCGCTCGACCCTGCCGCCCTGGACGAGGCGTCGCTCGGCGGCCTGCTGGCCGCAGCCGGGCTCGCGGACGCCGCTGGTGGCATCGCCCTGCCCGCTCGGATGGCTCCCGTCAACGCCCTGCTGGACGCCGCCCCTCCCGCACTGCGCGAGGCGCTGCTCGTCGGGGTGCTCGACCAGCTCAGCCGACCGACCGGACGAGGTCGATAGCGCGTCCGAGCGTCGCCAGGCGATCGTCGAGGGTGTGCCCCGCCGGGTAGAGCCGCACCGTGTTCACGCCGCACGCCTGCCACGTCGCCAGCCGCTCGCGCACCCGCTCCTCTGTGCCGATCAGGGTCGTCGCCAGGACCATGTCGTCGGTGACCAGTGCCGCGGCCCCGTCACGGTCTCCGGACTGCCAGCGGGCCCGCACCTCGGCGGCGACCTCGGCCCAGCCTTGGCGGCTGTAGGCCTGGTTGTAGTAGTTCGTCGTGGTCGAGCCCATCCCGCCCAGGCTGAACGCCAGCTCCCGCTTGCGCGAGGCCACGTGCACCGCAACGTCCTGCTCGGTGTCCAGGAAGGCGACCTCTGCGCCCTGGCACACGTCCAGGTCGCCGTACCCGCGGCCGGACGTGGCCAGCCCGCGGGCCAGGTGCTCGAAGTAGGCCTGCGAGCCTTCGGGGACGAAGCTCGTCCCGATCCACCCGTCGGCGACCTCACCGGTCAGCTCGAGCATCCGCGGCGACATCGCGGCAAGGTAGATCGGCAGCTCCGGGTGCGGCGTCGCCGACAGCCGCATCGCACGAGTCTGGTTGCCAGGCAACGGAATGGTGAACTCGCTGCCGTCGTACTCGACCTTCTCTCCGGCGACCGCGCGGCGCACGATCTCGACCGTCTCGCGCATCCGGGCCACCGGCCGGTCGAAGGGCACCCCGTGCAGCCCCTCGACGACCTGTGGGCCGGAGGCGCCGAGGCCGAGCACGAAGCGGCCGCCCGACAGGTCGTTCAGGGTGAGCGCCGCCATCGCGACTGCCGTCGGCGTGCGGGTGCCGAGCTGGATGATGCCCGAGGCCAGCGTGATCGACGAGGTCCGGGCCGCGAGATAGCCCAGCGCCGAGGGTGCGTCCGAGCCCCAGGCCTCGGCGACGAAGCACATGTCCAGCCCGAGCTTCTCGGCCTCGACGACGAAGGCCGCCGTCTCGGTCCAGCGGGGCGTCTGGGACGCCTCGACGGTGGTCGCGGTGCGCATCGGGTTTGGGTGTCAGCCCTGCTCGTCCAGTGGGGTTGCGGCACCTTCGGCCCGCCGGGCGATCTCCTCCAGGTTGCGGGTCATCCCGGTCTCGAACTGGCGCAGCCGGACGAAGACGATCTTCTCCTCCTTGTCCGGCATCGCCTCGATGGCCGACAGCAGGCCCGACGGGCCTGGCCCCAGCTGGACCCACTGCGTCACCTCCGTGGCGTCACCATCGGGTGTGAGCGTGAACCGCCACGTGGCAGTGGGGTTCTCGACGTCCTCGACAACCCAGGAGAAGCTCCGGCCGGGGTCGTAGTCGACGACGGTGCACGTCGTGGTCCACTCGCCGACACCGGGGTCGCGGTTGGTGCCGCGGAACCTGGAGCCGGGACCCCTACTCGCGTCGACCCACTCGACCCGCTGCAGCTCCTCGCTGACCTGTGCCATCAGCTCGATGTCGCTGACCAGGTCCCAGACCCGGTCGGCGGGTGCGCCGACCCGGCGCCGTACCTCCACGGTCGGTGCGTCGGCGTACTTGGCTCCGGTCCACTCCATCGTGGTCCTCCTCAGATCGGTGTCAGGACGCTGGACGCGAAGATGTTCAGGCCCAAGGCGCGGGACAGGTACGCCGCCGCACGCGAGCCTCGGACGCTGTTGCCGGCTGCGTCCAGGCGCGGAGAGAAGGTGCCCATGCCGCCTTTGCCCGGCGCGATGCAGACGATGCCGCCCGCCACCCCCGACTTCGCCGGCAGCCCGACCTCGAAGAGCCACTCA
Organism: uncultured Actinomycetota bacterium; assembly: GCA_963757225.1. GTDB lineage: Bacteria > Actinomycetota > Actinomycetes > Actinomycetales > Dermatophilaceae > Lapillicoccus. The sequence goes on from CAVWQU010000019.1 coordinate 87,265, forward strand.
CCGGACCGCTCGTACAGACCGTTTGCCGCCAGCACGGCCAGGGTGTCCCCACAGACTTTTCGGACACCACCCGGTCGCCCGTCGCTGGGTTGACGCCGCCGTTCGCGAGCGTCGCGCCCATCAGAGCGAGATCGCTCGCGCTGACCAGCAGCGAGCACTGCCGGGTGTAGAGGTCGACGCTCTGCATGGTGTCGCCTCCCATCCGCCCGTAGCTGTCCAACAGGCGGGCGATGGCTCGGTTGCGCTGGTTGGTGGCACGTTCGGAGGAGTACACGTCGGCGTCCACCACCAGCTGCCGACCCGCGAAGCCGGACAGGCCGTCGAGCAGGAAGTCCCACTGCTGGCTGGCGCTGTCACCGGGTGCCAGGGCGGTGGTGGCGATGGCGCCGGCGTTGACCATCGGGTTCATCGGGTGGCCGTCGTTCAGCTCGATGGCCACGACCGAGTTGAACGGCAGCCCGGTGTTGTTCACCCCGACCTGGTGCAGGACGGTCTCGTGGCCGCGGGCGTTGCAGACCAACGCGTAGACGAAGGCCTTGGAGACGGACTGGATGGAGAACAGGTGGTCGGCGTCCCCCTTCGACGTCGACGCACCCTGAACTCCGACGACGGCGATGCCGAACAGGTCGGGATCGGCCGCGGCCAGGGCCGGGATGTAGTCGGCGACCGCCCCGTCGTCGTCGCCGCGGAGGCGCTCGTAGGCCTCGTCGACTATCGCGGCGACCCGTTCGACGCTGGGCAGCGTGCCGGTCGCCGCGCGCTGGACGACGTCCGCGACGTCGAAGTCCATACGATCTCCCTCGCTCGGTGCCCCAGGGTCGGCGCCGCGACGCGTGGTGGGATGGGTGCTTTGGCGTCGTCTGACGGGCTCCGAGCCCCGATCCTAGTTCCGCGCGAGCGGCGGAGCCGCCTGGTCGCGGGTGCCCCGTGCTATGTCGCGGTGAGCGGCTGTCCAAGAGGTCGCCAGAAAGGGTCGAGGACCGTTGCGGTTTCATCGGGACTGCGCGAGGTGGGCCCTCCAGGCTCCGGCTGCGCTGATGTCCGCAGCACCGGCTGCGGCCGCACCGGCCACGAAGCCGGCGACGACCCTGCCATCGCTGAGCCGGACCGTCCCGATCTCGAGCGGGGGCTCCACCTCCCCGGCCAGCCGGGCCACCAGCTCCCGTGGTACGTCCCATACCTCAACGTCGATGCCGACGCTAGGACCGGACCCGTCGTCGACGAGACCTGGCCTTGGCAGAGACCCTCGATCCGCACCATCCGGTAGCCGGCCGCGGTGCGAGCACGCTGATGCAGACGCGCGCCAGCTTCGGTGAGCACCTTGTTCAAGGGCTCCCCGGACAGATGCGCGCCGCAGACCGCGAGGGGCTCGGCCCCGCGGCACCGGCGTCCATCCGGGATGCGCCTGTCCGGTGAGCAGCTGCGCGAGCGCCAGCAGCGGCACGTCGGCGAACGCGGGGGCCAGTAGCTGGACTCCGAAGGGCAGCCCGTCCGCCCGGCGGCCCGCAGGGATGGCGACGCCGCACAGGTCGAGCAGGTTGGCCATGTTCGTGTAGCTCCCGAGCCGGCTGTTGACACCGACCGGGTCGGCGGCGACCTCGGCGTGCGACGGGTGGTACGGCGTCGTCGGCAGCAGGACGGCGTCGACGCCGGCCGCGCGACGGTCAGCGGTACGGGCCAGCGCAGCCAGGCGGTCGCGCGCCGGTGAAGACGCGCCCGCCCTCCACGCCACGGCTGCGAGGACGACGCCGTACCGTCGGGTCCAGGTGCGCTCCGTCCGGCTCCAGCAGGGCTCCGAAGGCGGCCAGCCGTTCGGCGACGAACGGCGCGCTCGTAGAGCATCCGCGCAGCTTCAAGCATGGGCGCGACGTCGACGGGGACCAGGCGGACCGTGACCGCGCAGGCGAGCGCTGAAGGGCCGCCTCCCAGGCCGCCCGTGCGCGGGTCGAGGTCGATCGGGCCGCGGGGACCCCGACGACCCGCATGGCCGCGGCGACGCCGGCGGCGAGGACTGCGGTGCGGGCGCGACCATGGGTCCTCGGGGTCGAAGGCGGCGATGACGTCGAGCACCTCGCGGGCCAGCGACGACGGTCCGGGTGAAGATCGAGACGCAGTCGAGCGAGGGGCAGGCTGGCAGCACCCCTCGGCGTGCTGACCAGCCCGCGGGTGGGCTTGAACCCACGATGCCGTTGAACGCCGCCGGAACCCGGCCGCTGCCGGCGGTGTCGGTGCCCAGCGCGAACGGGACGACGCCAGAGGCGACGGCGACCGCGCTGCCGGAGCTGCTGCCACCGCTGATGTGGTCGTCGAGCGACGCAGTGGCAGGCGCCGTACGGGTGACCTCGTGCCGACCAGGCCGGTGGCGAACTGGTCCATGTTGGTCTTGCCGATCGGCAGCGCGCCCGCGGCCGTGAGCAGCTCGACGCGGAGCGTGCCGCGCGGCGGGAGTCGTCAGCGTCGGACAGCGCAGCGGTCGTCGGGAATCCGGCGACGTCGATGTTGTCCTTGACGACGAAGGGCATCCCCTCCAGCCCCGGTCTCCGTGCACCCGCGACGGGATGTCCCGACCGACCTGGTCGGGGTCGAAGATCCGGATGAAGGCAGGGTTGTCCAGGGCCATCGCCGCCCGGATCGCGGTCGCCGCCGCAGCCCCTAGCTGCGAGGCGTGAGTCGAGGCCGTCACGGCTGCGCCGAGCCGCTCGGAGACATGGGCGTGCACGATCCGCCAACCCGCATCAGGCGGCGCCAGACCTGGCTCTGGCGCCCGACCGCAGAGGTGTGCCGGGTAGTCGAATAGCGTTGTCACCACGGCGAGGTCGTCGTCCCAGACATCCACGCGGGTCTCCCGCAGCCGGCGCCCGGGTGGAAGCGGTGGCGCCCACGACGCCAGCGGCTCACCTCGGCCGCTCCCCACTGTTCTTCGGCTGATCCCGAAGCGGATGGTCTGCTCGTCGTCGGCAAACCAGGCGTCGGTCGCCGCCACGTCCCCGTCGACCAGCGCCGCCTCGTAGGCCGCGAAGCAGTCCGCAACCTGCGCAGCCACAGCCTGCCTCGAGCAGGGCTGAGACCTCCGAGTCCGGGTGTCGTCGAGGGCAGGCTCGCGACCAGCGAGGGTGTTCACGCTGTCGCCGAGGGCTCAGGCTCGCGCGCCGCGTCGGGCGGCTGTGCTATCGCCTCCTCCTCATCGAGGGCGATCTCGTCGGGCTCCTTCTCCCGGCGTGGCAGCTTTCAGCGTCGCGAAGGCGAGGCATGACTGCCGCCGCGAACAGGTAGCCAAGGTCATCGCCGCGGTTGGCGTTGAGCTGGACCTTCTCGGCGTTGATGATCCCAACGAAGCTCAGCGCCGCTGAGACGAGAGATAGCCACGCGGCCCAGATGAAGTTGCGGTCGACGATGAACGCGGTGACGGCGCCCGAGCAGCATCCCGACAAGCACGGCGCCACGCCCAGCATGAGAAGGCCGTGGTAGATAACGCTGTTTGCCTCCAGCGCGGACTCGCCGACCTTGGCCGCGGACGTCCCGGCGGCGCCGAGTGCATTGTCGATCAAGGAGATCGCCCAGATGGAGATGTTGGGGATGATCGCCATCACGACGGCGACGTAATGGGCCCGGGCACTGCCCGGAAAGCCTGAGCGCCGATGACCAGACCGATGTAGAGCAGGATTGGCACGATCGCCGGCGTTGGCAGCAACGTGTTGATCAGCCCGAACAGCCCGAGGAAGCACAGCAGTGCGATGACGACCCCGCTGGCCAGCGAGTACGTCGACCGCCCACCGGCCGC
>CAVWQU010000020.1:0-13672 GCA_963757225.1 uncultured Actinomycetota bacterium
TCGGGGAGTCGACCCCGCGTCGTACGTACCCGGCGGCCCGACGGGCGGGTCGGGCATGTCTCCCTCGGTACGTGGCGGCGGTCGCCACGAGCTGCTCCGGCGTGGCGACACCGGCCCGCACGAGCGAGTCGCCGAGGACCACCAGGTCGACGAGATCCAGGTCGCCGGCCAGGTCGAGGAACGTCTGCGCCGGCGAGGTCATCGGCAGCCCCCCGTGCCGCACGATGCCGGGCGACGGCGGACTCTCGCGTCGACCCCGGAGACCCGAAGCCTCGAACCGGGCGGGATGACGAGCTGGATGTCCGGGTTCGCGGGCACGACCCCTCCCCAGAGGATCGCGGCGGTGTGGCGAGCCACCACCGCGCCTTCGGGCGCCAACAGCAGTGCCGCGCGCGCTCGCACTGTCGTGGTCGGCGCGAGCCCGGCCGGGGCGTAGACGCCGTGGAGCAGCCGCTGGTAGGCCGGTCCGCGGAGGACGCGCTCGGTCAGTCCCGCGTCGAGACCCCGCTGGAGCGTGAACGGGCCGGTGAACGACATACCGCTACCGTCGCGCGACCCGCCTCCCGGACGGCGTCGTCATCCACAGGCCTCGAGCGCGTTCGTGGCCGAGATGCCGAAACCCGACCCGGACCGCGACCTGCCGCGTCGGTATGTGGCCGAGACGCCACTTCCCGACCGGCGGGGCGGCGGCATTGACATGAAACGGTGTTTCAGCAACGTTGGCGGGGTGCGCATCGTCGACGTCCGGACCGTGCTGCTGACCGGCCCGTGCACCCATGACCCGTGGCTGTCGGTGTTCAAGCAGTCCCGCAGCGCCGCGTTCGTCGAGATCGAGACCGACACCGGGATCGTCGGGCTGGGCGAGACGTACGCCGGGTACTTCTTCCCGGAGTCGGTGCCGCTCGTCGTGGACTACCTGCGGCCCATCCTGATCGCCGTCGACGGGGTGGATCGGGACGACTTCGACCTGCGGGTGGTCGTGGCCCGGATGCGTACCTGCTTCCAGTACTGGGGACGCGTCGGGCTGGGCGCGGCCGTCCTGGCCGGCATCGAGGGCGCCCTGTGGGACCTCGTCGGCAAGGTGCGCGGCCTCCCGGTCCACCGGCTGCTCGCCCCCGAGGCCTTCGACGCGCCGGACAGCCTGCCCGCGTATGCGACGGGCGGCCCCTCGCCGTGGCCAACCGATGACCTGCTCCGCAAGGTCGAGTTCTACCTCGAGCTGGGCTTCCGGGCGGTCAAGCTGAGCTCCGGCTACCTCGACTCGGCCACCCGCGACGAGGTGCCCACCAACGGCGTCCAGGCGGCCGTCGAGACCGAGGTCGGGAAGGCGACCCTCGTCCGCGACACCTTCGGCGCCGACGTCGGACTCCTCCTGGACGGGCATATGGGCCACCGCGAGGGACCCCAGCGCTGGGACGTGGAGACGGCGGCCGCCGTGCTTCACGCCCTCGAAGTGTTCGGCCTGACCTTCTTCGAGGAGCCGCTGCGCTACGACGACCTCGCCGGCTACGCGGAGCTGACCCGGAGCACGACGATCCCCGTCGCGGGCGGCGAGCAGCTCTCGACGGTCGGCGAGTTCGCCGCCTTCGCGGACCGGGACGCCTTCGCCGTCGCCCAGCCGGACGCCGCGTGGCTCGGCATCGACGGGTTCGTCCAGGTGGCGCGCCGGTTCGGCGCGCAACGGACGCCAGGTCGCTCCGCACGCGTGGTCCGGCGGCGTCGGGGTGATGCAGAACGTCCACGCCGCCTTCGCGGGCCCGAACACGCTCATCGTCGAGATCCCCCCGGCGGCCGGGCCGCTGCATACCGAGCTGTGGGGCGACTCGCTGCGACTGGAGGACGGCCGGGTCCGGCGACCCGACGCCCCCGGACTCGGCGTCGAGCTGACCGACGCGACCAGGAGCGCCTACCCCTTCCGGCCGGGAGCCGAGGAGTTCTCCAGCGTTCCCGGCAAGGTGATGAGGAGCTGACGTGCCGGACCACGTCGTCATCGGCCAGCCGGGCGCCGACGAGCACCTGGACCGCATCGGCGATGCCCTGCCCGGCGCGACGCTGACCGTCGTGGAGGCCGGCCCGGGCTGGGTCGCCGACCCCGAGACGACGGTGCTGTTCACCGACCAGCCGCCGGTCAACACCGCGGACCTGACCCGGTTGGCCTGGGTCCAGCTCGGGTCGCACGGGTACGCCCAGCTCAGCGGGCTGCCGCTGCCGTCGGAAGCCGTCGTCACCAACGCCAGCGGCGTCCAGGACCGGCCGATCGCCGAGTGGGTCGTCATGATGCTGCTCGCCCTCGGGCGGCGGTTCCCCGAGATGCTCGCGGCACAGCGGGAGCACCGGTGGGACCGGTCCGTCACGTACCAGGCCGAGCTGCGAGGTATGCGTGTCGGACTCCTCGGCTACGGCAGCATCGGTCGTGAGGTGGCTCGCGTCCTCCAGCCGCTCGGGATGCGGGTCTCGGTGATGACCCGGACGCGCAACCGCGACCGCGGCGACCGGTTCGACCCGCTGGGGCACGCGCCCGACGCGGTCCCCGAACCCGAGCGGTGGTTCACCTTCGAGGACCGCGCCGAGTTCTACTCGGGCATCGACGCCCTGGTCGTCGCCGTCCCCGACAGCGCCGCCACCCGCGGTCTGGTCGACGCCGCCGCCCTGGCGTGGATTCCTCGGGGAGCGTTGCTGCTCAACCCCGCTCGCGCTCGCGTCGTCGACGAGTCGGCCCTGCTCGCGGCGTTGAGGTCGGGGCACCTGGGCGCGGCCGCACTGGACGACCACTACCGTCAGCCGATGCCCGCCGACGACCCGTTCTGGGACGCCCCCAACACCGTCGTCACGGCCCACATCTCCGGGTCGAACGGCAGCCCGTGGTACCAACAGCGCATCTGGGACCTGTTCCTGGAGAACGCCCGTCGCCGCGCCACCGGTCAGCCGATGCTCAACGTGATCGACCGCAAGGACCTCGACCGATGATCGACCTCCTCGTCCGCGGCGGCACGCTCGTGGACGGCACCGGTGCACTACCGAGGACGGCAGACGTCGCCGTCGACGCGGACCGGGTCGTCGCCGTCGGGCCCGACCTCGCGCAGGAGGCGCGCACCGTCATCGACGCGAGCGGCCTCGTCGTCGCCCCGGGGTTCGTCGACATCCACACCCACAGCGACCTCACCCTGCTGTCCTCACCGCAGGCGCCGAGCGCGCTCACCCAGGGCACCACCACCCAGGTCGTCGGCAACTGCGGCCTCGGCGTCGCCCCGCGCACGACGCAGGCCGACCTCGACGAGATCCGGGCCTCGGCCGCCTACCTCGACCTCGACCCCGACGTCACCGTCGACTGGACCACCGTCCGCGGCTACCTCGACACGGTCCGCGCCACCGGGCCGGCCCTCAACGTCCTCACCCTCGTCCCCCACGGCCCGCTCCGCGCCTCCGCGGTCGGCTTCGACGCCCGCCCGGCCTCCGGCCCCGAGATCGACACGATGGTCGGGCTCCTCGAGGAGGGCCTCCAGGACGGCGCGGTCGGTCTGTCCACCGGACTCGTCTACGCCCCGGTCTGCTTCGCCGAGGAGGACGAGCTGGTCGCGCTGGGGCGCACCGTCGCCGCATACGACCGGCTGTTCGCCTGGCACGTCAGGGACTACACCGACCACCTCCTGGAGTCCGTGGCGCAGTGCCTCCGCGTCGCTCGCTCGACCGGGTGCCGGACCCAGGTCTCGCACCTGGCCGCCGTCGGGCGACGCAACTGGGGCCGCGTGGCCGAGGCTCTGGAGATGGTCGACGAGGCGCGCGGCGAGGGCCTCGACATCGGGGTCGACATCTACCCGTACCTCGCCGGCAACGCCCCTCTCGCGCAGGCGGTCCCGGCCGAGCTCCAGGCCGGCGGCGACGAGGCGCTGCGGGAGCGGCTCGACGACCCGGTGACGGTCCGCGCCCTCCTCGCCGAGTGGGCCGACCGCGCCGTCGGCTGGGACGAGACCGTGGTGAGCTGGCTGCCCGACCCGGCCGACGCCGACCTGCTCGGGCGCACGGTCACCGACATCGCCGCCGAACGCGGGGGCTCGGCGGACGAGGTCGTCCTCGACCTCCTGCGCCACAACGGCTCCTCGGCGCTCGCGGTCTACTTCGGTCGCGACGCTCAGGACCTGGAGCGCGTGCTGCGCCACCCGGCCACCGTCGTCGCGTCCGACGGGCTGGCCCTCGACCCCACCGGCCCGACCGGGCGAGGCACCCCGCACCCGCGGTGCTACGGCTGCTTTCCCCGGTACCTCACGGAGTACGGCCGGAACGACCTCGCCGACGCGGTCCGGCGGTGCACCTCCGCGCCCGCCCGACGAGTCGGCCTCACCGACCGGGGCACCGTCGAACCAGGCGCGGTCGCCGACCTCGTCGTCCTCGACCTGGCCACCCTCAGGGACAGGGCGACCTTCGAGGACCCCCACCAGCTGAGCACCGGGGTCCACGACGTCGTCGTGTCGGGACGGCTCGCGCTCCGGGACGGGCGCCTGACCGGCATACGGGCCGGCCAGGTCGTCGCCCTGGGTAGCTAGGTCACCCCACGAAGTTCTCCGCTCCGCTCCGATACTTCGCGGGGACCCCCATTAGGCCACGGGGTACGCCTCGCGGAGGTTCACCTGGGAGTACGCGACGTGCCGGGTCAGCGGGTCGGCCTCCATCGCGGCCCGCGTCACCGGGAACCGGTCGTGGGTCTCGTTGCGGTACCGAACGTACGCCTCGGCGAAGTTCACCCCAGCGAGCCGGCCGAACTCGCCGTTGTTGCTCTCCACGGCCTTGCGCGCGAAGGGCCCGTCGTAGCCCTGGCTGGCGAAGCAGTCCATCCCGGCGATCTTGCGGCCGACGACCGGCGTGATGTCGATGAGCAGGTCGTTGCGGACCCCGTAGTTGCTCAGGGCGTCGGAGGCGATCGACGGCAGACCGGTGAAGAACACCTGACGGACGTTGACCTCGTCGCGCCCGTCGAGGTTCTTCAGATAGGTGGCGGCCCGGTCGATCGCCGCGAGCGCCGTCATCGTGGCGATGGTGTGGGACGACTGCGACATCACGGCGTTCGCGGGGTAGTCGGCGATGACGACGTCCGGCGCGTGCAGGGCGATCTGCTCGGCGACCTCGCCGACGACGTCCTCGTGGACGGTGCTCATCGTGTCGTCGTGGTCGAGCAGGACCAGGTCGCGGATGCCGATGATCTCGGCCGCCCGCTCCAGCTCGCGGCGCTTGTTGCCGGCGATCTCGGCCAGGCCGGACGCGACGACGTGCTCGTCGGGGTGCTCCTTGCGCCACTCCTCGGCGTAGGCGTTCGGGTGGATCCGGCCACCGTGGGTGAGGATCACCGCGACGATCTCGTCGCCGGCGTCCGCGTGCCGGGCCAGCGCCCCGCCGCAGTTGGTGATGGTGTCGGCCGGATGGGCGTAGATCGTCATGAGCTTCATCGAGCGGTCCTCAGGGGTCGGTCCGGTCAGTTCGTGAAACAGCGTTCCACATTTGTTGACCGACCGACAGGGCCGACCTAGCATGGCGCCGTGCCGCCGAGCCGCATCCCGTTCCCGACCGCACGGGAGCACCCGCTGGACCCGCCCGCCGTCCAGACCGAGCTGCGGGAGAGCTGCCCGGTGGTCCCGGTCGAACTGCACGACGGTCAGCCCGCGTGGCTGGTGACGCGCTACGACGACATCCGCACGGTGCTGTCCGACGAGCGCTTCAGCTCGGCGGGGCTGTGGCGGTTCGCGGGGTCGGCGAACCGGGCCGCCGCCGAGCGCGCCGAGACGTCGTTCACCGTGATGGACCCACCGGACCACACGCACTACCGGCGGCTGTTCACCCGGTACTTCACGATCCGTCGGGTGGAGACGCTGAGGCCACGGATCCAGCAGATCGTCGACGAGACGATCGACGCGCTGCTGGCCGGCTCCGGCGGGGCGGACCTGGTCCGCGACCTCGCGCTCCCCATCGCCTCGCAGACCATGTGCTCCCTCGTCGGCGTCCCCTACGCCGACCACGACTGGTACGAGTCGCGGGCCGAGGTCCGCAGCCGGATGGACGGCGACCCGGCCGAGTCGGAGCAGGCGTTCCAGGACCTGCTCGCCTACATGTCCGGGCTCGTCGACCGGGCCCACGGCGGCACCGGTGACGACGTCATCGCCGCCTCGGTTCGCGACCTGCTCGAACCCGGCCTCATCGAGCAGGCCGACCTCGTGGCCGCCCTGCGGCTGCTCCTCACCGCCGGCCACGAGACGACGGCCACGATGATCGCGACGGGCACCTACGTCCTGCTCACGCACCCCGACCAGCTCGACGAGATCCGCCGCGACCCGACCCTGCTGCCCGGGGCGATCGAGGAGCTGCTGCGCTACATCAGCATGCTGTTCATCCTCGTGCGGACCGCCAAGGAGGACACCGAGGTCGCGGGCCAGCCGGTATGCGCCGGCGAGGGGCTCATCGTCGGGCCGGCCCTGGCCAACAAGGACCCGCGCGCGTTCCCGGACCCGGACCGGTTCGACATCCACCGGGACAACCGGCACCACGTGGCGTTCGGGTTCGGGCCGCACCAGTGCCTGGGCCAGCCGGTGGCCCGGCTGGAGCTGGGGATCGTCCTCGAGACCCTGCTGCGACGCATACCGACCCTGCGGCTGGCGGTGGCGGCCGACGAGGTGCCGTTCAAGCGGACCAACCTCGTCGGCGTGGCCGCGCTCCCGGTGACCTGGTGAAGACGTGAGCCGACGATGAGCACCGTGGAGATCGACGCCGACCGCTGCGTGGGCGGCGGCCAGTGCGTCCTGGCGGCGCCGGAGCTGTTCGACCAGGACGAGCTGGACGGCACGGTGATCCTGCTGCGACAGCCCGAGGCCGGTGAGGACGACAGTGCCGTGCAGGCGGAGCGGGTCTGCCCCGCGCGGGCCATCCACGTCCTCCCGTGAGACCTCCCGGGCGGGTTCTCGTCGTCGGTGCCGGGGTGGCCGGTTTCACCGTCGTCGACGAGCTGCGCCACGCGGGGTTCGAGGGCTCGATCACCTTGGTCGGCGCGGAGACTCACCTGCCCTACGACCGTCCGCCGCTGTCCAAGCAGGTCCTCCTCGGCACATGGTCGCCCGAGCGCGCCGCCCTGACGACGGCACCGGCCCTGGCGGAGCTCGACCTGGACCTCCGGCTCGGCGTCCCCGCCCGAGCCCTGGACGTCGCGCGCCGCACCGTCACCCTCGACGACGGCGTCGAGCTGACCGCCGACGAGATCGTCCTCGCCACCGGCAGCCATGCGGTCGTGCCGACCTGGGCCACGCTCGGACCCCGCGTCGTGGCCCTGCGAACCCTCGGCGACGCGCAGCACCTCGGCACCGTGCTCCGCACCAGTCACCAGCTCGCCGTGGTCGGGACCGGGTTCCTCGGTCTCGAGGTGGCCGCGGCCGCGCGATCCCTCGGGGTCGCCGACGTCGTGGTGTCCGGACCGCTCGAACCCATGGTGACAGCAGTCGGCGAGACGGTGAGCGCGCGGCTGCGCGACCTGCACGACGAGCATGGCGTCGTCCTCGACATCGGGAGCACCGTCGTGGAGGCGGCCGGGGACGACACCGGCGCGACGGTCCGGTTCGCCGACCGGTCCGCGCGGGCCGACGCCGCGGTGGTGGCCCTGGGCGCCCGACCCAACGTCGCGTGGCTGGCCGGCAGCGGGCTGACCATCGTGCCTGGCGTGGCCGTCGACGCCCGGGGCCGCGCCGCCGCCGGCGTCCACGCGGTCGGCGAGGTCTGCGCGTGGCCGGACCGGGAGGGCCGGTGCCGCCGGGTGGACCATCGCCAGACGGCCGGCGAGCAGGCCCGGACCGTCGCCGCGGACCTCCTCGGCGGGGCCGATCCCCTGGCGCTGGTCCCCTACTGGTGGTCCGACCAGTACGACGTCCGGATCCAGGCCTACGGCGTCACGGGGAGCGGCCGTGAGGAGCGGTGGCTCGCGGGCGACCGCGACGCCTCTACCTTCGCGCTCGCCCAACGCGACGGCGACCTGGTCGGCGGCATCGTCGGGTGGAACGCCGCCCGCGCCACCCGCGAGGGTCGGGCCCTCGTCGCCACGCCGACGCCCTGGCCGCACCGGGCCGCCTGACCGCCTCAGCCCAGCGGCTGGACCCCGCCGTCCGCGGCGGAGCGCTCCGCCGCGTCGATGAGCCGGCTGACCGCCGCGAGGTCCGCCATGGACGTCCCGAGCCCACCACGCGCCAAGGTCTCCAGCTCGAGCTGCACCGGGCCGGGTCCGTAACCCACCGACCCGCCATCGACCAGCGTCAGCGCCGGAGCGGCCAGGTCGACGAGGACCTGCCCCTCGCTGCCCATCAGCCGGTACCGGTGCAGCATCCCGCCGACCCCCGGCTGCCCCCGCGAGATCAGCAGCGTGACGACCACCCCGGGATGCCAGCGCATCGTGAGCGTCCAGCACTCGGTAGCCGGGTCCCCGGTCACCGTCCGCACCGCGTGCACGTCACCGGAGGGCGGCCCGAGTACCGCCGCGACGGAGTCCAGGGCCAGGACGCCGACGTGCCGCAGGTCGCCCTCCGGGGTCGGCCCGTCCCCGAACGGCACGAGCAGCTCGCCGTGCAGGGCGTGCGGGAGCCCGAGCTCCCCGGAGCGGACGATGGCCGCCAAGGACACAACGCCGGGATGGAAGCGCGAGTGGTATGCGGCCACGAGCCGAACCGTCCGCGGGTCCGCACCCAGGGCCCTCAGCCGCTCGGTGCCGAGCAGCGCGGGCTTGTCGAGGAGTACCGGCACGCTCGGGTGCGCGTCGAGGAGCAGCCCGAGCCCGTTGGCGTCGAGGCAGGCCACGACTGCGTCGGCCCCGCCCAGCGCCTCGTCGAGATCGCCGACGAGGGGGACGTCCAGCGACGTCGCGAGGCTGCCGGCCCGCGCATACCCGTCTCCACCCTCAGTTCCCGGCCAGACACCGGCCACGTCGAGGAGCTCGCTCGCGGCGATCGCCGGCGCGAACATGTCACGTTGGTGGTGCCGCCCGGCGGCCTCCCCGGCGGCTCCGGCCAGCAGGACCCGGGTCGTCATCGCGCCACCGCCACGCTCTCGCCACTGCGGGCGGAGCGCTCGACCGCCTCGGCCACCGCCGTCGCCTCGACCGCGAGCTCGGGGCCGGGATCGACCGGGGCGGTCCCGGCGACCGCCGCGGCGAACACCGCGAGCTGGCGGCGGAACGGGTCGGTCCCCGGCACGGCCCGCGGCCCCGACCCGCCCGTCGTGTAGGCGACCAGGCCTTCGCCGCCGTTCGAGCGGACCAGGGTTCCTCGGTCGCCGTGGACGACGATCTCGAACAGCGACGTCGTCCGCGGCCGCTCACCCCGGCTGATCTCGCAGACCGCCGTGGCCCCCGACTCCGCGACCAGCGTGCTGCAGAGGTAGTCGTCGATCGCGAGGGCCGCGGACGTGAGGGGCTGCCCCAGCGCATACACCGAGGCGATCGGCGAACCCAGCCACCAGCGCGCCAGGTCGTAGAGGTGGACGCCGTTGTGGAAGGCGTGCCCGCCCGACCGCGCCGGGTCGAGCACCCACGCGGACCACCCGCCCCAGATCCAGCCGCCGGTGATGGCGATCCGCACGGAGCGCACGGTGCCCAGCCGGCCGGAGACGATGACGTCGTGCACCGCTCGGGCGTAGTCGGAGTGCCGATGGGTGTGGCCGACCAGGAGGACCCGGCCCGCCGCCCCGAACGCGTCCGCGACCGACCGCGCATCGGCCGCGGACAGCGCCATCGGCTTCTCGAGCAGCAGGTCTTTCCCGGCCGCGGCCGCGGAAAGCGCCAGAGTCGCGTGGGTGTCGTTCGGCGTGCACACCACGAGGGCGTCGACGTCGTCGTCGGCCAGCAGGTCGGCGACGTCCGGGACCACGCGAGCGCCCCACGTCGTGGCGAACCGGCTCGCCGCGCCCGCATCCCGGTCGGTAACCGCAACGATCTCGACGTCCGGGAGGCCGGCCGCGGCGGCGGCGTGGGCCCCCGCGATGAACCCGGTCCCGACGAGGGCGACCCGCACGCGACCAGTCCTCCTCGGCTGCTCTCGACTGCTCCTCGGCTATTGTGGAACACCATTCCAGGTTGGTGCGAACCGACGCAAGCACCGGACGCGTGACGAGAGGCGCCCATGCCCGACGACGAGCGGGGCAAAAGCAACTACCACACCCACGCGCTGGCCCGTGGGCTGCTGGTCCTCGAGACCGTGGCCGGCCGACGCGACCCCGCCACGCTGACCGAGATCCACGAGTCGACCGGGCTGCCCAAGAGCACCATCGTGCGGCTGCTGAGTGCCCTCGTGGACGAGGAGTACCTCGTGCGGGTGGACGAACGCCCGTCCTACCGGCTCGGGCACAAGGTCATCGCGCTCGCCAACTCGTTCATGGAGGCGTTGAGCGTTCCGGACCTCGCCCGGCCGCACCTGCTCTCGCTGGCCGCCGAGACGCGGCAGACCGCCAACCTCGCCGTCCTCGACTCCACCCACGTCCTGCACGTCGCCGTCGAGCACCCCGCCCGGCCGCTGCGCCTCGACGCCAGCGTCGGCGACCGCGCCGTGCCCTACGCCACCGGTCTCGGGAAGGTCCTGCTCGCCGGGCTGCCGGTGGAGGAGCTCGGCGCCCACCTCCCGCCGACTCCCTGGATCCCGGCCACCCCGACGACCATCACCAACCTCCAGGAGCTCGAGCCGGTCATCGCCGGGGTCCGCCGGCAGGGGTATGCGTACGACGACGAGGAGTGGGACGAGGGGCTGCGCTGCCTGGCCGTCCCGGTGTCGGCGAACGGCACCACGCTCGCCGCGCTGAGCATCTCGGGGGCCGCCGGCGAGTTCTCCGACGAGGTGCGCCCCCGGTTCCTCGAGCTGCTCCAGAGCACGGCGACATCCCTCGCCCACGACACGACGATCGTCGCCGCGCTGACCTCCGCCCCCCGTCCGCGCGGCTGAGGACGGCGCGGACACCGACGCCAACCCGCAACATGGAACGTCTTGCCATGTTGCGTCCGGCGCTCCTACGATGACTTCACCGCGGGCCGGTCGCCTCCACTGTCGTGGTGTCCGACGCCCCTGTCCTTCGTCGTCCCCCACCACGGGCGCGACGGGCGATGGTTCGCGTCCTCTCACCCCGTCTCGACCATGAAGGAGCCGAACGATGACTCGAGGCACACGGACGGTGACGGGAGCGCTCAGCGTTGCCGTGGCCGGGGTCCTGGCGCTCGCGGCCTGTTCACCGCCGCCCGCGGCCGACGGCAGCGGGAGCGCCACCGCCACGGGTGGCGGCGGCAGCACCACCAACGCGCTGACCATCTGGTTGCAGCAGAAGCCCGACACCGGCAGCCCGCTGCTCGGTGGCACGGCCGGCAACGGGCAGATCATCACCCCGGTGCTCGACCAGCTCGTCAACATCGCCGCGGACGGCACCCTCGAGCCGCGCACCGCGACGAAGTGGGAGCTGTCCTCGGACGCCAAGACCCTCACGCTGACCCTGGCCGACCAGAAGTGGTCCGACGGCAAGGCGTTCACGGCCGACGACATCCTCTTCACCCTGAACCTCTACGTGAACCCCGCCGTCAAGTCCCCCATCGCCACCGTCCTCAAGCCCATCGCCGGCTACGACGAGGTGCAGTCCGGGGCCGCGAAGGAGATGTCCGGTGTCACGAAGGTCGACGACAAGACGGTCAAGATCAGCCTGAAGACCCCCGATGTCGGGTTCATGTACACCCTGTTCGGCGCGACCATCTACATCCTCCAGAAGGACACCATCGGCAAGGAGGACCCCGCCACGGTCGCGTCCTCCCCGATCTGGGTGACCCCGGGCAAGGTGCCCGGCCTCGGCCCGTTCACGCTCACCGCCTACTCGGCCGGCCAGCGCGCGGAGTTCACCCGTAACCCGAACTTCCGCAAGCCGGTGAAGTTCGAGAAGCTCAACGAGGTCCTGGTCAGCCAGGACGTGGCGACCCAGCAGATGTCGTCCGGCGAGATGGACCTCACTCTGGTCGCCGCCACCGACGTCAAGACCGTCGAGGGCATGCAGGGCGTGAAGACGGTCAGCAACGAGGTCCCGGGCTTCGACCGCTACACGATCAACCAGCGCAAGGAGTACCTCAAGAACCCCAAGGTCCGGCAGGGCATTCTCACCGCCATCGACCGCGCGGGCATCATCTCGTCGATCTACGCCGGGGCGGCCAAGCCGATCAACACCTCGTTCACCTCGCCCAAGGTCAGCAGGGACGGCTTCAACACCTACGCGTACGACCCGGCGAAGGCCAAGCAGCTGCTGACCGAGGGCGGCTGGGACTTCAACCAGGAGTTCGTCATCCGCGAGGTCAACAACAACGCCCAGCGCGCCTCCGTCGACCAGGTGGTCCTGAAGAACCTCCAGGACGTCGGCGTCAAGGCGAGCATCAAGCCGGTCGACCAGGCCCAGCTGACCGACATGCTGACCAAGGGCGACTACGACGCCCTGCTCTACGGCGGCGGCATCTACGTCGCCGACCCGGAGACCAACATCCCGATGATCACCTGCGCCAACGCCTACCCCAAGGGGGCGAACCTGCCGAACTACTGCAACCCCCAGGTGGACTCGCTGCTCGCCCAGGCGTCGACGACGATCGACGAGACGAAGCGCAACCAGATCCTCACCGAGGCCGGCAAGCTCGAGAACGCCGACGTCTCGCACCTGTGGATCTCGCAGCCGACCCGGGTCTACGCCTACAGTCCGAAGATCACCGGGGGCATCCGCGGTGGCGACGGCATGGCCGCCGCGCTGATGTCGGTCCAGGACTGGACGGTGAAGTGACGAGAGTTCCCTGACCCGCCTCCGCCCGTCCCGGTCGGCTCCGCCTGGAGCCGGCCGGGACGGGCCCGGTATGCCGCGAGGAGCCTGAGACCGCATGCTGCGTTACGTCCTGACCCGGTTCATCACGATGCTGCTCGTGCTGCTCGTGGTCTCGGTGGCCCTGTTCTCGCTCAGCCATGCGGCGCCGGGCGGTCCACTGGCCTCGCTGGTCCCACCGGACATGGTCGGCGACTCCGGTCCGCTGATCGAGGCCAAGACCAAGGAGTTCGGGCTGGACCAGCCGCTGCCGATCCAGTACCTGCGGTGGGTGAGCCACATCGCCGTCGGCGACCTGGGGACGTCGTTCCAGTTCAACCGGTCGGTCGCGTCACTGATGGCCGAACGCCTCGCCCCGACGCTCGAGCTGATGGGCCTCGGCCTGATCATCGGCACCCTCATGGCGCTGTTCTTCGGGGTGGTCCAGGCGTCGCGCAAGGGCTCGGTCGTGGACTACGGCATCGGCACCGTCTCGCTGGTCCTCATGTCGACGCCGGCGTTCTTCCTCGGGATGGTCGCGATCTACATCCTCTCGGCCCGGTTCGGCCTCCTTCCCTCCTCGCAGATGAGCTCGCCGGGGGACGGCAGCACCTCCGACCTGCTGCGCCACCTCGTGCTGCCGGTGAGCGTCCTCGCCATCGTCCACTGCGCGGTGATGACCCGCTATGTGCGAGTAGGGCTCCTCGAGGAGCTGTCCAGCGACTACGTCCGCACCGCGATCGCCCAAGGTGCCACCCGACGGCAGGCGCGGCGCAAGGGGCTGCGCAACACGGCCGGACCGCTCGTCACCGTCATCATGATCTCGGTCCCCACACTGCTGGGTGGGGCGGTCGTCCTC
>CAVWQU010000021.1:0-116878 GCA_963757225.1 uncultured Actinomycetota bacterium
CGCGGCGCCCTTCATGGCGACGTCCTGGCCCTTCGGCCGGCCGTCACGGTGGGCGTCGACGACCTTGGCGCGCAGGTGGACGAGGACCGACGGGATGTCGATCTGGACGGGGCACACCTCGTAACAGCGGCCGCAGAGGCTCGAGGCGTACGGCAGCGAGTCGACCTGCTCGTCATGGCCGACCCCGCGCAACAGGGGCGTGAGGATCGCACCGATCGGCCCGGGATAGACCGAGCCGTAGGCGTGTCCGCCGGTCCGCTCGTAGACCGGGCAGGCGTTGAGGCAGGCCGAGCAGCGGATGCAGCGCAGCGCCTGTCGGCCGACCTCGTCGGCGAGGACGTTGGTGCGGCCGTTGTCGAGGAGCACGACGTGCACCTCCTGCGGGCCGTCGCCGGGGGTGACGCCCGTCCACATCGAGGTGTAAGGGTTCATCCGCTCCCCCGTGCTCGACCGCGGCAGCAGCTGGAGGAACACGTCGAGGTCCTCGAACGTCGGCACGAGCTTCTCGATCCCGACCAGGCTGACCAGGACGTCGGGCAGGGTGAGGCACATCCGGCCGTTGCCCTCGGACTCCAGCACGACCAGGGTGCCGGTCTCGGCCACCGCGAAGTTGGCGCCGGAGACGGCGACCCGAGCCCGCAGGAACTTCTCGCGGAGGTGCTGCCGGGCCGCCGCCGCGAGCGCCGCCGGCTCGTCGCTGAGGTCGTCCGGCGCCGGGCGTCCGGCCGCCGCCATCTTCGAACGGAAGATCTCGCGGATCTCGGCCCGGTTCTTGTGGATCGCCGGCACGAGGATGTGCGACGGCAGGTCGTCGCCGAGCTGGACGATCAGCTCCGCGAGGTCGGTCTCCCACGCCGAGATCCCTTGCGCCGCCAGGGCTTCGTTGAGCTCGACCTCCTGGGTGGCCATCGACTTGACCTTGACGATCTCGGTCGCGTCGTGGTCGCGCGCGATCTGCGCGATGATCGCGCAGGCCTCGTCGGCGTCCCGGGCCCAGTGCACCAAGGCCCCCCGCGCGGTGAGCGACTCCTCCAGTCGCACGAGGTGCTCGTCGAGGTGGGCCAGGGTCTCGTCCTTGATCCTTGCGGCCTTGCTGCGCAGCGCCTCCCAGTCGTCGATCTCGCCGACTACGCGCGCCCGCTTGTCACGGATGGTGCTGGTCGCATGGGCGAGGTTCGCGCGGAGCTGGGTGTCGGCCAGCGCGGTGTGCGCCGCCTGAGGGAAGGGCGGCATCCCGACGAACGTCGCACCCATCAGGAGGCCTCCGTCGAGGCGAGGACCTCGGCGAGATGCATCACGCGCATACCGGCCTGCTCCCTCGAGAGGAGGCCGCCCAGGTGCATGAGACACGAGTTATCGCTGGCGACAAGCACTTCCGCGCCGGTGTCGCGAGCGTGGCGCACCTTGTCCGACCCCATCGACACCGAGGTCTCGGCGTTCTTCACCGCGAATGTCCCACCGAACCCGCAGCACTCCTCCGCCGCCGGCAGCTCGACGAGCCGGATCCCGCGCACGTGGCTCAGCAGCCGAGCCGGTCGGTCGCCGACGCCCAGCATGCGCAGTGAGTGACACGTCGGGTGGTAGGTCACGCGGTGCGGGAAGTAGGCGCCGACGTCCTCCACGCCGAGCACGTCGACGAGGAACTCGGTGAGCTCGTACGCCCGTGGCCCGGTCTCGGCGACCGCTCGCTCGAGCGCCGGGTCCCCCGCCCGCCGGGCGACGAGCCCGTGCTGGTGGCGGACGGCGCCCGCACAGGATCCCGACGGGACGACGATCGCGTCGTACCCCTCGAACGCCGAAATCCACTGCCGGACAACCGGAACCGCCTCGTCCAGGTACCCCGTGTTGATCATCGGTTGGCCGCAGCAGGTCTGGCCCGCGGGGAAGTCGACGTCCACCCCGAGCCGCCGCAGCAGCCGGACAACCGCCTTGCCGGTGTCGGGGAACAGTGCGTCGTTGATGCAGGTGAGCATCAGCGCGACCTTCATGGCCCGACCCTAGGGGACCATCCAGGAGAGCACCGGAGTGGACTGCAGGTAGACCAGCACACACATGAACGCCAGGAATCCCAGCGACCAACCCAGCACTCTTCGGAAGATGTCGCCTTCCCGCCCGGACATGCTGACCGCAGCCGCGGCGATGGCGAGGTTCTGGGGCGACACCATCTTGCCGAGCACTCCTCCGGAGGAGTTCGCCGCCGCCATCAGCAGCTGCGACAAACCCGCCTGCTTCGCCGCAGAGACCTGCAGCGCGCCGAACAGGCTGTTGGACGACGTGTCCGAACCCGTGACGGCGACGCCGAGCCAGCCCAGAATCGGCGAGAGGATCGCGAACAACCCACCGGACGTCGCCAGCCAACGGCCCAAGGTCGATGTCTGGCCGGAAGCGTTCATGACGTAGGCCAGGGCCAGAACGGCCATCACGGTGAGGATCGCGGGAGCCAGCTGGCGGTAGGTCTGGCCATAGACCCGGAGCGCCTTTCCCCAACGGATGCCGATCACCGGGATGGTGATCAGGCCGGCGATGAGGACCAGCGTGCCCGCGGCACCCAGCCAGTTGAACCGGAACGTCGGAATCGTCGACGGCTTGCCGTCCGGGGTCTGTAGGTCGAGACCCGGCCAGCTGAACGAGGGGTTGGCCCACTTCGCGGCCAAGACGTCCTTGATGCCGGGCAGCTGCGCGAGGATGAAGACGACGACGATGATGACGTAAGGGGCATACGCCTTGAGCACATCAGAGCGCGTGTCGTGAGTCGCGGCGTCCCGGGCGGCGTAGTCCTCGCCAGTGGCGACTCCCTCGCCGATCGGATGGTCGGAACCTCTACCGTCGCCGCTGCGGGGGACTCGGGCGGTCGCCCGCGTGGTCGCGGACGTTCCGGTCGTGGTCTCGGCCTGAGCCGCCGCACCGGTACCCGCCCCCGCCATCACTTCGGTGTCCCGCTCGACGTACCGGTTGGCGGGCTGCCACACGCGCAGGAGCAGGACGACCGCCAACGCGCTCACGAGGGAGGCAACGATGTCCGTCAGCGGCGTGGAGATGTAGTTCGAGGTGACGAACTGGGTGATGGCGAACGTGAATCCGCACAGGAGCGTCGCCGGCAGCGTCTCGCGCACGCCCTTGCCCCGGTCGATGATGAAGACGAGGGCGATCGGGACGAACATCCCCAGGATCGGGGTCTGCCGGCCGACCATCTGCGACAACGCGTGTTCCGGGAGGCCGCTGACGGTGGCCAGCGTCGTGATCGGCGTGGCCAGCGCCCCGAACGCGACGGGGGCCGTGTTGGCCACCAGCGAGACGACGGCGGCCTTGAACGGTCGGAAGCCCAACGCCATGAGCATCACCGTCGTGATGGCGACAGGGGTACCGAACCCGGCCAACGCCTCGAGCAGGGCACCGAAACAGAAGGCGACGATGACCGCCTGGATCCGAGCGTCGTCACTGACCTTGGCGAACGAACGCCGAAGCACGTCGAAGTGGCCCGTGACGACGGTCATGTTGTAGATCCAGATCGCGTTGATGACGATCCAGAGGATCGGGAAGAACCCGAAGGCGGCACCTTCGGTGCCGGCGAGGACCGCCTGGCCTATCGGCATGGAGTAGGCGATGACGGCCACGAGGATCGAGACGGCGAGGGCGATGAGCGAGGCGAGCCACGCTCTCATGCGGACGATGCCGAGCAGGATGAACAACGCGAGCAACGGGAGCATCGCGACGAGGGCGGTGATGAACAGCGACCCTGCGACCGCGTCGAGAACCGGCCGAAACATGGGCAACACCTCGGTGTGTTGTGGGGATGGCCTCCCGCTAGGAGACGCCGAGGTCTGCTGGGGACAGACCTCGGATCGAGGCGTCGAGCACCTCGACGGTGTGGGCGAGCGCCAGGTGTCCGCCCGCGCGCTCGATCGACGAGGCCACCTGCATGAGGCAGCCGGGGTTGGCGGTAACGAGCATCTCGGCGCCCGTGGCCATGACGTTCCCGGCCTTGCGGTCGCCCAGCTCGCGGGCCGGCTCGGGGTTGAGGATGTTGTAGATCCCGGCCGAACCGCAGCACAGCTCAGCCTCGTTGATCTCCCTCAGCTCCAGCCCGGGTATGCCACGGAGCAGCTGCCGCGGCTGGGTCCGGATCCCCTGGGCGTGCCCCAGGTGGCAGGCGTCGTGGTACGCGATGGTCACCTCGAGGGGGTGGCGCTCGGCGACGGGTCCGACCTCGACGAGGAACTCGGCGACGTCGCGGACCTTGTCGCTCAGCGCTCGTGCCCGGTCCACCCACGCCGGTTCGTCCGAGAAGAGGTGCACGTAGTCCTTCATCGCCGACCCGCAGCCCGCCGAGTTCACCACGAGGGCGTCGACGCCGGCTGACTCGAACTCCTCGATCAGGGCGCGGGCGAACCGCTTGGCCTCCTCCTCCCGACCGTTGTGCGAGGAGAGGGCACCGCAGCAGCCCTGAGAGCGCGGGGCGACGACGTCGAACCCCTCGGCGGCGAGGACGCGAGCGGTGGCCGCGTTGACGCCGGGGAAGAACTCCCGTTGGACGCAGCCGAGGAGCATCCCGACGACCCCCCGCCGGGTGCCCTGCGCCGACGTGCGTTCGAGAACCGGTTCCGGCTTGCCCAGGCCGGGGGCGAGTCCCTCCATCGCCGCCAGGGTCGGCGACAGGCGGTCCAGCAGTCCGGACCGGCGCAGCACCGACGGGAGCCCGGTCCTCTGGTAGAGGCGGAGCGGACCACGGGCCGCCTTGAGCCGCTTCGGGTACGGGAAGAGGGCGAAGATGCCCTCGCGCAGGGCCTTGTCCGCCGTGGACCGCTCGTGGCGCCGCTCGACCTGGGCACGGGTGTCCTCGATGAGCCGGTCGTACTGCACCCCGGAGGGACACGCTGTCACACAGGCCATGCAGCCGAGGCAGGCGTCGAAGTGCCCGACCATCGAGTCGCTCAGCGGTTCGCCGCCGAGCCCCTCGTTCATCAGGTAGATCCGGCCACGAGGGGAGTCCATCTCCTCGCCCCACAGCACGTAGGTCGGGCAGGTTGGAAGGCAGAAGCCGCAGTGCACGCAGTCGGCGACGAGGTCGGCCGACGGTGGCTTGTGGTCGTCGAAGGCCCCGGGGCCGCGGGGTGCGACGCCGTCGGTCGGGCCAGAGTCGCCGCTGGCGCCGGCCGGAGTGGTGACGGGTTCCGTCCCTGTCATCAGATGCCTCCCACGAAACGGCCGGGCGACAGCACGCGGTCCGGGTCGAACTGCTCCTTGACCCGGCGCATCAGGTCGAGCCCTCGCACCGGCCCCCAGACGTCGAGCTCATGCTTGGTTTCCGCGGGTGCGTCGAGGACGACGACGGCGCCGCCGAAGCGCGACGCGGCCCTGCGCAGATCGTCGACGACCGGTACGGCCTCGTCGGCGTCGACGGCGACGTAGAGGGTGCCCACGCCGGCGCTCCCCCTGGTCTCCCGGTTGCCGACGGCGCCGAGCACCTCACCGAGCGAGGCAACCTCGTGGCTGATCTTGAGCAGCACCGTCCCGGACTCTGGCTCGGTTCCCCACCAGCTGGGCCGCTCGTCCGACGCCCTCGCGCCCGCGCCGAGGAGCTCCTCGGCGTCCCGGGTGCGAGCGTCCACCCCGCTCGGGATGCCGTCGAGGCGAACGGCGATCTCGCCACGTCCGTCGCGCCAGTCCAGCTCGACCCCCGAGGGGACGAGGTGCGAGTGCGCCACCCTCAGCACGGTGTCCTGGACCTCTGTCGGGGAGGGGACGGGCGCGCATACCCACGTGCTCTTCTCGGGGAGGGGGTGCAGCCGGAGGGCGACCTGGGTGAGCACGCCGAGGGTGCCGTACGAGCCGGTGAGGAGCTTGCCGAGGTCATAGCCGGCGACATTCTTGACGACCTTGCCGCCGGACTTGGCGACGACACCGTCGGCCCGGACCATCGTCGCGCCGATGACGAGGTCGCGAACCGGCCCGGACGACATCCGGATCGGACCGGTGGAGGCGGTCGCCACCAGTCCGCCGACCGTGCCGCGACGAGGCGGGTCGACGGCGAACCACTGCCCGGCCTTGGCCAGGTCGTCCTGCAGGTCGTCGAGCCGACGCCCGGCCTGGACGACCGCGACCAGGTCTCCGGCGGTGTGCTCGACGAGCGCGTCCAGGCCGGTGAGGTCAAGGACGACGTCGCACCGCTCAGGCGCCGCGCCCCACCCGAGGCGGCTTCCGGACCCGCGGGCGACGACCGCGAGCCCGAGCTCGTGGCAGGCCGCCATCACCGTCGACACCGCGACCTGGTGCTCCGGCGAGACGACCACCCGGGCCGGCACGCCGTCGACGGCATCCGACGCCGTCGCCTCGCGGACCCGCCCGTTCGCCGCCTCCTCCAGGCGGCCGACGATCTCCGGCGCGTCCACGGGCATCAGAACTGCTCCGCCAGGCCGGCCTCGACGAGCGGGTGCGCACCCCGCTTGCGTCCCGGCACCTCGCCGCACAGCCGCGGCGTGGGGAAGATCTTGCCGGGGTTGGAGATCCCGTCGGGGTCGAAGGCGCAGCGGACCAGCTGCATCGTGTCGAGGTCGTTCTTCCCGAACATCTTTGGCATGAACTTGGCCTTGTCGGACCCGACCCCGTGCTCGCCGGTGATCGAGCCGCCGAGCTCGATGCACAGGTCGATGATGGCGCCCGACACGTGCTCCGCGCGCTCGGCCTCGCCCTCGACCGCGTCGTCGAAGAGCACGAGCGGGTGGAGGTTGCCGTCACCCGCGTGGAAGACGTTGGCGACCCGGACGCCGGACTCCTCCGAGAGCCGGGCGATCCGGCGGAGCATGTCGGGCAGGACGGTCCGCGGGATCACGCCGTCCTGGACGATGTAGTCGGGGCTGATCCGGCCGACCGCGGCGAAGGCCGACTTGCGGCCCTTCCAGAACAGCGCCCGTTCGACGTCGTCGGCGGCGATCCGGATCTCGGAGGCGCCGGCCTTCTCACAGAACGCCGTCACCTGGTCGAACTGGTGCTCCACCTCGGCCGCGGCCCCGTCCAGCTCGACGATGAGGACGGCGCCGGCGCCCTCCGGGTAGCCGCACTGGACGGCGGCCTCGGCGGCCTCGATGGCCAGCGCGTCCATCATCTCGATGGCCGCCGGGATGACGCCGGCGCCGATGACCGCCGACACCGCCTGACCGGCGGTGTCGGTGTCGGGGAAGGCGGCCAGCAGCGTCTGCACCGCCTCGGGGCTCCGGGTCAGCCGGACGGTGACGGTCGTGGCGATCCCGAGGGTGCCCTCCGACCCGACGATCGCGCCGAGCAGGTCGTACCCGGGAAGGTCGACGCTCTTGCCGCCGATCTCGACCAGATCACCCTGCGGCGTGACGAACTCGACGCCGGTCACGTGCCCTGTCGTGAAGCCGTACTTGAGGCAGTGCGCGCCCCCGGAGTTCTCCGAGAGGTTGCCGCCGATCGAGCACACCTGCTGGCTGGAGGGGTCCGGGGCGAAGTAGTAGCCGTCGGGCTGGGCGGCACGGGTGAGCTGGAGGTTGATCACTCCCGGTTGGACCACGGCCCGCTGGTTGTCGCGGTCGATGTCGAGGATGGCGCGCATCTTGGACAGCACGATGAGGACGCCGTCGGCGTGCGGCAGCGCGCCACCGGACAGCCCCGTCCCGGAGCCTCGGGCGACGAACGGTATGCGTCGGGACGCGCACGCCTTCACGACGGCGGCGACCTGCTCGCCAGTCTCGGGCAGGACCACCAGGGCCGGGATGACGCGATAGTGGGCGAGGCCGTCGCACTCGTAGGTGCGCAGCCGCTGCCGGTCGGTGATGACGGCGTCCTTCGGCAGGACTGGAACGAGCTCGGCGGTGAGACCAGCGACGTCCATGCCGCCCATCATGTCCCCACCGGCACCCCTCGGCACGCCGGGCGGCACCGCACGTCGCCCGTCCGCTGGCGCTTGGGGGAAGCCTCCACGAGCGGCTCAGCCCTTGGGGCCCCACAGCCGCGCGGCGATCTTGCCGAGGTCGTTGTTGACGACGAGCACGTCGTCGATCGACGTCGCGGGCACGTTGTTGACCACGAGGTAGAAGGCCAGGAGCCGGCCGTTGCTCGTGTCGATGTACCCCCCCAGTGCCTTGGACGGCAGGATCAGCCGCTGGTTCAGCTCGTCACCGGCGGCGAGGGTCCCGGTCTTGGCCTGGACGTGTCCGGCCGCCGGGCTGTTGGGCACCACCATCGCGAGCGACCCGTCCCGCCCGAGGATGGGCAGCGCGGCGCGGAACCGGGCGAAGTCCGGCCGGCCCTGCCACCACTTGAGCAGCTGGATCGCCGCGTAGGGCGTCGCGAGGTCCCCCGGGCTCGTGCCCTGGCCGTCGTTGAAGACCAGCTCGCCCACGGGGACCTTGGCCACGTCGCGCAGGATCGCCTGCTCCTGTGGCAGCCCGTCGAGACAGTCGGTGGAACCGGCGTGCGCGGCCAGGAGGCAGACCGCGAGGTTGGCGCCGAGGTTGAGGCTCACCTTGAGGACGAGCTTCACGTACTCGGAGAAGACCGGCGAGACGTATGCGGCGACCTGGTCGGCCGGCGCATACGACTTCGGGGCCGGCAGCTTGTTCGCCGGGTTGGCACCCGTGGCCGGTGCGTCGACCGTGACGCCGGCCCCTTTGAGCGCGTCGATGAGGACGGTGCGCGCGTACGCGGCCGGGTCCTCGACCTGGAAGACGTGAAGCAGCGGCGGCGAGATGCCCATGGGGACCTGGCCGGTCAGCTCGATCTGACCGGGGGCCACCAACGTCGACTTGACCTCGGCCTTCCCGCCGGCCGCCACCGTCGTGACCTTGGACGTGACCGTGAAGGCGGAGGAGTGCGGACGGTAGTCGAGGGTGGCCGGCTGGCCGACGGCGGTCGGGGTCGACCTCATGTCGATGAGGTTGTCGTTGATGATGATCGGCGACGTCGGCGTCTCCGGGTTCTGCGCGCGGTCGACCTTGAACAGCCGGTCGTCGATGACCACGTCGCCGGAGACGTGCGTGACGCCCGACTCCTTGACCTGCTTGGCGATCATCTCGATCCCCGCGAGCGGGTTCTCGGGCGTGAGCGTTGCGCCCGGGATCGCGTTGGCGTCGGCGTGGTCGAGGTTGGTGAAGTCCACCGTCTGGCCGTCGGCCTTCGTTCGACCGCCCATGGTCAGGTCGCCGGAGGCGACGAGCACCAGGTTGCCGGTCAGGTTCCCTCCCGCCACCGCACCTTGGCGGTAGACCGGCGTCGTGAACCGATGGTCCGGGCCGAACGTGATCCACGCGGAGCTCATCGAGAACAGCTTGGTCGTCGACGCGGGGATGAAGAACTGCCGCTCGTTGAGGGTCATCTGGGGCTTGCCGGTCTTGAAGTCGTAGGTCATCAGACCCCAGCGGGAGTTCGCGTACTGCGGTGACTCCATGACGTCCTTGATGTCGTGCGGCAGACCCAGGGCGCCGGGCGAGACTCCCGGACTGCAGGCCGCGAGGGCGACTGCGGTCACGGCCGCGACGGTGCCCCAGCCGACGGCACGGGCTCGGGACGGGAGAAGAGGACGAGGCATCGCAAGCTCCTGACGCAGGGGGCGAACACCACGGCCGGTCGCCGCCCCGGTGCAACCCACACCTAGGTGCGACCGTGGCGCAGCCGAGGAACCCTGGCAATAGCCTGAAAGCCCTATTTGCTGCCCACATCGGGCGGTTGCGCCCGGCCTCCACCAGGTTTACGTTCGCGAACGTGGCCGATCCGACGCAGCGGGAAACCCAGCGAGAGGCTGACTACCGGCTGGCCGCCGCCGGCCGAGAGGCGGAGGAGGACGAGCGGCTCGACCTGCTCGAGCGGCTCTACGACCCGGCCACACGTCGACGACGCGCCGAGCTGGTGCAGCCAGGCTGGCGATGCCTCCTGGTGGGTGCGGGGCGCGGCTCGATGGCGGCGTGGCAGGCCGAGCAGGTCGGACCGAACGGCCGGGTGGTCGCCACCGACCTCGACACCCGGTACCTGTCGAGGCTGGAGATCCCGAACCTCGAGGTCGTCGAGCACAACGTTCTCGAGGACTCGCTCGACGTGCTCCAGCCGGGCTCGTTCGACATGGTCTGCTCGCGCCTGATGCTCTTCCACCTCCAGGGGCGGCAGGAGGACGCGATCCGGCAGATGGTCGCGTGCCTGCGGCCCGGCGGTTGGCTGGTCGACGAGGACGGCGCCTGGGGTCCGGCCGGCGCCCCCGTCGACCCCACGCATCCGCGGTACGCCGACTACCAGCGGGTGTGGCGGGACGGGGACTGGTGGACCGATCGCGGGTACGACAAGGCCTTCGGCCAGAAGCTGCCCGCCCTCTTCGAGCGGTGCGGGCTGGAGGACATCCGCTGCGAGGCGACCACCGAGGTGGTGCGCGGCGGCTCACCCTGGGCCCGCTGGTGGATCCCGACCCTCGAGGTCATCGACGAGCAGGGCGGTGCCGACGAGGCGTCGCGGCGCGACGTCGCGGTGATGACCGCGGCCCTGGCGGACCCGACAGTCTGGCTGCAGCGGGAGGTACTGCACGCCTGCTGGGGCCGGAAGCCGTAGGCGCCTCAGTAGGTGACGGGCAGCGTGAGGGGTCCTCGCTGCATCGGGTTGGCGCGCCACTGGATCGTGTCCGGGTCGATGTCGAGCCGCATCTCCGGGAACCGGTCCAGCAACGTGGCGATCGCGACCTCGCCCTCGATCCGTGCCAGCGGAGCACCCAGGCAGTGGTGCATGCCGTGCCCGAACGCCAGGTGGCCCGAGGTGTCGCGGCGGACATCGAACTCGTCCGGTGCGGCGAAACGGTCCGGATCGTGGTTGGCGGCCGAGATGACGAGGAACACGGCGTCGCCCTGCGAGATCTGCACGCCACCGACGACGAGGTCCTCCGTCGCGAACCGGGCCATCGGCAGCTCGAGCGGCGGACTGTGGCGAAGGGTCTCCTCGACGACGGCCTTGGGGTTCTCCCGGGCGGCGTCGAGCTGCTCGGGGTTGAGGAGCAGAGCGAGCATCGCGCTGCTGATGAGGTCGACGGTCGTCATGAGGCCGCCCAGCATGATGAGGACGGAGATCGACACCAGCTCGTTGGTGGTGAGCCGGTCGCCCTCGTCGCGCAGGGCGACCAGCGCACTGAGCAGGTCGGTATCCGGGTTGTCGGCGCTCTTCGCCGCGACGGTGGCGTAGAAGAGGGTGAGCAGCTGCGCCCAGGCTTCCGGGATCTGGTCCGCGGTCTCCGGCACCCCGTCGGCGACGACCCGGCACCAGTGCGCGAAGGCCTCACGGTCCGACTCGGCCACGCCGAGGATCTCCATGATGACGATGAGCGGCAGCCGCGCCGCGAACGCCTCGGTCACGTCGGTGCCGCCGGCCGGCATCCCGTCCGCCAGCTCGTCGGCGATCTCCTGCACCCGGGCGCGGAGCAGCTCCACCCGACGGGCGGTGAAGCCCTGGTTGACCAGCCGGCGCAACCGCGTGTGGTCCGGCGCGTCCATGAGGATCATCTGGTGGGAGAACGGTGAGTCGGGGTCCGGCAGGTTCCCGCTGATGTCACCGCGGCCGGCCACGCCTCCCTCGTGGGCGGGGTTGCTGCTCAGCCGAGCGTCGGTGAGCAACGGACGGACCAGGTCGTACCGGGTCACCAGCCAGCCGGTCATGCCGTTGACCGACCCCTTGGCGACGGGCTCCGTCTCGCGCAGGGACGTGTAGATCGGGAAGGGGTTGGCCCGATAGGCCTGGTCCGTCGAGACAAGATCCATGAGAGGCAGTATGGAACGACTGTCTCCCTTTTGGGGCTGCTATCGCCCGACAACCACGACTGGTTGCAGTCCGCCGTCGGAGGCTGGCTCTGAGATCGGCTCTGAGATTGTCTCTGCGATTGGCTCTGGGTTGGCTGGAGGCTAGCTGGAGACGGCCGACGCGAGCTTGGCGAGTGAGTCCTCGAGCTGGCTCTCGGAGACCAGCGGGAACGGCACCTTCTGGAGCATTGCCTGGTCGGTCACCTTGTCCCAGTCGTAGGTCAGCGTGACGTCGGTCGAGTCCGGGCCGTCGGCCTTGAGCTCCCACATCCACTCCCAGCCGGGCGGCTCGGTCCCGGCGGGCGCCGTCTGCCAGGCGAGCAGCGAGTTCTTGTCGTAGCCGGTCACGTGGTTCTCGGTCTGATAGTCGCCGCCCATGTGGTCCCCGGTCATGTTCATCCGGAACACCTGGCCGACACCGGTGATCCGGTCGGTGCGGTCGTCCGACACGACGAACCCCGACCCGTCGATCTCCCGGTGCCGCGCCGGCAGCGACAGGACGTCGAAGATCTCCGGAGCCGGAGCGTCGATGGTCCGGGAGACAATGATCTGCTTGTCGTTGGCCATCGTTCGATCCTCGCTCGACCTCCGGACATCGGCAACCGGAGGTCATTCGACGCGGACAGCCGGTGATGAACAGGGCCAGGGTCCGCTCAGGGCAGAACCGGACCGTCGGCGTCATCGGGAACCGCGTAGATTGACGGTTCGTCTGCACAGCGGGGGCCTGCCACCACGCGCTACGCGCGCCTCGGTACCGGCATACCCCGTGTCCAGCCCAGCGAGGGGAGACCAGCACCATGTCGGACCAGCCTTCCTCCGGCGCTGCCGCCGCAGCTCCACCGCCGGCCGCGGAGGCCGTGCAGCCCCTGACCCCGCCGCCCAGCACCTCCTCGGTCCTGACCCTCGAGCCGCCCGCGGCCGTGGGGGCGGTGAACGAGACCGCGGCGCCGAAGATGGCCCCGCAGGTCCCCGCCGCGGCCGTGCCCGGGCTGGACGCCAAGGTGGAGAGCTACATGTCGGCGCTGCTGACCGCCCAGGCCAAGTCGCCGACGTTCGACGCCAAGGCGGCCGACGTGCGCACGATGGGCGACGACGACATCCGGCGGGCGGCCGAGTCGAGCAACCGGCTGCTCAAGACGCCGGTCAAGGCCCTCAGCGAGGGTGGCCTCAGCGAGACCGGCAAGGTCGGCAGGACCCTGCTCGACCTGCGCCGCACCGTGGAGGACCTCGACCCGTCCCAGGCGCACGGCGCCAAGAAGGTCCTCGGGATGATCCCCTTCGGGGACCGGATCACCGACTACTTCCGCAAGTACCAGTCGGCGCAGAGCCACCTGGACGGCATCCTCCACTCGCTGCGCGACGGCCAGGACGAGCTGACCAAGGACAACATCGCGCTCAACATGGAGAAGCAGAACCTCTGGGACTCCATGGGCCGGCTCAACCAGTACGTCTACATCGCCGAGCGGCTCGACGCGCGGCTGACCGCGGAGATCGCCACGCTGGAGGCGACCGACGCCGAGAAGGCGACCGCCCTCAAGCAGGACGTCCTGTTCTACGTGCGGCAGAAGCACCAGGACCTGCTCACCCAGCTCGCGGTGTCCATCCAGAACTACCTGGCCATCGACATCACCATCAAGAACAACATCGAGCTGATCAAGGGTGTCGACCGGGCGTCGACGACGACCATCTCCGCGCTGCGCACCGCCGTCATCGTCGCGCAGGCGCTGGGCAACCAGAAGATGGTGCTCGACCAGATCACCGCACTCAACACGACGACGAGCAACCTCATCCAGTCGACGTCGGAAATGCTCCGCGACAACTCGGTGAAGATCCAGGAGCAGGCGGCCTCCGCGACGATCGGCCTGCCCCAGCTCCAGGCGGCGTTCGCGAACATCTACCAGACGATGGACGCGATCGACACCTACAAGGTCCAGGCCCTCGACTCGATGGCGGCGACGATCGGCACCCTCGAGACCGAGGTCGCCAAGTCCCAGGCCTACCTCGACCGGGCGAACCGGCAGAACCCGCACGTCATGGCGGGGTCACTCGACATCGGTCGCTGACCGCCGGACACGCGCACCACCACACGGGGACAATAGGGAGATGGGTATCGGTTCGTGGTTCGGTTTCGGCGGCAGGAGCGCCCGCGAGTCCGAGCCGCAACCCGAGCCCGCTCACTCCGTCCCGACCAGCCAGGACCTCCTGGAGGCCGTCGACCGAGTAGAGCAGCAGGCCAAGGACGGCAAGGCGCCGGCCATGGTCCAGTCGCGTCTCGGTCGCGTCGCCCGGACGGTCCGTGACACCGTCCCCCGGCTCGACACGCTGGGCTCCGGCAGCCCTCAGGCCTACAACGTCATGGCGACGGCCACCAACTACCTGCCGGACGCGATCGGCGGCTACCTGCGGCTGCCCCGGCAGTGGGCCGACAGCCGCCCGGTCGACCGCGGCAAGACGCCGCTGATGATCCTCATCGACCAGCTCGACCTGCTCGGCGCGACGATGGACAAGGTCTTCGACGCGGTATGCCGGGCCGACGCGGAGGCCCTCGTCGTCCACGGCCGGTTCCTCGAGGAGAAGTTCGGGTCGGCCGCGAGCGGCGGAGACCTCGGTATCGGCTCCACGCCACTGCCACCGCTGCCCACGACCGAGGCCGGCGGTGCCTCCCCGCTCACTCCCCCACCCGGACGGACGGCCTGATGCCCGAGCAGCCGGCCCCGCTGAGGCTGGCCCTCGACGAGCTCGCGGCTGTCGCGCGGCGTCTCGGCGTGGACGCCCACGACGCCCGCCGCGAGGGGGTCGCCCTCGCGGCGACGGTAGCCTCCGCGGCCCAGCCGATGTACCGCGCCGCCCAGGACTGGGCCCGCGCCACCGGCATGGCCGATCCCGACAACCTCAAGGCCGCCAACGAGGCCTTCGTCGAGTCCGCCTCCTCCGGGCGCAAGTGGCGGGCCAGCCCGACCACGCTCGTGGCGCACCTGCGCGCCACCGGCACCGGGGCGGCGGAGTATGCGGACGCGCTCGCCGAGGTCGTCGAGGCCGCCGCGACCCTCGGCGGCGGCAACGCGGTCGTCGCCGAGAACGTCGTCCAGACCGCGCAGGCGCAGCGGCTCGGGGCCACCCAGGTGCTGACGTCCGCCGGGGTCGCGGTCACCCCCGGGACCCTCACCTACGACGCGTCGCTGAGCCCGTTGCAGGACCCGCGGATCCAGGAGTCCCTCCGCCTCATCGGTGCACTGGGCAACCCGTTGGCCCCCACCCCGACCGGTCCGGTACCTCAACCCGTAGGTTCCGGCACCGCCGAGAACCCCCTGAGGACAGCGCAACCAGGCGACCCGCATACCGGTGCCGTCGCCACCGCCGACCCGGGTTCTCCCGTCGTGGCCCAGCCCGAAGAGCCGGCCGAGCCGCAGAAGTCGGTCGAGGAGCTGCTGGCCGAGCTCGACGGGATGATCGGCCTGGACCGCGTCAAGCGCGAGGTCCACCAGCAGGTGGCGATGCTCAAGGTCGAGCAGAAGCGGGTCGCCGCCGGGATGAAGAACCCCGACGTGACCCGACACCTCGTCTTCGTCGGCAACCCGGGCACCGGCAAGACGACGGTCGCCCGGATGGTCTCGGGGATCTACCACGCGCTCGGGCTGCTCGAGAAGGGCCACCTCGTCGAGGTGGACCGCTCGGAGCTGGTGGCCGGCTACCTGGGCCAGACGGCGATGAAGACCGCCGAGGTGTGCGCAAAGGCCACCGGCGGGGTGCTGTTCATCGACGAGGCCTACGCACTGGGCGGCGACGACTACGGCACCGAGTCGATCAACACGCTGGTCAAGGAGATGGAGGACGAGCGCGACAAGCTCGTCGTCATCGTCGCCGGCTACACCCACCCAATGGTCGTCTTCATGGCGCAGAACCCGGGGTTGTCGAGCCGGTTCAAGACGGTCATCGAGTTCGACGACTACACCGACGACGAGCTGGTCCAGATCCTGCGGAAGCTGGCGTCGGCAGCCGACTACGACATCAGCCGCGAGGCCGAGATGACGTTCCGCGGGATCCTCGCCGGTGCGGCCCGGACCCAGGCGTTCGGCAACGGCCGGTTCGCGCGCAACCTCCTGGAGGAGGCCATCGGACGACACGCCTGGCGGCTGCAGGACGTCGAGGACCCCACCCACGAGCAGCTGCGCGAGCTCAAGGCCGAGGACTTCCGGCAGCTGGCGGACGACCCTGAACCGGTCGGGGAGTCCACTGATCCTG
The DNA here is from genome assembly GCA_963757225.1 of uncultured Actinomycetota bacterium. Lineage (GTDB taxonomy): Bacteria > Actinomycetota > Actinomycetes > Actinomycetales > Dermatophilaceae > Lapillicoccus. The sequence continues at coordinate 16,026 of CAVWQU010000021.1, forward strand.
AGCCGGACCGGGAACCCGAAGGCCCTGCGCAGACGTCGGAAGGTAACCCGGCGTTGACGCCGGTGATCGGCGAGGACACCGACGAGCGCGACCGACCGGCTGGAGGAGCGACATGAGCAGGGCCACCGCGGCACCGTCCGCGACCGGCGGCGCCCCCGTCGTCGCGCGCACGGGCGCGTCCGTGGCCGCGCCCGCCCCGGTTGCGTCTCGGTCGCGCAGTGCCCTCAACGGTGCCCTCGAAGGCACTCCGGGCCGGATGCGCGTTCTCGCGTTCGTCGCCGCGGTCGTCGCGGCCGCGTTCGGACTGGTCGGGGCCATGTCCCTGTGGTCGTCCGCCGGGGCCCTGGAGCGCGCCGACCACAACACCGCACAGGTGGTGCGGATCCAGGGGATCTACGCCGACCTCGTGCGGGCGGACGCCGACGCGACCAGCTCGTTCCTCGTGGGCGGCATCGAGGACCCCGCCCAGCGGGCGGACTACGACGCCAGTCTCGACCGGGTCGCCAAGGGCATCGCCGATGCGGCCGACGCTCAGCCCGCGGACAGCGAGGCCCTCGGCGCCCTGAACGCCGCGGTCCAGGACTACGCGGCCACCATCGAAGAGGCCCGGGTCTACAACCGCCAGGGGCTGCCGGTCGGGGCGCAGTACCTGAGTGGCGCCAGCGCCGACCTGCGCACCGACATCCTGCCCATCGTCAAGACCCTCGTGGACGCCAACAAGGCCCGGGCCGATGCGGAGTTCGACGCGAGCAGCCGGCTGCTGACCTTGATCCTCACGGGCCTGGCTGCCCTCGCGCTGCTCGTGCTCGTGATGGTCTGGCTGGCCCGGCGCACTCATCGCTACCTCAACCCGTCGATGTTCGTCGGGTCGTTGGTCGTCCTGGCCGCGCTCGCCATCGGCATCGTCACGCTGGCCGGTGTGGGCAGCCAGGTGCAGGCGGTCCGGAACTCCTCGTTCGCCTACACCGTCAAGCTGGCCGACGCTCGAACCGCCGCCTACGACGCGAAGTCGAACGAGAGCCTCACGCTCATCGCCCGCGGGTCTGGGCAGGCCTACGAGAAAGCCTGGCAGACGCAGTCCAACAGCCTGGTTTCCTCCTTGGCGGCCCTCGACGACGCGACCCAGAGCCGGCTGAGGGGCGAGTGGGACGCCTACACGACGTTGCACCAAGCCATCCGGAAGGCCGACGACGGTGGCGACTGGGACGGCGCTGTGGCGCAGGCCCTGAAGACCGGGCCCGGGACGGCGAACGCGGCGTTCTCCACGTTCGCCGCCGATGCCGACAAGAGCCTGAAGACCTTCGGTGACGACACCTCGAGATCCCTGCTCGGGCCGGTGACGTGGGTGACCATCCTCGGCTGGCTGTTGCTCGCCCTCTGCGCCGGGGCCGCCGTCCTCATGCTCCGAGGCATGGGCCAGCGGATCGAGGAGTACCGATGACCGCTCGCAGGCGTGGCCCGGTCTCGGCCTTGGCCGCCATGATGGTCGCCGCGTTCCTCGGCGCCTGCAGTGGCGGGGTGTATGCGGAGACACCGGTCCCGACCGCGACCCCGTCCGTCACGGCAGCACCCACCCCCTCGCCCTCCGGAACCACGACGGCCGCCCCGGCGACCTGTGACAACGCCACGCAGTCCTACGACCCGCTCTCGTCCCTCACCGGCTCTGCGGCGGACACCGCCCTGGCCGACATCCGGAAGAACGGCCGACTTCGCGTCGGCGTCTCGGCCGACTCGCTCGGGCTGGCCTCGCGCAACCCGATCAGCGGGCAGATCGAGGGCTTCGACATCGACATGGCCAAGGCGGTGGCCAAGGCGATCTTCGGCGACGAGAGCAAGATCGAGCTCATCGTCATCTCGGCGGCCGACCGGCTCAAGGCCTTGCAGGACAAGCGCGTCGACCTCGTCGTCCGCAACATGACGATGACCTGCGCCCGGTGGCAGGACATCGCGTTCTCGTCGGAGTACTACCAGTCCGGCCTCAAGATCCTCGTGCACAAGGGCGACCCGACCAACACGCTGGCCGGGCTCTCGGGCAAGAAGGTCTGCGCGCCGACCGGCACGTCGACCCTCACCGCGGTGCAGGCGACGGCCGGAGTCATCCCGGTGCCGGCCGCGACGCATACCGGCTGCCTGGTCCTGTTCCAGAACGGTGACGTCGACGCGATCGCCGGCGACGACACGGTGCTCGCCGGCCTGGTCGCCCAGGACCCCTACGCCTACGTCCCGACGATGGCCCCACTGACCTCCGAGCCCTACGGCATCGGCGTCAACAAGGACCAGAAGGACCTGGCCCGCTACGTCAACCGCGTCCTGGACACGATCAAGGCCGACGGCACGTGGAAGACCAGCTACGACAGGTGGTTCGCCGAGGCGTTGGGACCTGCGCCGCAGCCGCCGCAGCCGGTCTACGGACGGGCGTGACGCCGGTGTCGCTCGAGCTCTCCCCGCCCACCCCGCCGGCCGCCGGCGGCGCCCCCGAGGCGCCCGGCCGGCTGGGGGCTTCGGTCACGCCGCAGGAGGCGTTCGTCTTCCTGCGTGACCTCTCGATGTGGCGGGACAAGCGCAAGGACGAGCTCGACGCGCTCGACTCCGCGGCACTCGCGTCCAGCGAACGCGACGCGTTCAGCCGCGACATGCTCGTCTCGATGGCGCTCTGGAAGGCGATCTCCGACCGCTACGACCTGCTCGAGGTGACCTTCGACAACGGGCGCGTCGGCGCCAAGGAGGCCGAGCGCATCTCGGCGCTGATCTGGGGCCGGCTCGACGTCGCTCCCGGCTCCGCGGCCGGCTCCCTCGCCCCCTCGGTGTCCGGTTCGCTGGCGCTCACCCTGCCCGAGGCCTGCCGCCTCTCCGACGCGATGACGTCGACGCTGCGCGCCCGTCTGTCCTTGGAGCCCTCGGGCGCGGAGGTCGGCACCCGGCTGAAGTCGGTCCGCGAGACCGTCGAACGGATCCGTGACCAGGTCATGTACGTCCCGGCCGGCACCGACCGCGAGAACGCACGGGCGTCGGTGCAGCGCCTCGACAGCCGGCTCGCCGACGTGGTCGACAAGGCCAAGCGCGGCGCCGACGTCGGCGGGCTGCTGGCTCCGCTGGAGTACGACGCCTCGACCGCCGAGCGCGACCTCATCGTCAGTGCCGGCAAGCGGCTCGAGGCGGCCCGCGACGCCGAGCGCGCGGCCGTCGAACGCGGTGAGCTGGCCGCTCGGGGCGCCGCCATCCGCCTGCTCGAGGCCCAGTGCGTCAACGCCGTCGACCCGGCGCCGCGGCTCGCGATCCCCGACGTCACCGCGCTCGGTGCGGTGCCGACCGACCCCAGTGGCGTCGACGCCTACCTCCGCCGTCTCGACGCGGTCTCCCGCGCCCTGACCGCCGCCCAGAACGCCTACGCCAGCGCACTGGCCGAGCGCGAGGAGCTGGCGGGCCTCTCCGGCGCCTACCAGGCGCAGGCCCGGGCGACCGGGATCAGCTCCGTCGACCTCACCGAGCTGGCCGGCCGCCTCGACGAGGTCGTCGCCACCCAGCCCACCGACATGCGCCGAGCACGAGGCCTGCTCGCCGCGTACCAGGCCTATCTCCGCACTCTCACCACGCACGGGGGGACGCGATGACCACCACGACCACCACGCCGGCCTGCACCCAGCCGGGCTGCACCGGACACGTCGTCGACGGCTACTGCGACGTCTGCGGTATGCCGGGCAGCGTCGCCGCCGCGGGCGGATCCTCAGCTCCCCCAACGGGTGCCTGTCAGCAGCCCGGGTGCTCGGGGACCATCGTCGACGGGTACTGCGACGTCTGCGGCACCCCGGGGGAGGGCGGCGTCCAGAGCGGCGTGCCGGCCGCGGAGTCCGGCGACGACGACGGGAGCGGGCTGCCACCGGCGGTCCAGCAGATCATCACCTCGAGCGTTCCCGACGGGACTCCCTGCGCGCAGCCCGGCTGCAAGGGCCAGATCCTCGACGGCTACTGCGACACCTGCGGCGCCTCCGGCGACTCGGTGCCGATGGAGCCCGCCGGACCCGCGGGTGTGTCGAGCTCGCCATCGACGATGTCGCGGGCCAGCAACCGGCTGGCGTCGACCGCACTGGGCTCGGCTCGAGCCGGCGTCGGTGGCAGCACCAAGACCCGACGGGTGCGCTCGGAGTCGCAGCGGCTGCGGACCGCTCGACTCGGCGCGGGGCTGACCACGATCCCGCCGGCTCCGGCCATCGACGCCAGCAAGGCGATCATGACCGACCCGGTGGTCCCGGAGGACAAGCGGTTCTGCTCCAACTGCGGCAACCCCGTCGGGCGCGGCAAGGACGGCCGACCCGGCCGCACGACCGGGTTCTGCGCGAAGTGCCGGCAGGCGTTCTCGTTCGACCCCAAGCTCAAGCCCGGGGACCTCGTCGCCGGCCAGTACGAGGTGGCCGGCTGTCTCGCCCACGGCGGCCTCGGCTGGATCTACCTCGCCCGCGACAAGAACGTGTCGAACCGGTGGGTCGTCCTCAAGGGCCTGCTCAACTCGGGCGACCCCGACGCCCTCGCGGCCGCGATCGCCGAGCAGCGGTTCCTCGCGCAGGTGTCGCACCCGCACATCGTCGAGATCTACAACTTCGTCACCCACGACGACGCCGGCTACATCGTCATGGAGTACGTCGGCGGCACGTCGCTGAAGTCGATCCTCAAGCAACGGATGCGCAGGACCGGCCGCTACGACCCCATCCCAGCCGACCAGGCGCTGGCCTACATCATCGAGATCCTCCCGGCCTTCCAGTACCTCCACGACCTCGGGCTCGTCTACTGCGACTTCAAGCCCGACAACCTCATCCAGGTCGGCGACATGATCAAGCTGATCGACCTCGGTGGCGTCCGCCGCATCGACGACGAGGACTCCGCGATCTTCGGCACGGTCGGCTACCAGGCGCCGGAGGTCGCGGCACAGGGGACGACGGTCGCGTCCGACATCTACACGATCGGCCGGACGCTGGTCGTCCTGATGATGGAGTTCCGCGGCTACCAGTCGACCTACGTCGACTCGCTCCCGCCGGTCGAGTCGACGCCGCTGTTCCAGAAGTACGACTCGCTCTACCGGCTCCTGCTCAAGGCCTGCGCCACCTCTCCCGATGACCGCTTCGCCTCGGCCGACGAGCTCCGCGTGCAGATGCTCGGTGTCCTCCGCGAGGTCGTCGCCCAGAACGAGCGGCTCGGCCGCGCCACCAGCTCGTCGACCTCGCTGCTGTTCGAGGAGCCGGCCATCGAGACCGACCGCCTCGACTGGCACACCCTCCCCGGTCTGCGCATCGACCCCTCGGACCCGCAGGCCAGCTGGCTCCACGGGCTCACGACCCAGGGGACGCCCCAGGAGCGACTCGCGTTGCTGCACAAGGCTCCGGGGATGTCTACGGAGGTCCACCTCGCCATCTGCCGGGCGGCACTCGCGGCCGGGCAGCCCGACCTCGTCGACTCCTCCGCCAACGCCATGCTGCGCGCCGACCCGTGGGAGTGGCGTGCGGTGTGGATGCAGGGACTCTCGGCGCTGCAGCAGGGCGACCCGCGCGTGGCCCAGAGCGCGTTCAACGCCGTCTACGGTCAGGTTCCTGGTGAGCTGGCGCCCAAGCTCGCGCTGGCCAGCGCCTGCGAGGCCAGCGAGGAGCTCGCCATCGCGGAGAACCTGTATGCGGCGTGCGCCCGGACCGACGCGAACTACACCCCCGCCGCGGCGTTCGGGATGGCCCGGATCCGGACCAAGCGAGGCGACGTCGACGGAGCGGTCCAGGCGCTCGACCTCGTGCCCGCGACGTCACGGGCCTACTCGCTCGCGCGACAGGCCCGGGCGAACCTGCTCGCCGCGTCCGGCGCCGGCATACCCGCTCTGTCGCAGGCGTGGTCCAGCGTCGACCAGGTGCTCATGGACCCGCGCGAGCGCGCCGGTCTCGACGTGCGCATCTACTCGATCGGCCTCGACGAGGTCGGTCGCCGCGGCGAGCAGCCCGCCCTGACCATCGGGTCCCACCCGGCCACGGCGCGCGGTATGCGTGAGGCTCTCGAGGGTGCGTTGCGCCAGCTCGCGCGGCTCACCCCCGACCGTGAGGAACGCGTGCACCTCGTGGACCAGGCCAACGACGTGCGTCCCTGGACGCTGCGGTGACCCGTTGATGTCGACCGTGGCCACCGGGAGGTCGACGTGTCCCAACTGCGGCGCCGAGCGGATCGCCGGTGCGGCCTTCTGTGAGGCGTGTGCCTTCGAGTTCACCGATGTGACACCGGTCGGCGACGAGGCGGCGACGGCCGGCCCTCCCGACGGTGGGGTACCACCCGCCCAGTCGTTCCCCGGTGCCGTCGCCGTCGAAGCGGCCGCGACACCGGTGACCGCGCCCCCCGGTGAGGAGTCACCCCTCGACGTGGGCTGGACCGGACCGGTCACGAGCAACGCGTCGCGGCGCCGGGCGGCGGAAGGTCCGGACGGCCCGAACGGGCCGGACGGGCCGGCCACCGAGGGCGCCCCGTGCCGGCAGTGCTCCGACGGTCACTACCTCGAGGGCTACTGCGACACCTGCGGGTCCAAGCAGCCCGACCCGCGCGACCACTACGCCGAGTCGCCGGCGCCCTGGGTCGCCGGTGTCTGCGACATCGGCAAGCGGCACCGCCGCAACGAGGACGCGCTGGCGTTGGCGGCCGAGTCCGCGTCCGGGTCGTTCGCCGCGCTCGTGGTCTGCGACGGCGTCTCGAACTCCACCGACTCCCACATCGCCAGCCTCGCCGCCTCCCGCGCCGCGCGGGAGGTCCTCCGGACGCCGCTGCCCCACGGCGTCGGCACGGCGTCGTCGTTCCTCGCCGCGGCCCAGCAACGCCTCGCCGACGCGGTCGCCGCGGCCGACCAGGCGGTCGAGAAGGTCACCCAGGCCGCCGGCGAGGCCGCCCTGGAGAACCCCCCGTCGTGCACCTTCGTCGCGGCGCTGGTGGCCGAGGGGACCGCGGTCGTGGGCAATGTCGGTGACAGCCGCGCGTACTGGCTGCCCGACGCACCCTCGAGCCCCGGCGTACAGCTGAGTGAGGACGACTCGTTCGCCGCCGCGCAGATGAGTGCGGGGATGCCTCGCAAGGAGGCCGAGTCCAGCGCGGGCGCCCACGCGATCACCCGCTGGCTGGGGATCGACTCCCCCGACGACCTCACGCCCCACACCCGGCAGGTCGAGCTGTCCGAGGACGGCTGGGTGCTCGTCTGCAGCGACGGCCTGTGGAACTACTGCTCCGACGCCGCCGACCTGCAGCGCCTCGTCCGCGAGACGGTGCAACGGCTCGGCACCGCCGGGTCGGACCCGCCGACCCTCGCGCAGGCGCTGACCGACTTCGCCAACGAGGCCGGCGGGATCGACAACATCACCGTCGCGTTGGCGCGCGTCGGCGGTGTGCATACGGTTGAGGCTCCCGACACGAAGGACATCCCCTGATGGCTCAGTTCACCGCCGAGGTCTTCCAGAACGAGTTCCTGCCCGACGGCGGGACCGACGTGCACGCGATCGTGCGCGTCACGTGCCGTGGAGCGGGCCAGGCGGGGCAGACCACCTCGGCCGACGCGGCGGAGATCATCATCATCGACACCTCCGGGTCGATGGGCGAGAGCGGGATCGTGCAGGGCCGCAACGCGGCGACCGCAGCGCTGAACGAGATCCTCGACGGCACCTGGTTCGCCGTGATCGCCGGTAACCACGTGGGGACGCTGGTCTTCCCCTACCCCGGCGGCCCGCAGCAGATGGTGCGGATGGACCCGTCGACCCGGCAGGCGGCGATCGCCTCGATGCAGGCGTTCCGCGCCGACGGGGGCACGGCGATGGGGACCTGGCTGATGAAGGCCCGCGAGGTCTTCTCGACCGTGCCGCAGGCCAGCCAGCGGCACGCGATCCTCCTCACCGACGGCGCGAACGAGCACGAGACCCCCGACCAGCTGACCCGGTCCATCAACGAGGCGACCGGGGTCTTCCAGTGCGACTGTCGCGGTCTCGGCGACCGCTGGCAGGTCGACGAGGTGCGCCGCATCGCCTCGGCCCTGCTCGGCACCGTCGACCTCATCCCCGCGCCGCAGGCCATGGCCGCGGAGTTCCAGAGCCTGGTCCGCAAGTCCATGGCCCGCGGCGTGGCCAACGTCGAGCTGCGCGCCTGGACCCCGCAGGGCGCGCAAACGCTGTTCGTCAAGCAGGTCGCGCCGAACCTCGAGGACCTCACGAGCCGTCGGACCCAGGTCAACGCGCTCACGGCCGGGTACCCCACCGGCGCGTGGGCCGACGAGAGCCGGGACTACCACGTCGCGGTACGCCTGTCCGCCAAGTCGGTCGGCCAGGAGCAGCTCGCCGCGCGGGTCCAGGTCGCACTCGGCGAGGAGGTCCAGACCCAGGCGCTGGTCAAGGCCACCTGGAGCAACGACGAGGCCCTGACGACCCGGATCGACGACCAGGTGGCCCGCTACACCGGCAAGGCCGAGCTGGCGCAGATGATCCAGGACGGGCTCGCGGCCAAGGCCGCCGGCCGCGACGACGACGCCACCTCGAAGCTGGGCCGCGCCGTCCAGCTGGCCAACGAGGCCGGCGACCAGGAGATGACGTCGCGGCTGCGCAAGGTCGTCGATATCGACAACGCGGAGACCGGTACGGTCAGGCTGAAGAAGGGCGTCGACCGGCTGGACGAGATGGCCCTCGACACCGCCTCCACGAAGACGACCAGGGTTCGGAAGTGACTGCATGAGCGCTGTCTGCCCCAACGGACACACGTCCGCCGCGGAGGACTTCTGCGACACCTGCGGAGCCAAGATCGACCTCGCCAACCAGCCCGAGGCCGCGGCGACGCCTCCTCCGGAGCCCGAAGCCCCTGCGGCTGCGGAGGTTGCGGCTCCGGAGCAGCAGGTATGCCCCAACTGCGCGGCACCCAACTCTCCAGACGCGCTGTTCTGCGAGGCGTGCGGGTACGACTTCACGACGGGTGCGCTCCCGCGTGGAGCCTCGCCCAGGCCGGACGCGACGTCGACGGACGGTTCCGAGGCCGCCAATGCCTCGACCGTCGGGTCGATCGCGCCGGCGATCCCCCTGGAGTGGGTGGCCGAGGTCTGGGTCGACCCCCAGTGGTACGCCGTCCAGGAGGCGGACGAGCCGATGCCGTCCCCGGGACTGCCAGCGGTGGTCGGCCTGACCGCCCGCAGCCTGCTCATCGGACGGGTGTCGCCGAGCCGCAGCATCCATCCCGACATCGACTGCACGTCTGACACCGGCGTCAGCCGTCGGCACGCCCAGCTGACCACCGACGGTCAGCGCTGGTTCGTCGAGGACCTCGGCTCCTCGAACGGGACGTTCGTCGGCCCCGCCTCCGGTCCGCTGCCGGAGGACCCGATCGCCGTGGGGCCCCGGACCGAGCTCGACGACGACGACCGGATCTACGTCGGCGCTTGGACCCGCATCGTGGTCCGCGCCGCGACCGACGACGAGAAGACCGCCTGACCGCCTGAGCGCGATGACCCCGATGTGTGCGCAGACCTTATGGTCGGGGTAGGGACGAGATCCGCAGGCTGCAGCGCGATGGTCTGGTCGCCAACCCGAGGGTTGCAGACAGCTGACCTCGCCTGATGCGCGCAGGTTCGTCACCTCACGCGCACGGTGCAACCTGCGCGTGACGTCCCGAACCTGCGCGCAGGCAGCCACGATCACCCATCACCCGGGTCGCGACGTCCGGCCCGCCACATTAGCGACGACCGGATGCGTGGAACGCCGCCGACGCCGCTGTAGGCGCTCACTCCACGCATCCGGCCGAGTCGAGCGGGGTAGTCCGCCCTCCGTGGTCACCCGATCCGAGTGATCACCGCTCCCCCCGCCTCGGGGACGTCGCGGAACAACCCTTCGAGCAGGTCGTCCGCCTCCGCCGCGAGCAGCGTCGCCGGCTCCTCATGGAGCAGCCGTACCATCTGCTCCGGCGCGGCCTCGTAGGCCGACGACGAGAGCACGAGCAGCCGGTCGCCCGGCGCCATCACGCATACGCCCGGAACGCCCGGGGTCTCGGGAACCATCAGCACCCGTGAGCGGCTGACCAGCAGGGCCGGGGGCGCCCACGCGGCGCGGACCTGGATCGCGCCGTCCGCGTGTCCCCACACCTGGCACGACGACGACGGTCCGGCCACGGGCAGGTCGAAGGCGACGGGCGAACCGGCGGTCGCCATGGCCCCGTCGGCCACCACGACGCATACCCGGCTAGAGCCCGGGCACGACGCGAGCGGCGCGGGCGGCGCCCTGGTGCAACGCGATCTCGAAGCCCGCACCGAGCACGTGCCTCGGAGCGGGGTAGGAGGAGACACGGGCTGGAATCGTCGTCGTCATGACTCTCGACTCTCGATCTCGAACACGGATGCCAGCCCCGTCCGCGTGAGCACCTCGAGGGTGCGCTCCGTGGGGTCCGCGAGGACCACCCGGACGCGACGGGACTGGCAGCTGCGCTTGACCCACAACAGGGTCGCGACGCAGGTGGAGGACAGCCGGGCGACTCCCGAGACGTCGATGACGAGGGTGTTCGTCCCGCCGGCTAGCAGGGTGGGTAGGTGCCAGCGCAGGTCGTTCAGACCCTGCGCCATGCGGTCGTCGCTCAACGCGACGCACACCCGCTGGTCAGCCCGGCTGAGGAGGCTGAGACCGGTCAACGGTATGCGCCTCCTCTCGTTCCTGAACCCCCGGATCGTGGTGGATCCGGGCAGTCCACCCACACTGCCCCGCGGACGGTGATGAACTGGTCATGGTTTGTTTGCAGTCTCGTGAAGACCTGTCGACCCCGTCGCACACGCCTCGCGGAACGCACAGAACACCCTTAGATCCCGCTGGCAGGATTGGCCCTGTGTCACTCAAGCTCCTGGTCCTCGAGGACGACGACGGCATCCGTACCGCCCTGAGCCTCGCCATGGAGGACGAGGGCTACGAGGTGAGCGAGGCGCCCAGCGCCGAGGTCGCGCTGCAGCTCGTCCAGCGCAACCCGCCCGACCTCATGCTCGTCGACCTCATGCTGGGCGGGATGGACGGCTTCTCGTTCATCCGCGAGGTCCGGCCGACCAGCCAGGCGCCGATCATCGTGCTCAGTGCGAAGACCGACACCCACGACATCGTCGCCGCGCTCGAGGCCGGAGCCGACGACTACGTGACCAAGCCGTTCCAGGTGAAGGAGATCGGCGCCCGGCTCCGAGCGCTGCGCCGTCGGGCGGGCGTCACGGTCAACCCCGGCGGAGCCTCTCCGGCCGAGCAGACCACCCTCGTCCTGGACTCCGAGCGCGGTCCCCTTGTCCTCGACGTCAACGCCGGCGTGGTCCGCCGCGGCGGCGAGGAGGTCCACCTCACCCTTACCGAGTTCCGGCTGCTTTGCGAGCTGGCGTCGCCCGCCGGCCGCGTGCTGAGCCGTCGCGCCCTGCTCGAACGCGTCTGGGACCGCGGCTACTTCGGCGACGAACGCATCGTCGACGTCCACGTCCGCCGCCTCCGGACCAAGATCGAGGCGAACCCCAACGCTCCCCAGCTCGTCGTGACGGTGCGCGGCCAGGGGTACCGGCTGGACATCAGATGACGGGTCCCTGGTCGCGGTGGGGCCTCCGCGGGACGGTCACGGCGTCCTTCGCGCTCGGTGCGCTCATCGTGTGCACCCTGCTGTCCGTCGGGACCTACCTCACCGCCCGCCACTACCTCATGGACCAGCGCCAGGCCACGGCCCTGCGGCAGTCCTACGCGGACGCCAACTTCGTCCTCGACGGGCTCCAGGCCAAGGACGCCCGCATCCCCGAGGTGCTGAGCTCGGTCAACGCGCCGGCCGACTCCGAGCTTGTCGTGCACAAGGAAGACCGCTGGTACTCGTCGGCCCTCGCCCGCGGCGCTCAGACGATCCCCACCGAGGTCCGGGACGGCGTGGTCGGCGGCGCGGTGACGTTCGGGTGGACCACCGCCGACGACCAGCCCGCCCTCGTCGTCGGGGTGCCGCTGCGGGCCGCCGAGGCCGAGTTCTACGAGATCGTCTCGACCACCGAGCTGCGGGCCACCCTCGCCACGCTCGCTACCGTGCTCGCCGCCTTCGCCTTCTTCGCCGCGCTGGCCGGTGCCGCCCTCGGACGCGTCGCCTCCCGTCGGCTGATGGCACCGCTCGACGACGTCGCGACGGCCGCCGCGCGCATCGGTGCCGGAGGGCTGCAGACCCGCCTGCCTCCGACCGACGACCCCGACCTGGCCACGATCGTCGGCTCGTTCAACAGCATGGTGGAGGCGCTGGACGAGCGGATCCAGCGGGACGCCCGGTTCGCAGCCGACCTGGGCCACGAGCTGCGCTCTCCGCTCACGGCGCTGGTCGCGAGCGTCCAAGTCATGGAGGGGCGCCGCGACGAGATGCCTCCGCGGACCCGGCGAGCCCTCGATCTGGTCTCGGTCGAGCTGGACCGGTTCAAGCAGACGCTGGAGGACCTCCTCGAGCTGGGCCGACTCGACGCCGGGGTCCGAACCCAGGTGCTCACCCAGGTCGACGCGGCGGAGCTCGTGCGCGTCTCGCTCGAACAGAGCCACCGCGACCCGGCGGCGCTGCTCCACGTCCTCGGGACGGACCGCGGGCCCGCCGGCCACTTCACCGTCCGCGTCGACAAGCAGCAGCTCGGCCGGGCCCTGGTCAACCTGTACGACAACGCCGATCGTCACGCCGGTGGCGTCCGGTCCGTGACGGTCCAGCGCATCCGGGACCGGGTCCGGATCGACGTCGACGACCGCGGCGACGGCGTGCCCGCGGCCGACCGCGAGCGCATCTTCGAGCGGTTCGTCCGAGCCGGGTCCCGAGGCTCGCTGCCGGGCAGCGGACTCGGTCTGAGCATCGTCGCCGAGACCGCGAGCAGTCTCGGCGGCCGCGTGTGGTGCGAGAACGCGCCGGGCGGGGGCGCCCGCTTCAGTGTGGAGCTGCCGATCGCCCCACGTGAGGCTCCCGCCACCACGCCGGTCGCCGATCGGGTGGGGGCCTGGTGACGTGAGAGTCATCCGTATGCGCGTCATCCCGCGGATGCGGTCCGCCCGTCCCCGCCGGGGCCTGCCGGTCGTCCTGGTCTCCGTCCTGCTCCTGGCGCTCGCCCTGCTCGGCGCCTGCGGGCTCCCCCGGAGCAGCACGCCGGTCCAGGTCCCGGCGGACGACGTTCCCTACGGGCTGCTCGAGGCCACGGCGACCACGACCCCATCGGTGGCCCCGGGTGTGCGGCTGGTGCCCGGCACGATCTACCTCGCCGACGCCCAGCAGAAGCTCGTCGCGGTCGGTGTCCAGATACCCGAGGCGCAGGCCGTCCCGATGTTGCAGACGCTCCTGAACCGGCTCGCCGTGGGACCCAGTGACCGCGAGCGCGAACGAGGGCTGGTGACCGACCTCAGCCCCGGGTCCACCATCGTCCTGCGGGCCATCTCCGGCGGGACCGCGAGCATCGAGCTCCAGTCCGGAGGACAGGACCCGAGCCCCAACAAGCTCCCGATCGCTGTCGCGCAGATCGTCACGACCGCCACCAGCATCCGCGGAGTGGACCGTGTCGCGTTCGTCCGCGACGGCACTCTCCTGCCGGTTCCGGGACCGGACGGCAGCACGACCGCCGATCCGCTCGTCGCCGCCGACTACGCCGATCTCCTGGCGCCCGGTCAACCACCCGTGGACCGCACCGTGCCGCTGCCCGGCAGCGCGACCCCGACCGCCACGACGACGACCGAGCGCTGAGACGGTCTGCTCGACGAGTCGGCCCAACACCTACAGGGCGTGGATCTTCTGTAGCCGGTTGAGCGAGAACCAACCGAAGGGGATCGGCAGCCAGTAGGTCGCGAGCCGGTAGAGCAGCACCGACGAGACCGCCGTGCCGCTGTCCACGCCGATCGCGATCAGACCGGCGGACATGGCCGCCTCGATGCCACCGAGACCGCCCGGGGTCGGCACCGCGGAGCCGATGATGGCACCCGCGAAGTAGACCACCGCCGTCGCCGGGATGGACGTCTCCGCCCCGAACGCCCTGGTCGCGCACACCAGGGCGGCCACGAAGCTCGCGTCCAGCAGCAGGGCGCCGCCGATGAGCTGGGCCAGCTTGGCCGGGGTCTGGAACACCGCCAGGACCTGTGGCATCGCGGCCTTGATCGGCGGGATGATCCGCGTCGTGAGGAGGGCCCGCACGCGCGGCACGGCCAACAGCCCCAGCAGCAGGATCACGGCGATCGGGATGATGACGACAAGGATGGCCGGCGGGGTGAACGACGCGCGCGGCCCGGTGCCGGCGAGCACACCCGAGATCAGCAGAAGGATGAAGTAGGAGCAGAACTGAGCCACCTGCGCAACGCCGACGCCGGCGCCGGCAACGGCTGGCGGCAGGCCCGACGTCTGCAGGTACCGCGTGTTGAGCGCGATGTTGCCGACCGCCGCCGGGGCCACCAGGCCCGTGAACGCGATCGCCAGCTGGGTCATGTAGGTCTTGACGAAGTTCAGATGGATGCGGACCGCTCCGTTGAGCGCGATCGAGGCGCCGGCGAACGTGAGGACCGAGCACACGACCGCGCCGAGAGCCCAGCTCCACTCGGCGGTCGCGATGACGTTGGCGAAGTCCACCTGGGCGAACTGGGGCAGCACGATGTACGCCGCGACGGCGATACCGACGAGCATGACGACGCCGCGCAGGGTGACGCGGCGCAGCTCGATGGGTTCGATCCGCTCCTCCGAGGGTCGCAGGGCGACCACCTCGTCACGCAGGGTCGCGAGCAGGTCCTTGTGCTCCTTGAGCGCCTCGCGGGTGGCCCGCGTCATCGCCACCCGCTGCAGCAGCGGCGCGGCGCGCACCACCGCGTCCTCACCGAGCTCGGCCACCGCGCTGCTGACGGCACGCTCGGGGCCGATGGACAGCGCGACCGTCGTGAGCAGCTGGGCGACGTCGATCCGCAGTGTGACGTCGTCCGCCGCGAGGTCCCCGGCGCCGACCCAGCGCAGTCCGGCCCGGCCGTCCTCCTCGATCATGACGACGTTGGGGCCGAGGTTGCGGTGCGCGACCCGCCGCCGCTGCAGCGCGCCGACCATCCGCCAGATCTCCGTGACGTCGTCGTCGTCCAGGCGGTCGCCGCGTTCCGCGAGCGACTCCCCCTTCGGCTCCACGTAGGCGATCGCCGCCGCGAACGGACCGACCTCGCAGACCGACACCGGCCGAGGGGCCGGGATCCGCGCCTGCGCGAGCACCAGTCCCATCAACGTGCGGTGCTCGATCTCCGCGCGGAGCGTCAGCGCGGGCGGACGGGTGAACCCGTTGCGCAGCCGCAGCACCCGCAGGAACCGTCGCCCCGACGCCAGCCCGAAGGTGTCGCGGTCGATGACGTGGACGTCGACGGGGAGGGTGTCCGTGGTCCCGACGTACCGGCGGTCGCCGGAGTCGTTCGCATCGAGCAGCTCCAGCCGGGTGAGGGGTATGCCGGTGGCCACCAGGGCCCTGGCCACCTCGGTCCCGGGGGGCCGGGTCGAGGTCGCCCCGAACGCATACCGGAACCCCAGCCCGATCGCCCAGCCGAGCAGCAACGAGCAGACGATGGCCGCCGCCGTGACCGAGCCGGCCAGGAACCCCGCCACCGCGGTCGCTGCGAGCACGGCGATCGCGAGGGGCGAGATCCACTTGCGGCCCATGACGTCGGCCACCGTGAGCAGCGCGACCGTCGAGACGATGACGATGTCGAGAGGCGCCGAGCGGCCCTCGCTGTTGGCCTTGGTCAAGGTGGCCTGGAGGAAGTCCATGGGCCCGGAGAGGATCGCCCATCCCAGGCCGATGACGACCAGCGCGCCGAACACCGCCGCACCGAGCGACTGGACCAGCTGCATCGGCCGGCGCCGCATGACGAGGTCGGTGCCGACCACGAACGGGAGCAGCACGACGCCGATCGCGCCGAGCCAGGTGAGCAGGGTCAGCAGCAGGCGCGGTAGCCCACTGACCGCATCGGCGAGGTCCTGCTCGACGGCGCCGCTGGTGCCGACGGCGGCCACTCCGAGGGAGACGCCCCCGACGAGGACGACCAGGGCCACAACGAGCCGGAACAGGTCGGCCGGCCGGCGGACCCGGTCGGGAATCGGTGGCTCGACGACCTCGACCGTGACCGGCGGTTCCTCCTCGGTCACCTCGACGTGCGTGGTCTCGGCGACGTCGTCCGGCTCCGGCACGTCAGGCGTCTCCGCCGGACGGCTCGGGGAGTCGGTGGCCACCCGCCCATCCTGCCCCAGAAGCCTGGAGACAACGGGTATGCAGGCCCGGCAGCCCAGCGGACGTTCGGCTCGCGTTCAGGGTGGCGTTGGGCCAAGATGCCCACCGTGGACACCAACGACGTCAAGAAGGCCGCCGCCAAGGCCGGCGACCACCCGGTCCTCGAGAACGCCGCGCGTCTGGGGTACGCCGTCAACGGGATCGTTCATCTGCTCATCGCCTGGCTGGCCCTGCAGGTCGCCTGGGGTGGCGGAGGCGGCTCGGCCGACCAGTCCGGAGCCATGCAGACCTTGGCCGGCAACGACATCGGCCGCGTCCTGCTCTGGATCGGCGGTCCTCGGCTTCCTCGGCCTGGGCCTCTGGCAGGTGACCGAGGTCATCGTCGGCCGAGGCGAGACCTCGGACCGGCTCAAGGCCGCGGCCAAGGCGGTCGTCTACCTGTTCCTCGCGTTCAGCTTCTTCACCTACGCGCGCGGCAGCAGCAGCTCGTCCAGCAGCCAGCAGAGCGTCGACTTCACCGCGTCGCTGATGGACAAGCCGTTCGGCCGGATCCTCGTAGGCGCCGTCGGCGTCGCCGTCCTCGGGGTCGGGCTGTACCACGTCTACAAGGGGTACAAGAGGAAGTTCCTCCAGGACCTGCGGGAGCACCCGGGCCGGTGGGTCGTGCGCGCCGGCCAGTTCGGGTACATCGCCCGCGGCGTCGCCTTCGGCCTGGTCGGCGTGCTGTTCGTCCTGGCGGCCCTGCACACCCAGCCGGGCGAGGCGACCGGGCTCGACGGTGCGCTGCGCACCCTTCGGGAGGCACCGTTCGGGCAGATCCTGCTCACCATCGTCGCGCTCGGGTTCGCCTCGTTCGCGGTCTACCTCTTCGCGCGGACGAAGTACGCCCGCGTCTGAGCGGCGCGCTCAGGCCTTGCGACGCAGGTAGTTCCAGGCCAGGAACGGCGCAGACGATCCCGTTGAGGAACCCGACGAGGACGTCGCTGAGGTGGTGCATGCCGCGGTAGAGCCGCGCGTACGCCACGAGCAGCGGGATCACCAGACAGATCACGGTGAGCACGTAACGGAGCGCCTTGGTTGGGGATCCGCTGGCACATCGCGGCGAGGGTGAGGTAGAGCGCGGTCGAGGCGCCGACGTGGCCGCTCGGGTAGGACGAGGTCGGCGGCGCCGGGTCGAGGTGCTCGACCTCGGGCCGGTCCCGGCCGGTGACGGCGGTCGCGACGACGAACACCGTCGCCTGGATGGCGATCGCGATCGCCGGGATGACCGCCACCCACCACTGCTTGGTCAGCCACCAGATCAGCCCGACCATGACGACGCAGACCCCGATGACGATCTCGGTGTTCCCGATGTGCGACCAGACCATCGTGACGGCGTCCCAGGTCGCCGTGCGGCCGGCCTGCAACGAGCGGTTGATCGAGCTCTCGCCCTGAAGACCGCCCAGGGGCCCCTCGATGAGCTTGCCGATGCCGACGATCACCAGCCAGAGCGCGATCGCGGGCAGCACGGCGCGGACGAGGACGTCGCGCAGGGCGCTGCCGACGGTGGGGCGGCTGTCGTCGTCGATGTAACGGGTCAGGAAGGCCATCAGGGCGAGTTCTCCTTGGGACGTTCGGCCGACCAGGTATGCGCGTCCACCCGTTCGGCGTGCGACTCCGCCGCAGCGGCGTCCACGTCCTCAGGGGTGTCCGGCAGGTCGGCGGGGTGGGCGGGGTTCCAGCCGCGGTAGCCGGCGTACGACGCCAGCACCAGTCCCGAGCCCACGAGGACGCCCGCGGTGACGTCCGAGGGGAAGTGCACGCCGAGGAAGACCCGGTCGAGCGCGGTCAGCACGACGATCGCCGAGGCCACGCTGCAGGCGACCACCTTGGCGGCGGTGGTCTTCAGCAGCGGCCAGACCATGATGACAATGGCCGTGGCCGCCGCGGCCGAGTTGGCCGCGTGCCCGGAGGGGAAGCTGTAGCCGGGCGCCGACGACACGGGGTCGTTGACGATCGGGCGGGTGCGCTGGACGACGTACTTGAGGTCGAGGGCGATGTTCCAGGCGACCATCATCGTGACGAAGCCCCAGATGGCTCGGCTCTTCATGGGGGCACCTCCCGCCGAGACAATGCCCTTCCTCGGTGGGGGACCGTGCCGCCACCAGATCCAGGCACTGACACCGGTCCCGACCAGGTAGACCCAGCGCGGCTGGAGGGCCTCCTGCCACCACACGAGAGCGGTGTAGAGACCGGGGTTGGCGCGGGTGATGTCGGTGGCCGCGGCGATCGCGTCCTTGTCGAAGACGATGACGAAGCCGACCTGTTCCCGGGCGAGCAGGGCGAGCGCGGTCACCGGAATCGCCACGGCGACCGCATACCCCGCTGCGGGCACGAGGCGACGCCACCGGCTCGCAGCGACGGGCCGGGTCGTGGGCTCAGGCGACGCGGACAACCAAGGCCTTCGGGAGGACGCGGGTGGTCAGCCCGTGCTGCTCGCCCATGGGGTCGCCGTCGATCTGGGTCTCGATGGCGTCCTCGCCGGTCGTCGCGCGGATCGCCGTCGAGGTGAGCCGGACGATCTGCCGGTGCCCCCGACGGTGCCGGCTGGCGAGGTCGGTCGCGACCGCGCCCCAGCCGAACGCGCCCTTGGGCGCAAGGATGACGCCGTCGAGGATGCCGTCGTCGAGCTTCGCGTCGGGCATCAGCTCGAGGTTGCCCTGCAGGCTGCCGCAGTTGCCGATGATCACGCTGCGGGCGTGCTGGATCTGGGGGTCGCCGCCTCCTGACGACACCTCGACCATGAACCCGCGGGTGAACATCCGGCCGATCCCCGCGAAGACGTAGGCGGGCCAGCCCAGGACGCCCTTCACCTTCTCGTTGGTCTTGGCCATCACCTCGGCGTCGACGCCGATGCCGGTCATGACGAGGAAGATCTCCTCGTCGTCGCGGCGAGGGTCGTCGGCGCTGGGTGGGTCGTCGCCCTTGAGCGGCTCGGACGACTCCGAGTCGGGGAACAGCCGCACCAGCCCGACGTCGATGCGCCGGTCCTGGCCGGTGAGGACGACCTCGAGCGCGTCCTCGATCTTCTCGACGGGAGGTCCAGGTTGCGGGCGAGGAGGTTGCCGGTGCCACCCGGGAGCAGGCCCGATGGGGATGTCGGTGCCGACGAGGGAGGTGGCCACCGCGCGGACGGTCCCGTCGCCGCCGAGCGGGCAGACGATGTCGACCTGCGCTCGAGCGCCTCCTGGGCCTGTCCGACGCCGGGGTCCTCCTCGGTCGTCTCGATGAAGAGCGGCTCGCCCCAACCGTGGTCGGCGCAGACCTTGGCGATCCGGTCCTGGACGTCGGCGAGGTCGTCGAACTTCGTGGGGTTGACGACGACGCCGATGACGGCGTGAGGGGTTCACGCGGCGACCCTACCGAGGCTGCGCGCTTCGCACCCGTCGAGCGACCCTCGTGGACCCGGGGGTGGATGCCTTCAGGCCGAGGTCGTGTAGCGGTCGGCGACCTCGAGCGCCCGGTCGAGGATCGCGATCCCCTGGTGCACCTCGTCGGCCGTGATGACGCAGGGCGGGCAGACGTGTGTGCGGTTCATATGGATGAACGGCCAGAGCCCCGCGGACTTGCACGCCTTGCCGAACTCCGCCATCGGCGCCGCCGCCGCGCCGCTCGCGTTGAACGGCACCAAGGGCTCCCGGGTGGACCGGTCGCGAACCAGCTCCACGGCCCAGAACACGCCGAGCCCGCGCACCTCGCCCACGCTCGGGTGCTTGTCGGCCAGCTCGCGCAGCGCGGGGCCGATCACCGTCTCCCCGAGCTCCCGCACGTGCTCGAGGATGCCCTCCTCGCGGAAGATCCGGATCGACGCGACCGCGGCCGCACAGGCCAGGGGGTGTCCCGAGTAGGTCAGCCCACCGGGAAACGCGAGGTCCTCGAACGTCGCCGCGATCGCCGGGGACAGCACGACGCCACCCAGCGGCACGTACCCGGAGTTCACGCCCTTGGCGAAGCACACCAGGTCGGGCCGGACCCCCCACCGGTCCACCGCGAACCACTCGCCGCACCGCCCGAACCCGGCCATCACCTCGTCGGCGATGTAGAGGATGCCGAGCTCGTCGCAGAGCGCCCGCACCCCGGCGAGGTACCCGTCCGGCGGCACGAGGATCCCGTTGGTGCCCACCACGGTCTCGAGGATCACCGCGGCAACGGTATGCGCGCCCTCGGCCACGATCGTGTCGCGCAGGTGCTGCAGCGCCCGGTCGCACTCCTCCGCCTCCGTGGTCGCGTGGAACGGCGAACGGTAGAGGTTAGGCCCCCAGAACCGGGCGACCCCCGACATACCGGGCTCCGTCGCCCAGCGCCGTGGCTCCCCCGTGAGGGCCGCGGCCCCGGCGGTCGAGCCGTGGTAGCTGCGGTAGGCGGCAAGGATCTTGTGCCGGCCGGTGTGCACGCGAGCCATCCGGATGGCCATCTCGTTGGCCTCGGCGCCACCGCTGGTGAAGAACACCATGTCGAGGTCCCCGGGGGCCAGCTCGGCGATCAGCCGCGCCGCCTCGGACCGCGCGTCGTTGGCGAACGCCGGCGAGACGCTGACCATCCGCCCGGCCTGCTCCTGGATAGCTGCCACGAGCCGCGGGTGCTGGTACCCGATGTTGACGTTGACCAGCTGGCTGGAGAAGTCGAGGTAGCGGCGACCGTTGGGGTCCCAGAACCACGCCCCCTCACCACCGGCGATCGGCACGGCGTCGATGTGGCCCTGGGCCGCCCACGAGTGGAGCACGTGCGCCATGTCGTTCTTGCGCACCGTCTCCTCGTCGGTGGGGAACGACAGCAGTCCGGTCTCGTCGAGCATCGACATGCACAGACCCTAGGGCTCCCGGTGCCGGATCGCATACCCTAGGGGGGTATAGTTTTGGTATGCCCGCAGCACCTCCGAAGGAACGTTCCGTCGACCTGGTCATCGGCGGGATGACGTGTGCGTCCTGCGCGGCGCGGGTGGAGAAGAAGCTCAACCGGCTCGTCGGCGTCACGGCCACCGTGAACTACGCGACCGAGAAGGCGCACGTCGTCGCGACCGCGGAGGTGTCCGACCGGCAGCTCGTCGAGCGCGTCGGGGAGACCGGCTACACCGCGAGCGTGGCGACCCTGGCCGCTCGTCCCGCCGCGGACGAGACCGGCGCCCTACGGCGCCGGCTCCTGGTGTCGTTCGTCCTCACGGTCCCCGTCGTCGCGATGGCCATGGTCCCGGCGCTGCAGGTGGACTACTGGCAGTGGGTCTCGCTGGCGTTGGCCACCCCGGTGGTGCTGTGGGGTGGCTGGCCGTTCCATCGCGCCGCCTGGACCAACCTTCGACACCGGGCGACGACGATGGACACGCTGATCTCGGTTGGCACGCTCGCCGCATACGGCTGGTCCCTGTATGCGCTCCTTCTCGGCACCGCGGGCGAGATCGGCATGCGGCACGCGTTCGAGCTGACTATCGAGCGCGGCGAAGGTTCGTCCTACGTCTACTTCGAGGCTGCCGCCGGGGTCACGACGTTCATCCTCGCCGGCCGCTACCTCGAGTTCCGCTCGAAGCGTCGGGCCGGCACGGCGCTTCGGGCCCTCCTGGAACTGGGCGCGAAGTCGGTCTCGGTGCTTCAGCCGGGGCCCGAGGGCGACGTCGAGTCGCGTAGGCCCGTGGCGGAGCTCGCCGTCGGGATGCGGTTCATGGTCCGCCCGGGCGAGAAGGTGGCCACTGACGGAGTCGTCGAGGCGGGGCGGTCAGCGGTCGACGCCTCGCTGGTGACCGGCGAGTCGGTGCCCGCCGAGGTTGGCCCGGGCGACCATGTCGTCGGCTCGACGCTCAACACCAGCGGACGGCTGGTCGTGCGCGCGACCCGGGTCGGCGCCGACACCCAGCTGGCCCAGATGGCCCGCCTCGTCGAGGATGCCCAGAACGGCAAGGCCGACGTGCAGCGCCTCGCCGACCGGGTCTCCGCCGTGTTTGTCCCGGTGGTCATCGGGCTGGCGTTGGCCGTGCTCGTCGGATGGGTGCTGCTGGGCTACGGCGTTGCCGCCGGACTCACCGCCGCCGTAGCCGTCCTCATCATCGCCTGCCCGTGTGCACTCGGCCTGGCCACGCCGACGGCGCTCATGGTCGGCACCGGTCGGGGTGCACAGCTCGGCATCCTCATCCGCGGCCCGGAGGTCCTCGAGCAGACGCGCACCGTCGACACGATCCTCCTCGACAAGACCGGCACCGTCACGACGGGTGTCATGTCCGTCGTCGAGGTCGTCCCGGCGACCGGCGAGTCGGCCGACGACGTTCTGTGGGCCGCCGGATCGCTCGAGCAGGCGTCCGAGCACCCGGTCGCCCGGGCGGTCACCGCCGAGGCGGCTCGGCACCACGGCTCGCTCGCGGCCGTCGAGGACTTCCGCAGCGACGAGGGAATGGGGGTCCACGGCGTCGTCGACGGGCGGCCCGTGGTCGTCGGTCGACCGGAGCTCCTGGCCGACTGGTCCGTCGAGATCCCCGACGACCTGGCCGACTCTCTGGATCGCCTGCGCCAGAACGGTTCCACCGTCGTCGCCGTGGCGTGGGACGGTCGCACCCGAGGGCTGGTCGCCGTGGGCGACACGGTGCGGGAAACCTCGGCGGAGGCCATCGTCCGGCTCCGCGGACTGGGTCTCCAGCCGCTCCTGCTGACTGGTGACCACGGGTCGGTGGCTCGCGCGGTCGCCGGGCAGGTCGGCCTGGACGCGGCTCACGGCGAGGTCGTCGCCGACGTCCTGCCGCAGGACAAGGTCGCGGTCGTGCGCCGGCTCCAGGACGAGGGCCGGGTCGTCGCGATGGTGGGTGACGGGGTGAACGACGCCGCCGCGCTGGCGGCCGCCGACCTCGGTATCGCCATGGGCGCAGGCAGCGACGTCGCGATCCTCGCGAGCGACCTCACCCTCGTGCGCAACGACCTCCTTGTCGCGGCGGACGCGATCCGGCTGTCCCGCCGGACGTTGGCCGTGATCAAGGGCAACCTGTTCTGGGCGTTCGCCTACAACGTCGCCGCGATCCCGCTCGCTGCACTGGGGCTGCTCAACCCGATGCTCGCCGGGGCCGCGATGGCGCTCTCCTCACTGTTCGTCGTCAGCAACAGCCTCCGCCTCCGCTCCTTCCGCTGACGCCCTCCGCGCCTTCCGCCGACAACTCCGCACGTGATGCCCTGTTTTCCGACATTTCGGATATCGACCTCAACAGGTCATCACGTGCGGAGTTGTCGACAGGTCATCGCGTGCGGAGTTGTCGGCGCGGCGGGACCAGGGTCAGCCGGCGGCGACGGTGGGTGCTGCCCCCGCGCGGATCGCTGACGTTAGCGCCGCGGCGGGCGCGGCCGGCGCCTGGGGGTTGGTGAGCAGCACGAGGTCGAGGTTCGGCAGCTTCGGTAACCGGCTCGTGGCCGGGACCTCGACGAGGTCCGTCGGCGTCAGCGTCTTGGCCATGACCGCGATCCCGATCCCCGCCCGAACCGCGGCGAGCACCCCGTTCACGCCCCGAACCGTGCACGTGATCCGGCTCGGCCGGCCGGCATCCTGCAGGGCCTGGGCCGCCACGGAGCGACTGAGGCTGGGGGCTTGGTAGACGACCAGCGGCACCGGTTCGTCCGGCTCGACGCGGGTGCCCTCCGCGGCCACCCACACCAACCGGTCGCGCCGGACCAGCTGACCGATGGACAGGGTCGGGGTGTCGGGGCTCTTCTTGACGAACGCCACGTCGAGGTGGCCGGACTCGATCCGCCTCAGCAGCAGCTCGTTCTGGAGGACGGTCAGCTCGATGTCGACGCGTGGGTTGAGCTGTCGGAACGTCCGCAGGATCCGGGGCAGCGCCGTCAGGGCCAGGTCGTCGGTCACCCCGAACCGGAGCCGGCCCTCGACCAGCGACCCGCTGAAGTGGCTCTCGGCCCGTCGGTGCGCGGCAAGGATCTCGACCGCGTAGCCCGCGAGCGCCTCACCGTCGGCCGTGAGCGCCACCGTTCGGGTGTCCCGGACGAACAGCTGCCGTCCGACCGCCTCCTCCAGCCGCCGCACGTGCTGGCTCACGGTCGACTGCCGCAGGTCGAGTGACGCTGCGGCGCGGGTGAAGCTCAGCGACTGGGCGACGGCGAGGAAGGTCCGCAGCAGCTCGGGCTCGTACATCGATCGCTCCTTCTGAACGACTCATCACATAACGTGATCAGACTAATCCTTTCATCAAGTTGGACGATGAGCAGTCGTCGGTCGAGACTGGAGGGACACGACGCATACCTGACGAGCACCGAAACCAGGACGACCTTGACCGCGCAGGCCCCGACCCGAGTCCCCGACGCCACCAGCGACACCACCGACACCACCACACCGCAGGACCGACCGCCCCCGACCCGGACCTTCGCCTCGTTGGGCAACCGCAACTTCCGGCTGTTCCTCGCCGGGCTCTTCGTCAGCGGCACGGGGGCCTGGGTCCAGCGGATCGCCCAGGACTGGCTGGTCCTGACGCTGACCGACAGCCCGGCGGCCGTCGGCCTCACCACCCTGTTCCAGTTCCTGCCGACCCTGCTCCTCGGGCTCCACGCGGGGGTGCTCGCCGACCGCTTCGACAAGCGGCGCATCCTCCAGGCCACCCAGGCCAGCATGGCCGTGATGGCCGCGCTCCTCGCGGTCCTGACCCTCACCGGAGCGGTCCAGGCCTGGCACGTCTACGTCTTCGCGGCGGCCCTTGGTGTGGTGGCGGCGGTCGACAACCCGGTGCGGCAGTCGTTCGTCACCGAGATCGTCGGCGTCACCCATGTGCGCAGCGCGATCAGCATGGTGTCGTCCACGTTCCAGTTCGGGGCGATGCTCGGACCGGTCCTCAGCGGCGTCCTCGTCGGAGTCGTCGGCCCCGGCTGGGCCTTTGCCATCAACGCCGTCACCTACCTCGGTCCGCTCGCCGCACTGGCCATGATGCGACTGCCGGGCCGGGCGCCGACGGACGGGTCCGCCGCCTCGGCATCCGGGCTGCGCGAGGGTCTGCGGTATGCGCTGTCGCACCCGACGGTGCTCTGGCCCACGGTGATGGTCGGCACCTTCGGGTTCTTCACCATCAGCCTGCCGGTCACTCTCGCCGCGTTCGCCAAGAACGACTTCCACTCCGGAGCGCTGGGCGCGGGAGTTCTCAACGGCGCCGCCGCCGCCGGCGCCCTGTGCGGCGCACTGCTGACGGCACGGCGGCGCAGCCCGCTGCGACTACGGACGCTGATCACCGCGGCCGCCCTGCTGGCGGCGGCCCACATCGTCGCGTCCTTCGGCTCGACCCAGGTCGCGTTGACGGTGCTGATCGTCCTGGTGGGCGCCGCGAACCTGGCCCTCATCACCTCGGCGCAGTCGATGGTGCAGCTGACCGTCCCGGAGCACTTGCGGGGGCGGGTCGTGGCGATCTACCTGCTCGCCTTCATGGGCAGCGGCGCGATCGGCGGCCCGGTCGTGGGCTACATCGACGAGCACCTCGGGGCGCGGTTCGGCCTGCTGCTGGCCGGGCTGGTTCCCGCTCTGGTGACCGCGCTCGTGGCGCGGCACCTGGCCCACCGCGCCTCGGTGCGGATCGGGTTGACCCGGACGACCGTGCAGTTCACCCGCCCCGCGCTCGTGGCCCGCGACCGGTAGAGCGAGGATCAGAGATCGGGGTAGCCCGAGTCGATGCAGAGGATGTTGCCCTCACTGTCCTTGAACCACGCGGCCTGGCCCATGGCGCCCATGCTGGCGACGCCGTCGTCCCACTCCACGCCCGGCATGTCGTAGGTCTCGAAGGTAACGCCCTTCGCCTGCAGGGCCCGCGCCTCGGCCACGACATCGTCGACGTGGAGCTGGGCGATGGTGTGGCCGGCCTGGCCGGCGAACTCGGTCTGGTAGACGCTGAACGTCGTCCCGCCATCCGTGCGGTAGACGAGCATCCCGCCTTCGGGGACCTCCATGGCCGGGGTCAGACCGAGCGTTTCGGCGTAGAACGCTCGCGCGCGGTCGAGGTCGGCGGCGGGGATGTTGGCGGTGACGGATGCGCTGGTGAGCATGGTGACCTCCTGGGGTCGGATCGTCGATGGACCGCCCCTGCCGTCTCAATGTCCCACCAGGGCTCACCCCGTGCAGGCGTATTCGGCCGACCGCTCAGGGTCGGGTGGCGACCACGACGAGGACCCCGGCGTCCGCCGCTGCGCTGACCACGACGTCGACGAAGCCGGCCTGCGCGATCTCCTTCGCCAGGCCATCGGGCGACCGGTCGGGCACGCCCCAGAGCCCGTGCACCACCCGGGCCAGGGCGAGGCTACGGGCCGAGGAGCCATGGGGATCGGACTCGGCGACCGACGGGTCCCCCAGCAGCGGGGCGATCAGCATCCCGCCTGGCCGGAGGGCCTGGTATGCGGTCTCCAGCGTCCCCGGGCGGCTGGCCCGCGAGAAGAAGAACTGGCTCCAGAACGCCACGTCGAACGTCCCGTCGAGCCGGACGGCGGTGGCGTCGGCACGGACCACCTCGAACCGGTCCGCCAGCCCCAGGGCGGCCGCACGCCGCTCCGCCTCCGCGGCCAGGTCCGGCGCCACCTCGACCCCGACCGCCGTGAGGGTGGGGAAGGCCTGGAGCACGCAGAGGATCCGGCCGGCCACGCCGCAGCCCAGCTCGAGATGACGGTCTCCGTCGTGCAACCGGCCGCGCACGGCGTCCGGGACGCCCGCCCCGGCTCGCATCGCCGCGACGAGGCCCGGTGAGAACGGGTCCGGTGACACCGCCGACGCGTAGCCGAAGCGGTCCGCGGAGGAGAGTCCGGCGAACCCGTCCCCGTCCGACAGGTCGGAGAGCGTCCGCGCCGCGACGTCGCCGAGCCGAAGGGCGGATGCCAACGGGGCGAACGCCGCCGGCCCGGTCAGCGCCGCCCAGGCCGCCGTGAGCCGCACACCCGACCCGTCGCTCACCGCGACCTCGTTGGCGATGAGCGCCGCGCAGACGTCGCGCACCCGTGGCTCGCTCAGACCGGTCGCACGGGCGAGCTCGGGAACCGTCGTCGTCGTCCGCATGGCGCGGAGCAGCCCGGCCCGCTCGGCGCCCTCGACCAGCGCGAGGAGCGTCCGGGCGTTCACCATCGGGTCGAGGACCTGCTCTGACGCCTCGAACCAGGACGGCGGCTCCGCTGCGTCACGTGACGTCATGTCCATGGCTCATGATGGCGTTCGCAGCAACGACAGGCCCGACGAAGGAGTGCGCATGGTCGACCTCGCCCTCAGCGACGACGAGAGGGAGATCCGGTCCTGGGTCCGCACCTTCGTCACCAAGGAGCTCATGCCCCTCGAGCCGGACGCGCTGGCCCGGGAGCGCCGCGGCGAGCGTGGCCTGCCGCTCGAGGAGCTGCGCCGCCTCCAGGACATCGCCAAGCAGGCCGGCTTCTTCGGGATCCAGACGCCCGAGGCATACGGCGGGATGGGTCTGTCCGCGGTGATGACCGCGTTGGTGGAGATCGAGCTCGGCCGCAGCTTCCTCCAGTTCGCCTTCGCGGGCGCCGCAGACAACATCCTCTACGACGCCAACGAGGCCCAGCAGGAGGCATACCTCCGTCCGACGATCTCCGGCGAGCGCAAGTCGTGCTTCGCGATCACCGAGCCCGGTGCCGGCTCGGACGCCCGAGCGATCCGGACCAGCGCCCGCCGCGAGGGTGATGACTGGGTGATCAACGGCGAGAAGACGTTCATCACCGGTGGCAACGAGGCCGACTACGTCATGGTCTTCGCCGTCACCGACAAGGAGAAGGGCGCCGACGGCGGTGTCACCTGCTTCCTCGTCGACCGTGACCGTGGCTGGACCTCGGCCCCCATCGACACGATGGGCGAGTGGGGGCCGGCGTCGTTGGTGTTCAAGGACGTTCGCGTTCCGCACGACCACATCCTCGGCGAGGAGGGGAAGGGTTTCTCGCTGGCCATGAAGTGGATCGGGCGCGGGCGCTACCTGCTCCCCGCACGGGCCCTCGGCGCATGCGAGCGACTGGTCGAGATGGCCATGGAGCACGCCCACAACCGGACCACGTTCGGAGAGCCGATCGCCAACCGGCAGGCGATCCAGTGGATGGTCGCGGACTCGGCGACGGAGATCGAGGCGCTGCGCTGGCTCGTCCTCACCGCCGCGTGGCAGGTCGACCAGGGTCTGGACTCCCGCCAGGCGCAGTCGATGGCCAAGCTCTACGGCGGCGTGAAGGCCAACGAGATCGTCGACCGCGTGCTGCAGATCCACGGCGGGATGGGCTACACCCGGGAGCTGCCGATCGAGCGGTGGTACCGCGAGCTGCGGTTGCTGCGGATCTACGAGGGCACCGACGAGATCCAGCGGCGGACCATCGCGCGTAACCTCCTGAAGGGCCACGCCTCCGTCCGCGGTCACCTGGGCTGAGTGAGGTTCAGCGGCGGCGGAGCGAAACCCACGAGGCGTGGACCGCGTCCAATCGCCACCGCGGCCACCAGGGTCTCGGACTCCATCGGGGAGGTACCGCCATGAAGCGTCTCGTCTGCGCTGTCGTGCTCGCGCTCGCCACCGTCATCGGACTCACCGCCGCGCCGGCACAAGCGGCCACCGGCTGGACCACCCTTCGTGGCTGGCCGAACGGGTCGGTGTTCCTGGCGTGCCAGTACTCCGAGTACGGCGGTCCCTACGGCCCGGTCTGGCAGGTGCGGTTGGTCCTGGCCCACAACCCGAACGAGCCGGTCGTCCACCTGCGGGGGACCTTCGTCATCCAGCGGATGGGGGCCGACGGGCGGTACCACGCCATCGCCAGCACGCCGTTGGCCACGGACTCCGTCGGGCAGTGGGACGTGAGGTATGCGACCGGCTCGCAGATCGGTGGTACCTACAACGGCGGCTGGTACGCGGACCGCTGGTCCTGGGGCGCCGGTGACGAGCGCGGAGGGCTCGGCGACACGTCGCCACAGTCCTTCTGGCAGCTCGGGCACTGCTGACCTCGACCGCACCGCCGTCGCCGAGGGACCGGGTCAGACCGAGCCCTCGGCGATGGCGCGCAGGGCGGCGAGATGCCGCTCGTAGGCGGCCCGGCCGGCGGGG
This sequence comes from uncultured Actinomycetota bacterium, assembly GCA_963757225.1. GTDB lineage: Bacteria > Actinomycetota > Actinomycetes > Actinomycetales > Dermatophilaceae > Lapillicoccus. The sequence goes on from CAVWQU010000021.1 coordinate 45,299, forward strand.
GTCAGGGACAGCCAGGTCCGTGGGCGCTTGCCCACGTAACCCTTGCGGACCTTGACGTAGCCCGCTGCCTCCAGCGTGCCGACCTGCCGGGAGAGGACCGAGTCGGAGACCTCCACGGTGTCGCGCACCGCGGCGAACTCCGCCTCGTCCGCCCCGGCGAGGGACGCGACGATGCTGAACCGCACCGGCGCGTGGATCACCTCGTCGAGACGGTGCCGCGCGTGCCCCGAGGCCGTCGAGGTCATCCCCGCCGCCGGGCGATGACCCAGCCGGCGATGAGCATCGGCAGAGCGATGACGACGCCCATGAGGACGAGGAGGCCGGGTGAGGTCGGGGTGGTCTGCTCTCGCCAGTTGGCGATCATGGTGCACGCCAGGCTGATCAGCACGGTGAGCGCGAGCCCGATGTAGCCGACCCGCTTGGCCCCTCGTGGCACGCTGCGGGCAGCGCGGGTCTGCCAGGTCGCGATGGCGATCGCCAGAACGACATAGATGACCGTCAGGTAGCTCGGCCCGTTGTCCAGGTCGAGCGCGCGGGTGAGCGGGACGAACGCGCCGAGGACGACGCCGAACAGGGCCGTCCCCACGGCGTAGACGGTCCGGTCGCGCGGGGCGACGGCCGAGGTCCGCGACGCCTGCTCGAGGGCCGCGCGCGCCTCGTCCGGGCTCATGCCGGGACCGGTGTGCTGGTTCTGAGGTGTCGTGTTCATACCCGTCACGCTAACAAGTACTTTCCAAACTGACAAGTACTTTCGTCAGGAACCGAACCCGGTCGCGCGCAGGTACGCCTGCCAGTCGGGGGCGATGTCCGGCGGCACGCGCTCCCCCGGCGCCATGACGTGCAGGCGGTTCGAGAGCAGGACCGCCACCGACCTCGCGGCCGGGTCGACGAGGAACCTCGCCCCGGTGAAGCCCGGATGTCCGTATGCGGGTCCGCTCGCCGCGGACTGCCACCAGAACCCGACGGCCTGTCCGTCCGCGCCGGGCGTGAGGAACGCGTCGAGGACCGCACGGGACCAGACCGGCGACTCGTCGAGGAGCGCGGACCCGAACCGGGCGAGGTCGTCGAGGGTCGAGAAGAGCCCGGCATGACCGGAGATGCCGTGCATCGCGTGGTAGGCGTTGCCGTCGCTGACCTCGCCCCGCACCCAGTCCCTTCGGAAGCGAGGCGGCACAGTGCGATCGATGGTCACCGGGTAGGGCTCGCCGTCGCGGATCATCGCCTGCTCGATGTCGTCGCCGTGTCCGTAGGCCACCGCCGTCGCCGGCTCGACCGGACCGTAGCCCGTCGACGTCATCCCCAACGGCTCGGCCACCAGCCGGTGGACGGCGACGTCGAGCCGCTCCCCCGTCACGCGTTCGACCACCCCGCCGGTGATGATCAGGCCGAGGTCGGAGTAGTGACGCCCCTCCCCCACCCCGTACCGGAGCGGGAGCGAGGCCGCGACGGCCACCGCCTCCTCACGGGTCCGCGAGGCGAGGTACAGCGGCTGCCACTCGGCCAGACCGGCGGTATGCGTGAGGAGGTGCCGAAGGGTGATGTCGGGGTGCGGTGACGGCAGGTAGTCGGCCAGCGCGTCGTCGACGCGCAGCTCGCCGGCCGTGACGAGCGCCATGACGGAGGCGGTGGTGGCGACGGCCTTCGTGCAGGAGGCGATGTCGAACCGCGCTGTCTCCCAGAGGGACTCGGGCGGGCCCGACCGGTTCGACGCATCGCCGAGGACCGCGCGGTGGACGACGTCACCGTCTCGGAGCACCTGGCCGGCGACACCCGCATACCGGTGCTCGTCGATGCCGCGCCGGAGGACGTCGTCGGGACTGGTCACCCGGACGACGCTACCGACGCCGGCGACGGAATCCGCGTCAGGCCCTGCCGGGGATCAGCGTGACCTTGGTCGACTCCGTGCCGCTCGCCACGAGGTCGAGGCCCTCCTGGAACTTCGACAGCGGCAGCTGGTGGCTGCAGATCTCGTCGAGCGGGAGGCGGCCCGACTCGATGAGCCGGATGGCCGCCGGCCAGCAGTTCGGACCGAGATGGGCGCCGCGTACGTCGAGCTCCTTGTCGTCGCTGATGATGCTCCAGTCGACGGTGACGTCCTCCTTGAACACGGAGTACTCGACGAACCGGCCGAGCTTCCGCAGCATGTTGAGGCCCTGGAGGACCGCCGGCGGCGCACCGGTGCCCTCGAGGTACACGTCGCAGCCGTAGCCGCCGGTCATCTCCTTGACCCTGGCGACCGCGTCCTCCTCGGCGATGTTGATCGCCGCGGTCGCGCCGGTCTTGAGCGCCAGGTCGAGCTTTCGCTGGTCCAGGTCGAGCGCCACGAGGGCCTGCGGAAACTTCGCGGCGGCACCCGCGATCATGCTGAGGCCGATCGGACCACAGCCCGCGACGACGACGGTGTCGGCGAAGCCGATCGTGGCGCGCTCGACCGCGTGGAGCGCGCAGGACAGCGGCTCGGCGAACGCCGCGTGGGCCGGCGGGATGTCCTTGCTGATCGTGTGGACCAGCGAGGCCGTGGACAGGACCATGAACTCCTCCATGCCGCCCGGGTTGGCGCGCTTGAAGCCGTACATGTTGTGCACCTGGCACATGTGGTAGTTCCCGGTGTCGCAGTACCGGCAGCTCCAGCACGGCACGATCTGCTCCACGACCACCCGGTCGTCGAGGTCGACACCCCAGTGCTGACGCGCCTCGTCGTCCAGCTCCACGACCCGTCCGGCGATCTCGTGGCCGGGAACCGCCTCGGTCTCCGCCCAGGCGGGACGGTTGGCGTCACCCCAGAACTTCGCGGCGCCGTGGTAGCACTTCAGGTCGCTGGCGCAGATCCCGACCGCCTCGACCCGGACGAGGATCTCGCCGGGTCCGCGGGTGGGCACGGGGATGGTCTCCAGCCGGTAGTCCCGCGGCCCGTGGCAGACGACGGCCTGCATCGTGTCGCTCACGCGCGCCACGCTAACCCCGTCGGCCAGGATGGGCGACATGCGCGTCATCGGCCTCATCTCCGGAACCTCCCACGACGGCGTCGACGGATGCCACGTCGAGTTCGAGCAGCACGGGACCAGTCTCGAGGCGTCGATCGTCGCCTCCGACGTGGTGCCCTACCCCCAGAGCTCCGCGAGCGCATCGCCGCCGCTCTGCCGCCGAACCCCACGACGGTCGCCGAGGTGTGCGCGCTGGACATCCTCATCGGCGAGCACTTCGCCCGGGTGGCGACCGCGCTCGACGCACCCTCTTGCGACCTCGTCAGCTCGCACGGGCAGACCGTCTTCCACTGGGTCGAGGACGGGCGCGCCCGCGGTGGGCTGCAGCTCGGCAACCTCTGGTCGCTCGCCGAGTCGACCGGCCGGCCGGTCCTCACCGACCATCGAGCGGCCGACATCGCCGCCGGCGGCCAGGGTGCCCCGCTCGTCCCGGCTCTCGACGTGCTGCTCCTCGCCGGGCGACCGCGCAGTGCCGCGCTCAACCTCGGCGGCATCTCCAACATGACGGTGGTCGACCCGGTGGTCGACCCCTACGCGTACGACCTCGGGCCGGCCAACGCCCTCGTGGACGCCGCCGTCGTCCGGATGACCGGCGGCGCCGAGAGGTACGACCGGGAGGGCCGGTATGCGTCACAGGGCCGGGTCGACGAGGACCTCCTCGCCGACCTGCTCGCCGAGCCGTACTACGCCTGGCCCGCCCCGAAGTCCACCGGGAAGGAGCTCTTCCACGAGGGGTACCTCGACCCGTACCGGTCCCGGCACCCAGGCGTCGACGGAGTGGACCTGGTCGCCACGCTGACCGAGCTGAGCGCCCGCGTTGTCGGCGCCGAGCTGGCCACCACCGGTGTCGCCGAGGTGTTCGCCTCCGGGGGTGGAACCTCGAACCCGGTTCTGATGCAACGGATCCAGGCTTCGGCCGGGGCGGTCCGCGTCGGCACCATCGACGAGCTCGGCATCCCGTCGGACGTCAAGGAGGCGTTGGCCTTCGCCCTCATCGGCTACCTCACCGCCCACGAGCTGCCGGGCAACGTGCCGTCCTGCACCGGAGCCGCCGGCCCCCGGGTCCTCGGCCGGCTCGGACCGGTGACCGGTCGCATACCCGTGGGTGAGGTCCCGGCACCCACCCGGCTGGTCGTCGTCTGACCCGTCCGTCGTAGCCTCGCCGGACAGAGGGTTCCGCTCCCCCGCTCGTCTACGACAGGGTGGGGAGGAGGGGGTCCCCAGATCCGACCTGACCCAAGACCGAGGAGTCACCATGTCAGTACGTACCGCCCACACCGCCTGGACCGGAGGACTACCGGACGGGTCGGGAACCGTCGAGCTGGTCAGCTCGAAGTCGGGCAGCTTCGACGTGTCGTGGCCGAAGCGCACCGCCGAGACCGGCGAGGCCGGCACGAGTCCGGAAGAGCTGATCGCGGCGGCGCACTCGTCCTGCTACGCGATGCAGCTCTCGGCGCTGATCGCCCGCGCGGGCGGCACGCCGAAGTCGCTCGACGTGACGGCGGACGTGTCCTTCGGCCCCGATCCGGCGGGCGGCTTCCACATCCCGGGCATCACCATCACCGTCCGCGGCGTCGTCGACGGGCTCGACGACGCGGGCTTCAAGGCGGTCGCCGAGGACGCCAAGGCCTCCTGCCCCGTGAGCAAGGCCCTGACCGGTACGGAGATCACGCTGGACGCCGCGCTCGCCTGACGCCGACGCCTAGGGCGGCCCGTCCCAGCGCAGCTCCTCGGACTGGTCGACACCCTGGTATGCCGCGTCGGCCTCGCTCCGGTAGTCGCGCAGCACGGCGTCCCGAAGGCTCTCGCTGTCCTCCGGGAACGCCGAGAGGACTTCCGCCACGCCGAGTCCCGAGTCGGACCGGTTCTGGTTGACGACCTGGTGCCACTCGACCGGGCCCCGAGGGTCCTGGCCGAGCCGGAGCAGGTCGACGACCGTGCCGGTCCGCTCGGGAGAGTCGGCCAGCTCGGCGAGCGCCTCCGGCACGTCGCCACTGTTGTGCGCGTCGAACCCGACCGAGCGCAGGGCGGTGTCCAGGACGTCGCCGGCCTCGTCACCGACCTCGGCCGCGAGGTCGCGCAGGAGCCCCGGGTACTCGATGAGCCGGCGGGTCGGGGTCGTGAGGCCGAGGTCGGCGGCCTCATCGACCCGCGATCGACGCTGGTCCGGCGTGCCGAGGGCGTTGCGACGCGCGACACCCAGCCACGCCACGAGCAGCCGTAGCCGGTCGATGCTGTGGTCACGGGTGACGGCGATGGCGCGGTCCAGGACGACGAGCGACTCGGCCGGACGCCCGGCCCGCTCGGCCAGCCGACACTGCTGGAGGCTGAGGTCGGTCATGGCGGCCCCGTCCAGCGCCGCGGCGGCCACCTGCGCCTCCGTACCGGCCAGGGTGATCGCCTGGTCGAGCTGGTCGGTCGCCTCCAGGGCCTCGATCTCGACGAGCGGCAGCAACGGTCCGCCGTCCGGCCGGCGGCGTTCGCGCAGCAGGTCCAGTGCCTCGTCGGCCCGACCCCGGGCGAGCATCGCCTCCACCGTGGGTTCGACCTTCTCGAGCCACTCGGCGTCGTCGAGGAGCCGTCGGTCCTCGTCGCCCACGTAGGCCCCCCGCAACCGCGAGAGCAGGAACACGCGCGACCGTGGCGGCAGCTCGTCGACCGCGACGACCAGCTGCTCAGCGGCCCGGTCGTCCCATCGCCGCAGGAGGTCGCTGCGATCCTGGCCGAGCATGAGGCGGTGGTAGAGCTCCTCGACCCGCGACGCGGGGTCTGGTCGCACCTCGTAGTAGGCCACGGCCGCGAGCTGCACGCCGGTGGCGTCGACCTGGGTGTCGCGCAGGATCTGCGGGAGCATCACCGCACGGACGTCCTGACGGTGCTCGAGGACGCCGGGTTCGGGCCGGTCGACGAGCATCGGCTCGGCGGCGAGGCGGTTGAACAGGTCCTGCTCGTCCAGGTCCGCGAGCGGGATGCCGCACGGCATCGCCAGGACGTCACGGATCACCTCGGGAGTGATCCGCCGCAGCACGAGCCCCGGGTGCGCGAGGGCTCGGACCTCCGGGTCGCCGATGTGGCCGAGGATGCGCAGGTAGAGCTCGGCGTCCAGCTGTTCGTTCACCGCCTGGAGCCCGAACAGCGGGTCCTCGTCGCCGCCCGGGGTCCGGGCGAGCAGCGACGCGAGCAGGCGGACGGTCAAGGGCGAGATCAGGACCGGCGGCCGGTCCGGACCGGACGCCGGTCCACGGGTTCCGAACCGCTCGACCAAGGCGGCCGCCCGGTCCACGTCGATCCCGCCATCGGCCATCTCGACCATCAGCCGCACGGCATCGGGTTCGGCGAGGCCGCGCAGCTCGAGCTCGGTCGCGACGTCGCGCAGCTCCGGGATGCGGGCCCGACCCGACAGCAGAACGAGGACGTTCGGCCGGCGGACCAGCGCGGCGACCACGTCGGCCAGGGCGAACATCGCCGACGGTCCGCGGCGCTGCGCCTGCTCGACGGTATCGAGGACGACGAGCAGCCGGTCGTCGACCTCCGCCAGTGCCTCGGCGAGCAGGTCGGCCCAGTAGGCGTTGGGACCGGCGGCCTTGCGCACCGTGCTCGACGACCGGTAGTCGCTGTAGGCCGACTCCATGACGACCCGCGACCGGACGTCGGCGAAGGCACCCGAGCGTGCGGCGAGCTGGACCTCCAGCTGCTCGGTGATGGCGGCGACGAGCTCCGCGGGGTACATCGGGTTGAGGGCCGGGTCGTCGAAGTCGAGGAGGGCGACCACGCCCCGGTCGAGCACGTTGGACGTGTCGGTGACCCCGACGACGAACCGGGCGACGAGGGCCGACTTGCCGACGCCCCCGATCCCCCACAGGGCGACGGCCTTGCCCTGCGGGCCGCGGAAGCGGTCCCACAGCTGCGGCGAGGACGTCCTGGCGTCCGACGAAGTGGTCCGTGGCCATCGACCGGGCGTCGGCGAACAGCAGCCGTCGTCGGAGGTGGTCGGTGAGGTCGTCGGGGTTCGGGACGTCATCACGCCGGCCACCCCACCACCTGGCCACAACCGACAGCGCGGCGGTCTCCTCATCGCCGAGCTCGGCCACCTCCTCGTTGTCCCATCCCGCCCGAAGGGACCGGTCGAGCGCCTGTTGGACGAGGGTGACCGGAGCGTCGCGTACCGAGTCCCGTGCCCGCAGCAGATCGCCCCGGGAAGCAGTGTCGAACAGCCCGGTGCGCACGGCGTCGTCGATGGTCCAGGTCGCGGGACCGTCGGGGACCGGGACGAGATGGCACTCCTGGTCGAGGAAGTCGATGACGTCACCGCTGGGGATGCCGAGTCCGACCATGTCGTCCGGGTCGAACGTGACGACGACCCCGGCCCGCTCGCGCATCGTGGCCTGGGGATCCGTCACGATCGCGCTGGATCCCGGGCGCCGCGGCGGCGGGGCCGGCCGGCTCACGGGGTCAGCCCCAGGATGGCCAGGGCCTCGGTGCGAGTCCGGACCGCGAGCTCGTCGATCGTCGGTGCCCCGTCGAGGACCGCCGTGAGGATCTCGCTGATCTGCGCCGAGGTCATCGAGCGTCCCGCGTCGGCCGCGCACCCCTCGAAGAACGTCTGGAGATCGGTCGAGGTGAGGGGGACGACGTCCTCGACGAGCACCAGCGCGCTGTACTGGGCGTCGAACTGCTCGGCGTAGCCGGCGAGGACCAGCTGGACGTCCTTCAGCTGTCCCCGGCTGACGTCGGCGATGAGCTGTGAGACGAAGGCCAAGGTGTCACGGGAGAGATCCACCCGGTTCAGGCCGTCGACGAACAGGATCGTCCGGCCGCTCTCGACCCGGTTGTACATCGCCGCGAAGTGGTGCACGAGCTCGATCGCCCGCCGGATCCCGGTCGTCCGACGCCCGGCCGCTGTGGGGCGGTCGAGGGCGAACCGCGAGTAGAGCAGGTCCGCGAGATCGCTCGCCGAGCGGCCGGCGCCGGACGACGAGAAGTCGACCCAGACCAGTCGGATGTCGGCCGGGAGGACCTGTTCGAGCAGCTGGTAGCTGAACGACTTCCCGGACCGCTCGGGGCCGCGGACCACGAGGACCGGGTAGTCCTCCTCGATCAGGCGCTGGAGCCGTTCGCGCAGGCTGACCCGGTTGATGAAGGGACGGTTGCCCGGGCGCAGCATGCGCAGCCCGTACCGCGCGGCGGGCGGCGTCGCCGCGAGCACCTCGTCCACCAGGTCGAGCTGGGCGATCCGGGGACCCAGGGCCGGCGTGACGACGACCGCCTGGTCGACGAGCCGGCGCAGGAGCTGGTGGTTGTGCAGATCCTCGGCCAGACCCCGCCAGTAGAGTTCCATGGAGATGCTCCCGCTGCGCAGGAATCGCCGCGGGATGTCGGCGCGGGTGAGCAGATCCTCGACCAGGGGCTCGCCCGGGAAGGCCTCCGCGAGGAGCTGGACCAGCTCCTTCCCCTGCACGGTGTCCCACGCCGACGAGTCGATCCAGCCCATCTCAGACCCCCGGGTAGACGCCCATGTCGCGCATCCGCGCGACGACGTGGCTCATCAGGCGGCCTTGGTTGCGCATCGACGTCGACTCGCCAGCGGGAGCGGGCACCGCGTAGTGGTGCAGCCCCACGAGGTCCCACCGGTCGTCGAACACCGGCGAGCCCGACGACCCGGCCTCGGTGTCGGTCCAGTACTGCAGGAGATCCGGCTCGACGGCGCGAACAAGGTTGTGCTGGAAGGCGATCTTCTTCGGCTGCCCCTGAGGGTGCTGGACGATGTAGACGCGGTCGTCCACCTGCGGCGGCCGGGCTCCGACCATCGGCAGGACGGGGTATGCGTCGGGGATCTCCTCACTCGTCTGCACCAGCGCCCAGTCGTTCTCCTCGTCGAAGACGACGGTGTCCAGGTCGCACGGGACCTGGACGATGGACCGCATCCGCCCCGCCGCGTCGGTCTCGTAGTCGAACCACGCCTCGGCCTGCGTCGCCTGGTCGTTCGCGTGGTCGGTGTCGAACAGCACGTGGTGGTTCGTCAGGAGATGCCGCGGCCCGACCCGGAACGCGGTGCCGGTGCCCTCACCGCGCGGGAAGGTCACCGACATCCGGCAGACGCTCTTGGCGCGTCGAGCACCGGCCTCCAGGAAGCTCACGTCGACGAACGTCGGCTGCCCGGCGATGATGACGGCCTCCTTGCGGCCGTCGTCGCTGAAGTTCTTCCAGCTGGGGGCCGCCTCGGTCGCCGGCCGGTCGGCCGCCACGACCGGTGTCTCGGACCGCAGCTCGGACAGCACCACGGCCAGGGCGGGCTTCTCCGCAATCGCCGCGTCGAGCAGCTGGGGCATCCGCTGCTGGTCGGAGGCGAACGTGAGGATGGCGCGCCAGCTGAGGTCGGCCCGTTCGTGGAACGCGATCTGGGCGAGGGACAGTCCGGCGTCCTCGACGACCTTCTCGATCTCGGGTCGTCGGTAGATCGAGCTGAGGGCCGCGTGGGCCGCGCGCACCTGCGGGTCGGCGAACCTCAGCGGCCATGCCTCGAGCGCGCTGGTCACGTACCGCCCCCTCGCGTGACACGGAGGTCCTTCTCGATCTGCGGACCGCTCACGGTGACTCCTCGACGAAGCCGATGGAAGACGATATCGACGGCGCGCGCCGCCCGGCACCCTTTCCAGAGTCGACCCGTCGTCCCGCTGATACGAGCCCGCCACCTCGTGGGCCCCGTCTGGCCCCTGTCGAGGTCGCAGTGCCAAGATCGGATCGTGGACGTCATCAACCCGCCTCAGACGATCGCCTACCCGTCGCCGTCGACGCGCCCACGGCGAGGGAGCGCGGAACGACTGGACCCCCACGTGATCGTCCTGTTCGGCGCCACCGGCGACCTGGCCCGGCGGAAGCTGCTTCCGGGCATGGCCCACCTCGCCCTCTCGGCCCTCTCGCCGGACATCACCGTCGTCGGGACGTCGCTCGAGGAACTCGACGACGAGTCGTTCCGGGCCTTCGCCAAGGAGGCGGTCAAGGAGTTCTCCACCCACCGGCTCACCGAGGAGCAGTGGGAGACCTTCGCGAGACGGCTCCACTACGTGCCCAGCTCGGCCGGGCCGGACGGCCTCCGCGAGGCGGTGGAGGTAGCCGAGACCGAGCTGGGTGGCGGCAACGTCCGGCGGATCCACTACATGAGCGTCCCGCCCGCCGCGGCGCCGGTGGTCATCAAGACCCTGCGCGACGCCCGGCTCGTCGACCGCTCGCGGGTCATCATGGAGAAGCCCTTCGGCACCGACCTGGACAGCGCGATCATCCTCAACGACCAGGTCCACGAGACCTTCGACGAGAGCCAGATCTTCCGCATTGACCACTTCCTCGGCAAGGAGGCGGCGCAGAACATCCTCGCGTTCCGCTTCGCCAACGGGTTGTTCGAGCCGATCTGGAAGCGCGACTTCATCGACCACGTCCAGATCGACATCCCCGAGACCCTCGGCCTGGACCGTCGGGCCGCCTTCTACGAGCAGACCGGCGCCTTCAAGGACATGGTCGTCACGCACCTGCTCCAGGTGCTCGCCTTCGTCGCGATGGAGCCGCCGACCGCGCTCGAGCCGAGAGCCATCAGCGAGGAGAAGAACAAGGTCTTCCGGTCGCTGATGCCGATCCACCCGAACGATGTCGTCCGCGGCCAGTACTCCGGCTACACGCAGGAGGAGGGCGTCCCGGTCGACAGCGACACCGAGACGTTCATCGCGCTCAAGTGTGGGATCGACAACTGGCGCTGGGCGGGCGTGCCGTTCTACCTGCGTACGGGCAAGAAGATGGCCGAGGGCCAGCGGATCATCTCGATCGCCTTCAAGGAGGCGCCGAAGTCGATGTTCCCGTCCGACTCGGGGGTCGGCAAGCAGGGCCCGGACCACCTCACCTTCGACCTGTCCGAGGACTCCAAGGTCTCGTTGTCCTTCTACGGCAAGCGTCCCGGGCCGGGGATGAAGATGGACAAGCTGTCGATGCAGTTCGCCACGCAGGAGGGCGAGCACTACGGGGACGTCCTGGAGGCCTACGAGCGCCTCATCCTTGACACGATGCGCGGCGACCACACCCTGTTCACCACCGCCGACGGCATCGAGTCGCTCTGGGAGCGCGCGCAGCCGCTGCTCGACGACCCGCCGCCCGCCAAGCCGTATGCGCCGGGCAGCTGGGGTCCGAACGCCGTGCACCAGCTCATCGCCCCGCACGCGTGGCGACTGCCCTTCGAGCGGGCCTGGCGCGCCAAGAAGTAGGGCTCAGCCCTCGGCCGACTCCGGGCCGCCCGGGTTGCACCGGGCATCGACCATCTGCGACTCACTCACGACCGGACGCCACGGCTCGATGTTCCAGGACGGCTTGTCGGGCTGCACGAGCCGGGCGAAGGTCCAGTGGCAGTCGAACTGCGCGCGCATACCCGGCTGGTCGGCGTCCGGCGCCAGCCGGAGCACCTCGGACCAGGCCTCGTCGTCGTCCGCGGAGCCCTGTGCGGCGCGACCCGAAACGGTCGGGACGATGTGCAGGCTGCGGCCGCCGGACCCCTTCACCCACTGCACCCGGGCGACGAACGGCGGCACCGCCGTCGGCGTCGCCGAGGGGCTCGGCGCGATCGTCGGACTCGTCGGCCTCGTGGTCGTGGTGACCGGCGACGTGTCCGTGGTGACGGCCGGGGCCGAAGGTTCCGGCGCACCGGTGGAGCAGCCGGCCAGGACGGCGGCGAGGCACCCGCATACCGACACCAGGACTGCGGCGCGCGCGGCTCGCGCCAACGGTGCCGGGGTCATGCCCGCCATCATCACAAACGTGGAAGGGAGTCGCGCTCCCTTCCACTCTCAACGTATAGCGCACCAGGGGGCTTGCGGCAAGGCCCCCGTGGTGGCGCAGAATCGCCGGCCGAGGCCAACGCCCAGATCGGAGCCGATGACGTGATGCCGCTGACCACCAGCGCGTTCGACCTTCCTGAGACCCTTGCCGCCAAGGAGGACCCGGCGCTGATCGCCGAGGACGAGAGGTTCTTCGCCGTCCTCGAGAAGAGCCTCGCGGACTCCATCGCCCACCTGTCCACCCGGCTCGACGCCGAACGCCGAGCCCCGGCCGGGCACGGCCAGCAGGCCCTGGAACGGGACCTGGAGATCCATCGGCTGACCGGACGGCTGCGCGCCCTTCGGCGCTTCGGGCTCGACCTGTGCCTGGGCCGGATCGTCAGCGCGGACGGCCTCGAGCCGGTCTACGTCGGGCGCCTCGGGCTCACCGACAGCACCGGTCGCCAGCTGCTCGTCGACTGGCGCTCGCCCGCGGCCGAGCCGTTCTTCGGGGCCACCCACGCGAGCCCCATGGGCCTGGTGAGCCGACGTCGTTACCGCTGGACCGACGGTCGGATCCGCGACTACTGGGACGAGGTGTTCACCCTGGACGGGTTCGAGGGGAACGCCGCGCTCGACGACGAGTCGGCGTTCATCGCCAGCCTTGGCAGCAGTCGGTCGGCGCAGATGCGCGACGTTCTCGGCACCATCCAGGCCGACCAGGACGCCATCATCCGGGCCGGGTCCCGCGGCGCGCTCGTCGTGGACGGCGGACCCGGCACCGGCAAGACCGTCGTTGCGCTGCACCGCACCGCATACCTGCTCTACTCGGACCCCCGGCTCGGCCACCGTCGGGGTGGGGTGCTGGTCGTCGGACCGCACCGGCCCTACCTGCGCTACGTGGCCGACGTGCTGCCCAGCCTCGGTGAGGAGGGCGTGCAGACGTGCACGGTCCGGGACCTCGTGCCCGAGGGCGCTGCGGCCCGACCCGAGACCGACCTGGCCGTGGAGCGGCTCAAGTCGTCGGCGCGCATGGTGTCGGCGATCGAGCCGGCCGTCCGGCTCTACGAGGAACCGCCGACCCGTGGGCTGGAGGTCGAGACGCCCTACGGAGACCTCTGGGTCAGCGCCGCGGACTGGGAGGTCGCGTTCGCGTCGGTGTCCGGTGTGCCGCACAACGAGGCGCGCGACCAGATCCTCGAGGAGCTGGTGAGCATCCTCGTCGACAAGAACGAGGACGACGACCTTCCGGCTGAGGCGCTGCGCCGGTCGCTCTCCGGGAACGAGGACCTCGTCACCACCCTCAACGGGGCGTGGCCGGTGATCGAGGCGACCGACCTGGTGGGTGACCTCTGGTCGGTGCCCGCCTACCTGCGGCACTGCGCGCCGTGGCTCGACGCCGACGAGGTCCGCGCCTGCCAGCGCGAGGACCCGTACGCCTGGACCGTCTCGGACCTGCCGCTGCTGGACGCGGCCCGGCAACGGCTCGGCGACCCGGACGCGTCACGGCGGAAGCGTCAGCGCGATGCGGTCCTCGCCGCCGAGCGCCGCGAGATGGACGACGTCATCGAGCACCTGATCGCCACGGACGACTCGGAGATGCACCTCATGTCGATGCTGAAGGTCCACGACCTCCGGGGCGCCCTGGTCGACGAGAGCGGCGTGGCCGGACCCGACCCGGACCTGCTCGCCGGTCCGTTCGCCCACATCGTCGTGGACGAGGCGCAGGAGCTCACCGACGCCGAGTGGCAGATGGTCCTGCTCCGTTGCCCCTCGCGCAGCTTCACCATCGTCGGCGACCGCGCGCAGGCACGGCACGGGTTCGTCGAGTCGTGGGAGGAACGGCTCGGGCGGGTCGGCCTCGACCGGACGAGGCTGGCGTCGTTGAGCATCAACTACCGGACCCCGGTCGAGGTGATGGCCGAGGCGGAGCCGGTCATCCGCGCCGTACTTCCCGACGCCAACGTGCCGACCTCCATCCGCAGCAGCGGGATCCCCGTCGTCCACGGGTCGACCACCGATCGTGACGCGATCCTCGACGCCTGGCTCACCGACCACGTCACGGGAGTCGCGTGCGTTATCGGCGACCCGACGTTCGAGGCGACCGCACGGGTCCAGTCGCTGCCACCCGAGCAGTCGAAGGGGCTGGAGTTCGACCTCGTGGTCCTCGTGCATCCGGAGGACTTCGGCAGCGGCATCGAGGGAGCCGTGGATCGCTACGTCGCGATGACGCGGGCCACCCAGCAGCTCGTCCTGCTCACCGACCGGTCGACCGCATGAGGCCCTGACCGGGGGTTTACGCCGGTCAGGGCCTCGTGAGTGGGCGTGGTGGCAGGTGAAGGCTTCGAACCTTCGAAGCTTTCGCGACGGATTTACAGTCGGACGGCGGTGCGCCTGTGACCTGCCGTTACACCGCGATCCGCGAAACCTGGCCACATATAGGCCACAGACGCTCGACGCCAGTCGGTCACCGCCGACCACAGCCGAGTTACCGGTCAGACCGACGGCGGCGTTCTGTCGTCCTAGGTGGGAGCGACTTTCCTGGTCGAACCTCGCGCTGTCTGCCGCCTATATACCTGAGGGTTCTCCGGATCGGAGGATGGCTAGTAGCCGGGGATGGCCGTCGATGTCGGGTGCGGCGATGATTTCGACATCGGTCAGCCCGGCGATGCGAGCAAGCCGGCGCAGTCCCTCGGCGGGGAAACCCCAGTACACGAAGTCGTCGCGCTGATACACCGCGCCAGGCTGGTGGACCTCGATAGCCGGGGTGTCGCTCGGCAGGTGCGAACCGTAGGTCTCGATGATGAGCTCCCCGGCCGGGGTCAGGACGTCGGCCAACGCCCGCAGCAACGCGATCGGGTCGGTCACCCGATGCAGGATCCCGAAGCACAGGACCACGTCGAAGCGTTCGCCCAGGCTCCGCACGTCGAGGGCGTCCATCCGCTGGTAGTCAACGTTCGAGCCGAGGACGGCGGCCATCGCGTGGAACCCAGCACCACCGGTCAGGGAGATGCCGAAGCGGGCCTGGACCCAGTCGACGTACTGTTCGTTGTCGACCGCGACCACGCGACGCGCGCCCCGCCGCTCGGCCAGGAAGCTGTAGAAGCCGTCGAAGGCCCCGACGTCAAGCACGCTGCGCCCGGCAAAACGTTCCGCGTCCAGGACGGGAAGACGGTAGACGTGGTCCCGGGCCAGGCCCGGCGTGTAGATCGCCATGCCCCAGCGAGAAGGTGTGAAACCACAACGGAACCGAGTCTCGCAGCCGCACCGCCTCCTCCGACGTGGTCGCGATCGGCAACAGGTCCGCGACGGTGCGCTCAGCCAGCGACGTACCGGGGATCGGCTCAGGCGAAACCACCTCGGGCTCCACGTAGAACACCTCACCCTCTCTGCGCTGGGCCAACGGCACCGCCGCCTGCCCCCCGGAACCTAAGCCAAACCCGCACGCCACCGTGTTGCAATCCGGTGGACGCACTCAACGACGGGAATCACCCGCTCTGCTTCGTCTAACAGCCTCGTGAGGGCCAGTGACGCTCGCCCGCCAGACTTCAGCCGCATTGTGGATGTGAACTTCGAGTGGATAGCAGTCGCGGATGTCCTCTGAGACAGCGTCGCAGGAGATCTCGTCGGCTGCGATGTGCCCGATCTTGGGTGTCCATCGTCGAGGGTTCTGGGCGAGTGTGACAGTCACCGACGGTGCGTCCCGGTGAGATCGGGGTGGCTAGCGGGGTCCGTGACCACGGCCAGTGCGAGGTCGGTTAGTCGCAGGTGCTGTCGCCTGGAGTGGTCGCGCATCAGGGTGAAGGCCTCGTCCACCGAGACGTCACGCATCCGGGCCAGCGCTCCCTTGGCCTGTTCGATGGTGACTCTGGAGTTGAGGGTGATCCAGGGATGGGCAGTGGCTGCCGCTGCCAGGCGGGTTCGGGTCGACGAGCTGCTCGGCCGGTGTAATGGGGCCAGATCGCTGGCGCTGGAGCTCATTCCCCGTGGTACGCGGGTTGGGCGAACGGGATGCGGCACAGGTCGCCCACGATGAAGCCCGCCCCCCGGAGGTCGTCCAGGATGGTCTTCCTCGTGGCATCTGCGGCTGAGGCACTCGCGACCCACCCGGCGAGGTCCGACGCCTTGGCCGCGGCAATGGCTGCGGCCTGATCTTTCTGGAACTCGGTGAAGTCGGACCGCAACGTCGACCACGACTCCTGTCCAGCACTCGGGCTGCCCAGGTTCGAGGTGCTGCTCACCAAGTCGTGGTTTATCGCCAACGAGTCCAGATAGCTCCCCGCCTGGGGCAGCTGAGCGCTGGTGAGCGCCATCGGGTTCCCCATGTAGAAGGGCGGACCGTGCTTGTTGATGTCGGTCAGCCAGCCCTGGCACAGCGTGCCCACTCTGGCCCTGAACGCCGTATCGACGGGATCCGACTTCGCCGGTGGAGCGGATGTCGCGGGCGTGGTCGACGTCGAGCTTGTACTCGCGCTCGTGGTCGACGGGCTACTGGCCGCTGCGGGCGCGGGCGTGGCGGTAGGGGACGAACAGGCGCTCACGGCGACAGGCCCGCCCACGAGGCTCAACAGAATCAGCATCAACGTCGACTCTCGTAGTCGGCTCATGTGTCCTCCAGTCGCTGGTCTCGCGCCGTGCACCGGCGTGGTTTCGTGCCTAACGTGGCATCGAACGACTGACCGCTTGGACTCGCCTTGAACTCCGCTTGGACGCATGCAGCGTGCCACTCCACGGCGCCGACGGCTGTGTCGTCCTGCCTCCGCCGCCGAGAGCCCCTGGGCGTGCACACCCGCCATCGCCTCGGCCGCCTCGGCCGGCCCCGTCCCAGCCGGGGCGACCGGGTGCAGCCGATGCCGGGCCAGACGCGGGAGGGCAATCGCCAGCAGGTCGGGACGTGCTCATGCACCCCCATCGCAGGCGTACTCACGTGGGGGACGCCTCAGGAGTGGGAGCGCGGGGTCAAAGGTGGGCCTGGCGCGCGAGCAGGGCCTCCTGTGCCTGGGTGTTGCGCGTCAGGGCAGCCGCCCGTTCCTGCTGTTCCCGCGCCTCGTCCGGACGGCCCAGCCGGGTCAGCAGGTCGGCCCGGACGGAGTGCAGGGGGTGGTAGCCGTCGAGCCCGGTGATGTCGTCGACCACCTGCAGTCCGGCCGCCGGACCGTCGACGAAGCTGACCGCCACGGCGTCCTCATCGGGGCGCGCAGATCCTGGCCCGCTACGCCGACCCAGGACCACCGAGCGCTACGACCATGTCCGCGGCAACCTCGACCGACACGGCCTCCACTTCTTCACCGCCTACATCGCCGGCGTCTGACGCCCCACAGGCGCGAATCCGCCAACATAGACGAATGATCCAGCCCGCCCGTGCGCGCGGTCACACCGGCTGGCGGGCGAGGATCTGCCGATTGATTCTCTTCTTCACCTCATCTCGTGGCGCCGCACGCGATCGTGGAGAGCGCCCAGCCCTGTCGACATCCGGCCCAACGTCGACGAGGTGTCGACTCTGGTACGCCGAAGAGTTCTAGGTTCATGTCGGCGGGTCCAGCGTCGCGCGCAGCACGTCCCAAGGGTCCGCGCCCTCGGCCTCGGCTTGCACGATTGTCGGGTCCGGCACCGGTGCTGTACCCAGCGCTGCGATGCGAGCGCGCTCGAACATGTGCCAGTGGACGAGCCCGAGGCGCGCCATCACCCCGTCGGAGGCGGCGCGTGCTCGGGCTGCGTCGGCGACTCGTTCCTCTACTGCTGCCAGTACCGCAGAATGAGCGAGAAGGAACGCCACGTCGGTCAGGTTCTCGTCGACCCAAAGGGCCTCGAAGGCAGTCGCGAGCCGGTGGCGGCCTTCGTCGAGGTGGCCCTGAGCGATGGCAGCCAGCGCGAGTTGCCCGTACTGCTGACCCACCAGTGAGCGCATACCGGTCTTGGTCGCGATCGATAGACACGTCCGGCAGTGTTCCTCGGCCGAGGAGAAGTCGCGGTTGACCAGGTCGAGGCTTCCGAGGAAGGAGTGGCTATAGGCGCGCACGGCGTCGAAGTCGGACCTGTCGGCCAGGGTCAGGGCGCGCTCCGCGGCATCCCGGGCCGCACGGCCTCTATCGGATACCGGCAGGGCGATGGCCCGCGTGCTGTACAGGAGCGCCGCGCAGGCGGGGTCCGACTCCGCGACGGCCTCGAGGTCGAGGACGTCCTGCGCCGCGAGAGCGCCTGCCACATCGCCGACCAGGTAGCGCGTCCACGAGACGGCGGCACGCAGCCGTGCCGCCGCGACCGGGTCGGTTGAACGCCCAGGGTCGCCGCAGGTGGCGAGCGCGCGTTCGGCCCATTGGGCGAGCGCGCCAAAGTGGCGGTACCGCCACATCCAGTGGAACATCCCCCAGGCCAGCCGGGCGAAACCCTCGCAGTCGCCGGACTCGATCAGAAGTTGCGCTGCCAGCTGCAGGTTGCGTGCCTCGACCTGCAGGTCCGCCCAGTGGTCCGGCGCGTCCCGATGCAGCATCGGATCGCCGAGGGAGACCGTCCGGGTGGCCCAGTCTAGAAACCGTTCGGTGATCGCCTCCGCCTCCGCGGTGGTGGCGAGCCGGTCGGAAGCGAACTCGCGCACGGTCATGAACAACCTGAAGCGAGGTTGACCCTCGCTCCCCTGCCGACCTGCCCGTAGCAGCCCGTTGTCGAGCAGCACGGAGAGGTCGTCGAGCAGGTCGGACACCGGCGCTCCTGAGCACACGGACTCGATGGCATCGAGCGTGGCGCCGTCCGGGAAGATCGCGAGCCTGGCCAGGAGCGTCTGCTGCGACGGGGTCAGGAGGTCGTGGCTCCACTCCAACGTCGCGCGCAGGGTGCGCTGGCGTTGTGGAAAGTCCTGGCCCGCAGACATGGGGACGCCGGCGCCGCGCTCGAGCCGCTCCAGCATCTGTCCGGGCTCTAGAAGGTGCGCGAGGGCGGCGACCAGCTCGATGGCGAGCGGGAGCCCGTCGAGACGACTTACCAGGCCGACCAGCGCGTCGACGTTGCTGGGCACGACTTCGAACCCGGGGCGAACTCGTTGCGCGCGTTCGACGAACAACGCGACGGCGGGCGACCGGAGCGCCGCATCGAGAGCATCGGCGGCGGTCTCCGCGTCGGTCCCTGGTTCGGTCGTCGTCGCGGGCACCTCGAGCGGTTCGACGGTCAGCTGCCGCTCTCCACGCAGCCGCAAAGGCCGTCGGCTCGTGACGAGGGCGCTGACACCCGGACAGGCGTCGAGCACGGTCGCTAGCGCGGGACCGGCCTGGAGTACCTGCTCGAAGTTGTCGATGAGCAGCAGCATCCGCTGCCCTCTCAGACGATCGATCGCCACCTCGAGCGATGTCTGGGCCCCCTCCGCGGTTGCCCCGACCCCGTCCGCGAGCACCCGGACAGCCTCGGAGGGCTCCGCGACCGTCTCCAACGGGACGAACGCCACCCCGTCGGTGAACCCGCTCACCGGGTTCCGGCAAGCTTCTAGTGCCAGCCGGCTCTTGCCCACCCCGCCCGGCCCGACCAGCGTCAGGATCCGGCACCCGTCCGCCAGCAGGCGTCTGACCTCGGCGATCGCCGAGTCCCTGCCGACGGTCGGGGTGACCGGGACCGGGGGAGCGTTCAGTGGGCGAGGAGCCGCCCCCTGCCTCATCGGCTCTGTGGCCTCGAACCGCTCGGTCAGTAGCACCATCAGGTCGTCCTTGACGACCCCCTCGAGCTCGGCCGCGCTCGCGAAGTGCCGGTAGGACGCCTGGTCATCCGCCTCGATGCTGCTCAGGAGGGCACCCAGGCGCTCCTGCCGGTCGGGCGCCGGCCCCTTGATGTAGATCAGCCTGGGACGCGTCCCGGACAGCCGGTACTCGTCCTCGAGGCCGGAGACCTGTTCGTCGGGTGCCACCCAGCCGTACGACTGCCAGTAGATGCCCAGGAAGACATGGCTCTGTTCGAGGTAAGCACGGTACAGGGCTCGTGGGGGGTAAGGCCTCGCGCCTAGCTCGAACAGGACGGGGGTGAGGCGCAGCGTCTCGATGGCGCGCTGGACCGCGAGCCGCTCCTCCGCCAGTTCCCTCATGGTCGATGAGACAAACACGCGCAGCCGCTGATCTGGTGTGCGGATACGAGGCCCCACCGCGACCACCGCCTAGCCTGCCTCGCGCGTCCACACGTGTCGCACGCGCCAGCTCTCGGCACCGCGCACCCGCCAGGTCGGGGCGACGTCCCGGTGGTACGACCTCTTCGCAACCATGCTGAGGCGAAAGGTGACCCGCGCCGGGATCGGGAAGCGGAAGAAGGCGCGCCCCTTGTCGGGCATCCCGTCCTGGATCCAAGCCATCCAGCGGCCCGAGGCGGCCAGGGATTCCGGTCGCAGGCGGTTCTCGTCGGCCTTCCCATCGGGCGATTCGAGGTGCGGCAGCATGAGCGGCTCGAGCTCTGCCTCCTCGTGGTGCAGGTGCCGCTCCACGACCTCGTGCGCTCGTAGCACGGCTTCCCGCGGGGCCCGCGTGTCCGCGGCAGAACCGGTCGAGGCGTAGGCGGTCATGGCGGTCCCCGCCTCGGCAAGGGCGGCGGCCATCGCCTGGTGCTCGCCCTCCATCACTCGCACCAGCTCGCGAGCTCCCTCCACCCTGGCCAGGAACGGGAAGACGTGGCTGTCCTCGCCCACATGGTGGTGCTTGAGCTCGCGGTGCAGGTTCGCGTAGGCAGCCTCCAGCTGGCGGGCCCGAGCTCGGTCACCGTCGGGAGCCGCCGCGAGCGCGGACTCGAGGCGAGCAAGGTCACGGCGGACCGTCGCGTGGATCAGCCGCTTCATCGTCATGGGGCTGCTCACGGGTCAGACGCTAGCGGACCGGGTCCGTGGCCGGATCCGGGATTTGCGCAATCGGCCAGCGGCGTTTCCTTACTCACACCAGGGATGCCGTGCCGCCAGGCCGGCTGCCGCCAGGGCCGACAGTGTCGCGGGCAGCAAGAAGCCGGGCGCCCGGCAGCAGCGAAACCGATGAGGACGATGTTGCCGGTCATGTTCGCGACGAAGACGTGGTCGAGCGCCAGGATACTGACCTCGTCGACCAGCCCGGTCGCGGCCGTCAGCACGAATAGCAGCACGGGAAGAGGGCCGTGGCTGGTGTCACTGGTCCTCCGAGCCGCTCGTTCGGGGCCCGCCTGCGCCGAGCTCCTCCCGGCTATCACGAAAGGCTTGCGGATGCTCGGGCGGATGTGTGATGCCAGCCCGTACCAATGGATTTCGCGGGTCTTGGCCGGGCACGCGCACCGGTCTGCAGTTGCGGCAGCTGAGCAATCCGTCAACGAAGGAGTGGTGACGAGAATGGCTGCTGAGACCCGGACCATCGTCCTGGTCCACGGCGCCTGGGCCGACGCGACGGGCTTCGACCCGGAGATCCGTGCGCTGCGGGACCGCGGGTATTCCGTCATCGGGTTCGGCAACCCGCTCCGCGACCTCGCCGGCGACGCCGCCTACCTGGCCGAGTTCCTGAGAACCCTCACCGGTCCGATCGTGCTCGTCGGGCACTCCTACGGCGGCAACGTGATCTCCGTCGCCGCCGTCGGCAACGAGCAGGTCCGCGCGCTGGTCTACCTCAACGGCTGGATGTGCGACGTGGGCGAGAGCCAGCAGCAGCTCCTCGATCAGTTCGAGGGCAGCCTCGTCGGGCCGTCGATCAGGCCCGTCCCGTTCACCAACCCCGACGGCAGCCAGGGCACCGACCTGTACCTCGCCACCGAGGCGTTCCACGAAGCCTTCGCCGCCGACGTCGACCTGGACACGGCCGCGGTGATGGCCGCGGCGCAGCGGCCGTACGCGGTCGCCGCGTTCGCTGCAACACCGTCCGCCCCGCCGGCGTGGAACACGCTGCCCTGGCCGGTTCGAGGGGACGCATCGGATCGTCGCCGCCTCGCCCCAGAACTTCATGCCCGGCCACAACGGGCGGACCTCAGGGTCCATCAGGCCGATGTTGAAGTTCCACCGACAATTCCCCGGGAATGCCGATCCCCTCCGATCACGGAGCATCTCACCCCACCGCCCGGACGAGGCGTGCCTTGCGGGCCCCTCAGACCAAGGTCAAGGACCTGCACTATGCCGGCGGTCGGGGGCCTCGGTCGCGAGGCAAACGTCCTCTGGTGCCGCAAGTCGCACGATCACGGACGTGCTCCTTTCGCCGCCTGGGGACCGCGAACCGCCTTCGGCCTTGTCGGCGCTGGTTTAGCGCGCATCCCGTCCTGCCTGTCGTCGAGCGCCGGCGGCGCGGGTTGACGCATCGCGCTTCTGCCCCCCGGTCGTCTGTCGGTGCGCCCGGGCTTGCCCTTGACTACCCGTCGGCTCCTTGGCGGCGGCGCGGGCCGGTCCGACCGTCCGGTTGGCCTTGGCGGCGGCCAGCCGCTCCGCCCGAAGGTCCTCGGCAGACTGGCGGGACAGGACCGCAAGCCGTCGGCTAACCCGGTTGAGCGCCTCTTCGAATACCTCCGCTCGGGCAGCGTTGCGGGCATTGGCAGGCCGGGCCTTTCCTCGCCCACCGGTCTCGGCCACCCTGGCACTGGCCCCGCGACGGTACTGACCTGTGTACTTGTTACGGGCACGACGGATCCGGTCATGCAGCTCGGAGACCCCGTCCTCGTCGAGCGGGGCGATTGCCTCCCGCTCGGTCTCACGCCAGAGCAACAGATCAGCGTCATTCAACTGAGCCAGCAACCTCTTGTCCATGGTTCATCCTTTCCGTCCGGAGCGGAACGTGTGCCGCCTTCACGACAGCATCGCGGAATGCGGTCGTACGCCGTGACCAACACGATCTCCCAATCCAGACGGAACGACACCCCGTCGACATCTCCGCGATACTGGCCGCGACAGCAGTGGCCGACTCGGGTTGCCGCGTGGCGGACTGCTGGAATAGTCCGAGCTGCTCTGGCACCACGTCTCCGACCGCCGACCAGCACGACGCCTCCGAGGCGGCCGCCAACGCCACGGAGGTCGCCCCCGCACAGCCAAGACCATCAGACCAACCGCAGGGATCGAGCTGGAACTTCGTGGGCGACCGTCCGGCCACACCCGCCGACGACCTCAACGCCCGCGCACGAACCCGGGAGTGTGGACGAAGCCGACCATCATTTTCTTTGCTCACCGTGTCGCGGCTATCGAACGACCTGCGGCACTTCGCCCTGATAGGGCGTGGTCTCAGCGGTGCTGCACACCGGCCCACAGCGCACAGGCGAACCTCTGATCTGCATGGCGATGTCGGCGCTTTCTACCGATCACCGACGACGGCGGTCAGCGGTTCGTTGGGCGCAACCGCGACCCCGATAACACGTTGACGCTCCGCGGCACTGACAGCTCGCGCCGGGCGGGCGAAGGGGCCGCCCGCGGCCAAGAAGCCGATTGCTCGAGGGGTCGAGCCACCGTCAGGCGGCGATCGACCGGTGCAGTCAAAGCGACCGCAGCCACCTCCCCGTAACCTCGATAGCACTCCCCAAACCCACTAGGGATACTGGACCCATCGCCGCGATCGACAGCGGCGGGTAGGCACCGAGGATCAACCCCCAAGTCCGCTACCTCGGGGGAACGCAATCGGCGCGTGCCTCAGTGCGAGAGCGGAGGTGAGCACCGACTTGCCAGCAGAATCTCCGAACAGGCAACCAGGTCGGCAGATGGTCAACGGCGCGGGACTGCCCCATGCCGACCGGCGGGCGGTCGGCCGGGCGTCGCGCAGAATCGTGCCGAGAACGCAGCAGGGACGTTGGCAGCGCACGCCCGACGGCACGCCGGCGCTGGCACAGCTACGTGCGCAGGAGCCGATCCGGGTGCGGGCACTGCTGCCGCTGCGCTATGAGCGGATGGCATTGTCCCCTTGGAGCTACTTCCGGGGTGCCGCCGCCGTGATGGCGGCGGATCTGGCCGGGCACGCCCACACGGGACTGATGGTGCAGATGTCCGGTGACGCGCACGTGCTCAACTTCGGTCTGTGGGCTACCCCCGAGCGCAACCTGGCCTTCGCTCTGCGGGACTTCGACGAGACGTTGGCCGGACCGTTCGAGTGGGATATCAAGCGCTTGGCAACCAGTCTCGTGGTGATCGCCCGGGAGAACGGGCGTCCCGACGAGGTCGGTCTGGACGCGGTGCGCACCTGTGTCGGCGAATACCGCAAGCGGATGCGCCGGTACGCGACGGCCGGCCAGCTGGAGATCTGGTATGACGCGATCCACGTCGAGGAGCTGGTCGGCTACTTTCCACGCAAGGCCCGCGAACCGGCCCGCGAGCACATTGCCAAGAAGGCCCGCAAGCGCACTAGCCAGGGGGCCTTCGATCGGCTGGTCGAGCGCGTGGACGGTCAGCTCAGGATTCGGGAGGAGCCACCGCGGACGAGCCACCTTCCGGAGCGTGCGCAGGTCGACATCGCCCATCAGATCTACGAGCAGTACCGGCAGACCCTGCTGCCGGACCGTCAGGTCTGCCTGAGCAACTTCACCCATGTCGATACCGTTCGCCAGGTCGTCGGCGTCGGCAGTGTCGGGATGCAGGTCTACCTGGTCCTGTTGAGCGGGCCGCGGGACGAGCCACTCTTCCTGCAGGTCAAGCAGGCCGGACCTTCGGTCTATGAGAAGCACCTGGGGCCGAGCCCCTACGGGAACCATGCCGAGCGGGTGATCAACGGCAAGCGCCTGATCCAGAGCGCAAGCGACATGTTCGCCGGCTGGACCCGCTTCGCCGGTGCCGACTTCTATGTGCGCCAGTTCCGCGACATGAAGGTCATCCCCGACGGCAACCTGCTCCGGCCGATCCTCGCCGATTTCGCCGCCGCCTGCGGAGCCGCTCTGGCCAAGGCTCATGCCCGGTCGGGCGATCCCACGGCGATCGATGCCTACCTGGGCCGGAACCCCGCCTTCACGACGGCGATGACCGTGTTCGCCGCGAGCTACGCCGACAGAAACGAGGCCGACCACGCCGATCTCGTCGCAGCGCTGAGCCGATCGACCCGATGAGCTGGGCCGGGCCACGACTGGCCGCCATCGCGGGCCGCGGCTATGACGCAGCGTGGCTGCGCTCGATGCTGGTCGAGGTCAATGATGGGATCATCGTCACCGCCGGGGTCGTCGAGGGGCTGGCCGGCGCGGGGGCTAGTGCGAAGACGATCCTCATCGCCGGGTTCTCCGCGGTTGTCGGCGGCGGGATCGCCCTGGGCGGTGCGAAGTATGGCGAGGAAGCCACCGAACTCGACGCGCGCCTGGCCATCCTCGAGGAGGAGCAGCGTCAGCTGAGTCTCTCCCCGGAGGAGGAGATGGCAGAGCTGGTCGAGGTTTACGAGCGTCGAGGGCTGTCATCGCGGCTGGCCCACGAGGTCGCGCAGGCGCTCTCCCAGCGGAACGCGCTGGCAGCCCACCTCGAAGCCGAGCACGGGCTGGTTCTCGGAGCCCCACTGCCTTCCCCAGTCGTCAGTGGCGTCGCGGCCGGGCTCGCCTTCGGGTGGGGATCCCTCGTGCCGATGCTGTCCGTCGCGTTGGCCCCCAATGCATGGAGGGTCTGGGTCATCTTCCTCGCCGTGATCGTCTCGTTGACGGTCACCTCGCTGGTCCTCGCCGCCGCGGGTGGGACCAAGGTGTGGCGCACCCTGATCCGCTCCGTGTCGATCGGGGTCCTGGCCATGGTGCTGACGCTGGCGTCCGGCACACTGTTCCACAGCTGATCACGGGGACTCTGAAGGGCCCGTTGTCAACGTCTGCGATCTCAGCGAGGCCGGGCAGAGCCTGCGCACCGCCTTCGTGGAGATCTGCGGCCCGTTCACCGTCAGTACCGCCGGCGGTGCCACGACGAGCACCGTCAAGCTACTCACGATCGAGCAGGCCGACGCCGCCCTCGGCCTGAGCGTCGACTACGTCCCACCAGGCAGCTAACCCGCGACACCAACATCCGCCGCAGGCACTCAATACGTCGCACTGAGGTACACCCAGCGGCGCGCCGGCGCCGGCGCGCTGGCCTGATCGGCACCGCATGCGACTTCTACGCTTGACATAGGGGCCTCAACGACGTGCGGGTCAGGTCCGGTCTCACTCTGACTGACGACATCCTGGCAAGTCCGGGCATCGGACGGGACCCATGGTCCCGGAGAGCCGATCTGACGGTGAATCGATGCGTCATACCGCAGATAGGGCGCACTGAAGGTGGTTAAGGGGAACTACCCCATGGGCAACCGCTGGATCGGCCAATCCGCGGCCGGCCGGGTGTGTCGATGACCCGTGCCTCGCTGCTCCTCCTCGCCTGCAAGCGCGCACGGGCGCGTGCGGCGTGTCAGCTGTGGTTGGGTTCGGCCTCCGCCTCGGCCTCTGCCAGCATCGCCTCGATCTCGGCTTCAGCCACCGCGACCGCGAAGCCGAGCGCCCTGGTGATTCCCCCGGCGCCGGCCAGGACCCGCGGCGTCCCGACAATGGGAGCGATCGCGACGAGCACGCCCTGGACGTCCTCCAGGGTGACCCCGACCTCGGCTGCTGCAGCCGCATTCATGAGGTAGGACGCATCGGGCGCGCCGACTGCGACGAGCGCGGCCAGCCGCGCGAGCATGTGTTCGCGGGCTTCGAGGCTGCCCTCCGCGATGGAAACGGCGGTCATCTCGGTGAGGCAGTCAAGGACTGGGGTGTTCTCAGGCATTTGGGGCTCCTATGCGATTGCCGAGGGTGCGGCTGAACAAGCCGCTCGAGCAGCGAGTGGCGAAATCGCCGTGGCATCACTGTCGTCGGGTGCACAGGACGCCGCATCACCCGGAACATATGAGAAAAGGGCGCGTGGTCCTCGCGGCGGCGGTCGATGCTTGGGCGTGAGCGGTGGTGGCGCGCCGGGCTCATCGCCGCGGCTCGGCGGCCGCGATCGAGGCGGGCGTCGCCGGAGCAGCCCTGCTGACTGTCGTGCCTCTTCTTCGTCGCCAGCGCGCTGCGTCTGTGGTCGGTGCACAGAGGTAGCAGGATGTGAGCAAATATGATCTGCGCCCATGGGCGAGCCGACATGTCGAGGACTTCCCAGTGTTGGTGGAGTTCGCAGCGGGCAAGGCCAAGATCCTCGGGATCTGAGCACAACCGGCGGGAACGGCGCCGACCCGTACTCGCGACTGGCCGGGGTGTACGACGAGATCGTGGCGGACGGCTGTTATGACCGCTGGGCCGCCCATCTCAACGAACTGTGGAGCAGTGACGCGGCGGGCGTGCGTACCGTGCTCGACCTTTGCTGTGGCACCGGCCTCATCGCCGCCGAGCTGATTGCCCTCGGCTATCGGGTGGTCGGCGTTGACCGTTCAGCCGCGATGCTCGCCCGGGCTCGCCGGCGAGTGGGACCGGCGACGGTCCTGATGCAACAAACCCTTCCCGGCCTGACGATTGGCGGCGTCTTTGACGCCGCCGTCTGCACATTTGATGCGTTGAACTACCTGCCGCCGGCTGACCTGGGCGCAACGCTCACGGCGGTCGGCCGCCGGCTCCGACCCGGGGGCTGGTTCGTCTTCGACCTCCACACCGACGCGCTGATGGATTTCACCGTCTCCCACCCGGTCGTCGAGGGTGAGGCGGCCGGGTACCGGTTCGCCCTCGACAGCGTCGTGGATGTCGGCGCCCGGACCTGCGACACACGCATCGATGTCACCCGGGCGCATGACGGCGACACGTTTACCGAGCGGCATCGACAGTACTTCCACGCAGACGTCCAGGTCCGCGACGCGCTCATCGATGCCGGCTTCGCTGTCGCCGCCATAACCGACGAGTACACCCACCAGCCCCCAGATTCATCGACCACGCGCGCAACCTGGACCGCGCGTTACCTCGCCGCATGACCGCAACCAGCAGCATTCGGCAGTCCGCAACCGACCAGGATCCGGTGCCGGCATGCCGTAAGCGACAAACTGTCCTCACCACCTAACTGTGTTAGCCCGCGACGTGGAAACCTGGGTCGATAAACCGCCCCTCTTCCACACAGATGAAGCGCCGCGCGCTCTCACGCGGTCCTCTCCTTCCCCACCCCGAGCCGCCAGGCCACCGCATTGACCGCGGCCCTCGAGGTCGGGTACCCGCCCCGGTGCTCCGGAACCAGACGCACCGCACGAGCCTTCAACTCAGGATCAATCACCTTCGGCATGAACTCATGCTCCTGGACTCAAACAGGAGCGGCATCAAACCTGGGGCGCTTCACGGCTTGGTGAACCGCCCGGGCATGTCCGGAGACTGACAGCAGCGACCCGGGTGCGGCAGCTCAGGACCAAATGCGGACGTCCGCCCCAAGCCAGAGGGGCGGAATGGTGCCGGGCTGGTGTGGGATTGGACAAGGGGTGGGCGCAGGCGTGAGTATCGCGTTCATGGCGACACAGACGACGGTCACGGTAACCGATGACTTGGATGGTTCGGCGAACGCGAAGGAGGTGACCTTCAGCCTCAATGGGGAGTCGTGGACCATCGACCTGAGCGCTAAGAACCGGACCGCGCTCGAGAAGGCGTTGAAGCCGTTTATCGCGAAGGCCACCAAACAAGGGCGCCGCCGTCCGACCGCCTCCGTGAAGAAGACCGCTCGTCCAACGCCCCGCACGGACCTGGCGGCGGTGCGGGACTGGGCCAAGAGCAACGGACACCAGGTCAGCGACCGCGGCCGTATCAGTGCCGCGGTGCAGCAGGCGTACGACGCCGCGCACTAATCCTCGATGGCGGCTTCAGGCCGCCGACCAGCGGCGCCGAGCCGTGAGCGGCCAAATGCCGGCTACGTGATAGCCACGTGGTGACGAGTAGACGTCCCACCCGACTGGTGTGAACTGCGCCTCCGCGATCCCTGCGGGCCCGCCGCGCGTCGGCTCGCCCCAGTTGGCGGCCTGAGAGACCTCAGCAGCTCGACGGCAAACATCCTCTGCCGCGCTGAGGGCGGCTACGCCCGCCGTCCTTTCCGCTGATTGGTCGTTCCGAGAATCGGAGTTCGATGACAGGCCCTGAGGACAGCCCGTCGAGTGGATGAGCTGCTGTTGCCGGGGCTTCCGCCCCCCGGGTTTGGTCGCCGACACCGAGCGGTGCCCGGCGGCCGTGCAAACACTGAGACGCGATGATGACCTTTGAGCGGATGCGTCCTACCGCCCAGCAGGGGCGTGGTTGCAGGGGGGCGTTTCGCCCGTGGGCCCGCAGGGCGGGTTGCAAGTTCGGCGCTCCTACCGGTGGCGGCCGCCTCGACGCGTTCCGGTCCTGGGTATCTTCGCGTCCAACCGGAGCCTCTGGTCAACCCCGGTCGAACAGTCCTTCCGTGGCGAGGAGGTCCTCGTGTCCCCTTGCATGCCGACGGGCCGGGCGCTCGAATCCCCGAGAACCCCGGCCCGTCGCCGCGCGCGGGTGTCATCCGCGCGCAGCAAGCCCCGTCAGACGTTCGACTCGGTCCGCGGTGAGGGGACTACTGCTGTCTGGCGGCCGCCACGCACCACGGCCCAGGTGCCGAAGACGAGTACCCAGATCAGGTAGACCCCGAGGGTGAAGTAGAACGGCGCGAGGATCCCGCAGATCCCCGCGATCACCGAGAAGACCTTCAGCCAGGTCGGGAGCCCGGCCCGCACGGCGAGGACGATCGCCGCGGCTCCGACGAACAGGGCCGGCGCGCACACCGTCAGCAGGTTCGCGATCTCGCTGATCGTGTAGACGACCGGCTGCGGTACGCCCCCCTGCACTGCCGGGCCACCCTCGGCCGCCGCGACGACCAGCCCTCCCCCGACAAAGGCGCCGGTGACACTCACGGCGGTGCCGGCGACTGCCAGGGCCCAGAGGGCCTCACCCACCTGGCCGCCGCTGCGGCGAAGGCCGAGGCCGAACAGGACCAGCCCCAACGCGGAGAGTGCCCCGACGTACCAGAACGCCATCGCTGTCGGGAAGTGACGGGGGTCGAAGTAGGCAGCGACGATGTCCGGCTCGTAGTCCCCGCCCGGGCCGCCGGCTCCCGCGAAGCCGATCGTCGTCCCGATCCCGTAGACCAGCAGCCCTGCGCCGGCCATTCGACTGACCTGATTCATGATTCCCTCCAGCTTGTCGATGTTGACGTGCTCGATGACGTGCTTCGATGACGTGCTCGACGGTAGGAACAAGGGGTTGCGCTGGTCGTCGTGCCAGGGTCCGAGATCGTGTCCTCCTCACGGCCGACCGAGGCATCATTCGTGAGGAGGACGCGAGGGCTGCCCCACCGCAGTACGTTCGGCGGGTGACGCGTAGGAACTGGGCGTTCGACCTCGGGGTTGCCCTGGTCGTGGGGGCGCTCGGACAGCTCGAGGTGTGGTGGGGGATCGGCTCGACCCATCTCCAGGGCCCGACCTGGGTCCAGGCGCTGTTGTATGCCGTGACCGCGACCCTGCTCGTATGGCGCCGGGTGCACCCGCTGGCGGTTCTTGCTGGGATCGTCCTGGTCAGCGCAGTGGAGTTCGCGGTGGTTGGCGCGCCTGAAGGCGACGGGGTCCTCCTTCCCACGGCGGTCGCGGTGTACACGGTGGCGCGCAGGGAGGAACCGCGACGGTCGTGGTGGGGGCTGGTCCTCGGTGCCGTCTACTGGCTGGCCTGGTGGACGCTCGACCCGACCCAGCAGACCGCCACCCTCACCGAGCGGGTGCTCGTGCTCGTCTGGTTCGCGCCGTTCGTGATCGCGTGGCTCGTCGGTGCCCTGGTGCGCATGACCGTCCTGTACATCGAACAGCGACAGCTGACCCGGCAGCAGAGCGCGTCGCGGGCAGTGGCCGAGGAACGCAACCGGATCGCCCGCGAGCTGCATGATGTCATCGGTCACAGCGTGAGCGTCATGACGGTGCAGGTGTCTGCCGTGCGGAGACGCCTCACCCCCGAGCAGGCTGCCGAGCGCGGGGCCCTGGAAACCGTGGAGAGCGTCGGGCGGGAGGCACTCGCCGAGATGCGCCGCATGGTGGGAGTGCTGAGGCAGGAGGGCGAGAAGACGAACCTCGAACCCCCGCCCGGGCTCGAACAGGTGGACAGGCTTGCCGAGCAGTTCCGCGCCTCCGGACTGCCGGTGGACGTCCGGGTGACAGGCTCGGTGCAGGCACTTGCTCCGGGCCTGGACCTGACGGCATACCGGCTGGTCCAAGAGGGACTGACGAACACGCTGCGTCATGCGCACCACCCGCACCGCGCAGAGGTGGCCATCGACTATCGACAGGGCGAGCTGCACCTGGCCGTTCGCGACGACGGCCAGGTGCCGACCTCACAGGCGTTGCCGCCCGAGGGCGGCAATGGGCTACTCGGGATGCGCGAGCGGGTAGCCGTCTATGGCGGTGAGCTGATCGCCCGCTCCCGCCCCGAGGGCGGCTTCGAGCTGATGGCGACCCTGCCCCTGGGCACGGCGTGACGTCCGCGGAGCTGGCCGACCGGATCGGCGTCCTCATCGTGGACGACCAGGCGCTGGTCCGGATCGGCTTCCGGATGATTCTCGAGATCGAGCCGGACCTGAAAGTCGTGGGCGAGGCGGCGGACGGTGACCAGGCGGTGGCCAGGGCAACGGAACTGCAGCCCGACGTGGTGTTGATGGACGTGCGCATGCCCGGCACCGACGGGATCACGGCGACACGACAGCTCACCGAGGGCGGGGTGTGCCGGGCTCGAGTAGTCATGCTCACGACGTTCGACATGGACGAGTACGTCTACGAGGCGCTGCGCGCCGGCGCAAGTGGCTTCC
The DNA here is from genome assembly GCA_963757225.1 of uncultured Actinomycetota bacterium. Taxonomy (GTDB): domain Bacteria; phylum Actinomycetota; class Actinomycetes; order Actinomycetales; family Dermatophilaceae; genus Lapillicoccus. Next base: position 76,735 of record CAVWQU010000021.1, read on the forward strand.
TGCTCAAGGACGTCCAGCCCGAGCTGCTGGTCGCCGGCATCCGTGCGGTCCACTCAGGTGAGTCGCTGCTCGCTCCGACGGTCACCCGGCGGATGATCGAGTCGTACCTCGACCGCCCCCGTGCGGTAGACACCAAGACCCGAGACCGGTTGCCGTCATTGACCGCCCGCGAGCTCGAGACCCTGCGGCTCATGGCACGCGGACTCACGAACGCCGAGATCGCGTCCCAGCTGTTTGTCTCAGAGACCACGGTGAAGACCCACGTCGGTCGCGTCCTCATGAAGCTCGGCCTTCGTGACCGCGTCCAGGCAGTCATCCTTGCCTACGAGACCGGGCTCGTCACCGGCAGCGGGAGCAGCCAGACCGGCTGACAGCGAAAACCCTGAGCCGGCGCCGAGGTAGGGCGAGCCCGGCGCGATAAACGGTCCAGGGCTGGGCAGCCTGCATGTCCCAAAGGGCGATCACGATGGAGTGCGCGACCGCGATAAGGGCCTTCTTCTTGCCGATCCGCCGGGCCAGGCGCAAATAGCGCGCGGACATCCAGGTGTTCTTCGAGCGGGCTGCAGCCCATGCTGCTTGCACCAGGGCGGTGGCCAGCCACGGGTTGGAGGGGTTGGTCCGGCCGGTGCGCTGCTCTCCCGCCGACTCGTTGTTGCCAGGGCAGATGCCGCACCAGGAGGCGAGATGTGCGGCGGTGGGAAACACGCTCATGTCGACACCGATCTCGGCGATCAGGACCTGCGCAGTTGCTACGCCGACCCCGGTGATGGTGGTCAGCCGAGCCATGTCAGCCGCAAACGGGGTCAGCGTGGCATCGATTTGCTCATCCAGGACGGCGATGAGTTCGTCGAGGTCGTCGATGTGCCGCAGGTGCAGGCACAGCATCACCGCGTGATGGGTGTTGAACCGCCCGACCAGAGCACGGCGCAGCTCGGGGATCCTGACCCGCATCCGCTTCTGTGCCAGATCCGCCAGGATCAACGGGTCCCGCTCTCCCTCGATGAGGGCCTCCACCATCGCTCGACCCGACCTGGACAACGTCTTGGAAGCGACCGAGCCCAACTTGATGCGCATCCTCCAGGACCTTCTCGTCCCGCTGACTCTCACGGGTACGGTCCTCGACCAGCCGCTTGCGGTACCTGGACAGATCCCGGAGTTCCCGGATCACCGGCGGCGGGACGAAGCTTCCCCGCAGCAGCCCAAACCTCCAGCAGCTGGGCGATCCACGCCGCGTCCGAGACGTCGGTCTTGCGGCCCGGAACGATCCGCATGTTCCGGGAGCTGGTGAGCACCATCGTGAACCCACCACTTCGAGGGTGTACCAGACCGGTCGCCACTACACGCCGGTGGCCTCCATCGCGACGTGCGTGGCTCCTGCTCGAGTAGCCAGTCCCGTAACGCCTCCAAGTCCGCGGCGAATGTGGCGAACTGCCGCGGCGTCGAAGCGCGTGCTCGCCGTGTCTCCGGCGACGGCACACAGGCGACCACCGTGGCCTTATGCACGTCCAGCCCGGCCACCCGGTCGTACAGGACGTCCATTTCTCCTCCAATCCCGTTGCGCCACAGTGGTGGCCGACTGGAGGAGGCCCAGGGACAAAGGAAACTCAGACTCGCGCTCGAAACAGCAATCACCGGTGCCCAACAGACCTCCAAGGGTCACGCTTACACGCGGGCTCGCAGCACCAAACAGGCACGACGTCACCAGCCGGCCACCCCCAATTCTCAGCCCCACGGAGGCCGGCGAAGCCGATCATGAGCCGCTTACACCGTTAGAGCGACAGTCCCCCGGGACGGGCGCAGGTCATGGGACTGGCTTTGGCGTGTCCCGTAGACAAGGGCGGCGAGCTCGATGCGGCTGCGGGTTCCGGTCTTGTGCAACAGGTTGTCCAGCCAAGGCAGCTGTGCCCGCGACTTCACCGTCAGCTCCGGACGATGAAGACCGCATCCTTGTCGTCGGACTTATCCGACCTCAGGTCCTCACTCCTACGGGCCAACAACAACAGCATGGGCTGAAGCCCACGAACGACATACCCCGGTCAACCGCCACCGGCGCCCAGTCGGCTCACACGCCACCGTCACCGGGTAAGCTGCCGCCCTCGAACACGCCGGCCCCGGCGCGTGGCTGAGTGATCGCTCAGGCGGCCCGGCCCAACCGGATCGTCGCCTCGCCCAGCGTCAGGGCGCGGTGGGCCTCCGCGATCGCCTCGGCTTCACGCTCGGGCAGGAAGCCGGAGTCGGACAGACAGTCATGGCATACCGTGACCGCGCGGTGCCCGAGATGGACGACTTCGACGGCATGGGGGTGACAGGACACCGACGCGGCATGGTGGTGATCCCGGCGGTGCGCGGCGGCCGCCGTGCACGCTGCCACCAGAGCGGCGCCCCCCTCGGCGGTGTACTCACCCATGACCCCTCCGGTGCTGTGCGGGTGTCCAAGCGTCCCCCGGGGCGACCCGGGGTACTCCACTGCAGAGAACGGATGGGTCGGCGCCGATACAGGACTTCGACGCGAACTTGAGATCTCCGGTTCCGCCGTCGCGACGGACCGCGAGCTGTCGGACCGGCGGACCAGAAGAGCCCCCATCGCTTCTGCGCAGGTCAGGGGCCCCTTCGTGCGCCGCAGGCGAACAACGTGGGCACCGCAAGCGCGGCCAGGGCGTGGTCGAGGCGCGGTTCGGGGCGCCATCCACGGATGGTGGCGACCGCCTGGAGGATCGCCCGGTTAGGGTCCGCTGTACCGGGCAGGTTGATCCCGAGTAGGGCGACGTCGAGGAGGTCCGCGGCGACGCGCTCGGGATGCGCCAGGTAGCTGCCGACGGCCCGCCTGGGCAGCGTCTCCGTGACGAGGACCTCAGTGCCAACGATGACCTCGACACCGACCGACTGGCGCGGCGGCCGAGCCGTAGACGGGGTGTCGAGAACGCCCTCACGTGGCCGCGGTTGCGCGCTGTCCCCCGTCGGGTGTTGCGCCTTGGTCGTCCGCCAGGTGGTGGGCGACAACGGGGACCTGCGGATGACCTGGTCTGCCGGCTGTGCCCTCATCGCTTGAGCCGAGGCGATGTCGATGGTCTCGCCCACCGGACCGCCCTCACGACGTGAGGGCGGGCGGGTTGGGCAGCTCGAATCCGGTGAGTTCGGCTAGTCGGTTGAGGAGCCTGTCCTGGAAGGTGGTGTCAAGGGCGGCTGGTGCTGCTCGGGCCGGGCGCTGGTGGTGCAGGACCTGGCCGCTGCGTTGGGCAATGGGGTCGTTGCTGACCGCGAGCCGCACCTGGGTGAGGTGTCCCTCGTCCAGGTCGTCTGGGGCGCCGGGGCCGCCCATCCGGGTGGGCACCCAGCCTGGGTCCACCGCGTTGCTGGTCACGTCGGGCCAGCGCCGGGCGATAGCAAGAGCGAGGGTGGTCACGAACAGCTTGCTGTCGCAGTAGGCCTGGATTCCGTCCCACCCGCGGGACGACCAGTCCAGGTCTCGCAGGCTGTCGTCGCCGCTGCGGTGCATGCCGCTGGTGAGGTAGATGAGCCGGTCCGGGCGCTCGATCAACCCAGTCAGCAGGTACGGCGCCAGGGTGTTAACCGCCAGCGTCCGCGGATGCCCCTCAAGGCCAGGATGGCGCTGGCTGTCGGCGTACACGCCCGCGTTGTGGATGATCGCGTCCATCCGGCCCAGCTCGTTGACCTGATCGGCGAGCCGTCGGGTCTGTTCCCCGCTCGCGAGGTCACCGACGACCACGGCTGCCCCCCGCTGGGCAAGGTCACCAACCGCGGCCGAACGGCCCGGGTCGCGGACGTGAACGACCACCTGATGACCGTGATCGACCAGGTCCGCGGCGGCTGACCATCCCAGGCCCTGGGCGGAGCCGGTCACCAGGATACGAGCCATCAGAAAGTCCTTCCCACCTGCGACCGGTCACCGCCGCACCACGTGAACATCGAGGCGGCAAGGGCGACGTCCCGAGGAGTGGTGTAACTCCGGTCCGGTCGTGAGCGGCGTGCCCTCGCTGGTGTGAGGGGGCCATCGCGTGAGTCTTTGCGTGTAACCGCCAAGTTCCACGTGAAAGGAAGCCACGCGATGGCCCTGTCTCAGTCTGCCCTGCTCGAGGTCCTGGATGCGATCAAGGAGGCCGATGTGGCCGACCGGGTCCGGGAGTCGGCGGCGACGATCTACCAGGCGTTGATCGAGGCCGAGTTGACCTCGGTGCTCGGTGCTGAACCGCACGAGAGGAGCGATACCAGGACCGGGCAGCGCAACGGTCACCGGCCGAGAGTGTTGTCGACGACGGCCGGGGATCTGGATCTGCGGATCCCGAAGCTGCGGGCCGGCAGCTTCTTCCCGTCGCTGCTGGAGCGGCGCCGCCGAGTCGACCAGGCGCTGTATGCGGTGATCATGGAGGCGTACCTGCACGGTGTCTCCACCCGGAAGGTCGACGACCTGGTCAAGGCTCTCGGCGTCGACACCGGGATCTCCAAGTCCGAGGTGTCGAGGATCTGCGAGGACCTCGATGAGGAGGTCGCCGCGTTCCGGGGCCGGTCGTTGAAGGACGATGCGTTCCCGTACGTGTTTCTCGACGCCACCTACTGCAAGGCCCGGGTCAACCGACGCGTGGTCTCCCAAGCCGTGGTGGTCGCCACCGCGGTCCGCGCGGACGGGCACCGGGAGGTGCTCGGGTTCGACGTCGGCGACGGCGAGGACGGAGCGTTCTGGACCGCATTCCTGCGGTCGTTGAAGGCCCGCGGGCTGCACGGGGTTCAGCTGGTGATCTCGGACGCCCACGAAGGCCTCAAGTCCGCGATCGGTGCGGTGTTCGGCGGCGCGACCTGGCAACGGTGCCGGGTCCACTTCCTCCGCAACGCTGCTGGCCCGGGTCCCGAGGGGCAACGCCGAGATGGTCGCTGCCGCGGTCCGCACGATCTTCGCGCAACCCGACGAACAGCACGTCCACTCCCAGCTCGACGTGATCGCCACCATGCTGGGCAAGCAGTTCCCGGTCGTCGAGGTGATGTTGCGTGACGCCGCCGCCGACGTGCTCGCGTTCACCGCGTTTCCGGTCGGGCACTGGAAGAAGATCTGGTCCACCAACCCCCTCGAGCGGGTCAACAAGGAGATCAAACGCCGCACCGACGTCGTCGGCGTCTTCCCCAACCCCGAAGCACTGCTCCGGCTTGCCGGCGCCGTCCTGGTCAAGACCCACGACGAATGGGCAGGTCACCGACCGCCGCTACCTGTCCGAGAACTCTATGAAGACCGTCACCATCGTCACCAAGGAGGTAGCCACCCCGACCGCACTCACGGCATAGTCCAACCAGCAAAGCCTCACGCGACAGCCGAGTTACACCACACCACGGGACGCACCCGGCGGCAAGCCCGCCTCTTCCCAGCGGTTGCGCCTCGATCATGCTCTGACTGCGTCAGGCGACGCGGATCCTGCCAACGGCGGGCTTCACCAGTCGTTGGAGGTGACGCCTCACGGTGACGGGCTAGGCCCGGTCGAGTCGCCCCATGATCTCGCTGTCCACGGGTACTGCCAGGACGCGAGGTTCGGCCTGGAGCTCGTCGACCGTCACCGCTCCGACGGTGGTGGTCGAGCCTGGGCCGAGCAAACAGCAGGTCCACCGTCATTCCCGATGCGGATGCACGCCGTCTCAGGGGTGATGCACACCGCCCACGATGGCCGCGCCCCACTTCGCCCAGACAGGGGTCCGCCCCGACGGCATGAGACACAGCCCACCCGGTTTGCGATTACGGGCGCTGCGGCCACGAAGCGTGAGCGGCTGGCGTGGGCCAGCGGGGTGCCGTCCAGGGCATGGTGGAAGGCCACCAGCGAGTCGAAGACCTGCAGGACGTCGGCCTCCTGCAGCTCCCCTACCGAGAAGCCGCCGGTGCGGACCCCGATGGTGGGAATCTTGAGCTTGCCGGCGGCCTGGGCGTCGAAGATCGAGTCCCCGACCATGACGCCGCTGGCACCCTCGACCTTGGCCAGCGCCGCCGCGACGATGTCGGGCGCGGGTTTGCTCTTCTGTACATCGTCGGAGGTGGTCCAGGCGTCGGCGAGGGACTTGCCGTCGATGAGGCTGAGGAACGCCTCAACGTGCTGGGTCTTGCCCGAGCTGGCCAGCACCAGCCGGAACCCGCGCTTCTTGACCTCGGCCAGCAGCTCGTGGGCGCCCTCGAACGGCTGGATCTCGTCAATGAGCTGATCGAACTCTTCAGCCCACGCCGCGCGCAGGTCGTCCCCATGAGCCTCCTCGACCTCGGGGCCGCCGATTCGCGCACGAACAGGTCGCCGCATCCCGATGCCCCGGTGGATGCGCCACATCGGCCGGGTGACCCATAGCGGCGAAAGGCCCGAAACCAAGGAGAGCATGCTGGTAGTTGGTGTCCACGAGGGTGCCGTCGACGTCGAAGATCGCAGTATCGGCCATGGTCTCTCCCCTACGCATGCGGGATGCGGCCATGCATTGCGGGGGAGCACCCAGCCACGCCTCGATAGTTGCACCACCCCGTCGGCGTGCCACGTTCGCGGGCGACGGCGCTCTCGACGCAACCTCGCCACGCGCCGGTCGCGTACTGCTCGGACTCGATGTATTCCTTGAGGCTCGGATACTCACTCGTCATCTTGGCGAGTGGGCAGCCGCACGCAGCACGCTTCGCTACCCTCGCGCCGGAATCAGGTGGATGCTGCGGCTCTCTTCACGTCGAAGTGGCGCTGGACCGCGGTGACGCCCAGTGGTTGATGGCGGGGGTCTGCTCGTTAGATCCGACGCTCGGCAATGATTTCTTCGGCGACGTCGCGCAGCTTCCGGTTGGTGTTCTGACTGATCCGGCGCAGAGCGTCGAAGGCTTCGTCATCGGCGACCCCGAGCTGTGCCATGACCAGGCCCATCGCCATCCCGATGCGGCGGTTGCTGTCTAGAGCAACCTTCAGGTGGCTGACCTCATCGCTCAGGTCAGCGATCAGGGCAAGAGCATCAGCGGCGAAGCCGGCCGCCGGTTCGCGTTCCGAGCCGACGGGCCGCTGTTCCGCGCCAGCACGTGGTGCAATCTGGGTCGTCATGCTGTCCTCTCCCACGAGTCTGGGTTTCGGCTGTGCCGGGATGAGCGGACGCGATGCGTAACATAACCCCCCGGCGCCGTGATCGAGCGGGTTGAAAACCGGAAGTCTCTTTCCCGAGCCCCCTTGCTTCTCAACCCATTCCGGAATTCCGGACACGACCGGGAGACCCCCCGACCCGCAGGCCGCCAGGCGTCGGCGCTTAGGCACTGAGCAGCCGTGCAGCACCGGCTATGGGTCGGTCGCGACCCTTGGTCCACCAGCCTGCGCGAACCGCTCAGGCGACGACCGGGTGCCGGCACCGCAACCAGTTGTCACCTCGGTGCGCGACGTGCCGCGCCCTGCGCGTCATGTGACGACGCGAATCGCACCTGTCGAGCCTCACCTCCTTCGATGGCGCCAGGTGCGGGGACCAGAAGAGGCCGGCCCCGCGGGTCAGGCGGTGCGGCCCCGCGATGTGACCTCAGCGCCGTAGGACTTAACATGCAATCCTTTTCTAGAATCATGCTGTAGGTTAGGCGTATGCCGAGCTGGAACTTCCTCACCAACCACGCTCAGGTGCTGCTGTACATCGCACACGACCCTGACGCGCGGTTGATCGACGTCGCTGCCGCCCTGGGCATCACCGAACGGAGTGCCTTCGCCATCGTCAACGACCTGGCGCGAGCCGGATACGTTGTGAAGAGGAAGGACGGACGGCGCAACCGCTACGAGGTCCAGAGCCACCTGTTGGTGCCGGGTCCCGTCATCCGGTCAACCACGGTCGAGCAGCTCCTGGCGTTACTGGTCGGCGACAGAGGCACCACCTCTTCGATTGATGCACTTCCCACGGTTGCCGCTGCCGGATAAGTTCCAGACCGATACGCCAAGCGCCGAGTGGCTGGCATCTTCTGGCACACCGCATTGACGGTAACGCCAGGGCCATCTGCAACTGCGTCGCCGCCTGTTGGGCCTGGACCCAGCCCGGCCAATGTGGCGCCACCGCGAACCTTGCGGGCAGCGCTGCTAGGCGCCGCACCCCGCCCAGAAAGGGCGCGGTGTATTCGGGCGCCTGCGCGGCCCTCCACGTCCGAGGTCGTGCGCATCGACCCGCCAAACGCCTGGAGTGTCCACGGCATCGACGGGCCGATCCGGGCCAGCGTGGACCTCGACATCGAGCCGTTAGCGAGACCCGATCACGCCTGACCATCAGCGTGGACTTCGATGGCCACGGCATCGGTAAGGTCCTCGTGCAGCTCATGGTTCAGCGGCAAGCGGCCAAGGAGATGCCCGCCAACGTGCAGGCACTCAAGGCGCGCCTCGAACAGGCAGAATCGCCCTAACCGACGGCAATTCCCCCGAGGCACTCCGCCGCCAGCCGGCGCAGGGGTGACCCACTCCGCCGCGAGTCTTCGAGTGGACGATGACCGGCGACGGCTTCCGCAACGCCCCCTTACCCGTGGCCACGACCTGCAGCATCGATCCGGTGGTTCACAGGATGGACGTGGGGCGGGTGATGCTTCAGCGGTCCCCGAAGAGCCAGCGACGAATGTCATCGCCGTCGGCGCCGAGGACCGGCGGAGCCTCATGGCGCGTCCTCGTCACTTCGGCTGCCTCACTGTCGAAGAAGCGCAGCGGCGGACCGGGCAGGGTCACGCTCCCAAGCCGAGGGTGGGCGACCTGAATGACCAGTCCCTGGCTCTCGACCTGCTCCGAGGCATACACGTCGTCGAGGGTGCGCACCTTGCCGGCCGGGATTCCGGCCCTTCCCATCTCCTCCAGAAGCTCGTCGGCGTCCGTGTTGACGAAGGCCGCCTCCAGGACTGCGATCAAGTCCGAGCGATGGCGAACCCGGTCGTCGTTGGTCGCGAACCGTTCCTCGTCCGGGTCGAGGTGAACGGTCTCGCAGAGCCGGCGCCACAGTTGCCCGCTGCCCACCGCGATCTGGACCGCTCCGTCGCGACACGTGAACATTCCGTAGGGGGCGATCGACGGGTGGTGGTTACCGGCGGCACGGGGCACCTCCTCCCCCACCGTCCACCGGGTCCCCTGGAAGGCGTGCACGGAGATACCCGCCGCGAGCAGCGAGGTGCGGACCACCTGCCCGATCCCGGTGTGCTCCCGCTGGAGCATGGCAGCCAGAACGCCCGCGGCACCGTTCATCCCCGCGAGCAGGTCGCAGATCGGGACGCCGACCTTCTGAGGGTCGTCCGGTCCCGAGCCGGTAAGCGACATCAGTCCCGACTCACCCTGGGCGATCTGGTCATAGCCGGCCCGGTCGGCCTCGGGTCCGTCGTGGCCGAAGCCGGTGATCGACAGCACGACGAGTCGTGGGTTCAGGGCGAACAGGTGGTCGGTGCTGAAGCCGAGGCGGTCGAGCACTCCCGGCCGGAAGTTCTCGATCAGGACGTCGGCGCGCTGCACCAGCGCGGTGAGGACGTCGCGACCGTCGTCGGCCTTGAGGTCGAGGACGATTGACTCCTTGTTGCGGTTCGCCGACAGGAAGTACGTCGCCTCGGTGGGGCCGCCGTCACCGGGGTCCACGAAGGGCGGCCCCCACCCACGGCTGTCGTCGCCGGTCGGAGCTTCGATTTTGATGACGCGAGCGCCCATGTCGGCGAGCATCATTGCCGCGTGCGGCCCGGCGAGCGCCCGTGAGAGGTCAATGACGAGTCGGCCTTGCAGCGGACCTGCCGATGCGGAGGTCGTCACTGCGGCGGGGTGTGCTGGGCCGCTCGGTGCTGAGCCAGGATGTCCTGCCCGAAGTCGTTGGTCGGGTCGCGCCAGACACAGTGCACGTGGTTGGCGCCGTCCTCGGTGTTGTCGAACTCGACGAGCGTCACCGGACCCTCGATGCGGAAGTAGTGCGGCTCCTCAATGCGGTGTGAGCCCGCCCAGACGAAGTGCAGCCCGTCCTGTCCGGCCGCGCGGATCCGGTCCATCTCCCGGCCGACCTGGTCCGGCTTGAGGCGAAGGACGAAGGACTCGAGTAGCCGATCGAACGCCTCCTGCTGCTCGGTTCCCATGGCGGCGCGAGAGAGCCCACGTCGCTCGTCCCTGACCCAGCGCAGCGCCTGCCGGTCGGCGTCCGTGATCGGAGCGTCCCGCCGACCTACGCCGTGCACGTCCGGCCACTCCTCGTCACCGAGGACGGGAACGCACCGCGAGGCGAAGTCCGGCGGCGGGGTCGCGTGGATCGACGTCGTGGACGTCTGGTCCTCGTCGAGGGTGACCAGCAGCGCGAAGCCAAGGTCCTCCTCCTGGCCGAGGATGCGAAACGGCCCCAGACGTCCCGGTTCGGACCCGAGGAGAAGCGGGGTGGCAGACAGGAGGTCCTGTCCCGCGACGGTGAAGTTCAGCGACAGGTGATGGCCGACCAGGCGCCAGCCCCAGTCGCGGTCCGGCTGAGGTTGGTCGAAGAACGTGAGGAAGTAGCCCTCCGGGTCGCGGAAGTGCGCGGCGACGTGCCCGAACAATGGGGCGTTGAGCTCGCGCAACACGTGCTCGAGGGACATGACCTGGACGACCTGCGCGTACCCCTCGACCGACAAGCACTCGGCGATGAGCCGGTGGGTGAGGTAGCGCTGTGTCTGGGTCATGTCCCGCAGGGCGACTCCGCGACGGCCCGACTCCGGCAGGAAGTTCCAGTGACGGCGGTTCTCGTCGGCCATCGGGACCACGACCCGCGCCCGCTGCTCGCCATCGAGGTGGTCGTAGAGCGCCATGGCGGCGAAGGTCGCCCGAGTGGTGCTGAAGTCCCCGGGGACGGGGCGGTGAGCCGGCGGGTGCGCAAGCACCGCTCCACCCGGGACGCGGTCACGGTCATCGACGTGCTCAAGGGCGGCCATGGCTCAGCTCTCCTGCGGGTCCGGGTTGTTGGCCCTGATGACGAGCATGCTGGCGGGCAGGTGCGTCCGGTTCTCGACGGTGCGAAGGGTCCCCTGGGTGAAGTGCACGGAGTCGTTCGGCCCAAGGGTCGCCTCCTCAGCCCTCGCTCGTCATCACCAGGGCGCCGGCCAGGACCACGTAGACGGTCTCGGTGGGTTGAGGGGCGAGCTCAGCGGCTCCGCCGGGCAGGTAGTGCGAGAGCACGACGCTGAACGTCGACGTCGGGGTGTGCTCGCCACCCTGAAGGCGGACCGGGCCCACGCCGGCGTGGCCGGCGGGGGCGAACGGCTCGGCATCGGCGAGCCTCGTGATGCGCATGGTCATGGTCGGACGGCCTCTCGGTGGGTTCGGGTGGCGGTCAGGGCCAGGCGAAGCTCGGACAGCATCCGCGGGACGTCGCCGGGGGTCGCCGGCGGCGTAGACGTAGAAGTCGGGGCGAGACGAGGACGACCGTGCACCCGTGGGAATGGAACCACTGCCGGTAGGCGCCGGTCACATCGCGGACGTCGCCCGTCGTCAGCGAGATGGCTCACCGTGCCGCCGAGCTCCGCGAACCAGCCCAGCTCGTCGGCGGTCGCGTCCACGGAGGGGTCGACGTCGACGCCGATGAGCTGCCATGCGCCGCCGACGAGGTCGTCGAACAGCCCGGTGGCGCCGGCGACTCGACACCGGCGCCTGCACGCACAGCCGACCCTCGGCGCCGCCACTCGGCAGCGGTGATCGAAGGCTCGCCGAGGCGGGGGTGCGGTGGTTCGACAGTGAGGGCGTCCGGGTCGGCCAGCTCGGCGCGCAGCCCGGCATCGCGCTCGGCCGCGCGTGTGCGGGTCCAGCTCGCAGATGACCCGGCCGATGGACACGGCTTCCTCGATGATCTCCCGTACGTGTTCCCGACGCTCGGAGCCATAGCTGTCGAGGACCGACTCGTCGGCGAGTCCTCGCCGCACGAGGTCGAGCCGCCAAGTGAGCGCGCGCGCGTCGCGAAGTCCGGCGCAAAGCCCTTGCCCGAGGAACGGCGGCATCAGGTGTGCCGCGTCGCCCGCGAGAAGGACGCGTCCCGATCGCCATTCGCTAGCCCACCGTCCGCGGAACGTATACACGGCGTGGCGCTCGAGCCGCGCGTTCTCGGGAGTCACTCCCCATGGCGACATCAGCCGCCACGCGGTCTCGGTCCGTGCCGAGCTCCTCGACCGTGACGTCCGGCTCGTCGCATGAACTCGAAGCGTCGGCGACCGGGCCCGCTGTTGACGGCCGTGGCCGGCTGGACGGGGTCGCAGTACTGGGTGACGAACGCGTCCCACTCGCGGTCGACGAGCGGTTCGTAGTCCACGACCAGCCAGTCGGCCTCGAAGCCGGAGTCGATGCTCTCGATGCCGAGCATCTGGCGCACCAGGCTGTTGGCCCCGTCGGCCGCGACCACCCACGGCGCGCGTCACGGTCCGGGTGCGTCGAATCGTCGCCGGTGCGCGACCACGGTGACCGACACGGTCTGCTCGTCCTGGACAACGTCGGTGACGGTCCACCCACGGCATACCTGGACCGTCGGGAGGCCAGTTGACCATCTCCTCCAGGGCCTGTTCGAGGTCTGGTTGGTAGAAGCCGTTGGTATTCGCCCAGCCGGACTCCGCGGTCCGGTTCCAGTTGATGGCGCGCAGCAGCTCACCCTCGGCGTTGCGCATCTGGTAGCCGCCCCGGTCCCCCTGGGACGGCTCGAAGAGGTCGGCGTGCTCCGGCCATCAGACCGGCAGCCTGCAGGATGCGCAGGGCCTCGTGGTCGATCGTGCACGCCCGGGGCAGGGGGTAGTGCTGAGGCCAGCGCTCGACGACAGTCGACCCGCCAGCCCTCGCGGCCAAGAAGCAGCGCGGTAGTCAACCCGACGGGACCGGCGCCGACGACGACGCAGTCGGTGAAGTCTGCGGGTTCCATGCGCGACGCGCCCATGGGTCGGTCCTCATCGATGGTAGCGTGGTCAGGCCAGCGAGGAGACCGCGACGCCGGCATCCGGTCGAGCGGCTGACCGGGCGACCACCCGCGATCGCACCGAGCCGATGCCCTCGATCTCGACCTCCACGTCGTCACCCGGCTGCAGCAGCCACGCCGGCTGCCGCGCATACCCGACCCCGCTCGGCGTCCCGGTGGCGACAAGGTCGCCCGGTCGCAGGGTGAAGACACGGCTGAGGAACGCGAGCAGCTCCGGTACCGGGAAGATCATCTGGTCGGTCCGGGCGTCCTGCGTGAGCTCCCCGTTGACTCGCGCGCAGATGCGCAGGCCACTGGCGGGATCGGGCGCCTCGTCGCAGGTCACCAGCTCGGAAACCGGCCCGCTGGAATCCACGTTCTTGCCGATCGTCCACTGGGTGGTGAGCTTCTGGGCACGCCGTGCCGTGATGTCGTTGAAACACCCGTAGGCGAAGACCCCGGCCGCCGCCTCGTCACGGGTGGCGACCGACAAGGGCCTTCCGACGACGGCGAGCAGCTCGGCCTCCCAGTCAAGCCCGTCCTCGTCGACCGGAACCTCGACCTCGTGGTCGGCGGGCGCCAGCGAGGGCGTCCAACGGCCGAAGATCGTCGGATGGTCGGGCGTGGAGAAGGGCCCCTCGGCCACGTGGTCGGCATAGTTGAGACCGACACACAGGATCCGCGCGTCCGGTCGGACCGGCGGCACCAGGTCAGCGCCCGCACGAGGCAGGCCGACGACTGATGACACGTGGTCGGGAGCGACATACCGGTACGGGTCGCTCCAGAACTGCGTCACCTCCGCCAATGGCAGAAGCGCGTCCGGGACCACCGCCGCGACCACCACTCGTCCCTCGAGTCGCACTCCGGTCAACCGCATGGTCTCTCCTCGTCATAAAATACCCGGATAGTTCGGGTGTTTAAATCTTCCGGTGCGCCTTGCGCGCTGTCAAGCCCACCCCCGTAAACTGCCCGTATGTTTTCCAAGCCGCCGGCGCGCGCGCAGCAGCTCGCGACCGAGATCGAGCAGTCGATCGTCGAGCGGAACCTCGCCTCCGGCGAACGCATCGCGACGATGGACGAGCTGCGCAAGGAGACCGGGTACGGCCGCTCCACCATCGGGGAGACCGCTCGTCTGCTCTCGGAGCGCGGGACCGTCGAGATCCGCCCGGGCCGAGGAGGGGGCTTGTTCGTGGCCCCGATCAGCCCGGTCGTCCGGCTGCGCCGCACGCTGCTGACGGTGACCCAAGGCCAGTCCACTGTCAGCGATGCCATCGCGGTGCGCGAGGCCCTCGAGGAGCTGATTGCGCTTGACGCGACGCGGCACCGCACCAAGAAGGACATCTCCGACCTTCGCCGCTGCATGGCGAGAATGAAGGTGCACCGTAACGACTGGGCCACCTTCATGGCGGCCAACTGGGCGCTGCACGAGCGCATCGCCGCCGTGACCCCCAACGACCTCGCCCGTGGCGTGTACGTCGGGACAATTCGATGTGTTGCGGAGCTGCCGGTGCAGGCGGGAGGGGATGCGAACGAGCACGCCGAGGAGTACCTGAAGTCGCGGGTAGCGGTGCACGCAGACCTCGTCGACGCGATTGTCGCCGGCGATCTCGATCGAACCCGTGCCGCCGTGGAGGCCCACCGCGGGGTCACCGTCGGCTCCGTCGGTCCGGAGGGCATGTCCGAGACGGAGGCACCAGCCGAGCACGCCCTGCTCGCCTGAGCGACGAGCCGGCCGCCCTGGGCAATCCTCACTGGCGCGTCGGCGGGACGGAGGCGGACTCGGCCACATGCTTGAGGCGCCGGACCCACGACTCAATCTGCTCGGTCGTCGCCGACTGAGGCAGTCCGGTCATCCGCAGGGCCATGGGCGGAAGGTCAGCCGTCGTCCGGATCAACACGACGATCGACGCGGGGTGATAGCGCTCACCCGGTACAAGGTCAGGACAGAACAGATCCGCCAGCTCGGCGGTCACCTCGCGCACGGCACGCTCGTGTCGGGGTAGGCGGTCGGACTGCTCGAACTGGGTAAGGGCGGCCTCATGGCGCTGCATGAGCTCGGAGTCGACCGCCAGCAGGGAGTATCCCCGCTCGCGGACCTTCGCTAAAATGCCGAGGTGGACGTCCCGGCGGTCTGGGGCTCCCTCGGGAGCGCGCCCCAGCCACTCGCTCGACCTCCTCCGGCGTCGCGTTCACCATGAATACCGCACCGAGCGGAGGGATGATCGGTTGACGGTGGCCCAGCGCGAACGCCTCGGTCGCCGGGTTCCGGTCGGACGCCAGCACCTGCACCGCGTCGGTGCCGATCTTGGCCAGGACACCGAGGTTGACACCGAGTTCGGCGCTGAGGTGCTCGATGGGGGCACGCAGCCCCTCGGCCAGCTGGGCCGCCTGGATCAGCCCGGGTTCAGGCGCGGCGATAAAGGAGCGCGGCGAGAATCGGCCGTAGCCACCCTGGAAGAACAGGAGCGGCAAGGTTGGCCGTTGACACGCCGAGGGCGTGCACCCTCCCCAGGACGACATGGTGGTCGCCCGCGTCACTGACTTCTTCGAATGTGCACTCGACCCAGGACACCGCCCCGTCGAGGATCGGTGAACCGAGCGGGGCCGGCCGCCACTGCACCCCGTCGAACTTTCCCTCCCAGAGGGTGGCGATCCGTCGGCACAGCGGTTCCTGGTCGGCGGCCAGCACGTTGACACAGAAGCTCCGCGCGCTCCGCAACCGCGTGAAGGACTTCGAGCTCTTGGCCGGGAAGAAGGCGACCAACGGCGGGTCGAGCGAGACCGAGGAGAAGGTCCCGACGACCATGCCGTCGGGAGTGCCGTCCTCGGTCACCGTCATGACGACCGCGACACCGGTTGGGTAGTTTCCCAGCGTCTCGCGGAAGAGGGCGGGGTCTATCGCCTCGGACATGGGTGCTCCCTCAGGGGTGCGGTCATCGACGGGGCGCCAGGGACGGGCGGAGGTGTCACCGCTCACGACGGATCTCCCCGCCCAGCGACAGCGGAGGAGCGCTGCCCGGCCTGGGTCCGGAAGAGGTCGAACTCGCGGTCCACGAACTCCTGGAACGTCGTGGGTGCTCGGCCGAGGAGCCAGCCGAGCACGTTGGGGTTGCCGACGAAGTCGTGGCTGCTGTAGTGGTCGCTGATGGCATGAAGGAGCCGGGCTTGGTACGGCGCCTCCTCGGCGCTTTGCACGCCGAGGGTCGCCTTGAGGAAGTCCTCGGTCCCGATCTCCTCGGCAACCACCTGACGGCCGGTCACCGCGGAGATGGTGGCGGCGATGTCATGAGCCGTGTAGCGACCGTGAGACACCAGCTCGTAGGTGGCCCCGTAGTGCGTCGCCCCGTCCAAGAGGACGGTGGCCGCGACCTCGGTGACGTCAGCGATGTCAACCATCGACTGTCGCCGGTCCAGCGCCCACGACAACCGGAACACCCCCTCCCGGAACGCCGGCAGCAGGCGGTGGCGCAGCATGTAGTTGGCCGGCTGCAGGATCGTGAACTCCAGCCCCGAGGAGACCAGGTGCTCCTCGATGTCGCGCTTGGCTTGGTGCTGAACGAGGCCGGTGGTGATGGCATGAAGGACGGAGCTGAACACGAAGTGCCGCACCCCGGCCGCGGCAGCCGCGTCGACGGCCGCGAGGCCGGCTTCCTTCTCGCCGGGGTGCAGGGCCGCTCCGAGGTAGTAGACCGCGTTGACGCCGGCGACGGCCCGGGTGAGCACCTCGGGGTCACCGAGGTCTCCGACGACGACGTCACTGATGCCGGCGGACCGCAGGGCGCGCGCGGACTCCTCGGAGCGCACGCTCGCTCGGACCGCGGCACCGGACGCCAGGAGTCTTGGGACCAGAAGGGTGCCCTGGTTGCCGTTGGCGGCGGTCACAAGGATCACGGCCACATCTCCTCACCCATCTCGGCGCACGGGCTGCGCCTGGTTCACCGCGCGACCCGGCTGGCTGTGGCGCGCGGACATCGACGACCTACGTGGTGATAGCCGTGAGGAAGGCGAGGTCCCCAGCCGCGGCATAGTCGTGCAGTCCACGAGCGCGCATGTCGGGCTGGTGTTCGCGTTGCGGCTCGGGAACGGAAGGGTTGCCGGTCCAGGACAGCAGGCGACAGACGCGCCGTTTGATGCGCCAGCCCTCGGCGGTGCGGACGAGCTCGTCGTCGTAGTAGCCGGTACCGAGCCACGACGGGCCGCCCTCGGCGGCCTCACGCACCAGGAGCCAGTTGCCGAAGCTGAAGGCGTTGGCGGTGTCACCGTCGACGTGGACGAGCTGACCCATCATCGTGTGCACGTGGCGGTCCAGGGTTGCATGGAATCCTGCGAACGACTTCTTGAACTCCTCAAGGCCGTTCCAGCCGGCCCCCGCCGGACCGAAGATCGCCTCGACGTCGTGGGTGAACACACGGTCGAACAGGTCGAACCGTCGAGAGTCGAGCGCGAACGCGTAAAGGTTCAAGACCTCCCCGATGGCCAGCTTGTCCGTGACATCGTCGTCCATTGCTGTGTCTCCTTCGTCGTTGGTGGGTGAGTAGTCAGGTCTTGTCGCGGCGTCCGCGGACGTGGCGTGCGGCCACGAAGTCACGGCGCCTTCTTCATGGGCGCCGGCGTGAAGCGGTCGAGCGTGGTGATGCCCGCGACCTTGTGCGGGTCCAGCCCGGCCATGAGCCGGCCGTAGTTCTCCGACAGGGCCTCGAGGTTGAGGGCACCGTGCAGGGTCACGACGCGGGCGTCGCGCCAGGCGCGCTGGATGGGCTCGGTCTCGAGGATTGCGGTGGACCCGGAGTTGCGCTGGACGAGCTCGATCGCCTCCGAGCACCACCGGGCCGCGTACGCCGTCTCGAGCATCACTCGGGCGCTGAACAGCTGCATGGCCTGCGGGTCGGCGGGTGTCCCGGCGGCCTGGAGGACGCCCAGCCGGTCGGTCTCCTCGGCGTTGGCGCGGGCCATCAGCGTCGCCGACTGGATCTTGGAGTGCACCTCGGCGAGCATCGAGTGCGTCATGGGTGCCGCGAGCTGGTCGGTGTAGGTGGTACCACGGATCGGTCGGCCGGCCGATCGCTCGAGGAATCGCTCGAGCGCTCCCTGGGCGATGCCGATCGACATGCCCGCCATGGTGCTGAATGCCCAGCCCAACGATGGGGTCGACCAGAGGGAACTCGCGAGCCCGCTGTCCCGCGTCCGGCCGAGGATGTCGCTGAAGACGACTCCCCGGTGCTCGGGCACGAAGAGCTCCTCACCGGTCAGGGCCACCGACACACTGCCGGTAGCCCGCATACCCGCGACGTGCCAGTCGTCAAGGAATCGTCAGCTCGTCGCGGGGCACCTGCAGGGCGACCAGGTACGGCCCGTCCCCATCGTCAGCGAGGCAGCCCAGGTTGGTGAACGGTGCCCACAGGGAATCGGTCGCGAAGCCCCAAGGACCACCGGAGACCACCCACCCGTCCTCGACGTGCCGCACCCGCCCGCGTGACGACGGGAAGTGGCTGGAGCCGGCGACCCGCGGACCGACCCAGGGGGGACCGTAGACCTCTTCGACGATCCGAGGCCCGGAGCCCACTGTGAGCCAGTTGGTGGAGGCCCCGGCCCACACGGTCCATCCGGCCGAGCCGTCCCACTTGGACACCTCGCAGATGACGTCGAGCTGCTCTCGCACGGACAGCTCGTGACCCCCGAACTCGGCAGGGCTGCCGATGTCGAAGACCCCGGTCGCGTGTAGTTCCGCGATGGTCTCGTCGGAATGGCGACCGGCGCGCTCCGCATCCAAGCCCCTCTCCCGCAGGGTCGGGCCGAGTGCGCGGACCCGCTCGAGGATCGTGGTGAGCGTGTCGGTCTCGTCGATGGTCGATGGCATCGTCGTGTCTCCTGCGTCGTCAGCGGGGGTCGGCATGAGTGGGGCGGCTGCCTCGAGGAGGACGCCCGGGCGTTCAGCCACGGGCCGGCACGATCGGGAGCTGCACGTAGCTTGGGTGGTCAGGGCCGGTGTGGACCGTGTTGGTCGCGCCGACGTGGTAGCTCTCGTCGTAGGCCCGCGAGGGGATGCCGGCCGGCGAGTAGGGCTGGATGTCGATGCGCAGACGCGACCCCTTGCGGATCAGGGCGCTGCTGGGGTTCAGCCCGATCTCGACCTCGACGACCTCGCCCGGCTCGAGCGGCGCGTGGTCCTCCTCGGTGTGGGTCTGGACCGGCCAGTACTCGGTCGAGCGTGCCTCGTCGAGGACGCGGTGCGACACCTTGAGCAGCCCGTGCCCGACGGGGTGGATGTTCGTGGGGTCGATCGGCGGCACGAGGATCTCGTAGCGGATCTCTCGGTCGTTCTCGTCGAGCACGCGCAGGGAGGCGAAGACGTCCATGTCGGTGCTCGTCGACGACACCCACAAGCCCGGCCTTCATGTAGCCGGCCAGCACCATGTCCTCGGTCATCGGCTCGCTGATGAAGGACACCCCGGTCGACCAGCGCGGGGTGCCACCGACGAAACCCACCGGCGCCGGGATGCGCCGGCCGATGTCGAGGTGAGCGTCGTAGCTCGCGCTGCTCTCGGCGGTCGGGGGCGCGTCGACGATGCGCAGGATGTCGGTGCGACGTCCGTCGCCGCTGCCAGTCCGACGGCGTGGCGTCGAGATACCAGCGGCGGTAGTCGGTCCGGGCGATCGGCCACTCCGACTCCTCGAAGGTGAAGTGGCTGCCGTTGCCGGTCCGCACCTGGACGCGGACCGCCGGCCCGTCCATGACCCCGTTGTCGATGCCCTTGAGCCAGTGGTCGAAGAACTGCATGTGTTCGGCGATCGTCGACTGCTTGTAGCTGTGCGGGAACCACGCGTCGACGAAGTCGAAGCTCTTCGCGGTGGCGCCCGTGGAGTGGACGAAGGTCTCGCTGCTTCCGAGCCTGGTGGATGACGACGCCCGTCTGCGGGCCGACGATCCACACGGGGGCCGTGGCTTTCTCCAGCTCGGGCCGCATGAAGATCGAGCCGTGTCGTCCCGTAGGCGGTCAGGGTCATTGAACGGGGTGGCGAGAACGCCGGCGAGCCAGTCGGTCTCGCGTCGCTCGCCGAGTAGTTGTGCCCGGCCATGGCCATCCGCCACCAGCTCCAGAAGCCGTCGCCGTAGAGACCGCCGCCGTAGAACGCCTCGTTGTACAGGTCGGCGTCGGTGCCCAGCGCAACCATGGCCTTGAGGTGCGGGGGCTGCAGGCTGGCTACGGTGTGCTGCGTGATCGCGAGGTAGGACATGCCCCAGAGGCCGACGTTGCCGTTGGACCACGGCTGGGTTCCGGCCCACTCGATCGCGTCGTAGTAGTCCTCGGCCTGCTGGACGCTGAACGGCGCCTGCAGGCCGGGGCTGTTACCGACGCCACGGGCGTCGACCCGGATGCAGACGTAGCCGTTGGGCACCCACACCGAGGAGTCGACGCTCTCGTGGTTCTCGTACTGGAAACCGTCGGGGTTGCCGGAGAAGTAGCGGTCCTCCAGCACCTCCTTGCGCCAGCGCATCCTGCTCGCTGCCGATGACGCCGTGGTCGAAGGCCTTGCCGTAGAAGCCTTGGTTCATCACGACCGGGTACTGACCGTCGTCGGCCGGGCAGAAGACGTCGGCGCACACGTACGAGCCGTCGCGCACGGGATTCTGACGTCGGTCAGCCTTGACGATGCCGCGGATGTTGCGCCGCAGCTCGTTGCGGGCGGCGGCGGCGTTGCGCAGCCCCGCGGGGTGTTCGCGTGAACACGCCCGGCGTCTCGTTGAGCTTGTCCAGCAGCGCCGGTGACAGCGGGGTCGTTGGCGAAGGTGATCGTCTGGTCGCTGGCGAAGGCGACCATCGCCGCGGCTCGGAACCCGCCGCCGGCGGCATCGGCGTCGACTGCGGCCGCGTCGGCGTCGCGCCTGGTTGAAGTTGAGACCATCGGCCCGACCAGGTCGTGCACGAGCGGCGAGATCGTGACGCCGCTCTCGGCGTCGCCGTCCTGATCGAGGGTCTGGACCAGTCGCGCGAGGTTGGTGACGATCGGGTCGTGCAGACGGTCGATCTTGCCGTCGACCCGCGGTTGACCAGCTGCGCGAGGTTGACTCGTGCGCTGCCCTCGACCGATCCGAGCACGAGTCCCCCGACGAAGAAGGTGACGGACTCCCCTCTCCGGTAGCCGAACTCGCCACGCTCGTCGGTGACGCCCGCTTCCGTGGGGGTCTCGTACCTCAACCCGGCGATGGGGCCCGCGAGGATGCCGGTGGCGACCTCGGTGTCGGCTGCGTCAACGGTGGTCATCACTGCTCGCTCTCGTCGGTCATGGCGTCGGGGCCGGTCTTGCCACGCGCCACGAGGCGCTGCCCGTCGCCGGGGAGGATTACGCACTTGGCGTGCGGGGAGGTGGCCTGCTCTCGCCAGGCGAGGGCGACCTGATCGAGCGGGAAGGTCCGTACGGGAAGGTGGAGGTCGCCACTGGTGAGGGCGCTCCACAACCAGGTCAGAGCAGGCGCCTTCTGCGCCAGCGGGGTGTGCAGCCCGGCGAAGCCGGAGACGGTCAGCTGCCTGCCTCGGAGAAGGCCCGCCGGCAGCTGGCGTCGGCACCGGCCGGGTTGCCGATGTTGACCACCCGTGCTCGGGGCCCGCACGCACGCAGGGCGGCCTCCAGCGGCACGCCGAACAGACTGTCGAGGACGACGCTGACGGGCCCGGCCGCCTCGGCCAGCCGCCGGCCCAGGCTCTCGGGGCTCTCGTCCGGGTCGAGGGCCACGACCGCATCGGCGCCCAAGGTGAGCAGCTGCTCGAGGGCGGCTCGGTCGCGGGCGACACCGACGACGCGCCCGGCCCCCCGGGCATGGGCGATCTGGACGGCGAGCTGTCCCACTGCACCAGTCGCCCCGAGGACAAGCACCGTCTCCCCGCGGCGCAGGCCCGCGAGGTCGACCAGCGGCATGAACGCCGCCGTCCCGGAGTTGCCGACGGCGGCACCCAGCACCGGGTCGGTGCCGACGGGTAGTGGCAGCAGGTCGTCGTCGGCGACGAGGACGTGGGAGGCAAGCGGGCCGGGAGCTGCCGGCGAGGCGTGGCACTCCGCGTACACCATGGTGCCGGCGGGTGGCTGTCGGACTCGACCACCACGCCCACGCACTCGCTGCCCGGCACGTAGGGGGCCTCGTGACGGACCGAGTGGAAGGAACCTGAGGCGATGAGCAGGTCGAGCGGGTTCAGCGGGGCAGCCACCACGGCCAGGAATGAGGTGCCCGGAGAGCGGGTGGGGAGCTCGATGGTGCCCAGCGTGGGCTCGGCGCCCGCTGACTCGACGATCGCCGCTCGGACGGTGTGGCCCGAAGGCGTCTCGTACGCCGCCTGCGGTGCGGCTGGTGCGGCAGACGAACCCACCGTTTCCTCCTTAAAACTACCCGGATAGTTCGGGTGTTTAAATGATCATCACCGTGACGATGACTGTCAAGACCTTGGCCGGTAAAAGAGCCGGGTAGTTTGGTTCTTTCACGGGCCCGCGCGCGGCAGTGCCCCTCAGCCGGCCTGGACGGGGAGCTGCAGGTAGGAGGCGTGCTCGCCGCCGGTGTGGATGACGTGCTGTCCGCTGTTGGCGCCGACGTACTCCCGGATCCCGGGCATCATCGTTCCGAGCAGGTTGCCGCGCGCTGACGACGAAGCGGAGCTGCTCGCCCGGGTGGAAGGCCAGGCCGATCGGGAGCAGGTCGATCTCGATGTCGACGATCTCGCCGGGCGCGAGCTTCTCGACCCGGTCGAAGGTGTGGGCGGGGACGTCGTCGGTCGACAGCGCCTCGTCCAGGTGACGAGCGAGACGCGTAGGCGGCCGTCGGAGCCCTTGTACCGCAGGATGGTCGCGCCGTGGTCGGTGAGGTCGTGCAGCCAGCGCGCTCTGGTTGGGGAGTGGTGAACGCCTGCAGCGGCGTGCCGTACGCGTCGAGCTTCTGGACGAGGACGAACAGGTCCATGTCGTCGGCGCCACGCGCTTCGACCCAGAGGTGCGCCTTGGGGTAGCCGACCAGGACCGTCTCCTGGTCGAAGCGGGTGATGAACGACACCGCGTTCGGGTTGGCGGTCGACGTCGTAGGCGGCGGTCGACGCGTCGTTCGGCGGCGCTGCGGTGATCAGGGCGCGCGAGTCGGCCGTCGAGGTAGTACTTGGTCGAGGTGACGTCGCTCGGCGGGAACTGCGTCCGCCGCGACGTCGACCTGGTCGCCGCCTGCGAGGTCGAGCACGGAGTAGCGGACGCGCGGGCGTCTGCTCCCACCCGTTGTCCTCGTCCTTGAGGTAGTGGTCGAAGAACCGGCGCAGGTCCTCGACGTTGGCCTCGTCGTAGTAGTCGGGCCATTCCTGGCTGTTGTGGATCCGCAGCCACTTCTCCTGCGAGGCCATCCGCCGCCAGCCGCGGAACGTTCCGGCGGTGTGCAGGGTGTTCGAGTAGCTGGCCACGACGTACGCCGGCACGGTGATGCCGCTCGAAGTCGCGGGATCTTGTTCTCCCACAGGCTCGTTCATCAGCGGGTAGCGCTCGGCCTCGGCGAGGATGTCCTCCTTGCTGGTTCTTGCCGAAGAAGCTGCCGTCCTGGAGTAGCCCGGCGAAGCCGATGTCGGGCATGCCGCCGCGCATCACCAGGTCCCGGTAGACGTCGCTGACGCCCTCCCACGGGTTGATCGCCGCCAGGTGCGGGGGCTGCTCGGCCGCGGTGAACCACTGCGCGACCGCGAGGTAGGAGGTTCCGCTCATCCCGACCTTGCCGGTGCACCACTCCTGCTCGGCCAGCCACTCGATCAGGTCGTAGCAGTCGCGGCCCTCCTGGCGGTCCCACAGCACGCTGTCGCCCTCGGAGTCGACGACGCCGCGGATGTCCGGGTTGCAGATCGCGTAGCCCTGCGCGCACCAGTAGGCCGGGTCCGGGCCCTCGAACTTCTCCAGGCCCGAGACGATCGCCGTTGGCCAGGCCCGACCAGGCCGAAGACGCCCATGACGCTGACCGACGTGCCCTGGCCCTTGCCGTACGGGCTCCACGCCACGATGACCGGCACCTTCTCCGTCCCCGGCGGGGCGGAAACGTCGACGTAGATCGTCACGCCGTCGCGCAGGGTGACCGCGACGTCCTTCTCGAACACGATGTCGACCGGCAGCGGCTGGAACGGGGGCGCGATCTGGAAGCCGGCCTCGAGCGTCGCGGGTGCCCGGGTCGAAGGCGGTCAGCACGCCGGTCCGCGGAGCCGGAAGCGGCTGGGACGGAACGAACATCATCTGGCCGTCGCTCATCGTCGAGCTCCTGTGGTGGTGACTGTCGGGACGGCCCCGTGGGTGGCTGCGAGCGTAGGACGATCACACCAAAAAATCAACACTTGTTGAGAAATTGCCTGGTCGGTATCTTCAGGTCGTGACAACGCGCGAAGACAGAGCCCGCCCGGGACGACGGGGGCGTCGCCCCGGGTCTGGCTCGACGCGACAGGCGGTTCTCGAAGCCGCGCGCACCCGATTCGCCACCCAGGGTTTCAAGGCCACAACCATCAGGCTCGTTGCGGCGGACGCCGGTGTGGATCCCTCGCAGGTGATGCAGTTCTTCGGATCCAAGGACGAGCTGTTCGCCGCGGCCATGGCGATGCCGCCGTCCGCTCTGGAGCGATTCGGAACCGCCTACGAGGGGCCGGACGAGCATCTGGGCGAGCGCTTGGTCCGTGCCTCCCTCATGGCATGGGAGGGCCCGCCTGAGGATTCGGAGCCGCTCATGGCCATGCTCCGTGGCGCCATCGCCAACGAGAGCGCGCGCGAGCAGCTGCGCGACTTCCTCCAGTCCCGACTCCGCCACGGAACCAAGGGCCGAGCGGACCCGGACGCAGCTCTCAGGGCGGGCCTCGCGTCGACGATGCTCGTCGGGGTCATCGTGGGTCGGCGCGTCATCGGCGTACCCACGCTCGCCGCGGCCGACACCGAGCAGCTCGTCGCCCTGCTAGGTCCGGCAATCCAACAGATCCTCGTGCCCCCGCCATCCCGGTAACGGCCAGGGGTCGCACGCCAGCCTCCTCCTCGGAAGCTGCGTAATGCATTCGGTCAACCGTTCGCGGTCTGGCGGACCTGCCGCCTACGCGTTTGCGTGTCGTCCGCAGTGCTCGCGCGCCAGCACGAGGTGGTCCTTAAGGCACGGCAATCACTCCGCGCCGAGCTAACACATCGGCACCCCACCGGCGGGCGCCATGAGAGCAACGCTCGATACGGGGCCGCTATCAGCACGGGGCTGCTAGCGCGTGCACAGACAGCTCCGATACAACGCCAGCAACTGCGTTCCCAGCCGGTCAGCCGCTCAACCCACCCGACGCAGGACCCCCGAATCACCGAGGTGCCGCTGTCCAATTCGAGACGGACTGTCGCTCCGTCGTCGTTACATACCCCCCACCCGCGCCCTTCTGGCTGGTCACAGGCTTGCGAGCCCACGCAGCTCGACACTCGGATCGGCCAGCCGAGGACACGTATAGGCCACAGACGGCGATCGGTCTTCGCGTTTGCGCAGGTCAACGCGAGCCGCAACTACCGGCGGACCCTTCCAAGTCCGCATACCCCCGCCCCGTATACTGTGGACTGGGTCTGACCCGCGTTTCCGCAGGTCAGACCCCGTTTTGCGCGCTTGGTGGCAGGTGAAGGATTCGAACCTTCGAAGCTTTCGCGACGGATTTACAGTCCGACGACGGCGCGCCCGTGACCTGCGGTGACACCGCGATCCGGGAAACCTGGACACAAATAGGCCACTGGCACTCGACGCCAGTCGGTGACCCCCGGACATCTCCGGACAACCAACGCTGCTCGGCTAACCGGGCACCGCTACCGACATGCAGCAGCTGGTCTGCAACGAGGTCCTCCGCAGCCCTGTCCATCCGCGGAGTGTTGTTGTGGCGACGGCAGCCGAGCAACGAGAACCCCTGATCCTTCGTCTGGCGCGACCACGCACGAGGTGCTGCACACCGCCCACTAGGACGCAGGGGTAGCGCGAGAGCGTCGATTTCTCGGTGCTGGACCCGCAGGGACTTCGAGCACCTCAAGCTGAAGGGGCAGCTCCGTTTTCACTGCGCGCGCGTACCGACTACCGGCCGGTGGCTCACGTCAGGTGAGGGTGGCGTGCATGTGCTTTTTGGTGTGCTCGAGGGCGCTTTGAATGGCGCCGATCAGGACTCCGGCATCGCCCAGTTGGCTGGCTTGGATCCGTGGTGGGTTTCTGATGAAGCGGGGCAGGTCTTTGACGATTTGGTCGTGTATGAGGTCGACGACTTCGGTGACACCGCCGGCGATGACGATGAGTTCGGGGTTGAGGAGGCCACATATGACGGCCAGGACTCTGGCCATGCGTTGGGCGACCTGGTCTAGGACGCGTTGGGCGGTGGCGTCGCCTTGGCGGGCGGCAAGGGTGACCAGTTCACCGGTTACTTTGCCGTGAGCCTGGTCGGTGAGAGAGCGAAGCGACGGGCTGGTCGCCGGGAGGTTGGCCCGACGCGGTTTGATCAGCGCCTGTTCTGCGAGCATTCGGGTGATCACTCCGATGCCGTGGGTGTCGCCGACGCCGTTCACGATCTCGAGGAAGGCGAGTTCGCCGGCCGCGCCGCCCGCTCCTCTGACGAGCTGGCCGTTGGCGATGATCCCGGCCCCCAATCGTTCGCCGGCGAGGATCAAGACGGCGTTATCCACGTCGGTCGCGGTTCCGCGCCAACGTTCGGCGATCATGGCGAGGTTGGCGTCGTTGTCCACCAGAACGGGCCATCCGTACCCGCGGGTGATCGCCTGCGGTATGTCTGTGTCGGCCAGGCCGGGTAGATAGCCGGGGTCATCGGCGGGGTAGATCGTGCCGTTGGCGTGGACCGAGGCGGCCACGCCGACGCTCAAGCAGAGGACCGAGGCGGCCTCCGACTGTGATTCACGCAGCACGTGTCGGATGCCCGACCGGGTGGCGCGGATGCGTTCACGGGCGTGAGCCTGGTATGAGCTGAACGGCACGACAGCGTCCGACAAGGACCGACCGCGCAGGTCGGCGATCCGAACGGACACCTTCCACTCGCCGAGGTCGACGCCGATCACTCGGCCGGCGTCCGCGTTGAAGGCGTAGCAACGAGCCGGCCGCCCAGGGCGGCCCTCTCCTTCTGGTCGCCTCCCTTCCAGCTCGATCAGCCACCCCAACTGCAGCAGCTCATCGCACGCCGCGTGCACCGTCGGACGTGAAAGCCCGGTGGCGGCCATGACCTCGGACCCGGTAGCCGCATCCACGTCGAGCAGATAGTCGAGGACGGCAGCCGAGTTGAGCTGGCGCAATAGCGAGGCGGTGGCGCCACCGGTGACTGACATCCCTACCCCCAGGTCCGCAGGTCTTGTCCTCACACTTTAGTCGCGCTACATTTATAAATGAACTTCATTAATTGGGTGTCGCCCGCGTTGCGGAAGGCCAGTGACGTCCAGCAGCCACATCGTCAAGGAGGACAAGGCACATGGGCACTTCAACACGATCAAGGCCGTTGCGGTGGCGGTACGGATCGGTCGCCGCCATCGCGGTCACTGGTGCGGCGCTGTGCCTTCCTTCCGGCAAGGCGCTCGCGGCAACGACGGACGCTCCCGGCGCCCCCGGCGCTCCCGCGACCTGGACCACCGGGGACAAGGAGGGTCTGGGGACGTCGCGGACCACGGCGTCGAAGGTCTGGTACACGCTGACCGGCGGAACGATGAGCGAGGTGTACTACCCGGACGGAACCACCCCGAACGTGCGGGAGTTGCAGTTCGCGGTGACGGATGGGACCGCGTTTACCCAGTTCGAATCGGACGCCACGGTCTCTCGCAAGGTGAGCCTGGTCGACCAGACTTCGCTGACCTATCAGCAGACCAGCACGGACAAGCAGCGACGCTGGCGGCTGACGAAGAGCTACATCACCGACCCCGCTCGACCCGCGGTGCTGCTCAACGTTACGTTCGAGGCCCTCAAGCCCGGGCCGTACCAGCTGTATGCGCTGTACGACCCGTCGCTGGCGGGAGACTCCAGCAACGACTCGGGCAGCGCCTCGGGGTCGGCTTTGGTCTCCTCCGACGCCCATGACGCTGCCCGGCCGATCGGATCCGCGCTGGTGTCCTCGATCCCGTTCTCGTCGACGTCCAGTGGGTACGTCGGGTCCTCGGACGGCAGGAGCGACCTGACGACGAACCACAAACTGACCACCACGTACGCGTCGGCGGGGGCCGGGAACATCGCCCAGGTCGGGCAGGTCCCGGTTAACGGCGCGGCGACCACGTTCACGCTCGCTCTCGGCTTCGGCCAGGACACCACGACGGCTCTGAAGACCGCGAACGCCAGCCTGAAGCTGCCGTTCGTGGCTCAACAGGCCTTCTACCAGGACGGTTGGCACCAGTACATCAAGGCCCTCAACCCGGCTCCGGCCATCCTCGACGACAAGCTCACCGCCCAGTACTGGGCCTCGGTGATGACGGTCAAGGCCCACGAGGACAAGGCCAACCCTGGCGCGTTCATCGCCTCCCTGACCATTCCCTGGGGGCAGGCGGTCAACGCCGATGGGGCCGCCGGTGGCGGCCACGGCTACCACTTCGTGTGGGCCCGCGACGAGTACGAGCAGGTGACCGGCCTGCTGGCCGCGGGCGACACGCAGGCGGCCAAGGACGCGGTGAAGTGGTTGTTCACCCGCCAGCAGCAGCCCGACGGGCACTTCCCACAGACCTCCACCCCGGCCGGAGTCGTCGACCAAACCAACATCCAGCTCGACGAGACCGCATACCCGCTGATCCTCGCCCAGCAGGTCGGCGGAGTGACGAAGAAGTTCTACACCGACCACATCGCCAAGGCCGCTGACTACCTCGTCGCCCACGGACCGACCACCCCGCAAGAGCGGTGGGAGGAGACCGGCGGGTACTCCCCGTCCACCATCGCGGACATGATCGCCGGCCTGACCGCTGCCGCGGACCTCGCGGACAAGGCGGGCGACAAGGCCGGAGCCGCCATCTACCAGGCCACCGCCGATGAATGGCAGCGGAGCATCGAGAAGTGGACCTACACCACCACCGGGAACTTGTCCGACGGGCAGTACTACATCCGGGTCAGCGGCAGCGGCAACCCCAACGACGGAGCCACCCGTAACTGGGCTAACGGTGCCGGCGTGCACCCTGAGAACGCCATCACCGACGCTGGCTTCCTGGAGCTGACTCGACTCGGCGTCAAGGCACCCAAGGACCGATACGTGGAGCACTCCCTGCTCGCCGTGGACCAGTCCCTGAAGGTCGCCACCCCCAGCGGCGACATGTTCAAGCGGTACACCTTCGATGGGTACGGCGAGACCGCCGACGGCGCGCCCTGGACCGGCGTCGGGATCGGCCGCCCCTGGCCGCTGCTGTCCGGTGAACGCGGCGAGTACGTCCTCGGCCGCGGCGGGAACGCCCTGCCCTACCTGCGGACCATGGCCCGCTCCGCCAACGACGGGTACATGATCCCCGAGCAGGCGTGGGACCAGGCCGACCCGACCGCCTACAACCACGTGTTCGGCAAGGGCACCGGCTCCGCTGCCCCCCTGTCCTGGGCAATGTCCCAGTACGTGCGGCTCGCCCAGGGCATCGGCGCCGGGAAGGTCGTCGAGACCCCCGACGTCGTCGCCAACCGGTACGCCCGGCAAGCACCACCCGCCGCCCCGCAGCTGTCCATCAGCAGCCCCACCGACCTGACCACCGTCACCGGCGGCACGGTCAACGTGCACGGCACCACCAGCGCCGCCGCGGTCTACGTGTCGGTTAACGGGGTCAAGCAGAGAATCCCGGTCACCAGGGGTGTCTTCGACGCGCAGGTACCTGTGACGTCGGTGAGCAACCAGGTCGTTATCGCCGCCGTCGGCAAGGACGGCGGCACCGCCCAGGCGGTCCGCACCGTCATCAGCTTCAACTTCGGAGCCAAGCTCGGCAGCATCACCGACCCGACCGGGGACGACAACGGACCCGGAAGCTACGTCTATCCCACCGCTGACGCGTTCAACCCCGGCAGCTTCGACCTGACCAAGTTCGACGTCTACCAGGACGGTGAGAACACGCGCCTGGTGACCACGGTCAAGGCCGCCATCAACAACCCCTGGGGCGGGAACGGCATGAGCACCCAACGGGTCAACATCTACATTAAGGACGCCGCTGGCGGCACCTCACCCACGGCCCTGCTACCCGGCACGAACATGACCGCTGCAGGGCCTTGGACCCGGGCCGTCGTCGTCGACGGCCGCCACGAGACCAGCACCTACGGCGAAGGCGTGTACGGGCCCGACCTGGCCAAAGTCGGCGCCGCCCAGCTCCAGGTCCTGACCGCTACCCGGCAGATCATCGTCACCATTCCCAACAGCGTGCTGTCCGGAATCGACCTGGCCACGGCGGCCTACCAGGTCTCGATGTTCGGCGACGCTGACGACGGCGACGGCGAAGGCGTCGGCAACATCCGACCCGTGCACAGCCTGCAGTGCTGGAACGGGACCGGTTGCCCCGACTTCGTCAAGCCCTACCGGTTCGGCGGCGGCGCCGGCAACTGGCAACCCAACCCGCCCGCCGACACCGACACCTCCGACCCCAACGCCATCGACATCATCAGCGGCGGTACACCACAGTCCGCCGCCCTCGACTGGACCAAGGGCAGCCCGGTCGTCGTCCCCTACGTCCCGCTGACCCCCTAGAACCAGCCTGCTCGTCGGCCAGCTGCCCTGCGTGGCCGACGAGCAGGTTGCTAAGACTCCACGAAGGGACAGCACTCACTCCACGCTCTCGACTGGACCAGGGGGCAGACCAGTCGTTGTCCCCCACGTCCAGCTGAACCTCAATACGTCGTCAGCTCGTCGGCTGCTGGCCTCTCGCCGGCAGCCGACGAGCGCACACCGGCGGCCCTCAGCTACCCACAGGCACGCCGCCTCACCCCACGTCACATCGCAACTTAGGCCGCACACCATGACTCCTTCGACCGCGCACCTTGATCGAACGATGACCCCGCCCAACGCCTATCCGGTATGGATAACGCCGACCTTCATCAACCCCAACGATGACCACTACCTACAACCCGTCGTCGGCGGCTGGACCAATATCGGATATCTGAATCCACACTTCGAAGCCACACTGGCAGCCGAACTCGCACACCCGCGCCATCCCGAAGGCCGCCAGCCCCGCATCGTGGACGGCTATATCACCACGTTCTGCCGGCATCCATGGGTTGCCGACATCATCGAACGCCACCCCCTGCTCACCTGGGGTTACGGTGCGCAGAACACCACAGAGCACTTCTGGATTGCCTTCGACATCACCCGCTCCGACGCCTCCCGCCGGACGTTCTCCCGAAGCATTCTCCCCGCCCGGTTCGCCACCCCCGCCCATCGCCCGTCGGTCGCACACGACCCGCATACCCTGCTACGACCACTCCCGATCCAGCTCCAACCCCAGAATGGGCGACGCATCCGGATCGACACCGCCCAACTCGCCGATCCTCAGGTCGCCGAGCTCGATTGACCCCCCGGGTGACACGACACCAGGAGGCCCCCACCCGGCCATGGGCGAGTAGTTGCAGGCTGAATTCGGCCGGGCGCCGGTGGGCCATGATTCTGCACGCGCGGTCCAGGCCACCTTCGGAGCGCCCCAGTAGCCACGGCCATGCACGGCATCAGCAACCGAGCGAGCAGCCTGAATGCTCGGGCTGCAAGGGTGGCTGAAGTCAATCAACCTCGACAAGGGTGGACGTCATGACGTAAGTGGTGCGCTGGGCGATCGTCGGCACGGGAGGCATCGCGAAGAGGACCGTCGGCGCACTTAGGCTCTGCGCGAACGCGGTGGTCGTGGCCGTCTGCTCCCGAGACCGGGCCAAGGCTGGTTCCTTCACCCGAGAACACGCGATCACGCACATCTTCGGAGACTCCACCGAGCTGTGCGCGTCGGACGACGTCGACGCGGTCTATATCGGCATCCCCCACGGCTTGCACTTCCCCACTCTGCCGACCGACGGACGCGCTTCGCGTAGCCGTCATACAGCCCAGGGTCAGCGTCACAGCGCCCAGAGTGCCCCGCGGATGGGTGAGTGTTTGGCCTTGCCGGGTTGCCGCCGCCGATCAGCCGACCACCCGTCTGGCCCGATACGCGATTCAGCGGTGACGAAGTCGTCGTCGGACACATCCCATGTCGGTCGCCGGCCAGGAACTAGTCGCGGAAGTGAGGGCGTGGCGGCTGGTGCCCTAAGAGGGTCCATCCCTCGGCTCGACACGTTGTCCGCGGTGCGCTGGGAGAACCGGCGCCAGACCCGCGTCACACGTGCGTCTGACGCCACGTGGGTCTCGTCGGAACCCCAGGAGAGCTCACGTTCCCTGTCCCAAAAGGTAACGCCGGCAATTCTCGGTAGCGCCACGCACAAGGACCGAAGGTCCTAGACATTCCGAGGGGGGTTGGTCACGATGAGTCACTGGTGTCACCTTGTGCCCACGCAGGGGCTGGGGTGTTCTCGGCGAGGTTGCCAGGAGGGTCAGGTATGCCAGACCGCGTCCGACCGGGGGTCGACGGGCCGGCCTCGGCCGCGCTGCTCAAGGCGGGACGGTTCTTCACGCGGTGGGACGAGACCGACGACGGGCGGGCCGTCTTCCGCGAGGGTGGGCGCGCCGGCGACGTCTTCTACCGGGACCGGTGGAGCCACGACAAGGTGGTCCGCTCTACGCACGGAGTGAACTGCACCGGGTCCTGCTCGTGGAAGGTGTACGTCAAGGACGGGATCATCACGTGGGAGACGCAGCAGACCGACTACCCGTCGGTGGGCCCGGACCGTCCCGAGTACGAGCCCCGGGGCTGCCCTCGCGGTGCGGCCTTCTCCTGGTACACCTACTCGCCGACCCGGGTGCGCTACCCGTACGTGCGCGGTGTGCTGCTCGAGATGTACCGCGAGGCGCGGTCGCGGCTCGGTGACCCGGTGCTCGCCTGGGCCGAGATCACCGGCGACCGGGAGAAGCGTCGCCGCTACCAGCAGGCCCGCGGCAAGGGAGGGCTGGTCCGCGCGTCCTGGGCCGAGGCGATCGAGATCGCCGCCGCCGCGCATGTCCACACCATCAAGACCTACGGCCCCGACCGCGTCTCCGGCTTCTCCCCGATTCCGGCGATGTCGATGGTGTCGCACTGCGTCGGCACCCGGTTCATCCAGCTGATCGGCGGCGTCATGACGTCGTTCTACGACTGGTACGCCGACCTGCCCGTCGCCAGCCCCCAGGTGTTCGGCGACCAGACCGACGTCCCCGAGTCCGGGGACTGGTGGGACGCGACCTACCTGATGATGTGGGGGTCCAACGTCCCCGTGACGCGGACGCCGGACGCCCACTGGATGGCCGAGGTCCGCTACCGCGGCACCAAGGTCGTCACGGTCAGCCCGGACTACGCCGACAACACCAAGTTCGCCGACGAGTGGATGCCCGCCCAGGCCGGCACCGACGCCGCCCTCGCCATGGCGATGGGGCACGTGATCCTCACCGAGCACTTCGTGCAGCGGCGTACCCCGTTCTTCGACGACTACGTGCGCACCTACACCGACCTGCCGTTCCTCATCCGCCTCGACCCTCATGACGACGACGGCGCGTTCGTGCCCGGCAAGTTCCTCACCGCCGCCGACCTCGACGCCGACGCACCGGCCGAGG
Organism: uncultured Actinomycetota bacterium; assembly: GCA_963757225.1. Lineage (GTDB taxonomy): Bacteria > Actinomycetota > Actinomycetes > Actinomycetales > Dermatophilaceae > Lapillicoccus. The sequence continues at coordinate 110,244 of CAVWQU010000021.1, forward strand.
ACGCCTGGAAGACCGTGGTCCTCGACGAGTCGAGCGGCGCGCCTGTCGTGCCCAACGGGTCGATGGGCTTCCGCTACGCCGACTCCGGGAAGGGCCGGTGGAACCTCGACCTCGACGGCGTGATCCCGGCGCTCTCCCTCGCCGGCGGCGACGGTGAGCCGGTCGAGGTGCTGCTGCCGGCCTTCACGGAGACCGACGGCACCGGCTCCGTGCTCCACCGCGGCGTGCCCGCCCGCCGCGTCGGCGGCCACCTGGTCACCACCGTCCTCGACCTCATGCTCGCCCAGTACGGCGTCCAGCCGCGACGGTATGCCCGGGGTCTGGCCGAGCGGCTACGACGACGTCGCGGTGCCCTACACACCGGCCTGGCAGGCCGAGATCACCGGCGTGCCGGCCGAGCAGTGCATCCGCATCGCCCGCGAGTTCGCCGCGAACGCCGAGGAGTCCCAAGGGCGTTCGATGATCATCATGGGCGCCGGCATCTGCCAGTGGTTCCACGGCGACGCGACCTACCGCGCGATCCTGTCGCTGCTCATCCTCACCGGGTGCATGGGCCGCAACGGTGGCGGCTGGGCGCACTACGTCGGCCAGGAGAAGTGCCGACCGATCACCGGCTGGATCTCGCTGGCCAACGCCCTCGACTGGACGCGACCGCCGCGCACCATGACCGGCACCTCGTACTGGTACATGCATACCGACCAGTGGCGCAACGACGGATACTCGGCCGACTCGCTGGCGTCACCGCTGGCCAAGGGGTACCTGGCCGGGTTGCACACCGCCGACGCGATCGCGCAGTCGGCCCGGCTCGGCTGGATGCCCTTCTACCCGCAGTTCTCGGCCAACCCGCTCCAGGTCGCCGAGGACGCGCAGGCCGCCGTCGACCAGGGCAGCGCGACCAGCGCCGCCACCTACGTGGCGGAGGCCCTGAAGGACGGCCGCCTGACACCGGCCATCGAGGACGTGGACGCCCCGGAGAACTGGCCGCGCACGCTGGTCCTGTGGCGCTCGAACCTCATGGGCAGCTCGGCCAAGGGGAACGAGTACTTCCTCAAGCACCTGCTCGGTACCCACTCGAACGTCATGGGCACCGAGAACCCCGAGACGCCTCGGCCGTCCGAGGTGGCATGGCATGACGAGGCGCCCGAGGGCAAGCTCGACCTGCTGATGTCCGCCGACTTCCGGATGACGTCCACGACGCTGCTCTCCGACGTCGTGCTGCCGGCGGCGACGTGGTACGAGAAGCACGATCTCTCCTCGACGGACATGCACCCGTTCGTCCACGCGTTCACGCCGGCGATCGACCCGCCGTGGGAGGCGAAGAGCGACTTCGACCTGTTCCACCTTCTGGCGCAACGCTTCTCGGACATGGCCCAGACGCACCTCGGCGTGCGCAAGGACCTGGTCAGCGTCCCGCTCATGCACGACACCCCGGGAGAGACCGCACAACCCGGTGGCCGGGTCGAGGACTGGCGGACGACCGACGGCCCGGGGGTGCCCGGGCGGACGATGCCGGCCTTCCAGGTCGTCGAGCGCGACTACACGACCATCGCCGACAAGCTCGCGACCGTCGGGCCACTCGCCGACTCGCTCGGCTTCACGGTCAAGAACGTCACCTACCGGGTGGACGAGGAGGTCGACTACCTCGCGGCGAAGAACGGCGTCATGCTCGGCGGCGCCGGCGACGGGCGGCCCGCGATCGACACCGACGAGAAGATGGCCGAGGCGATCCTGCGCTTCTCCGGGACGACCAACGGGCGCCTGGCCGTGCAAGGCTTCCGAACGCTCGAGGAACGGGTCGGCAAGAAGCTCGTCGACCTCGCCGAGGGCTCCGAGGAGAAGCGGGTCACCTTCGCCGACACCCAGGTCGCCCCGGTGCCGGTCATCACCTCGCCGGAGTGGTCCGGCTCGGAGACCGGCGGACGGCGGTATGCGCCGTTCACCGTCAACATCGAACGGCTCAAACCGTTCCACACCCTCACCGGCCGGATGCACTTCTACCTCGACCACGACTGGATGCTCGACCTCGGCGAGGCGCTGCCGATCTTCCGGCCGCCGTTGGACATGCACCGGTTGTTCGGTGAGCCGACACTCGGCCCGGACGGCGCCAAGCAGGTGACCGTCCGCTACCTCACGCCCCACTCGAAGTGGTCGATCCACTCCGAGTACCAGGACAACCTGCTCATGCTGTCGCTCTCCCGCGGCGGCCCGACGGTGTGGATGAGCCCCCAGGACGCCGGAGCGATCGACGTGCACGACAACGACTGGGTCGAGTGCGTCAACGCCAACGGGGTCCTCGTCGGCCGCGCGGTGGTCAGCCACCGGATGCCGGAGGGCGTGGTCTTCGTGCACCACGCGCAGGAGCGCACCATCGACGTCCCGAAGTCCGAGGCCACCGGACGCCGCGGCGGGATCCACAACTCGGTCACGCGGCTGCTGGTCAAGCCCAGCCACCTCATCGGCGGATACGCCCAGCTGTCCTACACGTTCAACTACCTCGGCCCCACCGGGAACCAACGCGACATGGTCTCGACGGTCCGCAAGCGGTCCCAGGAGGTGACCTACTGATGCGCGTCATGGCCCAGATGGCGATGGTGATGAACCTCGACAAGTGCATCGGCTGCCACACCTGCTCGGTGACCTGCAAGCAGGCCTGGACCAACCGCGCCGGCACCGAGTACGTGTGGTTCAACAACGTGGAAACCCGCCCGGGACAAGGGTATCCGCGCCGCTACGAGGACCAGGACACGTGGAAGGGCGGCTGGGAGCTCGGCCGCCGCGGCAACCTCAAGCTCAAGGCCGGGGGCCGGGTGAACAAGCTGCTCGGCATCTTCGCCAGCCCGGTGCAGCCCGAGCTCAAGGACTACTACGAGCCGTGGACCTACGACTACCAGACGCTCGTGGAGGCACCGCTCGGCGACGACTTCCCGGTGGCCCGCCCGAAGTCCCTGATCACCGGCCAGGACACCAAGGTCACCTGGTCGGCCAACTGGGACGACAACCTCGGCGGGTCCAGCGAGATGGGCCACCTGGACCCGATCGTCCAGAAGATCGACGAGAAGGCGCGTCGCGCGGCTGAGGACACGGTCCGGTTCGAGCTCGAGCAGACCTTCATGTTCTACCTGCCCCGCATCTGCGAGCACTGCCTCAACCCGTCGTGCATGGCGTCCTGCCCCTCGGGCGCGATCTACAAGCGGGCCGAGGACGGCATCGTCCTCGTCGACCAGGACCGGTGCCGCGGCTGGCGGCAGTGCATCACCGGCTGCCCGTACAAGAAGATCTACTTCAACCACAAGACCGGCAAGGCCGAGAAGTGCACCTTCTGCTACCCGCGGATCGAGGTCGGGCTGCCGACCGTGTGCTCGGAGACCTGCGTCGGCCGGCTGCGCTACCTCGGCCTCTTCCTGTACGACGCCGACCGGGTCACCGAGGCGGCGGCGACGCCGGACGACGGCGACCTCTACGAGGCGCAGCTGGACCTCATGCTCGACCCCGACGACCCCGAGGTGGCGGCGCAGGCCCGCAAGGACGGCATCCCCGACGACTGGATGGACGCGGCCCGGCGGTCCCCGGTCTACGCGCTCGCGAAGCGCTACCGCGTCGCCCTGCCGCTGCACCCGGAGTACCGCACCATGCCGATGGTCTGGTACGTCCCGCCGCTGTCCCCGATCGTCGACGTGCTCGCCGCGCAGGGGCATGACGCCGAGGACCGGTCGACCCTGTTCGGCGCGATCGACGCCCTCCGGATCCCGGTCGACTACCTCGCCGAGCTCTTCACCGCCGGGCGCACCGACATCGTCACCGGGGTGCTGCAGAAGCTCTCCGCGATGCGGGCGTACATGCGCGACGTCACCCTGGGCCGGGACGGCGACCCGGCCATCCCCGCCGCCGTCGGGATGTCGGAGGAGTCGCTGTACGAGATGTACCGCCTCATGGCGATCGCCAAGTACGCCGACCGCTACGTCATCCCCACCGCCCACGTCGAACGCGCCCACGAGCTCGAGGAGATCGGCTGCTCCCTCGACTACGACGAAGGACCGGGCATGTACGAGTCCGGCCCGTTCGGCGAGGCCAGCGGCCGGCCGGCCCCGGTCGCCGTCGAGACGTTCAACGCGCTCAAGCAGCGGCAGACATCCGAGTCCGCGATGACCACGTCGCCCTCCGGTGAGCTCCGCGGCCGGGTCAACCTGCTCAACTGGGACGGCAACGGCGCCCCGGACGGCATCTTCCCCGCCAAGAAGACCGACGAGCGGACACCGTCGTGAGGTCGCTGCGCCGGCCTCGTCCTGATCCGCGAGTCGTCTACCAAGTGGCCTCCTGGACGCTGGACTACCCCACGTCGCAGCTCGTCGAGCGGCTGCCGCTGCTCGCCGACGCCCTGGCCGAGCAGCCGGCTGCGCCGGAGACCACCGCGTTGGGTGGCCTGGTCGACCATCTCGGCGCCACCGCCCTGGAACGCCTCCAGAACGCCTACGTCGACGTCTTCGACCTCAGCCGCAAGCACGCCCTCTACCTGTCCTACTGGACCGACGGCGACACCCGTCGCCGAGGGGAGGTGCTCGGGCGGTTCAAGAGCGCATACCGGGCCAGCGGCTTCCTCGTCGACACCCACGGCGAGCTGCCCGACTACCTGCCGATGGTGCTCGAGTTCGCGGCCTGCGCCGACCTCGACGCGGGCCGGGAGCTGCTGCAGGCCTACCGGCCCAGCCTCGAGCTGTTGCGGATCGCGTTGCAGGAGAAGCAGAGTCCGTATGCGGGTGCCCTCGTCGCCGTGTGCGCGACGCTCCCAGGCGAGTCGCCGGCGACCCGGGCCGCGGTCCAGGCGATGGTCGACGCCGGCGGTCCGCCGGTCGAGTCCGTCGGTCTCGAGCCGTACGACCCGCGACTGCTCCCGCTGCAACCGGCCGGAGGACGCTGATGGACGTCGTGCTGTGGGGTGTGCTCCCGTATCTCGTCATCGTCGTGCTGGTCGGCGGCACGGCCTGGCGCTACCGCTACGACAAGTTCGGCTGGACCACGCGCTCGTCGCAGCTGTACGAGTCGCGGCTGCTGCGGATCGGGTCGCCCCTGTTCCACTTCGGCATCCTGCTTGTGCTGGTCGGCCACATCGGCGGTCTGGTGATCCCGGAGTCCTGGACCGAGGCGGTCGGGGTCAGCGAGGGCCTCTACCACTTCAACGCCCTGCTGTTCGGTGGCATCGCCGGGGTCTGCACCCTCGTCGGCGTCCTCATCCTGGTCTACCGCCGGCGTCGGACCGGGCCGGTGTTCATGGCCACCACCCGCAACGACAAGCTCATGTACGTCCTGCTCGTCGGCAGCGATCGTGCTGGGCCTGTGGACGACGCTGGTCAGCGTCGGTGCCGGGTCCGAGGCCCACAACTACCGCGAGACCGTGTCGGTGTGGTTCCGCTCGGTGTTCCTGCTGCGCCCCGACGTCGCGGCGATGGCCGAGGCACCGATCCAGTTCCACATCCACGCCCTGGTCGGGATGGCGCTGTTCGCTCTCTGGCCGTTCTCCCGACTGGTCCACGCGTTCACCGCACCCCTGCACTACCTGTTCCGGCCCTACATCGTCTACCGGAGCCGAGACCGGGCCGATCCGGTTCCCGCCCGTCCCGCAGCGGCTGGAGCGCCGTCGGGACCCGCGACCGCGACCGCGGCGCGCTGACCTCCGGCCAGAACGAGGAGAGCACCATGACATACACCAGCGGGTAGCGCGCCCGCCGTCGACCTGCGCGGGCAGACCAAGAACCTCGTCGTCGCGACGGCCGCCTTCGCCATCAGCTTCTGGGCCTGGAACATGATCGCGCCGCTCGCCGTGACCTACACCCAGCAACTGGGACTCGACGGGAACCAGAAGGCCCTGTTGGTAGCGACCCCGGTCCTCGTCGGGTCGCTCGGCCGGATCCTCGCCGGCGCCCTGACCGATCGCTACGGCGGACGGGTCATGATGCCGGTGCTCATCCTCGCCTCGGTCCCGTTCGTCCTCCTCGTGGCCGTCGCCGGCAACGCCAAGTCGTACACCCTCATGCTGGTCTTCGGCTTCTTCCTCGGCATCGCCGGGACGACCTTCGCCGTCGGCGTCCCCTTCGTGAACTCCTGGTACCAGGCCGACCGGCGGGGTTTCGCCACCGGGGTGTTCGGCGCCGGGATGGGCGGCACCGCCCTCTCCGCGTTCTTCACCCCGCGGTTCGTCACCTGGTTCGGCTACACCGCAACGCACGTGATCATCGCCGTCGCCCTGGTCGCCATGGCGGCGATCTGCTGGTTCACGATGACGACGTCGCCGGTCTGGAAGCCCAACACCGACCCGGTCGTGCCCAAGCTCGCCGCCGCCATGAAGCTTCCCGTAACGTGGCAGATGTCGTTCCTCTACGCGGTCGCCTTCGGCGGCTTCGTCGCCTTCACCACCTACCTGCCGACATACCTCAAGGACATCTACGCCTTCGACCTGACGGCCGCCGGAACCCGCACCTCGGGTTTCGCCATCGCCGCGGTCGTCGCCCGACCCCTCGGCGGCATCCTCTCGGACCGCATCGGCCCGCGGAACGTCGTCGGCCTCTCGATGGCCGCCACAGCGGTCTTCGCGGCGGCCGTGGCGTTCCAGCCCCCGCTGGAACTCCCCGCCGGAGCAACCT
>CAVWQU010000022.1:0-160603 GCA_963757225.1 uncultured Actinomycetota bacterium
GTGTCGGTGTCGACGGTCCCGATGCGGGCGACGGGCAGCCCCGCTTCCTCGACCAGCGCGAGCAGATCGTCGTCGCTGCCGGGGACGACCGACACGACGACGCGGCCCGCCGACTCCGAGAACAGCGCGACGAACGCGTCCTCGTGGACGTGCTTCAGGGACACCTTCGCCCCGACGCCGTGGCGCAGGACCGACTCGCACAGCGCCTGCGCGAGACCGCCCTCGGACAGGTCGTGGGCCGCGTCGAGGTACCCCTCGCGGGCCGCCTCGACGAGGACGCCGGCCAGTCGCTGCTCGTGGTCGAGGTCGTGGAACGGCGGCCGGCCGCCGAGGTGGCCGTGGACGACGTGAGCCCACTCGGACCCGTCCAGCTCGTCGCGGGTCTGTCCGATGAGGAACACCGACGAGCCGTCGGTCCGGAACCCGGTCGAGGTCCGCGTCGACACGTCCTCCATGACGCCGAGGACGCCGATCACCGGTGTCGGGTGGATCGCCACGTCGCCGGTCTGGTTGTAGAACGACACGTTCCCGCCGGTCACCGGGATGCCGAGCGTCTTACAGCCCTCGGCGATCCCGCGCACGGCCTCGCGGAACTGCCACATCACGCCCGGGTCCTCGGGTGACCCGAAGTTGAGGCAGTCGGTGACGGCCAGCGGGGCCGCGCCCGCGGTCGCGACGTTGCGGTAGGCCTCGGCCAGCGCCAGCTGCGCACCGGCGTGCGGGTCGAGCTTGGCGAACCGGCCGTTGCAGTCGGTGGAGACGGCGACGCCGCGTCCGGTCCGCTCGTCGACACGGACGACGCCGGCGTCGTCGGGCATCGCGAGCGCGGTGTTGCCCATGACGAACCGGTCGTACTGCTTGGTCACCCAGGACTTGTCGCAGAGGTTCGGGCTGCCGAGCATGGTCAGGAGGGTCGCTCTCAGCTGCTGGCCGGTGACCGGACGCTCGAGGCCGTGGGTTCCGTTCTCCTGCAAGGCATCCAGGTATGCGGGTCGCGCGAGCGGTCGGTTGTAGACGGGGCCGTCGTGCGCCACCGACCGCGGCGGGACGTCGACGATGGTCTCGTCGTGCCACGTGATCACCAGCCGGTCGCCGTCGGTGACCTCGCCGATCACGGTGGCCTCGACGTCCCACTTGCCGGTGATCGCGAGGAACTCGTCGAGGTGCTTCGGCTCGACAACGGCCATCATCCGTTCCTGCGACTCCGACATGAGGATCTCCTCGGGCCGGAGCGACGCGTCGCGCAGCGGGACCAGGTCGAGGGCGACCTGCATACCGCCGTCGCCGTTGGACGCGAGCTCGCTGGTGGCACAGGACAACCCGGCTCCGCCGAGGTCCTGTATGCCGGCCACCACCTTCGCGGCGTAGAGGTCGAGGCAGCATTCGATGAGCACCTTCTCGGCGAACGGGTCGCCGACCTGCACAGCTGGGCGCTTGGTCGGGCCGCCCTCGGCGAAGGTCTCCGAGGCGAGCACCGAGACGCCGCCGATGCCGTCGCCGCCGGTCTTGGCGCCGAACAGGACCACCTTGTTGCCGGCGCCGCGGGCGGACGCGAGGTGAATGTCCTCGATCCGCATGGCGCCCACGCAGAGGGCGTTGACGAGCGGGTTCCCTTGGTAGCAGTCGTCGAAGACCACCTCACCACCGATGTTGGGCAGACCGAGGCAGTTGCCGTAGCCGCCGACGCCGGCCACGATCCCGGGCAGGACGCGCAGTGTGTCGGGGTGGTGCAGGTTGCCGAACCGGAGCGGGTCCATGATCGCGATCGGCCGGGCACCCATCGACATGATGTCGCGGACGATCCCGCCGACGCCGGTCGCGGCGCCCTGGTAGGGCTCGACGTAAGACGGGTGGTTGTGCGACTCGACCTTGAACGTCACCGCCCAGCCGTCGCCGATGTCGACGACGCCGGCGTTCTCGCCGATGCCGACGAGGAGCTTCTCGCGCATCTCGTCGGTGGTGTTCTCGCCCCAGAGCGCGAAGTGGACCTTGGACGACTTGTAGGAGCAGTGCTCCGACCACATGACGGAGTACATGGCCAGCTCGGCTGACGTCGGGCGGCGGCCGAGGATCTCCCGGATGTTGTCGTACTCGTCCTCCTTGAGGCCGAGCTCGCTCCAGGGCTGGCTGGTGTGCGCGTCGGAGGCCGCGACCTCGACGGTGTCGACGCGGGCGGCGATGCTCACGCGGCCACCCGGTTCAGGACGGAGGTGAAGAAGGCCAGCCCGTCGGTGGACGGCCCGAAGCCGTCCTCGACCGCGTGCTCCGGATGGGGCATCAGGCCGACCACGTTGCCGCGCTCGTTGGTGATGCCGGCGATGTCGCGGTAGGACCCGTTGGGGTTCCGCCCCACATACCGGAAGACGATCTGGCCGTCGCCCTCGAGCCGTCGGAGCGTGGCCTCGTCGGCGACGTAGCCGCCCTCGCCGTTCTTCAGGGGGATGGTGATGTGGCTCCCGAACTCGAGGTCGATCGTCCAGTCCGTCCACGCGTTCTCGACGCGGAGGACCTGCTCGGTGCAGATGAACTTGCGGTGGTCGTTGCGGATCAGGGCGCCGGGCAGGAGGTGGGACTCGCAGAGGATCTGGAAGCCGTTGCAGATCCCGAGGACCGGCAGCCCGCCGCGAGCCGCGGGGACCAGCTCCTCCATGACGGGGGCGAACCGGGCGATGGCGCCGCAGCGCAGGTAGTCGCCGTAGGAGAAGCCGCCGGGCAGGATGACCGCGTCGACGTCGCGCAGGGTCCGGTCGGCGTGCCAGAGGGCGACCGCCTCGCCTCCGGCGGCCCGGACGGCGCGAGCGGCGTCGCGGTCGTCGAGCGAACCGGGGAAGGTGACGACCCCGACCTTCACGAGCCGCCCTCCGCCGTCACGGACACCACGTCCTCGATCACGGGGTTCGACAGGAGCGTCTCGGCCGCCTCCCGTGCGCGGGCGAGCTGGTCGTCGGTCACCTCGCCGTCGACCGTGAGGACGAACCGCTTGCCCTGGCGCACGTCGATGATCCCGTCGAAGCCCAGCCGTGGGAGCGCGCCGGCGACGGCCTGGCCCTGCGGGTCGAGGATCTCGGGTTTGAGCATGACGTCGACGACGATCCGTCCCATGGGGCGAAGGTTACCGAGGTGGCTCAACCGAACCGGCGGCCGGTCAGCCGCTGGTATGCGTCGACGTACTTCGACCGGGTCCGCTCGATCACGTCGTCGGGGAGCGGCGGCGGCGGCTCACCGGACTTCCGGTCCCAACCGCTGGCCGGCGACGTGAGCCAGTCGCGGACGTACTGCTTGTCGAACGACGGCTGCGGGTGACCCGGGTCCCACTCCTCGGCCGGCCAGAACCGCGACGAGTCGGGCGTGAGGACCTCGTCGGCGAGGACCAGGCCGGGCGTCGCGGAGGTCCGGTCGACGCCGAACTCGACCTTGGTGTCGGCGATGATGATGCCGCGCTCGGTGGCGATCTCGTTGCCGCGAGCCAGGATCCGCCGAGTGAGGCCGTCGGCGAGGTCGCCGATGTCCGCACCGACCAGCTCGGCGACCTCGGCGGCGGTCATCGGGAGGTCGTGCTGGCCGACCGGGGCCTTGGTCGTCGGGGTGAAGATCGGGTCGGTCAGGCGGTCGCCGTCGACGAGACCGGGCGGCAGGGCGACGCCGGAGACCGAGCCGTTCTCCGCGTACTCCGTGAGCCCGCCGCCGGTGAGGTACGCGCGGGCGATGCACTCGACGGGGACCATCTCCAAGCGGCGGCACAGCACGGCCCGGCCGGCGACCTCGGTGGGGACGGCGGTGGAGACGAGATGGTTCGGGACGACGTCCGCCAGCCGCTCGAACCACCACAGGCTCAGCTGGGTGAGCACCGCGCCCTTGTCGGGGATCGGGGTGTCCAGGACGAAGTCGAACGCCGAGATCCGGTCGGAGGCGACGAGGAGGAGCTGGTCGGGAGCGTCGTCCGGCGCATACAGGTCGCGGACCTTGCCGGAGTAGACGTGGGTGTAGCCCGGCAGGGTGGGCGCGCTCATCCGATGGTGACCTCTCCGCGTTGTGCCGCCAGGGCGATGTCGGTGCGGTGGTGGCCGCCGTCCAGCTGGATCTCCGCGACGGCCCGGTAGGCAGCGTCTCGCGCCTCCGTGAGGGTCGGGCCGGTGGCGACGACGTCGAGAACCCGGCCCCCGGCGGAGACGAGGAGGCCGTCGGCGTCCCGGGCCGTGCCGGCGTGCAGGACGTAGACGTCGGGGGACGTGTCCTCGGCGGTGTCGACGCCGGTGAGGGGTGCTCCGGTCCGGGGTGTGGCGGGGTAGCCCTCGCTGGCGACGACGACCGTGACCGCATACGCCGGGTCGATGCGCAGGTGGCCGAGCTCGTCGAGGCGGTCGTCGGCGGCAGCGTGGAGCAGGGTGCCGAGCGGGGTGAGGAGCTTGGCCAGCGAGACCTGGCCGTCGGGGTCGCCGAACCGGGCGTTGAACTCGACGACGCGCGGGCCCTTGGCAGTGAGGGCCAGGCCGACGTAGAGGGCGCCGACGAACGGGATGCCGCGGTGGCGCATCTCGTCGATGGTCGGCTGTGCGACCCGCTCGACGACGAGGTCGGCGAGGTTCGCCGGGGCCCAGTCGAGGGGCGAGTACGCCCCCATGCCGCCGGTGTTGGGTCCGGTGTCGCCGTCGCCGACGCGCTTGAAGTCCTGAGCCGGCGGCAACGCCAGCACGCTGGTGCCGTCGGTGATGCAGAAGACGGAGGCCTCGGGGCCGTCGAGGTACTCCTCGATGACGACCCGGCCGCCGGGCTTGGCCAGGCAGGCGGCCGCGTGGGTCCGGGCCTCGTCGAGGTCGTTCGTGACCACGACACCCTTGCCGGCGGCGAGGCCGTCGTCCTTGACGACGTGCGGTGAGCCGAGGTCGTCGAGGGCGTCGTCGACCTCCTCGGGGGTGGTGCAGACGTGGGCGCGCGCGGTCGGGACGTTGGCGGCGGCCATGACCTCCTTGGCGAAGGCCTTGCTGCCCTCGAGCTGCGCCGCGGCGGCGGACGGCCCGAAGACGAGGAACCCGTTCGCGCGCAGGACGTCGGCCACCCCCGCGACCAGGGGCGCCTCCGGGCCGATGACGACGAGGTCGACGGCCAGCCTGGTCGCGATCTCGAGGACGGCGTCGGCGTCGGTGACGTCGGCCAGCGGTTCGCACCGGGCGATGGTGTCGATGCCCGGGTTGCCCGGCGCGGCGACGACGGCGTCGACGGCGTTGTCCGCCGCGAGCGCCCGGGCCAGGGCGTGCTCGCGCGCCCCCGACCCGACGACGAGGACTACCCAGCCGGCCACGGCGACCACCCTAGGACCCACGCCTCGATGGCGCTGTGCCCGTCTCGTCGGCTTGACGCAGCATCGAGCGAGTTGACGCCCCCTGTAGCCCGCGTCGAGCCCCTTGACGCAGCGTCAAGCCCAGTGGCGGAGCGAGAAGCGCCGGACAGCGGGGCGCGGTGCTCCCGGTGGAGCCCGGGGCGGCGCGAGCCGCGGGGAAGGCGCTTGCGCCGGACAGCGGGGCGCGGTGCTCCCGGTGGAGCCCGGGGCGGCGCGAGCCGCGGGGAAGGCGCTTGCGCCGGACAGCGGGGCGCGGTGCTCCCGGGAGGCAGGGGGGACAATCACCCGGGAACACCGCGCTTCTCGCACCGTGCCGCTGGGAGGGGGACCCGCGACATCGGGGCACTGTCGATCGCAACCGACTCGACCCACAATGGCAAACAAGCCCGGCTTAGTAAAGAGGTCAACTGGCGGAGTAGAGTCAGTGGCGGAATTCCGCCAGCGGGTCGGGGGGCCGCCGGGTCGAGCGGAGGGATCTCCCGTGCCGGACATACCGGATATGGCCACCTCAGTCGGACGCGAGTCGGAATCCGACAGCCACGCTTTTCCCTGGCTGGACTCGCCCAACGACGACTCGACGCGGGTGTACCTGTCGGTGATCCGCATACCTCGGCCGACTCGAGAGCTGCTGCTGGCGCAGGGGATTCCGGCGTCCCGGCTGGACCCGGCCCTGCAGATCCTGGCCGAACGCGGGCTCGTCGTCCTGCGGAACGGGGGCGCCATCGACGTCCCGCCGCCGCTCACCGCGCTCACCCATCACGCCCTCATGCTCGAACGGCGGGCGAGCGCCGCGCGGGCGGCCGCCGACGGACTGTCCCGCATCTACGCCGCGTCGCGGACGGGCGACGACGACGCGGGTGGGGCCCTGGAGGTCCTCGTCGACATCGAGCACGTGGGGGCGGCCACCAACGAGGCGGTGGCCCTCGCCGAAAGCTCGGTGCGCTGCCTGCGGGGCATGACCGCGCGGACCCTGGAGCTGATGGCGTCGCCGCTCGCGTCACACCGCGAGCCGACCATCGGGGCCGGTGGACGGCGGGTGGAGATGCTCACCGTCTGGGACACGCAGGTCCTCGAGATGCCGGGAGCCCTGACCGCCCTGTCCGCCCGCCGCGAGGGCGGCGAGGTCCAGCGCTCGATGACCAACATCCCGCTCAGCGTCGTCGTCGTCGACGAGAGCACCTGCATCGTCGAGTGGACGGGTGAGGGTCACGGTCCGCAGGGCCTCAAGGGCCACGCCCGGGGTGCGGTGTCGGCCGGGATCCGGGTGTTCGACCGGTTCTGGCAGCTCGGCACGCCCATCGGGGACGACGCCGAGGGCGAGCTGGACGCCCGCGAGGCGACCGTGCTGCGCCTCATGGCCGCCGGAGTCACCGACGCCGCGATCGCCCGCCAGACCGGCTTCTCGCAGCGCACCGTCGAGCGCCGGGTTCGGCACGTCATGGAGCGGCTCGGAGCGCAGACCCGGTTCCAGGCCGGGGTGCAAGCCGTGCAGCGCGGCTGGCTCTGACCGGTATGCGGGTCCTCGGGCTCGGTCGCGACGCTCCATCTGACGGACGGTTGGCCGGACCACCCATCCCCCCGGACTAGACTCACTCGTTCCCATCGTGGCGGCCTGACCCCAGCGACACCCCTCGCACGGGGTCCAGACCGCCCACAACGCGACTCGCCAGGCGGAGTGTGTGACCGGTTCGGACAGCAGGGCGGACTCGACGTCGGCCCTCGTCGCTGACGAGATCGCCGTCGAACAGGCCCACGTGGACCTCGTCTACGCGGAGCTCGTCAAGGCGGGGACCCGCGCCGGTCTCGTGGAGGCCGACGGTCTGGCCCGCGGGCGTACGGACCGGGTCGGCACGGCCCGTGACGAGGAGCTGACCGGGCTCTTCGAGCGCGACGCCCTGGTCTTCCACGCCGCTCGTCGGCGCAACGCCCTGGAGAGCCAGTACGAGGGCCTGGTCTTCGGGCGCCTCGACATCGACCACCCGCCGAAGCCCGACGTCGAGGGCGACCCCGAGCGCGAGGTTCGCTACATCGGACGGCTCGGCGTCCGCGACGACGACTACGAGCCGCTGGTCATCGACTGGCGAGCGCCCGCCGCGTCCCCGTTCTACCGCGCGACCCCCGTCGAGCCGATGGGCGTGCTCCGCCGCCGGGTGCTGCGCTGCAAGGGGTCCGACGTCGTCGGCATCGAGGACGACCTGATGGTCGCCGAGGCCCCGCCGGACCTCGTGGTCGTCGGCGACGGCGCCCTGATGGCAGCGCTGACCCGCAGCCGCGGTACCCGGATGCGCGACATCGTCGCCACCATCCAGCGCCACCAGGACGAGGCGATCCGGGCCAGCGCCCGCGGGATCACCGAGATCACCGGCGGCCCCGGTACCGGCAAGACCGTCGTCGCGCTGCACCGCGCCGCATACCTCCTCTACAGCGACCGTCGCCGCTACGAGTCCGGCGGCATCCTCGTCGTCGGCCCCTCCGCCGCCTACACCTCCTACATCGAGCGGGTCCTCCCGTCGCTGGGCGAGGAGACCGTGACCTTGCGGTCGCTGGGCGACGTCGTCGACGCCGTCAGCACCGAGCGGCTCGACACCCCGGCCGCGGCGGCGATCAAGGGCAGTCTGCGGATCCGGCAGGTGCTGTCGCGGGCGGCCCACGACGCCGTCCCGGACGGGCCCGAGGAGTTCCGCGCCTTCGTCGCCGGGTTCGCCGTGCGGCTCAACCGTCAGACCCTCGACCAGGTTCGCGCCCGCGCGCTGCGCCAGCACCAGCGCAACCTCGCCGGCGACACGGTGGTCCAGCTCCTCGCGGACGCGGCCTACCGGCAGAGCGGGCACCCCGAGCGCGAGGAGTTCGTGAGCCGGTTCGAGGACCACCTCGAGGTCGCGACGTTCCTCGAGGGGTGGTGGCCGCAGCTCGACCCGCGGGAGGTCCTCCTCTGGCTGGCTGACCCGGACCGCCTGGCCCGGTACGCCAAGGGGATCCTCGACGCGGACGACACCGCCGAGCTGCTCGCCTCGATGCGGCAGTCGCTGGAGACCGGGATCTGGTCGGTCGCCGACGTCGCCCTCGTCGACGACCTCGCCGCCCGGCTGGGGCCGGTCCAGGACCAGCCCCGCGAGGAGCGCGGTTTCTACGAGATCGAGGAGCTCGACGACCTCAGCTCCCGCGGCGTCGCAGAGCTCGGCGGCCGCGCGATCCCGGACCGGGTCGAACCCGCCTACACGCTGACCCCGACCGATGCGCGGGAACGCCTGCTACAGGGCCGGATCGGCCGTCCGGAGGACTATGCCCACGTCCTCGTCGACGAGGCGCAGGACCTCTCGCCCATGCAGTGGCGGATGCTCGGCCGCCGCGGCCGGTATGCGTCCTGGACCGTGGTCGGGGACGCCGCACAGAGCTCGTGGCCGGACGCCGCCGAGTCGGCGGTGGCCCGCGAGGAGGCGTTCGGCACGCAGCCGCGCCGGCTGTTCCACATGGACACGAACTACCGCAACGCGCGGGAGATCTTCGACTACGCGGCCGCCATGATCCGGCGCAGCGTCCCCGATGCCGACATCCCCCAGGCGGTGCGCGAGACGGGGGTCGACCCCGTCGAGGGCCCGCTGGGGCCGGACGTGTACGCGTCGGTGGCCGAGGCCGTCGAACGGCTCGTCGAGGAGGTCGAGGGCTCGGTCGCCGTGATCACGCCGTCGAAGCACGCCGCGGCCCTCGCGGCGATCGGGTCGGGCCCGGACAGCCGGGTCCAGGTCACGGACCCGATGTCCACCAAGGGCCTCGAGTACGACGCGACGGTGGTGGTCGACCCCGACGCGATCGTCGCCGAGTCACCGGGCGGCGTGCGCGTCCTCTACGTCGCGATGACCCGCGCGGCCCACCGGATGACCGTCCTGCGCTGATCCTCAGCTCCGCGAGCGCACCTCGCGCACGGCGGCGTCGGACGTTCCCTCGGTCAGCGACCAGGCTGCGGTACCGAGGTCGCGGTAGGTACGCGGAGGGGCGTCCGGCGGGTAGACCTCGAGGACCTCGCCGTCCAGCCATGCCTCGGCGCCCGACTGCAGCGTCACCGACAGCTCGTTCCCGCGCAGGGTCACGGCGTCACCGCGGGCCGCGACATGCGCGTACGCGGGTATCGCCCCGTCCTCGACGGCGATCGGCTCGCCGAGGAGGCGAGCCTGGCGGGAGTCGACGCGGCTGAGGACGCGGCCCTCCTCGAGGTAGAGACGGCGAACGAGGGTCAGACATCCGGCGACCGCGTCCTCCGGCGCCTCGCCGATCACACCTACCTGCATCACCCACCCGAGGAACCACGGGCCGTCCGGGTCGAGGGCGACCTGCGGCGCATACAGCGAGCGCCCCTCGTCGACGCGGCCGCCGCCACCGAGGCTGAGCTCCGGAGACCCGTCCGAGGCACTCGACATGGTCCCGACGAGCGCCACCGTGTGCTCGAGCTGGTTGTCGCGCCACAGCGAGACGAGCAGCGCCCACGAGTCGCCGAGCTCGACCACCTGTGGGCACTCCCAGATCTCCGCAGGGGCGAGTGCACCGAGAAGGGGGTCGCCGCCGGTGAGCCAGATCCGCTCGAACCGCCACGCTTCGAGGTCGTCGCACGAGTAGAGCAGGAGGGCCGGAGTTCCGTCGGTGAGACCCGCGCCGAGAAGGGCCCATCGCCGTCCCGACCACTCGAACAAGAACGGGTCGCGCATCTCGCGGACCGGCGTCTCGCCGGAGCCCAGACGGGGCACGGAGGCGACGACAACAGGGTCGGTCCACGCGTCGAGGGCCGGGTCGGTCGCATACCGGAGGCAGACGGTGCTGTCGACGGCGCTCGTGACGATGCCCGTGTAGACGGCGGCAACGCGGTCACCGAGGCCGAGGCAGACCCCGCTCCAGCAGCCGCCCCGGTCGGGGCCGCCGGCGACCGGGCCGAACGCGACCGGGTGCTCGCGCCACGTCACGAGGTCGTCGCTCGAGACGTGGCCCCAGTGGATGTCGGTGTGGACCGCGGCGATCGGGTTGTGCTGGAAGAAGACGTGCCAGCGCCCGTCGCGGAAGATCATTCCGTTCGGGTCGTTGGTCCACCCTCTCGCCGGTTGGATGTGGAAGCCGGCTCGCGACGGGTCGCTCACCCGGCGCTCAGCCCGCGGACCTGCCGCATCTCGTGCCGCTCGATGATCGCGTCGCGGCCGGGACCGACACCGATGGCCGAGACCCGGGCGCCGATCAGCTCCTCGACCCGCTCGACGTAGCGCTGGGCGTTGACCGGCAGCTCGGCGAACGTCCGGCACCCGGAGATGTCCTCCCACCAGCCGGGCATGTCCTCGTAGACCGGCACGGCGTGGTGGAAGTCGCTCTGGCTCATCGGCATCTCGTCGTGACGCACCCCGTCCACCTCGTAGGCCACGCAGATCGGCACCGTGTCGAGCCCGGTCAGGACGTCGAGCTTGGTGACGACGAAGTCGGTGACGCCGTTGATCCGCGTGGCGTAGCGACCGATCACCGTGTCGAGCCACCCGCACCGTCGCGGCCGCCCGGTGGTCGTGCCGTACTCGGCGCCGGTCTTGCGGAGATACTCGCCGTGGTCGTCGAACAGCTCGGTCGGGAATGGGCCCTCGCCGACGCGCGTCGTGTAGGCCTTGAGGATCGCGATGACCGCGTCGATCCGGGTGGGCGGGATCCCGGACCCGGTGCAGGCCCCGCCGGCGGTGGCGTTGGAGGACGTGACGAACGGGTACGTCCCGAAGTCGACGTCGAGCAGGGTCGCCTGTCCGGCCTCCAGCAGGACGGTGTCGCCACGGTCGAGCGCCTGCTCCAGCAGCAGCGAGGTGTCGCGGACCATCGGCTGGAGCCGACCCGCATACGACAGCAGCTCGCCGACCACATCGTCGGCGAGGACGGCGCGGCGGTTGTAGATCTTGGCCAGCACCTGGTTCTTGATGTCGAGGGCCGCCTCGACCTTCTGGCGCAGGATGTTCTCGTCGAAGAGGTCCTGCACGCGGATGCCGGTGCGCGACATCTTGTCGGCGTAGGTCGGGCCGATACCGCGGCCGGTCGTGCCGATCCGCCGCGAGCCGAGGAACCGCTCGGTCACCTTGTCGAGGGTGCGGTTGTAGGGCGTGATGACGTGCGCGTTGGCACTGACGACGAGCTTCGACGTGTCGACGCCGCGACCCTCGAGACCGTCGATCTCCTGGAACAGCACGGCGAGGTCGACGACGACGCCGTTGCCAATGACCGGCGTACACGTCGGCGTGAGGATCCCGCTGGGAAGCAGGTGCAACGCATACTTCTCGGCGGTCTCCCCCGACCCGATGACGATCGTGTGACCGGCGTTGTTGCCGCCGTTGAACTTGACGACGTAGTCGCAGCTGTCGCCGAGCAGGTCGGTCGCCTTGCCCTTGCCCTCGTCGCCCCATTGGGCGCCCACCAGCACCACCGCCGGCATCCGCGCACCTCCTCGAGCCCGTTCGCGCGGCATCGGCCGAGCGCGCAGCGAGGCTATCCGCTGCGCTCGCGGCGGCCCAACTGCAGGGGCCCCGGTCCCGAACCCTGGTATGCGCCGAAGCGCGCCCCGATGCGGCTCCCGGTCCCCTCGGCATCCAGCCGGCCCGCCCGGACCGCCTCGGCCCCGAGCTGGAACCGGGTCTTGGCCCCGAGCTCCTCCATCAGCCGGGCCACCCGACGGCGGACCGTTCGCAGGCTCCACCCGAGATAGCGCGCGATGGCCTCGTCCTTGAAGCCCCGGCTCAGCAGGTCGAGGAGTCGGTCGTCCTCACCCTCGTCCGAGCCACGACGGGCGGGGATCGGCGACCCGGCCGCCCACAGCCGGTCGAAGAGGTCGATGAAGGCGTGGACCAGCATCTCGTCACGGACCACGACGTACTGGGACGTCGGGTCGCCCCACACCTCGGGACCCACCACCGCGTGGTCGCCGTAGATGACGAACTCGCTGGGCATGCCGGCCAGCACGCGCTGCCGCTCGCCGGCGGCGGCCCACTCGGCGATCTCGGCAGCGAGGACCGGGCTGTCGAGCACGGAGTCGTCGTAGAGCGTGCGCTGCTCCTTGCCCGCGCGGACGACCTCGAGGTTGTAGCTCATCCAGTCCTCGACGGTGCCCGACCCCACGTCCATCCTCATCACCGCGTTGCGCACCGGCCCGGTCGTCTGGTCGAGCAGGCTGCGCAGCAGCGCGGGAGCGACCTCGACGGTGATGGGCGCGATCGCCGGGATCGCGGGGGCGGCCCCGAGGTCGTGCAGCCGGACCAGCGCGTTGCGGGCGGTCGCGAGATCGGCCTGTCGGACGCGGATCCGCTCCTCCTCGTCGCCGAGGAGCCGCGAGATCGTCTCGCGCGGATCCTCGTCCAACAGGTCCGATCCCGGCATGTCGGATAGGGGCACCATGGCATCTTAGGGACATTGGCAGGTGATGACCACTATCCCCGTCAGTCGAGGTGATTGGATGACGTCGGATGTTCGGGGTCTTCTGGGGATGACACCGAGCGCCTGCGGCACGGCTTCGGCCGAGATCCGCTGCCCACAAGGGGGGCAGGTGCCGGGGAATGGACGCATCGGGGGTCCATTCCCCGGCTTCCGCATCGCTTCGCGATCCTGGAGCCGCGGCTCCACCCGGCTTCCGCATCGCTTCGCGATTCTGGAGCCGCGGCTCCACCCGGCTTCCGCATGTTGCACCCCCGCTCGCCATGCGACGCGCCGACTGCGCGCTGATCGTGGGAACAAGTTCACCCTCTGGGGTCAACTTGTTCCCACGATCGCCTACCGCAGGGTGTCGGCGGCGGCGCGATCCGGAAGCCGCGGCTCCACCCGGCTTCCGGATGTCTGACCCAGCCGGGCAGTCATGTCGCACCTCATGTCGCAGCATCTGGGGCGATCACCCCCGTTCGTGCGACATGACCTGCGACGTGACGACGGCGAAGCCGCCGCTCACGTCCCGGACCTACGACCAGCCGGTGGAGTGCTGACCACCCACTCGCTGTGGCGACCCCCCTCGAAGGCCCGCTCCACCGTGCGCGCTGATCGTGGGAACAAGTTCACCCCCTGGGGTCAACTTGTTCCCACGATCGCCCGTACGGGTGGTCGCCCAGGGGGTGTCGGCGGCGGGCGTTACCGTCCGGGCATGGCCCTGACCCTTGGCATGGTGACCGTCGACACGCAGGACGCCCGCGAGCTGGGTCGGTGGTGGGCCGACCAGACCGGTGGCGAGCTGGACGACCCGTACGACGGCTGGTTCGTCACCCTCAAGGGCGGCGGCCTGCCGGTGATGTTGGCCTTCCAGAAGGTCGACGACCCCACGCCGGGCAAGAACAAGGTCCACCTCGACCTGACCGCCGCCGACGTCGATGCCGAGGTCGACCGTCTGGTGGCCGCCGGGGCCACGCTGGTCGAGCGACGGGGCGAGGAGGGGTTCCGCTGGGTCACCATGAGCGACCCGCACGGCAACCTCTTCGACGTCGCGTCGGCCGCCGAGGCCACCACCGAGTACGTCGGCTGACTCAGTCGTTGGGGTCCCCGCGAAGTATCGGAGCGAAGCGTGGGGTCCCTGCGACGGATCGACGCGAAGCGGCGAACGTCGTGGGGAGAACTTCGTGGGGTGTTTCAGACGCCGAGCGTCTCGGCGGCCTCGCGGGACGAGTCGCGCAGGAACGTCGCCGTGCGCTGCTCCTCCTCGGTCTCGCCGATCGCCCGCGCCGCGCGGTGCAGGGCGGCGAGCGCCCGGAGGAAGCCCTGGTTCGGCTCGTGCGACCACGGGATCGGGCCTTGACCGCGCCAGCCCGCGCGCCGGAGCGCGTCCAGCCCGCGGTGGTACCCGGTCCGCGCGTACGCGTAGGCCTCCACCGGACGGTCGGCGCCGAGAGCCTGCTCGGCCAGCAGCGCCCACGCCAGCGAGGACGAGGGGTATGCGGCGGCCACGGTCTCGGCACTCTCGCCGGCCCCGAGCCGCGCAGCGGCCGGGTCGACCGGGAGCCGGGTCTCCGGAACTCCCAGCAGTCCGCCGTCGGTGGACATCGTCACGCGTGGGTCCCGGCGGCGCGCAGGTGCTCGCAGGCCTCGACGATCCGAGCGGCCATGGCGGCCTCGGCCTCCTTGCCCCAGGCGCGCGGGTCGTACTGCTTCTTGTTGCCGACCTCGCCGTCGACCTTGAGGACGCCCTCGTAGTTGGTGAACATGTAGCCGGCCACCGGGCGGGTGAACGCATACTGCGTGTCGGTGTCGATGTTCATCTTCACGACGCCGTAGTCCACCGCCGCGGTGATCTCCTCGGGCAGCGAGCCGGACCCACCATGGAAGACGAGGTGGAACGGCTTCTCGTCGGGCGTCCCGAACTCCGCGTGCACCGCGTCCTGCGCGGCCTTGAGCACCTCCGGGCGCAGCTTGACGTTGCCCGGCTTGTAGACCCCGTGCACGTTCCCGAAGGTGAGGGCCGTCATGTAGTAGCCGTTCTCGCCGAGGCCCAGCGCCCGCGCGGTGGCGATGGCGTCCTCGGGCGTCGAGTAGAGCTTCTCGTTGATCTCGTGCGCGACGCCGTCCTCCTCGCCACCGACCACGCCGACCTCGATCTCGAGGATGACCTTGGCGGCCTGGCAGAGCGACAGCAGCTCCTGGGCGATCTCCAGGTTCTCCTCCAGCGGCACCGCCGACCCATCCCACATGTGCGACTGGAAGTAGGGCAGGCCGCCGCCCTTGACCCGCTCGGTCGACGCGGCGAGCAGCGGCCGGACGAAGCCGTCCAGCTTGTCCTTCGGGCAGTGGTCGGTATGCAGCGCGATGTTGACCGGGTAGTTCTTGGCCACCTCGTGCGCGTAGGACGCGAGCGCGATCGACCCGGAGACCATGTTCTTGATCGACGGGCCGGAGAGGTACTCCGCGCCACCGGTCGACACCTGGACGATCCCGTCGCTACCCGCGTCGGCGAACCCCTTGAGGGCGGCGTTGAGGGTCTGCGAGGAGGACACGTTGATCGCCGGGTAGGCGAAGGAACCCGCCTTCGCCCGGTCGAGCATGTCGGCGTAGACCTCGGGGGTGGCGATGGGCATGCTGCTGCTCCTTCGGGACGACTACAGACCGGCCGTAAGGCCGCTCGCATCTTTCCACGGGCACCAGGGGCCGGCCCAGGCCGTCTCAACCGGACGGCCTCTGGGGGCGAGCCACCGGCATACACTCTGCGCGACCGCGGCCCGACCAGCCGGACCGCGCGGAGCGGGAGGATCGCGACCGATGGCGGCGACACGAACGCTCCGGGTCGGACGGAGCCGGTTGGCGACGGGGCTCAGCGTCCTCGTCCTGGCCGCCCTCACGGGGCTCGCCGGCGTGGCGTTCGGGCCGTCGGCGGCGGCCGCGTCGCTCCCGGGCGGCTCCTACCTGCTCGTCGGCGGGGACAACGGCTCGATGAGCTTCATCAACCGAGCCACCGGGGCGAACACCGCCCAGGTCCCGATCAACGGCACGGCGTACCCCATCGCCGCCGGCCCGGGAAACCGGTCCGTGTTCACGACGAGCCTGGACGGCATCCCGGTCGTCGACCCGTCGACCCTGACCGTCACGACGACCCTGGCCCGCCCGAACCCGGTATCGGCGCCCTACGCCAACTTCGCCCTGTCGGGGGACCGCAGCACGCTCTTCGCACTGGACCGGAACAACGTGCTCATCGACGTCTTCGACGCCACCACGCCGGCCTTCGTCAAGAGCATCTCCGTCCCGGGGGTGCCCGGTCAGGGCACCGGGACCCTCGCGGTCTCCCAGGACGGCTCACTCGTCTACGCCGCTCCCGGCACGTCGAACGTCATCTCGGTCGTCGACGTCGCCACCGGCACCGTCACCAGCACCGTGACCGTCACGAACCAGGTGCAGCAGCTCACGCTCGTCGGTACGACGCTGTACGCCCTCCTGCAGACGGCCGACCAGACCCAGGCCTCCGTGTCGGTCATCGACACGACGACGGGCACGGTCACCGCCACCTGGGCCGCGAACACCGGCTTCGTCACCGGGATGGGCGTAGCCGCCGGCGGACCGGTCTACCTCACCACCGTGAGCGGCAGCCTCATCGCCATCGAGACCACGTTCGGCACCATCGTCAAGAACGCCCCGCTCGGGGCGGGTCCGCTCGGCCCACCCGTCGTGACGTCGGACGGAGCGACCCTCTACATCCCGGTCCTGGCCCAGAAGAAGGTCCTCGCCGTCACGATCCCCACCCTCGCGGTCACGCCGATCACCACCCCGTACTACCAGAACGCCCTGGCCCTCATGGACTACCAGCCGCCCGTCGGACCGGGTCCCGGTCCGACGACGACGGCCACCACCACCGCGACCACCGCGACGACCACCGCGACGACCACGACCACCGCCACGACGTCGCCGACGACATCGACCACCTCCGGGACCTCGACCACCACGAGCCCGACCACGGCGCCCACCGTCACGTCGACGAGCACGACATCAGCGGCGGTGAGCCCGTCGTCGACGAGCCCACCCTCCGCCGCGTATGCGGCGACGACGCCCCTCGCGAGCACCGGTACCAGCGCCGGCACGGTCGTCGCCGCCGCCGGAGGGCTCCTCGTCGCCGGGGTGGCCCTCGTGACGATCAGTGCGCGCTCGCGACGACGGGCGTCGCCACAGGGCTGACGGCGGTCAGCGCGTCGATTGCCTCCCGCCGTCGCCGGC
This sequence comes from uncultured Actinomycetota bacterium, assembly GCA_963757225.1. Taxonomy (GTDB): domain Bacteria; phylum Actinomycetota; class Actinomycetes; order Actinomycetales; family Dermatophilaceae; genus Lapillicoccus. The sequence continues at coordinate 17,009 of CAVWQU010000022.1, forward strand.
TGAGGTGCTCCCGCTCCGCCTCGTTGTCGCATCGCGCGATCGCCAGGTCGAACGCCGCCGCGGCCCGCTCCGCGCGCCCGGCCCGGACCATGCAGCTCGGCACGGACCGCCGGCAGCCGATGGCTCTGTGGGCAGCTCGTCGTCGAGACCGTCCAGGAGGCGGAGCCCGGCCTCGGGGCCGACCGCCTCGGCCACCGCCACGGCGCGGTTCAGCCGGACGACCGGCGACCCGGTATGCGTCTCCAGCGCGCCGTAGAGGGCGGCGATGCGCGCCCAGTCGGTGTCGTCGGCGGTGGCCGCCGTGGCGTGCTCGGCGGCGATGAGCGCCTGCAGCAGGTAGGACCGCGCCTCACCCGCCAGGTCGGACTCGACCAGCGGCGCGAGCAGGCCGAGGGCCGCGTCGTGATCTCGTCAGCCCGCCACCGGCTGCGGTCCTGGTCGGGCAGCAGGACCAGGCGGCCTCCGGCGTCGACCCGGGCGTCCCGTCGTGAGTGCTGGAGCAGCATGAGCGCGAGCAGCGCGGTCGGGCAGCGGCTGGTCCGGCACCAGGTCGTGGACCACCGACGCGAGCCGCACCGCCTCCCCGGCGACGTCGGCCCGCACGAGGTCGCGGACCGGAGCCCGGCGCATACCCCGTGGTGAAGGCGAGGTAGGCGACCTGCCCGACGACCGCCAGCCGGTCCGGCAGGTCGCCGGGCGACGGGATCCCGAAGTCGGCCCCCGCCAACCGTTTTCGCGCCCTCGTGAGCCGCGCCGCCATCGTCGGCTCGGGCACGAGGAACAGCCGCGCGAGGTCGCGGGTGGAGACGCCGACGACCAGCCGGAGGCTGAGCGCGCTGGCCGACTCCGGCGCCAGCGTCGGGTGAGCGCAGAGCAGGACCAGCCGCAGCAGGTCGTCCTCGACGACATCACCGACATCGGCCATGACCCGCGCCGCGGCGGCCTCGTGCTCCGCCTCGACCACGAGGAGCGGTTCCTTGCGGACCGCGACCGCCTCGGCCCGCAGGCGGTCGACCGCCCGCCGGCGAGCCGCCGTGAGCAGCCAGGCCGGCGGGTTGGCCGGGACTCCGTCGGCGGGCCAGTCGCCGGGCCGCCGCCTCGAACGCGTCGGACAGGGCGTCCTCGGCGAGGTCGAGGCGGCGGTACTGGCCGACGAGCAGCGCGAGCAGCCGGCCCCAGTGCTGCCGGTATGCCGCGTCGAGCGCCGCGTCCGCCTCCACCCCACGAGGCTAGGCGGCTACCCGCCGCGGCGTCGTCGGGCGGGTCGCTCCGCTCGTAGCCGTCGATGTCGATCGACGGGCGCACCTCGACGGTGTACTGCCGGGGCAGGCACTGCGCGGCCTCCTGCGCGGCCCGCTCGTCGGGCACGTCGATGAGGTAGAACCCGCCGATCTGCTCCGCCGTCTCCGCGAACGGTCCTTCGGTCCGCTGCCACCCGTCGCCGTGGTGGCGCACCGTGAAGCCCCGGTCCGCGCTCGGCGAGGGCGTCGCCGGAGACGAGCTGACCGTGCGCGTACACCGACTGCTCGAAGGCGTGGTGCGCGTCGAAGAACTCCTGTCGCTGCTCCGCCGTGGACTCGGGCCACGTCGAGTCGTCGTAGGCGATGAGCAGGAGGAAGCGCATCAGGCCTCGTCCGCGGGCGCCGGGACGCAGACCCGCACCTCGATGGCGCCGTCGCCGTCGGCCAGGATGCCGCAGACGTCGAGCAGGTCGTCGAGGTTGTCGGAGCTGACGAGGTAGAAGCCGCCCAGCTGCTCCGCGGACTCCGCGTAGGGGCCGTCGGTGACGCTGATCGCACCGCTCGTGCCGCGGACGACCTTGGCCGCCGCGGGAGTGCTCGAGCTCGGCGCCTCCCGTCACCGTGTGGCCGCGCTCGCCCAGTGCCACCGTGAACCGGTCGTGCCGCGCGAACGTGGCGGCCCGCTCCTCCGCGGTCGCGTTGTGCCACCGGTTCTCGTCGCCGGTCAGGAGGATCGCGTACTCGGTCATGCCGTTGCTCCTTCGGTCTGGGTCGTGGCTCGATCGAGCCTGACACCGGGATGACGGGCGAGCGGAGAGTGAATCGACAGTCTCTCGTCAGCGGGTCGTCGAGGCTGCGGCGAGCCGGGCCAGCTGAGCGAGGGCGGAGGTCATCGCTGCGGTCTGGGTGTCGAGCCGGTGAGCCTCGGCCTCGGGGATGTCGACGTGCACCTCGACCCGGGTGCGCTCGCCCGTCGGCGGTCAGCTGCCAGCGGTACTCGAGGTCGGAGACGAGGCAGGAGATGGTGACCCGACCGTCGGCCGACGACGTCTGCAGCCGTTGCGGCATCGGGTAGTCGGGCCAGCCCTCGGGGTACATGGTGTAGCCGTCCGGAGCGGGCTCGACCGACCCGATGCCGGTCCACCACTCGGGGTACCGGGACGGGTCGTGGACGAGCTTCCAGACCTCCTCCAGCGGGCGCCCGCACGAGGACCTCGTCGTCGAACTGCGGCATCACGCCACCTCCACGGGGCTGCCGGGCCGGGTGGCCAGCCCGTCCCGCAGCGCCTGGATCCGGTCCAGCTCGCGCTGCGGCTCCACCAGGCCGAGGACCGGGGGCCGGCCGAGGTCGAGCAGGTTGGCGAGGTACCCCTCGCTGGTCAGCGCGCCCGACCCGTGGCAGCAGCCGGTCCCAGGCCGCGCGCGCCTCGTCGAGCCGCCGGATCGCTTCGGGGGCGTCGTCTCGTGCCACGGCGATGAGGGCCTGGACGAAGCAGACGCGCGGCAGCAGCGACCAGGTCTGGTCGGCGGCGGTCGACGGTTCCTCCAGCGCCGCGCGCAGCTGCGCGACGGCGGCCTCTGGCTCTCCCGCCAGCGCCAGGGCCTCGGCTCGCGCCAGCGCGGTCGAGGGGCGCCAGGCGACGAGACCGCCGTCGAGGGCCTCGCCAAGCAGGCGGCCGCCTCGACCGGGTCGCCGAGGGCCAGGGCGCCGAGACCCGCGTCGGCCGCGGCGGCCACCGCGAACTCCGGTGCGGCGAGCCGTTCCACGACGCGGCGCTGCTCGGCGAGGGTGGCCTTGGCCTCCGCCGGCCGACCGGTCCGGGCCTGCAGGTGGGCTAGGGCCCCGAGGGACCGGGCGAGGATGGCGGGCGCCTCCCGCGCGTCCTCGACAGCGCGTTCGACGAAGCGCAGGGCCCCGTCGTCGTCGCCCTCGCAGACCAGGGCCGCGGCGGCGTTGACCGTGATGCGCCAGCCCTTCCCCGCAGAGTCGTCGCGGTCGAGCAGCGGCTGGGCGGTGCGGGCCAGCTCCGCGGCGTCGGCGAACCGGCCCTGCCGGATCAGGCCCTGCATACCGATGTCGATGAGGTCGATCCGGTCCTCCACGTCCGCGTCGTCGGGGCATCGCGTCGCCGAGCTCGGCCAACGCGGTCAGGGCCCGCGCCGGGTCGCCGGCGACGGCCTCGTTCCAGGCCAGCCCCACGTCGATCCGGAACCGGAGCCGGTCCGCGTCGCGGCGCCGGCCACCCGCCGGTAGGCCAGTCGGGCCTCCCGGTACGCGACCCACGACCGCGGCGGGTCGCAGCTCACGCTGCGCAGCTGGTCGCCCCGGTGGCACCAGGCCGCCGGGAGGGCGGCGGCCGGCAGGCGGGTACGGCCCGTGTCCCACGCCCGGTCCGACTCCTCACGCCGCCCGAGGAGCGCGTAGACCTCGTCGAGCTGCAGCCACAGGTCGCCGCGTTCAGGAGCGGAGTCGAGGGCGCGGGTGAGGGCCTCCGCCGCCTCGGCGAGGGCGCCCACGGACTGGGCGTACGCCGCCACCTCCACCCAGGCGTTCGCGGCACGGTCCGGTCGGCCGGCCCGCTCCCAGTGCCCGGCCACTTCGGCGCTGTGGGCGGGGTCGATCGCCTCGGCCAGGGCCGCATGCAGGGGTACCGGGTCGGACACGTCGACGTAGGCAGCCTCCCGGAGCAGGCCGTGCCGGAAGCCCAAGCGTCCGTCGGTCCGGGTGACGAGGCCGACGGCGAGCACCTCGGCGACCGTCTCGTCGGCCGCGACGTCGCCCAGCCGGACCAGCTCCGAACCGGTGAGCGGGCGTTCCGCCGCGGCCACGAGGTCGAGCAGGTGGCGAGCGGCCGGTCTCAGCCGGCCCGCCGAGACGCGGACCGCGGCGCGCAGGTTCGGCGGTGGCCCACTGTCGCCCGCGGCCAGGGCCCGGGCGCTCTCCGTGGCGAGCAGTGCGTTGCCCTCGGCGGCCGCGACCACCCGGTCGACCTCGCCACCGCCGGCCAGCCCCAACGACGCGGCCAGGGCGGCAACGGCCTCCGGCGTGATCGGCCCCACGGCTACGCGCGCGACGCCCACGGCGGAGCGAGCGGCGACGTCCGCGACGACGTCCATCTCGGCCGTGGGGCGGTCGGGACAGGCCAGCGCGATGGCGACCGGCAGTCCGCCGAGGCGACGAGCGAGGTGGGCGAGCAGCCGCATACTCGCGCGGTCGGCCTGATGCGCGTCGTCGACCACGAGCAGGACCGGGCGGTCGGCCGCCGCCCACTCGACGAGTCGGAGCGACGCCTCGAACACCCGCAGGCGTTCCAGCTCGGGGGTGGCGACCGGCGGTGCCATCCCTGACCGCCCGAGCGCCGCGCCGAGGTCCTCGGACAGGCGGGTCAGCTCCAGTGGCCAGAGCGCCGCCGGCGCGGGGGGCGGCACCTGTGCGGCGAGCCCGCGGGCCAGCTCCAACCAGACTCCGAACGGCATCGCTCCGCCGACGTCGAGACCCGCGGCCCTGGCGGTGCGGGCGCCCCGGGCCGAGGCGCGGCGGGCCAGCTCGTCGAGCAGCGTGGTCTTGCCGATCCCGGGTTCGCCGGTGACGACGACGACCCGGCCGCTGCCGCGCGTCGTGGCGCGCCAGGCGGAGTCGAGGAGGGCCAGCTCAGCGGTCCGGCCGAAGATCGGCACCGCCGCGCGGGGCGCGGCGCCGGACGCGACGTCGGCGTGCAGCGAGCGGGTGGTCGGGCTCGGCGCGACCCCGAGGTCGGAACGAAGCCGCTCGGTGAACCGCTGGACGGCGTCCGCCGCTCCCGCACGGTCGCCGTCGGCGACCAGGGCACGGACCAGCGCCCGGTGCGCCGACTCGTCCCATCGGGCCACCGTGCAGCGGCGCCGCGCCCAGTCGACCGCCTCGCGCGTCCGCCCCTCGGCGAGGGCCCGCTCGGCCAGCACCCGGAGGCGACCGCTCTGCCGTTCCCGGTACGCCTCGCGCTCCGTCTCCGCCCACTCGTCGTCGACTCCCGGCAGCAGCTCGCCGTCCGGGACCTCCTCCCCGCCTTCCTCGGTCGCGTCGACCCACAGAGGTTCAGCGAACCCGAGCGTGTCCCGCCCCCCGGTCAACGCCCGGTCGGCCGCGTCGCCCCAGGCCTGGCGCAGCGCCCAGACCGTGGTCCGCAGCCGGGCCCGCGCCTGTGCCTCTTCGGCGTCCGGCCAGAGCGCGGCGGCGACCCGCCCGCGGGACTGCAGCCCCGGATGGAGCCCGAGCCACCCGACGAGGGCCCGGACCCGGTCTCCCGTCGGCACGGGCAGCGGGGTCCCGTCGGCCTCCGCGGCCACGCGCCCGACCAGGTGAAGCCGGAGCACACGACGAGCGTAGACCGGCCGGGCGGGCCGTTGACGGTTCGTTGACGCAGCCCTGACGGGCGCCGCGGACCGTGGTCGGCACAGACCACCCACGACGTCGGAGGACTCTCATGACCACCACCACCCAGACCCGCCAGCCCGACCCGGACCTGCTGAACGCCTTCATCGGTCAGATGGTCGGCGACCTCGGCGCCACCGTGTCCGCCGGACTCGTCCTCATCGGCGACCGGCTCGGCCTCTACCGCGCCATGGCCGACGGCACGCCCGTCACCGCCGAGAGCCTCGCCCAGCGCACCGGGCTCTCCGCCGCCTACGTCCGTCCCTGGCTCGCGAACCAAGCCTCGGGCGGGTACGTCACGCACCAGGCCCACGATGACGGCACCGACACGTATGCCTTGAGCCCGGAGCAGGCCGCGGCCCTCGCCGACCCGGACAGCCCGGCGTACTTCGCTCCCAGCATGCAGGTCGCCGTCGGCGCCCTCCGGGACGTCGACGCCATCGCCGACCGGTTCCGCACCGGCGAGGGCTTCGGCTGGCACGAGCACGACGCCGGCCTGTTCGTCGGGACGGAACGGTTCTTCAAGCCCGGCTACGTCGCGAACCTCGTCGACGCCTGGCTACCCGCGCTCGACGGCGTCGTCCCCAAGCTCGAGGGCGGGGCTCGGGTCGCGGACGTCGGCTGCGGTCACGCCGCGTCGACCGTGCTCATGGCCGCGGCGTTCCCGCGGTCGTCGTTCGTCGGCGCGGACTACCACGAGGGCTCGATCGTCGTGGCCCGCCGCCGCGCCGAGGAAGCCGGTGTCACGGCGAACACCACCTTCGTCACCGTCGACGCCCTCGACCTCGCCGCCAACCCGGCCGGCGACGGCTTCGACCTCGTGACGATGTTCGACTGCCTCCACGACATGGGCGACCCGGTCGGCGCGGCCCGCCGGATCCGGACCTCCCTCGCCCCGGACGGCGTGTTCATGCTCGTCGAGCCGCGCGCCGGCGACCACGTCGCCGACAACCTCAACCCCCTGGGTCGCGTCTTCTACGGCGCCTCGACCCTCATCTGCACGCCGAGCTCGCTCGCGCAGCCCGGTCAGGCGGCGATCGGTACGCAGGCCGGTCCCGCCCGTATCACCGCCGTCCTTCACGAGGCCGGGTTCCGTTCCGTCCGCATCGCGGCCGAGACCCCCGTCAACCACGTCTACGAGGCGCGGGACTGATCCCGAGCCCCCACCCACGCATACCTTCACCCACGCCGACAAGGAGATTCGTCATGACCACCACCGCTCAGCCCACGACCACCACGACCACCCCGCTGCTCGACACCCTGGCCGCCGCGATCGAGGCCAAGGACGCGACCGCCGTGGCGGCGCACTACGCCCCGGACGCGACCCTCAGCCTGCTCGACCGGGACCACCCGCCGGCCGACCCGACGGTGCTTGCCGGGTCCGCGGAGATCGAGGCGTACTACCGCGACATCTGCGGTCGCAACATGGACCACCGCGTCGCCGACCGGGTGGCGACGCCCGACCGGATCGCCTTCACCGAGTACTGCCGGTACCCCGGCGGCGAACAGGTCCTCTGCATCACGGTGGCGACCGTCCGCGACGGTCTCATCGTCGACCAGACCGCCGTGCAGGTCTGGGACGCCTGACGATCAGTGGGCCCAGCGCGACGCGTCGGCCACCTGCTCCGGGCTGGAGGAGCCCAGCTCCTCCAGCTCGGACTCGCGCACGGCGGCGATGGAGGCGACGAGCGGCGACCCGAACGCCTCGGCCAGCACCCGGTCCCCGAGGAACGCGTCGAGCGACTCCCGCAACGACGTCGGCAGCCGGACCACCCCACGCCGCGCGAGCTCGGCGTCGTCGAGCGAGGCGGGGTCGACGTCGACCGGTTCGGGAAGGGGCGTCCCGTCCGCGCCGGCGGCGAGGACCCCGGCCAGCAGGAGGTAGGGGTTGGCGTGCAGGTCGACGCACTTGACCTCGAGGTTGGCGGACCACGCCTCGCTCCCGGTCGAACCGGTGACCAGCCGCAGCGCGGCCTCCCGGTTCTCCAGCCCCCAGCACGCATACGCCCCGGCCCAGTGCTGCGGGACCAGCCGTAGGTACGACGCGACGCTCGGCGCACCCAGCGCGAGGAGGGCGGGCAGGTGAGCCAGCACGCCGCCCGCGAAGGACTCGCCGTCGGGGGTCATGCCGTAACGACCGGACCCGCCGGCCATGAGGTTGTCACCGTCTCGCCACGGGCTGATGTGCAGGTGACCACCGTTGCCGACGCCGGCCGCGTCGACCTTCGGCGAGAAGGACGTCCGGAACCCGTAACGCGTCCCCACCGCCCGGATGGTCGCCCGGGCGAGCACCGAGGTGTCGGCAGCGTGGACCGGCGACTCGGCGGCGACCGACATCTCGAACTGGCCCGGCGCATACTCCGGGTGAAGCTGCTCCACGCGGATCCCTTGCGCCCCAAAGGCTTCCAGCAGGTCCCGACCGTAGTCGGAGACCGCGCCGAGCCGAGCCAGCCCGTATGCCGGTCCGACGGCCGCCGGGACGAAGTCGTCGCCGTCGCCGGCCGAGATGACCCACTCGATCTCGAACGCCGACTTGAACGTGACGCCACGCTCGGCCCACTCGTCGACCAGCCGGCGGAGCAGCAGCCGGCTGTCCTGCGGGTGCGGCTGACCGTCCTGCTCGTAGCGGTCGCCCGGCGCCCAGGCCCATCCGGACTGGGCGGCGAGGACGACCAGCCGACCGAGGTCGGGGACGATCCGCTGGTCACCCACCGGCCCCTCGCCGCTGGGCGGGGCTGCGACCCAGTCGTCGCCGCGGAAGTAGTCGAACGCCGTGGAGAAGCCGGCACCCCACGCGGCGAGGTCGGCCAGGCGTGCGACGGGGACCGACTTGACGCGCGAGATGCCCGCGTTGTCGACGAAGCTGGTCGCGACGCCGACGACACCCTGGTCGGCGAGAGCGGGGGCGAGCTCCCTCGCTGCGGCGTGTTGACGATCCCGGTCGGCCTGGTCCACGAGCGTCCTTTCTCGGGCCTCGGTATGTGCGTGCGCGGTGGGGCTGGTGGACACAGGATAGGTGCGCGGCGAGACTGCCGAGACGTCGAAACCACCCGCAGCCAGGAGGGCGCATGGCTACCACACCCCAGGAACGCACCACCCTTCGCCGCAGCCTCTCGGTCTGGCAGGCCGTCGGCATCTCGGTGGCGCTGATGGCGCCGAGCATGGCCGCGAACATCAACCCGCAGGGCACCGCCAGCCAGGTCGGACGCGCGACGCCACTGGCCTTCTTCCTCGCCGCTGTCGCCGTGCTGCTCATCGCCTACGTCTTCGTCCGGCTCTGCCAGCACTACCGGCACGCGGGCTCGGTCTACGTCTTCGCCGGGGCGACCCTGGGTGCCCGCGCCGGCGCCGTCGCGGGCTTCGGCCTCATGGCGACGTACGTCTTCTACGCCCTGGTCACGGCCTCGGCCGCCGGCATCTTCGGGTCGGCGTTCCTCGACTCCCTCGGCATCTGGACGAACCAGCCGAGCTGGGCCGGGTTCCTCATCGGCGGCATCGCGCTGGCACTGGCGCTGACCCTGGCGGTCGTCCCGGCGCGGCGGGCGGGTGCCGTCCTGCTCAGCGTCGAGGGCGCGACCGTGACGCTCATCCTCGTCATCGCCGTCGTGGTCCTGGTCCGCATGCTCGTCGGAACGGCGCCGAACGGGGCGACCTTCACCATGAGCGTCTTCGTGCCCGAGCCGGGTACCGACGTGTCGACGCTGTTCCTCGGCATCGTCTTCGGACTGCTCTCGTTCGCGGGGTTCGAGGCGGCCGCGACCCTTGGCGAGGAGGCGAGGAACCCGCGCCGCGACATCCCGCGGGCGATCCTCGGCACGGCGATCTTCGGCGGCGTCTACTTCACCGTCGTCACGGCGATCGAGATGATGGCGTTCACGCCGACGGAGGAGGGCGTCAAGGCGTTCATCGCCTCGCCGGCCCTGATGGGCGACCTCGGCACGTCCTACATCGGTTCATGGGTGGGCGACATCGTCACCCTGGGCGCTGCGGTGAGCGCCTTCGGGTGCTGCCTGGCCTGCGTCGTCGGCGCCTCGCGGCTGCTCTTCGCCATCAGCCGTGACCTGGCCCCGGGCAGCACGCTCGCGCGGACCGGCGCCAACGCCACCCCGGCGGCCGCCGCCGTTCTCGTCGCGACGGTCGTCGCCGTCATCGCCCTCGTCTGCGCGCTGGCCTTCGGCGCCACACCGTTCGACACGTTCCTCTGGAGCGGGACGATCGGGACGCTGATCCTGCTCGTCGCCTACGTCCTCGCGACCGTCGGCTGCATCAAGCTGATCTGGATCGACAAGAAGATGGACGTCCCGGGCTGGCAGATCGTCATCCCGCTGCTCGCGCTGGTGATGCTGGTCTACACGCTCTACCGCAACGTGTTCCCCTACCCCGACGAGGGACCGCCGCGCTGGTTCCCGGTCGTCGCGTTCGGCTGGCTGCTGCTCGTCACGGTCGTCGTGATCGTCGTCCCGGGCCTGGCCCACCGGATGTCGGCCGCGTTCCGGCACCTCGACGAGTCGCCGGACGGCGTGACCGAGTCGCCGACGGTGTCGTGAGCGACCTCGGGCGGCTGGGCGTCCTCACCGACCACCACTGCCACGGCCTGGTCTCGACGGACCTCGACCGGGACGGGTTCGAGGGGGTGATGAACGAGGCGCCGCGCGCGTCACCTCTCGGGACGTCGCTGTTCGACTCGATGCTGGGCCTGGCGATCCGGCGGCACTGCGCGCCACTGCTCGACCTGGACCCGCTCGTGCCCGCCGACGCCTACCTGGACCGGCGGCGCGAGCTCGGCGCGGCGGAGGTGAACCGGCGCCTCGTAACTGCCGCCGGCATCGGGACGTTCCTCGTCGACACCGGTCTCGACGGCCCCGGCGGGGCGGCCCTCACGACCCCCGCCGAGCTGGCCGGGCTGGCCGGCGGCGACGCCTACGCGGTCGTCCGCCTCGAACGCGTCGTCGAGGAGGTCCTGGGCGAGCGGGCCGACGACGTCCCCGGCGCGGTCGAGGACCGGCTGCGCACCAGCGGCGCCATCGGCGCGAAGAGCATCGCCGCATACCGGGTCGGCCTGGACCTCCCCGCGGAGAAACCCGGCGCGGATGCCCTCGTGGCCGCGCTGCGCGACGCCGACCCCCACCGGGTGGCCGACCGGACGGTCAGTGGCTGGCTCGCGCACACCGCTCTGGAGCTCGGGCTCCCCCTGCAGCTCCACACCGGCTACGGCGACCCCGACCTCGACCTGCTGGCCGCGGACCCGCTGCGCCTGACGGCGTTCCTGCGCGGCACGCAGGACCTCGGCGTCCCCGTCCTGCTGCTCCACACGTACCCGTTCCACCGGCACGCCGCCTACCTCAGCCAGGTGTTCGACCACGCGTTCATGGACCTCGGCCTGGCGGTCCACAACACCGGCGCCCTGTCGACCGGGCCGGTCCGGGAGACCCTCGAGCTGGTGCCGTTCGGCAAGCTGCTGTTCTCCACCGACGCCTACGGGCTGGCCGAGCTCTACCTGCTCGGCGCGCTGCTCTTCCGGCGCGGCTTCGACCGGGTGGTCGACGAGCTGCTGGCCGACGGCGACCTCGGCGAGGACGACGTGACGCACCTCGCCGCCCTGGTCGCCCGCGAGAACGCCGCCCGGGTCTACGGCCTCTGACCCTCGCCGGCGTGCTGCAGGACCCACGAATGCATGGCGATCGCCGCTGCCGCGCCGGCGTTGATCGAGCGCGTCGAGCCGTACTGGGTGATGTGGAGCACGACCTCGCACGCCGTCGCGCATCTCGGGGCTGAGGCCGGGACCCTCCTGCCCGAAGACGAGCACGCAGGCCGCCGGCAGCGCATACCCCTCGATCGCCACGGACCCCGGGAGGTTGTCGATCCCGACGAGGGGTATGCCGGTGGTCGCGGCCCAGGTCGCCAGGTCGGCCACGGTCGGATGGTGCACCTCGTGCTGGTAGCGGTCGGTGACCATGGCGCCCCGACGGTTCCAGCGACGCCGCCCGACGATGTGGAACGCCGCCACGTTGAAGGCGTTGGCGGTCCGGATCACCGAGCCGATGTTGAAGTCGTGGCCCCAGTTCTCGACGGCGACGTGGAGCGGGTGCCGGCGGGTGTCGAGGTCGGCGACGATCGCGTCGTGGCGCCAGTAGCGGTAGCGGTCGTCGACGTTGCGCCGGTCGCCCTCGGCGAGCAGGTCGGGGTCCCAGTGGTCGCCGTCCGGCCACGGTCCGGTCCACGGGCCGACGCCCACCTCGGTCATCGGGACACCGTATGCGCCCCGCGACGCGCTCAGGATGCGGCGGAACCCGGCTCCGGCGCATACCGTTCTCCCTGTGATGCTCCAGTCGGTCCAGTCCGCCCTGCCCACTCTGGGCCCGAGCTGGATGGACCCCAACTACCTCCTGGCCCAGTACGGCACCGCTCTCATCTGGGTCAGCCTGATCATCATCTTCATCGAGTGCGGCCTGCTCTTCCCGATCCTGCCCGGCGACTCGCTGCTTTTCGCGATCGGCCTGTTCATCGCCACCGACAAGCTGCCGATCAGCCTCTGGCTCGCCCTGATCCTGCTGTTCGCGGCGGCGTTCCTCGGCAACGTCGTCGGGTACGAGATCGGCCGCGCCCTCGGTCCGGCGATCTACCGCCACGACGGGCGGATCATCAAGCGGAAGTACTGGGACCAGACCCACGACTTCTTCGAACGGCACGGCAACAAGGCCCTGGTCATCGGCCGGTTCGTGCCGATCGTCCGGACCTTCGTCACCGTCGTCGCCGGCATCGGCAAGATGGACCGGCGCCGGTTCCTCATCTGGTCAGCGGTCGGGGCGGCGCTGTGGGTCTGCTCCGTGACCTTCCTCGGCTACTTCCTCGGCCAGGCGTTCCCCGTCCTGCAGGACAAGCTCGACATTGCCATCGTCCTCGTCGTCCTGGTGTCGCTCATCCCCGCCGCGGTCGAGTGGTGGCGGCACCGCCGTCGCACCGCGGAGGCGGGTGGCTCCGAGGACGTCGACAGCCCCAACGAGCTCGAGGCGCGCGGCCGGGACCAGTTCTAGGGGAACGTCGTGCACACCGGGGCGAGAGCCGTGACGAGGATCGACCCGGGTGGGAACCGCGACGAGAAGACCGTCGTGGCGATGCACATGGGTGTCCCGCTCTGGAAGTTCAGGCCGGCGTTCTGCACCGTCGTGGTGAAGCTGAACCCGCTGTTGCCGCCGCGGGGGTAGTAGACGGCGACGTCGGGTCGCGGGAGCCCCGTTGTGAACGAGGCGATCCGGACGAGCGGCGAGGTGGACTGACCCTTGGTGAGTCCCTGTTCGACCGCGGCGTTCAGTGGTGCGCTGGTCGGGTCCAGGGGGTCCAGCGCCCATCCGCGGAAGGTCACCGTCTGCGGAGTGGTCGACGAGACGGTGATCTGGTCGATGTGGCCCTGCAGCGCGTTGTGGTAGCGGAGCGTGGCGGTCAGACAACCGAGGGACGTGTTCACTCCCTCACCCCGGTTCACCGCCGTCGCGCAGACGCGATGCGTCCCGACCGACGCGACGATCGTCGTGTCGAACCCGGTGTTGGGCCCGAACTGCGGGAACACCCGCTGCACGTCCGGTCGCGGCGTGCCGGTGTACGTGGTGACCGGCGGCTTCTCGTCGACGTAGATGAGCACGGTGATGCCCGCGATGTTGCCCAGGTCGGGATCGGCGGCCCACCCCCTCACGTGCGTCTGCCCGTCGCCCGACGCCGTCATCGCGAAGTCCGTCTGTCCGGCCTCGTCGAGGTGGCCACGGACGTCGTGCGGGCCGACGGCCCACGCGACTCCGGAGGACAGGCCGGCGCAGACCAGGGCGACGAGCGCCACCATGACGAAACGGATCCTCAGCATGACCACGTCCTCCCTGTCGTGCGACCGGCGGCGCCGACGATACGCCCGCGCCGGGCCGATGGTCAGGACCCGGCCGGTGGCGGCGGCCGGCGACCGGTCCGGCCGCCGAGCCCGTCGCGGAGGCCGGCCCACGCGGCCCTGGCCAGGTCGGCGCGGTCGGGGTCCAGGGCCAGGCGGAGGGTATGCGCCTTGGCCTCCTCGGTGAGCCGGCGCAGCACCCAGCCCGGCTCGTCGCGGACGTGGCGCCGGGCGACGAGGGTGCCGTTGCGGGCCATGTAGTAGACCCGGTCGGGGTCGTGGTGGTTATAGGCCAGGTCGCGGCCCAGGACGTGGGCCTGCCGTCGGTCGCCCATCCCGTGCTCGAGGTCGCAGCCGGGGGCGACCAGCGGTTCGAGACCGGCGGCCAGGCAGCGGACGGTGAACTCGGAGTCCACGGCGTCGATGACCAGCCCCTCGTCGTAGCAGCCGACGTCCCGGTAGGTCGCCGCGGGCACGAGGGACCCGGACTGCATCGGGTCGAACGCCCGCGCGTAGCCGTGGACGACGCCACGGGTCGGAGCCCGCCGACCGCTGTAGCTCGCGGCACCGACGAAGGCGATGGGTATGCCTCGGGTCACGGCGTCCTGCCAGGCCCGGACGGCGCGGGCCACGTAGGTCGGCGGGAGGCGCGAATCCTGGTCGAGGGTGAGCACGGCGTCGGCGTCGAGGTCGGTGAGCGCCGCGCGGACCCCGGCGTTGAGCGCGGCGGCGACCCCGGCGTTGCTTTGCCGAATCAGCCGGACGCCTGGTGCGGCGTCGACGGCGTCCAGGACGTCCAGCCCCGACGTGGACCCGTCGTCGACGACCACGACGCTCGGCGACCTGAGGCGCGACCTCGTCGACCAGCTGGGCCAGCCCCGGCCCGGGATCGTAGGCCGTGACAACGGCCACCACCCGCGTCACGGGACTTCCCCGCTTCCGGACGCCCGTTGTTCCCGGTTTCGGCGCCGCAAGAGGCGCGGAACTGGGAACAACGGCAGTCTGGAAGGCGGAAGGGTCATGGGGTGGCCGATCGGGAGGCGCGGAGAGCGGGGCCGAGGAGGCCGGCGAGCAGGACCGCCTCGCTGACCGCCATGCCGGCCGCCACGCCGGCGCTCCACCCGGCCACGGCAGCGCCCACCATCAGGGCCAGCCCCACCACCGCCGAACCCAGCGTCCACCCGAGCACCAGCCGGACCCGCCCGGCGGGTACCAGCAGGTTCCGGATCGGCGGCGTACTGAGACTGAGGAACAGGAACGCCACGCCGTACCAGACGCAGACGTCCCGCGGCGCCGCCACGTCCGGCCCGAACACGAACCCCGTGACCCATGGCCCGAGCGCCGCGAACAGCAGACCGCCGACCACGCCCAGCACCAGATGCGACAGGAACGCCCTCCGGTGCCGCGACCGCCGCTCGGTATCCGCCGCTCCCGGCTCCAACGTCCAGCCCTGGAACGCGTTACCCATCGCCGTCACCGTGAACAGGCCGAGCCGGTATGCGGCGTCGGCCGACGCGAACGGCGAGGACACCTCCGGCCGGAAGGCCACCGTCACCACCGGGACCGGGGTCGAGGCATACGCCGTGGCCGAGAGGTTGATCCCCGCCGTCCCGAGGTGCGCCCGCAGCTCCCCCGCCGACCGGGACAGTGGCAGTGGCGAGGTCTCCACCGCAGACGGGGCGACCCGCCGGCGGAACGCCACGAGGGACACCGCGACGGACAAGCCCAACAACACCGGGTAGGCCCAGACCAGTCCGGTCGTCCACACCACACCGGCCCCGACGACCGCGGCGACCACGCGCGGCATCGTGTCGTACCAGAACAGCAGCCAGGGCTCCCCCACCCCGATGCCGAACCAGGAGGGCGACATCCCGAGCAGCGACGTGGCCGCAGCCATGGCGGCAGCGTCCACCCGATGACCCGGCTGGGCCACCAGCGCGCTCACCACCGCGGCCGCCGGGACCACGACGAGCAGCAACAGGTACCGCGTGCGCAGGCTGGCCGCATACACCTCGGCCCGTTCGGTCGCGGAAGACGCCTGGGCCACGAGGACCGGGCCTCCGACGTTCCAGCCCCAGAACACGACCGTCGCGCCGACCGTGCCGACCGCCTGACCGGCGACGAAGCTCGACCAGCCCGAGGGGCCGGCCACGCGGGCGACGACGGGCAGCAGGAGGAACGGGGTGACCAGCGAGAGCAGCGGCAGGACCGTGAAGCCGGTGAGCCGCCGCAGCACGGAAGAGGACCCCGCCGGCGCCGTCACCCCTGGGGCGGCGGCGAGTCCTGCGGCCCGGGCGGGAGCTGACCGCCGGCCGCCGGAGCCTGGCCGACCGACGGCCCCGACGGTGCTGCCGGACCGTTGGTCCCGAAGCTGACCTGCGGGGCCTCGCGGGCGATGCCCTCGGTCTCGAAGTACTCCGCCTTGGTCACGCCGGCCATCCCGGCGATGAAGTTCGTCGGCAGCGTCTCGACCTTGGTGTTGAGGGCGCGGACGTTGGCGTTGTAGTAGCGGCGAGCGCCGGCGATGCGGTCCTCGGTCGAGCTGAGCTCGCCCTGGAGGGCCATGAAGTTCTGGTTGGCCTTGAGGTCCGGGTAGGCCTCGGAGACCGCCTGGAGGTTGACCAGGGCCCGGGACAGCTCGCCCTCGGACTGCGCGGCCTGCGCGGGGCCCTGGTTGGGCGCCATGGCCGCGGCGCGAGCCCGGGTGACCTCGTCGAGCGTGCCCCGCTCGTGCGAGGCGTAGCCCTTGACCGTCTCGACGAGGTTGCCGATGAGGTCGTGGCGGCGCTTGAGCTCGACGTCGATCTGCGCCCAGGACTCCTGGACGACGTTCCGCAGCTTGACCAGCCCGTTGTAGAGCCCGGCGAAGATGAGTCCGAGCACCACGACGATGACCAGAATGACGATCAGGGTGGTGGACATGAGGGAAGCCTAGGGGTTGGGCTACGCGAGACCGAGGTCCTCGAGGCTGTAGACGAACCGGTAGGCGACCCCCTCCGCCTCGATCTTCGCGGCCGCGCCCGTGGCCCGGTCTGCGATGGTCGCCACGGCGACGACCTCACCGCCGGCCTCGCGAACGGCCCGGATCGCGGCGATCGGCGAGTCTCCGGTGGTCGTCGTGTCCTCGACGACGAGCACCCGGCGGCCGGCGACGGACGGTCCCTCGATGCGCTGCTGGAGGCCGTGGGCCTTGCCCTCCTTCCGCACGACGAAGGCGTCGCAGCGCTGCCCATTGGCGGCCGCGGCGTGCAGCATCGAGGTGGCGACCGGGTCGGCACCCAGCGTGAGCCCTCCCGCGGCCACATAGTCCAGGTCCTTGGTGAGGTCGCGCATGACCACCCCCACGAGGGGCGCCGCCTCGCCGTCGAGCGAGATCCGGCGCAGGTCGACGTAGTAGTCCGCCTCCCGGCCAGAGGACAGGGTGACCTTGCCGTGGACGATCGCCTTGGCCTTGATGAGGTCGAGCAACCGGGCTCGGGCGGTCGCGACATCGGTGCTCACATCGGTGCTCACCCGACAAACCTAGGCGACGGGCCGTGGCGCCTCCCCTAGCCTCGGTGCATGACCGCCGTCGCCCCCGCCACGCATACCGCGTACGTCACGACCGAGGACCAGCTGCGCGGCGTGATCGGGTACCCGATCCAGCGCGTCGTCGACAAGGTCCAACCCCGGCTCGCCGGGCTGCACCGGCAGTGGATCGCCGCGTCGCCGTTCTGCGTCGTGGCCACCTCGGGCGCGGACGGTGGCGTCGACGCCTCCCCCAAGGGCGACCCCATGGGCCTGGCGCACGTGCTCGACGAGTCCACGGTCGTGCTGCCCGAGCGCCCCGGCAACAAGCGGGCCGACGGCTACCTCAACATCCTGGCCAACCCGCACGTCGGCCTGATCTTCGTCATCCCGGGCCGCACCGACACGCTCCGGGTCAACGGCACCGCGCGGCTGGTCAGCGACGCCCCGTGGTTCGAGGAGCTCGTCGTCAAGGGGCACCGTCCGGTGCTCGCCCTCGAGGTCCACGTCGAGGAGGTGTTCTTCCACTGCGGCAAGGCCTTCCTGCGCAGCCAGCTGTGGAAGCCGGAGACGTGGAACCCCGACGCCGTCCCGTCCCGCGCGTGCATCGCCCAGCAGCTGGAGCGCCCCGACGACTCCCTCGAGGAGCTCGAGCGCTACTACGGCGAGGCCTACTCGGCCGGCCTCTACTGAGGTTCGAGCCAGCCGTCCCGGAGCGTCGGCACCGCCTGGCCCGCGTCGAGCTCGGCGGCGATGGTGACGTCCGACGTATACCCCCAGCCGGTCAGCTCCTGACCGCTCGGGCACGCGGCGAGCGCCGCCCCGATCCGGGGCTCGACCAGCCGGTATGCGGCCGCCGCGGCCAGGGCCTCCTCGCTCGCCTCGACCGACGAATCGGTCTCGAGGAGAGCGGCCACGACGCCGCCGGCGCCCCAGAGGTCCTCGATGGCCGGCCGCAGCGACCCGTCCGGCCACCGCTCGCCCGCAGGGACGACCAGCACCCGGCCGCCGCGAGCCAACAGGTACGGGGCGACGGCTGCACGGTTCCGCAGCGAGGCCACCAGGACGTCGACGCCCGCTTCCGCGAGGATCGCGCAGATCGTCGACCCGTTGGGCGACGGCAGCACCACCCGGCTCAGGTCGCCCGCCGCCCGGAAGGTCTCCGGCGAGAGGCTCACCTCGCCGGTGGTCGCGGCGTCGCGGGCGACCGCCAGGGTTGCCCCGAGCCGGCGCGCTTCATCCGCGGCCGTGGTGTCCGCCCACCGGTAGGGCCGCACCGCGACGCCGCGGTCCGCGGCGACGGTGACCGTCGTCGAGAAGGTGAGGACGTCGACCACCACGGCCACGTCGCACTCGGGCGCGAGGGCCGCAGCGCCGGTGGGCCCCCACTCCAGCCGGACGTCCAGCGTGGGTCCCCTGTCGCGGGTCAGCTGCCCTGGGTCCGGCGACGCTTGGCCAGTGAGCTCGACACGTCGCGGACCAGCACCCGCGGCACGGCGTTCATCACGCCGACGAGCGTCTTGTACTGCACACCCGGCACCGACACGATCTTGCCCTTGGCGGCGTCGTCCAGTCCCTGCCGCACCACCTTGGGGGCGTCGAGCCACATGAACTCGGGGAGCCGGGCCATCGTCATCCGGCCGCGCTCGTGGAACTCGGTATGCGTGAAGCCCGGGCACAGGGCCATGCAGGTCACGCCGGACCCGACCAGCTCCCGGGACAGCCCCTCGGAGAAGTACCGGACCCAGGCCTTGGCCGCCGAGTAGGTCCCCATGGCCCCATACGAGGCGACGGAGGACACGTTGATGATCCCGCCGCGGCCACGGGTGGTCATCGCGCGGGCGGCGGCGTGGGAGAGGACGAGGATCGCCGTGCAGAGCACGTCGAGCATCGCCACCTCCGTCTCGATCTCGTTGGCCAGGAAGCCCTTCTTCATGCCGTACCCGGCGTTGTTGACCAGGAGGTCGACCGGGCGGGCCTCGTCCGCGAGCCGCTGGGCGACCTTCTCGATCTGCGCGCGGTCGGAGAGGTCCGCGACGAGCACCTCGGACCGGATCTTGTAGTCGCGGCGGAGCTCGTCGGAGACGTTCTCCAGCCGGGCGCGGTCCCGGGCGACGAGGACGATGTCGTGGCCGCGCTCGGCCAGCTGCCGGGCGAACTCGTAGCCGATCCCGGCCGTCGCTCCGGTCACCAAGGCGGTCGTCATGGGCGTCAGCCTAGGCGGATAGGTTTCGGTGATGCGCATCGCGACCTGGAACGTGAACTCCATCCGGTCCCGCATCGAGCGCGTCGAGGACTGGCTCAAACGGGCGGACCTCGACGTCCTGGCCATCCAGGAGACCAAGGCCCGCGAGGACCAGTTCCCCTACCTCACCTTCGAGGCTCTCGGCTACGAGGTGGCCCACGTCGGGTTCAACCAGTGGAACGGCGTGGCCATCGCCTCGCGGGTCGGGCTGACGGACGTGGAGATCGGGTTCGACGGAATGCCCGGCTGGGGTGAGCCGATCGAGGGCGAGGCGCGGGCGATCGGCGCCACGGTCGGCGGCATCAGGGTCTGGTCCCTCTACATCCCCAACGGCCGCAACATCGACGACCCGCACATGGTCTACAAGCTCGACTGGCTGGCTCGGCTGCGCGACGCCGCGGCCGGCTGGCTCGAGAAGGACCCCGCCGCACCGATCGCCCTCATGGGCGACTGGAACATCGCGCCGTTCGACGAGGACGTCTGGAGCATGGAGTTCTACGAGGACAAGTCGCACGTGTCACCGGGCGAGCGCGCCGCCTTCCAGGGCGTCGTCGACGCGGGGTTCCAGGACGTGGTCCGCCCGTATGCGCCGGGACCGGGCACCTACACCTACTGGGACTACCAGCAGCTGCGCTTCCCCAAGAAGCAGGGGATGCGCATCGACTTCGTCCTCGGGTCACCCGAGCTGGCCAAGCGGGTCACGCACGCCGAGATCGTCCGGGAGGAGCGGAAGGGCAAGACCCCGTCCGACCACGCTCCGGTCCTCGTCGAGCTCGACGGGTAGCCGACATTCTGACGGCGTTCTCGCGGGTAGGCAGAATTGTCGACGTTCGCAACCGGCGGCTAAGGTCGCTCCTCGTGGTCGCGACCAGTGAGCCGGCGCACCCAGCGCTGGTGTCGGCCTATCACTCCGAGGTGGATGCCGCCGTCGCTGCGCTGACGGCCGCTCTGGACGCCGGTGAGGACCACCGCACCGCGCTGGAGCTCCTCGGACGCGAGCTGCACGGACCCGCCGCGACGCTGGTCATCGACCGGCAGCCGGAGACCCGCTCCGAGCTGCTCGCCGCCGCTCGCCATGAGCTCGAGGACCCGAAGATGCGGCTGCCCTCCAGCCCGAAGAGCCGGTCGGCCCTCGTGCGGATCCTCGTCCTGCACCAGCTCGACGCGATGTGGTGGTCGCACGTCACCCCGTATGCGGACGAGGACGCCGTCGAGGACGCCCCGGACCTCGTGTCCCTGCCCCTGCTGGAGCGCGCCGGCGCGCTCCGCTTCCGGTTCGCCGTCCAGCCCGAGGGACTGCTCGGCCGGGGCCGCGACGCCGCCATGCGCCGGTTGACGCCACGACGGCGGCCGCAGGTGTCCGGGATGAAGTTCCTCGTGGCCCGGCCCGAGATCGTCGCCGTCCTCAACGAGGTCGCCGAGCTGCTCAGCAAGGAGGCGCCCGCCGGCACGCCACCGTTGTGGGTCAACAGCATCGTGCGCAGCGTCGAGCACCAGCAGCACCTCAGCGAGCTCGGCTACTCGGCGCTGCTGCCCAGCTCGCACTGCCTCGGCTGGGGCGCGGACGTCGAGATGACGTGGTTCGAGACGTTCGGTGCGGCCGACAGCCTTCGGGGAATCCTCACCGACTACCGCGACCGGGGGGTCCTCAACGTCATCGGCGAGGGGCAGGCCTGGCACCTGTGCCTCAACCCGCAGCACGTCCCTGCCTACCGTGACCCCTCCCTGACCCTCCCCTGACCCTGACATCGACGGACTGCGAGTGACGAACTAGATGTGTGGCATCGCCCTGCTCGTCGGCCCGGGCGCCCGAGAGCACGCCGCCACGTTCGCGGCCATGCTCGAGACGGTGCGTCCGCGCGGCGAGGTCGAGGAGACCCTCCTCGACGACGAGGCCCTGCTCGGCACGCACCGGCTGCGGATCGTCGACCGCGACCGCGCGGTGCAGCCGTGGACGTCGGCCGACGGTCGCTGGGCGCTGTCCTACAACGGCGAGATCTTCAACTTCGAGAGCCTGCGCGAGCAGCTGCTGAGCGAGGGCCACGAGCTGCGCTCGATCTCCGACACCGAGGTGGCCCTCGAGGGCGTGCTGGCCTGGGGCGAGGACGCCCTCCTGCGCTTCCGGGGTGAGTTCGCCTTCGGGCTGGTCGACCGGCATACCCGCCGCGTGTTCCTCGCCCGCGACCCCGCCGGGGTCAAGCCGCTCTACTGGACCCTGGTCGACGGCCGGCTGGCGGTCGCCTCCGAGGTCAAGTCCCTCGTCGGCCCGCTGGGCGGCGACGTCGTGGTTCACGAGGTGCCGCCCGGCCACTGCGGCTGGGCCGAGCCGGGCGCCGCGCCCGAGCTGCACCCCTACATCGACCTGCTGCAGCTCGGCGAGGGCCAGCCGATGGTCGAGGACCTCGAGGCCGCGATGGACCTCGTTCGGCGCACCTACCGCGAGGCGGTCCGGATCCGGGTCGACACCGACCTGCCCGTCGGCGTGATCCTCTCCGGCGGCCTCGACAGCTCCCTCACCCTGGCCCACGTGCGCGAGCTCCACCCGGACTGTGTCGCCTTCACCGTCGGCACCGAGGGCAGCGAGGACCTCGCGTATGCGCGTCGCCTCACCGCCGACCTCGGGGTGCGCCACGAGGTGGTCACCCTGAAACCCCGGGACATCGGGCTGGCCGACGTGCGCGAGGCGATCCGGGTCAGCGAGGCGACGGAGTACGGCGACGTCATCAACGCCGTCGTGTCGCTGAAGCTGTTCCAGCGGGTGCACGCGAGCGGCATCAAGATCGTCCTCACCGGCGACGGGTCCGACGAGCTGTTCGGCGGCTACGACATGTACCGCGAGATCTCCCCCGAGCAGTCGAAGGCGTTGTTCCTGCACAAGATCCGTCACCTGAGCCGGACCGAGCTCCAGCGGGTCGACCGGACCAGCATGGGCAACGGGGTCGAGGCGCGGGTGCCCTACCTCGACCTCGACATGCTCACCATGGCGATGCGCCTGCCGGCCTCGATGAAGATGCGCGACGGCTACGAGAAGTGGATCCTGCGGCACACCTTCGCCGACGTGCTGCCCGACTACATCCTCCAGCGCCACAAGAACCCGATGTCGTACTCCAGCGGCCTGCACGAGCGGGTCCGGCTGTTCCAGCCCCTCTTCGCGGGGATCTACCGGTCCTACGGCTACGACGCGATCGGGCCGATGCGGCGAGACTTCTGGCGGGTGCTCCAGGACGCCGACCACGACCTGGACCGCGCCCTGGCCGACGCCGAGAACGCCCGCGACTTCACCCGCGCCGAGCACGCCCGCGAGGTGGCCGGCGCGCTGAAGTGGAACGTCATCAACGGTGTTCGCGCGACGAGGCGTCGGCTGACCCGGCGATGACGCGGTGACCGGTCCGCTCCGCGTGCGGCCGATCTCCGAAGCCGAGCACCTGGAGTTCGTCCGGAGCCGTCCGAGCGCGTCGTACCTCCAGTGCCCGTCCTGGGGGGTCATGCCGCCGCGATGGACCCCGGAGAGCGTCGGCTGGTTCGACGGGCCCGCGCTGCGCGGGGTCGGGCTGGTGCTCTACCGGTCCGTTCCCGCGGTGGGGTCCCTGGCCTACGTCGGTGAGGGACCGGTCGTGGACTGGGCCGACCTCGGAGCCGAGCCGGTGCTGGAGTCCCTGCTGGCGTACCTGCGGACGCGTCGGGTCTTCTCGGTCAAGGTCGCCCCCGACCTGGTGCTCCGGCGGTGGGGTGTCGAGACGGTGCGCGCGGTGCTCCGGGCGCCCGGACCGGAGCGGCTGCGTGACGTGGCGCCCGACGAGGTCGGGGAGGTGGCCTCCTCGGTCGTCGCCGCGCTGCGCGGCCAGGGGTGGACGCAGTACGAGGCGCCGGGTCCCGGGTTCGGCGGTCAGATGCACCCGCGGTACCGCTCGCACGTGCCGCTCTCGCCGGACGCCGACCCTGCGGAGCGCCTCGACAGCCAGTGGCGGCGGAACCTGCGCAAGGCGACCGCGTCGAGCGTGGAGGTCCGGACCGGGGGCCCGGACGACCTGCCGACCTTCTACAGCCTGTATGGGGAGACCGCCGGCCGGGACGGGTTCCCGCCGCTGCCACTGGAGTTCTTCCAGCGGATGTGGGGCTCACTGACCCGTGAGGATCCCGACCGGCTCGACCTGTACCTCGCCGGCCGGGACGGACACGACTACGCCGCCGCGCTGCGAACCCGCGTCGGGACGGCGGTCTCCTACACGCACGGAGCGTCCGGGTCGGCCGGCCGTGAGTGGCGCCCGAGCAACGCCCTGCAGTGGCGGATGCTGCAGGACGCCCACGCCGGTAGCGCGAGCGTCTACGACCTCCGCGGCATCTCCGACACCCTCGACGCCGGCGACCCGCTCTTCGGGCTGCTGCGGTTCAAGACCGGGCTCGGCGGTGACGCGGTCGAGATGGTGGGCGAGTGGGACTACGCACTACGCCCGGCCCGGCACCGGCTGGTCTCGGCCTACCTCGACCGTCGAACGCGTTGAGCGGCCGTCACAGCCCGGCGGGACTCAGGCGATGGAGTGCCGCGTCCGGCCTCCGGACAGGAGCGTGCGGGCGTCCCTGACGCGCTGGACGGCGAGCAGGCAGCGCCCGTTCCGGTCGGTGACGAAGCGCTGGGCGGTCACCGGGTTCTGCGGCTGCCCGTCCGCGCTGTAGGGCCGCGTCCCGCGGCTCGCATCGTGCAGGGTGAGCCGACCCGAGGACCACGCGACCGACACCGTCGGGACGGCAGGTCGCCCGAACCGCCCGACCGCGATGGAGGTGGGGTGGTCCCTGAGCGGTTCCGCGGAGACGACGTTGTCGCTCCAGAGCAGGCGCCCGTCGAGGACGTCGGTGACGACGATCGCGGTGCCGTCCGGGGTGATCGAGGCCGCGACCAGGACCGCACGCCCGTCGTCGGCGACGCCGAACGACACGGCCACGACGATCTCGCGGTCCTTCCGGCGCCCGATCTGCCCTCGCCAGTCGGCCGGAATGCTGTGGTGGTCCGGCAGCCCGGGCTCGTCGGCCAGCGCCACCCGGACCCCCGAGGCACTGAGACCGATCGCGAGGTAGGCGATGCCGTGGACGACGACGCCGTCCAGGGCGGTGACGGCCACGCCGTCGGCGAAGCTCCTTCGGGTCACCAGCGTCCCGTCGAGCTCGTAGAGCTCGACCACCGACGACCCCTGCTGGTCCGACGTGGGATCGGCGGGACAGCGCGCGACACTCACGGCGATGCGCCGGCCGACGACGGCCACCCGGCTGGCCTCGTGACCCACGGCTCGCAGGACGTCCTGCCCGTGGAAGGGACGGTCGCACCCGGGCCAGGTCGTGTCGACGCCGGCCTCGAAGGACGCTAGAACCCGGCCGCCGCGCGACTCCGGCGCCACGATCTCGACCCGGGACTCGTTGAGCCGGATGATCTGCTCGTCGCCGAGACCCAGGACGTCGGCGGCCACCTCGTTGGGTCCCACCACACACGTCGTCGCCGTGGCGACCGGGTGCGGTCGGAACCCGCACAGCGCGACGACGTTCGCGAGGACTCCAGGGTTCCTCAGGGCGTGGCTCACAACGTTCTCCTCGGCTTGGTGGGCGGCGTCGCCGGCGCGCTCGGCGCGGGCGATGTCGACCACTCGAGTCTGGTCAGAATCCCGATCCGGGTCGTCCACCGACCGGCGCACCTGGCGGTGGAACCGCGCGTCCCCCGATCGGGGGAACGGCAATCCCCTTGAGGTCCGACGGGCACACCGGTTGGCTGCTCCCATGACCGAGAACCCCATCCGCGTCGACCGAGCGACAGACGCCGAGCGCTTCCTCGCCACCGACCAGACCGTCTGGTTCCAGGAGGTCATGGCGGCCCCGGCGGAGCAGCAGCTGGTGGGACTCCCTGAGGACCAGCGGTTCGCCGCGGACATCGAGGGCGCCGACCCGTCGACCTACCCGGGCGTCTACGGCGTCTTCCCGATGACCCTCGCCGTCCCGGGCCCGGCGGACGGCCTTCGCCAGGTCCCGTGTGCCGCACTCAGCTGGGTGGGTGTGCACCCGGACCACCGGCGTCGGGGCGTGCTGTCGGCGATGATCCGCCACCATCTCGAACGCGTCCACGAGGAGCCCGGGAACCACGTCTCGGCTCTGCACGCCAGCGAGCCGGCCATCTACGGCCGCTACGGCTACGGGCTGGCCTCGCTGGAGCTCACCGTCGAGCTCGGCCGCGCGGCGACGCTGACCGCCCCGGGCCTCGACGCCGCGGCCGCTGACGTCACGACGCAGTTCACGACCGTCACCGACGCCGACGTCCCGGCCCGGATGCGCCGGTGCCACCTTCGCACCGCCGACCTCGGCGCCGTCGTCGGAGACGTCGCCTACTACGAGCGAATCTGCTACCAGCCGCCGGAGCTGCTGCGGGACAAGGAGTCCTGGCGGGTCCTCTTCGCGCGGCGGGACGGCGAGGACGTCGGGTTCGCGGTCTTCCGCCGGTCGCACAAGTGGGAGAGGTACCGGCCGGCCGGCGAGCTGTCGGTGTGGCTCCTCGTCGGCGACCCGGTCGGCCAGCTGGTCCTGCTGCGCCGGCTCGTCGACTTCGACCTCATGGGCACGGTCAAGATCGGGAAGGTCGGTGCGGACGACCCGCTGGTCCTCTGGACCGGCGGCCCGCGGTCGACGTCCGACGTCGGGACCTACGACAGCCTCTGGGTGCGGCTCGTCGACCTCCCTGAGGCGCTCGAGGCTCGCGCCTGGACGCAGCCGTGCGACGTGGTCGTCGAGGTCGACGACACCCACGCCCCGTGGAACGACGGCCGCTGGCGGATCCACGCCGACGCCTCGGGGCAGGGCAGCGTCGAGCGGACCTCCGCCGACGCCGAGGTGACGCTGGCGATCGCGTCCCTGGGCGCCGCATACCTGGGCGGCGGGAACCTCCTCGCGCAGCTCCGGGCCGGGCTGGTCGACGAACAGCGGGCCGGAGCGGTCGCCGAGCTGTCGCAGGCGATGCGGACGCCGGTGGCCCCGTCCGCCGCGATGGCTTTCTGACCGCTCGTGATCCCGCCTCGGCGTAGCATCCACAGGGTGACGGCGTCGGGTCGCGCGCCCAGCACACCGCCTCAGGAGGTCCGGTTCTGTCGGTCCGCAGACGGCGTGCGGATCGCGTATGCCGTCCACGGCTCCGGCCCCCCACTGGTCATCTCGACGTGCTGGCTCAGCCACCTCCAGTTCGACTGGGAGAGCCCGGTCTGGAGGCACTTCCTCGCCGACCTCGGCCGGTTCGCGACGGTCATCCGATTCGACGAGCGCGGCTACGGCCTGTCCGACTGGGACGTCACCGACTTCTCGCTCGACATGCGGATCGCCGACCTCGAGGCGGTCGTCGAGGACGCCGGGTACCCCCGCTTCGCCTTGATGGCCATGGCCCAGGGCGGGCCCGTGGCGATCCGGTATGCGGCGGAGCATCCCGAGCGGATCACCCGGCTGCTCTTCTACAACAGCTATGCCGACGCGGCCCGGGACCAGACGCCGGAGGAGTCGGAGGTCGAGGACACCTTCGACCAGATGATCAAGGTCGGGTGGGCCCGTCCGGACTCGACGTTCCGCCGCGTCTTCACCTCGATGCTCATCCCCGCCGCGACCGAGGAACAGAAGGGCTGGCTCGACGAGCTGCAGCGGGTCTCGGCCTCGGCGACCTCGGCCTACGCCTCCCGTCACGAACGCCGCCACCACGGTGCACAGGAGTGCCTGCCGCGGCTCGACGTCCCGACGCTGGTGCTGCACGCGACCGGGGAGCAGATCAACGGGTTCGACGAGGGGCGGTTCCTCGCGTCGTCGATCCGGGGCGCCCGCCTGGTGCCTCTCGACAGCGAGAACCACATCGTCCTGGCCAACGAGAAGGCGTGGCCGGTCTTCGTCCGCGAGGTCGAGCAGTTCCTCCGGCCCGACCGGGACGCCGCGGCGGCCAAACCCGCGACGACGATGTCGCTGTCGGCCCGCGAGCGCGAGGTGCTCACCCTGGCCGCCCGCGGCTACGACAACGACGACATCGCGCGCGCGCTCAACCTCAGCGTCCGCACCGTCGAGCGGCACCTCCAGAACGTCTACGTCAAGCTCGACGTCCAGGGCCGGTCCGCGCGGGCGGCGGCCGTCGCCCGGTTGCTCACCACGGCCTAGTCACCCGCCCCAGCGACTACGCGCATACCGCCGCCCCGGCCTCCGCGATCGGCCGGAGGTTACGCGTCCGCACCGATGCCGGCGCATACCCGCCGTTCCTACCGTCTGAGACATGACAGACATGACAACAACCACACCCCTCACGCTCGACCCCATCAAGACCAAGCACCGCGCCATGTGGGCGCTGGGCAACTACGACAACGTCGCGACCGAGGTCATCCAGGACCTCGGACCGCGGATCGTCGAGGCGGCCGGAATCGCACCGGATGACCGCGTCCTCGACGTCGCTGCCGGTTCCGGCAACGCCAGCCTGCCCGCCGCTCGCGCCGGCGGGCAGGTCTGGGCCACCGACATCACGCCGGAGCTCCTGGAGACCGGCCGCCTGCGCGCCGAGGCCGAGGGTCTCGAGATCACCTGGCGCGAGGCCGACGCGGAGCACCTGCCGTGCGAGGACGGCGAGTACGACACGGTCCTCTCGCTCGTGGGCGTCATGTTCGCGCCGTTCCACCAGCCGGTGGCCGACGAGCTCCTGCGGGTCACCCGATCCGGCGGCACCATCGCCCTCATCAACTGGACGCCCGAGGGGTTCATCGGTCAGATGTTCGCGGCGATGAAGCCGTATGCGGCGGCTCCCCCGCCCGGGGCCTCGCCAGGACCGTTGTGGGGCAACGAGACCCACGTCCGCGAGCTCTTCGGGGACGGGGTCTCGTCGCTGACCGCGTCCAGGGAGGAGCTGGACGTCGACCGGTTCAGGACCGGTGCCGAGTTCCGGGACTTCTTCAAGGCCTACTACGGCCCGACCATCGCCGCCTACCGCAACATCGCGGACGACCCGGCCCGGGTCGCCGAGCTGGACCAGGTCCTCGCCGACCTCGGCGACCGCCACGTCCAGAACGGCCACATGCCCTGGGAGTACCTGCTGGTGACGGCGACCAGGGCCTGACCGAGCCTGAGCATCGACCAGGGCGGCGCCTCAGAGCATCCGGTGCTTGCGCATCCACTCCCGGAGCTCGTCGTAGGTGCCGTCCTGGTTGGCGAACTGGACGACGTTGCGCGCCGAGTCGAACCACGGGGTGGTCGACGGGCGTACCTCGCCCAGCGCCGCCTCCAGGTCCTTCATGCCGATCATCCGCACCGTGCCGGTCCGGACCCCGTCCATGAGGGCGTGCTCCGACGCCGTCTCGCAGACGTGCGCGATGTCGGCGCCGGAGAAACCCTCGGTCGTCTTGGCCAGCCGCTTCAGGTCGATCCCCTCGACCGGGCGGTGCGCGAGGTGGTGCCGGAAGATCGCCTCCCTCGCGGGTTGGTCCGGCGGCAGCACGAGCAGGGTGCGGTCGAGCCGGCCCGGCCGGCGCAGGGCGGCGTCGACGTCCCAGGGCTGGTTCGTCGCGGCGATGACGAACACGCCCTCGTTGACGTCGTTCACCCCGTCGAGCTCGGTCAGCAGCTGGTTCACCGCGGTCCGCATCCCGGAGCTGCGGGTCAGGCTCCGCTTCTGCCCGAGGGCGTCCACCTCGTCGAGGAACAGCACGCAGGGCGCGTTGGTCCGGGCCAGCCGGAAGACGTCCTGGATGTTGCGTTCCGAGGTCCCGACGTACATGTCGAGGACGTCGGCCAGCCCGACGTTGACGAAGTGCGCGCCCATCTCGCCGGCGACCGCCCGCCCGATGAAGGTCTTGCCGCAGCCGGGCGGCCCGTAGAGCAGCATCCCGCCGCGCAGGCTCTTGCCGTAGAGCCGCCGCAGCTCCGGGTTGCGCATCGGAGCGAGGAACGCGGCGGTCAGCCGTTCCTTGACCTGGGTCATCCCGCCGACGTCGGCCAGCGTGATCCCGGACTTCTCGACGTCCCAGGCCGACACGTCAGGCGGCGGAGCGTTCTCGTCGTCCACGAACATCGGCTGCGGGGCGACGTCGGAGATGTCGGACTCGGCCTGGTGCCAGTCGAACTCGCCCCTCACCGGTGTCGGGGCGGGGCCGGCGGACGGCTCGGTATGCGTGATGCCGCCCATCGCGCGGCTCATCAGCTCACGAGCTGCCGCGTTCCCGGGGTCCCGCTGCAGCGCCGCGGCGCAGTGGCTCACGGCGGCGTCCTGCTGGCCGTCGCC
The DNA here is from genome assembly GCA_963757225.1 of uncultured Actinomycetota bacterium. GTDB lineage: Bacteria > Actinomycetota > Actinomycetes > Actinomycetales > Dermatophilaceae > Lapillicoccus. The sequence continues at coordinate 46,547 of CAVWQU010000022.1, forward strand.
GAGGAGCAGCTCGGCCAGGTGCACCCGGAGCATCACGTCGTCCGGGGCCGCGTCCACGGCGCGGGAGAGCGAGTCGATGAGCGGGTTCCCGCGGTCGGTCACACCGGTCAGGCTACGAGGCCCGTCGGTCACGGAAGAACCGGACCCAGCTGAGCACCGCCCCGAGGAACAGCGGGCCGCCGCCCACGACGAACAGGGTCAGCGCGAGGGAGGTCGGCGACACGGCGGCGGCGAGGAACAGCAGGCTGGTGAGCAACAGGCATACCCCCCAGACCGCCGCGAGCCGCTGCCGGCGGGCGAACCCGCGCAGGAACCCCAGGCGCATGTCGGCGGGCACCTGCGCCCGGAGCTGCCAGGCGATCCAGCCCAGCGCCACCGCGCCGAAGGCGCCGAGGAGGACGAGCAGCCATCGGGGCGGCTGACCGTTGGAGGCGCCGACGACCTGGGTACCGACGAACCAGACGAGGAACAGGATCCAGTGGAACCGGGCGATGAGACCGGTGAGGACGAGGTCCATGTTCCGCTGCATGACGGTCTCGAACGGCGCCGCGCGCACCGAGGTGGAGAGGTGGCCGGCCGCGCTGACCAGACGGCCGCGGGCCATCTGGATGCGGGCGAGCTCGTTGAGCGCCACGTGGTCGTCCGGCCTCAGGGACAGCGCCGTCCGGGCGTGCTGCTCGGCCTCGCGCATCGTCGCCTTGGCCGGCGGCGCTCCCGGCGGGAACAGCGCGGCCACCATGGCCAGGTGGGCGGACGGGCTCGACGGCGCGAGGCGCAGCGCGTACTCCGCGGCCATCCGTCCGTTGTGGGGGTCGCGCAGGTCGGACGCCGAGTGGGCGACCTGGATGTGGGCGCCCGGGTCGTGCGGCGCGAGCTGGGTCGCGCGGACGGCGGCGTGGTAGGCGCCGACCCGGTCGCCGGCGCCGCGCAGGGCCACCGACAGTACTTTCTGGACGACGACCGAATCCGGGTCGGCGGCGGCCGCCGCGAGGCAGTAGCGGACCGCCTCGGCGTCCCGGTCCAGCTGGACGAGGGCCACCGCGCCCTGGACGAGCAGGTCGACGTCCTGCGGCTCGTGGGCCAGGCCCGAGGAGACGACGGTCAGCGCCTCGGCCGCGCGGCCGAGGTCGTTCAGCGTCTGTGCGCGGCCGGCCGCGCTCCCCTCCCGCACGCCGGTCATGGTAGAAGCACGCTGCCCTTGTGCCCTCAGGAGGTGCTTGACAGGGTGGGGTAGTGAGCAAAGGCGCTGCGAAAACCGAGTCATCCCCTGCGCCCCAGCCCCGGACCCCCGAGGACATCCGCAACGTCGTCCTCGTCGGTCCGGGCGGAGCCGGTAAGTCCACGCTGTTCGACCACCTCGTCGCGGCCCGCGTCCCGGGGCGACGCCCCCAGGAGGGGGAGCGCGACCGGTCGGTCAGCCTGGCGGTCGCCTCGTTCGAGAGCAACGACGTGACCATCAACCTCATCGACGCGCCCGGGTTCCCCGACTTCGTCGGCGAGCTCCGGGCCGGGCTGCGCGCGGCGGACGCGGCGATCTTCGTCATCTCCGCGGCCGACGACATCGACGGTGCGACGGCGCTGCTGTGGCAGGAGCTCGCGGCGGTCGGCGTGCCCCGGGCCGTCGCCGTGAGCAAGCTCGACATGCCCCGGTCCGACTACGACGACACCATCGCGCGGTGCCAGCGGGCGTTCGGCGACGCGCAGGCGCTCTACCTGCCCGTCCACGACGCCGACAAGGCCGTGGTCGGCTCCATGGGACTGCTCAGCCAGCGGGTCTTCGACTCGTCGACCGGGTCGCGGGTCGAGCGCGACCCCGACGGCGACGAGGCGGCCGCCATCGAGGACCGCCGCGGTCCGCTCATCGAGGCGATCATCGAGGAGTCCGAGGACGACACCCTCCTCGACCGCTACCTCGAGGGCGAGGACATCTCCACCGACACCGTCATCGAGGACCTCAAGGCGGCCGTCGCCAAGGCCACGTTCTTCCCGCTGGTCCCGATCTCCCCGGCGACCGGGGTCGGCCTCGAGGAGGTGCTCGAGGTCATCGAGCAGTGCTTCCCGTCGCCGGCTAGCCGCATCGCGCCAACCGCATACAGTCCCGTCGGCGCCACCCTGCCCGACGTGACCTGCGACCCCGACGGACCCTTGGTGGCCGAGGTCATCCGGACCACCAGCGACCCCTATGTCGGCCGGCTGTCGCTGGTCCGCGTCTTCTCCGGGACGCTGCGGGCCGACGACGTCGTGCACGTGTCCGGGCACCTGGGCGAGTTCGTCGAGCGGCGCGGCGGTGCCCCGGTCGAGGGGCACACCGACCACGACGACGACGAGCGGGTCGGCCCGCTCAGCTCGCCCCTTGACGACGCCACGCGTCATACCAACCGCGGCATCGCCGGCGAGCTGGTCCTCGTCAGCAAGCTGTCGCACGCCGAGACGTCGGACACCCTGTCGGCCAAGGACCGGCCCGCGCTCATCGAGCCGTGGGTACTGCCGGACCCGTTGCTACCCGTGGCGATCCACGCCTCCAACAAGCGCGACGAGGACAAGCTCGCGGGCGCGCTGCAGCGGGTCGTCGCCGAGGACGTGACCATGCGGATGGAGCACAACCCGGAGACCCACCAGGTCGTGCTGTGGACGATGGGCCAGGCCCACGTCGAGGAGATCCTCGGCCGGCTGCGCGACCGCTATGGCGTCGAGGTCGAGGCCGAGCCGTTCCGGACCGCGCTGCGGGAGACGTTCGTCCGCAAGTGCACAGTCCAGGGCCGGCACGTCAAGCAGAGCGGCGGGCACGGCCAGTACGCGGTCTGCCACATCGAGATCGAGCCGCTGGAGCGCGGCGGCGGCGTGGAGTTCGTCGACAAGGTCGTCGGCGGGTCGGTGCCCCGCCAGTTCATCCCCTCGGTCGAGAAGGGCGCGCGGGCGCAGCTCGAGAAGGGCGTGCTGTCCGGGTACCCGGTGGTGGACGTGCGGATCACGCTGTTCGACGGCAAGGCGCACTCGGTCGACTCGTCCGACATGGCGTTCCAGACGGCGGCGTCGATCGCGCTCAAGGAGGCGGCCAACGAGGCCACGGTGTCGCTGCTCGAGCCCATCGACAAGGTCGACATCACGGTGGACGACGACTACGTGGGTTCGGTGATGTCGGACCTGCGCGGGCGGCGAGGCGCCGTGCTCGGGACCGAGCCGGCCGAGGTGTCCGGGCGGACGGTGGTCCACGCCGAGGTGCCGCAGGTCGAGCTGTCGCGGTACCCCATCGACCTGCGCTCGGTGTCGCACGGCACGGGCCTGTTCACCCGGTCGCTGCTCCGCTACGACTACATGCCCGCCGAGCTGGCCAAGCAGCAGCACCTGACCGCGTAGAGACAAGCCTCACGTCGGAGGGTTGTAGCCCCGATCAGGGCCACAACCCTCCGATCCCTCAGGGCCGGATCACACAGCTCCGCTTTCGACAAGCCCGTGGCGTGTCCGTCCAGCCGCGGTCGATGAGGATGTCGCCCATCTCTCGGGCCAGCTGGCAGGGGAAGACGGCCACGTCGACCCAGAACGCCCGCACCGTGAGCCACCCTTGGGTGGCGCTTCGTCGGTCGCGGATCCCGTCGTCGACCCGCGCGGCTCCCTGGTGGCCAAGTCGGCCGTCGAGCTCGACCAGAACCCGCTGCTCCTCGTAGGCGACGTCGTGCACGCGCGTCGTCGAGACAATGGTGGCTCGCTGGCGTCGACCCACGGGTAGGCCGTGCGCTCTCTCCACGTCGCGCACGAACCTCACCTCCATCGCGCTCTCGGCGCCGTCAGCGACATCCCGGAGAACCTCGATCAGGAGGCCTCGTCGCGAGTGGCGGGCTCGGTTCGCGAGTAGCTCGCGCAGCGTGTGCTCGGTCACCAGGCCCCGAAAGAATGCGCGGCCGAGGAGGGCCAGCGTGTCGTCGTCCGTTCCCTGATCAGCCAAATCGAGCAGGGTCTCGCCCACCGTCACCCGCCACGGCCAATGCAGATCGTCGACGTGCCGGTCGGCGTCGATCCGGCGATGGACCACGACACCGCGCGGATTGGCCACGCGACGTCGCTCGTCGACCACCAGCTCAATGGGTCGTGGCGGTTGGCTGAGCAGACCGTGCACGAAGCCCGCGGTGTGATGGGACCACGCCGAGCCCGAGACGGCCAGCTGTGCGGCCAGCGCGTCGGTATGCCAGTCGTCACGCCCGGGCAGCGTCTGATAGATGCCGGGATGGACGCGAACCCAGAGGTCGCGGTCGAGCTTCCACCGCACTGCCTTGGCCGACATGCCCGCCCCGAGGCACTGTCCTCGCGTCAGCAGACCCCGTTGTTCGGCACTCGTGGCGCGCAGCCCCACGTCGTCGCACGGTGGGACGGGAGCACCGAGACGGCGATAGTCGGGCTCGATGCTGGTGTCCCGGCGCATACCTCACTGTCGTCGAAGCGCTCTGCGGGTCCGTCGCGTTATCCACACCCGAGAGGCCGGAGGGTTGTGGCCCTGATCAGGGCCACAACCCTCCGAGATCAGCTCGGGACCGCCGCCGCGTACCTGCGGGCCTGGACCCGTAGGGCCTCGACCAGGGCCGGCGGCTCCTCGACGTGGAAGTCGAGGCCCAGCATGCCGATCCAGACCGCCACGACCTCGACGCTGTCGCCGCCGGTGACGAGGTCGCAGTGGCCCTCGTCGACCTGCTCGACCACGCCGACCGTGGGGTTGATCCGGGCGAGCACCTCCTCGGCCGGCGCGTCGACCCGGACCCGGCAGTGGACCGCCCATCCGGCGACCGCCACCTCACGCAGCACGAACGAGGTGTAGTCGCCGGGGAACGCTACCGGCCGAAACCGCCGTCCCCCAGGCGTTTTGAGCGTCAGCCAGTCCACCCGGTAGGGCGCCCATACGTCGGTATGCGCGTCGCGGGCCACGAGGTACCAGCGCCGTTGCCACGACACCAGCCGGTACGGCTCCACCTGGAGGCGGGCGTCGTCGCGGTAGACGAACCGGACCTCCTCGTGGTCGCGGATCGCCGCGGCCAAGGCGGTGAGGAGTGCCGCGTCCACGACGGGGTCCTCGACGTTGGAGCCGGTGTTCTCCGGCCCCTTGAGGACGGCCTCGTGCATCGCCGAGACCTGGCGCTGCAGGTGGTGCGGCAGCACCGAGTCGAGCTTGGCCAGCGCCCGCGCGCTGGTCTCCTCGATGCCGGTGATCCCGGTCGCGGCCCGCAGCCCCACGGCGACCGCGACGGCCTCGTCCTCGTCGAGCAGCAGCGGCGGCAGCGACGCGCCGACCCCGAGCCGGTACCGCCCGTGCGGACCGCGCACGGCGTCGACCGGGTACCCGAGCAGCCGGAGCCGGTCGACGTCCTTGCGGACGGTCCGGTCGGTGACGCCGAGCCGCTCGGCCAGCTCCGGGCCGGTCCAGTCGCGCCGGGACTGCATGAGCCCGAGCAGGGCGAGCAGGCGGGCGGAGCTCTCCAGCACGGGCAAAACCTCAACCAAGCTCGGAGGATTAACAGGAACGAAACGTTCCTGAACCCCTCCTAGCGTAGCGGTCATGACGAACACCACGAACACTCAGATCCGGCCCTTCACCATCGACGTCCCGCAGGACGCCCTCGACGACCTGCAGCACCGGCTGGCCCACACCCGCTACCCGGCGCCGGCCCTCGGAGACGCCTGGACCTACGGCACCCCCGTCTCCTACCTGCGCGACATGGTCGAGCGCTGGCAGCGGTTCGACTGGCGCGCGCAGGAGGCGCGGATGAACGCCGTGCCGAACTTCGTCACGGACATCGACGGCCAGACGATCCACTTCGTCCACGTCCGCTCGGCCGAGGCCAACGCCACGCCGCTGCTCCTCCTGCACACCTACCCCGGCTCGTTCGCCGAGTTCCTCGACCTGATCGGCCCGCTGACCGACCCGGTCGCCCACGGCGGCAACGCCGAGGACGCGTTCCACGTCGTCGTCCCGTCGATGCCGGGCTTCGGCTTCAGCACCCCGATGGCCCCGGCTCCCGGCGGTGGCGACTGGACGATGGCCGCCGTCGCCCGCGCGTACGACACCCTCATGCGCCGGCTCGGGTACGACTCCTACGGCACCCACGGCAGCGACGGCGGCGCGATGGTCTCGCGCGAGCTCGCGGTCCTGGACCCGCCCGGGTTCCTCGGCGCGCACGTGCTCCAGCTGTTCTCGTTCCCCTCCGGGGCGCCCGGCGAGATGGACGGCTTCGGGCCCAAGGAGTACGCGGCGCTGGAGTTCCTCGGCTGGTTCCAGTCGGTGGGCGGGTACAACGCGATGAACGGCACCCGGCCGCAGACCATCGCGGCGGCCCTGTCCGACTCGCCGGTGGGGCAGCTGGCCTACAACGAGCTGTTCGAGAACTTCGGCAACGGGACCAGCCTGGTCTCGGCGGAGCAGGTCCTCACCCAGGTGTCGCTCTACTGGCTGACCAACACCTCGGCCAACGCGGGGCGCTACCACTACGCGGAGGGGCACTCCGGGGCCGAGCCGCAGGTCAGCCACGGCCGGATCGGCGTGGCCGTGTTCAAGGACGACTTCCAGACCATCCGGCCGCTCGCCGAGCGCGACAATACGGCCATCGAGCACTGGTCGGAGTTCGAGCGTGGCGGCCACTACGCGGCGCTCGAGGTGCCGGACCTCGTCGTCGGCGACCTGCGCGCCTTCTTCGGCTGAGCCTTACCCGGGCGCGTCGGCACCCCCGCCGGATGGCGGGGGTGCTGACGCGCGTCCCAGCCAGTCAGCGGCTGCCGGCGGAACCCACGGCCCGGTGAGACTGGTCCCGCACCCCGTCGACGACGTCGGGGACCGGCGACGAAGGAGTCCCCCATGTCCACGACCACGCCCGTCCGTCCCGCGTTCGACCCCGAGCTGGGCCCGACCCTCGACGCCATCCGCGGCATGATGGGCGCCCTCGACCGGGAGACCCTCGTCGAGCGCCGAAGGATGCTCGCGGAGGGGATCCCCGGCATGCCGCCCGTCGACCTCACCGCCGGCGGGGCCGTCCTCGTCGAGGAGCGCACAGTGCCCGGGCCGGAGGGCGATCCCGAGATCACCCTGCTGATCCTGCGGCCGGCCGCCGGGACCGGACCGTGGCCGGCGGTCTACCACACCCACGGCGGCGGCATGGTCGTCGGCGACCGGCGTACCGGCGTGGAGCTCTTCCTGCCCTACATCACCGAGATCGGCGCCGTCGTCGTCTCGGTGGAGTACCGCCTCGCCCCGGAGCACCCGGACCCGGCTCCCGTCGAGGACTGCTACGCGGGGCTGGTCTGGACGGCCAAGCACGCCGAGGAGCTCGGCATCGACCCCGACCGGATCCTCATCGCCGGCGGCAGCGCAGGTGGCGGGCTCGCAGCCGGTACCGCACTGCTCGCGCGTGACCGTGGCTTCCCGACGCTGACCCACCAAGTGCTCATCTGCCCCATGCTCGACGACCGCCTGGAGACCCCCAGCAGCCGGATGCTCGACGGCGAGGGGATGTGGGACCGCAACGACAACCTCTTCGGCTGGACGGCGCTGCTCGGCGACCGCCAGGGCGGCGACGACGTCTCGATCTACGCGGCGCCGGCCCGGGCCACCGACCTCTCCGGGCTGCCCCGCAGCTACGTCGACGTCGGCACCGTCGAGTCCTTCCGCGACGAGGCGATCACGTATGCGCAGCGGCTCGCCCAGGCGGGGGTGAACGTCGACCTGCACCTGTGGGGCGGCGGCTTCCACGGGTCCGACATGATGGCGCCGCACGCGGCGATCAGCCGGGCCGCGGTGGCCGCACGGGACGAGTTCCTCCGGCGCGCGCTCGAGGGGTGACGGCAGGGACCGGATGAGCACCGGTCCCGCCCTGCGATGATGGTCGCCCGCAAGGAGGCCTCGGATGCGCGAGCTGATCGGTCGGCTTGACGTCGTCGACGACGACGCCGCCAGTGCGCTGCGGGTCATCGCCCACTTCGACGGACTCGTCGACGAGCGGGCCTCCGGGCCGGCCATGGTCCGGGCGGCCGCGGCCCTCGCGGGGTGCCCGGCCGCCTGGCACGACAGTGACTCCGGGGTGACCCGGCGAGTCGACCCGGCCGGACGCCCGCTCGGACCCGCCGGGTGGCAGGGGGGCTGGCCCCGCGTGACCCTCGACACCGGCCGGGACGGCGCCGTCTGGCTCGAACGCTCGGACGAACCTGGACCACTCGACCGGCTCATCCTCGAACGCCTCGGCAAGGCTCTGGACACGACGGCCGGGCCGAGAGCCGACACCGGACGGGTGGCGCACGCCGTCCGCGTCGCCTGCGACCCGGACCTCACCGTCGCCGAGCGACGTCCCGCGGTCGAGACCCTGGGGCTGGCCGGGTCGGTGACGGTATGGGCCGTCCGGCCCGCGTCCGCGTCTCTGTCGGCGCGGCGCCAGGCCCCGGTCGACGGGGTCGCCGTCGTGCTGCTGAACCAGCTCGACACGGCCCCGGTTCTGCCTCCGTCGACGCGTGTCGGATCGGCGCTGACCGTCGTGGACGACCTGCCGCGAGGGCTGGCGCACGCCCGGATCGCGTTGCGGCTCAGTGGGTTTCCCGCGGAGCCGGGCGGGATCAGTCGCTACGAGGACCTCGGCGGCCTGGCGATCACTTGCCGAGCTCGTCCCGCCCGAGCAGGCCCTGACGACCCCGGACGTCGCCGCCCTCGACCGGCTCCTCCCCCAGCACCCGTGGCTGCCCGAGACCGTTGCCGCCGTCGTCCGGCACGGGAGTATGCGGCAGGCCTCCGTGGCGCTGCACGTGCACCACTCGACCCTCCAGGAACGGACTCACCTGGCTGGAGGGCCGGCTCGGGTTCCCGCTGTTAGGTGGAGCCGGTCGCGAGCGCCTCGGGCTCGCCCTCTCGCTCTGGCGGATCGCCCGCTCGGACGCCGGCTGAGCCGCATACGTCCGAGCGGGTCGCCCGTCAGCGCAGGACGAGCGTGTCGGCGTCCGCGTCGAGGTCGACCTTGACGGTGCCGCCGTCACGGACCTCGCCGGACAGCAGCGCCTTGGCCAGCCGGTCGCCGATCTCCTTCTGTACCAACCGCCGCAGCGGTCGGGCGCCGTAGCTCGGGTCGTAGCCGGTCAGCGCCAGCCACTCCTTGGCCGCGTCGGTCACGTCGAGGGTGATCCGGCGGTCGCGCAGCCGGTTCGCCAGGGCGTGGACCTGCAGGTCGACGATCTGGGCGAGGTCCTCGGTCGACAGCGGGTCGAAGATGACGACCTCGTCGAGCCGGTTGAGGAACTCGGGCTTGAACGTCTGCCGCACCACCCCGAGCACCGCCTCCTTGCGCGACTCCGGCGTGAGCATCGGGTCGACGAGGTACTGGGAGCCGAGGTTCGACGTCATCACGAGGATGACGTTGCGGAAGTCCACCGTGCGTCCCTGGCCGTCGGTCAGGCGGCCGTCGTCGAGGACCTGCAGCAGGATGTCGAAGGTCTCCGGGTGGGCCTTCTCGACCTCGTCGAGCAGGATCACCGAGTAGGGCCGACGCCGCACCGCCTCGGTGAGCTGGCCGCCCTCCTCGTAGCCCACGTAGCCGGGGGGCGCACCGATCAGCCGCGCTACCGCGTGCCGCTCGGAGTACTCCGACATGTCGATCCGGACCATCGCCCGCTCGTCGTCGAAGAGGAAGTCGGCGAGCGACTTGGCCAGCTCGGTCTTGCCGACACCGGTCGGGCCGAGGAACAGGAACGAGCCGGTCGGCCGGTCCGGGTCGGCGACGCCGGAGCGGGCGCGCCGCACCGCGTCGGACACCGCGCGCACCGCGTCGACCTGGCCGATGAGCCGGGCGCCGAGGTGCTGCTCCATGTGGAGGAGCTTCTCGGTCTCGCCCTCGAGCAGCCGCCCGGCGGGGATGCCGGTCCACGCCGAGATGACGTCGGCGATGTCGTCGCTGCCGACCTCGTCCTTGACCATGACGTCGGCGACCGGTGGAGGCCGCCTTCGTCGCTGGCCGCGGCCTCGAGCTCCCTTCCACCGAAGGGATCTGGCCGTAGAGGATCGCCGACGCGCTGCCGAGGTCGCCCTCGCGCTGGAGCCGCTCGGCCTGGCTGCGCAGCTCGTCGAGCCTCGACTTGAGGTCACCGACCCGGTTGAGCCCGGCCTTCTCGGCCTCCCACCGCGCGTTGAGCGCGTCGAGCTGCTCCTGGCGGTCGGCGAGGTCCTGCTGCAGCCGGGCGAGCCGCTCTCGGGAGGCCTCGTCGGTCTCGGCCTGAGGTGCAGCTCCTCCATCTTCAGCCGGTCGACCTGGCGACGGAGCTCGTCGATCTCGACCGGGCTGGAGTCGATCTCCATCCGCAGCCGGGACGCAGCCTCGTCGATGAGGTCGATCGCCTTGTCGGGCAGCTGTCGGCCGGTGATGTAGCGGTCGGACAGCGACGCCGCGGCGACGAGCGCCGCGTCGGCGATGGCCACCTTGTGGTGCGCCTCGTAGCGCTCCTTGAGCCCGCGCAGGATCGCGATGGTGTCCTCGACCGACGGCTCGCCGACGAAGACCTGCTGGAACCGCCGCTCGAGGGCGGCGTCCTTCTCGATGTGCTTGCGGTACTCGTCGAGGGTGGTCGCGCCGACGAGCCGCAGCTCACCCCGGGCCAGCATCGGCTTGAGCATGTTGCCGGCGTCCATGGTTCCCTCGCCCGTCGCCCCCGCGCCGACGACGGTATGCAGCTCGTCGATGAAGGTGATGACGCGGCCCTCGGAGCCGGTGATCTCCTCGAGAACGGCCTTGAGCCGCTCCTCGAACTCACCGCGGTACTTCGCGCCGGCCACCATCGCCCCGAGGTCGAGGCTCATCAGCGTCTTGCCGCGCAGGCTCTCCGGGACGTCGCCCGCGACGATGCGCTGGGCCAGTCCCTCGACGACGGCGGTCTTGCCGACGCCGGGGTCGCCGATGAGGACCGGGTTGTTCTTCGTCCGCCGCGAGAGCACCTGCACGACGCGGCGGATCTCCGCGTCGCGGCCGATGACCGGGTCCAGCCGACCCTCACGGGCGGCGGCGGTCAGGTCGGTGCCGTACTTCTCCAGAGCCTGGAACGTCGCCTCCGGCTGCGCGGAGTCGACGCGACGCCCACCGCGCAGCTGCGGGATCGCCGCCTCGATGGCGGCGGCGTCGAGGCCGAATTCCCCGGTGCGCGCGAGGGCGAGCAGCAGGTGGTCGGTCGAGATGAAGGTGTCGCCCATCGACGCCATCAGCGAGCGGGCGCTCTCCAGCACGGCGAGCGCACCGCGGGACAGCTGTGGGGTGGGGACCGACGACCCGGACACCGACGGCAGCGCCGCGAGGATCCGGTCGGCCGCGGCCACGGCCCCGGCGACGGTGGTCCCCGCCGCCTCGAGCAGCGCCGGGGTGGTCGTGTCGGACTGCTCGGCCAGGGCCTTGAGCACGTGCGCGGGCTCGATCTGGGGATGTCCGTGCGCGGCGGCCGCGCGCGTGGCGGCCGCCAGGGCCTCGTTGGCCTTGGTCGTCAGCTGCAGATCCATGGAGTGCGGGTACCTCTTTCAGCGGGTGCGGTGCGGGTTCACCTCGGACAACACCGGGTAAAGTTGAGTCTATTCCGCTCAGGTTTACTCTGGGAACCCCGTCCGGAAGGAGGACCGGTATGCCGGCAGCGGACCCTCCGGCGCGCCGGGTCGAGGCGGTGCGCGGCGACATCACCACCGAGCGGGTGGACGCCATCGTCAACGCCGCCAACTCCTCGCTCCTGGGCGGCGGCGGCGTGGACGGGGCCATCCACCGGGCGGCCGGACCCGGTCTCCTGGCTGCCTGCCGGGAGGTGCGCCACGACGCATACCCCGACGGCCTTCCGGTGGGCGACGCGGTGGCGACCACTGGTGCGGACCTGGCCGCGCGGTGGGTGATCCACACCGTCGGGCCGAACTGGCACCGTGGCCAGCGCGACCCGGAGCTGCTGCGCCGGTGCTTCACGCGGTCCCTCGACGTGGCCGCCGAGATCGGGGCACGGTCCGTGGCGTTCCCCGCGGTGAGCGCCGGCGTCTACGGATGGGACCCCGCCGTCGTCGCCGACATCGCCGTGGACGCGGTCCTCCGGCCGGACCACGGGAAGGGCGTGGAGCTGGTCCGGTTCGTCCTGTTCGGGGACACGGTCCAGCACGAGTTCTCCCGGGCGCTCACCGTTCGCCGGGTTGACCCGTCAGGCTAGGGGGGTGAGCGACACGGAGCGCAGCAACCCGCACGAGCTCGAGCGTGAGCTGACCCGGTTCTTCCGGCGGTCCCGGGTGGCGTCGACGTCCATTGCCGCCCAGGTCCATCCCGACCTCGACGTGGCGTCCTACACGGTGCTGGTCACGATCTCCGACCTGGCCGAGTCGTTGCCGAACGGGGTTCGCGCCATCGACGTCGCCGACACTCTGGGCCTGCACAAGTCCACGATGAGCCGCAACATCGCCGTGCTCGAGCGCCTGGGCCTGCTCACCCGCGAGCCGTCGGCCGAGGACGCGCGGGCCCGGCTCCTCACCATCACCGAGCCGGGCCGGACCTCGCTCGACGCGGCGATCAGCGCGCGTCGTCAACGGGTCTCCTCGATCCTCGGCCGCTGGTCCGAGTCCGACGTCCGCGACCTCGCGCGGCTGCTCGGCCAGCTGAACGACGACCTCAACTTCTGACCCCGCCGGGAATTGGTTGTCTTGGTCAACGGTTACCGCTATAGTTGCTTGTAACAACCAATCGGGAGCCCGTCATGACCGTCAGCGAACCTGTCGCACTCGAGATCGTCGGCGCCCTGTCCGGACTGATCCGCACGGCGCGCTCGTACTCCCACCTGCGCCACGAGCAGCTCGGCCCGACCGGCATCGCGCTGGCCATCCTCAAGCGACTCCACGAGGAACCGAGCCGCTCCGGTGACATCGCGTGCGCGCTGGGCGTCTCCGCCTCAGCGGTATCGCGGGCCGTCGCGACGGTCGAGTCGTTCGGCTACATCGCCCGCCAGCCCGACCCCGTCGATGCTCGGGCCTCGGTGCTGTCCCTCACCCCCGCCGGCGTCCAGTTCCTGGCCGAGCAGCACCGTGAGCACGCCCGTCGGGTCGCCGCGGTGCTCGACGGCTGGGACGACACCAAGGCCCGACAGGTCCTCCACGGACTCGCCGAGCTCGACACCGCCCTGAGCCGCACCGTCGCGGACATGCGCACGGGCGGGATGCCCGCGCTCAGCACGTTGACCACCGCATTCGCCGACAGCGTCGCCGACGACACCACCCGGAACCAGAACCAGAACCAGAAGGCGTACGCATGACCGTCACCACCCAACGTCCCACGGACTCCGAGGGCGACACCGTCGCCCTCGAGGCCCCCAGCAGCCGTACCGCGCTGCGCACCCGACCCAAGGGCCGCCACCGCGCGACCGCCGTGGTCCGCAGCGACTCCGTCCCCGGGGAGATGAACCACGGGGAGATCCTCCGCGCGATGACCGGCCTGCTCGCGGCGCTGTTCACCGCGATGCTGTCGTCGACCATCGTCGCGACCGCCCTGCCGACGATCATCGGCGACCTCCAGGGCACGCAGAGCCAGTACACGTGGATCATCACGGCCTCGCTCCTCGCCACGACCGTGACCACACCCATCTGGGGCAAGCTCGCGGACCTGTTCAGCAAGAAGGTCCTGGTCCAGAGCGCGACGGTCGTCTTCGTCCTCGGCTCGGTCGCCGCGGGCATGGCTCACAACGTCCCGTTCCTCATCGCCTGCCGCGTCGTCCAGGGCATCGGCATGGGCGGCCTGACCGCGCTCGCCGCGGCCATCATGGGCGCGATCGTCGCCCCCCGTGAGCGCGGTCGCTACTCCGGCTACATGGGTGCAGTCATGGCCGTGGCCACGGTCAGCGGCCCCCTCCTCGGCGGGTTCGTCGTCGACTCGTGGGGATGGCGCTGGACGTTCTACATCTGCGTCCCGCTCGCGATCATCGCCATCTTCATCCTGCAGACCCAGCTCCACCTGCACACCATCCGGCGGCAGCCGAAGATCGACTACCTGGGCGCGTTCCTCATCGCCGTCACCGCCAGCCTGCCGCTGCTCTGGGTGACCTTCGCGGGCACCGACTTCGCCTGGTTCTCGTGGCCGTCCGCCGCCTTCGTCATCGCGACGATCGTCCTCGGCTGGGTCACCCTCCGCGTCGAGCGTCGGGCCTCGGAACCGTTGGTACCGCTGAAGGTCCTCTCCAACCGGACCGCCGTCCTGTCCATCGTCGCCAGCGTGGCCGTCGGTATCGCGATGTTCGGTGGCACCACCTTCCTCGGCCAGTACTTCCAGGTCGCGCAGGGCTACAGCCCGACCAAGGCCGGCCTCATGACGATCCCCCTTATGGTCGCGGCGATGCTCTCGTCGACGATCGCGGGCCAGATCATCAGCCGGACGGGACGCTGGAAGGCGTTCCTCGTCGGCGGTGGCGCCTTCCTCGTCGCCGGCCTGGCCGGCCTGTCCCTGCTGCGGCACGACACCCCTGCTTGGGAGAGTGGCGTCTCGATGGCGATCATGGGCCTCGGGATGGGCGCCCTGATGCAGAACCTCGTCCTCGCCGTCCAGAACACCGTCGACGTCCGCGACATCGGCGCGGCCTCCGCGGCGGTCTCGTTCTTCCGCTCGCTCGGTGGCGCCGTCGGGGTCTCGGCCCTCGGCGCGATCCTCGCCAGCCTCGTCCAGAACCAGGTGCACGACGGGCTCGTCGCGCTCGGTCCGGCGGTCACCGCCGCGGCGGGTTCCGGCGAGTCGGGCACGCTCGACCTGAAGAGCATGCCCCCGGTGATCGCAACGATCGTGCGCACCGCTTACGGCGACGCGACCGGCCAGATCTTCCTCGTCGCCGCCGTCGTCGCGGTCGTCGCCCTGGTGGCGGTCATCTTCATCCGCGAGGTGCCGCTGCGCACGACGGTCGCCCTCGAGCGCCCGGAGAACGTGGCCGCCGAGCGCGCCTGACCCCCGGCTTCCTGGGCTTCCTGTCGTTGTGGAGCCATCGCCCGATGGAGGTATATCCGAGCGCTCTAGCGTCTCGGATATACCTCCACCCGGCGCTTAGGCGCACTCGGCGCAGCCGGCGCACTAGGCGTGCTCCTCCTGGGCGACCCTGGGGAGCAGCCCGACCAGGGCGAGCGTGACCGCATACAGCACCGTGGCGCACACCAGGACGACCTGGGTCGCCCCGACGAACTCGCCGTTCCCCTCCACGCGCGAGAAGAACAGCGTGCCGAGCGCAGCAACACCGATCGCTCCGGAGAACTGCTGGACGGCGTTGAGCAGCCCCGATCCCGTCCCGACCTCGGCCTCTGAGACGTCGCCGAGGATGTAGCCGAACAGCGGCACGAAGACGAGACCGGAGCCGAACCCGGACAGCAGCAGCGCCGGCGCGACGGACCACGAGGTGAGGTCGGCGCCGAAGTGGCCGACCGACCACCACAGGGCCACCATGCCGACCAGCGCGATGCCGAGTCCCAGCTGGAGCGTCGCGCGACCGAGCTTCTCCGCGAGGAAGGCTCCGGCGAGCCCGGCACCGGCCGCCGTGCCCAGCGCCCAGGGGATCAGGGAGAGGCCGGAGTGCAGCGGCGTCCAGCCGAGGCCGAGCTGCATGAGCAGGTTGAACGCCAGGGTGAAGCCGGTGAGCGCGGTGAAGAAGGTGGCGATGACGACGAGGCCGACGACGAAGCTGCGCTTCTGGTACAGCGACGGCTCGATGACCGGGTGGTCGCTGCGCCGCTCCGACCAGACGAACAGGGCCAGGACGCCGAGCGAGCCGATCATGAGGACCCAGGTCCAGGCCGGCCAGCCGAGCTCGCGACCCTGGACCAGCGGCACCATGAGCATGGCCGAGGCCAGCGTGAGCAGGGTGACGCCCCGCAGGTCGAGCCGGGCATTGCGGTTCTCACCGGTCTCGTGCGGCAGGTACCGCCACGCCAAGGCGAACGCGACGACCCCGATCGGCACGTTGATGAGGAAGATCGCCCGCCACTGGGAGCCGGCCAGGTTCGCGTCGATCAGCCAGCCGGCGAGGATCGGGCCGGCCACCCCCGCGAGACCCATGACCGGGCCGAAGGGGATGAACGCCTTGCCCAGCTCCTCGGGCGGGAACGCGACCTTCACCAGGGCCAGGCCCTGCGGGATCATCACGGCGCCGAACAGGCCCTGCAGCACCCGCGCGACGATGAGCCAGCCGGCGCCCGGGGCGAGGCCGCAGGCAAGTGACGCGAGGGTGAAGCCGGCCATGCCGACGAGGAACATCCGACGTCGGCCGAACAGGTCGCCGAGGCGACCGCTGGTGACCAGCCCCAGGGCGAAGGCGGTGGTGTATGCGGCGAGCACCCACTGCAGGGTCGTGTCACCGCCGCCGAGGTCCGCGCGGATCGACGGGCCGGCCAGGTTCGCGACGGTGGCGTCGACGAGGTCCATGACGTCGGCGACGAGCACGACGACGAGGACCATCCAGTAGTGCCGCGCGACGAGTGCGGCGGAGGTCGAGGTGGACGAACGCTGTTCGAGAGTCACGAACAGTGTTCTACTCACGAACACTGTTCGTGTCAAGTAGAGTCACCGGTATGCCCGTGGACCGGCGGATCGAGCGGCAGCTCCGCAAGCTGGAGAAGCGGGCCGCCCAGCAGTCCCGGAAGCCGCCGCTGACCGTCGAACGGATCGTGCAGACGGCGCTGGACATCGTTGCGGCCGAAGGGTTCGAGGCGTTGACGATGCGCCGGGTGGCCGCCGCGCTCGACACCGGCCCGGCCTCGCTCTACGCGCACGTCGTCAACAAGGCCGACCTCGACGAGCTCCTGATCGGGTACCTCTGCTCGCGCATCGTCCTGCCCGAACCGGATCCGGCGACGTGGCGCGAGCAGATCTTCGACCTCGCCGCGCAGATCCGCGACCAGTACCTGCGCTATCCGGGCCTCTCGCAGGCGGCGCTGGGTGTGGTGCCGTCCAACCCCGAGGCGCTGCGGATCAGCGAGGGCATGCTCGCCATCCTGCTGGCCGGCGGGGTGACGCCGCAGACCGCGGCGTGGGGGATCGACGCGCTCAGCCTCTACGTCAACGCGTACTGCCTCGAGCTCGGCATGTGGGTGCGCCAGATGGACACGGCGGGCGGGTGGGTGGTCACCCACGAGACGCTGATGGGCCGGTTCGCGGCCCTGTCGGACGAGGAGTTCCCGCTCACCAAGCGGTATGCCGCCGAGCTCACCGCCGGCGAGGGACACGACCGGTTCGACTTCGCGATGCGGACGATGATCAACGGCCTCGGCGGCCGGTAACACCAGCTCGCCGAGAGGCCAACTTCGGCCGCTATGAAGGGGTCCAAAGCGGCCGAAGTTGGCCTCTCGGCGGGAGGACGGCGGGCGGTCAGCGGGCGTCCTGCGGGCCCCCACGGGTATGCGGTCGACGGACCGCGTCCTGCGGCTCGTCGGCCAGCGGGGCCGGCGAGATGTCCTCGAAGTAGGCGATCACGTCCGCCAAGGAGACGACGGGCCAGGCCATCAGCAGTCGCGGTGACAGGCGCAGGTCGTGCGCGGCCTGCTCCCGCTCCCAGTCGGGGAGCGTGCGCACGCGGAAGGGCCGACTGTGCACGGTGACCCGCTGCTGGGTGAGGTCGAGCAGCATCTCGTGTCCCGCGGAGCCCGTGGCGATCCCGTCCGACCCGGCCGGGAAACCGCCGCGCCCCCAGGAGGCGTGCCACCGCAGTGACCTCGTGTCGGCCAGGCGTTCCGGCCGGCGGACCGTCACGACCTCGAGGGCCAGGCGGCCCCACAGGCCGGAGGACGCTGTCCCGTCGAGGCCGTCCAGCCGGCCGAGGAACCGCGCTGCCACGCGTTCGACGGGCGCGTCCTGTGGTCCCGGACCGGTACGCGCGCGCAGCGTGAGAGCGGCCAGCAGCAGCGCCCAGTCCGAGGTGCGCAGGACGAGGGCCGCGGGAAGCCCGGACGTCCTGGCGGCGCCCAGGCCGACCCGCGTCCACCCCTCGCGCGTGCGGATGGCTCGAGGATCGGCGGACACCTCGTGGACGGCGTCCCAGATACGGGCCGCGTTCGGGAAGTCGGCCGGAAGGAGGCCGCGGTCCACCGCGATAGCGCCACCGGCGGACAACCGCACGAGCACGCCGACCTGGGGCACCTCCCAGACCGCCGAACCGGCGGGGCGCAGGAGATACACGGGCACGGCCACCTCCCGCCCGAGACCGGCGTCGCCGCTGCGGCGACGAGCGGACCGCTCGGTCAACGACGCCGGGTCGAGGCCGCTCGGGATCGCGGTCTCGCGGTGCTCCCAGGGGGTCCTCACCGAGGCGCGGCAGGGCGAGCGAGGCCCGGGCGCCAGAGGACCAGGGCCTGCGAGGCCGAGCCGAAGCGGGGCGGCCGCTCGCCCGGGCGGACGGTGATGATCTCGCCACCGGTGCCGGCGGCGAAGATCCGGGAACCCAGCTGAGCGCGAGCGTCGGCCCGGTCGGCCTGTCTGGTCAGCGCGTCGGCGAGCTCGGCGACCCGGGACCGCAGCGCCGCCACCTGGTTCTCCAGCTCGAGGATCCGCTGGATCCCGGCGAGCGAGACGCCCTCCTCCTGCGACAGCCGCTGCACCTCGCGGAGCAGCGCCACGTCACGGCCGGAGTAGCGCCGGCCGCCGCCGCGGGTCCGCGACGGTGAGACGAGGCCGAGCCGGTCGTACTGGCGCAGGGTCTGCGCGTGCATACCGGCGAGCTGGGCCGCGACCGAGATGACGAACACGGGTGTGTCGTCGTCGGGGCCGAAGCTCGAGGGCTCCGTCGGGATCTTGCGCGCGGCGACCATGTCGGAGCCCCCGCTCAGGCCTGCGCCCGCTCGAACAGCTCGGCGCGCGGGTCGTGGCCGGCCTCGTCGGCCTGCATCGCCTCGAGCGCCTCGCGCCCGGCGTCGGTCAGCCGCTGTGGCACGACCACCTGCACCTTGGCCAGGAGGTCACCGCTCTTGTCGCCGCGCTTCACCCCGCGGCCCTTGACGCGCAGGACGCGGCCGCTGGGCGTGCCGGGCGCGATCTTCACGCGCACCGGCGTCCCGTCGAGGGTCGGCACGGACACCGTCGCTCCGAGGGCGGCCTCCGGGAAGGTGACCGGCAGGTCGACGGTGAGGTTGTCGCCGTCGCGACCGAAGACCGGGTGCTTCTCGACGGTCACCGTGAGGATCAGGTCGCCGGGATCGGCACCCGCGTCGCCGCGAGATCCCTTGCCGCGCAACCGGATCTTCTGTCCGTCACGCACACCTGGCGGGATCCGCGTCGTGATGCGCTGGCCGTCGGCCGCCTCGAGGGTCACGGTCTGGCCGGCCACGGCGTCGCGGAACGACAGGTTCGTCCGGGCCTGCACATCGGCTCCCTTGCGTGGTCCGCGGGGGGCCCCGAACGTGTCGTAGCCACCGTAGGTCGACCCACCCGGGTAGGAACCCCCTGCCTGCCCGAACAGGCTGGCCAGCAGGTCCTGCATGTCGGGGTCGTTGGCCGAGCTGTTGCTCGTCGAGTACCGGGTCCGGGTCCCGCCCTGGCCGCCGAACATGCCGGAGAAGAGGTCCTCGAACCCACCCGCCGACCCGCCGCCGCCGGCGGTGAACCGGGCGCCCCCGCGGGTCATGGCGCGCAGCTGGTCGTACTGCTGGCGCTGCTCGGTGTCGGAGAGGACCGAGTAGGCCTCGCCGATCTCCTTGAACTTGGCCTCCGCCGCGGTGTCCCCGGCGTTCTGGTCCGGGTGCAGCTTGCGGGCGAGCTTGCGATAGGTCTTCTTGATCGTCGCCGCGTCGGCGTCGGAGGAGACGCCGAGGATGGCGTAGAAGTCCTTGTCCAACCAGTCCTGGCTAGCCATCTCGGCGTCCCTCCTTCCTGTTCCGTATGCGAGCGCTCACCGCGGGTCGGCGACCGAGACCCGTGCGGGCCGGACGACCCGCTCCCCCATCTTGAACCCCGGCTGGATCACCTGGACGACGGTGGTCGTCGTGGCGTCCTCCGGAAGCTCGGCCTCCACGTGCATCAGGGCCTCGTGGATGGCCGGGTCGAACTCCTCGCCCTTGGCGCCGATCCGCTCGACCCCGAACCGCCCGAGGATGCCCTCGAGCTTGTCGGCGATCGCCGCGAACGGCGTGCCCTCGAGGTCGCCGTGCTCGCGCGCGGCGTGGACGTCGTCGAGCACCGGCAGCAGCGCCTCGACGACCTGGGTGACCCCACGGTCGCGCGCGAGGTCGCGGTCGCGGTCGACGCGCTTCTTGTAGTTGACGTACTCCGCCTGGAGGCGGCGCAGGTCCTCGAGGTGCTCGGCGGCCTTCTGGGTGTCCGGGTGGACATCGCCCACCGGCGCCTCCTCGATGACCTCACCCTCGATCTCGTTGTCCACCAAGGATCCTGGCGTGTCGGGGATGTAGACGTCGTACTCGTCCTCGCCGCCGGGCTCGGACGATGCGTCGCCGCCGTGGCGCCCCTGCCCGGACCGGCCGGCGGCCTCGTGACGGCCACGGCCGGATCCGCTGTGCGCGGGTCCGGTGGGACCGGTCGGCTCCTCGCCGACCGGCTCCACCGGCTGGTCCGTCATGTGCGGTCCTGCGGGCCGTCGGTCTCGTCGTCGACGATCTCGGCGTCGACGACATCGTCGTCGGCCGAACCGGAACCGGCCTCGGCGTCGGTGGCCGAGTCCTGCGGACCGGCGTCGCCGGAGCCGGCCGAGGCCTCCTCCGCCGCGCTGGCCGCATACATGGCCTGCCCCATCTTCTGGGAGACCTCGCTGAGCTTCGCCGTCTTGGCCTTGATGTCCTCGACGTCGGTACCCGGGGCTTCCTTGCTGCCGACCGCGGTCTTCAGCTCGGCGAGCGCCGCCTGGACCTCGGACTTCTCCGCCTCCGGGACCTTCTCGCCGTTCTCGGCGAGGAACTTCTCGGTGGAGTAGACCAGCTGGTCGGCGGTGTTGCGGGCGTCGATCTCCTCGACCCGCTTCTTGTCCTCCTCGGCGTGCGCCTCGGCCTCCTTGACCATCCGCTCGATCTCCTCCTTGGGCAGGGCGGACCCGCCGGAGATCGTCATGGACTGCTCCTTGCCGGTGCCCTGGTCCTTGGCGGTGACGTGGACGATGCCGTTGGCGTCGATGTCGAAGGTGACCTCGATCTTCGGCACGCCGCGCGGCGCCGGCGCGATGCCGGTCAGCTCGAAGGTGCCGAGTCCCTTGTTGTGCTGCGCGATCTCGCGCTCACCCTGGAAGACCTGGATGAGGACGGACGGCTGGTTGTCGTCGGCGGTCGTGAAGATCTCGCTGCGCTTGGTCGGGATCGCCGTGTTGCGCTCGATGAGCTTGGTGAACCGGCCGTGCTGGGTCTCGATGCCCAGGCTGAGCGGGGTGACGTCGATGAGCAGGACGTCCTTGCGCTCACCCTTGAGGACTCCGGACTGCAGGCTGGCGCCGACAGCGACGACCTCATCCGGGTTGACGCCCTTGTTGGGCTCCTTGCCGCCGGTGAGCTCCGTGACGACCTTGGAGACGGCCGGCATACGGGTCGAGCCGCCGACGAGGACCACGTGGTCGATGTCGGAGACCTTGATGCCGGCGTCGGCGATGACCTTCTGGAACGGCGCCTTGGTCCGCTCGAGCAGGTCGGCGGTCAGCCGCTCGAACTCCGCGCGGGACAGCGACTCGTCGAGGTGGATCGGGCCGTTCTCGGACATCGACAGGTACTGCAGGTTGATGTTGGTGTTCGTCGAGGAGCTGAGCTCCTTCTTGGCCTGCTCCGCCGCGTCGCGCAGGCGCTGCATGGCGATCTTGTCCTTGGACAGGTCGACGCCGCTGCTGTTCTTCACCGTGGTGAGCAGGTGCTGGACGATCCGGTCGTCCCAGTCGTCGCCACCGAGCTTGTTGTCGCCGTTGGTGGCGCGAACCTGGATGGTCGAGAAGCCGTCCTCCGGGTCCTTGCCGACCTCGAGGAGGGACACGTCGAAGGTGCCGCCGCCGAGGTCGAAGACGAGGATGAGCTCGTCCTCCTTGCCCTTGTCGAGGCCGTAGGCGAGCGCAGCAGCGGTCGGCTCGTTGATGATCCGCAGGACGTTGAGGCCCGCGATCTCACCGGCCTCCTTGGTGGCCTGGCGCTCGTGGTCGTCGAAGTACGCCGGGACGGTGATGACCGCGTCGGTGACGCTCTCGCCGAGGTAGGACTCCGCGTCGCGCTTCAGCTTCTGGAGGATGCGCGCGCTGATCTCCTGCGCCGTGTAGTGCTTGCCGTCGATCTCCGAGGACTTCCAGTCGGTGCCCATGTGGCGCTTGACCGAGCGGATGGTGCGGTCGACGTTGGTGACGGCCTGGCGCTTGGCGATCTCGCCGACGAGCACCTCGCCGTTCTTGGAGAACGCGACGACCGACGGGGTCGTCCGCCCGCCTTCCGCGTTCGCGATGATGGTCGGCTCGCCGCCTTCGAGGACGGCGACGGCCGAGTTGGTGGTGCCCAGGTCGATTCCGACCGCACGTGCCATGGTGACTCTCCTGTGGTGCTGGGGGTTCGTGAAGGGTGGTTCTGGTGGGCTGAACTGTCCGGCTGCCCACACTGCCGGGCGGCGTTCCGGTTGTCAAAACCAGACTCCGCAAAGTTGCGCTCACTAGGCTCAACTCTGGGTATGCGGCGAATGTTCCCTGCAGCGGTCCTCTCCTTGGCGTCGACGCCGCGCGATGGGGAGGAGTCGTACCGCCACCAGCCCCGGGGCCTACCTCCCCCGGAGAACGCCGCCTTTCGCTCGGCCGCGAACGCCGGCAAGACCATGACCGTGCCGGTCTAGCTGTGAAGGTCGACCGTCAGCCACCACCGAGAGAGACGGTGGGCTCCGAAGCAGTCCACCATGACGTGGCCCTCAGGCTGCCCGAGCATCTGCCAAGGCTCAGACAGACCACGAGGGGATCTTTCGCGGTCCACCGCCGGTCTCTCGCCCTTTCGCGATCCCTGTCCACGCTGCCATCAAGGAGCTCGCCACCCATTCGGCCGCCGACGACTTCGGGGTCGAGTTCCGGGCCTTGCTGCCGCGCGCGGCCGACATCGACGCGGGAGCGACGGCGACCATCCACGGCGAAGTCAACCTCAGCAACTGCCTCGCACGCGCCGACGGCACGATCGTGCTCATTGACTGGGACCAAGCGGGGTACGGGCGTACCGCGCTCGACCTGGGTACCCCTGCTGTGTGTCTTCCTGACCGAGGACCTCGACTGGCGGTCACCCATGGCCGCCGCGTTCTACAAGGCGTACCAGAAGCACCGCCCACTGCCCGACGCCGAACAGATCTTCGACGCGGCGCTCTTCGTCGCTCTGACAAGAAGAGCGAGAACCTACACCCGTAGCGGTGTCCGTGTCGCCATGACGACACAGCGACCGCTTCGGCAGCCGCTGCGAGCCGCGCGACCCGCCGTCGGCGGCTGCTGGTCCCGGTCAGGCTGCCCGGCGGAGCCGCGGCGGCGATCCGGAACGGCGCCAACCTCGCCCCCGACCGGGCCGTGGGGCGCCAGGGGTGGGACGAGTTCCTCGCCGGTCAGGTGGCGCGTCAGATCGCGCCGCCGACATCCGCCCTCTCCTGGGGGGCACGAGCAGGGCGACCTAGGTCCCCTCTTCGCGACCATCACGACCCGAGGGCGCCCCAACCATGGTCAACTGGCCTGCATGCCTCACACCACTGCCCACCGTCGTGGAGCGCGCCGCAGCCGCACCGGGTTGGCGGTGACCGGGCTCGCCGTCGCAGTCGCGATGGTGGGGCTCACCAGCACACCGGCGAGCGCGGCCGGACCGATGAAGCAGGTCCGCTTCGACTGCACGGCACCGAACAACGGCTCCTTCGCGTGGTACGTCCCCAACGGCCTGACATCCCTCCAGCTGGAGGTCGCCGGTGGCGCCGGTGGCGGTGACGC
Organism: uncultured Actinomycetota bacterium; assembly: GCA_963757225.1. Lineage (GTDB taxonomy): Bacteria > Actinomycetota > Actinomycetes > Actinomycetales > Dermatophilaceae > Lapillicoccus. The sequence continues at coordinate 70,415 of CAVWQU010000022.1, forward strand.
TCAGCCCGGCTTCACCGGCCGGGGCGGCAAGGGCGCCGTGGTGACCGCCACGGTCAGCGTATGGACGGGGAACCTCACGGTACGCGGCACGGTCGGCTGCTCCGGTTCCCGGACGACGCAGGGTCAGGTGAGCGGCGGCGCGGGCGGGTCGGGCCTGACCGCGAACAACGGTGCAGCGGGGGGTAGCTCGACGCAGATGGCCGTCCTGCCGGAGGGCAGCGGTGATGTCGTCTTCGTCCGGGCCGGCGCCGGGGGCGGAGGGGGCGGTCGGGGATCCGGCTTCGGGGTGAACGCCGGGGGCGACGGCGGCGATGCCGGCGCCAACGGAGTCCCGTCCGGCTCACCCGCCACGCCGGGCGACAACGGCCGACCGGGCGGCGGGGCCTCGGGTACCACGAACGCCCAGGGCGCCCCCTCGGCCACGTGTCCAGCGCTCGATCTCGGCCTCGGCCACCCCGGGCTCTCCGCCCAGACCACCGGCGCCGGCGGCGGAGGAGGCGGCGGCGGGGACACCGGTGGTTGCGGCGGCGGCGCGGGGTTCCGCGTGGTCTCGTCTGGCAAGACGACCATCGGCTCGGGCGGCGGCGGGCAGGCCGGGTCGACGATGTTCTTCGGTGACCACCTGTCCGCGGTCACCCTCGTCGGCAAGAACCGGGGCGACGGGTACGTCCTCATCACCTACCAAGGGAGCTGACGTCAGCGCGAAGCGTGAGCGGTCAGGCTCTGCAGCGCGGGGGCCCGGGTCGCACCGGTGACGTCGTCACCGCGTCAGTTCGTCAGGTCCTCGGCGAGCACGACGAGGATGCCGCTGGGCCCCCTGACCGTGTCCCGACCGACGACCGTGAGACCGAGGTCGGTGACGAAGGCGATGGTCGCTTCGAGGTCACGAACAGCGATGCCGACGTTCTCGAGGTTGATGGCCGTGCCCTGCATGTATCGAGGTGGGTGACCAAGGCGCCAAGGGTGGACGGCTGCCAGCTCGGCGCAGTCATCCCGACGATGACCGCTTCGGTGACACGCCGCTATGGCCTCGCTTCCTCGAGAGCGTCAGGGTCCAACGACCGCACAGGTGCTCGCCTCTGCCAGGATCCGCTGCGTGGTCTGGTCGGCGGTGAGCGCGGAGGTGTCGAACCACCAGCCGAGGTGTCGGAACGCACGTATCGACGTCTCCAGCTGCTCGTCTCCGTCGACGAAGAACTGCGCGTCGGCCGGACCGGTCTCGTTGCGGCTTCGGCACACGTCGATGCCGGGGTCGAGTACGACGAGCAACAGTCGTCGTGAGACCAACGCCGCCCCGTGCGGGGTCGCGCTGAGCCCACCAGTGCGCCCGGGCGACGATGATGGTCCGATGCCCGAACGCGACCCCGCCACACTGTTGACGGAGCGCCGCATCCTCGTCTACGGGGTGACCGGGTCCGGGAAGAGCACGGCCGCGAGTCGGCTCGCCGCGGCGACCGGACTCCCCCTGCACCTCGCCGACGAGCTGACGTGGCTGCCGGGCTGGGTCGCCGTGGAACCCGACGTCCAGCGTGAGACCTTCGCGGCGATCGTGGCCACCGACGAGTGGGTCCTTGACACCGCATACGCCTCCTGGAGGGACCTGGTGCTGTCCCGGGTCCAGCTGGTCGTGGGCCTGGACTACCCGCGCTGGCGGTCGCTCGGGCGACTCGTCCGGCGCACCGCGGTCCGGATGGTCGACCGGCGCCCCATCTGCAACGGGAACGTCGAGACCCTGCGCGGCGCGCTGTCGCGAGACTCGATCCTGCTCTGGCATTTCCGCTCGTACGCGAGCAAACGGGACCGGATGCGGGCGTGGGCGGACTCCGAGGACGTGCCGACCCTGTTGTTCCGCCGACCGGCGGACCTCGAGCGCTGGCTGGTGGCGCTCGAGCACGACATCGACCGACCTAGTCCGTCGACACCGACTCCGGGTCCGGCCCGATGACCTCGGGGGTGCGCGGTGCCGTCTCGAGGGAGCTGACCGTGCCGTCGAACTCGGCGACCTCGATGCTCGACCCGAACGGAGTGTCGTCGGCCGTCACCCGGTCGGCCGAGACGGCCACCTCGTTGGCGGCGGACGGGCACCCACCCTGCATGAACCGCGCGTGCTCGCACATGCCGGCCCGGTTGAGCAGCCGGCCGCCCGGCTCGGCGGCCAGCGGCATCCGGCGTACGTCGACGCCGGCGCCATCGTCCTCATGGCCACCCATGACTCGTGGTGCGCCGACCAGGCGGACGCCGAGTACCACCTCGACGAGGGCCGGATCCGCCGGGTCCGCTAGCGCCCGCTCCGACGCTGGGCGACCAGACCGCAGGTCAGGTCGCCGGTCATGTCGCGGCTGGCGCCGTCATGACCACCCGGGACGCGACATGACCCGCGACATGACGCGTCACCTGATGTGGTCTGACTCGCGACGTGACTCGCGACGTGGCGCTCGTGCGACGATCGGGCCGTGAACGCTGCCGAGGTCGGATGCCGCCGGTTCGCCGGACGCGTCGTCCTCGTCAGCGGAGCTGGCTACGGCATCGGTCGCGGCTGCGCACACCGGCTCGCCGCCGAGGGCGCGCGAGTCGTCGTCGCCGACCTGGACCGCGGCTCGGCCGACCGTACGACCGCCGAGCTCGACGCCGCATACCCGAACCACCACCTTGCGATCGGCATGGACGTCACCGACCGCGCCTCGGTCGACGACGCCGTCGCCGGCGTCATCGCGGAGACCGGTCGGCTCGACGGCCTCGTCGCCGTGGCGGGTGGGGACGTCGCCCACCCCGGCGTGGACGAGACCGACGACGAGGTGTGGCGGGCGATGCTCGACCTCAACCTGCTCGGCACGGTCCGCGCCTGCCGGGCCGCCATCCCGCACCTGAGACGCAGCGACCAGCAGCCCGCGATCGTCATGATCAGCTCGGTCAACGGGCTCACCGGGATCGGCAGCGAGCCGTACTCCAGCGCCAAGGCCGGGCTGCACTCGCTCACGCAGAACCTCGCGGTCCAGCTCGGCCCGGACGGCATCCGGGTCAACGCCATTGCGCCGGGTACCGTCCGGACGCGGGTGTGGGACGGCCAGCCCGGCGGCGCGGACCGGATGTCCCCGCTCTACCCGCTCGGCCGGGTCGGTGAGCCGGAGGACATCGCCGCGGGTGTCGCCTACCTGCTCTCGTCGGACGCCGCCTGGGTGACGGGTGTCGTCCTGCCGATCGACGGAGGGCTGCTCGCCGGGCACCGCGCGCCCTAGGCTCCCGGCATGGAGCGACCGCCCGGTGTCCCGGCCGAGTTCGACGTCCGGACCGTCGTCTACCTGCGCCGCGGCGACCACCCGCCGGAGCTCGACGAAGCCGCCTCGACCGCCCTCCACCACGCGCACCTGGCCTACCTCGGCGACCTCGTCGCGCGCGGGATCATCGCCGCGAACGGCCCACTGCTCGACCAGTCCGACCCGACCATGCGGGGCATGTCGGTCTACACGGTGCCGGTCGACGAGGCTCGGGGCCTGGCCGAGTCCGACCCGGCCGTCCGCGCCGGGCGCTTCCGCGTCGACCTCGCCCGGTGGTGCGTGGCCGCCGGACGGGTGGCCTTCCCCGAGCACGACGGTCCGGTGGGCGAGCGGGTCCGGTTCGAGGACCTCTAGTGGCGGACGGAGACCGCCCCGACGCGTACCTCGCCGAGCTCGTCGAGCGGGCGCGCGGCGTCCTCGGAGCGAACCTCGTCGGGGCGTATGCGGCGGGCTCGGTCGCGCTCGACGCGTACCAGCCGGGACGCAGCGACATCGATGTCGCGCTCGTCACCGCGCAGCCGGTCGCCGACGCGACGAAGGCTGCCCTCGTCGAGGTCCTGCGGCACGAGGCGCTCCCCGTCCCGGCTCGCGGGCTGGAGCTGGTCGTCTACACCCGGGCCGCAGCGGCGTCCGGCTCGAGCGCGCCGGCGTTCGAGGTCGAGCTGAACACCGGCCCGGCCATGGCGTTCCGCGCAACCTACGACCCCGCCGACCGCCCGTCGGCTGACGGCCGGTTCTGGTACGCGCTCGACCGCAGCATCCTCAGCGGCACCAGCGGTTCCTTGCTCGGAGCATCGGCGAACGAGGCGTTCGTCGATGTCGGGCCGGGCGACCTGCGCGACCTGCTCGTCGAGGCGCTGACCTGGTGGCTGCGACAGCCGGGCGACCCGGCGGACGCGGTGCTCGGCGCGTGCCGGTCGCTGGTACGCGTCCGCGACGGCGAGTGGCTGCCCAAGGTCGAGGCGGGTGAGCGGCTGCTCACGACCGGCGACGAGCGTGAGGCCGTTGTCCGCGCGGCGATCTCCGGACGCCTCGGCACGGGGCCACCGCCGCCGAGCGCGGCGGCCAGGGCGTTCCAGCGCGCCGTGCGCACCGAGATCAAGCGGTCGCCCTGACCTCGGTCCGGGTCTAAGCGGTCGGAAATCCGGCCGCTGCCGCCCATACCCGAGCGTGGCCTGTCCGCAAGTCCAGCGCGCGACTTTCCTGCCGCCGCAAGCGTTCACGTTCGCTCGGCTCCGGTCGGCTACGCCGTCGTGTCGTCGACCCGCGTTCGGTGTCGCTCGGTCAGCTCGGTGATGGCCTCGAGGTGGCGCTGCATCAGCCGCAGCTCGCGGTCGGAGAAGCCGTCGAGCATCGACTGTCCCTCCTCGACCAGCGGCCCGTAGAACTGCATGGTCCGAGCCATCCCCGACTCCGTCATCCGCACCATCACCTGGCGGCGGTCCTCCTCGCTGCGGTAGCGCTCGACGAAACCCTTACGCACCAACCGATCCACCAGCGCCGTCGTGGCAGCGGGGGTGAGCGCGGTCGCGACGGCCAGCTGTCCCGCGGACTTGGGACCGTCGGCCAGCCAGTCGAGGCACCGGAGGTCGGCCGGCCCAAGGCCGAGCCGCCGTCCCACCGCGTCGTCGAAGGCCTGCACGCTGCGCTGGTACCGCTGCATGGCCAGGCCCAGTCCACCGAGGAGGTTGCCGCGAGGCTCCATGGCTGTTAGTCTTTCGAATATCGAACTATCAGATTTTGGTAAGAGAGGGTATCAGGATGCGCGCACTCATCGTCGGAGGTGGCGTCGCCGGACCGGCGACGGCGCTGGCCTTCCACCACGTCGGGGTCGAGGCCGTCGTCCTCGAACGCCGGGCCGCCCTGAACCCGAGTGAGGGCTCCTACTTCACCATCGCCCCCAACGGGCTCGACGCCCTGGACCTCCTCGGAGTCCTGGGGATCGCCCGCGAGATCGGGTTCCCCTCGACGACGAACGCGATGTACGGCGCCACCGGCCGCCTCCTCGGCGAGCTCAGCCTCGGGCGGCCCCTCGCCGACGGGTCCGTCGCCATCACGGCGAAGCGCTCGCTCCTGGCGGCGCGGTTGCTCGACGAGGCGGAGCGCCGTGGTGTGGAGGTCCGCCGCGGGGCCGAGGTGGTGGACGTGGCCAGCAACGCCGACGGCGCCACGGTCACGCTGGCCGGCGGCGAACGGCTCGCCGCCGACCTCGTCGTCGGCGCCGACGGGGTGCGCTCGGGCGTGCGGCAGGCCATCGACCCCCTGGCGCCGGCCGGCCGCTACGTCGGCCTGACCAACTTCGGGGGCATCACGCGAGGCACCCCGCTCGCGTCGACCCTGCGTCCGGAGGCCTGGCACTTCGTCTTCGGAGCCGGGGCGTTCTTCGGCGCCCACCCGACGCCGGACGGCGACGTGGTCTGGTTCGTCAACGTGCCGGAACCGGAGATCAGCCGCGAGCGCCGCGCCTCGACAGGCCCGGAGGAGTGGCAGCGCCGACTGCTGGACCTCGTCGCCGGCGACACCGGTCCCGCGGCCGAGCTGGTCGCCGGTGGCGTCCTGGAGCTGGCCGGCGACAACACCTACGACCTCCCGCACGTCCCGCACTGGACCCGCGACCGGCTCGTCGTCGTCGGGGACGCCGCCCACGCGCCGTCGCCGAGCTCCGGCCAGGGGGCCTCGATGGCCCTCGAGGACGCGGTGGTGCTGGCCACGTCGGTCCGGGACCACGCGCCCAGCCCGGCCGACCTACCGGCCGCCCTCCGCGCATACGAGCAGGCCCGTCGGGCCCGGGTCGAACGCATCGTCAAGGCCGGCGCCCGCAGCAGCAGCTCCAAGATCCCCGGTCCGGTGGGCCGCCGGTTCCAGGAGGCGGCGATGTCCCTGGTGTTCCGCTACCTCGTCACCGACCGCAGCACGGCGTGGATGACCGGCTCCCGGCTCAGCTGGGACGAGCGCGTCGTGGCGTGAGTCGTGGCGGGAGCGGTAGCGCCACCACCAGAACAGCATCAGCGCGCTGCTGACGACGTAGAACGAGTGCAGCAGCCAGAGCGGGCCGGCGGGCAGGCTGAGCACGTAGACGGAGTGGACCAGGTTGCCCACGTTGGCGACGACGAGGTTGCTCGCGCTGTACGACCGCAGGTCCCGCGTCTTGGCCGCCTTGACGAGCATCGGCAGGTAGCTGATGACGAACAACGTGGTCGAGATGATGCCGGCGACCACACCGGTCTCCTGCAGCGACACGGCGGGTCACCTCCCTCACGTCCGTCCCGGTCGACGTCCTGAGGTTCGCCCACCGCAGCCGGATGCGGCATCGGGGGTGGTCCTCAGATCCGGGCGCCTGGCACCTCAGGTTCGGCCCGCGGCCCCTCAGTCGGCGGAAATCTCGACAGGAACGAACCCCGGCTTCGGCCCGAAACGGCCGTCAGACCGCAGTCGTTCCTGTCGAGATTCCCGCGGCGTACGTCCAGACGTCGCCCATCACCTGGGGCGGCGTCGGGCCCGCATTCAGCTGTCGGCCAGGAGGTCGACGCTCACCCGCTCGTGCCCCACCCGGCCACGCTAGACGGCGGTCTACGCTCGTGCCGTGACGTGGAGCAGCGAATGAGGCGGCCGGTCCTGGCGATCGTGGGCGTTGTGCTCGTCGTCGTCGGCGCGGTCTGGACCATGCAGGGCCTCGGGTACCTGCCCGGCAGCGCGATGTCGGGTGTGACGCTGTGGGCCATCGTCGGACCGGTGGTCGCGGTCATCGGGCTGGTCCTCCTCGTCCGCGGCCTGGGCCGGCGCAGCGGCCCGCGCCCACCCGGCCAGGAAGGTCCGTGACCGAGGCGGTCCGCGCGTACTGGGACGCCGAGGCGGCGGGCTTCGACGAGGCGGCCGACCACGGCCTGCTCGACCCGGAGGTCCGGGAGGCTTGGCGCCGGCTGCTTCGGGAACACCTGCCCGCGCCGCCGGTCGACATCCTCGACCTCGGGTGCGGCACCGGGAGTCTCACCCGGTTGCTCGCCGAGGTCGGCCACCGCGTCCACGGGGTCGACCTCGCGCCGGCCATGGTCGCCGCGGCCCGAGCCAAGCTCGCCGCGGCCGGGGTGTCCGAGGGGTCAGCCACGGTCGAGGTCGGCGACGCCTCGGACCCGCCCGGGCGGCCGGCGACCTTCGACGTCGTCCTGACCCGCCACGTCCTGTGGGCGCTGCCCGACCCCGCGACGGCCCTCGCGAGGTGGGTCCGTCTGCTCCGTCCCGGCGGCCGGCTGCTGCTCGTCGAGGGACGCTGGTGGACCGGCGGCGGGCTCACGGCGGCCGCGACGCAACGGCTGCTGGCTCCGTATGCGACGCCGGTCGAGACCGTGCCCCTCACCGATCCGCAGCTCTGGGGCGGCCCGGTCGACGACGAGCGGTACCTCTGCGTCGCGACCCTGTCGTCGTGACCCTGTCCCCGTGACGCACGACATCGACGTCCTCGTCGTCGGCGGCACCGGCGTGGACCACATCGTGCGGGTTCCGTTGCTGCCGTTGCCGGTTCGGGACTCCATGACGGTCCCGCCGATCCAGAGCGTGGTCGGTCACACCGGGACGGGCGTGGCCCTGGGCTGTGCGGCGCTCGGGCTGCGGACCGCCCTCGTGGATGTCATCGGCGACGACCCCGAGGGACGGCTGGTCCAGGACCGGCTCACTACGGCCGGCGTCGAGCTGGACACTCGCAAGCATCCGAGCGGGACCCGCCGCGCCGTCAACCTCGTCACGCCCGACGGGGCGCGAATGTCCCTCTACGACCCCCGGCCGCCCGTCGACCTCGGCGGCGACCGATCGCTCTGGAGCCGGCTGGTCGTCCGCTCCCGGCACGTCCACGTCACGATCATGGGCTGGGCGGCGCCGGCCCTGACCGACGCGATGTCGGCGGGACGCTCGACCTCGACCGACCTGCACGACTGGGACGGCGAGAACCCGCACCACCTCCCGTTCGCCCTCGGCGCCGACCTGGTCTTCCTCTCGTCGGCCGCGCTGGGCGCGACGGCCGCCGACGTGGCGACGAGGGTCCTGCGTGACGGCCGGGCGCAGGTGGTCGTCGTCACCGACGGCGCCCGGGGCAGCACGGTGCACGGCCGCGACGCGGTCCCGGTCGTCGTCCCCGCGGTCGTGCTCACCGACCGGCCGGCCGTCGACTCCAACGGCGCCGGCGATGCCTACGCGGCCGCGTACCTGTACGCGTGGCTGAACGGCGGGACGCCCGCGGAGGCCGGGGCCGCCGGGGCCGCCGCCGGCGCCTGGGCCTGCGGGAGTCCCGGGACGCATACCGGACTGGTCGACGGACCGACGCTGCGTGGACTGATCGGCTGAGCGCACTCCGCCTCTGCTCGAATGGGGCATGCGACGCGACATCTCGGCCCATCTGGCGCTGACCGTCATGGGGCCGGCGACGCTGCTGTTCAGCACCACGGTGTCCGGGACCGGAATGACCCTCGACGAGCAGCTGAGCCTTCGGGTGGACGGCCAGGTCGTCGAACCCACCACGTTCCTGGACCACTACGGCAGCCGGCTGCACCGGGCCACCTGCGGTGCCGCCCGGGTCACCTTCGACTACACGGCGACGGTGACCGGGCAGGCCGACCCGCTCGGCGCCGAGCCGATCGACCTGGTGACGTTCCTGCGCCCGAGCCGCTACTGCGAGTCCGATACCCTCGCGCCCACCGCCGACGCGGAGTTCCGGGGTCTCGAGGGGCACGCGCTGCTCGCGGCGGTGGCGAGCTGGGTCCACGACAAGCTGGCCTATGTATCCGGCTCCAGCCAGCCGACCGACGGAGCCGTGCAGACGTTGCTGGCCCGACAAGGGGTCTGCCGCGACTTCGCGCACCTCACCATCGCCCTGCTGCGCGCCCGCGACGTCCCCGCCCGGCTCGTCTCGGTGTACGCGCCCGGCCTGGCCCCGATGGACTTCCACGCGGTCTGTGAGGCGTGGGTCGACGGCTCGTGGCACGTGGTCGACGCCACCTGGCTCGCGCCGCGGCAGACGCTCCTGCGCATCGCCACCGGACGGGACGCGGCCGACACCGCGTTCCTCACCAACAACGGCTCCGAGCTGACCCTCGACGAGCTGCAGGTCTGGGCGGTCGCCGACGTGCTCCCGCGGGACGACTGGTCCTCGCTGGTGCCGCTGCGCTGACCCGGCGGAGGCATCCCGTCAGTTGAGGCTCGGCGGCGCCGTTCCGGGGCCACCGCCCAGCCCCAGCTGCGCCGCGAGCGCGGACTCCCGCTGGACCATCCGGCGAACGACCGCGAGCCGTGCGCTGGTGTCCGGCACCTCCAGCAGCCGCTGCCGGTCGTCGCGATCCAGGTCCAGGGACTCCGCGGCCCAGTACGCGAGCAGCTCCGCCTCCTCGGGAGGGGCGGTCAGCTCGAGCCCGTGTGCGACGCCATGGACCTGCACCGCCTCCCGAACCGCCTTGACCAGCGACGGCAGCCGCGCCTCGTCGCCGGTCCGTTCGGCGAGCCAGGTCACCTCGCCGGTCGTCCACGGCGTGCCGGCCGACTCGTCCACCGCGTCGAGCCGGAACCGGCGCGTCCCGTGCCCAAGGACGAGGAACAGCCCGTCCGTCACCTGGACGACCCGGTCAAGCACCGCGAGACAGCCCACCGCATACAGCTCGTTGGTCCGGTCACCGACTTCATACCCGTGCCGGATCGCCACGACGCCGAACCCGAGCTCCTCGCCCTCGCTGTCGATGAGGTGGCGCAGCAGGGCGACGTAGCGATCCTCGAACACCTGGAGCGGCAGCTGCATGCCGGGCATGAGCGTGCCGCCCAGGGGGAACAGCGGGAGCAACGCCATACTCGACTCTAGGGGTAGGACACCACGGTGCTCGGCCCCTGCACGTCGGGCGTCACCGGGGCCCCGACGTCGTTGACGACATGGTCGATGGTTCCGGCCTTGTTGAGCGAGACGGTGAGCACGTCGTGCAGCCGTACGCCCGGGGTCACCGGGACCTCGAACCCGTGCGAAGCGTGGAGGGTCGGGTTGACGTTGGTGTAGATGTACGCCCCGCCACCCCACAGCTCGTGGTCCTTGACCGTGTCGGCGACCTTGTAGGCGGCGTAGCCGAGGATCCCGTCGTGCTGCCACGCCGCCTGGTTCGGCGCGTCGTAGGGGAACTCGTTCTGGAAGAAGATCGTGGAGCCCCGCTCACCCGACCAGATGACGTTCTCCTTCTGGAAGTGCTCGGAGAACAGTCCGGTCGCCGAGACGTCGTCGCCGTTTACGACGACGCCCGTGTCGGAGGTGTTGAGAGTCCAGCCGACGCCCTCGCCGTGATCGGCGCGCCAGGCCCAGATGTCGTCGAGCACCACGTGGTTGCTGTTGACCTCCAGGGCCACGGTGGCCTTGCCCAGGTGCGGTCCGCCGATCCGGAAGAACACGTCGGCGAGGAGCGTCGGGTCGGCCGGGTCGCTGGCCTTGGCGTCCTGGACCGGACCCCGACTGCCGGTGCCCACCTTCATGAGCACCGCCGAGTTTCGGGGACCGGCGTCGATGGTCAGGCCGGCGACGACGACGCCGGGAACGTTGTTGACCTCGATCGCGGCGTTGCCCTTGCTCGGCGTCAGGGTCGGCAGGCCGAGCCCGAGGACGACGGTGTCCGCCCGCTTGACGACCAGCGCCTTGGTGGCGTCGTACTGGCCCGGGAGCAGCAGTAGGTTGCGGCCGGTGGCCAGGGCCGCGTTGACCAGGGACCAGTTCGACGACGGTGAGGCGATGGCGAAGTCCGACAGCGGCACCGAACGGCCGGGCGTCGGCCCGTTGGCCCAGGTGGTGCCGGCCGAGTCCGTCTGCACTGAGGGGACGAACACCTGCCAGGCACCCTGGTCGTCGATGTAGAGGTAGGGCTTCTCGCGGCTGACCGGGTTGGTCGCCAGCGTCGTGTAGGGCGGGACGGGGAACGACTGCGACGGGGCGCCCTGGACGCCGGCGAAGACCTGGTTCCACACGCCGTTGGACCAGTCGCCGACCGAGCTGTTTCGAGCCAGCCACTGTTGCTGTGACCCGTTGACGACCGATCCGGACGTCCGGGAGTCGGCCATGAACCCGCCGCTGGCGTACTGCGGGCCCGCGGTGCAGTAGTCCATCAGGCTGAGCGTCCCGCCCTGGATGTCCACACGGCGCATCGGTGCGGCCTGTGACACCGCCCAGAAGTTCGCGGACGACCGGCAGTCCTGGAGCCCCGTGACCTTGATGGTGAGGTTGGACAGCGAGCGCCAGAAGTTGTTGAGCGCGATGCAGTTGTCGGGGGCGAGGCACCGGTTGTAGACGTCGACGTGACCGTTGATCGTCACGTCACCCGGGTTGCGGCCCAGGCCGGCCACCTCGGTGTAGTAGCCGACCGGGACGATCAGCGGGTCGGCGACCGACCCGTAGACGCCGGGCTTGAACAGCAGCGCGTAGCGCTGCGTGCCCATCTCGTTGTCGACCTGCTCCTGGTGGACGGCGTCGACGGCGGCCTGGATCTGGGCCGTCGGCATGCTCGGGTCGAAGATCCTGACGTTGGGACCCAGGTTGACGGCGCCGGACCCGGGCGGGGCGGCCGGCGGGGCCGCATACACCGGCCCGGCCACGAGCCCGGTGAGGGCCAAGGCGAGGAGGCCGGTCACGACACCGGCAAGGGACCACGTCGTCGTGGGTCTGCGCATGTGCGAAATATCCCGCGAGAGAGCGCTCTCCGCAAGAGGGCCCGAACCGGTTCAGACCGGAGCGTTACGGTCGACGTCCCAGCCGAACGTGGAGACCGACCCCACGCCCCCGTCCGGGGACTGCTGCGTGTAGGCCACGTGGATCTTCCCGAAGGCCAGCGAGACGTTCTCCACCGGCCGGTCGGGGTCGGCCGCGTCGGCGAGCAGGCAGGCGGTCACGAGGACGTCCTCGAGGTCGACGACCAGGTACTCGACCGGGCGCGGGCCGCCACCGGTCACCGTCAGCCGGCCCGACCGGACGTGCCGCCCGGAGGCGACCGCCAGCATCAGCGCCGGCGACGCGCGGTCGAGCAGCTTGCTCACGGCGAGGTCGGTGACCTTCGGCCGGCCCGCGCCGCCACCACTACCGGCGTGTCCGGACCCAGGGTTGGTCACCCCGAGCGACCAGGCGGTCACGTCGATCTCCTTGGCGTGGCGGGCATCCGTGGACTCGCCCTCGATGCCGTCCAGCTTGAGGAACACCGCCATGGCTCGACTCCCCGTCTCGTCGCGAATGCGGACACCCGAAGGATGGCACCGCGCGGAGTGGCTGGGAAGACGACAGGATGAGGTCCCGTGAGCACCTCCGCCTCGGGCATCACCGAGTACGCGCGCGACGGGCTGACCTTCGACGTCACCGACCGCGGCGACCCCGAGGCGCCGACGGTGCTGCTGCTGCACGGGTTTCCTGAGGACCGGCAGTCCTGGGACCCTGTCGCCGACCGCCTGGTCGACGCCGGACTCCGCACCCTGGCCCCGGACCAGCGCGGCTACAGCCCCCGCGCCCGGCCCGTCGAGCCCTACCCCGAGGCCTACGCGCTCCCGCAGCTGGCCGACGACGCGCTCGCCCTGCTCGACGCCGCCGGTGTCGAGCGGGTCCACCTCGTGGGCCACGACTGGGGCGGCGGTCTCGCGTGGATGCTCGCCGGGGCGCATCCCGACCGGGTGGCCACCCTCACCGTGCTCTCGACGCCGCACCCGGCCGCCCTCCGCCGGGCGGCGACCAGCAGCCCGTGGCAGGTCGCCCACTCGAGCTACATGCTGTTCTTCCAGGTGCCGCGCCTGCCGGAGCGCGTTCTGCTGCGGCGCCTGGAGGGTCTGTTGCGGTCGTCGGGTATGCCTCGGGCCGAGGCCCAGCGCTACGCCGGCCGGATGCGCGAACCAGGGGCCCTCACGGGCGCCCTGGGCTGGTACCGCGCGATGCGTCACTCCCGGGGCGCCCTGCACCGGTCGCGAGTGCCCACGACCTTCGTCTGGGGCCGCCACGACGGGTTCCTCGGGCGCCAGGCCGCCGAGTCGACCGGGGCCATGGTCCTCGGCGACTACCGGTTCGTCGAGGTAGACGAGGGTCACTGGCTCCCGGAGCTGCAGCCGGACCTCTGCGCCGCCGAGATCGTGGCTCGGGTGACCGGGACGGTCTGACTGACGGTGCCGCGTGATGGGCTGGTGTCGTGTCCGTCACGGTGGAGCAGGTACGCGCCGTCGCCCAGGACCTGCCGCGCGCCTATGAGGTGGTCGTCCGCGACCGGGTGAAGTTCCGGGTCGGCCGGATCGTCTGGCTGGCCTTCTCCCGCGACGAGACGACCATGGGCTTCGCCTTCCCCAAGGAGGAGCGCGAGGCCCTCGTCGCCAGCGCGCCGAGGACCTTCCTCATGCCCGGGAAGGGCGACCTGCGCTACCACTGGGTGGTCGCCCGGATGGACGCCCTGGACGTCGACGAGATGCGCGAGATCGTCCTCGACGCCTGGCGGATGGTCGTCCCGTCAAGCGTGGCGCGCGGCTACGACGAGGCCCATCCCCGACCCGGTGCCTAGGGTGGCGGGCGTGACCGACGGCGACGACCTGGAGCCCGACGCGGGCAGCTACTACGTCCCGCTGCCGGACGGGCGCTACCAGCCGACCGTCCACGTGCAGGGCGTGTGGAACGACCACGAGCAGCACATGGGCCCGGTGTCCGGCCTCATCGCCCACGCCATCGACCGGCACGAGCCGCGGCCGGACCTGACCCTCGCGCGGATCGCCTACGAGATCCTCGGTGTCATCCCCGCCGAGCCCACGTCGGTGACCGTGGAGACGATCCGGCCCGGCCGCACCATCGAGCTGGTCGAGGCCACCCTGGTCGCCGGGGAACGCCCGGTGATCCGCGCCCGCGCCTGGCGGATCGCCCGCGTCGACACCCGATCCGTCGCGGGCGGCTTGCCCGAACCCCTACCGCCGCCGGACACGTTCGCGCCGTGGGACGGCCGGTCGGTGTGGAGTGGCGGCTACATCGCCTCACTGGACATGCGCGGGCATCCGCAGAACTCACCCGGGCGCGGCCGGGGCTGGATCCATCCCGGAGTGCCCCTGGTCGAGGGGGTCGACGTGAGCCCCACCGCCGCATACCTCGGGCTGGTCGACACGGCGAACGGCATTGCGGTGCGGGAGGACCCAGGTTCGTGGATGTTCCCCAACGTCGACCTGACCGTGCACCTCTACCGCGAGCCGGTGGCCGGCTGGGTCGGGTTCGACACGACGGTGGTCTTCGGATCCGGGGGCCTCGGGGTGACCAGCTCGACGCTCTACGACGTGGAGGGTCCGGTCGGTCGCGCGGAACAGTCGCTGACGGTGCGGCCGCTCACTCGCCCGGGTACCTGACGCCGACCTGCCGACGGGCCTCGTCCATCACGGACATGACCGCGCGGGAGGAGGCCCAGCTCATCCGGTCGCTCTCCTGCTTCCCGTCGGCGACGCAACGCGCCACCTCGGCGACCTGGAACTGGAAACCGTTGGGAATCGGGCCACCCCACTCCTCGACGACGGTCCGGCCGCTGTCCGGCTTGCGCAGGCGGACCGTGTTCGGGCCGTAGAAGTCGCCGTCGATCTCGATGCTGCCCTCGGTGCCGGAGATCACCGCGGTCGTCGGCGTCTTGGTCCACAGGGTGGTGTCGATCTGGGCCAGGGTCTTCGGTCCGTAGCCGAGGACCAGCGCGACGTGGCCGTCGACGCCGGTGTTGGTCAGCCGGCCGACGGCCGAGACCTCCTGCGGAGCGCCGAGCAGGTCGACGGTGAAGGAGATGGGGTAGACGCCGAGGTCGAGCAGTGCGCCGCCGGCGAGCTCCGGGTTCTTGAGCCGGTGGTCGTCGGGAAGGTCGAGGGCCTGCCCGTGGTCGGCCGAGACCGTGACGATCTCGCCGATCGCCCCGTCGGCGATGCGCCGACGAACCTCGGCGACGTGCGGGAGGTGCCGCGTCCACATCGCCTCCATGGCGAAGACGTGGTTCCGCTGGGCCGCGGCGAAGATGTCCTCGACCTCGGAGCTGTTGCGCGCCAACGCCTTCTCGATGAGGACGTGCTTGCCGGCCTCGAGCGCGAGCAGCGCGTGCTCGCGGTGACCCGAGTGCGGCGACGCGATGTAGACCGCCTGCACCTCGTCGTCGGCGACGAGCTCCTCGTAGCTGCCGTAGGACCGGGCCACTCCGTGCCGGGCCGCGAAGTCCGCGGCGCGACCGGCGTCGCGCGACCCGACCGCCACGACCGTGCCGGCGGTGAACTCGCTGACCGCTTCGGCCAGCTTGTTGGCGATGCCGCCCGGGCCGATGATGCCCCAGGTCAGCGGCGGCGCGTCCTGAGGGTCGGGCACGAGGTCGGGCGCGGCGTCGGGCATGAGCCGAGTATGCCGGTACGCCCGCGGTCAGGAACCGTAGGTCTCCTCGTCGGCGGTCATCAGCAGGTCCATGAACGCCAGCGCCTGACGGCGGCGGGTGAACGGGTCGCGGTAGAGCGAGGCCTTGGTCGGCCGGTTCCGGATCCGGAGGCACTCCTCGAGCAGCCGGCGCCACTCGGGCTCGCAGACGGTGAGGGCCCATTCGCCCGCGCCGCACTTCGACGTGACGCGCCCGGTGGTCAGCATGTAGTGGACGCGCGTCACGCCGAGGACGCCGGAGGCGGGGGCCCAGCCGCCGAGGCTGCCCAGGCCCGAGCCGGACCAGAGGTTGGCGTTGCGGTACCACCACGGCGTCCACTGGTCGGCGATGCTGGCCAGGCACCAGTCGCGCAGCATCTCCTCGTCGCGGGCGATGCGGCGGTTCTCCAGCCCGGGGCCGTGGACGTGCAGCCCGTGCTCCGCCAGCTCGTGCCAGACGAGGATCGACGGCACCCAGTTGGTGCCGAAGTGGAGGACTCCGCCCTTGGCCTGCAGGCCGAGGGTCGTCCGCCGGTCGGGCGGGCTGGCCAGGTCGGCCCAGCGCAGGTAGTGACCGTCGAGCCGGGGTGTCGGGTGCCGTTCGGCCACCCGCTCGTGGATGTCGGCGAGGAGCATCCGCTGCACGTCGTCGGGCTCGTCGTGGACCACCGTCACGAAGTCGACGTCGCTCCAGGCGGGGTGGAAGTCCGAGAGGGCGACCGAGCCGGTGAGGTAGACGCCGGCGACCAGGCCGGGCACGGTCGACTCGAGGTCGTCGAGGTAGTCCTCGACCACCCGCGCCACGACATTGGAGACGTTGACGGGCAACGCGTCCACAGCACTGCCGTCCGTCACGCTGGTCACGGTGTTGAGGGTAGGTGTGACACGGCCGCTTTCCGGTGAGACACGGCGGGTGGCGGCCGGTTCGGTATGCGTGTCACTCGATCCGCGTGGTGATGTCCGTCCCCAGCATGATCGTCCGGCTCACCGTGCACAGCCGCTCGTGCGACTTCCTGACGATGTCCGGCAGCAGCCGGCGGGCCGCGTCGCCGCCGTCGCCCTCGGGGAAGGCGACCCGGAAGGTCAGCACGATGTCGTCGAGGTGGTTGCCCTGCTCGTCGGCCACCTTCTCCGCATCCACGTCGACGTCGAACGCGTCCGGCTGGGCCCGGCGCCCGGTCACGTAGTCGACGTCGATCGACGAGCAGGCGGCGATCGCCGACAACAGCAGCTCCACCGCGGTGAAGTCCTGCTCGCTGCCGCCGACGCTGAGCGTCCCGCCGCGGGCGTTGGTGATCGTGTAGCGGCCGGTCTCCTCACGCCTGAGGCTGACGTGACGGTGTGTCGGCTTCTCCGGCGGAAGCTCGGCCGGGCGCTCGCTGTCCATCCTCAGAGCGTAGGCGGGGTCCCCTCCTAGGCTGCTGCGGGTGACCTACTGGACCCGGTGGCACGGCGCCTACGCCGACCCGGACTCGTCGTTGAGCCGCCGGCTGCGCGTCGTCCAGGGCGAGATCGCGCGCTGGCTCGACGCGACGGGGCCCCGACCGGTCCGGGTGGTCAGCCTGTGCGCCGGGGACGGCCGGGACCTGCTGGAGGTCCTTGCCGGTCGTGACGATGCCGACCGCGTCATGGCGACCCTCGTCGAGCTCGACCCCCACCTCGCGGGGCGCGCCCGCGAGGGAGCCCGGGACCGGCCCGGCATCGAGGTCCGCACCGCCGACGCAGGGGAACCCGCCGTGTATGCCGACCTGCCGCGGGCCGACCTGGTCCTGCTCTGCGGAGTGCTGGGCAACGTCTCCGACGCCGACGTCGAGCACACCATCGCCGCCCTGCCCGCCCTCTGCGCACCGGGCGCCCGCGTCATCTGGACCCGGACGCGACGAGAGCCCGACCTCACGCCACGAGTCCGGACGTGGTTCGCTGACAACGGTTTTGGTGAGGTGTCGTTCATCCCGATCTCCGACAGCGAGGCGGCCGTCGGTGTCGCCGACCTGGCCGCCGACCCCGTCCCCGCCCTGGGCGCCGACCGGCTGTTCACCTTCGTCACCGAGTCGTCCAACGCCCGCACCCTCGACGCCTACGAGCACCGGGCCGACCGCTACGCGGCCCATCTCGGCTCGGCCCCGGACTGGCACGTGACGTTCCTCGACCGGATCGCCGCCGCCTTGCCCCCGGGAGCGGCCGTCCTGGAGCTGGGCTCCGCGACCGGTGCGGATGCCCGCTACCTCGCCGGGCTCGGCCTCGCCGTCCAGCCGTCCGACGGGGCGGTGTCGTTCGTGGCGGCGATGCGGCAGGAGGGACTTGCGGCCCGGCCCATCGACGTCCTCACCGACGACCTCGGCGGTCCGTGGGACGCCGTCGTGGCGTTCGCCATGCTGCTGCACCTCACCCCCGACGAGCTCGGCGCCGTGCTCGACCGGATCCATCTCGCGGTCCGGCCCGGCGGCATGCTGGCCCTCTCGGTCAAGGAGGGTGACGGCTCGACCTGGAGCGACCACACACTCGGGCTCCCGCGGTTCTTCACCTTCTGGCGTCCGGACCCGCTCACCCGGACGCTGGACGAGCACGGCTGGACGGTGGACGTCCTGCAGCGACATGCCGGCACCCGGGACGACTGGATCCTCGTCATCGCGAGGAGGAGGGACACCCCGGCGTTTAGTCTGGACCGGTGAGCACCGAGGGGACCAGCCACCCGCAGGACCGGCCCGCGCAGGAGTGGCCCGTCGAACCGCCGTACTCGCAGCAGCAGCCGTACGGACAGCCCGCATACGGGCAGCAGCCGGCATACGGGCAGCAGCCGGCATACCGACAGCAGCCGTACCCGCCCGCCTACGACCCCGGCGCCCCCGACCAGGTGCGCTTCCACGCCCCCGCACCCACCGTCGAGCACCCGCGGGCGACGCTGGCCTTCGTCCTGGGGCTGCTCTCGGTGCTGGGACTGACCATCCTCGGCCCGTTCGGCTGGTACTACGGCACCAAGGTCGTCGCCGAGATCGACCGCGACCCCCGCGAGTACGCCAACCGGGGCATCGCCATGGCCGGCAAGGTGCTCGGCATCATCGGCACGGTGTTCCTCGCCTTGACCGTGCTCGCCGTCGTGGCGCTGATCGTCGTCGCGGTGGTCGTCGCCGCGTCGTAGCCCCTACGCGTAGGACTCCAGGAAGCTGGCGATCCGGCCGATCGCCTCCTCAAGTTCGGGCACCGCGGGCAGTGTCACCAGCCGGAAGTGGTCCGGCTCGAACCAGTTGAACCCGGTGCCGTGGGTCACGAGGATCTTCTTGGCCCGCAGCAGGTCGATGACGAACTGCTGGTCGTCGACGATCGGGTACATCTCCGGGTCGAGGCGCGGGAAGCAGTAGAGCGCGCCCTGCGGCTCCACGCAGGTGACGCCAGGGATGTCGTTGAGCAGCTTGGACGCCAGCTTGCTCTGTTCGTAGAACCGGCCGCCCGGGACGATGAGCTCGTTGATCGACTGGTAGCCGCCGAGGGCCGTCTGGATCGCGTGCTGGCCGGGGACGTTCGCGCACATCCGCATGTTGGCGAGCAGCGTGAGCCCCTCGAGGAAATCCGTGGCGAGGTGCTGCGGGCCCGGAGATCATCACCCAGCCGGACCGGTACCCGCATACCCGGTAGGCCTTGGACAGCCCGCTGAAGGTGAGGCAGAGGACCTCGTCGGCGCAGAAGCTCGCCGCGTGGTGGTGCGTGCGCTCGTCGAAGATGATCTTCTCGTAGATCTCGTCGGCCATGACGACGAGCTGGTGCCGCCGGGCGATGTCGACCATCCCCTTGACGATGTCCTCGCTGTAGACCGCGCCGGTCGGGTTGTTGGGGTTGATGATGACGATCGCGTAGGTGTTCTCGGTGATCTTCGACTCGATGTCCTCGAGGTCGGGGTTCCACCCGTTGGACTCGTCACACCGGTAGTGCACGGGGGTCCCGCCGGTCAGGGACACGGCGCCGGTCCACAGGGGGTAGTCCGGCGCGGGGACCAGCACCTCGTTGCCGTCGTCGACGAACGCGGTGAGCACCATGGAGATCAGCTCGGACACGCCGTTGCCGATGAAGACGTCGTCGGGGACGGTCGCGGTCAGGCCGCGGGACTGGTAGTACTGCGCGACGGCCGTGCGGGCGGAGTAGATGCCGCGGGAGTCGGAGTAGCCCTGAGAGTCGGGCAGGCTCTGGACCATGTCCACGAGGATCGCCTCGGGGGCCTCGAAGCCGAACGGGGCGGTGTTCCCGATGTTGAGCTTGAGGATCTTGTGGCCCTCGGCCTCCAGACGGTGGGCCTCCTGGAGGATCGGACCCCGCACGTCGTAGCGGACGTGCTGCAGCTTCTTGCTCTGGACGATGTGACGCACGGGGTCCACCTTCCCATCACCTCCCTGGTGGCGACAGCGACTTGGGTCGGGACCTCAGGTCCGGGGTCCCCGCGAAGTATCGGAGCGGAGCGTGGGGTCCCCGCGACGGATCGACGCGAAGCGGCGAACGTCGTGGGGAGAACTTCGTGGGGTGGGCTCAGGCGTCGCCGACCGTGACCGCCTGCGCCTGCCGCTCGGCTTCGGTGTCGCGCGACTCGTCGGCTTCGGGGTCGTCGATGTGGCGCAGGTACGGGCGCGTCAGGGCCAGGACGCCGACGGCTAGCGCGACGGCGAACGCCCCGACCCAGAACGGCACGTGGACGTTGATCTCCTCGCCGAGCTTGCCGGCCAGCCACGGCGCGACGGCACCGCCGGAGAAGCGGACGAAGCTGTAGGCGGCCGAGGCCGTTCCCCGGTCGACCGGTGCCGCCTTCATCACCGTCTCGGTGACGAGGGTGTTGTTGACGCCGAGGAAGAGCCCGGCCACGACCACACAGGTCGCCAGGAGCGCCTTGTTGTTCGTCCCGATCGCCATGACGGCGAGCAGCGCGGAGAGCAGGCCGAGGTTCACCAGGAGGGTCGGGATCGTGCCGAACCGGGCCTGGAGCCGCGGGGCGACGAACACCGAGGTGAAGGCGAGCGCCACGCCCCAGCCGAAGAAGATCAGGCCGATCTCGTGCGCGCTCATGTCCAGGGGGAACGGCGTGAAGGCGAGCAGGGTGAAGAAGCCGAAGTTGTAGAGCAGCGCGGTGACGGCCACGCCGAGCAGCCCACGATGCTTGAGAGCTCGGAACGGATCGAGCAGCGAGGTCTTCTTCGCCGCCGGTGGCGTCTTCGGCAGCAGGAACGCCGTGACGACGAGCGCGACGGCCATCAGGGTGGAGACGCCGTAGAACGGCCCGCGCCAGGAGATCCCGCCGAGGATCCCGCCGACGAGCGGACCGACCGCGATGCCGAGACCCAGCGCCGCCTCGTACAGGATGATCGACTGCGCGACCGACCCCCGGGCCGACGACACAATGGTCGCGAGTGCCGTGGCGACGAACAGGGCGTTGCCGAGCCCCCAGAGCGCTCGCCAGCCCACGATCTCCATCACCGAGCTGGACGACCCGGCCAGCCCGGCGCCGATGATGATGATGACGAGGCCGATGAGCAGCGTGCGCTTGGCGCCGATCCGGCTGGCGATCGCGCCGGTGAGGAGCATGGCCACGCCCATGACCGCCATGTAGCTGGTGAACAGCAGGGACACCTGCGACGGGGTGGCGTGCAGCTGGTCGGCGATCGGCTTGAGGATCGGGTCCACGAGACCAATGCCCATGAAGGCGATGACGGACGCGAAGGCGACCGCCCAGACGGCTTTCGGTTGGCGCCACATGGTGGGTTCCTTGGTGGGGTTCGGGTTTCAGGCGACGGAGGTACGCGCGGCGCCGGCTTCGGCGAGCAGCCGCCGCAGGATCTCGACCGCGTCGGCGAGGGTGTCCTGCTCGTGCGTGGAGAGGGCGGCCACGTGGGGGGCGACGACCTCGGCGCGACGCGCGCGCGCCTGGCCCAGGGCCTGGGTGCCGGCCGGGGTGATGGCCACGAGGACGGCGCGCGCGTCGGCGGGGTCGGGCTCACGCGTGACCCAGCCCTCGGCCTCCAGCCGCTGGACCTGGGTGGTCATCGTCGGCTGGCTGCAGTGGTCGGCGGCGGCCAGCACCGAGATCCGGGCAGGGCCCTGCTCCTCCACCTGGGCGAGCAGCCGCACCTGGGCGTAGGGCACCTCGAGGCCGGCGCGCTGGGTAGCCAGCCGGTTCAGCCGGGCGACCACCGACAGCAGGTCGGAGCCCAGCTGCTCGGCTGCGGCGCCCGGACGGGCGGCGAGGCTCACAGGCATACCGACAACTTTACATAGGTAGCCTATGCAACTCAACCCACCGGCCGTCGCTTCCGGACATCCGTTGCTGCCGGTTTCGCGGCGGCGGGGCGCCCGGAACCGGCAACAACGGGCGTCCGGAAGCGGGGAAGGTCAGGGGTCGAGGGCGTCGTTGACGGCTCGCAGGACGCGGAGGGTGGCCGCGACGTCGGCCGCGTCGAGCTGCGGCATCGTGGCCAGCTGCTCCCGGTCGACCAGCCGGTCACCCTTGCGGACCAGCCGGGTGCCCTGCGGAGTGAGGGCGACGAGGTGCTCGCGGCGGCTCTCCGGAGAGACCTCGACGGTCATCAGCCCGGCGGCGACGGCGGCGTCGATCTGCCGGCTGACGGTGCCCTTGGTGAGGCCCAACCGGTCGGCGACGGCCTGCTGGTTGAGCCGGCCCGGGTGCGCATCGACGACGCTGAGCACGAGGTACTGGGCCATCGAGACCCCGAGGGACGGGCGCAGCAAAGCCTCCCCCGAACGGTCCATCAGCCCGGCGACCCGCCGGGTCAGCAGCCACAGCTGCGCGATGTCGTCATCCGGATGGGGCACGCGGTCAGCCTATCAAAACGTTTGACCAGCGACCGTCTTATGTGCAACTGTTGCCTACACAACCGTTGCAGGAGGAACTATGCGGATCATGCTGGTGCTCGATCACCCTTACACCCTGACCTCGGCCGAGAACGTGCCGCACCGACGGAGCTTCTCGGGCGCCGTCGCCGGCGCGGTGGTCCGTGGCGCCGACGCCGGCGGGCACGAGGTCGACGTCGTGGATCTCGCCGCCGACGGGTTCCAGCCGAGCATGTCGCGCGACGACCTCGTGGCGTGGCGGCAGGCGGGCGTCGTGGACCCTCTCGTCGAGGACTACCAACGGCGGCTGTTCGAGGCCGACCACCTGGTCTTCGTGTTCCCGATCTGGTGGGAGGCGATGCCCGCGGCCACCAAGGGCTTCCTCGACCGGGTCCTCACCAAGGGCATCGTCTACGAGGAGCTGGTCGGGGCCCGCGGCAACCCGTTCCGCAACAAGCTGGACCGCCTCGGTGGCGTCACGGTCTGCACCGTCATGACGACGCCGGACAAGGCGTACCGCTGGTGGTACCGCGACCCTGTGACGAAGATCCTCTTCCGCGGGACCTTCGGGAAGATCGGGGTCAAGAACCTCCGCTGGGTCAACTACGCGGACGTCACGGCGAAGTCCGACGAGGAGCGGACGGCCATGCTGCGCCGGACCGAGGAGCGGTTCGCGACTCTCTGACGGTCAGTCGAGCTGTGGCACCGGCTCGTTGGCCCACGTGTCGACGACCCAGCCGGACACGGGGTCGCCGTCGAGCACGATGACCGCGGTGTTGTGCAGGCGGGTGTCGGCGACGAATGCCTTGTCCACGTTGGCCGCCCGGGCGCCGGTCCACGCGCGGATCACCGCTCCGTGGCTGATGATCGCCGCGCTCTCGTGCTGTGCGGCCTCGGCCACCACCTCGTCGAACCGCGCCATGACCTCGGCGCCCGACTCACCACCGGGTATGCGGGCGTCGGGCTCTCCGTCGGCCCAGCGGTAGAGGACCTCGAGGTACGGGCCCCACCCGTCACCGGACGCCATCTCGTGCTCCCCGGCCTGGATCTCGCGGACCCCGGGCCGCTCGACCGGGACCAGCTGGCGAGCGGCGACCAGCGGCGCAGCCGTCTGGTGGGTGCGGACGAGGTCGGAGACGTAGATCGCGTCCAGCGGGATGTCGGCCAGGCTCTCGACGAGCTCGGCCGCCTGGGCTCGCCCGGCGTCGGTGAGGTCCGCCCCGGGCGGCGCGGTGTCGAGCAGTCGCTGGGCGTTGGCCGTGGTCTCGGCGTGGCGGATGAGGAGCAGGCGCACCCCGACAGGCTAAGTCCACCCCCGAAGCGGCGGACGACTCGGAGGAGGCCTACGCGACCAGGAGCCGGGCCGCGACCGCGGTGGCGAGGACGAGAAGCGCGCCCAGGACGACGAGCGTGTCGGGCCACCGCCACGGGGCCGCCCCGGCCCACGTGCGCCGGTGGGCGCCGGCGAACCCGCGCGCGTCCATGGCCAGGGCCAGCAGGGCGGCCTGACCCAGGACGACGGTGAACAGCGCGAGCGTCGTGGCCCCGCCCTCCCGGAGCCTGGCCACGAGAGAGCGGCCGGCCCCGACGCCGCGTACTCGCCGGGCGCGGGTGAGCTCGGCCCACAGCGCCCCGAAGGTCTGGAACCGCTGTAACGCCGTGGTCGCCGCCACCACCGGGCGGGCAGGCAGGCGGAGCCGTTGAGCCAGGTGGTCACCGAGCGCGTCGGGGTCGACGTAGGGCAGCAGGACGACCGACGGGAGGACGAGCGCGAGCACTCGGAGACCGGCACCGAACGCGGTCTCGAGGTCGTGACCGCCGAGCAGCCAGGTCGACCACATCACGCCGAGGATGCCGATGAGCGCCGGAACCGAGCGGGCTCCGAGGCGCCGCCACCGGCCCGCAGGCGCGGGACCGGTTCCGGGTGCCCAGAGCGCGACCAGACCGAGGATGGCCTCGACCGCGACGACCACGAGCAGCGGCCGCCAACCCCGTCACCAGCGCGGGGAGCGGGAGCACCACCAGGCAGGCCAGGAGCAGCGAGAGCGGTCCGCACCGGGCGGCGAGCGACCGTCGCGGCGCGTCGGACGCCGCCGGTCGCGACGACGGGCGCTCGAGCGTCATCGTGGCGTCGGCGCGCTCCACCACGGCGTCGTCGTGGGTGGCCACGACCACGGCCGAGCCCGACGCGCGGACCGCGTCGAGGATCCCGACCACGGCCGCCCAGGTCAGCCGGTCCTGGCCGACCGTCGGCTCGTCGGCGAGAACCACCGATGGCTGGTGGACGACCGCCGCCGCCACGGCGAGCCGCCGCTGCTCCCCGCCGGAGAGCTGCCGCGGGTCGGCCGTGGCCAGGTGGGTCAGTCCCAGCCGGTCGAGGAGGACGTCGGCCCGAGCCGACGCCGTCACCGCATCCAGCCCGACGGCCTGCGAGGTCGCCAGCACCTCGTCGCGGACCGACCGCCGCACGATCGTGCTGGCCGCCCGTTGCGGTACCCAGGCGACCGCTCGCGCGAGGTCCGGAGAAGACCGCCGGTACGGGTCACGCGGAGCCTCGGAGTCGGCCGACGGGGCCAGCTCGACGGTTCCGGCCGTCGGACGGATCAGGCCGCCGAGCGTCTCCAGGAGCGTCGACTTGCCCGACCCGCTCGGCCCCACCACCGCCACGGTGGACCCGGAGGCGATGGCGAGGTCGACGTTCTCGAGGGCGGTCGACATCCGGGTCGGCGCATTGAGGGGCTGGGAGGTACGCCGCACGGACAGCCCTCGCGCGCGTACCGCCGGTTCGGCCCGCGACTCCACCGCCGCCGGGAAGACGCCGGAAAGGTCCACCGGCTCCGGGTCCGGCTGTCCCGGTACCCAGATGCCCATCGCCGCGAGCTCGGCCGACCGCTCCAGGACCACCGACGGTATGCCGTCCGCGACGATGTCGCCGTCGGCGCCGAGCACGACGATGCGCTCGACGAGGTCGAGCCAGGGACCCAGCCGGTGCTCCACGACGACCGTGGTCAGGCCGCGGGCCCGCACGACGTCGCCGACCACCTGGCGGACCGACGCCGCGTTGGCCGGGTCGAGCATCGCGGTGGGCTCGTCGAGCAGCAGGACCCTCGGCGCCATGGCCAACGCGCCGGCCAGGGCCAGCCGCTGCTGCTCGCCCCCCGAGAGACTCAGCGGGCTCGCCGCCGCGAGGTGCTCCAGCCCGACCTCCGCCAGCGCGGCGGCGACGGGTGCGGCCATGGCATCGCGCGGCATACGGAAGTTCTCGAGCCCGAACGCCACGTCCCGCGCGACCGAGGAGGCGACCACGGCGGCGCCCGGGTCCTGGAGCACCAGCCCGACCGACCCGGTCGAGCCGGCGGCGCCGCCGGGCGCCGCCCCGTCGACGAGCACCGTGCCGGTGAGGTCGCCGGCGTCGGCGGTCAGCAGCAGCCCGGCTATCGCCCGCAGCACCGTCGACTTCCCCGAGCCGCTCGGCCCGACGAGCAGCACCCGCTCCCCGGCGGCGATGCGTAGCGTGAGGTCGCTCAGCACCGGGCGGGTCCGGCCGTAGGGACGCCACGTCAGTCCCTCGACCGCGACCGAGGCGCCCGCACCGGACGTCGGCGGCGACGGTGCGACGCGGAGGGCGTCAGACAGCGCGCGCCTCCCGCACTTCCTGGCCCGGTGGAAGGGACCCGAGGGCCCCGGCGCGGGCCAGCCCCGTCGTCAGCAGCCAGCCGATCCCACCGGCGATGAGCGCGCCGGCCGCGGTGAGGATCACGAGATAGGCCACCTTGTAGCCGGTGTCCCAGTCGGTCCAGTAGCTGAACCACTCGTAGACCGCCTCCATCGGCGCCGCCAACGCTCCGGAGAGCATCGCCGCGCCCAGCCCGAACGAGCCGTAGGCGAGGATCGCGAAGCCGATCTCGGCGCCGAGGCCCTGCAGGATCCCCGAGACCAGCGTGGCGGCACCCCACGAGCTGCCGATGAGCGCCTCGACGGACGCCGCGATGACCTCGGCGAAGAGCGCCGCGCCGGGGCGGCGGATCACGAGTCCGCCGACCACGCCGGCCATCAGCCACGGAGCGCTGGTGATGCCCTGCAGCGGCGGGAAGACCGCCGCCAGGGCAGTGCTCGGGCCCTGGTAGAGGAGGTACCACGCCCAGTACGCCACCCCGAAGGCGACGCCGATGAAGGCGCAGGTGAGCAGGTCGATGGTGCGCCACCGGGTGAGCGGCCGGGTGGCGAGGACGGTACGGCGGGTGGTGGTGCGGCCCGTGTCGGGCGAGGTGGTGCTCATGACGGTCTCCCGGGGTCAGGTCCTTCTGGGTTCCCGGGGGAGGTGTGCCCGCGCATACCGCGTAGGCGTGGTCACACCTGAGATGGAAACCGACTCCCTTCGCCGGTGCTAACCGGAGCAGGTTTGGAGGGTCTGCGGCGTGAACCGCACTCTCAGCGCTATGGGGCGCTCCCCTGTCGTTGTGAAGATGACTTTACTCCCCCGCCGTGGAAGAGTCGTCCGGACGGGCGGCGGGATTCGCGCAAGCAAGGGAGTGGCGCACATGGGCACGATGGGATGGCGGCTTCTCGGCACCGCGGCGGCGCTGGCGGCCGGTGCGGTCGCGACCAAGGTCGTCGGCGTCGGGTGGCGCGCGGTGTCCGGCCGGGAAGCGCCGACCGACCCCGCTGAGGTCGACGAGACCAGCTGGGGCGAGGCCCTCGTGTATGCCGCGATCCTCGGTCTCGCGGTCGGCGCCGCGCGCGTCGTCGCCGAGCGGATGGCCGCCCAGTACTACCGCAAGTCCACCGGCCACCTGCCGAACGCCGACTCCGTCAACGACTGAGCGTGACGGCGTTCCGGGCCGGCGTCGTCATCAGCCTGGCGACGCCGAGGCAGTTCGCCGACCTCGCGGTCGCGGCCGAGGAGGCCGGCTGGGACACGATCTTCACGTGGGAGGCGGTCTGGGGTCAGGACGCCTGGGTCACCCTCGCCGCCGCCGCGATGCGTACGTCCCGGATCCGGTTAGGCACCATGCTCACGCCGTTGCCCCGGATCCGGCCGTGGGACCTCGCGGGTCGGGTCGCCACGCTCGACAACCTCTCCGACGGCCGGGCCCAGCTGGCCGTCGGGTTGGGCGCGCTGCACCCCGGATGGCTGGCCTTCGAGCGGGACGAGGGCCGCAAGGTCCGGGCCCAGAAGCTCGACGAGGGTCTGGCGGTCTACGACGGACTCATGCGCGGACAGCCGTTCGCGTATGCCGGGACGCACTACTCGGTCGAACCCACGGACTTCGTCCCGCCCCCACCGCCGGTTCAGCAGCCGCGGGTCCCGGTCTGGGTGGTCGGGGCCTACCCGGCCGCCCGATCCATCGAGCGGGCCGCGCAGTGGGACGGGATCATCCCCACCGTGGCCGGTGGAGGCGAGGGTTCCGCGCTCACGCCGGACGGGCTCGCGCGAATCGTGGCCGCCGTCAGGCAGATCCGCGAGGCGAGGGACCTCCCGTGGACGGGCTACGACGTCGTGGTCGAGGGCGTCAGCGAGCCGGGTCGCGCCGGTGACACCACCGTGCAGCGGTGGGTCGACGCCGGGGCGACGTTCTGGGTCGAGTCGGACTGGTCGATGGGCGACGACGCGGTCGGGAGGCACCGACGGCGCATCGAGGCCGGCCCCCCGACACCCTCTGACGACCTGGGCGGCGCTACCAGCTGAAGGCGCGCCAGGCGCGGTAGTTCTCCATCCGCACCACCGCGGCCATCCCCGTGCCCGAGACGATCCGGACCCGCGGCCGGGGAACCAGCGCGTCGAGGGCGGTGAGGTTCGCGCTGGCGCCGTCGGCCGCATACACCGAGGCCGTCCCGGTGAGCAGGACGAGGACGGTCGCCCCGGCGATGCTCAGCGGCCGCCCGTCGGAGAGATCGGCGACGCGGACCGCGGCGCTCATCCGGCTCGCCACCGTGAACACGTTGAGGATGCTGCCCGGGCCGTGGGTGAGGCGGATGTGGGCCTCGGCCTCGCCGTCGAAGGTGAGCGGCTGGAACGGCTCGAGCTCGTGCTCGGTCCCGGCCACCTCGAGCGCCATCCCGTCACCGTGGATCAGGGTCGCGGAGCGCTGCACGCCCGGGAAGGTGGCGAGGTCGGCGTCCTTCTCGATGTCCGAGACGCTCAGCCGCCACACGAAATGGGGTCCGCGGACGCCGAGCAGCCGGCGGGCGATCTCCCGTGTGGCCCCCTGGCCGTTCTTCCAGGGCGCGGGCTCGCGTTCGCCGGAGCGGACGATCCCCAGCGAGTGGGGAGTCACCGCCATCAGGTGGCGGTCGTGAGACGTCGGGCGAGCGGCACGCCTGCACGATACGCAAGATGCCGATGCGTCGGTGCATCGAGGACCGTCACGCCACCTCGAGCACCCACCGCGATCCTTCCGATGTCGTCGCGTCCCAACGAGTCTGCCGCACCGCGGGTCGCGGCCCACAGAGCCTCCTGCGGGGTGAGACGAAGCTCTCGGACGGCCAGCGCGATGACGAAGGGCATCGAGGACGAGTAGCAGGTGCCCGGGTTGCAGTCGGTCGCGAGGGCGACCCGGACCCCGGCGTCGAGCAGGGCGCGGGCGTCGGGGTAGGGGTGTCGCGTCGAGAACTCCACGCCCGGCAGCAGGGTCGCGACGGTCGTCCCGCCGGCGAGCGCGTCGACGTCCGCGGCCGTGAGGTAGGTGCAGTGGTCCACGCTCGCGGCGCCGAGCTCCACCGCGAGGCGTACCCCGGGGCCGGGTCCGAGCTGGTTCCCGTGCACGCGCAGCCTGAGCCCGGCCGCGCGGCCCGCGATGAGGATGGCTCGCGACTCATCCTCGGTGAACGCATACGGGCTGAGGGGTTCGCAGAAGACGTCGACCCACCGCGCGTATGCGGCGGCCTCCGTGAGCATCGGGCCGGTTACCAGGTCGACGTAGTCGTCGCGGCGGGAGCGGTACTCGGGAGGCACGACGTGGCCGCCGAGGAAGGTGACCTCCTCGGTCACCTCGCGGGCGAGGCGCAGGAGCCGGTTCTCGGTGGTCACGTCGAGCCCGTAGCCCGACTTGACCTCCACCACCCCCGTGCCCTGGGCGCGCATCTCGGCGACGCGGCTCGCGAGCAACCGGCGCAGCTCGTCGTCGCCGGCCGCGCGGGTAGCGGAGACGGTGCTGGCGATGCCGCCGCCGTCGTAGGCCGCGCCCGTCATCCGGGCCTCGAACTCGGCGCTCCGGTCGCCGGCGAAGACGAGATGCGTGTGGCTGTCGACGAATGCGGGGACGACGGCCCGACCCTCGACGTCGATGCGGCGGTCGGCTGCGGGTTCGGCGCCCACGCGGCCGACCCAGAGCACCTGGTCGTCCGGTCCGACGACGAGGGCGGCGTCGTGCAGCGTGCCGTGGGCGTCCTCGGCGTCCGGCTGGTCGGGGTCCATCGTGGACAGCTCGCCGATCCCGGTGACCAGGGTGGTCGCGGTCGTCACCGTTCGACCCGCAGCGCGTCGAACGCGTCGCGGAAGAGGGGCGCGACCGAGCCGAGCCGTTGGTGCTCACCACGGTCGACGACGACCTGCCCGCCGATGACGACGATCGTCACGTCCGAGCCGGTGGCCGTGTAGACGATCTGTCCGGCCCGGCTGCCGATGGTGTGGACCGTGTCGTCCCGGACGACGACGAAGTCGGCCAGGGCGCCCTCGGCGATCACCCCGCCGCCGAACCAGCCGAGGCTGCGGTACCCGTTGGCCGTGGCCGCCCGGACCAGCTCGCCGGTGCGGAACCGGCCGCGCTCGTTGGTCGAGAGGCGCTCGTTCATCTCCACGCCGCGGATCTCCTCGAACGGGTCGACGACCGCGTTCTGGTCCGAGCCGAGGCTGAGACTGACGCCGGCGTCGACGAGCTCGCGGGCCGGGCCGATGCCGTCGGCCAGGTCGCGTTCGGTGGTCGGGCAGAACGACGCCTGCGCGTCGGCCGCCCCCAGGAGCTTGACGTCGTCGGCTCCGACGTGCGTGGCGTGCACGGCGGTCACGTCGGGTCGCAGCACTCCCGTGTCGGCGAGGAGCTGGGTCGGCGAGCAGCCGTAGAACATCTCGCAGGCGATGTTCTCGGCCGGTTGTTCGGACAGATGGACGTGGATCGGCAGTCCCTCGACCCAGGCCCCCACCTCCTCGAGCGACGGCTTGGGCACGGCCCGGACCGAGTGGACCGCGGCGCCGACCCGGGCGGTGGCCGGGTGTGTCGGAGTCCGCCCCGACATCCGGTCGAGCCACGCGCCGACCGAGGCGTCGCAGAACCGCTGCTGCACGGCGTCCGGCGCCGTGTGCCCCTCACCGGTCAGGCCGCCGGCCAGGTAGCAGGTGTCGAGCAGGGTGATCCGGATCCCGGCCTCGCCGGCCGCCGCCAGCACGGCGTCGCCCATCGCGTTCGGGTCGGCGTAGGGCCGGCCGGACGGACCGTGGTGCAGGTAGTGGAACTCGCCCACGACGGTGTACCCCGCCAGGACCATCTCCCCGAACGTCGCCCGCGCCAGCGCGAAGTACGTGTCGGGGTTCAGCCGCTGGGTGACCGCATACATCTGCTCCCGCCACGTCCAGAAGTTCCCGCTGCCGCCGTGGGTGCGCCCGCGCAGAGCGCGGTGGAAGGCGTGGCTGTGGGTGTTGGCGAGGCCGGGGAGGACGACGCCCGGCAGCCGCACGTCGTCGTGGTGGGCGTGCGCGTGCGACTGGATCGGACCGAACCGGCCGTCGGTGACGGTCAGCCGCACCGAGGTAGCCGGACCGGTGGGCAGCCAGGCGTGCTCGGCCCAGTACGTCGTCATGGTGCCGCCTGGGTGAGGTCCGTGAGGACCGCGGTGAGGGCCGCGACGCCGGCGTGGCAGTCGGCCTCGTCGGCGTGCTCCGCCGGCGAGTGGGAGACGCCGGTGGGGTTCCGGACGAACAGCATCGCCGACGGAATGCCTTGCGTGGCAAGGATTCCCGCATCATGACCGGCTCCGGTGCCCAGGACGGGAGTGTCGGGCCCGAGGGTACGCGCCAAGCGCCGAACGAGGTCGGCGTCGAACCGTGTCGTCGGGGTCCACGACTCCTCCGTCAGGGTCGCGCCGTGCGGCGCCGCCGAGCCGTCCAGGTCGTTGACCACCCGACGTACCGCCGCCTCGTCGGCGCCTCGGGCGTCGAGCCACATGGTGACGTGGCTGGCGATGGCGTTGACGCCGCCGGGTTCGACCCGGACCTTGCCGACGGTCGCGACACATCCGTGCCGGGTCGCGGCGGCTCGCGCGGTGAGGACGAGGGCGGCCTGCTTGAGCATCGCGTCGTCGCGGTCCTCGAGGCGGGTGGTGCCGGCATGGTTCGCGGTGCCCGGAATGTCCAGCCGCCACCGGCCGTGGGGCCAGATGTCGCTGCCGACACCCACGGCGGAACGGCTCTGGTCGTAGACGTCGGAGTCGGCGAGCGCGCGGCCCTGCTCGACGTGCAGCTCGACGAAAGCCCTGACGCGAGAAATGGTTTCGCGGTCAGCGCCGACCGTCGAGGGGTCGTGGCCGGCCGCGGTCATCGCCTCGGCCAGGGTGGTCCCGTCCGCGTCCTGGAGCGCCAGGGCGCGGTCGGACGGCAGCACCCCCGTGAGGATTCGCGAGCCCGCGCAAGCGATGCCGAACCGGGCGCCCTCCTCGTCGCCGAAGCAGGCGATGCCCAGGGGGATTCGGGGGGCCCGGCCGGAGTCGCGCAGGGCGTCGACCGCCGCGAGAGCGGAGACGACACCGAGCGGCCCGTCGAACGCCCCGCCGTCGGGAACCGAGTCGAGGTGCGAACCGACCGCGATCCCGCCCCTCGAGCCATCCCCCCTCACGGAGTCGGGGTCGCCCCACCAGGCCCACTGGTTACCGGCCCGGTCCAGGGCGACCTCGAGCCCACGGGCGGCACACTGTCCCGTGAACCACTCCCGCAGCGTGTGGTCCTCGCGGGTCCACGCATACCGTCGGTAGCCACCGGTCGACGGCTCCCGGCCGACCGGCGCGAGCTCGGCCCACATGGCGTCGAAGGAGCGCAGCGCCGACGCGGGCACAGGGACACGAGAGTGCTGGGCGTCCACGGCGGCGCTCACGGGACCAACCTAGGCTGTCGTCCGTGGAGATGCTGGGGGAAGCGCGCGCACTGGCCGCTGTCGAGGCCGCCGGTATCCCCTTCACGGTGACCCGGCACGGTCCGGTCCGGTCCCTCGAGGAGGCGGCGGCGGCCCGCGGCGTACAGCCCGGCGACATCGTCAAGTCGCTCGTGATCCGTCGCGGCGAGGGGGACTACCTCTTCGTGCTGGTGCCCGGCGACCGGCAGTTCTCGTGGCCGAAGCTGCGGGCCCTGCTCGGGACCAACCGCCTGTCGATGCCGGACGCCGCCGTGGCCAAGGAGGTCACCGGGTACGAACGCGGCACGATCACCCCGTTCGGGTCGACGCAGGCGTGGCCGGTCGTGGCCGATGCGACGGTGGCCGGCCGCACGGTCTCGCTGGGCGGCGGGGCTCACGGCGTGGCCCTCACCGTGAACGGCGACGACGTGGTCCGAGTGCTCGACGCGCAGGTCGCCGACATCAGCGACATCACCGACTGACGGCATCCTCGCGCATCGGCACGCGGACGCCGCGCTCGTCCGCCACCTCGTCCGCGAGGTCGTACCCCGCGTCGACGTGCCGGATGACGCCCATCCCGGGGTCGTTGGTGAGGACTCGGGCGAGCTTCTGCGCCGCCAGCGGGGTCCCGTCGGCGACCGACACCTGTCCGGCGTGGATCGAGCGGCCGATGCCGACGCCGCCGCCGTGGTGGATCGACACCCACGAGGCGCCCGACGCGGTGTTAACCAAGGCGTTGAGCAGCGGCCAGTCGGCGATCGCGTCGGATCCGTCGAGCATCGACTCGGTCTCGCGGTAGGGGCTGGCGACCGAGCCGCAGTCGAGGTGGTCGCGGCCGATGACGATGGGGGCGCTGACCGCCCCGCTCGCGACAAGGTCGTTGAACGCCAGGCCGGCCCGGTCGCGCTCGCCGTAGCCGAGCCAGCAGATCCGGGCCGGCAGCCCCTGGAACGCGATCTTCTCGCGGGCACCGCGCATCCACTTCTGGAGGCGGTCGTTGTCGGGAAACAGGTCCATGACGGCCCGGTCGGTGGCGTCGATGTCCTTCGGG
This sequence comes from uncultured Actinomycetota bacterium, assembly GCA_963757225.1. GTDB lineage: Bacteria > Actinomycetota > Actinomycetes > Actinomycetales > Dermatophilaceae > Lapillicoccus. Next base: position 104,042 of record CAVWQU010000022.1, read on the forward strand.
TCACCCGAGAGGGCCACCCAGCGGAACGGGCCCTTGCCCTCGCAGAACAGCGGCCGGATGTAGGCCGGGACGAAGCCGGGGAAGTCGAACGCCCGGTCGTAGCCGCCCTTCCGGGCCTCGTCGCGGATCGAGTTGCCGTAGTCGAAGACCTCGGCGCCCTGGTCCATGAACCCGACCATCGCCTCCACGTGGCGGGCCATCGACTCCCGCGCCCGGTCGGTGAACTCCTCCGGCTTGCGCTCCGCGTAGTCGTGCCAGTCGTCCACGTCGATGCCCTCGGGCAGGTACGACAGGGGGTCGTGGGCCGAGGTCTGGTCGGTGACGATGTCGATCTCGACGCCGCGGCGGAGCAGCTCGGGGAACACCACGGCCGCGTTCCCCACGACGCCCACGCTGTACGCGCGCCGGTTCGCCTTGGCGTCCAGCGCCAGAGCGATCGCCTGGTCGAGGTCGTCGGCGACCGCGTCGAGGTAACGATGCTCGACCCGGCGGTCGAGGCGGGTGCGGTCGACGTCGACGACGAGGCATACCCCGTCGTTGAGGGTGACCGCGAGGGGCTGGGCCCCGCCCATGCCGCCGCAGCCGCCGGTGAGAGTCAGCGTCCCGGCCAGGGTGCCGTTGAACCGCTTCTCGGCCACCGCGGCGAACGTCTCGTAGGTGCCCTGGACGATGCCCTGCGTGCCGATGTAGATCCAGGAGCCGGCGGTCATCTGGCCGTACATCGTGAGCCCCAGGTGCTCGAGGCGCCGGAACTCCGGCCAGGTGGCCCAGTCGGGGACGAGGTTGCTGTTGGCGATGAGGACGCGGGGCGCCCACTCGTGGGTCCGCATCACCCCGACCGGCCGGCCGGACTGGACGAGCATCGTCTCGTCCGCCTCGAGGGTCTGCAGGGTGCGGACCATCGCGTCGAACGACCGCCAGTCGCGTGCCGCCCGGCCGGTGCCGCCGTAGACCACCAGGTCGTCGGGGCGCTCGGCGACCTCGGGGTCGAGGTTGTTCATGAGCATCCGCATCGGGGCCTCGGCGCCCCACGAGCGGGCGGTCAGGGTCGTGCCGCGCGGGGCGCGAACCGGTCGGGCGCCATCCATGTCAGGTCTCCTTCGGTCGGGCTTCCCGCTTCCAGACTGCCGTTATCGCCAGTTTCGCCGGTCTGGGCCGGCTGGAACTCGTAACAACGGGCGTCTGGAAGCGGGAAAGGGGGGGTATGCGGGTGGGTCAGGCGAGGGGGCCGGTCACCGTCTCGGCGGCGCGGACCGCCCCGCCGGAGGCGACGAACTGCACGGCCGCCTCGATCTCGGGGGCGAGGAACCGGTCGGGTCCGGGTCCGGGCACGGCCTCCCGGAGGGCCGCGACGACCGCGCCGGTGGCCGGAGCGGGGCGCAAGGGCGCCCGGAGGTCGATCCCGCGGGCGGCCGTGATCAGCTCGACGGCGAGGACCCGCGTGAGCGCGTCGACCGAGCGCCGCAGCTTGCGCGCCGCGGACCAGCCCATCGAGACGTGGTCCTCCTGCATGGCGCTGCTCGGGATGGAGTCGACGCTGGCCGGCGCCGCCAGGCGCTTCATCTCGGAGACGAGGGCCGCCTGGGTGTACTGCGCGATCATGTGGCCGGAGTCGACGCCCGGGCTGTCGGCGAGGAACGGCGGCAGCCCGTTGCTGCGCGACTGGTCGAGGAACCGGTCGGTCCGCCGCTCCGAGATGCTGGCCAGGTCGGCGGCCACGATGGCGAGGAAGTCGAGGACGTAGGCCACCGGAGCACCGTGGAAGTTGCCGTTCGACTCCACGCGGCCGTCGAGCGTGACGACCGGGTTGTCGATGGCGGCGGCGAGCTCCCACCCGGCGACCTGCGTCGCGTGGTCGAGGGTGTCGCGGGCGCCGCCGGCGACCTGAGGGGCGCAGCGCAGGGAGTATGCGTCCTGCACCCGGGTGCACTCGTCGGTGCGGTGCGACTCACGGATCCCACTGTCCCGCAACAGGACCCGCAGGTTGACGGCCGAGGCGGCCTGACCGGGGTGCGGTCGGAGGGCGTGCAGGTCCGCGGCGAAGACGTCGTCGGTGCCCAGCAGTCCCTCGACGCTCATCGCCGCCGTGACGTCGGCGGTCGTGACCAGCCGATGCAGGTCGGTGATGGCCAGGACGAGCATCCCGAGCATCCCGTCGGTGCCGTTGATGAGGGCGAGCCCCTCCTTCTCGGCGAGCACGAGCGGCGTGATGCCGTGACCCTCCAAGGCGGTACCCGCCGGAACGACGGAACCGTCCCGGACCCGGACCGGCCCCTCCCCCATCGCGGCGAGCGCGCAGTGGGCCAGTGGAGCGAGGTCTCCGGAACAGCCCAGCGAGCCGTACTCGTGCACCACCGGAGTGATCCCCGCGTTGAGCATCGCCGCATACGTCTGGACGACCTCCTCGCGGACCCCCGTGCGCCCGGTCGCCAGGGTGGCCAGCCGGAGCAGCATGAGCGCCCGCACGACCTCGCGCTCGACCTCGGGACCCGAACCGGCCGCGTGCGAGCGGATCAGGCTGCGCTGCAGCTGCGCCCGCTGTTCGGTCGGGATGTGCGCGGTCGCGAGCGCACCGAAACCGGTGGACACCCCGTAGTGCGGCACGGGGTCGTTCGCCAGCCCCTCGACGATCCGGCGACTGTCCCGGATCCGCACGAGGGCCGCCTCGGCGATCACGACCGGCGCGTCGAACCGCGCCACGGCCACCACCTCCTCGAACGACAGTGGCCCGGCGCCCACCGTCACGGCCGAGGGGTCCGTCTCGGACCTGAACGGAACCGCATGCGTCTGCGTCATGCCTCCATTGCAGCGCCGGTCGGCGGTGCCGAGGCCGCCCGGCGACCGGATTGTGTCTCGGATGCGAGACAGATGGAACACTCGGACCCGTGAGCAACGCCCCGGCTGCCGCTCAGGCCCTCGAGGTGCTGGGACTGCTGTCGCGGCATACCGAACCGATGCCGGCGGCGGCGATCGCCCGCCGGCTGGGCCTGGCGCGGTCGTCCACCTACCACCTGCTGGGCGTCCTCCAGGAGCACGGCTACGTGGTCCACCTGCCCGAAGAGCGGCGCTACGGGTTGGGCGTCGCCGCCTTCGAGCTGGGGTCGGCGTACTCCCGGCAGGCGCCGCTGCAGCGCCTCGCCCGACCGATCCTCACCCGGCTCGTCGACGAGACCCGGCACAACGCCCACTTCGCGGTGCTGCACGGCAACGACGTCCTCTACCTCGTCGAGGAGCGCGCCCCGCGGCGGCCGTCCCTGGTCAGCGACGTCGGCGTCCGGCTGCCGGCGCCGCTGACCGCCAGCGGGCTGGCCCTGCTCGCCGCCCTGCCGGCCGCCCAGGTCCGGGCCCTCTACCCGTCCAGGTCGTCGTTCGTGCTGCGGCACGGGACGGGGCCGACCTCGTCGACCCAGCTCCGGTCGATCCTCACCGCGGTACGCGCGCGGGGGTATGCGGTCGAGCACGGCACGGTCACCCCGGACCTGGGGTCGGTGGCGGCCGCGGCGCTCGACCACGCGGGCTACCCGAGTGCGGCGTTCGCCGTCACCTACGAGGAGCGGCTCGTCGAACCGGCCGAGGAGTCCCTGCTGGCCGAGGCCGTCGTGGCGGCGGCAAACGCGTTGTCCCGCCGGATCGGCGGCACCAGGATGAGGGCGTGACGACCCCTGGGCCGCTGGCCGACCTCGAGCGCTACTACGACACGGCCCCGCGCGCCTCGTGTGACACCGAGGAGCACGGTCCCCTGACGCTCTTCGTCGCTCGCAGCGGGTTCCCGTACTACGCGCGCCCTCGTCTCGGCCTGGACGGCGAGGTCACCGCCGCGGACGTCACGGCGGTCCTCGAGCGTCAGCGCGAGCTCGGCGTGCCGCGAGCGGTCGAGTGGGTCCACGACACGACGCCGTCGCTGCTCGCCGCGGCCCGCGCCGCCGGGATGACGGTCGAGGAGTGCCCGCTGCTGGTCCTCGGGCAGGAACCTCCCGAGCCCGATCCGGCGGCCGGCGTGCGGATCGTGGCGGCCGACGACCCGGAGCTGGGGCTGGTGCGGGCGGCGGTCAACGTCGGGTTCGGCACACCCGGCACCGGGCTCGGCGAAGCCTCGGTCGCCGAGCGCGACGCCGACGCGACGGCCCACCCGGAGACCGCGGTACGGATCGCGGCGCTGATCACGTCGGGGCTGGGCATCCTGGCCGGCGCGTTCGACCCCGAGGCCGGACCGGTCGGTGGGGGCAGCCACAACCCGCGAGGCGAGGTGTCCGAGATCGTCGGCGTCGGCGTCCTCCCGGCCTACCGTCGCCGCGGGCTCGCCGCGGCGATCACCGCCGTGCTGGCGTGGCACGCGCTCGACCACGGGGTGCGGACGGTGTTCTGCTCCGCCCAGGACGATGCCGTGGCCCGGGTCTACGAGGCGGTCGGCTTCCGGCGCGTGGGAGTCGCCTGCGTCGCCGAGGCCGGCTGAAGCGTGGCCACCACCGCCCTGGTGCTCTGCGGCGGCGGCTCGCGGCGGATGGGCCCCGACGGCTCGGACAAGACCGCGGCCGTCCTGGGCGCCACGACGGTCCTCGACCACCTCCTCGACGCCCTGCCCGCCGACTGGGCCGTCGTCGTGGTCGGTTCCGAGCGGCCGACACACAGGCGCGTGCGGTGGACCCGCGAGGCGCCCGCCGGCGGCGGCCCGGTCGCTGCGGTCGCCGCCGGGCTGGTGCTGGTCGACACGGAGCTGGTCGTCATCCTCGCGGGCGACATGCCCTTCGCCGCCACCGCGGCGACTCGCCTGGCCGCCACCCTGCAGGCCACGGCGACCGACGCGGCGGTCGCCGCCGACCCCGACGGACACGCGAACCCGCTGCTGGCCGCATACCGGACCACGGCCCTGAAGGGCGCGCTGCCGCATCCGCCGGCCAACGTCGCCGCCCGCTCGCTGCTGGCCGTCGCGCACATCACCGTGCCGGTCGACGAGGCGGAGTCGCACGACGTCGACACCCCCGAGGCGCTCGCCGCCGCCCGCCATAGGCTCGCGACGTGAAGGCGATCACCCTCCCCGAACCCGGCGGCCCCGAGGCCCTCGTCCTCGACGACGTGCCCGACCCCATGCCCCGACCCGGAGAGGTCGTCGTCGAGGTGGTCGCCGCGGGGGTGAACCGCGCGGACGTCATGCAACGGCAGGGCCACTACGACCCCCCACCGGGCTCCTCCGCGTACCCCGGGCTCGAGGTGAGTGGGCGCATCGTGCAGCTCGGCGACGGGGTCGACGGCTGGTCGATCGGCGACGAGGTCTGCGCGCTGCTGACCGGCGGGGGGTACGCCGAGAAGGTCGCCGTGCCCGCGGGCCAGCTCCTCCCGGTCCCGGCCGGGATCAGCCTCGTGGACGCCGCGGCCCTGCCGGAGGTCACCTGCACCGTCTGGTCCAACATCTTCATGACCGCCAACATCCAGCCCGGCGAGGTCCTCCTCGTCCACGGCGGCGGCTCGGGGATCGGGACCATGGCCGTCCAGCTGGGGCGCGAGGTGGGCGCGCGCGTGGCGGTGACCGCCGGGTCACCGGAGAAGCTCGAGATCTGCCGGGAGCTCGGGGCGTCGATCCTCGTCAACTACCGGACGGAGGACTTCGAGAGCGTCGTCCGCGAGGCCACCGAAGGACACGGCGCCGACGTCATCCTCGACACCATCGGGGCGAAGTACCTCGCCGCCAACGTCGGGCTGCTGGCGGTCAACGGCCGGCTGGTCGTCATCGGTCTGCAGGGCGGGCGCTCGGGCGAGATCAACCTCGGCGCCATGCTCGCGAAGCGGTGCGCGCTGGTCGCGACCACCCTCCGGGCGAGGCCCGCGGCGGAGAAGGCGGCGATCGTCGCGGCCGTCCGGGAGCACGTCTGGCCGCTCATCGAGAATGGTCGGGTCCGCCCCGTGGTGCACGGCACCTACGCCCTCGGTGACGCTCCGGACGCCCACCGCGAGATGGAGGCGTCGACCCACGTGGGCAAGCTGCTGCTGCGGGTCTGAATGCCCCGAAACACTCGGGTATGTCGCTTACGTTCCGCCCGAGACCATCCCGACGGACTATCCCGGTCCGCCCCGGGAGTACCGATGATGAGGGCAGTGGCCGCCCGTGTGGCGCCGTCGGCGCCGCCCTGCCCCTGTGGTGGCCGCTGGACGGCGGGGGTCGTAAGGCCCCCGCCGTTCGCATGCGACACACTGTCCAGATGACCGAGCAGCAGGGCCCACAAGGCAGCCAGTCGGACGAGGAGAACGAGCCCGGCCGCATCGTCGTGGTCACCCAGGACGGGATGGGCGTCTCCTCCCCCGGGTCCGGTCGCGAGGGCGCCGACGAGGAGAGCGGCGGCAACCCGGCCGACCTCGTCGAGCAGCCGGCCAAGGTGATGCGCATCGGCTCGATGATCAAGAACCTCCTCGACGAGGTCCGCAACGCGCCGCTCGACGAGGCCGGCCGGACGCGGCTTGCCGAGATCCACCGCCGGTCGATCGAGGAGCTCAAGGCCGGCCTCGCGCCGGAGCTGGTCGAGGAGCTCGACCGGATCGCCCTGCCGTTCAGCTCGGCCGCCCCGTCGGACGCCGAGCTGCGGATCGCCCAGGCCCAGCTCGTCGGCTGGCTCGAAGGGCTGTTCCACGGCATCCAGACCGCGCTCTTCGCCCAGCAGATGGCCGCTCAGCAGCAGCTGCAGGGTATGCGTCGCGCCCTGCCCCCGGGTCACCCCGCCGCCCAGGACCCGCGGCAGGGCGTGCCCGGCCAGATGGGGGGCCCGCAGAGCCCCGGAGCGGCCGGGACCGGCCAGTACCTCTGACGGCCCGCGCCGTCGGAGGAGCGTCAGACCCAGGAGGAGCGCTCGCGGTCGGTCGGCTCGTAGGCGTGGTTCCACTGCACGAACGGCGTCTCCAGCTGGTACTTGAGGTCCGGTTGCCGGGTGAGCACGACGAAGCCGCCGTTCTCGGGGTTCTCCAGCGACTCGAAGAACTCGACGCTCCAGTGGAACCACCGCATGCAGAACAGCCGCATGGTGAGGCCGTGGGTGACGATGACGAGGTTCTGGTCCGACATCGGGTGCCCGCGGGGACCGGTGTCCTCGGCCTCGATGTAGCGCCACAGCGACTCGAGGAACGTGCTGACCCGGTCGTAGACGTCGGACCCGGACTCGCCATGGGTGAAGCGGTAGTAGAAGTGCCCGTACTCGTTGCGCAGCCGCTTCTGCTCGGCGATGTCGGCGGGGTCCTGGAAGTTCGCCCAGTCCTGCTCCCGGAGCCTCGGCTCGATCCGGACGTCCTCGGTCGGCACGCCGAGGTCGAGCGCCTGGACGGTCTGCCGGGTCCGGACGTAGGGCGAGGCGTACATCGTGACCGGCTCGTCTCCGAGGTATGCGCGCAGCCGCCGTCCCGCCTCGGTCGCCTGCTCGACCCCCGTCGGTGTCAGGCTCAGGGCGTGGTCGGGGACGGTCTCGTAGATCGAGTCGTCGACGTTCCCCTGCGACTCGCCGTGCCGGACCAGCAGGATGCGGCGCGGGCGGTTGGTCATGCCCATCAGTGTGAGATCAGCGCGCCGCGGCGGCGACCGCACGGCCGGCGATACGGCCGGAGAAGATGCACCCGCCGAGGAAGGTGCCCTCGAGCGACCGGTAGCCGTGCATCCCGCCGCCGCCGAACCCGGCCACCTCACCCGCCGCATACAGTCCTGGCACGGGTTCACCGTCGGCGCGCAGGACCCGGCTGGAGAGGTCGGTCTGCAGGCCTCCCAACGTCTTTCGCGTAACGACCGACAGTCGGACGGCGATGAGTGGACCGTTCGCGGGGTCCAGGAACTTGTGCGGCGCGGCGGTGCGGATGAGCTTGTCGCCGCGGTATCTCCGGGCGCCGTGGATCGCGGTGACCTGCGCGTCCTTGGAGAAGGGGTTGTCGAGGTTCCGGTCGCGCTCAGCCACCTGCCGCTCGATCTCGTCGGCGTCGAGCGGGGCATCCGGCGTGAGCGAGTTCATCCGCTCGACGAGGCCCTGGATGGTCGAGGCCGTGACGAAGTCCTCGCCGTGGTCGACGAAGTCCTGCACCGGTTTCGGGGCGCCGGGGCGGACCCGGCCGAGGACCTGCCGCACCGACTTGCCGGTGAGGTCGGGGTTCTGCTCCGACCCGGAGAGCGCGAACTCCTTCTCGATGACCTTCTGGGTCAGGACGAACCACGAGTGGTCGTGCCCGGTCTGCCGCAGGTGGGCCAGCGTCCCCAGCGTGTCGAAGCCCGGGAAGTACGGCGCCGGAAGCCGACGGCCGTTGCCGTCGAACCACATCGCCGACGGTCCGGGCAGGATCCGGATGGCGTGACCCGGCCAGACCGGCGCCCAGTTGTGGATGCCCTCGACGTAGTGCCACATCCGGTCGCGGTTGATGACCGTGCCGCCGGCCGCCTCGGTGATCCCGATCATCCGCCCGTCGACGTAGGCGGGGACGCCGGTCATCAGGTGGTCGGGCGGCGTCGCCGAGCCGCTCCGGCCAGGCGGCGCGGACGAGGTCGTGGTCGCCGCCGATCCCGCCGGACGTGACGATGACCGCCGGCCGCGCTGAGGGCGAAGTCGCCGACGACGTCGCGGTTCGTGGGGCGACCACGCGCCTCGGTGGCCGGGGCCAGCACCGCGCCCTGGACGCCCGTCACGGCGCCGCCGTCGACGACCAGCTCGTCCACCCGGTGCCGGAACGCGAAGGTCAGCAACCCGTCGCGCTCGGCCTGGATCGCCTTGCGGACGAACGGTTCCAGCACGCCCGGGCCGGTCCCCCAGGTGACGTGGAAGCGCGGGACCGAGTTGCCGTGACCCCCGGCCCGACCGTCACCGCGTTCCGCCCAGCCGACGACCGGGAACCAGCGCATGCCCTGCTGGTGCAGCCAGGAGCGCTTCTCCCCCGCGGCGAAGTCGACATAGGCGCGGGCCCACAAGCCCGGCCAGTGGTCCTCCGGTCGGTCGAAGCCGGCCGTTCCCATCCAGTCCTGCCAGGCGAGGTCGACCGAGTCCTTGACCCCCAACCGCCGCTGCTCCGGCGAGTCGACGAAGAACAGGCCGCCGAACGACCAGAACGCCTGGCCGCCGAGGTTGGCTCGGGACTCCTGGTCCACGACGACCACCCGTCGGCCGGCGGCGGTCAGCTCGGTGGCGGCGACCAGCCCGGCGAGCCCCGCCCCGACGACGATGGCGTCCGCGTCCGTCACGTGCTGTCCCTCCCCTGCACCGGCTTCGCCCAAGTTTGATGTGTTAAAGGTATGCCGATGACTCCGCCACCGCTGGACCCCGTCCCGTGGTGGGGTACCGCGGCGGCCGTGGTCGCCCCCGTCGCCCTGATCGGCGGGTGGACGTGGGCCGGCGCCATCACCCCGGGGTACGACCCGGTCCGTCAGACGATCAGCGACCTCGCTGCCGGCGATGCGCCGACCCACTGGCTGATGACGGCGGCCCTGGTGGTGACCGGGCTCGCCTACATCGTGACCGCGATCGGACTCCGTCCGGCCGACGGTGCGGGCCGGACCCTCCTCGGGGTGGGCGGCGCGGCGGTCCTGCTGACCGCCTGGATCCCGAACAACACGCAGGGGCGCAACGAGGTGGGCCACATGATCGTGACCTACATGGCGTTCATCAGCCTCACCGTCTGGCCCGCCGTCATCGCCCGTAACCGCCCCGACGCGCCCCTCGTCCTGCGCCGTCGGTTCGGGCAGGTCGTCGCGTTCGGGCTCGGGGTGCTGATGCTGGTGACCGTCGCCGACATCGTCGTGGGCGGCGCGACGCTGGGACTGCGCGAGCGCCTCCTGGCCGGCGCGCAGTCCCTGGTCCCGCTCCTCGTCGTGCTCGGCTGCCGCCGGCCGCGCTCAGCCGCCTGACCGCAGCTGCGGGAACTGGTCGTCGCGCCACTCGTTCTCGGGCCGCACGTCGCCGTCACCCTCCGCGAGCTCGTCCTCCCGGCCTCGCAGCTCGACCCGTCGGATCTTGCCGGAGATCGTCTTCGGCAGCTCCGAGAACTCGATTCGGCGGACCCGCTGCCACGGCGCGAGGTGCTCGCGCGCATACCCGAGGATCGACAGGGCCGTCTCCTCGGTGGGCTCGTGCCCGGGCGCAAGGACGATGTAGGCCTTCGGGACGGCCAGCCGGACCGGGTCGGGAGCGGGGACGACGGCGGCCTCGGCTACCGCGGGATGCTCGATGAGGACGGACTCCAGCTCGAACGGGCTGATCTTGTAGTCGCTGGCCTTGAAGACGTCGTCGGTGCGGCCGACGTAGGTGATGTAGCCGTCGCTGTCGATGGTCGCGACGTCGCCGGTGTGGTAGAAACCGCCGGCCATGGCCTCGGCGTTGCGCTCGTCGTCGCCCTGGTAACCGGTCATCAGCGGGAGCGGCCGGTCCGTCAGGTCCAGGCAGATCTCGCCCTCTCCCGGACCCTCGTCGGAGGCCGAAACTCGCTCTCCCGTCAGGGGATCCACCAGAACGACCGGTACGCCCGGCAACGGTCGGCCCATCGAGCCGACCTTCACCGCGGACCCCGGGGTGTTGCCCACCTGGGCGGTGGTCTCGGTCTGGCCGTAGCCGTCCCGCAGCTGCAGGCCCCACGCCTTCTTCACCTGCTCGATGACCTCGGGGTTCAGCGGCTCCCCGGCGCCGATGATCTCGCGAAGTCGGCCGGGGCCGCCGGAGAGGTCGGCGTTGATGAGCATCCGCCACACGGTGGGCGGCGCGCACAGCGAGGTGACCTCGTTGTCGCGGATCACGCCGAGCAGGGCGGCCGCGTCGAACCGCGTGTAGTTGTAGAGGAACACGGTCGCCTCGGCGTTCCAGGGCGCGAAGAAGCACGACCACGCGTGCTTCGCCCAGCCGGGCGAGGAGATGTTGAGGTGGACGTCGCCGGGTTCGAGGCCGAGCCAGTACATCGTCGTGAGGTGCCCGACGGGGTAGGACACCTGGGTGTGCTCGACCAGCTTGGGCTTGTTGGTCGTGCCCGACGTGAAGTAGAGCAGCAGCCGGTCCTCGGGCGTGGTGCCCGGATGCTCAGCCGGCGGGACGTCGAGCCGGTATGCGTCGTCGAGCGACTCCCAGCCCTCGGGGGCGGCCTCGCCGCGGGTGACCGCGAGGCGTCCGAAGTCGCCGGTCACGTCGGTGAACTTGCCGGTGTCGGCGGCGTTGGCGATGACGAACCGGGCGCCGCCGCGGTCGATCCGGTCGCGCAGGTCGGCGGGTCCGACGGCGGTGGTCGTCGGCATGATCACCGCGCCCAGCTTGATGATCCCGAGCATGGTCTCCCACAGCTCGACCTGGTTGCCGAGCATGACGATCACCGCGTCGCCCTTGGTCACACCCTGCTGCGCGAGCCAGGCAGCGACCTGGTCGGAACGGCGGGCCAGGGTGTCGTAGGACCACGACTGCGCCGGTTGCCCGTCCGCCGCCTCGGCCTCCTCGAGGATCATCAGCGCGGGGCGTTCGTTGCCGCGGGCGATCGCGTCGAACCAGTCGACCGCCCAGTTGAAGCGGTCACCGACGTCAGGCCAGCGGAACCCGGACACGGCGGCACGATGGTCGCCACGCCAGCCCATCAGCTGGTTCCGGGCGCCGCGGAAGGCCTCGGTCGCGGGGGAGCCCGCAGGCATACCCGCGGTCATCGTTCGGTCTCGGAGCGGGGCGCCTCCGGAGCCGTGCTCGTCGTCGGCTCCGTGGTGACCGCCGTGGTCTCGGCCGACCGCTCGCCGGGCTCCGGGTCGCGGCGACGGGCCTGGGCGAGGCGTTCCTCCTCCTCGTGCATCCGCTGCTCCTCCTGGTGCATCCGGTCGGCGGCCTCCTGCTCCGTCTCGAAGCCGGCCCGGTTGACCATGCGCTGGGCCCGCTTGTTGGCGTCCTGGTCGATGAGGTGGTTGAGCAGCTGCTGGATGCGGTCACTGCGCGGGATCGCCTCGAAGGCCTCGTTGGGGCTGTCCCCGGCCGACTCGATGCTCAGCGTCCCGGACCCGAGCATCCGGTCCAGCAGGGTCTGGCTGAAGCTCACGTCGGTGATCTTCGACAGGGTGATGTCCTTGCCGTTCTTGTTGACGATTCCCTTGCGCACCATGACGCGGTGCGTCGTGATGACGTAGTGCGTCGTCCGCCAGCGCAGGAAGGGGACGACGACCAGCGGGATGCCGATGAGCACCGCGACGCCGACCGCGATCCACTGGATGACGTTGCCCGTGGTGTCGTCGGGCGAGAGGTAGGCGGCGTAGATGCAGGCGGCGATGAGGATGAGGCCGATGACCACCGGGCCGACCACGGTGCGCCAGTGCGGGTGAAGGCTCTTCTCGACCTTCTCGTCGCTGGTCAGCACGTTCTCCGGAAATCCCATCACAGCCCCTAAGTGGTGAACAGCGGAGTCAGCTCGCGCACGGCGACGACGGTCACGCCGTCGACGGAGTAGTAGGGGTCCATCTTGAGCACCTCGTCCACCCGTTCGCGACTCGTCGTGAAGACGACCATCGATCCCGAACCGTCGTCGAACGGACCGGCGACCAGCACCTCGCCGGCGGCGTGGAGCTCCGTGAGGATCTCGCGATGCCGCGGGCGGAGGTCCAGGCGGGCCGGGTTGTCGGTGAACGCGAGCTCGACGACGATCATGCCGTCACCGTATGCCGTGACGTGCCGGTTCGGTACGACCGGTGTGAGCAGGCTGGGACCGGTCGCCCGGGGGGTTCCGGCTCAGCCTCCGGCCGGTGGCGCACCCGCCCCGCCGCCGCCCGGGACCGCGGCTCCGCCGGCCCCGCCCGTGCCGCCCGCCCGCCGGTGAACCGCACGGTGCCGCCGCCGGCTCCGGCCGGACCGGTGACACCGCGGACGTTCTGCGAGTTGTTGGTGGGCAGCGCCGCCAGGACGTCGGCGATGACGACCTGCTCACCTTCGGTGAGCCCGCTGCGGATCTCGGCCAGGCCCCCGCCGACCGCGCCGACGGTGACCGTCGTCTCGGTGACGGCACCGTTGGTGAGCACCCCGACCCGAGCCGCCCCCGAGGTGACCCCGGGCACGGCGGACACCGGCACGGTGAGGACGTCCGCCGACGACGCCGTGGTGATCGTCGTCGTCGCGTAGGTACCGGTGGCGAGGATCTGGGGCGTGCTCGGGAGCGTGATCGTCACGTCGTAGGTGACCGTCGAGCTCGAGGACGAGCTCCCCGACGTCCCGGACGACGTGGGCAGCATCGAGATCTGGGTGACGCTCCCGGTCAGCTGGCCGAGTCCCGGCGGGCTGACCGTCGCCGCCTGCCCGACCTTGAGGGACGGGAGCTTGGCCAACGGCACCGCGACCGTGACCGTCGCCGCGCCGTCCCCGACGATCGTGATCCCCGCGGACGAGGTCTCGCTCTGGCCGGCGGTGAACCCGACGGCGCCGACCACGCCCCCGATCGGGGCGGTCAGCGTCGAGGCCGCCAGGTTGGTCTGAGCGGCGGTGAGGTCCTGCTGGGCCGCCGTGATGCTCGCCTGGTCCGTGAGGATCTTGGCCTGCTGGGCCGCCTCGCTGGCCGCCGTCGAGGTGGTCCCGGAGCCGGCGCTGCCCGTACCTCCAGTGCTCCCAGTGCTCCCCGTACCGGCGGTGCTACCGGTGCCGGTGGACGACCGGGTCGATCCGGTCGAACCGGTCGAGCCGGACGAGCCGGACGAGCCGGACGAGCCGGACGAGCCGGTCTGGGTCGTCCCGGAAGCTCCCGACGTCCCGGTCGCCGAGCCACCACTCGCGCTCTGCTGGGTGGCGAGCTGCTTCTGGGCGGTGGTCAACGCGGTCGCGTAGGACGACACGGCCTTCTGCGCCGCGGACAGCGTGGAGGACCACGCCTGCAGGGCCGGTACGCATGCGGCGATGTCCTTGGGCGACACGGCGTAGGTCGTCGTCGGGGAACCTGTCGAGGTGGTCGGTGAGGTCGTCGGCGACGTGGTGGGCGACGTGGTGGGCGACGTGGTGGGCGACGTCGTGGGCGACGTGGTCGTGGGCGACGTCGTGGGCGACGTGGTCGCGAGGTCGTGGGCGACGTCGTCGGCGAGGTCGCCGCCGGCCCGGACGCCTTGGTCACCGGGGTGGCGGCGAGCACCGGCGCACAGGCGACCGCCTCGTTCTTCGCCGCGGCCGTCATGGCAGCGAGCGCCGTCTGCATCGGCCCGGCGTCCGGCATCGTGACGGACCCAGCGGTCGAGGTGCCGCCCCGAGCGCCGGTGTTCGTGCCCGTCGAGCCCGATGGCGCCGTCGACCCCGAGGACGCCGTCGAGCCGGACGAAGCAGTCGAGCTCGATGACCCCGTCGATCCGGTCGACGTGGAGGGCCGGCTGGTCGACCCGGTGGCTCCTGAGGCGCCCGACGACCCCGACGACCCCGACGACCCGGACGACCCGGAAGCGCCCGACGCGCTGGTCGTCGTGGTCTCGTCGGTGGTCAGCTGAGCCTGGGCCTGCAGGAGGGTCGCCTGGGCCTGGGTGACTGCCGCCTGCAGCGGCGTCTGGTCGATCGTGGCGAGCTGCTGGCCGGGCGTCACCGTGTCGCCGACCTTGACGAGGACTCCGGTCACCGTGCCGCCGACGGGGAAGGCGGCGGTCACCTGCGAGACCCGCTTCACTGTCCCGGTCATCGTGAGGGTCTGGGATACCGAGCCCTTGGACGCCGTAGCGAGGCGGTAGGCACCGTCGGTGTCCGGCTTGGTGACCTGGGCGTAGGCGACGTAGCCGCCGGCACCGAGCACGACGACTGCGCCGGCGGCGACCGCACTGCGGCGGCGCCAACGCCGCCGGCGCCGGGCCGCTGCGCTGAGCGGATCAGCCATTCGCTCCCCCGGTCGTCGTCGCCGTGCCGGTCGCGCCGCCACGGCCGCCGCCACCGCCGAACCCGGTCGTACAGCTGCCGTTGGTGGCCGGGCGCAGGGTGATCGCCGTCGCCGCGACGGCACCGGTGTCGTCCGCCTTGCCGAGGGCGCTGGCGCACTTGCCGACGGCCACGTCGGTGGCCGCGCCGGCCTTCTGCGCCGTGTAGGTGGTCGACGACGTCGTCGTGACGGTCACCGAGGTCGTCGTCGGGGAAGCCGTCGCGGTCGCGGTCCCGTTCCCGCGAACGCGCATCGTCTCCTGGACGGTGATGGTGTCTCCGCTCACGGCGGTCACCTGGCCCGCGACCGCGCGTCGGCCGAAGTCAGCCCCGCCTCGTCCGCCGGCGCCGTTCGTCGCCGTCCCGGTCGGAGCACCGGTCGGAGCACCGGTCGGCGCGCCCGCCGGCGGGGTGCCCCCTGCACCCGGCGCCCCACCGCCGAAGCCGGCGGCGCACTCGCCATTGGTCGCGGGACGGACCTCGACCGACGCGGCGGTGACCTGGGTCGCGGGCGCCGACCCGGCGGACCCGGTGGCGGTTCCGGACGTCGCCGGCTCCAGCACCGTGACGCAGGAGCCGACGGTCACGTCGGTCAGCGCGCCCGTGGCCACCGTGGTGAAGGTCGTCGCGTCGGTCCACGAGACCGCGGTCTGGTCGGTCCGGGTCTGGACCTGCATCGTCGAGCCGTTGACCGCGGCGATGAGGCCGTTGACACCCGGCTGCCGCTGGCCACCCGCTCCCCCGGCGCCGGCGGTGCCGGTTGGTGCGGGTGTCGACCCGGCGGCGGGCGCCCCCGAGTCCCCGGAGGCGGAGGCCGGTCCGCAGGCCGCGAGCGCGAGGGCCGTCAGCACCGCGAGACCGGCATACGGGAGGGCACGAGCGGCGGTCGTCGCTCGCGGGACGCGGATCTGGTTGATGCTCATCACAGTCGGGTCACTTTCGTCATTCGCTACGGAGGGCGTCGATGGGGGCGAGCCGGGCGGCACGCTGGGCGGGGTAGACGCCGGCGGCCAGCCCGATCGCGAGGGAGACCACCAGGGCACCCACCGCGGACAGGGCCGAGATGGTGACCGGCTGGGACAGGAGGTTGGGCAGGATCGCGGCGCCGGCATACCCGACCGCCAGCCCGAGGACACCGCCGGTAAGGCCCAGCAGGCTCGCCTCGAGGAGGAACTGGCGCAGGATCACCGACGGCGTCGCACCCAGGGCCTTGCGCAGCCCGATCTCGCGAACACGCTCGGCGACCGACACGAGCATGATGTTCATGACGCCGATCCCCCCGACCAGCAACGAGATCGCTGCGATCCCGCCGAGCAGGACGGTGAGGATGTGCTCGGTGTTGGTCGCCGTCTCGACGAGCGACTGCTGGCTGCTGAGCGTGAAGTCCGGGCTGGCCGAGGTCACCCCGTGCGAGGTCAGCAGCGCGGCGTTGACCTCCTGGTAGGCGGCGGACAGCGACTTCTGGTCCTTGGCCTGGAGGTAGATCTGCGAGACCGCCTCGGGGTTCGCGCTGGTGGAGACGCGGGAGGCGAAGGTCGTCATCGGGACGACCACCTGGTCGTCGAGGTTCGTCGACGAGCTGGTGCCCTGGGTGTCGAGCACACCGATGACGGTGAACTGGGCGCTGTTGATGGTCACCGTCTGCCCGATGGGGTTGCCGGTGAACAGCTCGCTCGCCGTCGTCGACCCGAGGACGGCGACGGTGTTGCCGGTCGCCTGGTCGGCCTCGGTGAAGAACCGGCCCTCCGTCACGGTACGGGCGCGCACCGTGAGCCACGTCGGGGTGGTGCCCACGACCGATGAGGTCCAGGTCTGCGACCCCGCCGCGAGAGCCTGGTTGGACGTCGACGCCGGCGCGACGGCGGCCACGTCGGGTGCGATGGTCGGGTTCGCCAGCATCTCGGCGTCCCCGACGGTGAGCGTGGTGGCCGAGCCCTGACCCCCACGGAACCCGGACGACGACGTGGTGCTTCCGGGGGTGACGATGAGCAGGTTGGAGCCGAGGGCGTTGATGGCGCTGGCGACTCGCTCCTGCGCGCCCTGGCCGAGTCCGACCGTCAGCATCACCGCGGCGATCCCGATGAGGATCCCGAGCATGGTCAGGACCGACCGCATCCGGCGCGCGACGATCGCCTCGTACGCGGTGCGGAAGCTGTCGGCCCAGGTCACGGCTGCTCCTCCGAGTGCTCCCAGAGGGGTACGCGGTTGCCCAGCGCCTCGGTGGCCGCCACTTCCTCCTCGTGCGAGTGGTAGAGGTGGCCGTCCCGGATGAGCACGGTGCGCGCCGCCTGGGCGGCGACATCACGCTCGTGGGTGATGAGGACGACGGTGCGGCCCTGGTCGTGCAGCTCCGCGAACAGCGAGAGGACGTCGAGGGTCGAGGCGGTGTCGAGGTTGCCGGTCGGCTCGTCCGCGAGGATGAGGTCCGGGTCGGTCACGAGGGCGCGGGCCACCGAGACGCGCTGCTGCTGGCCTCCGGACAGCTCGGTGGGGCGGTGGTCGAGCCGGTCGCCGAGGCCGACCCGCTCGAGAGCCTCGGTGGCCCGGCGGCGACGTTCGGCGCGCGGGACCCGCGCATACACGAGTGGGAGCTCGACGTTGCGCTGCGCGGTGAGCGAGGACAGGAGGTTGAACTGCTGGAACACGAAGCCGATCCGCCGGTTCCGGACGTCCGCGAGGTCGTCCTCGTCCATGACGCCGACGTCGACGCCGGCCAGTCGGTAGGTGCCGGAGCTGGGCACGTCGAGGCAGCCGAGGATGTGCATCAGGGTCGACTTGCCCGACCCGGACGGCCCCATGATCGCGACGTAGTCGCCTTGGGGGACCACGAGGTCGATGCCCCGCAGCGCCTCGACCTCGATCGAGCCGGTCGAGTAGGTCTTGCGGACCTGGGACAGGTCGAGGATCGGCTCCGGGTCCGCGTCGCCTCCGGACCCGCCGTCGTCCGCCTCGAGCGGCGCGAGGTCGTCGAGGGTGGCCGCCGACATCAGTTGCCCCCCGGGCCGGCGGGCGCCTGGCCCGGAGCCTGGCCGCCGCCGCCCTGGTTGAAGCCGCCGCCACCGAAGTTGCCGCCGAAGCCACCGCCGGTGCCGGTGCCGCCGCGGGTGGTCCCGGTCCCGCCGGTCGCGTTGCCGGTCGAGGTCCGCCCGGCTCGCGCCGTGACGACGACCTCGTCGCCGGCCTTGAGCCCCTTGGTGATCTGGGTCGTCGCGCCGTAGACGGTGCCCACCGTGACCGGTGTGGAGACCTGGGCGCCGTTTGTCATCTGGTAGACGACGGTCTGCCCGTTCTCCTCGTGGATCGCGGCCGTCGGCACGGTGAGGACGTCGGGCACCTGCTTGACGGTGATCACCGCGGCGGCCGTGGTGCCCGCATACACACCCGTCGGTGAGCCGGTGACCGCGATGGTGACGGGGAAGGTCGACGTGCTGCCGCTGGTCGTCCCGATGACCCCGATCGTCGAGACGGTCCCGAAGATGGGCTGGGTCGCACCGGACGGGGTGATCGTCGCCTGCATCCCGCTCTTGAGCTTGGCGAGGTCGGACGCCCCGACCGTGGCGTTGACCAGCCAGGCGTTCGTCGCGATGACGACGACCTGGGCCGAGGAGGCCGACGAGGCCGCAGTGCTGCCCGAGCCCGAGGACCCCGAGGATCCGGTGCTCCCGGAACCGCCCGCGCCAGCGGAGCTGCCCGAGGACCCGGTGGAGCCGGTCGACCCGGAAGTGCTCGAACCTCCGGTGACCGAGTCACCGACCGCGACGTTGACGGCCGCCACGGTGCCGGCGATCGACGAGGTCAGCGTCGCCTGGCCGAGAGCGTCCTGCGCGGCGGTCAGCTTGCTCTGGGCCGAGGTGACCTGGGCGTTGGCCGAGGCGATCTGGCCGCTGTTGGCGGCGGCGGTCGCCGCGGTGAGCTGGGCCTGGGCGGCGGTCAGCTGCTGCTCGGCGAGCGTGACGGCCGCCTGGAGGCTGGTCGCGTCGATGACCGCGAGGGTCTGACCCGCGGTGACGGTGTCGCCGACCTTGACCCCGACCGCGGTGACCTTGCCGCTCTGCGCGAACTTGAGGTTGGCCTGGGTGGCCGGCTGGATGGTGCCGGTCGCCGAGACGGTCTCCTTGACGGTCTCGGTGCTGGCCGCGACGAGCTGGGTCGTCGCGGCCTCGGCGGCGGTCGCACTGGAGCGGTGGAGGTAGAACCAGGTTCCCGCGGCCGCCGCGACGACGACGAGGACCGCGACGACGGCGATGACGGTGCGCCGGCGCCGTCGACGTCGCGGGGGAGACCCTGGCGTCGGCTCCGCCGCCGAGCGCCGACTCTGCTGAGCCACCGACACGCACCCACCCGCTTCCGCCAGGGCCCGGTCCACACCGGGCCTCATCACGACGTTCGGACGCTAGGAACGGGTACTGGGGTGACCTTGGCGCGACGCTGTGGACGACCTGTGAGACGGACTTTGGCCTACCGACCTGTTGCATCTATCTTGGATGCAACATGACGACCGCCACTCCCTCCGCCGCCGACCGCGTCTACGCCCAGGTCAAGCGGGACATCCTCGCCGGCGAGCTGCCCGGCGGCTCCCTCGTCACCGAGGGCGGCCTCGCCGAGGCGTCGGGCGTCTCCCGGACGCCGGTCCGCGAGGCCCTGCTGCGCCTGGAGGGCGAGGGGTTGGTGCGGCTCTACCCCAAGAAGGGCGCCCTCGTCGTCCCGCCGTCGGTCGACGACGCCCGGGACGTCCTCGAGGCCCGCATCGTCATCGAGGAGTGGGCCGCCCGCGCCGTGTGGCCGCGCCGCGCCGAGCTCCTCCCGGCTCTCGACGCGGAGCTGGCGAGTATGCGCGCGACGCTGGGTTCGGGCGACGTCGACCGGCTGGTCGAGCACGACCGCCGGTTCCACGAGATCGTCGTCCACGCCGCGGGCAACGCCGTCCTCGCTCGCACCTACCAGGGGCTGCGTGACCGCCAGCTGACCATCCTGGCCGCCCAGTTCCGCCGCGACGGCGACCGCATCGAGCGGGCGGTGGCCAACCACGAGCGCCTGCTGGAGATCCTGCGCACCGGCACCGTCGAGGAGCTCGTGGCCGAGACGCATACCCACGTCCACACCGCCCTGGCGGCGCTGCAGGTGACCCGGTGACCGGCGTGCTCGGCGGCCGGCGCGCCTACGCCGTCTGGCTGGCGGCGCTCTCGGTCTACATCCTGGCTGTCTTCCACCGCACGTCGCTCGGGGTGGCCGGCCTGCTCGCGGCCGAGCGGTTCCAGATCTCCGGCACCCAGCTGGCGACCTTCACCGTGCTCCAGCTGCTGGTGTATGCCGCGCTTCAGGTCCCGGTGGGCGTGCTGCTCGACCGCTTCGGGTCCAAGAAGCTCATCCTCACCGGCCTCGCGCTGATGACCGGCGGGCAGCTGCTGTTCGCCGTGGTGGGGTCGTTCGAGCTCGGCATCGTCGCCCGCATCCTCGTCGGCGCCGGCGACGCGATGATCTTCGTCAGCGTGATCCGCGTCGTCGCGCTGTGGTTCGGGGTGCGGCAGAGCCCGCTGATCACCCAGCTGACCGGCCAGCTGGGCCAGGTCGGCGCCATCGCCGCGTCGTTCCCGCTCGCCGCCGCGCTGCGCGGCGTCGGCTGGACGCCGACCTTTCTCGCGGCCGCGCTCATCGGGGTCGTGCTCGCGGTCGTGGTCACGGTCGTCATGCGCGACGCGCCCGGCGAGGAGCACCCGCACCTGCGCCTGCGTGCCGTCGGGCGCTCGCTCCGCAGCACGTGGGACGCCCCGGGCACCCGGCTCGGTCTGTGGTCGCACTTCACCAGCCAGTTCGGGATGACGGTGTTCACCCTGCTCTGGGGGTTCCCGTTCCTCGTCCGCGGCCAGGGCCTCAGCGAGGGGGCCGCCGGCGCGCTGCTCGTGCTGATGACCGCGACCCAGATCCTGCTCGGACCGGTGCTCGGCGGCGTCGTGGCCCGCCATCCCTACCAGCGCTCGCATCTCGTGCTCGGTGTGGTCGGGGCCATCGCGACGGTCTGGGCGGTGGTCCTCCTGTGGCCCGGACCCGCGCCGCTCCCGCTGCTCGTCGTGCTCGTCGTCGTGACCGCTCTCGGCGGGCCGGCGTCGATGGTCGGGTTCGACCTGGCGCGGTCGTTCAACCCGCGCGAGCGCATCGGCAGCGCTCTCGGCGTGGTCAACGTCGGCGGCTTCGTCGCCTCGCTCTCGGCGATGGCCCTCGTCGGCGTCGTCCTCGACCAGGTGACGCCGGGTGGTCCCACGGCCTACACCCTGGACGGGTTCCGGCTGGCCATGGCGGTCCAGTTCCCCTTCTGGGCCTTCGGCGCACTCCAGATCTGGCGGTACCGGCGCAAGGCCATCGGGCACCTGAGCGAGCACCACCCGGAGGCGCTGCAGGCGCTGCGCGACGGGGAGTCGGCGCTGCCGGGCATCTCGCGCTGAGCGCAGGTTGGGCGCGGCGGCACGCTGGGGGGAGTGCGCCGCCGCGCCCGAGGGTCGCGCCCATCGGGGGATGGCACGACCGGTGGCTTCGAAGGCGACAGGGGGGCGTACCCTCGAAGCGAGCACAGCATACGGTTACCAGCTGGTAGTTTTCCAAATCGGCCCGTGTGCCCCCCGGCTCCGGACCGGTCACGGGCCCGCGCACCCTTCCGGGGAGCAAGATCCGGGCCAGCGCACCGACGTCGCTCCCCACGAGCCGCTCCCCCGCAGTCGCCCATGCCGCGAGCCAGATCACCATGGTCGGCGTGGACTCCAGCGGCTGGGACGCGCGGTATGCGGCCACCGACCTCGTGTGGTCGGCGACCCCGAACGCGGTGGTCGCCCGCGAGGCCGCGGACCTCACCCCCGGTCGCGCGCTGGACCTCGCCGCCGGCGAGGGCCGCAACGCCATCTGGCTGGCGTCCCTGGGGTGGCGGGTCACCGCCGTCGACTTCTCGGCGGTCGCGACCCGGCGGATCCGGGAGCTGGCGGACGACCGGCTGGGCCGGGACGCCGACCGGGTGACCGCGGTGACCGCGGACCTCATGACCTGGACCCCCGAACCGGGTAGCGCCGACCTGGTGGTCGTGGCCTACCTGCAGCTGGTTACCGAGGAACGGCGGCACGCCCACCGTGCAGCGGCGACTGCGCTGGCCCCGGGCGGGACGTTCCTCCTCGTGGCCCACCACTCGGACAACCTGCGCGACGGCGTGGGCGGGCCGCAGGACCCCGCAGTGCTCTTCACGCGCCGCCGACGTCGAGGCCGACCTCGACGGCACCGGCCTCGTCGTGGAGCGCGCGGAACGGGTGGACCGGGTGGTCGCCGCCGGGGTCGCGCTCGACGTCCTCGTCCGGGCGCACCGGCCGGCCTGACGCCGCGCCGCTAGGGTCCGGGCATGCCCTCGGTCCCGCCCGCTGCTCCCATCCGGGGCGTCGTCTTCGACTTCCACCACACCCTGGCGCACGCGGGCGATCCGGCCGTCTGGCTCCAGCAGGCCTGGGCCGACCTCGGCCGAGACGGCGACGCGGCCGGCGCCCTCGGACCGTCCGACCACGACGACGCCGTCGCGTTCCTCGACCGGATCTGGGAGCACGCCCGCGATGTGGACCCGCACAGCGAGCGCGACCTGGACTCTCGGCGGCACCGCGAGGTCTTCGACCGCACCATCGCCCGGGCGCCGGGCATCGACCTCGAGCTGGCCGACGCGCTCTACTCGATCATGCACCGGCAGTGGGACGTCTATGACGACGTGCTGCCGGTGCTGAGGGCGTTGCGCGAGAAGGGAGTCCGGGTGGCGATGCTGTCGAACGTCGGCTTCGACCTGACCCCGACCCTGGAGCGGACCGGCGTCGGCGCCCTCATCGACGGCGCCGTGATGTCCTACGCGGTCGGCGTCGTGAAGCCGGACCCCGGCATCTTCGAACGCGCGCTGGAGATCCTCGACCTGCCGGCCTCGGACGTCCTGATGGTCGGCGACGCCTGGCGGGACGACGGCGGTGCCGCGGCCCTGGGCGTCCGCACCCTCATCCTCCCCCGAACCGACGACGCGTCCCACGGGCTGGAGCTCGTGGTCCGCCTGGTGTGAGCCCGCTCCCCGGATGTGAGGATGGGTCCGTGCTCGATCTCGCCCTCGCCCAGCAGCTCCGCGCCGCCGGCCTCCGCTGGGAGCCCACACCAGGTGACCGGTTCGTCCTCCCGCTGCCCGAGATGCAGGACGAGGTGTTCATCCTCAGCAACATCGTGGCGGACGTGCACCGGTTCGAGAGCGGCAACGTCATCGGCTTCAACGGCACCACCGAATGGGCCCTCGACAGCGTCGAGCAGGACGACGTGGTCTGGCTGCCGCGGGAGGAGCAGCTCCGGGAGATCCTCGGCGCCGCCTTCGTCCGGCTCGAGCAGCTGACCGGCGGGTATGCGGTGACGGCCACGGCGGGGGACGGCGAGGACCGGCGGTTCGTCGACATCGACGCCGAACGCGCCTACGCCCGAGCGGTCCTGTCGCGGCTCGAGGTCGCCCAGAGCGGCTGACCCCTGCGGTCAGGGGCTCGCCGGCTGGGTCATGGCGATCGCCGTGGCGAGCGTCTCGTAGTCGGTGATCGACGGGGGCCGAGTGCCCTCGTAGCCGGAGCCCGGCGTGGCCTGGAGGCCGAGCGCCCGGTCCATCGTGTCCATGCTCTGCTGCGACAGCACCCAGCCCAACGGAGCCGTCACGGCCGGGAACGTGGACTGCTGGACCACCACCACGCCGTCGCCCCGCAGCTTCTTGATCTCGTCGGCGAGGCCGGCCGGCAGGGCCGCTCCCGGTCCACCCAGCTCCGCGGTGTCGACCAGGCGAGCGCTGTTGCGCAGGAGGGCGGGTGTGTCGACCAGGGCCCCCTTCGCCCGGCCGCTCGTCGTCGACGGTACGAGGATCTCCGGCGTGGGCGGCGGGGGCGTGACGGCCAGGTCGCCGCCCGTCCCGTTGTCGAAGTACATGACCACCGGCACGATCAGGTCGACCGCCGGTCCGCCCCGTTGCAGGGCCTGCCCGTTGCGCTGTTGGACTGCGGAGAGCCACTGCGGGGCGAGGTCGACGATGGTGCCGAGGCCGCTGTTCTCGACGTAGCCACCGTCGACGAGCTGCTGCTCGCCCTGAGCACCGCACGGGCCCACGACCCCCGACGGGGTCACGAACGGGAACCGCGACGCGAGCATGGTCCCGGTCGCCGCCGACAGGGACCCGAGACAGCGCACGTTGGCCGGTGGGGTCGTGCCGATCCCCGCGCCCAGGGCGGCGAGCAGGTCGACGGTGTTGCCGGCCGGCGTCCCGGCCGAGAAGCCGCAGGAGTTCTGGTCCCCCGTCGCCAGGCGGATCTGGCTGACCCACATCCGGCAGCCGTCGGCCACGCGGGTCGAGTTCAGGACGAGCGAACCGGTCGGGGCCGAGGTCGCCGGCTCGCCCGCACCCGGCAGGAACGGACCGGCAAGGCCGGAGGTCCGCGCCCAGGACTGCTCGATGAGGCCCGCCCGATCCAGCCACCGCGGCAGCCGGGAGTCCGCGGGCTCGTCCGACGACGGTGCCCCGAAGAAGGGGATTCCCGTGGCGGCGTAGGCGGTGTCCCGCACGAAGAGCCCACTGGTCGCGGCCCCGAGGGCTTCGGGCGCGGCCATGGCCACCGCGCCGTCGCGCGCCAGGCCGCCGCCGGCGAACCGGGCGACCGTGAGGCCGACGGCACCGCCGCTCGCTCCCCCGGCGAACAGGGCCGTGGCGCACGGGTTCGGCTGCTCGCGCGCCGCCCAGTCCACCGAGCCGTCCTTCACCCCGACCGCCCCACGGAAGATGTCCAGGGCCGCCGCCGTCCAGTAGGCGGCCCGGATCCCGCCGCCCTCCGCGGCGAGCATGAACATCGGCCGGAGCCGGTAGGTCACCGAGCCGACGGTGACCGAGCGCCCACATCCTTGGGTGGCCGCGAGCCAGTCGGCCATCGCCGCGTCGAAGGTGGGCCGGTCGGCGGCACCGGAGGGCGCGGTGGCCTGGGCGGTGAGCCCTCGCAGTCCGTGGATGTCGACGTTGCTGCCGATCCCCGTGGTCCAGGCGACCGTCAACAGGAGCAGGGTGGCCACGGGCAACGTGGTCAGCTGGATCCCCTTGAGCCAGAACACCTCCGGGGAACGCCGGTCCTGGGTGATCACCACGCAGCCGCCGACCACGAGGGTGGCGGCCAGCAGCGCGGCGAGCGCGGTCGCGATGACGCCGAGGTGGTCGGCGAACCAGTCCGGCAGCAGACCGACGATGAAGAAGAGGGCCAGCCCGGCCCCGAGAACCAGCAAGCGCAGGACCAGGTTCCCTGGCACCGGGACGGTCGGCGTCAGCCCGGCCTGGACGCGCTGCCACCGGCTGCGGTCCGCGACGGGGATGTCGCCAACCGCGTCGTCGGTGACCGCATTCTGGGCCCAGCGCGCCAACGGCCACGCCACGACGACAGTGGCGAAGCCGACCACCACGGGCACCAGACCGAACCATGACCCGTCGAGGTCGACGACGGCGAGGGCTACCACGGCGGTGTAGGCGCGGACCAGGCCCAAGCCGGTCACCACGAGGCCGACCGCCACCAGGACGTCGCCGACCAGGACGATGCGCCGCTTGTCGTCGGCCGAGCGCACGTCGTGGTTCCTCGGTTGGAACAGCGCCAGGGCCCACTCGCGGCCCTGGTCCCGCTTGTGGCGGATGAACCACGAGGCCAGCACGATCCCGACCGGGACCACGAGGAAGGCCAACAGCCGCCAGAGGTCCAGCCCGGGTACGGCCCAGGGCCACCGCTGGAACACCGCGGCCACGGCGACCAGCCCGACACCGAGGACGAGGGGCACGATGACCCCGAGCCACAGGTTGGCCTTGTCCTCCTCGACGACGGACTCCTCGGTCCGCTGCCAGAAGACGCCGGACCGGAGTCGTCCCAGCACCAGCAGTCCGACCCCCGTGAGCAGCACGGCGATCACCGCGGCCCAGAAGTGGCCGTCGCCGTACCAGCTGGTGTCGAACCACCGGCGCTCCACGTCGGGCAGCTGGTCGAGCAGGTCCGAACCGGCCGGCACGGTGAGTACGGCGATCGGCAGGATGGCGATGACCGAGAACCGATGCGTGTAGAGACCGCGTAGCCACGACCGGATGACCGGGCCGAACTCGAGCGCGGCGTACGCCGCGACGGCGAGCGCCACGAGCACGCCCACCCACTTCACGGACGACAGGACGGCGGTGACGTAGGCGAGCGGCACCGACCGGGTGTGGACCGTGACCAGAGCCGAGACGTCCTCGAGGACGTCGACCACCGCCAGCACTCTGAGGATCACGGCCAGGACTCCGGCGCCGTGCGCGGCCAGCCAGCCGGCGACCACGACCCCGTAGACCGCGATGAGAACGGCGTCCAGGGCGACGTAGATCGCGAGCCAGGTCGCCCGCTCGTCGGCGTATGCCGGGAAGGTCACGGACCAGCCGTCGATGGTCCAGAACGCGCCGGGCCCCATCAGCGTGGTGAAGGACCATGAGCGGGCCTGCGCGTCGAGCACCTGGGCCGACAGCCGGTTGATCTCACCCAGCGCGACGAACAGCGCGACGACGAGGCTGATGGTGATGCCCTTGCCGACCCCCATCACCGGCGTGGCGGCCGCCGGCGGGGCCGGGCCGACGATGACGACGGGATCCTGTGCAGCCATGGTGTTCCCTTCGGCCGGATGCGCCGTGACTCATCGAAGCAGAGGGGGTGTCGTTCCGCCCTGATACTCCTGGTCGCGTGTCCTCCCGGACGGGGGGTCAGGAGCGTGGAGACTAGATCTGCGAGGAGGAACCGGAGGTGGCTATGACGAAGGACGAGGTCGTCGCCGTGCTGGCGTGGTGTGACAACCCGTGGTGCGGCGAGCTGTTCGACCCACGGGACGGCTGGGGTGGTCGCTGCCCCTCGTGCCTGGCGCTGGCCGACGAGCACGGGTCCGGTCGCCACGCCGTCGTCATCGAGGCGTGCGTGGAGTGCCGTCGCGAGCCGAGGACGGGCAGCCGCCGCTCAGCCTGACGCGCGCTTGGGCGGCCGCGGGAGGAAGTAGCTGGTGCGCTGCTGGTACTCCGGGTACCCAGGTCGCTTCGACATCTCCTTCTCCAGGAGCCGTGCACCGGTGGCGAAGACGAGGAAGTACGTCATGACGACGGGCGACAGGATGGTGAGGACGCCGGGCCAGGCGCTGGCCGCTACGAGGTAGAGGCCCCACCAGACCGCCGAGTCGCCGAAGTAGTTCGGATGCCGGGTCCAGGCCCAGAGCCCACGGTCCATCACCTTGCCCTGGTTGCCGGCCTCCGCCTTGAACCGGCTCAGCTGCGCGTCTCCGACCGCCTCGAAGACGATGCCGAGCAGCCACACCGCCGCACCGAGGATCGCGACCCAGACCACGCCGTCACCGGACGCGGCGCTGACCTGGAGGGGCAGCGACACGAACCAGATCGCGGCCCCCTGGACGAGGTAGACCTTGCGGACCGCGACGAGGAACGTGTCACCCGGCTGGTCGGCGAGCATCTTCTCGTAGCGGGGGTCCTCGCCCGTTCCCCGGTTGCGAGTATGCATGTGCCGGGCCAGCCGGCCGCCCCAGACCGCCACGAGCGCGGTCACGAGGACCCGCCGCCACAGCGGTCCGTCGCCGATCGACCCGGCCACCACGGCGACGACGATGAAGCCCAGCCCCCACGCGGTGTCGACGACGCTCACCCGACCTTGCCGACGCCCGACCAGGGCGGTGCCGGTCATGAGGATGGCGATGGCGAGGAGCGAGAGTCCGCTGACGGCAAGGAAGTTGGAAAGGGAGAACCCCGTCAGGACCACTGGGCGAGCCTAACCGGCGGCATCGAGGAGGCACCGTCGTCCCCCGGCCGGACGGCGAGGATCTGGTCGACCCCCATGCGTCCGTCGCGAAAGGCCATCGAGCCGCCGACGAGGTAGAGCCGCCACACGCGGGCCACCTCCTCGCCGACCAGGCTGACCGCGCGGTCCCAGTTGTCCTCGAAGGTGCGGTACCACGCGTCGACGGTGCGGACGTAGTGCTCCCGCAGCGCGTGGATGTCGCGAACCTCCAGACCGCCTGACTCGACGAGCTCGACGGTCTCGCCGAGCGGTCGCATGTGCATGTCGGGGGCGATGAACGACTCGATGAACGGGCCGCCACCGGGGTGTCGGCCGCGTCGCGACATCTGCTGGATGAGGACTCGGCCACCGGGAACCACGTTGTCGCGCAAAGCCTTCACGTAGGTGCCGTAGTTGCGTTGACCGACGTGCTCACCCATCTCGAGCGAGGCGACGGCGTCGAACGGGCCGCCGACGATCTCGCGGTAGTCCTGCAACCGGATCTCGACCCGGTCCTGCAGGCCTCGCTCCCGAATCCGCTCGTCGATGAACCGCTTCTGCTCCGCGGCGATGGTGACGCCGGTGACCTGTGCGCCGAAGTGCTCCGCCGCATACAGGCTGAGCGAACCCCAGCCGCAGCCGACGTCGAGGAACCGCAGCCCCGGCGCTCCGAGGCCGACCTTGCGGCAGACCAGCTCGAGCTTGTCGCGTTGCGCGTCCTCGACGGTGTATCCGGGGTCGTCGGAGCGCCAGTACCCACAGGAGTAGGCCATGTGCGGGTCGAGGATCAGCGCGTAGAACTCGTTGGAGAGGTCGTAGTGGTGGTGGATCGCAGCACGGTCGCGGCCGCGGGTGTGGAGACGGCCGCGCAGCACGGCCTGGCTGTCCGGCGCCGACGGCCGCGGCCCGAGGACGCCGAGATCCTTGGCCACCCGCAGCAGGTTCGCGAGGAGCGCCGGTCCGGGTCGGACCCCGCTCAGGCCACGGTCGGCCGCGACGCGCCACACGTGCGTGAGCGCCGCGTCGAGGTCGCCCTCGACGTCCAGCTCGCCCGTGACGTAGGCCTGCGCGGCGCCGAGCTCGCCCGGCTGCCAGAGGATCCGGCGCAGCGCCTGCGGCGACCGGATGACGACCGACGGCGCGTCGGCCGGCCCGGCCACGCTGCCGTCCCACGCCGTGAGGCGCACCGGCAGCTCGCCGTCGACGACCGGCTCCAGCGCGGCGGCGAGACGAGCCGCGACGCCACCCTCGCTGGTCGTCGGGGAGGGGTCGACCCGGTCGAGGACGGTCATGCGGTGCTCCCTTCACGACGCAGCACGATCTGTTGCACGTCGAGATAGCCCGAGGCGAAGCCGGCCCGGGAGTACTCCAGGTAGAAGTGCCACATCCGCCGGAAGATCGCGTCGAACCCCAGCCGGCCGACCGCGCCGGCGTTGGCGACGAACCGCTCGTCCCAGAGCCGGAGGGTTTGTGCATAGCTGTCACCCAACGAGAGTCGGTCGACCACCCGCAGCGTCGTATGCGCGCGGGTCACCTCCTCGATCGCCTCGGTCGAGGGGAGGAAGCCGCCCGGGAAGATGTACTTGTGCACCCACGTGTAGGTGTTGCGGGTGGCCATCATCCGCTCGTGCGGCATGGTGATCGCCTGGATCGCCACCGACCCGCCCGGCGCGAGCACCGCGTCGAGGGTGCGGAAGTAGGTCGGCCAGTACTCATAGCCCACGGCCTCGATCATCTCGACCGAGACGACCGCGTCATACTCGCCGCGGACCTCGCGGTAGTCGGTGAGCTCGACGGTGACGCGGTCCGCGACGCCGGCGATCCGGATCCTCTCGCGGGCCAAAACCTGCTGTTCCCTGGACAGGGTCACCGTGTGGACGGTGGCCCCGCGGCGGGCGGCCCGGATCGCCAGCTCGCCCCACCCGGTGCCGATCTCGAGGACCCGCGTCCCCGCGGTGACGCCGGCCCGGTCGAGCAACCGCTCGATCTTGCGGGCCTGGGCCGGAGCCAGGTCGGACCAGGCGGGTGCCTCGAGGGTCCGCGGGTCGAACAGCGCGGACGAGTAGCTCATGGTCTCGTCGAGGAACTGCTCGAACATGGCGTTCGACAGGTCGTAGTGCCGGCTGATGTTGGACCGGGTGTTGATGGTCGTGTTGCGCTCGGTCCGCGGCAGCCGCGAGACGTAGAGCGCCCGCAGCCTCTGGAGCGGTTCGGGGACCAGGGTGGCCATCCGCTCCGCGAAGACGGTCAGGAGGGCGCCGAGGTCGGGGGAGTCCCAGTCGCCGGCCATGTAGGACTCGCCGAACCCGATGAGGGCGTCGGCGCCGAGCCGCTCGAGGAAGCGGTCGGGACGGTGCAGCACCATGACCGGAGCGTGGGGGACGTGGGCCGCCCGGCCGATGGCGGTGCCGTCGGGCAGCTCGACCCGGACGTCCAGACGACGGGCCGCTTGCTCGAACAGCCGGCGGGCGACGCGCGCGTGCACCGTGCGCTTGAGCGCGCTGGGGGCGCGGGAGAGGTCCGGCCAACGGCTGGTGTCGAGCCGGGGGGCGCTGAAGGCGCCGCCGAGGTTGCGTGGGTCGGGTGAAAGCGTGGTCACTGCACGGCCTCCTGTCGGGAGTGGGTGGGTCGCGGCTGGATCGGCAGCCGGCGCGCCCAGAGGCGGACGCCGTGCCACTTGATCCGCACCATGACGGTGAGGGGCTCGACGGGCCGCCTCGCGGCGGTGCGCAGGACGGCGCCGACGGTGGCGCGCCTGGCGTCGCCGACCAGGGTGGCGACGAACGGCGGGTGTCCCGGGCGGGTCAAGGTGACGGCCACGTGGGCGCGACGCCCCGGCTCGGGGACGAGCAGGTCGTAGGAGCCGGACACGTCGTTGAACGGGCTGACGTAGAGCTCCTTGCTCGTCGAGGCCCGGCCGGCGGCGTCCGGTCGGACGAGGTAGGCGTGCCGGTCGCCGTAGGTGTTGTGGACCTCGACGACGACGCACTCGAGCCCGCCGTCGGGGCGGTGGCACCAGAACACCGAGATCGGGTTGAACACGTAGCCGAGCACGCGAGCGTTGGCCAGCATGGTGATCCGGCCGCCGCGCAGGTCCGACCCGTGGGTGGCGAGGTACGCGTCGAGGTTCTCGCGCAGGGTCGCACCGGGATCGCCGAGGTGGTCGCGGGCCGCGAACCCGGCCAGCGGCGTGAGCCAGCCCAGGCGCGGGAGGTCGTCGAGATCGACGAGCCAGGAGTAGCTGCGGTGGGCGAAGTCGTGGCGGATCGGAGCGGTCCGCGCGTGGCGGATCGTCGTCGCGTACAGGCGGGTCCCTGCGCCCATCCTCACAACGCCACCGCGAGGGGCTCGTCCCGCTCGGACGCCGGGACCCACTCCACGCCGAGGTGCCGCGCGGCGACGACGCCCGAGAGCGCGCCGTCCTCGTGGAAGCCCCACCCGTGGTACGCCCCGGCGAACGCGATGCGCGCGGCGTTGATGCTCGGCAGCCTCCGTTGCGCCGCAAGGGCCTCCGGCGTGTAGAGGGGGTGTTCGTAGGTCATCGTGTCGATGACGGAAGCCGGGTCGACGCGGTCCTCGCCACCGAGGGTCACGAGGAACCGGCGGTCCGGTTCGTCGATGCCCATGAGGCGGGAGATGTCGTAGGTGACCAGCACCGGCTCGTGGGCGTCGTCGGGGCGCTGCCAGTAGTTCCACGAGGCGCGTGCCGCCCGGCGGGTGGGCAGCACGGACTCGTCGGTATGCAGCTGGGCCCGGTTGGTCGTGTAGGTCAGGGCCCCGAGCACCTCCCGCTGGACCGCGCTCGGCTGGGTCAACATCGCCAGCGACTGGTGCGGGTGGGCGGCCAGGACGACCGCGTCGTAGGCGTCGGTGTCGCCGGTGGCATCGGTGACCCAGGCCGCGTCGTCGGTCTCGACCACACCGATGACGGGGCGGCCCAGCCGCACGTCGTCCAGGCGGGCGGCGATCTTCTCGACGTAGCAACGGGACCCGCCCACGACGGTGCGCCAGGTGGGCGACCCGAACACCGTGAGCATGCCGTGGTGGTCGAGGAAGGCGAAGAGGTACCGCGCCGGGTAGTCCAGGGCGCGGGCCGGGTCGCAGGACCACACGGCAGCGACCAGCGGCCGGAGGAAGTGTGCGGTGACGTAGTCGCTGAGGCCGACCCGCGCCACGAAGGACCGCAGCGTCTCCTCATCGCCCTCCGGGTCGACCGCCGAGGCCAGCACCTCGGTGGCGTGGCGGTGGAAACGCTTGACCTCGGACAGCATCCGCAGGTAGTCGGGGTCGACCAGGTTGCGCACCGACGGGAAGAGGCCGCGGACCCCGAGCGCACCCGCATACTCGATGCCGCGCTCTCGCGCCGTCCCGTCGAACCGGATGGACATGCTCATGTCGGAGGCGCGGGTCGCGACGCCGAGCTCGGCAAAGAGCCGCAGCAGGGTCGGGTAGGTCCGGTCGTTGTGGACGATGAACCCGGTGTCGACCGCGACGGTGCGTCCGCCGACGTCGACGAGGTGGGTGTCGGCGTGACCGCCGAGCCGGTGGTCGGCCTCGTACAGCGTCACGTGGCACCCGGCCGAGCGGAACACGTGGGCCGCCGTGAGGCCGGCCACGCCGGAGCCGACGACGGCGACCCGCCGACGCTCGCGCGCTCCGGTGACGTACTCGGCCATGGCGGTCGACGCTCCTTCGGGGTTTCGGGCATGGCCAGGCCGAGCGACCTGACGGTGGTGATTCGTGGCCAACCGCCCGAACGGATGCGCCGAGCAGGCCTCAGGCGAGTCTCAGGCGAGTCTCAGGCGAGTCTCAGGCGAAGGCGAAGAGCGCGATCGGCGTGGTCGTCGGCTGCGGCGAGCCGCCGCTCGGCTCGACGGTCACTCCGGCACCCTGTGCGCTCGCCGCGTCGCCCTCGAGGACGACGGTCTCGGTCGAGCCCGGCGGCACGAGGCCCGCGGAGACGAAACCGCCCGCGGAGTTCTGCAGCCACATCTGGTACGTCTTGCCCGAGGGGGCGGCGGCCAGGTTGTCGGTCACAAGGACGGCGCGGCCGACCGACTTCGACCGCACGACGGTCACCGTGCTGCCGTCGGCCAGGGTCTGCTGGTAGCGCTGGGCGTCGGGCGCCTGCTGCACCTGGGCCGCGATGTCGTTCTGGACCTGCGACGACGAGTTCCACGGCTGAGTGGCCACCAGGGCGGCGCCGCCACCGAAGGCGATGACAGCCGCGGCCGCGGCGAACCAGCGGTTGCGGCGTCGCCGGACGTCGGAGAGCCGGGACACGCGCGTGTCGGGCTCGCCCGCCTGGGCCGCCGCCCGCTCGCGGCTGGTGGCCTCGATGCGGTCACCGGCCTCCTGCCGGACCTCGGGGGGCAGCGGGCGGACCGTGGAGATGTCGCGGAGCACCTGCTCGCGCAGCCGTTCCGGGGGCGTCGTGTTCATCAGCGTGGAGAGCTGGACGGCGGTGGACCGGAAGCCCGCGACCTCCTCGCGACAGTCCGCGCAGGTGGTCAGGTGCCGCTCGAACTCGGCGCGCTCGATGTCGTCGACGGCGTCGAGGGCATACGCGCCGGAGAGGGCGTGGATGTCTGCGGAGTCGTGGGTGTTCATGTGCTCAGTCCCAGCGTGTCACGGAGGCGGATCAATCCGTCGCGGATGCGTGTCTTGGCGGTCCCCAGTGGCAGGTCGAGCATCGCGGCGACCTCCGTATGCGTGTATCCCCCGAAGAAGGCGAGCTCGAGAGCGCTTCGCTGGGCTGGGGTGAGGGTCTGCAGTGCCTTGCGCACTCGTTCGGCCTCGAGCGAGGCCTGGGCCGCTTCCGCGGTGGAGTCGTAGTCCACGTCCTGGTTCGCCTCGTGGTAGCCGTGGTCCCGACGGCCGGCGGCCGTCGCGGATCGCACCCGGTCCACGGCCTTGCGGTGGGCGATGGTCATCATCCACCCGAGGGCGCTACCGCGGTCCGGGTCGAACCGCGACGACATGCGCCAGATCTCGAGGAAGGCCTCCTGGGTGACCTCTTCGGACTGGGCCGGGTCTCGAAGCACCCGGACCACCAGCCCGTAGAGCCGTGGGGCGACGGCGTCGTAGAGCTGCGCGAACGCGCTCTCGTCGCCCCACGACGACTGTCGGAGCAGGCCGGACAGGCGAGCGTTCGGGTCCGTGCCCTCCGGCGACTCATCGCCGGAGGGCACTGCCCGAAGCTCAGCCATGACTGGCATTCTGCTGTGTCATTCCTTTTCGCGCCTGCTGCTGTCCGTCTACCGACGATCAGGGCATCAGGACGGAGTCGACGATGTAGACCGTCGCGTTCGCGGTGGTGACGTTGCCGCAGACGATGTTGGCGTTCTCCTTGCCGACCGTGAACATCTCGCCCGAGCCCTTGACGGTGAGCGTGGTGCCGGCCAGCGTCTTGTGGTCACCGGCGAGCTGGTCCGGCGCGATCTTCCCGGCCACGACGTGGTTGGTGAGGATCTTGGTGAGCGTCTCCTTGTCCGCGAGGACCTTGTTCAGGGTGTCCGCGGGGATCTTCGCGAAGGCGTCGTTGGTCGGCGCGAAGACGGTGATGGCCGGAGCCGAGTTCAGCGTGTCGACGAGGCCGGCGGCCTTGACCGCGGTGACCAGCGTCGACAGCACCGGGTTGTTGCTGGCGGCGGTGGCGACCGGGTCGGTGGCCATGCCGTTGAACGAGCCCTTGCCGTCCTTCGGGACCGCCGAGCAGGCCGCGCCGAAGGGCTGGCTCATCGCGTCGGTGGTGGAGCTGCTGGAGGCCGTCGTCGGAGCCGAGCTGGTCGTCGACGGGGCGGCGGCAGCGCCGGCGGACGGCGTGCTCGTCGAGCCGCACGCGGCCAGCCCGATCGGAAGCGCAGCCGCGAGAGCCACGAAAACGGTGGCCCGGCGGGCGGTCCTGGTCCGTGCGTTCATGATGTGTTCCTGCTTCCCTGCTGGTCTGTGGTGTTGTTGCTTGCATGAGGTATTCGGTGCTTGGCATGAGCCGGATTGGCTTGATGTCATTGGGTTTCCATCACGAAACGATGACGACCACCTGCTGGATGCCGCTCGACCCGTCGGGGAACGGCGTCGCCCGCTGGTCGGTCTGCACCGCGCCGGCCAGGTCGGTGGCGCGGACCGCCAGAGTGTGCTGGCCGGTGGTCGCGTCCCAGGGGACGAACCACTGCCGCCAGTAGTCGACGCCGGCATCCGGGCCGAGCTGGGTTCGCTGCCACGCGCCTCCGTCGATCTGCACCTCGACCGTGCCGACGCCGCGATGCTGCGCCCAGGCGACCCCGCCGATGACGGTTCGCCCCGGAGAGACGGTCGAGAGCGGTGCGGGAGTGTCGATCCGCGCGGACGTCTTGATCGGTGCGTTCGTCGCCCACTGGCGCTGGGTCCAGTAGGCCTGCTGCGCCGCATACGTCGTCAGGGTCAGCTTGGTGAGCCACTTGGTGGCTCCGACGAACCCGTAGAGCCCTGGGGTCACCAGCCGGGCCGGGAACCCGTGGATGTCGGTGAGCGGCTCCCCGTTCATCCCGACGGCGATCATCGCGTCGCGGCCGTCCCGGACGACCGCGAGCGGCGTGCTGATGGTGAAGCCGTCGACCGCGGTGCTGAGCAGCTGGTCGGACTGGGTGCCCACTCCGGCGCGGTCGAGGACGTCGGTGAGCCGGACGCCGAGCCAGCGGGCCGCGCCGACGTAGCCGCCGCCGACCTCGTTGGAGACGCAGGTGAGGGTGATGTCGCGCTCGATCATCGGCATGGCGAGCAGCTCGTCGTAGGTCATGGTGAACGGGCTGCGAACGTCGCCGTCGATCTCCAGCGACCACGAGCCGACGCTCACGCGCGGCACGGTGAGGTTGGTGTCGACGCGGTAGAAGCTCGCGGTCGGGGTCCGGAAGGGCGAGACACCGGGCATCGTCGACTCGACGCCCGCGGGCAGCGGGGCCGTCGGGTTCGCGGGAGCGGGCAGCGTCAGGCCGGTGGTGTCGGTGGCCCGCTCGGCGAGCCGCTGGCCGAGGGCGCCGGCGACGGCGGCACCGGCGGTGATGCCCGCGGCTCCGACGAGGAAGGTGCGCCGCGACGCGCCTGATCCCCGCAGACCGGCGGTAGCCGGCTCGAGCAGCCGGCGGAGACCGAGCAGCGAGCCGACGCCGACGATCGCCGTCGCGAGGGCGGGAAGCAGGTCGAGCGGCCGTGCGGTCGGACGGCGTCATGGCCGCCGCGCCGGCCGCGGCCACCAGGAGCAGGAGCAGGCCGGCGCCGACCGCCGGACGCCGCCGCGACAGCAGCCCCGCGAGGGCGGCGAGCGCCAGGGTGGCGAGCGAGACCGTGGCCAGGAGGATCGGCTTGTCGGCCGTGCCGACCTTGGCGATGACGAGCTCCTTGACCGGGGTCGGGGTGAGGTCGATGACCACGGACCCGACCGACAGGACCGGCGAGGCGGCGGCGTTCGTCACCGCGGCGACGAGGTGACCCACCGCGATTCCCGCGAGGGCGGCCAGCACGCCGCACACCGCATACAGGATGCGGGGTGCGGTCGGGGCCTTCGCCGACGAGGCGGCGGGGCGGGTACGAACGTCGGTCACACGGCTACTTCGGCTCCGAGGCCCTCCGCAGATGTCGCGCCCCGGTCCGCACGCCTGCCAGGGTGGCCGCATGGCTGTTCCTCACGCCGTCCGTCGGATCAACAAGCGCGTGACGAACCCGCTGCTGCGCGGGCTGGCCGGCCACGGCTGGTTCGTCGAGCTCGAGCACGTGGGGCGCCGGTCCGGGCGGACGTTCCGGACCCCGCTGATGGCCTTTCGGGACGGGCCGACAGTCACCATCGCCCTGACCTACGGCCCCGACGTCGACTGGCTGCGCAACGTCCGGGCCGCCGGCGGGGCGCGGATGCACGTCGGGAGCCGGCTGGTCACGCTGGGCGCACCGGCGACGCTGAGCGAGCAGGACGGGCTGAGCCGGATGCCCAGCCCGGTCCGGCAGATGCTGCCCGTCCTCGGCTGCCACGACTTCGTCGCGCTGCCGGTTCTCAGCGAGCGGCCATGGCGCGGGGCGACGCCTGCCGCCTGAGAGGATTGCGCCATGACCGACGGGGCCGAGGTGACCGAGGAGCCGCGGGTTCGGCCGGTGTACCTGCGATGGACCACGCTCGCCCCGGTCCTCGCCATCCTCGCCCTGCTGGCGACCTGGGGCCGGGAGGGGCTCGGGCCCGTTCCGCTCGTGCTCGTGGCCGTCCTGCTCGGTGCCGCCGTCCTGGCGGCCGTGCAGCACGCGGAGATCGTCGCGCACCGGGTCGGGGAGCCTTACGGATCGCTGATCCTCGCCGTCGCGGTGACCATCATCGAGGTCGGGCTCATCGTCATGCTCATGGTCGGCGGCAAGGGCGACACGACGACCCTGGCCCGCGACACCGTCTTCGCCGCCGTGATGATCACCTGCAACGGGATCCTCGGGATCTGCGTGCTGGCCGGCTCGCTGCGACACGGTCTCGTCGTCTTCAACAAGGAGGGCACCGGCGGGGCTCTGGCCACGGTCGCGACCCTCGCGACGGTATGCCTCGTGCTGCCGACGTTCACGACCAAAGTGCCGGGGCCGGAGTTCTCCACCTCGCAGCTCGCCTTCGCCGCTGTCGCGTCACTGATGCTCTACGTCCTGTTCGTCCTGACCCAGACCCGGCGGCACCGGGACTTCTTCCTCCCGATCGACAAGCACGGCGGCCTCATCGAGGACGACGAGGGTCACGCCCCTCCGCCCGGGGAGCTCGTGGAAGCTGAGCGTCGGGCTGCTGCTGGTCTCGCTCGTCGCGGTCGTCGGGCTGGCCAAGGTGCTCTCGCCGGCCATCGGCTCGGCGGTGTCCGCGGTGGGTCTGCCGCCGTCTTTCGTCGGCGTCGTCATCGCCATCCTGGTCCTGGCCCCGGAGACGCTGGCCGCGGTCAACGCCGCCCGGCGCAACCGGGTGCAGATCAGCCTCAACCTGGCGCTCGGCTCGGCCATGGCCAGCATCGGCCTCACCATCCCGGCGCTGGCCGTCGCGACGATCTGGCTGGACGGGCCGCTCCTGCTGGGCCTCGGCCCGACGCAGATGGTGCTGCTCGCCATCACCGTCATCGTCGGCATGCTCACCGTCGTGCCCGGTCGCGCCACCCGCCTGCAGGGCGGCGTGCACCTCGTCCTGCTCGCGGCGTACATCTTCCTCGCCGCGAACCCCTGAATCCACCCCACGAAGTTCTCCGCTCCGCTCTGATACTTCGCGGGGAGCCCGATTAAATGGTCGTCGTGTACGTTCCGCGCCACTTCGCCGTCGAGGACCTG
This sequence comes from uncultured Actinomycetota bacterium, assembly GCA_963757225.1. Lineage (GTDB taxonomy): Bacteria > Actinomycetota > Actinomycetes > Actinomycetales > Dermatophilaceae > Lapillicoccus. The sequence continues at coordinate 142,014 of CAVWQU010000022.1, forward strand.
GAGGAGATCCGGGCTCTGGTCCGCGACGTGCACGTCGGCCAGCTCGTCACGGTCGGGACCGACGGCACGCCCGACGCCAGCCTGCTGCCGGTGCTCTGGGAGGGCGACGAGGTCGTCGTCCACCTGGCCCGCGCCAATGAGCACTGGCGGCGCATCGTCGACGGCTCCCCGGGTCTGCTCGTCGTGACCGGCCCGGACGCGTACATCACCCCGCGCTGGTATGCGTCGAAGCGCGAGCACGGCCGGGTGGTGCCGACGTGGAACTACTCGGCCGTCCACCTCTCGGGCCCGGTCACGGTGCACGACGACCCGGAGTGGCTGCGAGAAGCAGTCACGCGGCTGACCGACCACCACGAGGGACGAACGGCCGACAAGGAACGGTGGCACGTCGACGACGCACCCGCGCGGTTCGTCGACGGCCAGCTGAGAGCGATCGTCGGGGTCTCGATGGCGGTGACCGGCGTCGAGGCCAAGGCGAAGCTGAGCCAGAACCGCTCGGCCGACGACCAGGCCGGCGTCGTCGAGGGGCTGGCCGGGTCAGCCGACCTCGGCGCGGCCGCCGTGCGCGACGAGATGCTCCGCCGACAGCAGGGTCACTGAAAACCGCCCTGCGCCAACGGGTGCAGCAGCTCGCGCTCCTCGTAGGACAGATGTGAGAGCAGGGCGTCGGTGACGAGGTCCAGCACCTCCTGCAGCTGCTCCGTGCCCGCCTCCTCGTCCGCGACGAGGGCGACCAGGGCCCGGTCGAGATGGTCGAGCAGCTCGGCGATGACCTCGTGCTCCTCCTGCAGCCGGTCGACGACCGGAGCCGCCCCCTCGACGCGGCGCAGGTGCGGGAACATGCTGGCGTCCTCGAGGCTGTGGTGCCCGGTGACGACCCGGCAGTACTGCTCGCAGTAGGCGCCGAGGGTCCAGTTGTTCTGCCGCAACGTCATCCGGTTGATCGCCGAGCGGGCCGAGCCGACGGAGGTCCGGCCGTCCCGGACCTGCTCGACGATCTCGCGCAGGCGGGCGAGCTCGGACCGCAGATAGTCGTGCACGTCGATGAGGTGCTGCGGGGCGGCCTGCTGCTGCGCCGAGTAGCGGAACGAGGCCGGCACGGGGAACGTCGGCCGAGTGCTCTCGTCCCACGCGGCCTGGTCACTGAACCGTGTCCCGTCGTCCGGTGTGGGGCGGACGTCGAGCCGCGAGTCGCCTTGCGGTGCAGGGGTGCTCGTCGTGATGACCTCGCGGGGCGCCGGGTCCGCCGTCGTAGGTAGGGAGGCGGCTCCGCTGCGGCGCCCGGCGTCCACGAGGTCCCGGACCAGCGGCGCCACCTCCTCGCCGAACCGACGCACGTCGTCGACGTCGTCGGTGCCGAGGATGAACGTGCTCATGCCCTGGTCGAGGGTCAGTCCGGCCAGCTGTTCGGCCCAGTCCTCGGCGGTGCCCGAGAGCCCGCGACCCCGGGTCCGGCCGAAGGAGCCGAAGACGTTGTAGAGGCGGCGCACCGCCGCCGGGTCGCGGTCGGCGTCCCGGGCCGCGGTGTCGATGGCGTCGTTCAGGTCCGGCAGGGCTTCGGGATCGGCGTAGCCCATGCTCGGGAGCCAGCCGTCCGCATACCGGCCGGTGAGCCTCAGCATCCGCGGCTTGTAGGCGCCGACCCAGATCTCGACCGGGTGGGCCGGCGCCGGACCGGGGTGCAGCCCGCTGACGCGGTGGTGCTCGCCGTCGACGCGGACCGCCGGACCGTCCGGACGCCAGACGCCGCGAATGACCTCGATCCCCTCGCGGAGCGCATCGACGCTCTGCGCCGGGGTGAGCCGGGTGCCGCCGGCCGCGACGATCGGGTCCCAGAACCCGCCCGCGCCCAGGCCGAGGTCCACCCGGCCGCCGGTGACGAGGTCCAGGGTCGCGACGCTCTTGGCCAGCACGACGGGCTGGCGCAGCGGCAGGTTCGCGACGTTGAGCGCGACGCGGAGGCTGGCGCTGCGGGCGGCGATGACCGCGAGCAGGGTCCATGCGTCGGCGTGACGGGCCTGGTACGGGTGGTCCTGGATGCTGACGAGGTCGAGGCCGCTGACCTCGGCGATCTCCGCGAGCAGCAGCACGTGGTCGAGCTCGGCGGCGTTGGGCGTCGGGAACAGCCCGAACTGCAGCTCCTGTCCGTAGTCCACGCTCTCAGCCTAGGAGGAGCCCGACGACCGCCGGCCGGGGGAGGGCGATCGGGGCGAATCACGTTGACGTTCAATGGTTTTGGCGGTGGATGGCGTTGACGGGGCGTTGGTGTCCTTGGTACGATTCGTACATCAGTTCGACTCGAGGAGGCATCGTGGACGGCGTGGCCGGCGCTGGGTCTGGGCGTGATGCCGCGCGACGACGAGGTGCCGGCGACGCCCGCCGAACGGGCACGCTGGGCCGCGGTCGAAGCCTCGTTCCACGACCGGCCGGTGACCGACCTGGCGCAGGCATGGGTCGAGGAGGAGCTGCGGGTCATCGAGGCCGCCGAGGCGGTCAAGGCGTGGGCCGACGCGCAGGGTCTGGCCGCGCTGCGCCGGTTGCACGAGGCGGTCGGCATGGTCGTCCAGGAGCAGGCCGACACGATCTCGATGTACGACGACGGTGTGCTGTCGTATGCCGCCGTGGTCGCCGAGACGACGACGGCGGCCGTGGACGAGGTGGCCCTGGCGACCGGGTTGCCGGAGGGCCAGGTGGCGGCCCGGCTGACGCTGGCCCTCGACGAGGAGGGGCGCGCCACCCCGCTGCTGGAGGCACTGGCGCGGGGCGAGGTTGGTCTCGACCGGTCGCTGCGGATCCAGCAGGCCACCGCATCGCTCGACCCCGACGTGGTCCGCGCCGTGACGGCCAGGATGGTCGCGCCGATGGCCGACGGCTCGGTGCGCTCGCACCGGTCGTTCGTCCGCGAGCTGCGTCGCCAGGTCGCGGTGCACACGCCGGACCCCACCGAGGCGCGGGCGGAGGCGCTGCGCCGCCGGTGCACCTACGGATGGCTCGAGCCGGACGGGACCGGCCGGCTGACGGTGACCGGCGAGGCCGGACGGGTGACCGCGGCCCTCGACCGGGTCGACGGCCTGGCCCGCGACCTGCGGTCGGGTGGTGACGCGCGCACCCTCGAGCAGCTGCGCTCCGACCTGACCCTCGACCTGCTGCTCTTCGGCTGGGCCTCGCCCGACCAGGTGCCCGAGGCCGCCCGGCCGACCTTCGCCGGCGAGGCGCCCGTGGCCCGGGTCAACCTCGTCGTCGCGCTGACCACGATGCTGGGGCTGGACGACCAGCCGGGCGAGATCCCCGGTCACGGCTTCGTCCCGGCGGCGGTCGCCCGCACCATCGCCACCGCGACCGGCTCGGTCTGGCGCCGCCTGGTCACCGACCCGGTCGAGGGCACGGCGCTGGAGCTGTCGACCACGCGCTACCGGCCCACCCGGGAGATGGCGCAGCAGGTGGCCGCTCTCGACGGGATCTGCCAGGCCCCCGGTTGCACCGTCCCGGCCGACCGCTGCGATGTCGATCACGAGGTCCCCTGGCCGAGCGGCACGACCACGGTCCGCAACCTCAAGTCCCGGCACCGACGTCATCACAACCACAAGACGCGCGGCACCTGGAAGGCCCGGCCGGGCCCCGGCGGCGCCACGCGATGGACCACGGTCTCCGGTCGCGACTACCTCAGCCACCGGTTCCGCTACGACGACCCGCTCAGCCGTCCGGTCACCACGGTCGACAGCGAACCACCGCCCTTCTAGTCCCGCTCGCGTGCCGTTTTAGGCTGGTGCGGTGACCGATTCGACGACGCCGCGGACGCGGGTCCGTTGGGGCTGGATCATCGGGTGCATCGTGCTGGGGTTGGCCGGGATCGGGGCCGGCCTCCTCGTCGCCCCCTCGGCCGACCGCGCGGGCTACGTCGCCAGCGTGCTTGCCGGGGTCGGCACGACGCTCCTGCTGGTCGGCTTCGTGGTGCTGCTGGAGCGGCGGATCGTCGACACGACGGCGAAAGTGGTGCAGCGGGCGGTGGACGCCGAGCGCCAGGCGAGCGACGAGCGCATCGAACGAATGGTCGGAGACTTCGAGGACCGGATGGCCACGGAGTGGGCCCGGTTCGACCCGGCCAACGCCGAGGCGGTGCGGCGCCGGAGCGCGCAGCTGACCGACGAGATGGTCGACCAGGTCGTCGACGAGGCGACCGGGTTGGGCAAGGGCAACAGCCGCCGCCCGGAGTAGCGCACTAAGTGTCGGCGTCAGCGCTTGGTGGACTCCATCACCCAGTTGGGCAGCCAAGTGGTGCCCCCGTCACGGGAGAACGCCTGCTCCCAACGAGCGGTCGTCTCGCTGATATCGGTCCACAGGAACCGGACCCGCACCGGCACCCCGTCCCACTCCTCGTCGCTCGTGAACTCGCCGCGACCGTCGACGAACCGCCCGGTCACCGGCGTCGTGATGACAGGGGCGGCTCGGCTGACCCAGTACAGCGACCAGAGGTCGGTGACGGGGTCGTGGAGCCGGACGGTGATCCCGGCCCAGCCCTTGGTGGGAAAGGTGATCTCGTCGATGTTCGCGGCGCCGTCGAAGTGCCGAGCAGCCACGCTCACCGCGGGGAACTCCTCCCACGGGCTCGCCGGATCGAGATAGTCGACGCGACGCCGGTTCGCGACGTCCCAGGTGCCGACGTAGAAGTCGAAGTCGCCCATGACCGGGAACGTACGAGCCGGCACCGACACGGCCCGGGCGCTGGGCCGCGCGGATCTGGTAGGCAGGAGTAGTGACCCAGCTGCCCGCATACCCACCCGTCCGCTACACCGGGGAGAACGGCGAGGTCTCCGCGACGATCCGGCCCACCGACCACGAGCCGGAGCTGGTCTACCCGAACGGCACCCGTGTGCACCACCTGGCGACCGGCGGCTCGACCGACGGCCTGTTCGGGCTCTACCGCTGGGAGTTCGGCCCCGGCGTCGGCGGCCCGGACCCGCACTTCCACCGGACCATCGCCGAGTCGTTCTACATCCTCACCGGCGAGGTCCAGATCTACGACGGCACGCGCTGGGTGACGACGCGGTCGGGGGACTTCGCTCAACGTGCCGCCGGGAGGCCTGCACGGGTTCAGGAACGTCGAGGGCACCGGCGCGACGATGCTGCTGCACTTCGCGCCGGGCGCACCGCGCGAGGCGTACTTCGAGCGCCTGGCCCGACGCGCGGCCGGCGAGACGATGACCGACGCCGAGTACGACGAGTTCATGCGTTACCACGACAACGTCTGGGTGGACTGACCGCTCAGACGCCGAGAACGGCCAGCTGCAGCCGCAGGGCCAGCCGCTCGGTCGGGTCGTCCAGCCGCAGCAAGGCGACCTCGCTCATCCGGACCATCCGGTGACGCAGCGTGTTGACGTGCACACCGAGCGACGTCGCGGCCGCGGTCGGCTCGCCGGGGTGGTCGAGCCAGGCCGCGAGCGACGTCAGGTATGCGGTGTGTCGCCGGCGGTCGTGGTCGGCCAGGGCGGCGACCGGGCCGCCCAGCGCGGCCGTGGCGGCTCCCGCACCGGTGAGGGCACCGACCGCCCGGTCCACCGTCAACCTCGCCCACCGGTCCTCGGCGATGGCAGCCGGACCCAGGCCGGCGTCTTCGGCCCGGAGCCCGGCGACCTGAGCTGCGGTGCGGGCCGAGGCAGCGAGGTCGCCCGGCGTGGTGACGACCACCCCGGCGGCCACCCACCCCGCCTCCGGATCGTCGGTCGCAGCCGGGTCGGCCACCAGCGCGGCGAGCCAGGGCCAGGTGCCCGCCGCCGGCGCGCGGCCCGGCTCGGTCCCGGAGACGAGCAGGGCGTACGGCCGCTCGCCGAGGTCGGTCAGTAGTGGCTGCCGCCAGCCCCGCCGCCTAAACCGGGACTCCCACACGTCGAGGTCGCCCTCGACGCCGCCGGATGAGGCCGCCGGCCCGGTGGGTCCGAGGGCGACCACCCGCCACGGCCCGTTGGGCAGCCAGGTCGCCGCCTCCGGATCCACCGGGCCCCCACCGAGCAGGGTCCGGAGGCGTTCCGCGGAGAGCCGGCGGGTGAGGTCGGCGAGAGCACGGTTCCGCAGCAGGTGGAGGGCGACGACGGAAGCCGTCCGCCGGAGCTGGGCGACCGCGTCGGCCGGCGGCGGGGCGTCGATGACCGCCCAGATCGAGCCGAGCCACTCGCCCCCCGCCCGGACCGGGACGACGTAGCGAGGCATCTCCAGCCCGGGACCGGGGGGGACCAGGAACGGCTCGTCCGAACGGGTCAGTCGCCGGAAGACGCCGCGGGAGCGCATGTAGGCGATCACCGGCGCGGGGACCCGACGGCCGAGCACCGTCGAGACGCGCGCGGTGTCGGTGACGTCCTGTCGGGTCGAGTAGGCGACCACCCGCGACTGGGCGTCCTCGATGGTCACCGGCCCGTCGACAAGGGCCGCCGCCGCGTCGGCGAGCGCCAGGAGGTCCGCCTCGCCACCCGAGTCGACCAGCGCGGCGTCCGGGGCGGCGGCGCGGTCGACGATCCCCTGGATCACCCCGACCGCGTGGACCAGCGAGGCCGACTCGGCCAGCTCGAGCAGCGCGACACCCGAACGCTTCGCCGCGGCCCGCACCCCGCGAGCCCGGGCCGGGCCCCGGCGCAGGATCACCCCGGCCGCTCCGGCGGTGCCGGCCAGCTCGATCAGCTCGACCGCGTCGCCGGCGTCGGCGACCCCCGCCCCGATGACGAGGTCGCCCCGCAGGTCGGCCGGAGCGTCGCCGGGCTCGGCGATGACCACGTCCGTGACCGACACTCCAGGCGCCGGGACGAGCGTGCGCAGCAGGCCTCCGCCCAGGGCGTCGACGACATCGGCGACGGCGACCACGGCCCGCCTCTCGTTGTCGGTGGAGTCTCATCTGCGGCTCAGCGATTGTGCTCAGCGTACAACGCGTCCTGCCAGCGTCGTCGGCATCCTGGGAGGCAACCCACCGCAGACCCGCTCGACTCGAAAGAGGTCCCGATGCCCGCCACCGCCGCCGGACGCTCCGTCACCCAGCACAGCCACCGCGCTCCCCACCGTGTCGCCGTCGTCGGCGCCGGCATGGTCGGGCTCGCCACCGCCTGGTTCCTCCAGGAGCGCGGCGTCGAGGTGACGGTCATCGACCGTGAGGGCGTGGCCGCCGGGTCGTCGTGGGGCAACGCGGGCTGGCTGACGCCCGGCATCACCACGCCGCTGCCCGAGCCCGCCGTGCTCAAGTACGGGCTGCGCGCCGTGCTCAGCCCGAACTCGCCGGTCTACGTGCCGCCGAGCGCGAACCCCTCCTTCCTCAAGTTCGTCGCCGGCTTCACCCGCCACAGCACCGCCGGCCACTGGCGGCAGTCGATGGGCAAGCTGGTCCCGATCAACGGGCTGGCCCTCGAGAGCTTCGACCTGCTCAAGGCCGGTGGCGTCCGCGCCGAGACCGTCGAGACGTCGTCGTTCCTCGCGGCCTACCGCACCGCCGACGAGCGCCGGACCCTGCTCGAGGAGATCGAGCACATCCACGCCGCCGGTCAGGACATCGAGTTCGACGTGCTCACCGGAGACGAGGCGCGAGCCATCGAGCCGGTGCTGTCCGACGAGGTCGGTGCGGCCATCCGCCTGCGCGGCCAGCGCTTCATCAACCCGGGCGCCTACGTGCACGCCCTCGCCGACGCGGTCATCGCGCGCGGTGGCAAGCTCGCCACCGGCCCGAGCTCGGAGGTCCTCGACATCGTGGACCAGGGCCGCGGCGTCCGTGTCGTGACCACCGGTGGCGTCGAGGAGTTCGACTCCGCCGTCCTGGCCACGGGTGCGTGGATGGGCAAGCTGGCCCGCCGGTTCGGCGTGCGCTCGGTGGTCCAGGCCGGTCGCGGCTACAGCTTCTCGGTCCCGGTCGACCGCGTCCCGGACGGTCCCGTCTACCTACCCGCCCAGCGCGTCGCCTGCACGCCGCTCGGCGACCGCCTCCGGGTCGCGGGGATGATGGAGTTCCGCTCCCCCGAGGCGCGTCTCGACGAGCGTCGGGTCCAGGCCATCGCGGCCGCCGCGCGTCCGTTCCTCCAGGGGGCCGACCTCGACGCCCGCGAGGACGAGTGGGTCGGCTCGCGGCCGTGCACCACCGACGGGCTGCCGCTCATCGGCGCCACGCGGTCACCGCGGGTATACGCGGCGGGTGGCCACGGCATGTGGGGCATCACCCTCGGTCCCGCGACCGGGCGCCTCCTCGCCGAGCAGATGGTCAGCGGCCGGACCCCCGCCGCGCTGACGCCGTTCAGCCCGACCCGCTGACGCGCATACCGGTTCGCTCGACGACGGGCCGGCGAGCCGTACCCTCGCGTCTATGACGCGGTCCTCGCTCGGGCGGACCTGGCACATCGTGACGTTCGTCGTCGCGGTCGTCGCCCTGGTGCTGCAGCTGATCCTCATCCTGCTCGGCCAGAACATCCTCGACTCGTCGTCGGTGACCAGCGGGCTGCCGGAGCAGGTGCGCCGCTACTTCAGCTACTTCACCATCCAGTCGAACCTGCTGGTCGCCATCTCGATGTTCATGGTGGTCACCGGCCGGACCGGGACCCAGCTGTTCCGGGTGCTACGGCTCGCGTCGCTCATCGGCATCACCGTCACCGGGGTCGTGGCCGCCGTCGCCCTGCCCCCGTCACCGAACTACACGGTCGCCAACCTCATCTGCGACCGGCTGCTGCACATCGTCGTCCCCGTACTGACCTTCGTCGGCTGGATCGCGTTCGGCCCGAGAGGGTTCGTGACCCGCCGCGACATCCTGCCGTCGCTGATCTGGCCGGTACTCTGGCTCGTCGCGACGCTCGCCCTCGCGCCCTTGACCCACTGGTATCCGTATCCCTTCCTCAATGCCGACGTCATCGGCTGGGCGCGGGTCCTGGTCAACTGCGCGGGCATCGCCGTGCTGTTCCTGGTCCTCGCGGCCGTCGCTCTCTGGGCCGACAAGCGCCTTCCCGGCGATCGGGCGAGAACCACCGAGACCGCACCGGTCTGAGGTCCGACCGGCATACTCGCCGGCATGGACATCACCGAGGTCATCCTTCATCAGCACGCCGAGCAGCGGCGGATGTTCAGCATGCTCGAGGAGTGGCCGCGCGACGACGAGGACGGCCTCGACGCCCTGTGGAAGCGGCTCGAGATCCTCCTCGAGGTGCACGCCGAGGCGGAGGAGCGGTTCTTCTATCCCGAGCTGGTCAAGCTCGGCGAGGGCGCGGGTGACGCCGACTCCGTCGAGGAGGAGGTCGAGGACGCGATCAAGGACCACAACGAGATCCGCGACGCGATCCGCTCGGTGCGCCGGTGCAAGGCCGGCAGCGACAAGTGGTGGGAGGCCGTCGTCGAGGCCAACGTCGCCAACAGCGACCACATGGCCGAGGAGGAGCGGCAGGACCTCACCGACTTCCGTCAGCAGACCACGCTGGCGCTGCGGCACGGGATCGCGGTGCAGTTCCTGCGGTTCGAGGCCGAGCACTGGGCGACCGGGGTTAAGCCGGTGGACAAAGACCCCGAGGAGTTCGTCGAGCAGAACGAACCTTCGTGACCGGCCGATGACTTTCCGGTATGGGCGGTGTCTCACCTGGCATGACCACGACACCATGCCTCTGGTTCGACACGAAGGGTGAGGACGCGGCGCAGTTCTACTGCTCGGTCTTCCCCAACTCGCGCATCCTCAACGTGACCCACTACGGCCCGGACACCCCGCGGCCCGAGGGCACGGTGATGACCGTGGACTTCGAGCTCGACGGGCAGAAGTTCGTCGCGCTCAACGGCGGCCCCGAGTTCACCTTCTCGGAGGCGGTCTCGTTCATGATCGACTGCAAGGACCAGGACGAGGTCGACCGCTACTGGACGGCGCTCGGCGAGGGCGGCGAGCACGGCCCGTGTGGCTGGCTCAAGGACCGGTTCGGGCTGTCCTGGCAGGTCATCCCGACCCGGATGAACGAGCTGCTGGCCGACCCCGACCCCGAACGTGCCGCCCGGGCCATGCAGGCGATGCTGAAGATGGGCAAGCTCATCGTCGCCGACCTGGAGAAGGCCGCCGACGGCTGAGCCCGTGGCGCTGGGATAGTCGGCGTATGCCCTACGACGTCGCCGCCGTCCGCGCCCACTTCCCCGCGCTGCGCGAGGGCGCGGCCCACTTCGACGGTCCCGGCGGGAGCCAGACGCCGGACGTCGTCGCCGATGCCGTCGCGAGGACGTTGACGTCGGCGGTGGCCAACCGGGGAGCGATCACCCCGGCCGAGCGGCGCGCCGACCGGATCGTCCACGACGCGCGATCGGCGATGGGCGACCTGCTGGGGGTCGTCCCGGAGGGGGTCGTGTTCGGACGCTCGGCGACCGAGCTGACCTTCATGGTGGCGCGCACCCTTGCGCAGGGTTGGGGTCCGGGCGACGAGGTGGTGGTGACCCGCCTCGACCACGACGCGAACGTCCGACCCTGGGTGATCGCCGCGGAGCACGCCGGCGCCGTCGTGACCCTGGCCGACTTCGAGCCCCTGACCGGCGAGCTGCCCGGCGTCGACATCGCCCACGTGGTGTCCGAGCGGACGCGGCTCGTCGCCGTGACGGGCGCGTCGAACCTCATCGGCACCCGACCCGACCTGTGCGGCCTGGCCGAGATCGCCCACTCCGTCGGCGCGCAGCTCTACGTCGACGGAGTCCACAGCACGGCTCACGTGTTCACCGACGTCGAGGCGAGCGGTGCCGACTTCTGGGTCTGCTCGCCGTACAAGTTCCTCGGCCCGCACCTCGGGGTGCTCGGCGCTCGGCCCGAGACGTTGGAGGCGCTCCGCCCGGAGAAGCTGAAGCCCGCCACGGACACCGTGCCCGAGCGGTTCGAGCTGGGGACCCTGCCGTACGAGCTGCTGGCCGGGACGACGGCGGCGGTGGACTTCCTGGCCGGGCTGGCTCCGTCGGACAGGGGCGCCTCCCGACGCGAGCGCCTCGCCTCGTCGTATGCGGCGCTGGAGGAGCACGAGGACGAGCTGTTGGCGTGGCTGGAGCCCCGGATTCGTGCGCTCCCCGGAGTTCGGGTCTACAGCAACGCGCGGCGTCGTACGCCGACCCTGCTGTTCACGTCGGATCGCTTGCCGCCCCAGGCGATCCGGGCGGCCTTGGCCGAGGTCGGGGTGAACGCACCGGCCGGCAACTTCTACGCCTGGGAGACGAGCCACCACCTCGGGCTCGGGGCGGAGGGAGGGGTTCGCGTCGGTCTGGCGCCCTACACCGACCGGTCAGACGTCGAGCGGCTCATGGACGGGCTGACCGACGCCCTGGCCTGAGCCCGTCAGTCGTCCATCGCCTCGATGCCGAGCTCGGCCAGCTCGGCCATGCGTTCGCGCATGTGGCGGATCATCTCCGGGTCCGGACGCGGCCAACCGGTGATCTCCTCGATGACCCGCAGGGGCTCGGTGGTTCGGTAGGACCGGGTCGGGTTCCCCGGAAACCGCTTGTCGGTGACGTTCGGGTCGTCCTCGATCCGGCCGAGCGGCTCGACCCGGTAGACCCGTCCAGGACCTGGGCCGCGAGCCAGCTCGGCGGCCAGCGGCGCCCCGTTGCGGGTCGCCGTCAGGTAGATGTGTCTGGCCTGGCGCCCCGAACCGTAGTTCGAGCGCCAGCCCGGTGTGAGTAGGTCGCCTGGTCGCACGTCGGCCTTGGTCCCGTGGAAGAACGGCCCGGGATCGTCGACCAGACGCGGTGTCGGCGGTGGGTCGCGGAGCAGGCTGTCGAGTCGGGCCATCAGGACCGCGACCCGGGCGCGGCCGCTGGGGACACGCGGATAGCGCGACAGCACGTCCAGCACGACGGGCGTGGCTCGCCCGGCGGCGGCGGTGATCACGTACTCCGCGACCACCGGGTCATCACCGCGGGCCAGCTCGGCCGCTCTCGCGGCCTGCGCTGCCGCCCCCAGGATGTGACGCACCTGCGTGGCGTTGGCCAGCGGATGCAGGTACGCCGCCGCCGCGGCATCCCCGGCCGCTCTCGCTGCGTGCTGCGCGGCGGGGCTGCTCGCCGCGCGGGCTGCGCGGTGCGCGTCGGCCGCGGTGCTCCGTTGGAGACGCGTTCGGGGCGACCCCTCGGCGAAGTCCCGCCCGGCGTCGAGGGCCTGGGCCGGGCGAGGGTCCTCCGGATGGTCCTTCCGGAAGATGACCAGGGCCGGTTCGGCGCAGGCCACCGCATACCCGACGACCGCCCGTAGCTCGTCCATCGTCAGCTCGACGTCACCCGAGCCGGTCAGCACCTTTTCGAGTCTGGCACACCCAGTGACGGTGATGGTCGGTGCCGCAGCTCACATGGACGGTCCGCTTCCGCCTGGATCGTCGAACCGATGACGGTTGGCGTCGCGCTCTCCTTGGTGGTCGTCGGTGGTGCCACGGCCGAACGCTCCCCGCCAGGCCAGCCACACCACCCCGCCCAGAGCGACGATGACCACGACGATCCACAGCCACGCACCCATCACGCCCCCCTTACGGAGTCGACATCACCGTACGCCTTCGGCCCGCCCCCTTCAGCGGACCTCGGCGCGGCCTGGTGGAGGCGACCCTGCCACGCCACCATGGACGACGTGGGAGGCGATCTGCGCTCGTTGACGACCCAGGACGGCCGGACGCTCGAGTTCCTGACGGCCGGGGACCCGGCGGGCGTTCCCTGGTTGTGGGTGCCTGGCACCCCATCGGCAGCAGTCGACTTCCCGCGGCTCGACACCCTGGCGATGAGGCTCGACCTGCGGTTGGTGACATGGTCGCGGCCGGGTTACGGCGGGTCCACGCCGCGACCGCTCCCGCCCGAGGGACCACGGATCGCCGACGACGTGGCGGACGTCGAGGCGATCCTGGACACGCTGCGGCTGGACGAGTTCGTCGTGGTGGGCTGGTCCGGAGGCGGGCCGCGAGCGTTGGCGTGCGCAGCCCTGCTGTCGGGTCGGTGTCGAGCGGCGGCGTCGCTCGCGGGTCTGGCCCCGGTCGACGCCGCCGGCCTGGACTGGATGGCGGGGATGGGACCGGGAAACGTCGCAGACTTCACCGCGGCACTCCAGGGACCCGAGGTGTATGCCGCGTTCCAGGAGAAGTACTTCCTGCCGATGACCTCGGCCGAGGCCGCCGATGTCGCGGCCGGGTTGGGCCAGCTCATGACCCCGACCGATGACCTGACGTCCACGGACGACCTGGCCCGATGGCTCGCCGAGACAATGCATCGGGCCGGTGCGCAGGGAGTGGTCGGCGTCCGCGACGACGGGCTGGCCCTGGTGGCGCCGTGGGGGTTCGACGTGGGCCGCATCTCCGTACCGACCGCGATCTGGGCCGGCGGCCAGGACGTGACCGTGCCCTACTCCCACGGCCAGTGGCTGGCGGCGCACGTCCCCGGCGCCGTCGCCCATCTGTCCGACGACGCGGGACACATCACGGTGGTCAACGGCCTGGAGCAGGTCCTCGCGGAGCTCCTCGAGAGCTTCCGCTCAGGGACGTGACGGCGGGCTGCGGCTGGGGGTGGATCAGTGGGTTGAGCTGGTCGTCGACAACGGTTTGGCCGTCGCCGACGGTGCATCGAGCCTGGATCCGGCCGTCACGGATCACGTCCTCGGCGACCTCCCTGAGCTTGCGGTTGGTGTTCTGGCTGATCCGGCGCAGCTCATCGAAAGCCAGCGACTCGTCGACCTGCAGCTGGCGCATAACGATGCCCATGGCCATGCCGATACGCCGGTTGCTGTCCCGGGCGACCTTCAGCTGGCTGACCTCGAGGCGCAACGCCCTCACCACTTCCCGGGCGTCCCATGGCATTCCGTCGTCTGACGGCCCCCGAATCCCGAACCCGTTGATGCTGGGGTTACGTTCGGCGGCAGGAACGACTCGTTCGATCGTCATCGCGGGTCACCTCCAGGGCGTCGGGAGGAGCGGTGGAACCTCTCCGGGCTCACATCGGCGTCGGGCCCGTGTGCGGGCCGGCTCACCGGCGGCGATCGAGTCCGGGCCGTGCGACGCCTTCGCCCCTGGCGAGCGCAGCCGAGCGCAGTGGTGACCGTGGGGTTCTCCGGCCTTCCAGCTCGAGAATGACGTTCAGCTCGCCCGCGTGAGGGAGTGACCGGTGACGGCGGGCTGCCCCAGTCCTCAGCGGCGACGATGGCGTCGAACTCGGCCCGCAACCACTCGGTGTCGGAGTACACCAGCGCGGTGAACTGCTCATCGACCGCGTCGACCTCGACCGTGTTCATGGCCGCTGTCAGCGTCTAGGCGCCGATGGCCTGACGGTCCTGGCCGTCGCCGACGACGGGAATCTTCCGGGGCTTGGCCTTCTCGGCCACCGGGATCTCCAGGCTCAGCACGCCGGTCTGGTAGCTGGCCGAGATGTGCTCGGTGTCCAGGTTGTCGCCCAGGACCAGCTGCCGGCTGAACACCCCGCGAGGGCGCTCGGCGGCCAGTGGCTCCCCGCTGTCGTCGCGCGGCGGGCGTTCGGCCTTGACGGTCACGACGTTGCGTTCGACATCCAGGTCGATCGAGTCGGGGCTGACACCGGGCAGGTCGAACTCGACGTGGAAGGTGTCACCGTCACGCCAGGCGTCCATCGGCATGACCGAGGGCCGCGCCATGGTGCCTGGAGTTCCCCACACCTGCTGGGTGAGCCGGTCCAGGTCACGGAAAGGGTCGGTGCGCATCAGCATCGTCTCCACCTCCATCTCTCCCATCTCGAGATGCTCCAGTCGGGGGCCGCAGACCGGAACGATCTGTGGCGTGCGCAATAGATTTGATATAGCAGACGTGACATGCTGTCAAGAGGCGATCGAACGAGGTCAGGGGACGTGTGGATGAGCGAGCCAGACGCTCTGGACCCGCAGCGAGGCGTGTACGGCATCTCCACAGCCGCGGACCTTGTGGGGATGGGCGTCCAGAACCTGCGCCTGTACGAGGCCCGCGGCCTGCTCAAGCCCGCACGGACCGACGGCGGTACCCGTCGCTACAGCGCCGACGACCTCGAGCGGCTGAGGCGCATCGCCGAGCTCCTCGACGCCGGTGTCAACCTCGCGGGCATCAGCATGGTCCTCGACCTCGAAGCCCAGAACACGCAGCTCCGCGCCGATCGCTCGCCGTCGTGAGACAAGTCGGCTGCGGACTCGGACGGCCAGGCACCGCAGGAGGTTGGTCACGGGATGGCGGCCACGGCGGTGTGCCGGCCGGCCTCGGACGCCGGCGTGAGCGCCGGGGCGTACCCCTCCGTCGCCGAGCGCCCGCGCCAGCGACGGTAGGCGACGACTCCGAGGGTGAGCACGATCAGGGCCGGCACTATCTCCCAACCGCCGGTGACGACGGCCATCGCGCCAGCTGCGTTGATGGAGGCGTGGATCAGGCCGGCGGCCAGGGTGCTACCACCGGTGTCGATGAGCTGGGTGCCGATCAGGTAACGCTGGAAGGGCGCCGCGACGAGGAGCACTCCCCAGGTGACCAGGGCGTCCGACCAGGAGGTACCCGGCCAACCATTCGTCTCGAACGCCAACGGAAGGTGGATCACGAAGAAGGGCACAGCGGTGAGGAGGGACCCGACCATGAGTCCGTGCCGGGCCATCAGTCGACCCTGGACGAACCCGCCCCAGACCGTCTCCTCCCACAGGTTCGCGGTGACCGCGCCGATGACGAGGAACATCAGGTACGTGAGGGCCACGGAGATCCATCCGTCGGTCGGCTGGTCCAACGTCCCGGTCACCACGGCGACAGCGACGGTCAGGAGCGGCATGGCGACGACGAGGACGAGGTAGCGCCAGCCCAGTCGCCAGCGCAGTAGTCCGGCGAACAGCTGCCGGACCCCCTGGCGCCGGTCGGCCGCCCGGGCGATGGCGGCGGCCAGCCCGACCAGGAGTAGGAGCTCGGCCAGCTTGGCCGGCATCAGGTCGAGGCCGGCCACAGCCGAGCCCATCTGAGTGACCCAGACGAACGGAATGGCCAGGGCGAGCAGGAGGAGAAGGGGATGAGACACGGCGGCTCGCTGGAACCAGCCACGAGGGACGGAGTCAGGCTGGGAAAGAGAGCCTTCGGGGACAACGGGTTGAGGGTTCATCACGCCACCGTCGCGCCGACGTCCTGTCCCTGTCATCGGCCGGGGAGCCGAACCGTCGCGCGTCGCATCACCCGTCCGGCGTACCTCCTCCGGCCGACGCCGAGCACCTACCCCCGCGGCTACCTTGTGCCGTGTGCACCGTCCATGGCTGACCACTGGCTCGGCGGTCGGCGGTCGCTGGGCAACCGTCCGCGAGCCGGTGCTCGACACCGCCGTCGCGGGCGTGCTCTGGGCCGGCATGCTGCTCGACCTGGCGACCCGGCCGCTGACCGAGGGTCAGTCGCCCGCGTCGCCGGCCGCCTACGTTCTGACCGGTCTCGTCGCCGCGCCGGTGGCGATCCACCGCAGGTTCCCGGTCGTCGCGATGCTGGCCTCGACCGCGGCCCTGGTCGCGTACTCGTGGGGCCGCTTCTCCGCCTTTCCCGGGTACACGACGTTCGTGCTGGTCTTCCTCGTGGCCCTGCACGCGGGTCGCCGGCGGGCTCTGGTCGTGTACGTCGGCGGCGTTGTCGGTCTGAGCGTCTCGCTCCTGCTGCAACCGCCGGCCGTGGCGACGGCATCCTCGTGGATCAGCACCGTTCTCACGGTGACGGTCGCCTGGCTGGCCGGGGAGAACCTGCGGTCCCGGCGCGCCCGGAGGAGGGACGAGCTCGACGAAGCCCACCGCCAGGTGGAGCAGAAGGCCGAGGAGGCCCGCCGAGCGATCACTGCGGAGCGGCTGCGTATCGCCCGTGACCTGCACGACGTGGTGGCGCACTCGATGAGCGTCATCGCCGTCCAGGCGGGCGTCGCTCATCACGTCATCGACGAGCGACCGGGGATCGCTCGCGACGCTCTCGGCAGCATCGAGGTCACCGCCCGGGAGGGACTCGTCGAGATGCGCCGGCTGCTCGGGCTGCTCCGCACCGAGGACGACACGATCGACGACTCCGGGATAACGCCGGCCGAAGGTCTGCGCGACATCGACCGGCTCCTGACCCACTTCCGTGACTCCGGGGTCAGAGTGGAGGTGGCCGGCCTCGACCACGTGGGTGACCTCCCGCCGGCACTGGACATCACCGCATACCGGATCGTGCAGGAGGGACTCACCAACGTGCTCCGGCACGGCGGGCCCGTGGCGTACCTCGACGTCACGCGGTCCCCGACCGGGCTGAGCATCGAGATCCGTGACGACGGGCGGCCATCCGAAACGGCCGCCACCGGATCGGGTCACGGCTTGACCGGAATCCGCGAGCGGGCCGCCCTGTTCGACGGCACGGTCGTGGCCGGGTCCCCACCCACTGGCGGGTTCCGGCTCACGGTCGAGCTGCCTATCGGGGTGTCGGGAGCGACGCCGTGATCCGCGTCGCCGTCGTCGACGACCAGGCCCTGGTCCGCGCCGGCTTCGTCGTCCTGCTGGAGTCAGCGCCCGAGCTGGACGTCGTCGGGAGTGCGGCCGACGGTGCGCAGGCCGTCGACCTGGTCGTCGAGACCCTGCCCGACGTCGTGCTGATGGACATCCGGATGCCGGTGATGGACGGACTCGAAGCGACCCGCCGGATCCTCAAGGACCCACGGTGCCACGGTGTGCGCATCCTCATCCTGACCACCTTCGACCTGGACGAGTACGTGTATGCGGCGCTGCAGGCCGGAGCGAGTGGGTTCCTCCTCAAGGACACGCCGCCGGCCGAGCTGCTCGCCGGCGTTCAGCTGGTGGCCGGTGGCGACGCGCTGCTCTCGCCCGGGATCACCCGGCACCTCATCGAGGCCTTCGTGCAGCGTCCGACCGACGCTCGGACCCTCGACGTGCGCCGCCTCGAGGTCCTCACGGAGCGGGAGCGTGACGTCCTCACCCTGGTCGCCAAGGGTCTGTCCAACGCCGAGATCGCGACCCGCCTCTACATCAGCCCGGCCACGGTCAAGACCCACGTCGCGCGCACCCTGACCAAGCTCGATGCTCGCGACCGCGCCCAGCTGATCGTCATCGCCTACGAGAGCCGTCTCGTGCGGCCCGGCGAGACCTGACCGGTGTCGTACGAAACCGTCTCCGTATGCCCGTAGGCATACGGCTCGGCGCTCCAGTCTGGCCTCGCGACAGATGTCGGCCGCTGGTGGCGTCCCTAGCGTCGATGGCATGGACACGACGAAGGGATGCCCCCGATGATCGAGGTCGAACACCTCAGCAAACGCTACGGACCCACCCTCGCGGTCGACGACCTGAGCTTCGTCGCACCGCCGGGGACCGTGACCGGGTTCCTCGGACCGAACGGCGCCGGGAAGTCCACGACGATGCGGATGATCGCGGGCCTCGACGCACCCACCTCCGGCCACGTCCGGGTGAACGGAAAGGCCTACGCACAGGCCGCCGCCCCCATGGCCGAGCTGGGAATCTTGTTGGAGGCCAAGGCGGTCCACACCGGACGGTCGGCCCCAACCACCTGCTGGCCCTCGCCCAGACCGCGGGGATGGGCCGTCGCCGGGTCGACGAGGTCCTCGAGCTGGTCGGGCTGACCGCCGTCGCCGGAGAGCGGGTCGGGGGGTTCAGTGGGGCATGGGACAGCGGC